>NZ_JBEAAK010000001.1:0-1216150 GCF_040446535.1 Pseudoxanthomonas sp. Soil82
CCGAGCACATCGACCGCTCACCTCAAGGCCGAATACACGACTGCAACCGTTCCGCTTCCCAACGATCGAACATCAGCTGCGGCAAACCTGCTTGACGGAGGAGTCCATACATGAATTGTTAGGCATCACCTGTACGTAAACACACTGCGACGGAAGGCCTCTTGGTACACCTCCGCCGCATGGCCAGGACAACGCCTCTCCAGCTCTCTCAAAAGCTCCATGCACTCACCGACGGGAGTGGCGCGGATGCCTGGCAGATGATCCCATTTCCCTTCAGCGAACTCCACGCTGAGCTCGTTTGATGCCTCGCGAAGCGCTTCTCGTGCTTGGTGCTTTCGTTTCGTCATGGTCAGCGATTGCTTGGTGTGATGCCTAACGCCGGAGTTAAGCCGCGCCGCGAAGCGGCGTCGGCTTGAACGAGTGGTTAGGCCGGCGAGCCATCAGGCAAGAAGCCTGGACGACCGAGTAGCCAGCCCGCCGATTGTGCGACGCGCACTCCGACCGAACGCCTGCTCCGCGCCCGACCCGATGCGATGCCGCACGCCAACGATCCATTGCGATTCCCCTACCGAAGTCCGACGACCCATCCCAAACACGAACGCCACAACCCGCCTAACGCCGGAGTTAAGCCGCGCCGCGAAGCGGCGTCGGCTTGAACGAGTGGTTAGGCCGGCGACCCATCAGGCAAGAAGCCTGGACGACCGAAACGCCAGCCGACTGATTGTGCGAGACGCGCTCCGAACGAAGGCCTTCCCCGCGCCCGACCCGCTGCGATGCCGCACGCCAACGATCCATTGCGATTCCCCTACCGAAGTCCGACGCCCCACCCCAAACACGAACGCCACAACCCGCCTAACGCCTGAATTAAGCCGTGCCGCGAAGCGGCATCGGCTTGAATGAATTGTTATACCTAGCCACAGAGACTAACGAGTTTCCTTGAACTGCCAAATTCGTGTCGGCACCCCAGACATCTGATCAACACCATCATGACTTGGCTCGCCAAAGAGTTTTTTGGCGATTGCGAGCGATGGCTCATTATCTGTCTCGATCAAAGACTCTACGTAGTAGCTCTGGCCATACCTTGGCGGAAGGTCTTTCTTGAATTGGTCAAGGCATTGCCGGATAAATGGTGACGTTAGGCCTTGCTCCCTGAGGCTCTCAAGAGTGCCGTAGAAAAGACAGAAGCACGGCAAGCCATTGAGCGGCTCATTTTCATCAAGCACGACAAGTTGCTGAACCTTCAAACCTTCTAGGCGAGCATACGTGTAGCGCTCTGTTCGCAGCCCCTGATCTATCTCCACGAACAGATCTTCGGTGTCTGGCACCCGACGCATACGGAAGCCTTGCGAAAACGCCTGCTCCAGCAACTTGAATCCAGTCATCGGATTCTGATGTTCGTGCATGTTCCCCCCTGATGATCGCTAAAAGCTCAAGCTAGGTATAACGCCTGAATTAAGCCGACCCGCGAAGCGGGTTCGGCTTGAATGAATTGTTAGGAATCACCGCCGCGCCCACTTGTTAGCAGGAGCCAAGAGAAACCTAGCGTGCGCCAGAAGGTAGCCCAAGGCAAAAGAAGCAGCCAGTAGAGCATTGTTGGAAGAGGTGTCGCTTAGCACCACTAAAGCAAGAAGCGTCATCACGGCCACGAACCAGCGCCAAGAAACTTTTCGTAGATCCTCGTAAGAGTCATAGCCGAAAAATGAGCTGAAGAGCTTGCCCCGGCTCCTAGATAGAAGAATCCAGTAGACCAGGTAGCCAACCGGGAATATTAGTAACGGCGCGTATGACTTCATGTGATGCCTAACTACCAGTAGACCCCCAGCGGGGGTGTAGCGCCGAGTGTGTGGCCCGCTCCGGGCGGGCGTCAATGCGGGAATTCCTACACCGATCACGGACTTGTCCAATGGCGGCAGGGCCCGCCTCGGGTCACTTTGCCGGTAAAGGCGGCATGGAGGCCCCGATATGTCTTATGACGGCGAGCTGGCCCCGTTATCGGGCGGGCCGGCAGCGGCGCGCGAGCCGCGCCTGCTGGACCAGGTGCGGGCGCGGCTGCGGCTCAGGCACTACAGCCGGCGCACCGAACAGGCTTACGTGTACTGGATCCGCCGGTATATCCGCGTGTGGCTGCCACGGCACCCGCGCGAGCTGGACGGGGCGGCGGTGGAGGCTTTCCTCACTGGTCTGGCCACCCGCGACGACGTCGCCGCCAGCACCCAGAACCAAGCCCTGTCGGCGCTGTTGTTCCTGTACCGCGAGGTGCTGGGGGTGGAGCTGCCGTGGATGGAGAACGTGGTCCGGGCCAAGCGGCCGCGACGCCTGCCGGTGGTGCTGGCACGGGCACAGGTGGCGCGGCTGCTCGAGCGCCTGGCCGGGCGCGAGGCGTTGATGGCCGGGCTGCTCTACGGCAGCGGCCTGCGCCTGATGGAATGCGTGCGCCTGCGGGTCAAGGACGTGGGCCTGGCCCGCAACGAGCTGGTGGTGCGCGACGGCAAGGGCGGCAAGGACCGGGTGACGGTGCTGCCGGCCGCGATCAGGGAGGGGCTGGAACGGCAGCTTGCGGCGGTGCGCGAGCTGCACGCGCGCGACCTGGCCTGCGGCGCCGGCCGCGTGTACCTGCCGCATGCGCTGGCGCGCAAGTATCCGAATGCGCCGGCCGAGCTGGCCTGGCAGTACGTGTTCCCGGCCACGCGGCTCTCGGAGGATCCGCGCGACGGCGTGCGCCGGCGCCATCACCTCGACGAGAAGGTGCTGCAGAAGGCGGTGCGCGGCGCAGCGCTGGCCTGCGGGTTCGACCGGCCGGTCACGCCGCACACGCTGCGCCACTGCTTCGCCACCCACCTGCTCGAATCCGGCGCCGACATCCGCACCGTGCAGGAGCTGCTCGGGCACAAGGACGTGGCCACCACCCAGATCTACACCCACGTGCTCAACCGCGGCGCGCTGGGGGTGCTCAGCCCGCTGGACCGTTGAAACCCGGACGACGCCCGGCTAGGCGGCGGGCGGGGGCCCGCCGCTCCAGCCCAGCACCAGGTCCAGCAGCAGCACCCCGCCCAGCCCGATCACCGAGATCAGCGACTCCATCACCGTCCACGACTGGAAGGTCTGCGCCATCGACAGGCCGAAGAACTCCTTGAACATCCAGAACGCGGAGTCGTTGACGTGCGAGCCGAACACGCTGCCGGCGCCCACCGCCAGCACCATCAGTTCGGGCGAGGCGCCGGTGCTGGCGATCAGCGGGGCGACGATACCGGCGGCGGTGATCACCGCCACCGTGGCCGAGCCGATCATCACCCGCAGTACGGCGGTGGCCAGCCAGGCGAACACCAGCGGCGGCATGTGCCAGCTCGCGCTGAGCGCGGCGATGCGCGCGCCCACGCCGCTGTCCACCAGCACCTGCTTGAACACGCCGCCGGCGGTGATGATCAGCAGGATCACCGCGATCCCGGCGATGGCCGCGTTGAGCCAGCGCGTCTGCGCCTCCAGGCCGACGCCGCGGCGATAGCCCAGCCACCAGAACGCGACCAGCGTGGCCAGCAGCAGCGCGACCGTGGGATTACCCAGGAACAGCAGCGCGGTGCGGGCCAGGCCCTCGGGCAGCAGCGCGTCGGCCAGCACCGAAATGCTGATCAGCAGCACCGGCGAGAGCGCGACCAGGAACGAGCTCCAGCCGCCGGGCAGTTCGCGCGGTGCTTCGCTGGCGGTGAACAGGTCCGGCAGCGGCGGGTTGACCGACTGCAGCCGCCGGCCCAGCAGCGGACCGGCGATGACCACCGCCGGGACCGCCATGGCGATGCCGTAGAGCAGGGTCAGGCCCATGTCGGCGCCGAACGCGTTGACCAGCACCACCGGCCCCGGGTGCGGCGGCAGGAAGCAATGCGTGGTGCTGAGCGAGGCCACCGTGGGGATGGCCAGGTACAGGATCGGCAGCCCGGTCCGGCGCGCGAGCGAGAAGATCAGCGGTACGAGGATGATGAAGCCGGCGTTGAAGTACAGCGGGATGCCGACCAGGAAGCCGGTCAGCAGCAGCGCCCACTGGATGTGCCGCTCGCCGAAGCGCCCGACCAGGGTGATGGCGATCTTCTCTGCCGCCCCGCTCTCCTCCAGCACCTTGCCCAGGATCGCGCCGAGCACGATCACCAGTGCCAGCCCGCCCAGGGTGCTGCCGACGCCGGCGTCGATGGTCTTGAGCAGCTCGGCCGGCGACATGCCCAGCAGCAGGCCCATCGGAATCGCCACGACCAGCAGCGACAGGAACGGGCTGAGCTTGCGCGCGGTGAGGAAGATCTGCAGCGCTATGGCCGCGGCGATGACCAGGAAGGTGCTCATGCGCGGCCACCCTTCGCGGCCAGGGCCTCGCGCCCGGCGCGCAGCGTTTCGAAGATCGCGTCGACGTCGTACACGCAGCCGCCCCAGGTGCCGCCGCTGGCGTCCTGCAACGCCGCCCACAGCCGGGTGTCGTCCGGCAGGCGCGGATGCGCGGCGATCGCCGGGTGCGGCGCGCGCGCGGCCAGCAGCGCGGCGGCGGCGTCCACTTCGAGGTCACCTTCCGCCTGCGTACCGACCAGGTCGATGCGGCCCTGCAGGGTGTTGCGGTCGATCTCGATCCGCACCGTGTCGCCGTCGCGCAGGCGCCCGATCGGGCCACCGGCCAACGCCTCCGGGCCGACATGGCCGATGCAGGCGCCGGTGGACACGCCGGAGAAGCGCGCGTCGGTGAGTACCGGCACGTGCTTGCCCCAGGGCAGGTACTTCAGCGCCGAGGTGAGCTGGTAGGTCTCCTCCATGCCGGTGCCGGCCGGGCCACAGCCGGCCAGCACCACCACGTCGCCGGCGCGCACCGCGTCGTCGCCCTTGCTCTTGATCGCGCGGATCGCGTCGTGCTCGGAGGCGAACACGCGCGCCGGTCCGATGTGGCGATAGACGTTGTCGGCATCGACCACCGACGGATCGATCGCCGTGGCCTTGATCACCGCGCCGTCCGGCGCCAGGTTGCCGACCGGGAACACCAAGGCGCTGGTCATGCCGGCGGCGCGCGCGGCGTCCGGGCCCATAATCACCGCGTCCGGATCGACGCCGTCGAGTTCGCGCAGGCGTTCGCGCGCCCGCCGCCGCGCATCGCTGGCTTCCCACCAGGCCAGGTTCTCGCCCACGGTGCGGCCGCTGACGGTCAATGCGTCCAGGTGCAGCAGGCCCATGTCGCGCAGGTGCAGCATCACCTCCGGCACGCCGCCGGCCATGAACACCTGCACCGTCGGATGGTGGTGCGGTCCGTTGGGCAGCGCGTCGACCAGCCGCGGCGTGGCGCGGTTGGCGGCGATCCAGTCGCGCACCGTCGGCCGCGCCAGGCCGGCGGCGTGCGCGATCGCCGGCACGTGCAGCAGCAGGTTGGTCGAGCCGCCGAACGCGGCATGCACCAGCAATGCGTTTTCCACCGCCTGGCGGGTGAGGATCCGCGACAGCGGCGTGCCGGTGGCCGCCAGCCGCACCAGCGCCAGCGCCGAGCGCCGCGCCATGTCGGTCCACACCGGCTCGCCGGAGGGCGCCAGCGCGCTGTGCGGCAATGCGATCCCCAGCGCCTCGGCGATCACCTGCGAGGTCGCCGCGGTCCCGAGGAACTGGCAACCGCCGCCGGGCGAGCCGCAGGCGCGGCAGCCCATCGCCGCCGCATGCTCCAGGTCGATCAGCCCGTGGGCGAAGCGCGCGCCGATGGTCTGCACCTTGCCCGCGTCCTCGGCGCCGCGCGCCGGCAGGGTCACCCCACCAGGCACGACCACGCCGGGCAGGTCGGCGCAGCCGGCCAGCGCCAGCATCATCGCCGGCAGGCCCTTGTCGCAGGTGGCCACGCCGAGCACGCCGCGGCGCGTGGGCAGCGAGCGGATCAGCCGGCGCATCGTGATCGCCGCGTCGTTGCGGTACGGCAGGCTGTCGAACATGCCGGTGGTGCCCTGGGTGCGACCGTCGCACGGGTCGCTGCACATCACCGAGAACGGCAGCCCGCCGTGCGCGGCGAACGCTTCGGCCGCGGCGCCGACCAGGCGGTCGATCTCCCAGTGGCCGGTGTGCAGGCCCAGCGCGACCGGGCGGCCGTCGGCCGCACGCAAGCCGCCCTGGGTGCTCACGATCAGGTAGGGATCGCGCGCCACCTCGCTGGCGCGCCAGCCCATGCCGGCGTTCTGGGTGAGGCCGAACAGGTCGCCGCTGGGCGCCTCGCGCAGCATCCGCGCGTCGATCGGCAGGTGCCCGTGCGGGCCTTCGCCCGAGGTGCGCGTGGCCGCCAGCGGCGCGCCGTCGCCGAGGATCGCGTCGAGGCCGATGTCCTGCGTGCTCATGGCGGTGCTCCGTTCACGGGTCATGCCGGGTGCGCGGGCCGCGGGCCAGGCGCGACCGCGAACCGGCAGGGGGGCGGATGGCGAGGCCGCGGCTCATCGCACCGGGTTCTCCAGCAGCAGGCCGTCGATGTCGATGCGGACCACGTCGCCGGCCTGCAGGGTGAAGTCCTCGCCCGGGACCACGCCGGTGCCGGTGAACAGGAACGCGCCCCGCGGGAACGCCAGCTCGCGGAACAGCCAGTCGGCCAGTTCCTGCAGCCCGCGCTTGATCTGCGAGGTGCGCGTGGCGCCGACGAACACGGTGGCGCCGCCGCGCGCGATGTCCAGCGCGATCGGCAGGTCGCGCAGCATCTCGGCATCGCACAGCCGGATCGACGGCCCGATCGCGCAGGCGCCGTCGTAGACCTTGGCCTGCGGCAGGTACAGCGGGTTCTCGCCCTCGATGCTGCGCGAGGACACGTCGTTGCCGGCGGTGCAGCCGCGGATCGCGCCGCGCGCGTCCAGCACCAGCACCAGTTCCGGCTCGGGCACGTTCCAGTGGCTGTCGGCGCGGATGCGGATGCCCTCACCGGGTCCGCGCACACGCCAGCCGGGCGCCTTGAAGAACAGCTCCGGCCGCGCCGCCGCGTAGACCTTCTGGTAGACGTCGGCGCTCTGCGACTCGGCCTCGCGCGCCATGCGGCTGCTGAGGTAGGTCACCCCGCTGGCCCAGGCCTCCTGGGTGTCCTCGATCGGCGCCAGCAAAGGACCGTCGGCCGCACCGCCGCGCGGCAGCGCGGCCAGCCGCGCCTGCGCATCGGCCTGCGGCCAGGCCAGCCAGTCGCCCAGGGTGAAGTCAGTTGGCAGGTAGTGGCCGTCGAGCGCCCAGCGCGGGCCGGCTTCGGTGGCATGGCGGGTGAGGGTCGCAGGCATGGCGGGCTCCAACGGCTCGAAGGGAGAGGAAGCGCTATATCTGGTGCGGAAGTTCCGGGCGCCATTGCCGGCGCCCTCGGCTCGCGGTCATGCCCGCTCCTGCAAAGGCCGCCGCGCGGCATCCTTCCTGTAGGAGCCGATTCATCGGCGACCCGACGGCGTCGGCATGGGCGACGTCCTCGCATCGCCGGCGCCCTCGGGTCGCGGTCATGCCCGCTCCTACAAAGGCGCCGGCGCGGCAGCCTTCCTGCAGGCGACGATTCATCGGCGACCCGACGGCGTCGGCATGGGCGACGTCCTCGCATCGCCGGCGCCCTCGGGTCGCGGTCATGCCCGCTCCTACAAAGGCGCCGGCGCGGCAACCTTCCTGCAGGCGCCGATTCATCGGCGACCCGACGGCGTCGGCATGGGCGACGTCCTCGCATCGCCAGCGCCCTCGGGTCGCGGTCATGCCCGCTCCTACAAAAGCGCCGGCGCGGCATCCTTCCTGTAGGAGCCGATTCATCGGCGACCCGACGCCGCCGGTACGCGACAGGCTCACGCCCGCCCATCCGCGGCCAGCGCGGCCGCCACGGCCGCCGGCGACGCATCGCCGAGCGCGGCATAGGCGCGGCGCAACGCGGCGACGAAACGTTCGTCGGCCGACAGCGGCGCGAACACGGCGTCCAGGGCGAGGAATGCATCCACCCCGCCTGCCGCCCCGCCCGCGACCTTGCCCGTCGTCCCGCCTGCCACTCCGTCCACCATCTGACCCACGGTCCCGCCTGCAGTTCCGCCCACCGCTTCGCCTTTCGCTTCGCCGCTGCCGGCCGCGCCGACACGCGCCAGCGTGTCGGCCAGCGGATCGACGATCGGCACGCCATGGCGCGCCTGCCGGCGGACGAAATGCAGCCAGCCGGCCACCGGCAGGCACAGCCGCTCGATCGGCCGCCCGGCGGCGAGCGCGTCGGCGATCGTGCCGAGCAGGCGCACCGGGATCTTCTGCGAGCCGTCCCAGGCGATCTGCGCCAGCCGGTGGGCGATGGCCGGGTTGCGGAAGCGGGCCAGGATCGCGTCGATGTAGGCATCCGGATCGAAACCGCGCGGCAGCTTCAGCGTCGGCACGATGTCCTGCTGCATCAGCCGTTCGACGAAGCCGGCCAGCGCCGGCTCGCGCATCGCTGCGGCCACCGTGTCGATTTCCAGCAGCGAACCGAGGTAGGCCAGCGCCGAATGCGGCGCGTTGAGCAGCCGCAGCTTGGCCCGGTCGTAGCCGGCGATGTCGTCGCTGAGGACCACGCCGGCGCGTTCCAGCGGCGGCCGGCCATGCGGGAAGTGGTCCTCCACCACCCACTGCGTGTAAGGCTCGCGCTGCACCGGCCAGGCGTCCTCCACGCCCGCCTGCGCGGCGACCCATGCGCGCAACGCGTCGTCGCTGGCCGGGGTGATGCTGTCGACCATCGAACGCGGGAAGGCGACGCCGGTTTCGATCCAGTCCGCCAGCCGCGGGTCGAGCTGCGCGGCGAACTGCAACACCGCACGGCGCAGGCGGCCGCCGTTGTCGGCCAGGTTGTCGCAGCTGAGCACGGTGAACGGTTCGAAGCCGCGGTCGCGCCGCGCGCGCAGGCCGGCGACCAGCCAGCCAATCGCACTGGCCGGCATCTCCGGCGACGCCAGGTCGTGGACGATGTCCGGATGCGCCAGGTCGACGCCGTCGGCGGACAGGCAATAGCCCTTCTCGGTGATGGTCAGCGTCACCAGGCGCACGTCGCGGTCGGCCAGGCGTGCCAGTACCGCCTCCGGCTCCTGCGGTGCGCACAGCAGCTCGCGGATCGAACCGACCACCCGCAGCGCCGGCCGCTCGCCCTGCAGCACCAGCGTGTAGAGGCCATCCTGCGGCCGCAGCGCGTCGCGCACGCCGGGGCTGTGCAGCGACACCGCGCAGATCGCCCAGGCCGGATCGGCGTCGAGCACCGCATCCAGGTACGCGGCCTGGTGCGCGCGATGGAACGCGCCCGGACCGAAGTGGACCACGCCGATGCGGGTGCGCGTGCGGTCGTATGCCGGCCGCGCGACATGGGCCGGCAGGCCGGCGAGCGTGGCATCGCACAGTCGGGGTGGCACGGGCACGGCGGAATCGCTCATCGGGGTCCTGGCCTGCGTCGGAACAGGGGCCCGGGCCACCGGGCCGATGCAACACGGATCACCGGCTTGCCGGCGCGGCGGGCCGTCGCGACGGCCCGGCAGAGGGTGAGGCGGTGCGAAGCCGACGGCCTGGGAGGTGCCGGCGACTCCGCACGCGCCTCGGCCGGCCCCCTCCTGGAGAGACGGAGGAAGGCCGGCTGGAACGCATCAGTCCTGCTCCACCGCCAGCCGGGTGCGGGCGCGGATGTCGGCGCTGGAAGCACCGACCTGCAGCTCGTACTCGCCCGGCACCACGGCGTAGGCCTGGGCCTGCTCGTCGTAGTGGCGCAGGTCCTTGCCCGGATCGAGGGTGAAGACCACGTCGCGCGCCTCGCCCGGCTGCAGGTGCACGCGCTGGAAGCCGCGCAGCTCCTTCAGCGGCCGCCCGTCGCCCTGCGGCGCGCGCGCGTACAGCTGCACGACCTCGTCGCCGGCGCGCGCGCCGCTGTTGCGCACCGTGACCGTGGCCTTGACCGGCTGCCCCGCGCTGGCGCGCGTGCGGTCCAGGCGCAGGCCCGAGTAGTCGAACGTCGTGTACGACAGGCCGTGGCCGAACGGGTACAGCGGCTCGCCGCCGAAGTAGCGGTAGGTGCGCCCGGCCATGGCGTAGTCGTCGAACGCCGGCAGTTTCTCGTCGGCCTTGTAGAAGGTCACCGGCAGCCGCCCGGCGGGATTGGCGTCGCCGAACAGCACGTCGGCCACGGCATTCCCGCCGCGCTGGCCCGGATACCAGGCGACCAGCACGCCCGGCACGTTCTGCTTGGCCCAGTCCACCGCCAGCGCCGAGCCGGTGGTCAGCACCAGCACCACCGGCTTGCCGGTGGCGTGCACGGCCTCCAGCAGTTTCTGCTGGGTCGCGGGCAGGCGGGTGTCGGTGCGGTCGCCGCCGGCGAAGCCGGGATAGTTGACCGTCATCTCCTCGCCCTCGACGTCGCCGGTCAGGCCACCGACGAACACCACCACGTCGGCGTCGCGCGCCGCGGCCACCGCCTCCTCGAACGGCGGCTTCGCGCCCGGCATGCGCCAGGCCAGGCGCACGCCCGCGTCGCGCTCCAGCTCCTGGTATTCCAGGCGGATGTCGTAGGCGCGCCCGGCCTCCAGCTGCACGGTGGCGGCATGCGCCTCGAGGCGGTCGGCCTTGCGCCAGTGGTCGATCACGCGCTTGCCATCGAGGTAGACGCGCACGCCGTCGTTGGCCGCCGCCTCCAGCGTGTACGTGCCCGACACCGGCGGCAGCAGCTGGCCGCTCCAGCGGATGGAGAAGTTGTCGGCGGGCACCGCCTCGTCCGGGCCGGCTTCGCCGCGCGCGAGCAGGTTGTCGGTCGGCGAACCGCGGTCCCAGCTGAAGCCGATCACCGGGTCGACGCGGACCAGCGCCGGCGTGCCGGACAGGCCGGTGTTGCGGAAGTACTCGCCGCGCAGGCCGCGCTCGGTCGCGTTCGTCTCCGCACCGGGAACGGGCGACGGACGCAGGTACTGCGCCTCGACCAGCGGCGTGGCCGCCGGGTCGCTGCGGCCTTCGACCAGGTCGGCGCCGCGGGCGTACACCACTTCCGCCTGCGGTGCCGCCTCGCGGATGCCGCGCAGGATCGTCACCGGGTCGGCCGGCGTGCCGTAGTAGTTGCCGAGCAGGGCCATGGTGTCGTCGGCGGTCGGGCCGACCACCGCGATCTTCCCGGTGTCGCGCGACAGCGGCAGCACGCCGTCGTTCTTCAGCAGCACGATCGAGGCCTGCGCCATCTTCCGCGCCAGCGCATCGTGTTCGGCCGACTGGTTGACCGAGTACGGGATCTGCGCCCACTTCACCTGCGCCGGCGGATCGAACATGCCCAGCCGCATGCGCGCGGCGAACAGCCGGCCGAGCGCGTCGTCGAGCTCGGCTTCGGTGATCAGCCCCTGCTGCACCGCCAGCGGCAGGTGCTTGGCGTAGGTGCTGCCGCAGTTGAGCTCGGTGCCCTTCTTCACCGCCAGCGCGGCGGCCTGTTCGGGGGTCTGGACGATCTTGTGGTTCTTCCAGATGTCCACGATCGCCCAGCAGTCGGACATCACGTACCCCTTGAATCCCCAGTCGCGGCGCAGGGTGTCCAGCAGCAGGAACTGGCTGGCGCTGGCCGACTCGCCGTAGACGCGGTTGTAGGCGCCCATCACCGCGTATACGTCGCCTTCCTTGACCAGCGCTTCGAACGCCGGCAGGTAGGTGTCGTACAGGTCCTGCTTCGAGGGATGCACGTCGAAGGTGTGGCGGTCGGCTTCCGGGCCGCTGTGCACGGCGAAGTGCTTGGCGGTGGCATCGAGCTTGCGGTACTTCGGATCCAGCGGCGCGCCGGTCACCGGGTCCATGCCCTGCAGGCCGCGCACGAACGAGATGCCCATGCGCGAGGTCAGGTACGGGTCTTCGCCGTAGGTTTCCTGGCCGCGGCCCCAGCGCGGGTCGCGGAAGATGTTGATGTTCGGCGACCAGAATGTCAGGCCCTGGTAGCGGCCGTGCTTGCCCTCGGCCAGGAAGCGATGGTGCTTGGCCCGCGCCTCGTCGCTGATCGCCGCCGACACCTGGTCCATCAGCGGGATGTCGAACGAGGCGGCCATGCCGATCGCCTGCGGGAACACGGTCGCCCCGCCCGCCCGCGCCACGCCATGCAGCGCTTCGTTCCACCAGTCGTAGGCCGGCAGCCCCAGGCGCTCGATCGCCGGCGAGTCGTTCTGCATCTGCGCGGCCTTTTCCTCCAGCGTCATCTGCGCCACCAGCGCGGCGGCGCGGTCCTCGAAGCTGCGCGTGGTGTCCAGCCACGGCCGGGCATCGTCGGCCTGCGCCTGCAGCGCGGGCACGGCCGCCAGCAGCGCGAGCACGCAGCCGCGCGCGAGCAGTCGCCGGCGCAGTGCGCCGCGTGCCGGCGTCGCAGGCCGGACCGGCGGCGACAGGGGGTGGTGGGCGTCCATCATCGGGTTCTCTCCTGGCGTTCGTGTCGCGGGGAATCGTGCGGGTGGGGCACGCGTCTCAGCGCGCGGGTTCGAGGCGGGCATGCGGGCCCAGGGTGGCGCCGACGAAGCCGCCGGCCACGTCGGTGCTCAGGACCGTGCCGTCGGCGTCGCGCACCAGCCACTGCACGCCCTTGCCGTCGCCGGCGTCGAAGCCGAAGCCGTAGGTGCCTTCGTTGCCTTCGATGTGCAGGGTCAGCTGCGCGGCCGCCGGCGCCTCCTGGCGGGCCACGAGCTCGACCTCGCCGCCGGCCTTCTTCTCCAGGAACACCTCCGCGCCGTCGCCCTCGCCGGCACGACGCACACCGAGGAAGTACCAGTGCGTCTCGCCCTGGAACGCCGCCAGGCCGGCGGCCACGCCCGGCGCCGGCAGCTCCATCGCGGTGCTGGCCTGGAACACCTGGTGCTGCTGGCGGCGCGCGTAGAACGCCGGGTTGACCATCGAATCCAGCCGTTCGGCCAGCGGGTGGATCGCCAGCCAGCCCGGGCGCGCGCTGCCGTCGTACCACGGCGTCTTGGGCACGCGCGGAGTCATCCAGCCCTTGCCCAGCCCGACGGTGTCGAACTCGTCGCGCCAGGTGAAGTTGCCGGTCATCGGCGCCTGGTCGGCGGGCTTCTTCATGAAAGACGGGCCCGGCAGCACGTACGGGATCTTCTCCCCGTGCGGCAGGATCACCGGCCAGCCGTCCTTCCAGGTCACCGGCAGGAGGAACGCTTCCCGGCCGGTGTTGTAGTGGTCCACGCCGTAGTTGCGGCTGGCCAGGAAGGTCGCCCACCAGCTGCCGTCCGGCCCCTGCACCAGGTCAGCGTGGCCGGCGTTGGTGACCGGCAGCGAGCGGTTGGGGTCCAGGTCGCGCTGGGTCAGGATCGGGTTGTCCTGGTACGGCTCGTACGGCCCCCAGACGTCGCGGCTGCGCAGGATCACCTGCGAATGCTGCGGCCCGGTGCCGCCTTCGGCATTGTTGAGGTAGTACCAGCCGTCTACCTTGTAGATGTGCGGCCCCTCGATCCAGATCGGGTTCTCCTCGGGCTTGACCCCGCCATCGATCAGCACCTTGCGCGGGCCGAACGGCTTGCCGTTGGCGATGTCGATTTCCTGCAGCCAGATCGCGCGGTGGCCGTCGTAGCGCACCGGTACTTCCGGCTCGTCGTTGTTGAGGATGTAGACCTTGCCGTCGTCGTCGAAGAACAGCGACGGGTCGATGCCGCCGATGGTCGGCAGCCAGATCGGGTCGGACCACGGGCCGGCCGGGTCGGTGGCGGTGACGATGAAGTTGCCGCCGGCATCGACCGAGGTGTTGACCACGTAGAAGGTGCCGTCGTGGTACTCGATGGACGGGGCGAACACGCCGCGCGACACGCCCAGGCCGTCGAAGTCCAGCTGCTCCGGGCGGTGGATCGCATTGCCCACCTGCTTCCAGTGCACCAGGTCCTCGCTCTCGAACACCGGGATGCCAGGGAAGAAGGTGAAGGTCGAGGCGACCAGGTAGAACTTGCCATTGGCGGCGGTCACGGCGGGGTCGGAGTGGAAGCCCGACAGCACCGGGTTGCGGAAGCTGCCGTCCGGCACCGGCGCCTCGAAGGCGGCGTCGCGGCCGGTGTACTCGAACCAGTCGAAGTAGGCGGGGGCCGGCGTACCGTCCCCGGAGGGACTGGCGGCGGTCGACTTGCCCTCGCCCCGGTCCGCGCCGCACCCGGCCAGCAGCATCGCCGCCAGCCCCGTCGCCAGCAGCCGCGGCATGCGGCCCTTCCCGTTCTTCACCTGCATCATTCCGCGTCCTCTCCTCTTAGTGCCGCCGCGTTTCGTCGTTGCCTTTCCCGGGATCCCGCCTCACCAGTCCCACATCGAGCCGTCTTCCAGCCGCGCGATTGGCAGCTGCTTCGGCGCATACGGATATTTCGCCGCCAGCTTCTCGTCGATGTCGACGCCAATACCCGGGGTGTCGCCCACGTGCAGGCGGCCGGCGCGCAGCACGTAGTCGTGCGGGAACACCGCGTCGGTCTCGTCGGTGTGGAACATGTACTCCTGGATGCCGAAGTTCGGCACCCAGGTATCGAAGTGCAGCGCCGCGCCCATGGTCACCGGCGACAGGTCGGTGGCACCGTGGAAACCGGTGCGCACCTGGTGCAGCGCGGCGAAGTCGGCCAGCCGCCGCACGTGGGTGATGCCGCCGCCGTGGACGATCGTGGTGCGGATGTAGTCGATCAGCTGGTTCTCGATCAGGTGCTTGCAGTCCCAGATCGAGTTGAACACCTCGCCCACCGCCAGCGCGGTGACCGAGTGCTGGCGGATCAGTTCGAACGACTTCTGGTTCTCGGCCGGGGTCGAATCCTCCAGCCAGAACAGCCGGTACGGCTCCAGGTCGCGGGCCAGGCGCGCGGCCTCGATCGGGGTGAGGCGGTGGTGCACGTCATGCAGCAGCTCGACGTGGTTGCCGTGGTCCTTGCGCAGCTGCTCGAACAGCTGCGGCACCACCTCCAGGTAGCGTGGCGTGTTCCACACCGTCTCCAGCGGCAGCTCGCTCTCGGCCGGCTCGTAGCCCTTGGCGTTGGAGATGCCGTAGGCCTTCTTCACCCCCGGCACGCCGCACTGCGCGCGCACCGCCAGGAAGCCCTGCTCGATGAAGCGGCCGACCGCGTCGGAGGCCTCGGCGATGTCGCGGCCATTGGCGTGCCCGTAGACCAGCGCGCCTTCGCGCGAACGGCCGCCGAGCAGCTGGTAGACCGGCAGGTTGGCCATCTTGCCGAGGATGTCCCACAGCGCCACGTCGACCGCGGCGATCGCGCTCATCGTCACCGGGCCGCGCCGCCAGTAGGCGCCGCGGTGCAGGAACTGCCACATGTCCTCGATCCGGCCGGCATCGCGGCCGATCAGGTTCGGCACCACGTGGTCCTGCAGGTAGGAGGCCACGGCCAGCTCGCGGCCATTGAGCGTCGCGTCGCCCAGGCCATGCACGCCCGAGCGGGTGGTGATCTTCAGGGTGACGAAGTTGCGGCCCGGGCAGGTGACGATGACCTTGGCATCGATGATCTCGCGATCATTCTTTGAACCGTGCGTGGTGGTTTCGGTGGCGGCTGGCGTGCTCATCGGGCGTGGTCGTCGTGGGGCATGGGGGAAAGGGGAAGCTCGAACGGACCCGCCGGCAGGCCGGCGCCGTCGAACAGCGTGCAGACCGGGCTGTCGGCCCAGCAGTAGCGGATCCGGGTGGCCGCGTGCGCGCCGGGCGCGCGCAGGGTGACGCGGTGGCTCCGGATTTCCGCGTCGGCGTAGCGGCAGCTGTCCTTCTCCGCCCCGCACAACTCGAAGCCGATGGGGCCGTCGGCGCCGTAGGCGACCAGGCCATCGGTGGCGTCGCCGAACTCGACCACCACCGCATCGCCATTGCGGGTCGCGGCAAGCGGCACCGGCCCGGCGGCCGCGATCTTCTGGCCATACACCACGTGGCGCGCGGCGCGGGCCAGGCGGCGGCCGAGTTCCTGCTTGTTGCTGGGATGGATGTCGTAGCGGTCGCCCAGGTCGATCGCCACCACCAGGCCGGTGCGCGGATCCTCGGCCGCCACCGCGCGCTGCGCGGCGCGCATCGAGGCCCAGTCGCTCTCGCCCGGCCTGGTCGGCGGCGTACCGTAGTTGGGCAGCTGCACCACGAGCAGCGGCAGGTCGGCGCCGAACTGCGAGCGCCAGTCCTGGCGCAGCGCGCGCAGCAGCCCGGCGTAGCGGTCGTGCTCGAAGGTGTTGGATTCGCCCTGGTACCAGAGCGCGCCGCGCAGGCCGTATCCGCCGAGCGGGGCGATCATGCCGTTGTACAGCGTCGACAGGCCGGCGGCGGTCTGCCAGGGCGCGCGCGGTGGGTTGCCCGCCGCGGCGGGAACGATCCGGTAGCTCCACGTGCCGTCGAGCGGTGCCTTGCTGCCATCGGCGAAGTGCAGAGCATGCACCGACGCCGGCCCACCCAGGCCACCATCGCGGTAGGTGTCGAGCACGTTGACCACCACCGTGTTGGTGCCCGCGCGCAGCAGGCCCGGCGGCAGTGCGTACTCGCGGCCCGGGCCGGCGCCGTAGGTGCTGCCGACCGCGCGCCCGTTCACCCAGGTCATGTCGATCTCGTCGGCCGGGCCCAGCGCCAGCACGGCGTCCTGCGCGGCCTGCGCGGCGGTCAGCTCGATCGTGGTGCGGTACCAGACCATGCCGTTGAAATCGGCCAGCGCCGGCACGCCCCATCGCTCCCACGCCCCCAGCTGCGGAGGCGCCTGGCGCCACTCGCCGACCGGCTTGCCTGCGCTCCACGGTTCATCGCCGGCGGCCACGCCCGGAGCGCCAGCCCACCAGCGCTGCCACAGCGAGCCCCAGTCGCCGACCGCGGACACCGGATCGCCGGCGTAGCGCGCGAGCACGTCGAGCTCGCCGTCGTACCATCCGGTCGCACGCAGCGCCGGCGCACTGGTCCAGGCCTGGATCCGCGACCCGCCCCAGGCGGCGCTGACCAGGCCCATCGGCACGTCGACGCTCTTCTGCAGTTCCCGCGCGAAGTAGTAGCAGGCCGCGGAGAAGTCGCGGACCGATTCCGGGTCCACCGGCCGCCACTGCACCGGGCTGGAGAACGTGGCCTGCGGCTCGACGCTGCCGCTCTGCGGCACGGTCAGCAGGCGGATGCGGTCGTTGCCGGCACCGGCGATCTCAGCGCGCGCGTCCAGCGTGCGCCACACCTGCAGCTCCATGTTCGACTGCCCCGAGCACAGCCACACGTCGCCGACCATCACGTCGGCCACCGACTGCCTCGCTGCGGCGGTGCGCGCGGCCAGCGTGTACGGGCCGCCGGCCTTCATCGCCGGCAGCTGCGCCTGCCAGCGGCCGTCGCTGCCTGCGCGGGCGCCGGCGCGCTTGCCGGCCAGTTCGACCGTAACCGCCTCGCCCGGCGCAGCCACGCCCCAGACCCGGATCGGCTGGTCGCGCTGCAGCACCGCATGGTCCTGGAACAGCGCGTGCAGCAACGGCGCCTGCTGCTGCGCCAAGGCCGGCGTGGCCGCGGCCGCGGCCGCGGCCATCCCGACCGGCAATGCAGCCGCCGCCAGGCATGCGAGGACGAGCGCCGGCCAGCGGCGCGTGGCGAGCGCAATGGCACCGCTCATTTGCCGTCTCCGGGCGCGAACGGGAACTGCAGCGCCTGGTAGTACGCCAGGGAGTGCGGCGGCGCGGGTTCGCCCGCCGGCAGCGGCCGCTTCGAGAAGGTCTGGAAGTAGGCGATGGACGCATCGCGCCACCACTGCGCCTCCTTCTCCTGGATCGCCAGGAACGCAGCAACCTGGGCATGCCGCTCCGGGTCGACCTTCCCGGCCAACCCGTCCCAGGTCCGGCGCATGCCGGCGACGTAGTCCACGCCGCGGCCGTAGCGCAGGACCAGCTCGTCCCACAGCGTGTTGCCCGAAGCCATGCGGTGGTCCCAGGGCACGTGGTGGAACCAGAGCAGGAATTCCTCCGGCACCGTCGCCAGGTCGCCGAACCGCGCCGCCACCGGCGGCGCGTACTGCGCCACCGCATTGCTGCCGCTGGCGCTGCGGTCAAAACCAATACCCTTCGCATCGGCGCGGTGGTAGTAGACCGAGGTCCAGTCCGCGCGCGGACCGCCTTCGACCCACGGCGCCGGCCCGTAATGGTGGCCGCGGCCCATCAGGTGGTGCAGGCCCAGCGGGGTCATGTAGTCGACCACCGCCTCGCGCGAGCCCATCATCATCGCCACCACCGGATCGACGAAGCCCGGGTCGGTGGAGAAGGTCATCTTCACCCACTCGCGCGCGATCGCCTCCGGGTCCAGGTACGGGTCCCAGGCCAGGCGGCCGAACGCGAACCAGTTGGCCTGGTCGAAGTGCGAGCCGCTCCAGTTGCGGTCGCTGCCGATGTTGGCCACGCCGGCCATGCCGGTGAGTTGGTGTCCTTCGAGCGAACCGTCGACGACCCTGGCCACGGTCGAGCCCGGCCCGCGCGCATGGGTGTCGGCACGCAGCGTCTCCGCGTACATCGGCGCCAGGTAGGCCAGGTGGGTGGCGAAGCCCAGGTACTCCTTGGTGATCTGGAACTCCATCATCAGCGGCGTCTTGGGCATCGCGCCGAACAGCGGATGGAACGGCTCGCGCGGCTGGAAGTCGATCGCGCCATTCTTGACCTGCACCAGCACGTTCTGCGCGAACCGGCCGTCGTACGGCACGAACTCGGTGTAGGCCTGCTTGGCGCGGTCGTCGGGTTCTTCGTGCGAGTAGACGAAGGCGCGCCACATCACGATGCCGCCATGCGGCGCCAGCGCCTCGGCCAGCATGTTGGCGCCGTCGGCGTGCGAGCGGCCGTAGTCCTGCGGCCCGGGCTGGCCTTCGGAGTTGGCCTTGACCAGGAAGCCGCCGAATCCCGGAATGATGCGGTACACCTCGTCGGCTTTGGCCTTCCACCACGCCCGCACCGCCGGGTCGAGCGGATCGGCGGTCTTGAGCCCGCCGATCTCGATCGGCGCGCTGAAGCGCGCGCTCAGGTAGACCTTGATTCCATAGGGACGGAACACCCCAGCCAGCGCCGCCGCCTTCTGCAGGTACATCGGCGTGAGCGACTGCGCGCTGGTGTTGACGTTGTTGAGCACCGTGCCGTTGATGCCGATCGAGGCGTTGGCGCGCGCGTAGTCGGTATAGCGCGGGGCGGTCCAGTCCGGCAGCTTGTGCCAGTCCCAGATCGACTCGCCGGCGTAGCCGCGCTCGACGTAGCGGTCCAGGTTGTCCCAGTGGTTGAGTACCCGCACGCGGGTCTTCGGTGCCTGGCGGATGTCGAGCGCGTCCAGCGGCTGCGCGGTCTGGACCAGGCGCAGCAGGTGGAAGGCGCCGTACAGCGCGCCGAGCTCGGTGTTGGCCGCGACCGCGGTCGCCGGACGGCCGTCGATGCGCACGCTGCGCAGCAGGTAGCCCTCCTCGCCCAGCGCCGACAGGTCCAGCCCCAGTGCCGCCAGCTGCGGCGAAGTCGACGGCGTGCCCACCACGATCGCGCCTGCGCGCCCGGCGCCGGCCGCCAGCACCGGCGCCCGGCCCAGCAGGCCGTGCAGGCCACGCTGCAGTTCGTCGCGGATCGCGCGGCCGGTCGGGGTGCCGGCATCGACAACCAGTTCGGTCGCATGGGCGCGATAGGCGGCCTGGCGGCCGGCGTCGAGCGGAACGTAGCGCAGCCAGAGCGCGTAGCCGTCCTCGGCCATCGCCGGCAAGCCTGTCACCAGCCCGGCCAGCCAGCACAGGCAGAGCAGCCCGGCGCGGTGCCAGCGGCTGCCGGCCCGGGCCGCATCGCGCGCCCCATGGGATAGCGATACCATCAAAACCTCCGGTGCAGGGGGGATGCGGGCCGCGCCGGCCCGGTGGCGAAGGCCATGCGCCCCCCGGCCATCGCGCACTTTCGAAGGGACCCACGTTGGAAAAGCCAAGGAAATCCGTGCGACGCAAGGGTCGCGGCGTGACCATCGACGAGGTCGCCACCCTCGCCGGCGTGTCGCCGATGACCGTGTCGCGGGTCATGAACAACCAGGGCAAGGTCCGCGACACCACCCGCGAGCGGGTGTTGCAGGCGGTGCGCGAGCTGGACTACACGCCCAACCTGGCCGCCAGCTCGCTGGCCGCCGCGCAGCACACCCGCATCGCCCTGGTCTACAACAATCCCAGCGGCGCGTACCTGCGCGAGATGCTGGTCGGCCTGCTGCGGGTGGCCTCGCGCACCTCGATCCAGCTGGTGATCGACTACTGGGAACACACCGACGCCGACGCCGAGCGCAAGGCCGCGCGGGCGATGGCCGGCAAGGTCGACGGCGTGATCCTGCCGCCGCCGGTGTGCGAATCGCACGCGGCGGTCAGCGAATTCGTGCGCGCCGGGATCCCGGTGGTGGCGATCGCCGCCGGCCGCTCCAGCGACGAGATCTCCTGCGTGCGCATCGACGACCTGCGCGCCGGCAAGGAACTGGCCGACTACCTGATCGCCCAGGGCCATACCCGGATCGGCTTCATCAAGGGCCGCCCGGACCTCAGCGCCAGCGCCCGGCGCTACGAAGGTTTCCAGACCGCCATGTTCGAGGCCGGCCTGCCCATCGACGCCTCGCTGGTCCAGCAGGGCGACTACACCTACCGTTCCGGCCTGAAGACCGGCGAGAAGATCCTCGCGCACAAGCGCCCGCCGACCGCGATCATCGCCTCCAACGACGACATGGCCGCGGCGGTGGTCTCGGTCGCGCACCGGCGCGGGCTGGACGTCCCGCGCGACCTGTCGGTGGTCGGCTTCGACGACAGCTCCTCGGCCACCACGGTGTGGCCGGAACTGACCACCATCCACCAGCCGATCGCCTCGATGGCCAATGCCGCGATTGACGTCCTGCTGCGCACCATCCGCCGCAAGGACAGCAGCACCCGCGTCCTGGTCGACCAGGTCGTGCCGCACCGGCTGGTGGTGCGCGGCTCGGTCGGCGCCCCGGGCAAGTCCGGCTGAGGGCCCGGGCCGGGCAAGGCCGGCGCCGGCCGGATCGCGCGCGATACGGGCACTGCTGCCCATCGGTCCCCTCCTCTGGCTGCAGGTGAAGCACGTGCCAATGAAGCACGTGCAGCTGAAGCACGTGCAGGTGAAACACGCCGCCCCCGCGCCTTGCGCGTCCGTCTTGCCCGGGCCTCCCTCAGGCGCGGGCACGGACGCCGGCGGCAGGGACGGCGTACCGCCTCAACGCAGCAGGTACTGGTTGAGCAGGTTCTCGTAGCGCTCCTGCTTGCCGCTGGTCTGCTTCGGCTCGCCGTTCTTCGCGCCCAGCGCGGCCAGGTCCGCCAGCGACAGCTTGCCCAGCTCGAAGTCCTTGCCGGCGCCGCTGTCGAAGCTGGCGTAGCGCTCCTTGCGCCAGGCCTCCCACGGCGAGTCGTTGAGCAGCGCGTGCGCCACTTCCAGGCCCTTGGCGAACGCGTCCATGCCGCCGATGTGGGCGATGAACAGGTCCTCCATGTCGGTCGACTCGCGCCGCGGCTTGGCGTCGAAGTTCAGGCCGCCGACCAGGCCGCCCTGGCGCAGCACCACCAGCATGGCGCCGACGGTGTCGTACAGGTCGGTCGGGAACTGGTCGGTGTCCCAGCCGTTCTGCGCGTTGCCGCGGTTGGCGTCGATGCTGCCCAGCAGGCCGTGGTCGGAGGCCACCTGCAGGTCGTGCTCGAAGGTGTGGCCGGACAGGGTCGCGTGGTTGGCTTCGATGTTCAGCGAGAAGTCCTTCTCCAGCCCGTGCTCCTTGAGGAAGCCGGCCACGGTGGCGCTGTCGAAGTCGTACTGGTGCTTCATCGGCTCCATCGGCTTGGGCTCGATGAAGAACTGGCCCTTGAAGCCGATGCTGCGGCCGTAGTCGCGGGCCATGGTCAGGAAGCGGGCGAAGTGCTCCAGCTCGCGCTTCATGAGGGTGTTGTGCAGCGAGGCGTAGCCCTCGCGGCCGCCCCAGAACACGTAGTGCTCGCCGCCCAGCTCGACCACCGCGTCCAGCACCGACTTGACCTGCACCGCGGCGCGGGCGACGACGGCGAAGTCCGGGTTGGTCGAGGCGCCGTTCATGTAGCGCGGGTGCGAGAACAGGTTGGCCGTGCCCCACAGCAGCTTGACCCCGGTCGCCTGCTGGCGCTCCTTGGCCAGGCCGACCAGGTGCTTGAGGTTCTTCTCGTACTGGCCCACGTCCTCGGCGTCTGGCGCCAGGTCGACGTCGTGGAAGCAGTAGTACGGCACGCCGATCTTGGTGAAGAACTCGAACGCCGCGTCGACCTTGGCCTCGGCCGTGGCCATCGCGGTGTCGCGCTCCCACGGGAAGTGGCGCGTGCCCGGGCCGAACGGATCGGCGCCGGCGTTGCAGAAGGTGTGCCAGTAGCAGACCGCGAAGCGCAGGTGCTCGCGCATGGTCTTGCCACCGATCTTCCTGTCGGCGTCGTAGACCTTGAAGGCCAGCGGGTTGTCGGACTTCGGACCCTCGTAGGGGATCGCGCCGATGCCGGGGAAGTATTCCTTGGCGCCGATGAAGGGCTTGCTGCTCATGACTGTGCTCGCGTAGGGAGTGGGGGTGTCGCGGGTTGCGCGATCAGGCGTACAGCGGCCGGATCGCATCCAGGTGGGAAAGGAAACGCTGGTACTGGGCGGCGTAGGCGGCGGTCGCCTCGGCGTGCGGGTGCGCCGACAGGCGCGGATCCAGGCGCACGTGCGCGGCGGCCAGCGCGGCCAGGTCGGCGCCGGTGTCGCCGGCGCGCTCGCTGGCCCACAGCGCCTGCAGCGCCGCGCCGAACGCGGCGCCTTCGGCCTGCTCGGGCACGTCCACCGGCAGGCCGAACACGTCGGCGACCATCTGCCGCCAGACCGCGCTGTGGCTGCCGCCGCCGGTCAGGCGGATCGCCTCGAAGCGCATGCCGGCGTCGACGAAGGCGTCGTAGCCGTTCTTCAGGCTGTAGACCGCGCCTTCCATCGCCGCGCGGTACAGGTTGGCGGGGGTCAGGTTGGTGGCGGTCATGCCGAACAGGCTGCCGCGGCCATCGGGCAGGTTGGGCGTGCGCTCGCCGTTGAAGAACGGCAGCATCAGCAGGCCGCCGGCGCCCGGGCGGGTGCCGGCGAGCAGGTCGTCGCCCTGCCTGGTGGAGAAGTCGCACAGCTTCGCGACCGCTTCGGTGGCCACCGTGCAGTTCATGGTGCAGATCAGCGGCAGCCAGCCGCCGGTGGAATCGCAGAACGCGGCCCAGCGGCCTTCGTCGTCGACCATCGCCTGCCCGGCGTAGGCGAACAGGGTGCCGGAGGTCCCCAGGCTCATGCTCAGCACCCCGGGAGAAACATTGCCGGTGCCGATCGCCGCCATCATGTTGTCGCCGCCGCCGGCCGACACGCGCACGTCGCGCGGCAGGCCCAGTTCGTCGGCGATCGGCGCCGCGATCGGGAACATCGCATCGGCCTCGACCAGCGGCGGCAGGCAGGGACGCAGGTCGCGGTCGGGGTCGGTGGCCGCGATCATCGCGTCCGACCACTGGCGCGTGCGCACGTCCAGCCAGCCGGTGCCGGAGGCGTCGCCGCGCTCCATCCAGCGCTCGCCGGTCAGCCAGAAGTTCACGTAGTCGTGCGGCAGCAGGATCGTGGCCAGCTGGGCGTAGGCCTGCGAGCGGTGCTCGCGGGTCCACGGCAGCTTGGAGGCGGTGTAGCCGACCATGATCGGGTTGCCGGCGGTGGCGATCGCGCCCTGCGCGCCGCCGACCGCGTCCATGATCAGGTCGCACTCGGCCGCGGTGCTGGTGTCGCACCACAGCTTGGCCGGGGCCAGCACGTTGCCGGCGCGGTCCAGCGGCACGAAGCCGTGCTGCTGGCCGGACACGCCGATGGCGCTCGTGCGCTGCCGCAGCGCGGGGTCGAGCCGCGAGAAGCAGGCGCGGATCGCGTCGATCCACCATTCGGCGCGCTGTTCGCGCGTGCCGTCGTCGCCGGACGCCAGCTCCAGCGCCTCGCCGAGGGTGGCCGCGACCTGCCGTGCCTGCGGATCGTAGGCGACCAGCTTCACGCTCTGGGTGCCGACGTCGAGGCCGATGACGATCGGGGAGTTCCGGTCCATTCCGCTCATTCCAGTCCGCTCAATCCCGCCTTGTGTTAGCGCTACCATCATGTCCAGGGAAAAACGGGCGCCTCGGCCCGTTGCTGGCCATGGCCGCGTCGCGATGCGGCGGCCATGGGCAGATGCGGACTGTACCAGCCCCCCGCAAAATGGCTTGCTGCAGTGCGCAACCGGGGACCTGGGCGCCTTCCCGGCCCCATAAAGGCGGGGCGAACGCCTCCCCGTTTCCGCCGCCCGCGGCGGGCGCATGGCCGGCGTTGCGCGGCGGCCCGGGGAAGCGCGGTGGGGGGCTTCCGGCGCGGGGCGGACCGGGAAGCGTTGATCGCCTGCATCAATGCAAACCCTCCGTTTCGGCTCGCGTCGGCCGCGACGCAGCGTTCCGGCATGGGTCGCCGCCGGGGGGCGGCCTAGAATCGGTGCAGACCCACCGGCCGCCACCGCGAGCGGACCGGCTGCCCGCCCACGAGCCAGCGCCCGCCCGCCATGAACACCCGACACCGCAAACCCCTCCCCGGCCCACCCGCGTCCGGCACGCCCCTGGACTGGTTCGATGCCCGCGAAGCGGTCGAGGCGCTCCGCCCCGGCGCCTGGGCCACGTTTTCCTATACCGCGCGCGTGCACGCCGAGAACCTGGTGCGCTGCGCCGATCCGGCCAGGCTGGACGCCTACCTGCTGCAGCTCGTCGAGCGCAGACGCGACCTGGATTTCCCCTGGTTCCCGGTGCGCGTGGTCTGCCACGACATCCTCGGCCAGACCGCGCTGGTCGACCTGGCCGGCCTGCGCGACGCCATTGCCGAACAGGGCGGCGACCCGGCCCAGGTCAATCCGGTGGTGCCGGTGCAGCTGATCGTCGACCACTCGCTGGCGGTGGAATGCGGCGGCTACGATCCCGATGCGTTCGCCAAGAACCGCGCCATCGAGGACCGCCGCAACGCCGACCGCTTCGACTTCATCGAATGGACCCGGCACGCGTTCCGCAACGTGGAAGTGATCCCGCCGGGCAACGGGATCATGCACCAGATCAACCTGGAGAAAATGTCGCCGGTGGTCTACACGCGCGACGGCGTGGCCTTCCCCGACACCTGCGTCGGCACCGACAGCCACACCCCGCACGTGGACGCGCTGGGCGTGGTCGCGATTGGTGTCGGCGGGCTGGAGGCGGAGAACGTGATGCTCGGCCGCGCCTCGTGGATGCGCCTGCCCGACATCACCGGGGTGAAGCTGGCCGGGCGGCCGCAGCCGGGCATCACCGCCACCGACGTGGTGCTGGCGCTGACCGAGTTCCTGCGCCGGGAGAAGGTCGTCGGCCATTACCTGGAGTTCTTCGGCGAGGGCGCCGCGGCGCTGACGATCGGCGACCGCGCCACCATCTCCAACATGTGCCCCGAGTACGGCGCCACCGCCGCGCTGTTCTACATCGACCAGCAGACCCTGGACTACCTGCGCCTGACCGGCCGCGAGGAGAAGCAGGTGCAACTGGTCGAAACCTACGCCAGGGCCGCCGGCCTGTGGGCCGACGACCTGGCCGCGGCGCAGTACGAACGCGTGCTGGAGTTCGACCTGTCCTCGGTGGTGCGCACCATGGCCGGCCCGTCGAACCCGCACAGGCGGCTGCCGACCTCGGCGCTGGCCGAGCGCGGCATCGCCGACGAGGCCAAGCTCGCGGCGGCCCGCGACGAGGAAGCGCGCGGCCTGATGCCCGATGGCGCGGTGATCATCGCCGCCATCACCAGCTGCACCAACACCAGCAACCCGCGCAACGTGATCGCCGCGGCGCTGCTGGCGCGAAACGCCAACGCGCGCGGCCTGCAGCGCAAGCCCTGGGTGAAGACCTCGCTGGCCCCGGGGTCGAAGGCGGTGCAGCTGTACCTGGAGGAATCGGGCCTGCTGCCGGACCTGGAGCAGCTGGGCTTCGGCATCGTCGCCTTCGCCTGCACCACCTGCAACGGCATGAGCGGCGCGCTGGACCCGGCGATCCAGCAGGAGATCATCGACCGCGACCTGTACGCGACCGCGGTGCTGTCGGGCAACCGCAACTTCGACGGACGCATCCACCCCTACGCCAAGCAGGCGTTCCTGGCCTCGCCGCCGCTGGTGATCGCCTACGCCATCGCCGGCACCGTGCGCTTCGACATCGAGAAGGACGTTCTCGGGATCGATGCGCAAGGCAACGAGGTGCGGCTGAAGGACATCTGGCCGTCCGACGCGGAGATCGACGCGATCGTGAAGGCCAGCGTCAGGCCCGAGCAGTTCCGCAAGGTCTACGGCCCGATGTTCGACGTGCGCGTCGAACACACCGGCAAGGTCGAGCCGCTGTACGACTGGCGCCCGCAGAGCACCTACATCCGCCGCCCGCCCTACTGGGAAGGCGCGCTGGCCGGCGAGCGCACGCTGCGCGGCATGCGCCCGCTGGCGGTGCTGGGCGACAACATCACCACCGACCACCTCTCGCCGTCCAACGCGATCCTGGCCTCCAGCGCCGCCGGCGAGTACCTGGCGAAGATGGGCCTGCCGGAGGAGGACTTCAATTCCTACGCCACCCACCGCGGCGACCACCTCACCGCGCAGCGCGCGACCTTCGCCAATCCCAAGCTGCTCAACGAGATGGTGCGCGACGAGGCGGGCAACGTGCGCCAGGGCTCGCTGGCCCGGCTGGAACCCGAGGGCACGGTCATGCGCATGTGGGAGGTGATCGAGGCCTACATGGAGCGGCGGCAGCCGCTGGTGATCATCGCCGGCGCCGACTATGGTCAGGGCTCCAGCCGCGACTGGGCCGCCAAGGGCGTGCGCCTGGCCGGGGTGGAGGCGATCGTCGCCGAGGGCTTCGAGCGGATCCACCGTACCAACCTGATCGGCATGGGCGTGCTGCCGCTGGAGTTCAAGCCGGGCCAGGACCGCCACACCTTCGGCATCGACGGCAGCGAAACCTTCGACGTGCTCGGCGAGCGCCGCCCGCGCGCCGACCTGGTCCTGGTGGTCCACCGCCGCAACGGCGAGCGCCTGGAGGTGCCGGTCACCTGCCGCCTGGACACCGCCGAGGAAGTGTCGATCTACGAAGCCGGCGGCGTGCTGCAGCGCTTCGCCCAGGACTTCCTCGAAGCGGCGAAGGCGGCCTGAGATGGCACAACCCGGCGAACTGTTCGTGATGGTGCGCGTGCCCGACACGGTGCGCGAGGCGCTGCTGCAGGTGCTGGCCGAAAGCGGCCTCGACCAGGCCCTGGGCCGCGCCCTGTACCCGCCGCGCAACTGGCACCAGTCGCTGTCGGACCTGCATCCGCCCGAGGCGCGCGAACACCTGCGCCTGGCCTGCAGCCGGCTCGAGGCGCGCGCGTTCTGCCTGCAGCTCGACCAGCTGCGCAGTTCCGGCAACACGCCCGGGCGCATCCACTGGAAGTTCGTGCCCGAGGGCCACAAGCCGCTCGGCATGAAGCTGCTGATGGCCGACGTGCGTTCCAAGCTCGAAGACCACGGCCTGGCGCAGGCGTTCGGCCACCGCGCCCATGTCACGGTCAGCTACCTCGCCGATCGCCAGCTCGAGCCGCGCGCGATCGCGCCGGTGCCCTGGCAGATCGACGCCGTCGAACTGGTGGAGGTGGCCGGACGCGGCGCCGACTACCGCTACGAGGTGGTCGACACCTTCCCGCTGCGCCCGCCCGCGCAACCGGCTCCCGTGCAGCCCGACCTGCTCGCTTGAACCCCGCCTTCCGGAACAGATGACATGGCTTCCACGCCGACGCGCCACGCCCCGCAAACGCGCATCCCCGCCACCTACATGCGCGGCGGCACCTCCAAGGGCGTGTTCTTCCGCCTGGAGGACCTGCCGGTGGCGGCGCGGCAACCAGGCGCCGCACGCGATGCCCTGCTGCTGCGCGTGATCGGCTCGCCCGATCCGTATGGCAAGCAGATCGACGGCATGGGCGGGGCGACCTCCTCGACCAGCAAGTCGGTGATCGTGTCGCGGAGCACGCGCGCCGGCCATGACGTGGATTACCTGTTCGGCCAGGTCTCGATCGACAGCGCCTTCGTCGACTGGTCCGGCAACTGCGGCAACCTGTCGGCCGCGGTCGGCCCGTTCGCGATTTCCGCCGGGCTGGTCGATGCGTCGAAGCTGCCGCGCGATGGCATGGCCATCGTGCGCATCTGGCAGGCCAACATCGGCAAGACCATCGTCGCCCACGTGCCGATGGCCGGCGGGCAGGTGGTCGAGGACGGCGACTTCGAGCTGGATGGCGTCACCTTCCCCGCCGCCGAGATCCAGCTCGAGTTCCTCGACCCGGCCGACGAGGGCGAGGACGGCGGGGCAATGTTCCCGACCGGCCACCTCGTCGACACCCTGGACGTGCCCGGCGTCGGCACGCTGCAGGCGACGCTGATCAACGCCGGCATCCCGACCATCTTCGTCAACGCCGCCGACATCGGCTACACCGGCAGCGAGCTGCAGGAGGCGATCAACTCCGACGCCGCCGCGCTGGCGCGATTCGAGGCGATCCGCGCGCATGGCGCGGTGCGGATGGGCCTGATCGCCGACGTCGCCGACGCGGCCAGGCGCCAGCACACGCCCAAGGTGGCCTTCGTCGCGCCAGCCGCCGGTTACGTGTCTTCCAGTGGCAAGCAGGTGGACGCCGGCGACATCGAACTGCGCGTGCGCGCGATGTCGATGGGCAAGCTGCACCACGCGATGATGGGCACCGCGGCGGTGGCGATCGGCACGGCGGCGGCCATCCCCGGCACCCTGGTCAACCTGGCCGCCGGTGGCGGGCCGCGCGACTCGGTGCGCTTCGGCCACCCGTCCGGCACCTTGCGCGTCGGCGCCGAAGCGCGGCAGGTCGACGGCCAGTGGACCGTCACCAAGGCGCTGATGAGCCGCAGCGCGCGCGTGCTGATGGAAGGCCACGTGCGCGTACCCGCCGGCAGCTTCTGAGGCATCGCGGACAGCCGGCGTCGACCGTCCGCGTATCGCGCCGCGGTCCAGGGCGACCGGGAGCGTCCTTGCGCGCCGGTCCGCACCCGACCCATGCCCTTCGAGCCGCGCCCGCTACTGCAGCGGCGTCGCCTCGGGGAACGACCAGCTGCCGTCGAGGATTTCCTGGCGCGGCCGGTACAGGCGGACCATGTAGTTCCAGCCGGCGGTGACCGGCAGGCAGTTGGGCGTGTCCTGGGTGCAGGCGCCGAACTGGATGGTGATCGAACCGTCCTCGCCCTTGTCGGCGGTGACGCTGTTGAGCGAATAGGCGTTGAGGTCGTTGCGCTGGTAGTAGCCATCGGCGTTGTAGACCGAGACCGACCAGAACGCGTCCACCGGCACCTCGCCCACCACCAGCCGGTAGGGCGTGAGGCCATCGTTCTTTTCCGGGTAGACGTTGAGGTAGATGGCGTCCTTGTCCGGGTTCAGGCCCCAGCCGGAGGCCGCCGCGGCGATCCGCCGCACCGGGTCGACCGAAGCCTTGTCCGCGCCCGCCGCGTAGCGCAGGTCGGGAATCGTGCCGGAAAGCGCCAGCAAGGCTTCGCGCACCTTCTTGTGGCTCACCGGATCCCAGTCGGGGATCTCGAACGTCCCGGGCCCGCCGGGCTGCTCGAAGGTGATCGCGTCCTGCAGCGCCTGGGCCTGCTTCATGTCTTCCGGGTCGTCCGGGTCGGCCAGGGTGCGGATGCCCACCATCGCGTAACGGGTACCGACGTTCTCGCGGGTCAGGGTGTGGGCACCCGGCTCGTAGAAAACGGCCGGATTGTAGTGGTCCTGGTTGATCACCAGCATCGACATGAAGCGCGAACCCGCGTCGGGCAGGGTGATGGTGACGGGGCCGGCGTCCAGGTCGAAGACCGCCGCCGAATAGATGGTGTCGCGGTTGAGGCGGATGATGGGCTGGTTGTCGATCGGCGCCGGTTCGCGGGTGTGCTTGAACTTGCCGAACGCGCCTTCCTTCAACTGCGCGGCCATGTACACGTCGGACTCGGCGCGGATGAAGTTGTCCGGGGTGACCCGGATCCTGCCCTCGGCGGTCCGCGTCCAGCGCGAGGGGTCGGCCAGGTCCGGAACGGTGGAGGCAGGCGCGCCTTGTTCCGCGACGGGGCCGCTCGCCGGCACGGCGGCGGCGGGCGCGTCGGCCCCGCCACGCTCGCCACAGGCGGCAAGGCTCGCAAGAATGGTGGCGGACAGGACGGTGGCGGTGATTCGACGGGTCTTCATGGTCACCTCGTGGGCTCGGGGTTCGGAAGTCCGGGTGTTGCGGGTGCGACCTCGATGGCGGTCATTCGGTGGCGCGCACCGCCGGCGGCACCTTCCAGGACCCGTCCAGGGCCTCGGGCCTGGGCCAGTACTGGCGCATCACCATGAAGAACGGGCCCTCGGGCGCCGGCAGCCAGTTGGCCTGCCTGTCCTTGCCAGGCGACTCGTGCTGGATGTACAGGGTGATCCCGCCATCGGCATCGCGCACCAGGTCTTTCTCCATGGGGGAGTTGATCAGGTAGCGGTCGATCGGGTTCTCGGTCAGCAGGCTGGCGGGAAGCTCGTACATCGTCAGCGACCAGAAGGAGTTGACCGGCGGCAGCCTGCCGGGCTCGAAGCGCACGGTGTAGCGATTGCCCTTCCCGTCCAGGGGGTTGCCGTCCGAATCGACGAAGTAGGCCGGGTAGTTCGCCTCCTCCTTCGAGTTTCCGTAGATGCCGAGCACGGCCGAGGCCATCCGGACCATGTAGTCGTTGCCGAGGAACTCGCGCGTGCCGAAGCCATCGGCGCTGCTCTTCTTGCCCGTATCGATCATTTCGGCCTTGTACTGCGCGAACGCCGCCAGCGCGTCGGCCATGCCCGCCTCCACCGCCTGGCGCTGCCCGGGAGACAGTGCGGCCACGTCGAACGTCCTGCCGGCGCCGATCCCGGCCCTGGCGAAGCGCTCCATCAGCGCGGTCTCGCTGGGATGCGTGGGGGCGAACTGCAACAGGAAATTGAGGATGGAGAAGAACTCGGGCGAGGACTTCTGCGCCTCGGCGGACAAGGGCTTCATGAACTCGATGGGGGGCGCGGCGGGCGGTGCGGCGGTGCCGGTGAACTGCGACAGCGGCTGGACGCGGTACTGGGCCTGGATCGCCTTGACGTTCTCCAGGTCATCGGCGCCGAACAGCTGGGTGCGGAACAGCACGAAGGCCAGTTCCGTCTCGGACCGGATCACCGATGTGATCCCGTCCGGTGCCTCGCCCTGCCAGGCCGGTCCGGCCAGCAGGAAGCTGCCGGCTTCGTTGCCGGTGGCGCGACTGCCCACGTAGGCGAAATTGTGGGTGTACATGTCGATGAACTGCAGCGAGTAGTAGCGCCCCTCGTCCATCGCCGGCACGCTGATCACCAGCGGTTCGGTGCGCAGGTCCGCGCCCAGGAACGAGTACGGCGTGTCGGAGTTCGGCGTCTGGATCGCCTTGTCCTGCGGCGTGAACACGCGCGCCACGTTGTGCAGCCGGTTCCAGGGCCCCTTGTACTCGGGATTGGCCGTATCGACGAAGTACGAGTACTGGATCCGGTAGCTGTCCACCATCGGGAAGCCGTAGACGTAGGCGTCCTTGATGATTCCCCGCAGCTCTTCCGGCGTGGGCGCGCCGGCGGCCGGTGCCGGATCCGCAGCCGGATCGGAAGCGGCGCCGGCCGGGTGTTGGTTGCGGTTGCAAGCCGTCGTGGCGAGCAGGAGCATCGCCAGTCCCACGGTCCAGCCGAAGACGCGTCCCGGCTTGCCGCTTGTGCCGACCCGGCCTCCAGGCCGGAGGTCGGGACGCCCGTACGATGCCGTCGTGTCGCCCATGCTCGATTCTCCCGGTGCTGTTTCGTATTCCTTCGAAAGGCGTCACCGGCAATGCCTGTCGCAGGGCATGCGTGCCGGTCGGGGTGACGATTGAACGCCTGGCACCCCGACGGACATCTGCAACTCGATCCGGGGATGGCCAGGTAGAACCATGTGCGCGTTCCGCCGCGACGGCCTTGGCCCGAAGGAGGTGCCGCCGCGGTCCAACGGCGCGAGAGTACTCCCCTATCGGGCCGCGCGCACGCCCCCCCGGAGCGCGGCCTATCTCCGCGGCGCGAACGGCAGCCTGGCGTGGACGTCCAGCGCCGCCACCGCGGCCTGACCCACCGCCACCGAGATCTGGTTCAACCCGCTGACCACGTCGCCGACCGCGTACAGGCCGGGCACGCCGGTGGTCTGGTGGCTGCGGTCCACCGGGATCTCGCCGGTATCGGTCAGCACGACACCGGCCTGCGCCGCCAGGCCGGCGCTGCTGTCGCAGCCGAGGAACGGATACACGGTGTCGAACCAGAAGCAGTCGTCGCCCTCGACCACGTAGCCGCAGCGGCGGCCGTCGAACAGCAGCCGCCCGCCGGCCGGCAGCACCCGCGCCGCCATGCCCTCCAGCGCGGCCGGATCGCCGTGCGCATCGGTCGGCAGCAGCGAAAGCCGCGCGCTATAGCCGCGCAGGAACCGGGTGTGGGCGACGATGGCATCCCACGGACCGAACAGGCCGATGTCGCGATCCGTGACCTCGTAGGCGTCGCAGACCGGGCACAGCCGCAGCGCGCCGCACGCCACCGCTTCCTCGACGTGGGCCATCGCCGGCAGGCGGTCGCTCAGGCCGCTGGCCAGGATCACGGCGTGGCCATGCCAGCGCCGACCGCTTTCGTCCTGCACCTCGAATCCGCCGGTCGTGCGTCGCAGCGAGGTCACCGTGGCCTGCTCGAAGGCCGCGCCGTGGACCGCCGCCTGCTCGCGCATGCGCGCCAGCAGGGCGGTGCCGGCGATGCCCTGGGGAAAGCCCGGGCAGTTGTTGGTCTCCGGGATCCAGCGCGCGCGGCTGTCGCCGGCATCCAGCACCAGGCATCGCCGGTGCAGGCGTCCCAGGTAGGTGGCCGCTGTCAGTCCGGCGGGCCCCCCGCCGATCACGAGTACATCCACCGGTGCGTTCCGCGCCGCGTCCATCACATCGTTCCCGCCATGGCGTCCGGACACCATAGGCATGCGCCGTGAATACCGCGCGATGTGGTCGCGGGGCGAAGCTTGCTGCGTTCCGCCGTCCGGGACCCGCCACGGCGAGCCATGCCCGCCACGCCAACGCCGGGGCAGCCGGCGGGAAAGGTGGCGACCGTCAGGGCGGCGCGGCGACGTCCAGCGTCACGTCCATCAGCGTGGCGTCGTCCGCGTCGGGGCGGATCCGGAAGCCCAGCTGCTGGCACATCGCCAGCATGGTCACGTTCTCGCGCAGGACCTGGCCCTCGATGAGCTTCAGGCCGATCGTGCCCGCGTACTCGATCATGATCCGCATCAGCTGCCAGCCGATGCCGAAGCCCTTCAGGTCCGAGCGCACCAGGATCCCGTACTCGCCGCGTTCGTAGTTGGCGTCGGCGAGCAGGCGCACCGCGCCGAGCATCTCGCCGCTGCCCGGGTCGATCGCCACCAGCGCGATCGAGCGCGCGTAGTCGAGCTGGGTCAGCCGCGCGATGAACTCGTGGCTGAAGTGGCGCACCGCCGAGAAGAAGCGCAGGCGCAGGTCCTCGTCGCTGACCCGCTCGAAGAAGGCGCGGAACATGTCCTCGTCCTCCGGCCGCACCGGCCGCACGAACATGCGCCGGCCGTGTGCCAGCTCGACCTCGCGTTCCCACTCCTTCGGGTACGGGCGGATGACGAAACGCGAGTGCCACGGGCCCTTCTGCGCCGGGCCCGGATGCGGCGCGACGGAAACGCGCGCATCCACCGCGATCACGCCGTCCCGGTCCGCGAGAAGAGGATTGATGTCCAGTTCCCGCACCTGCGGGATGTCCGCCGCCATCTGCGCCAGCTTGACCAGCACCAGCGCGACCGCGCGCTCGTCCGCCGCGGGCACGTCGCGATAGGCCTTGAGGATGCGCGACACGCGCGTGCGCGAGATCAACTCGTGGGCCAGGCGCAGGTCCAGCGGCGGCAGGGCCAGGGCCTTGTCGTCGATCACCTCCACCGCGGTGCCGCCGCGGCCGAACACGACCACCGGGCCGAAGGTCGGGTCGTCGGCCAGTCCGGCGATCAGCTCGCGCGCCTTGGCGCGCACGATCATCGGATGCACGGTGATGCCCTGGATCTTCGCGTCCGGCCGCAGTTCGCGCACCCGGGCCAGGATCGCCCCGGCCGCCTCGCGCACCGCCGCCTCGCTGGCCAGGTTCAGGCGCACGCCATCGACGTCGGACTTGTGCAGGATGTCCGGCGACAGGATCTTCAGCGCCACCTGCATGCCACCGGCCAGCAGCGGCGCGGCCGCGGCCACCGCGGCGTCGGCATCGTCGGCCAGGGTGACGGGCGTGATCGGGATGCCGTAGGCGGCCATCAGCGTGTTGACCTCCAGCGGGTCCAGCCACTGCCGCCCCTGCGCCAGTGCGCCGGCGACCACCGCCTGCCCGGTGGCGCTGTCGACCACGAAATCCTCGGGCAGGCTTGGCGGCGTCTCCATCAGCGCCTGCTGCGCTTCGCGATGGCGGACCAGGTAGGTGTAGCCGCGCACCGCGCCGGCCTCGGTGTTGTAGGTCGGCACGCCGGCCGCTTCGAGCGACCTGAGGGCCTCGGCTTCGCGGCCCAGCCAGACCCCCAGCACCGGCTTGCCTGCGCCGGGACGCGGGCGCTGCGCCAGCACCCGCGTCACCGCGTCGGCGGCATCCGTGGAGGAGGCCAGCGCGGTCGGCACGTTCATCACCAGCACCGCATCGTTCTCGCGGTCCGACAGCAGCGCTTCCAGCGCCTGCGCATAGCGCGACGCATCGGCGTCGCCGACGATGTCCACCGGATTGGCGCGCGACCAGGTCGGCGGCAGCATGCCGTCGAGGCGGCGAACCGTGGCCTCGTCCAGCGCGGCCAGGGTACCGCCGAGGTCGACCAGCCGGTCCACCGCCAGCACGCCGATGCCGCCGCCATTGGTCAGGATCGCCAGCCGCCCGCCGGGCGCGCTGCGCAGGTGGCCGAGGGTCTTGGCGGCGGCGAACAGCTCGTCCAGGGCCAGCACCCGCAGCAGGCCGGCGCGGCGGAACGCGGCGTCGTAGACCGCGTCCGAGCCGGCCAGGGCGCCTGTATGGGTGGCGGCCGCCCGCGCACCCTGGGCGTGGCGGCCGGACTTGACCACCACCACCGGCTTGGCGCGCGCGGCCGCGCGCGCGGCGGACATGAACTTGCGCGCGTCGCGGATCGATTCGATGTAGAGCAGGATCGCGCGGGTCTTCGTGTCCTGGGCGAACCAGTCCAGCAGGTCGCCGAAATCCACGTCCAGCGCGTCGCCCAGCGACACCACGGCCGAGAAGCCGATCGAGCGCGCCACGCCCCATTCCACCAGCCCCGAGGCGATCGCGCCCGATTGCGACACCAGCGCCAGGTCGCCCTTGAGCGGGCTGCGCGCGGCGAAGCTGGCGTTGAGCCCGACATGCGGGGCCATCACCCCCAGGCAGTTGGGCCCGACCACGCGCAGGCCGTGCGGGCGCGCCGCCTCGCGCAGGCGCTCGAGCAGGGAACCCGGCCCCTGCCCGAGGCCGGCGGTGACCACCACCGCGGCACGGGCGCCGGCGGCCACCGCCTCGGCGACCACGCCGGGCACCGTGTCCGGCGGCGTGGTCACGACCACCAGCTCCGGCTGGAACGGCAGGTCCGCCAGGCGCGCCACCGCGGGCAGACCGTCGATCTGCCGGTACTTCGGGTTGACCAGGCCCACCGGACCGGCGAAGCCGGCCTCGCGCAGGTTGCGCACCACCGCCCGGCCGACCGAGCGCTCGCGCGGGCTGGCGCCGACCACGGCGACCGACTTGGGGCGGAAGACCGCGTCCAGGGCGTAGGTACTCATGCCGCCGATGCTCCTTGCCTGCGCCGGTCCACCATACCGCGGCCGGCGCCGTCGCCCCACCCCGGGACAATCTGACCGGGGCACGGCGGCCGGGTTCGGCCTATGCTTGGCGCAAGGACTTACCCAGCGCCGGCCGGCCAGGCAGTTCCGACCCGTGCCGGCACGCGCCTTGCGCCAATGGGTAACCCGACGTCATCCGGCAGGCATTGATCCCGATCAATACCCGGATCACCCCGAGGGGGGATGATCGCCCCCGTACAGACTGAGGGACGGAACGCATGCAAAGCGTGCAGGGGACTTACAACGACAAGGTGGTGCGCCAGTTCGCGGTGATGACCGTGGTCTGGGGCATCGTCGGCATGGCCGTGGGCGTGCTCATCGCCGCGCAGCTCTACTGGCCGGCGCTGAACTTCGACCTGCCATGGCTCAGCTACGGGCGCCTGCGCCCGCTGCACACCAATGCGGTGATCTTCGCCTTCGGCGGCAGCGCCCTGTTCGCCACCAGCCTGCACGTGGTCCAGCGCACCTGCCACGTGCGGCTGATCTCGGACGGGCTGGCGGCCTTCGTGTTCTGGGGCTGGCAGCTGGTGATCCTGCTGGCGGCCATCACCCTGCCGCTGGGCCTGACCCAGGGCAAGGAGTACGCCGAGTTGGAATGGCCGATCGACCTGCTGATCACGGTCGTCTGGGTGGCCTACGGTGCGCTGTTCTTCGGCACGATCGTCAAGCGCCGGGTCAAGCACATCTACGTGGCCAACTGGTTCTATGGCGCCTACATCATCGCCATCGCCCTGCTGCACATCGTCAACAACATCGCCATCCCGGTGGGGCTGGGCAAGTCGTACCCGGTCTATAGCGGCGCGGTCGATGCGATGGTGCAGTGGTGGTACGGGCACAACGCGGTCGGGTTCCTGCTGACCGCCGGCTTCCTCGGCATGATGTACTACTTCGTGCCCAAGCAGGCCGGCCGTCCGATCTACTCCTACCGCCTGTCGATCGTGCACTTCTGGGCCCTGATCGCGGTGTACATGTGGGCCGGCCCGCACCACCTGCTCTACACCGCGCTGCCGGACTGGGCGCAGTCGCTGGGCATGGTGTTCTCGCTGATCCTGCTGGCCCCGTCCTGGGGCGGCGCGATCAACGGCGTGATGACCCTGTCGGGCGTCTGGTACAAGCTGCGCACCGACCCGATCCTGAAGTTCCTGATCGTAGCCATCTCGTTCTACATGATCGCCACCTTCGAGGGGCCGATGATGTCGATCAAGACGGTCAACTCACTGTCGCACTACACCGACTGGACCGTGGGCCACGTCCACGCCGGCGCGCTGGGCTGGGTGGCGATGATCTCGATCGGTTCGATCTACTCGCTGCTGCCCAGGTTGCTGGGGCGCGAGCAGATGTACTCGGTCAAGGCGGTCGACCTGCACTTCTGGATGCACACGCTGGGCGTGGTGTTCTACATCGCCTCGATGTGGATCGCCGGCGTCATGCAGGGCCTGATGTGGCGCGCCACCAACGACGACGGCACGCTGACCTACAGCTTCGTCGAGGCGCTCGCCGCCACCTATCCGTACTACCTGATCCGGCTGTTCGGCGGCCTGCTGGTCCTGGCCGGCATGTTCGTGATGGCCTGGAACCTGGTGCGCACCTACCGCGCCGCCCCCGCGATCGCCCCGCAGCCGCTGCTGCCGGTCGATGCTTCCCAAGTGCGCGCCTGAGGCCCCACATGAGCGAACACAACCAGAATCCCCACGAGAAGATCGAGAAGAACGTCGGCCTGATGGCGGTGCTGATCGCCGTGGCCATCTCCTTCGGCGGCCTGGCCCAGATCGTGCCGCTGATGTTCCAGGCCGAGGCGATCAAGCCGCTGGAAGGCGTCGAACCCTACCCCGCGCTGCAGCTGGCCGGGCGCGACGTCTACGTGCGCGAGGGCTGCTACAACTGCCACTCGCAGATGGTCCGTACCCTGCGCTTCGAGACCGAACGCTACGGCCACTATTCGCTGGCCGGGGAATCGGTCTACGACCGCCCGTTCCAGTGGGGCAGCAAGCGCACCGGGCCGGACCTGGCGCGGGTCGGTGGCCGCTACTCGGACGACTGGCACCGCGTCCACCTGATCAACCCGCGCGACGTCGTGCCCGAGTCGAACATGCCCGGGTTCCCCTGGCTGGCGCGGAACGAGGTCGATGGCGCCACCGTCGCCCGCCGCATGAAGGCGCTGCGGACCCTGGGCGACCCTTACACCGAGGAGCAGATCGCGCAGGCCGCCGCCGACGTGGAGGGCAAGACCGAGCTCGACGCGGTGGTGGCCTACCTGCAGGCGCTGGGACGGCACGCGCCGCGCGGAGGCCAGCCATGATCGCCGGTCTGTTCACCGCGGCGCTGCTGGTGCTGTTCATCGGCGGCTGGATCTGGGCGTGGAGCCCGAAGCGCAAGCAGGCGTTCGACGAGGCGGCGCAGCTGCCGCTGGACGACGGCGACGCCGGCCGGCAAGAAAAAGGGGACGTGGCATGACAAGCGGATGGACCTGGTTCGTCATCATCCTGGTGGCCATCAACATCGTGGGTTGCGTGTGGCTGCTGTGGTGGACCGCGCGCCGCCGCCCGGGCGATCCCAAGCCCGAGGACACCTCGCATGTATGGGACGGCGACATCACCGAGTACAACAAGCCGCTGCCGAAGTGGTGGATTAACCTGTTCTACCTCACCATCATCTTCGCCGTCGCCTACCTGTTCTGGTTCGGCGGGCTGGGCGGCGTGCCCAGCTACGGCGGCTGGACCTCGGTCGGCGAGCACGCCAAGGCCAAGGCGGTCGAGGACGCCAAGCTCGAGCAGACCTTCAAGCCGTTCGCCGGCATGGCCATCGACACCCTGGCGCAGGATCCCAAGGCGGTGGCCCTGGGCCGCTCGATCTTCAGCAATACCTGCGCCACCTGCCACGGTTCCAGCGGCCAGGGCGCGATCGGCTACCCGAACCTCACCGACGCGATCTGGAACTGGGGCGGCACCCCCGACCACGTCCTGCAGTCGGTGCTCGACGGCCGCGAAGGCGTGATGCCGGAATGGGGCACGGTGCTCACCGGCATGGGCGGCCCGGAGGCGGTGGACTACACCATCGCCTACGTGCGCACCCTCGCGGCGCCGGAAACGCTGCAGAACAACTACATGGCCGCCCGCGGCCGCAAGCTGTACGAAGGCGTCTGCGTGGCCTGCCACGGCATCGACGGCAAGGGTAACCAGGACATCGGCGCCCCGGACCTGACCGACGACTACTGGATGTACGGCAGCAGCCGCGACAGCCTCTACCAGACCATCGTCCACGGCCGCCACGGCGTGATGCCGGCGCACCGCGAGCTGCTGGGCGAAACCCGCGCCCGCCTGGTCGCCGCCTACGTCTGGTCGCTGTCGCATAATGCGGCCAGGACGGGGAGCCAGCCGTCGCAACAATGAGGGCAGGAAGTGACCGACTTCAGCGAGCCGCGCTTCGACCATCCGCCCCGCCCGCTCGCCCAGCGGGTCGGGGCGATCGCCTGGCCGAGCTTCTTCGCGGCGGGCGTGGCGACGATGGTGTTCTTCGCCTTCGTCGATCCGCTGGCGCTGCGCGACCTGACTTTCCCGGACCTGCCGCTGACCCGCGAGCTCGGCTACACCATCGGCTTTTTCATGTTCTGGCTGGCGACCGCCTCGTCGAGCCTGTTCACCTGGATCCTGCTGCGCCCGTCCAGCCGCTTCAACCGCGCGCTGCCGCCCGACTAGCCCGGCGCGCCCGCGGCGCGGCGCCACTGCGACAATCTGTCGTCTGGCGCGCGGCGCGGAACCGCGGATACTGGTGGCAGGCAAGCAGGCACGATCCGCCAGCCACGCCGCCATGCGCGGCCAAGCCCACCGAAATGACCGCAACCGAATCCACCCGCCACGGCCGACGCCACCCCCGGCGCGCGATGCCGCAGCCAGGACGGCAGCCATGAGCAAGCGCATCCCGCTGGACGTCGTCGACGAGCAGGGCAACTCCTTCTACGTCAGCGAACGCAAGGTCTACCCGCGCGACGTCTCCGGCCGCTTCAACCGGCTGCGGGTGGCCGCGGTGGTGTGGCTGCTGGGCATGTTCTACCTGTTCCCCTGGTTGCGCTGGGACGGCCGCCAGGCGGTGCTGTTCGACCTGCCGGCGCGCAGGTTCTACGTGTTCGGCCTGGCGTTCTGGCCGCAGGACTTCCTGTTCCTGGCCCTGCTGCTGATCATGGCGGCGATGGCGCTGTTCTTCTTCACCGCGCTCGCCGGCCGCCTGTGGTGCGGCTACGCCTGCCCGCAGACGGTGTGGACCGAGGTGTTCCTGTGGATGGAGCGCTGGACCGAGGGCGACCGCGGCAAGCGGATGAAGCTCGACGCCGGCCCCTGGAACCGCGACAAGATCCTGCGCAAGGGTGCCAAGCACGCGCTGTGGGCGCTGTTCGCGCTGTGGACCGGCTTCACCTTCGTCGGCTTCTTCACCCCGATCACCGACCTGGCCGCGCGCCTGGTGCCGTTCCAGTGGGGCGGCTGGGAAACGTTCTGGGTGCTGTTCTACGCGCTGGCGACCTGGGGCAACGCCGGCTTCCTGCGCGAGCAGGTATGCAAGTACATGTGCCCGTACGCGCGCTTCCAGAGCGCGATGTTCGACCGCAACACCCTGCTGATCGCCTACGACCCCATGCGCGGCGAGCCGCGCGGCCCGCGCAAGCGCGGCCTCGGCAGCGTGCTCGAGCGCGCGCGCGGGCTGCTCGACCCGCGTACCGCCTACGACTACGTGTTCCGCGCCAGCCGCCATCCGACCGCCGCCGACAACCGCCTGCAGGCCCACGGCACCATCGCCCTGGCCGGCGCCGGCGCGGTCGCCGAGCCGCTGCCGAAGTTCGCCCACGAGGAACTGGGCGACTGCATCGACTGCACGATCTGCGTGCAGGTCTGCCCGACCGGCATCGACATCCGCAACGGCCTGCAGTACGAGTGCATCGCCTGCGGGGCGTGCATCGATGCCTGCGACGAGGTGATGGACAAGATGGGTTACCCGCGCGGCCTGATCCGCTATTCGACCCAGAACGCGATCGACGGCAAGGACACGCGCGTGCTGCGGCCGCGCATCTTCGTCTACGGCCTGCTGCTGCTGGGCCTGTGCGGCGCCTGGCTGTGGGGCGTGACCCACCGCAGCGAACTGATCGCCGAAGTGCTCCGCGACCGCAACGCCCTGTATCGCGAAGCGGCCGACGGCCATGTCGAGAACGACTACACGCTCAAGCTGATCAACAAGAGCCAGGAGACGCGCCGGTATCGCATCTCCCTGGAGCCGGCCGGCGATGGCCTGCGGCTGTCCGGGCCGGCGGTGGTCGAGGCCGGTCCCGAGCAGGTGCTGCCGGTGACCCTGAGCGTGGCCGCCGACGCCGGCACCGGTGGCCGCCGCGACATCCGCTTCGTGGTCGAGAGCGAGGACGGGCGCGACCGGCGCATCATCGAGAGCAGCTTCTTCGGACCCAGCCCATGAACGAATCCCGCCGCACCGACACCGACCCCGACACCGACGGCCACGCGCGTTCCCACTGGCGCAACCCGGTGATGTGGCTGGTGGTCGGCCTGCCGCTGCTGTCGATCGTGGCTGGCGTCGGCCTGGTGATCACCGCCGTGCGCACCGGCGGCGCCGACCCGGTCAACGATCCGGTCCGCCGCGTGGCCCAGATCCAGACCACCGACCTGGGACCGGACGCGGCGGCGAAGCGGCTGGGGCTCAGCGCGGTGCTGCGGGTGGAGGACGGCATCGTCGAGGTGTTGCCGGCGACCGGCGACTTCCCGCGCGACCAGCCGTTGCAGCTGCTGCTGGAGCATCCGGTGACCCAGGCCGAGGACCTGCACCTGCGGCTGGCGCCCGAGGGCCCGGGCTGGCGCCTGCAGCAGGACGTCGATCCAAGGCACGACTGGATCGTGCAGCTGCAGGCCGCCGATGGCAGCTGGCGGCTGCATGGCCGGCTGCCCCGGGACCGGCACGCCGCGCGCCTGGCACCCTCGCTGGGCGCCCCTGCGCCCGGCGCGGGCGGCTGAACCGCCGTGGCCGTCGGCCTGGCCATGCAGGCTCCGCGCGCCCTGGCCACCGGCAGCTGCCGCCATTGCGGCGAGCCGCTGCCCGCGCAGCCTTGCCTGCAGGAGTTCGAGGGCCGCACACACGCCTTCTGCTGCCACGGCTGCGCCGCCGCCGCCGAATGGATCGCCGACGCCGACCTCTCGGGCTACTACCGGTTGCGCGATGCCGGTGGCGGGCGCGTCGGCGACGACCTGCCCGACCTGTCGGTGTGGGACCGCGACGACGTCCAGGCCCAGCACAGCCGCGCGGTGGCTGGCGGCCGCCAGATCACCCTGCTCACCGACGGCATGCGCTGCGCCGCCTGCGCCTGGCTGATCGACCGCGCGATGGCGCGCGAGCCCGGCGTGGTCGACTGCACCGCCAACGCGGTGACCGGGCGCATCCACCTCACCTGGGATCCGGCGCGCACCACGCTGTCCGTGCCGCTGCAGCGCCTGGCGATGCTCGGTTACCGCCCGTACCTCGCCGGCAGCGAGGCACTGGAACGCGAACGCATCCGCGAACGCCGGCGCTGGCTGCTGCGGCTGGGCGTCGCCGGGCTGGGCACGCTGCAGGCGATGATGCTGGCCGAGGCGCTGTACCTGGATTTCGACGGCAGCATGCCGCTGGCCACGCGCGACTTCTTCCGCTGGCTGGCCTTCCTGCTGAGCACGCCGGTGGTGTTCTACGCCGGGTGGCCGTTCATCGCCGGTGCGATCGCCGAACTGCGGCAGCGGCGCCTGGGCATGGACGTGCTCATCGCCGGCTCCACCCTGCTGGCGTACTTCGCCAGCCTGTTCGAGACGATCCGCGGCGGCGAGCACGTCTGGTACGACGCGGCGGTGATGTTCGTGTTCCTGCTGCTGGCCGCACGCATGCTCGAGCAGCGCGCGCGCAGCGTGGCCAGCGCCCAGGTCGATGCGCTGGCGCGGGCGCGGCCGGCCTTCGCGACCCGTGAGCGCGGCGACGGTGGCCGCGAGACGGTGCCGCTGGCGGCCCTGCGGCCCGGCGACGTGGCCTGCGTGGCCGCGGGCGAATCGGTGCCGGCCGACGGCCTGCTGCTCGACGGCGAAGCCTGGTTCGAGGAAGCGCTGCTGACCGGCGAGTCCACGCCGGTGCGCAAGACCGCCGGCGACGAGGTCTTCGCCGGCACCGTCTGCCGCGAACGTCCGGCGCGCCTGCGCGTGACCTGCACCGGCGCGGCCACGCGCCTGTCGCAGCTCACCCGCCTGGTCGAGCAGGCGCAGGCGCACCGGCCCGCGCTGGCCCGCACCGCCGATCGCATCGCCGGCCGCTTCGTCCTGTTCCTGCTGCCGGTGGCCGCGCTGGTGTTCGCCGGATGGTGGCACTACGACGCCTCGCGGGCCCTGGAAGTGACCCTGGCCCTGCTGGTGATCAGCTGCCCGTGCGCGCTGTCGCTGGCGGTGCCGGCCGCGCTGGCCGCCGCGCACGGCGCGCTGGCGCGGATCGGCCTGCTGGCGGTGCGGTCGGACGCGCTGGACACGCTGGGCCGCGCCACCGACATCGTGTTCGACAAGACCGGCACCCTCAGCGACGGGCGTCCGGTGCTGGTGGCGACCGAGGGGTTCGACATCGAAGGCGCGCAGGCACTGCGCATCGCAGCGGCGCTGGAACGCGACAGCGGCCATCCACTGGCGGCCGCGTTCGCCCGCCACGGCAGTCCTGCCACGCAGGCTACCGTGGTCCAGGCGGTGCCGGGCCGCGGCGTGCAGGGCGAGGTCGATGGCCGGCAGTGGCGGCTCGGTCGCGCGGACTTCGCCAGCGGCGGCGTCGACGACGGCGCGTTGTGGCTCGGCGACGGCACTGGCGCCAGCGCGCGCTTCACGCTGCAGGAGCGCGTGCGCCCGGACGCGGCCGAAGCGATGGCCGCGTTGCGCGCGCAGGGACTGCAGGTGCACCTGGCCAGCGGCGATGGCCAGGCGGCGGTGGACCGCATGGCCGCCACGCTGCCGCTCGACGGGATCCACGCCCGGCAGTCGCCGGAGGACAAGCTCGAGCGCGTGCGCGCGCTGCAGGCGCAGGGCCGGATCGTGGCGATGGTCGGCGACGGCCTCAACGATGCGCCGGTGCTGGCCGGCGCAGATGTCTCCATCGCCATGGCCGGGGGCGCATCGCTGGCGCACCGGGCCGCCGACCTGGTCACCACCGGCGGCAGCCTGGCGCGGATCCCGGCCGCGGTCGCGCTGGCGCGGCGCACCCATCGCGTCATCCGCCAGAACCTGGCCTGGGCGGCCGCCTACAACCTGCTGGCGCTGCCGCTGGCCGCCGCCGGGCTGGTCACGCCGTGGCTGGCCGCGCTGGGCATGGCGCTGTCCTCGCTGGCCGTCACCGTCAACGCGTTGCGCCTGGCACGCGGCACGCATGCCGGGCCGGCCGCGTCCTTCCTGCCGGCGAGGTCCGCTGCATGAACATCCTGCTGCTGCTGATCCCGATCAGCCTGGTGCTGCTGGGCGTGGCGGTGGCCGCGTTCGTGTGGGCGGTCAAGCGCGGCCAGTTCGACGACCTCGACACCCCGGCGCTGGACATCCTCGAAGACGACGACCGCCCCGCTCCGCCGCCGGATCGCGACCGGCCCGGCGGCTGACATGCCGGTCGACCTGCCGACGCTGGTCGCAGCCGCGCTCGCCGGCGTCCTCGGCGGCGCGCATTGCGCGGTGATGTGCGGCGGCATCGCCGCGGGCTTCCCGGCCATGGCGCCCGGGCGGCCGCTGGCGGTGGCCTGGCAGGCGAACCTGGGCCGGATCGGCGGCTATGTCGTCGCTGGCGCGGTGGCCGGTGGACTGGGCGGCGGCCTGCTGCGGCTGGTGCGCATCGAGGCGTTGACCACCGGCGTGCGCATGGCGGCGGGCCTCGCGCTGGTGCTGGTGGCGCTGCGCCTGCTCGATCGCGGCGGACGCATGGACCTGCTGTCGAAACCCGGTGCGCGCGCCTGGCGCTGGCTGCAACCGCTGCACCGGCACCTGCTGCCGGCCGACCGCGCCTGGCGCCGGATCGCGCTGGGCGGCCTGTGGGGCTGGATGCCATGCGGCCTGAGCGTTGGCCTGCTGACGGTGGCCTGGCTGCAGGCCAGCGCCGCTGGCGGCGCGCTGGTGATGGCGGCCTTCGGCCTCGGCACCTTGCCGGTGATGCTGCCGCTGACCTGGTCGGGCGCGCGCATGAACCGCTGGCTGCAACGCCGGGCGCTGCGCAATGCGCTGGGTGGCGTGGTCCTCGGCGCGGGCCTGCTGACCCTGTCGGCGCCGTGGCTGATGCAGGTGCCCGCGTTGCACGGCCCGCTGGCGGCGCTGGGCTGCCGCCCCCTCGCCGGCTGAAAGTGCCCGATCGGGTCATGCGCGGGCGCCATGGCGCCGGTCGCGCCTACCTGGCCTCGTCAGGCGCGGTTCGCGTCGTCGCGCCTTTCCGTGTGGGCCAGGTGCGGACGCAGTCGCGTCGTCGCCATTGCCTGGCAGGAGGAGCGGATGCCGTCGCGGCGACGCGCCTGCTGGCGCGACCTAGGCGCGCACGCAATCGCGTCCGTCGCCCTTGGCCCGGTACAACGCCTCGTCGGCCGCACCGGTCCAGTCCTCGATCGCCTCCATGCCCGGCGCCAGCTCGGCCACGCCGATGCTCAGCGTCACCGGGACGCCGCCGACCGCGACCCGCGAGGACACCGCACGGCGCAACCGTTCGGCCACTTCCAGCGCGGCCTCGTGGCCGGTGCCCGGCAGCAGCACGCCGAACTCGTCGCCGCCGTAGCGCCCGGCGGTATCCGCGCTGCGCAGGTTTTCGCGGAGGATCGCGCAGACCTGGTGGATCACCTGGTCGCCCGCCAGGTGCCCCGCACCGTCGTTTATGCGCTTGAAACGGTCGATATCGACCATCAGCAGCGACGACACCGCGCCGTAGCGGTGGAATCGCCGCAGCTCGGCCATGACCAGCGCCAGCCACTGCGGCCGCGTCGCCAGCCCGGTCTGCGCATCGATGCGCGAGCCGTGTTCCAGCGCGCGCTTCTGCGCGCGCACCTTGTCGGCGAACATCCGGGTCGAGGCCCCGACCGCCAGCAGGTAGCACAGCAGGAACGGCATGCACCACAGCATGGTCGTGAACTGCGTACGCGGCTGGAAGCCGAAGCCGTTCAGCGCGGCGGTCGCCAGCGCCACCAGCGCCATCACGCCCATCGAGCGGCGGGTCAGCGACCAGCCGCCGGCGACGGTCCGGTCCATCGCCATGATGGCCACCAGCAGCGCGCTGGGCAGCAGGTCGAACTGCGCCATCGCGATCCAGAAGCCGGCCAGCCCCGTGTCGATGGTCAGGTTGCGGAACTCGGCACGCAGCGGATCGGAGGACTGCGTCGACAGGCGCCAGGCCAGCACCGGCCAGCCCAGGCAGGTGAACGCGAGCAGGAGCAGCACCGGCGCCGCGGCATCCTGCCCGACCAGGGCCGAGCCGATGCCGAGCATGGCGGCGAAGAACCCCAGCGCGCGCATGGCACAGGTGTACCGCACGAAGTGCAGGACACCGGAATCGGTCTTGGCGGAACGGTCGGGCATGACGGCGGCAGCATAGCGATGCCGGAAAACAGCAAGAAACATGCCATGCCAGCCTCCGCGGTCCGGACGTGCACGCCGGACACGAAAAAGCCCGGCCTTTCGGCCGGGCTTTTCCTTGGATATGGCAGCCCCGGATGGATTCGAACCACCGAATGCCTGAGTCAGAGTCAGGTGCCTTACCGCTTGGCGACGGGGCTGTAGGCAGGGCGGAATTATAGTCCCGCCGGCGGTCGAATGCATCCCACCGGGGCATTCCACCGTGTTGGCGGAACCGGGCCGGCCTGGCCCGGTCCGCCGTGGCCGCATGCCCCAGGCGAGGCGATGCGGCCCGCCAGGCGCATCAGCGCTTGGAGAACTGCGAGGCGCGGCGTGCCTTGTGCAGGCCGACCTTCTTGCGCTCGACTTCGCGCGCGTCGCGGGTCATGAACCCGGCCTTGCGCAGGTCGCTCTTCAGCGACTCGTCGTACTCGACCAGCGCGCGGGCGATGCCCAGGCGGATCGCACCGGCCTGGCCGGTGGTGCCGCCGCCGGCGGCGGTGACGACGATGTCGAACTTGTCCGTGCTCTGGGTCAGCTCGAGCGGCTGGCGCACGATCATGCGCGCGGTCTCGCGGCCGAAGAACTCGTCCAGCGGACGACCGTTGACGGTGATGCTGCCGCTGCCCTTGCGCAGGAACACGCGGGCGGTGGAGGACTTGCGACGGCCGGTGCCGTAATTCTGAGTGGTAGCCATCGTTGTGCCTTAGATGTCCAGCGGCTGCGGCTGCTGGGCCGCGTGCGGGTGTTCGGAACCGGAGTAGACCTTGAGCTTGCGGTACATCGCACGGCCCAGCGGACCCTTCGGCAGCATGCCCTTGACCGCGATCTCGAGCACGCGCTCCGGGTGGCGCTCCAGCGCCTGGGCCAGGGTCTCGCTCTTCAGGTTGCCGATGTAGCCGGTGAAGCGGTGGTACATCTTGTCCTGCAGCTTCTTGCCGGTCACCGCGATCTTCTCGGCGTTGACCACGACGAGGTAGTCGCCGGTATCGACGTGCGGGGTGTAGACGGGCTTGTGCTTGCCGCGGAGGCGATGGGCAAGTTCGGCGGCAAGGCGGCCGAGGGTCTTGCCGGATGCGTCGACGAGGTACCAGTCGCGCTGGACGGTCTCGGACTTGGCGATGAAAGTCTTCATGGGAACTCGGGTCGTTGGTCGGGTTGGTTCCGCGGCCGGGTTGCCCGGACGGAACTTCGCCTCGCGTTGTCAAGGGCGCAGCAAAGAGGCGGAATGATACCCGCCCACGCGCGTCGGCGCAACCTGCCGGCAAACCCGGGCCAGGCCGTGCGGCCCATGCGCTTGGCAGCGGCTCGCCGCCGGACGGACAATCCGGCGAGGGCCGCCCGGCGGCCCGGACGACCCGCCTCCGGAGCCCGCATGTCCGCCGTCCGCCACCTGACCCCGCTCGACCGCTTCCTGGTCGAGGCCCAGCGCGCCCTCGAAACGACCCTGGGCGACCCGCCCGCCGCCCGGCCCTACCCCGCCAGCGCCGAGGACCCGGTGCTGCCCGCCGCCGCCCGCCGCCACGCGGCTGGCCTGATGCGGATCAACCACGTCGGCGAGGTCTGCGCCCAGGGCCTGTATTTCGGCCAGGCCGCGGTGGCGCGCGACCCCGCCACCCGCGCGCACCTGCTGGAGGCCGCCCAGGAAGAGACCGACCACCTGGCCTGGTGCGCCAGGCGCCTGCGCGAACTGGACAGCCGGCCCAGCCTGTTCAACCCGCTCTGGTACGCCGGCAGCTATGCGATCGGCACCGCGGCCGGCCTGCGCGGCGACGGCTGGAACCTGGGCTTCGTGGTGGAAACCGAGCGCCAGGTCGAGGCCCACCTGGACGAGCACCTCCAGTCCCTGCCGGCCACCGACCAGCGCAGCCGCGAGATCCTCCGGGTGATGAAGGAAGACGAAGCACGCCACGCCGACCAGGCCGAACACGCCGGCGCCCGGGCGCTGCCGCCGCCGATCCCGCAGGCGATGGCGCTGGCGTCCCGGCTGATGAAGCTGGTCGCGTACCGGCTCTGAGGCGCACCCTCGTCCGCGCTGTGCCCACCCGCCCGCTCGATCCGCCGATTCGGCCAACCTCGAGGACGGGGCTCGCTCCGCTACGCAGGACGCTACTCGTAGAGCGGGGCTCGCCCCGCTGCTCTTGATCGGCGCCGGGTGAGGAGCAGCGGGGCAAGCCCCGCTCTACGGTCCATGTCGGCGCCCGTGCGGCTCGGTAGCCCGGGCGTTGCGGTCAAGCCGGCGATGCCAGCTTGAGGCCGATCACGCCGGCGATGATCAGGCCGATGCAGGCCAGCCGCATCGGCGAGGCGCTCTCGCCCAGCAGCATGATCCCCATCGCCGCCACGCCGGCCGCACCGATGCCGGTCCACACCGCGTAGGCGGTGCCGACCGGAATCGAGCGCATGGCCAGGGTCATCAGGTAGAGGCTGACGGCCGCGGCGGCCGCGGTCCCCAGGCTGGGCCACAGCCGGGTGAAGCCGTCGGTGTGCTTCAGGCCCAGGGCGAAGCCGATCTCGAACAGTCCCGCCAGCAGCAGGTAGGTCCACGCCATCGTCGATTCTCCTCGGTGAACGCCGCCCGGCAACGATCCCGGGGACGGGAAAAAAAAGCGGCCCGGAGCATGGCTCCGGACCGCCGTCGGTCTTGGTCCGCGGCCGGGGCCGCGCGCGGGACGTCCCGCGAATTCGTGGCGCCATCCTGGCGCCGCCCGCCTGAACCACGCGCCACCCGCGGCGGCGCGCGGGTCCCCGGTCACTCGGACAGGTTGCGCCCGTGGAACAGCTCCTCGATCTCGCGCTTGAGCAGCGCTTCCACGCGCATGCGCTCCTTGAACGAGAGGTTGCGCGCCTTCTCCTCGAACAGGTACGTGTCGAGGTCGAACTCCTTCAGGTGCATCTTCGTGTGGAAGATGTTCTCCTGGTAGACGTTGACGTCGATCATCTCGTAGCGGGACTTGATGTTCTTCGCCAGGTAGTCCTGGATCGAGTTGATCTTGTGGTCGATATAGTGCTTCTTGCCCTTTATGTCGCGGGTGAAGCCGCGCACGCGGTAGTCCATCACCACGATGTCGGACTCGAAGCTCTCGATCAGGTAGTTCAGCGCCTTCAGCGGCGAGATCACGCCGCAGGTGGCCACGTCGATGTCGGCGCGGAACGTGGCGATGCCGTTCTGCGGGTGCGTCTCCGGGTAGGTGTGCACCGTGATGTGGCTCTTGTCCAGGTGCGCGACTACCGCGTCGGAGATCACTTCCTTGCCGGCGGCCTTCTTGTCGATGACCGGCTCCTCGGAAATGAGGATGGTCACCGAGGCGCCCTGCGGGTCGTAGTCCTGCCGGGCCACGTTGAGGATGTTGGCGCCGATGATCTGGGCCACGTCGGTCAGGATCTGGGTCAGGCGGTCGGCGTTGTACGCCTCATCGATGTACTCGATGTAGCGCTGGCGCTCGTCCTCGGAGACCGCGTAGCAGACGTCGTAGATGTTGAAGCTCAGCGCCTTGGTGAGGTTGTTGAAGCCTTGCAGCCTCAGGCGCGGCAGGGGTTTGACCACGGCGGTCATGCCTCTGGAGGATGGGGAACGCGCAATTATGGGGCAAACCCGGTGACGGGGGTATGTACCCGGCGGGCCACGGTTTGCCGACCGGCGCACATACGGCTACGCTGCGGCATCCCCCGACCCCCCATCCATGAACGCCAGGAAGCCCACCACCGTGTCCCCCGTGCGCTTCGCCAGCAGTCCCCTGTCGCTGGACCAGTCCGCCGTCGAGCGGTTCCTGGCGCATTGCCAGCGCCGCCGCTACCCCAACCGTACCGACGTGTTCCGCCCGGGCGACCCGGCGGGGACCCTGTATTACGTGGTCAACGGCTCGGTCAGCATCATCGCCGAGGAAGAGGACGGCCGCGAGCTGGTGCTGGGCTACTACGGCGCCGGCGAATTCGTCGGCGAGATGGGCCTGTTCATCGAGTCGGACAGCCGCGAGGTCATCCTGCGCACCCGCAGCGCCTGCGAGCTGGCCGAAATCAGTTACGACCGCCTGCAGCAGCTGATGCTCGGCCCGCTGTCGGCCGACGCCCCGCGCCTGCTCTATTCGATCGGCGTGCAGCTGTCGCGGCGGCTGCTGACCACCAGCCGCAAGGCCAGCCGCCTGGCCTTCCTCGACGTCACCGACCGGATCGTCCGCACGCTGCACGACCTGGCCAAGGAACCCGAGTCGATGAGCCACCCGCAGGGCACGCAGATGCGCGTGTCGCGGCAGGAGCTTGCGCGCCTGGTGGGCTGCTCGCGCGAGATGGCCGGGCGGGTCCTGAAGAAACTGCAGGCCGACGGCCAGCTGCATGCGCGTGGCAAGACCGTGGTGCTGTACGGCACCCGCTGATCGGCCGTCGGCGGCCGGCGAACCTCCGCGGGCGGCGCCGGCCACGCCCTCCCCGCCCCCTGCTGAACCGGCACGCCGCTGATGGAATTCGGCGAAACCTTCTTCTGGTTCGTACTCATCGGCCTGGCCGCGCAGCTGGTCGACGGGGCGCTCGGCATGGCCTATGGCCTGGTGTCCTCGTCGGTGCTGCTGGGCATGGGCCTGCCGCCGGCCCAGGTCAGCGCCAGCATCCACGCCGCCGAGGTCTTCACCACCGGCGCCTCGGGCGCCTCGCACATCGCGCTGGGCAATGTCGACCGGCGGCTGTTCCTGCGCCTGGCCATTCCGGGCGTCGTCGGCGGGGTCATCGGCGCCTACGTCCTGACCCAGCTGCCCGGCGACCTGATCCGGCCGTTCGTCTACCTCTACCTGCTGGTGCTGGCGGTCCTGATCCTGGTCCGCGCCAGCGGCCGGATGGTGCCGCGCCGGGAAGTGCGCCGGGTGCCGGTGCTGGGCTTCTTCGCCGGCCTGCTCGACGCCAGCGGCGGCGGCGGCTGGGGCCCGCTGGCCACCTCCACCCTGCTGGCCGGGGGCGGCCAGGCCCGCACCGTGATCGGCTCGGTCAACGCGGCCGAGTTCGTGGTCACCCTGGCGGTGTCGATCACCTTCTTCCTGTCGATCGGCATCGAACACCTGCAGATCGTGCTCGGCCTGCTGGTAGGCGGAATGATCGCCGCGCCGGTGGCCGCGCTGCTGGTCAGTCGGGTGCGCGAAAAGTGGGTGCTGGTGGCGGTAGGTCTGCTGGTGCTGTGCATCAGCCTGTACCAGATCGGCCACGCACTGGCCCGATTCCTGTAGGAGCCGATCCTTATCGGCGACCGGTGTGCGCGGATGGCGAGGACGTCTTCCGCGCCGAGCGGCTCGGGTCGCCGATAAGGATCGGCTCCTACAGCACCGGGTCGCCGGCGCGGTCCTGGCAACCCCAGTTGAGGATCGGCGTCCCCGGGGGCAGCACGCGCCGGAAGAATTCGACACGGCTGGGCTTGGGGTTGACCACTACTGGTTCGCGTGCGGCCAGCAGCAAGGGCAGGTCGGCCGAGGAATCGGAGTACGCCATGCCGATGCCGGTGTAGCCGCGCTCGCGCAGCATCCGCACCTTTTCCTCGTTGTGGCAATGGCGGGTGGCGACCACCGCGCCCAGGCGCGGCCCGACCACGGTCCCGACCACGGGCACGTCCTCGTGGGCCACGAACGACAGGATGGCCCGCGCCAGTTCCGGCGGCGCGCCGGTGGCCACGACCACGCGGTCGCCTTGGGCCCGGTGCCGCGCGAACACCTCCAGCGCCACCGGCAGCAGCCGAGCGGCGATCTGCTCGCGGTGCCTGGCCACGTAGCGGTCGATCACCCGGTCGAAGTCGCGTGCCGCGTGCAATCCGAAGCTGCCGATCCACGCGTAGCCGGAAATGCCCCAGCGCCGGGTCGGCAGGAAGGCGACCATCGGCCCGAGCACGGGGGTGGCCAGCAACGCGGCCAGGACCCGCAGCGGGTTGCGCCGGATCAGCCAGGCGAACAGGTGGCTGCCCGAATCGCCGTCGTACAGGGTGTGGTCGAAGTCGAACACCACCAGCGGCGCATCCTCGCGCGGCGGCGGATAGGTGGTGCGGGTCATGCGCGCCGTCCCATCGAATGGCTCAGCGGTCGAAGAACAGCTGCCGCAGCGCCTCGCCCGGCTCCTCGGCACGCATGAACGTCTCGCCGACCAGGAAGGCATGCACGCCGGCCGCGCGCATCCGCGCCACGTCGTCGTGGACCAGGATGCCGCTCTCGGTGACCAGCAGGCGATCGCGGGGCACCGCGGCCTTCATCTCCAGGGTCACGTCGAGCGAGACCTCGAAGGTGCGCAGGTTGCGGTTGTTGATCCCCACCAGCGGCACCGGCACCTGGATCGCGCGCTCGAGCTCGTCGATGTCGTGGACCTCGACCAGCACGTCCATGCCCAGTTCCAGCGCCAGCCCGGACAGGTCGGCCAGCTGCATGTCGTCGAGCGCGGCGACGATCAGCAGGATGCAGTCGGCGCCGAGCGCGCGGGCCTCGTGCACCTGGTACGGGTCGATGGTGAAATCCTTGCGGAGGACCGGCAGCGTGCAGGCCGCGCGGGCCTGCTGCAGGTACTCGTCGGAGCCCTGGAAGAAGTCGACGTCGGTCAACACCGACAGGCAGGAGGCGCCGCCGAACTCGTAGCCCACCGCGATCTCGGCCGGGCGGAAGTCCGGCCGGATCACGCCCTTGGACGGGCTGGCCTTCTTCACCTCGGCGATGACCGCCGGGTCACCGAGGGCGATCGTCGACTGCAGCGCCGCGGCGAAACCACGGACCGGACCGGCATCGCGCGCCCGCGCGACCACCTCGGCCAGCGGCGCGCGCGCGCTGCGCTCGGCGATTTCTTCGGCCTTGCGGGCGAGGATGGTCTGGAGGATGTCGCTCATCGGCTATCGCGGTCCGGCACGCGGCGGACGGGCATTCTCGCACGAGCTGGACGGCCCACGGATGCCGGGGATGGCCGCTCCAGCGCGGCCGGGTCAGCCGGCATCGAAGTCCGCAGCGCGCTCCACCCTGGCCACCCGCAGCGCGTAGCGGGCGTACCAGTGCTGGCGCCCGTGCCGGCGGATCTCGGCGTGCTCGGCATGCAGCCGCCACGCGCGGATGGCCGCCTCGCTTTCCCAGTAGGACACGGTGATGCCGAATCCCCCGGCCTCGCGCGCGGACTCCGCGCCGAGGAAGCCGGGCTGGACGGCGGCCAGCGCCATCATCCGCTCCGCCGCGGCGGCGTAGCCGGCCGGGTCTTCGCCGTTGCGCAGGGAACTGAAGACGACCGCGTAGTACGGAGGCTCGGGCAGGCGCGCGAAACCGGCGTCGCTCACGGCACCGTCGCCTGTGCGGCCAGGGTGCGGGTGGTTTCCACGTAGCGCGCCAGCGCCTGCCGCGCGCTGCCGTCGTCGATGGTACGGCGCGCGCGCACGATGCCATCGGCGATGTCCACCGCCACCCCGGCCACGTAAAGCGCGGCGGCGGCGTTGAGCACCACGATCTCGCGCGCCGGACCCGGCGCGCCATCGAGCACGCCGAGCAGCATGCCGCGCGATTCGGCCGCGTCGGCGACCTTGAGGTTGCGGCTGGCCGACATGGCGATGCCGAAATCCTCCGGGTGGATCTCGTATTCGCGCACCACCCCGTCGCGCAGCTCGCCGACCATGGTCGCCGCGCCCAGCGAGATCTCGTCCATGCCATCGCGACCCCAGACCACCAGCGCCCGTTCGGCGCCCAGTTCCTGCAGCACGCGCGCCTGGATGCCGACCAGGTCGGGATGGAACACGCCCATCAGTATGTTCGGCGCGCCGGCCGGGTTGGTCAGCGGCCCGAGGATGTTGAAGATGGTGCGCACGCCCATCTCGCGCCGCACCGGGGCGACCACCTTCATCGCCGGGTGGTGGATCGGCGCGAACATGAAGCCGATGCCGCAGCGCCCGATCGACTGCGCCACCTGTTCCGGCTGCAGCTCGATCGTCGCGCCCAGCGCCTCGAGCACGTCGGCGCTTCCGGACTTGGACGAGACGCTGCGGTTGCCGTGCTTGGCCACCCGCGCACCGGCGGCGGCGGCCACGAACATCGAGCAGGTGGAGATGTTGAAGGTGTGCGAGCCGTCGCCCCCGGTGCCGACGATGTCGACCAGGTGGCCGCGGTCGGCCACCTCCACCGTGCGAGAGAACTCGCGCATCACCTGCGCGGCGCCGGCGATCTCGCCGACCGTCTCCTTCTTCACCCGCAGGCCGGTGAGGATCGCCGCCGCCATCACCGGCGAGACATCGCCGCGCATGATCTGCCGCATCAGCCCGACCATCTCGTCGTGGAAGATCTCGCGGTGCTCGATCGTGCGCTGCAGGGCTTCCTGGGGGGTGATGGTCATGGGCATGCAGGGATCCGGGGAACCCTGCGAGTCTAGCGCGCCGGGAACAGGACGGATCGCCGTGGAGCGGGGCTTGCCCCGCTGCCCTTGCCCGGTGATCGAGAGGCAGCGGGGCAAGCCCCGCTCCACGCGAACGCGCGGCGCCGGCAGCTCCGGGAACGAAAAACGCCGGCATCGGCCGGCGTCGTTCGTTGCGCAGTCCGGCGAACCGGACCAGGCGCGGTCAGTGCTTGAGGTTGCGGCGCAGGCGCTCCAGCGCCTGCAGCTGGGCGGTGACTTCGGCCAGGCGCTGCTGCGCCTCGGCCACTTCCATCGCCTCGCTGCGGTTGGCCAGCACGCGCTCGGCCTCTTCCTTGGCCTTGCGCACGGCGGCCTCGTCGATGTCCTCGGCGCGGATCGCGGTGTCGGCCAGCACGGTGACCACCTGCGGCTGCACCTCGAGGATGCCGCCGGAGATGGCGAAATCCAGGTGCGAGCCGTCGGCCAGGGTGACCACGACCTTGCCAGGCTTCAGGCGGGTGATCAGCGGCGCGTGGCGCGGCGCGATGCCCAGCTCGCCCAGCTCGCCGGTGGCGACGACCAGGGTGGCCTCACCGTGGAAGATCTCCTGCTCGGCGCTGACGATGTCGCAACGGATGGTGCTCATGGGGCCTCGCTGTGCTCAGTTCCGGAAGATCGCGATCAGGCGATCTTCTTGGCCTTCTCGACGGCTTCGTCGATGGTGCCGACCATGTAGAACGCCTGCTCCGGCAGGTGGTCGTACTCGCCGTCGACGATGCCCTTGAAGCCGCGGATGGTGTCCTTCAGCGAGACGTACTTGCCCGGCGAGCCGGTGAAGACCTCGGCCACGTGGAACGGCTGGCTGAAGAAGCGCTCGATCTTGCGCGCGCGCGAGACGGCCAGCTTGTCCTCTTCCGACAGCTCGTCCATGCCCAGGATCGCGATGATGTCCTTCAGCTCCTTGTACTTCTGGAGCGTGGACTGCACGCGGCGCGCGGTGTCGTAGTGCTCGTGGCCGATCACGTTCGGGTCCAGCTGGCGGCTGGTCGAATCCAGCGGGTCGACCGCCGGGTAGATGCCCAGCGAGGCGATGTTGCGCGACAGCACGACGGTGGCATCGAGGTGGGCGAAGGTGGTCGCCGGCGACGGGTCGGTCAGGTCGTCCGCGGGCACGTAGACGGCCTGGATCGAGGTGATCGAGCCGGTCTTGGTCGAGGTGATGCGCTCCTGCAGCACGCCCATCTCTTCGGCCAGGGTCGGCTGGTAGCCCACCGCCGACGGCATGCGGCCCAGCAGCGCCGACACTTCGGTACCGGCCAGGGTATAGCGGTAGATATTGTCGACGAACAGCAGGACGTCCTTGCCCTTGCCCGAGGCGTCCTTCTCGTCGCGGAAGTACTCGGCCATGGTCAGGCCGGTCAGCGCGACGCGCAGGCGGTTGCCCGGCGGCTCGTTCATCTGGCCGTAGACCATCGCCACCTTGTCGAGGACGTTGGAGTCCTTCATCTCGTGGTAGAAGTCGTTGCCCTCGCGGGTACGCTCGCCCACGCCGGCGAACACGGACAGGCCGCTGTGCGCCTTGGCGATGTTGTTGATCAGCTCCATCATGTTGACGGTCTTGCCGACGCCGGCGCCGCCGAACAGGCCGACCTTGCCGCCCTTGGCGAACGGGCACATCAGGTCGATGACCTTGATGCCGGTCTCCAGCAGCTCGTTGCCCGAGGACTGGTCCTCGTACGACGGCGCGCTGCGGTGGATCTCCCAGTGGTCCGAAGCCTGCACGTCGCCGGCCTCGTCGATCGGGCGGCCGAGCACGTCCATGATCCGGCCCAGGGTGCCGGCGCCGACCGGCACCGAGATCGCCTTGCCGGTGTTGGTCGCGACCAGGTTGCGCTTGAGGCCGTCAGTCGAACCCAGCGCGATGGTGCGGACCACGCCGTCGCCCAGCTGCTGCTGGACCTCGAGGGTGATGGCGGTGTTCTCGACCTTAAGCGCGTCGTACACCTTCGGCACTTCGGCGCGCGGGAACTCGACGTCGACGACGGCGCCGATGATCTGAACGATCTTGCCCTGACTCATTGCTGCATTCCTCTAGATGAATTCTGTATGGCGTCGCGGCTCAGACCGCAGCGGCGCCGCCCACGATTTCGGAGATTTCCTGCGTGATCGCCGCCTGGCGGGCCTTGTTGTAGACCAGGTTCAGGGTGCCGATCAGCTTGGTCGCGTTGTCGCTGGCCGACTTCATCGCGACCATGCGCGCGGCATGCTCGGACGCCACGTTCTCCAGCACGGCCTGGTACACCAGCGACTCGATGTAGCGGGTGATCACGTGGTCCAGCACCGTGGCCGCATCCGGCTCGTAGATGTAGTCCCAGTCGTGGTTCGGCACGCCGGCAGGCGCCGCCGGCAGCGGCAGCAGCTGGTCGAACGTGGCCTTCTGGCTCATCGTGTTGACGAAGTGGTTGTAGACCACGAAAACGCGGTCGACCTTGCCCTCGGTGTACGCGTCGAGCATGACCTTGATCACACCGACCAGGTCGTCCAGGTGCGGCACGTCGCCCAGGTGGGAGACGCTGCCGACCATGTTCACCTTGATGCGGCGGAAGAAGGCCTGCGCCTTCTGGCCGATGGTGACCATGTCGACCTCGACGCCCTGCTCGTTGAACTGGCGCACGTCGCCCAGCAACTTGCGGAACAGGTTGTTGTTCAGGCCGCCGGCCAGGCCGCGGTCGGAAGAGACCACGATGTAGCCGACCCGCTTGACCTCGTTGCGCTCGACCAGGAACGGATGCTGGTAATCGGTATTGGCCTGGGCCAGGTGGCCGATCACCTGCTTCATCGCCTGCGCGTAGGGACGCGAGGTGCGCATGCGCTCCTGCGCCTTGCGGATCTTGGAGGCCGAGACCATTTCCAGCGCGCGCGTCACCTTGCGGGTGTTCTGCACGCTCTTGATCTTGGTTTTGATTTCGCGTCCGCCAGCCATCTCTTCTTCCCGTGTGGCAGGCCGCCTGGCCCGCCGTTGGACTTGGTTCCGTCACCGCGCGGGCCGTGGCCCGCCGATGTCGCGGCTTACCAGGTGCCGGTCTGCTTGAACTCGGCGATGCCCTTCTTGAACGCCGCCTCGATCTCGTCGTTCCAGCCACCGGTGCTGTTGATCTGGTCGACCAGCGCGCCGGCGGTGTTGGCGAAGTGGGCGTGCAGGCCCTCCTCGAACGCGCCGATCTTGGCCACCGGCACGTCGTCCAGGTAGCCCTCGTTGACCGCGTAGATCGACAGCGCCTGGTTGGCGATGGACATCGGCTGGTACTGCTTCTGCTTCATCAGCTCGGTCACGCGCTGGCCGCGCTCGAGCTGCTTGCGGGTGGCTTCGTCCAGGTCCGAGGCGAACTGCGCGAAGGCCGCCAGCTCGCGGTACTGCGCCAGCGAGATGCGGATTCCGCCCGACAGCTTCTTGATGATCTTGGTCTGGGCGGCGCCGCCGACGCGCGACACCGAGATGCCGGCGTTCACCGCCGGGCGGATGCCGGCGTTGAACAGGTCGGTTTCCAGGAAGATCTGGCCGTCGGTGATCGAGATCACGTTGGTCGGCACGAACGCCGACACGTCGCCGGCCTGGGTCTCGATGATCGGCAGCGCGGTCAGCGAGCCGGTCTTGCCCTTCACTTCGCCCTTGGTGAACTGCTCGACGTACTCCTCCGAGACGCGCGCGGCGCGCTCCAGCAGGCGCGAGTGCAGGTAGAACACGTCGCCCGGGTAGGCTTCGCGGCCCGGCGGGCGGCGCAGCAGCAGCGAGATCTGGCGGTAGGCCACGGCCTGCTTGGACAGGTCGTCGTAGACGATCAGCGCGTCTTCGCCGCGGTCCATGAAGTACTCGCCCATGGTGCAGCCGGAGTAGGCGCTGATGTACTGCATCGCGGCCGACTCGGAGGCGGTGGCGGCCACGACGATCGTGTGGGCCAGGGCGCCGTTCTCTTCCAGCTTGCGCACGATGTTGGCGACGGTCGAGGCCTTCTGGCCGATCGCCACGTACACGCACTTGATGCCGGTGTTCTTCTGGTTGATCACCGCGTCGATCGCCAGCGCGGTCTTGCCGGTCTGGCGGTCGCCGATGATCAGCTCGCGCTGGCCGCGGCCGATCGGGATCATCGCGTCGACGGTCTTGTAGCCGGTCTGGACCGGCTGGTCGACCGACTTGCGCCAGATCACGCCCGGGGCGACGCGCTCGACCGGGGCGGTCTGCGCCGCGCCGATCGGGCCCTTGCCGTCGATCGGCTCGCCCAGCGCGTTGACGACGCGGCCCAGCAGTTCGCGGCCGACCGGCACTTCCAGGATGCGGCCGGTGGTCTTGGCCACGTCGCCTTCGCGCAGGTGCTCGTAGTCGCCCAGGACCACGGCGCCGACCGAGTCGCGCTCCAGGTTCAGCGCCAGGGCGAAGGTGTTGCCCGGCAGCTCGATCATTTCGCCCTGCATCACGTCGGCCAGGCCGAAGATGCGCACGATGCCGTCGGACACCGAGGTCACGGTGCCTTCGTTGCGGGCTTCAGCCGACAGCTTGACCTGCTCGATGCGGGTCTTGATGAGGTCGCTGATTTCGGAGGGGTTGAGCGTGGTAGCCATTTGGATTCCTTGGAGTCGCGGCCGGGGCTTGGCGACCTGAAAAGTGAACTGTCTGGTGCAGCGTCCGGTCAGCCCGCCAGCGCCGTCTGCAGGCGCGCGAGCTTGCCCTTGAGCGAGCCGTCGATCACCACGTCGCCGGCGTCGATGACCGCGCCGCCGATCAGGCTGGCATCGACCGCCGACTCCAGCTCGACCTCGCGGCCGAAGCGGCGCTGGAGTGCGTCGCGCAGCTTGTCCAGCTCCTGTGCCGACAGCTCGGCGGCGGAGGTGACGGTGGCCCGCACCACGCGCTGGTCTTCGGCGCGCAGCTGCTCGAAGAGGCCTGCGACCTCGGCCAGCAGCGGCAGCCGCCCGGCGTCGGCGAGCAGGCCCAGGAAGCGGGTGAACGCCGCCTCGGCGCCCTGCGGCGCCAGCAGCGCGACCGCCTGGTCGCGCTGCAGCTCCGGGTTGAGCAGCAGGCCGGCCACGCGCGGATCGGCGGCGACCTGGGCGGCGAAGCCCAGCGCCTGCGACCACGCGTCCACGCGAGCTTCGTCGCGGGCGGCCGCATAGGCGGCACGTGCGTAGGGACGGGCGAGGGTGAGGGCCTGGCTCATGTCAGCTCCCGATCAGAGCTGCGCGGCCAGATCGTCGATCAACGCCTTGTGGGCGTTGGCGTCGATCTCGCGGCGGAGCAGCTTTTCGGCGCCGTTCACGGCCAGCACGGACACCTGCTTGCGCAGGTCCTCGCGGGCGCGGTTGGCGGACGCGTCGATCTCGGCCTGGGCGATGGCCTTCTGGCGGCCGGCCTCGGCGAGCGCTTCCTCGCGCGCGGCGTCCACGATCTGGTTGGCGCGCGCGTGGGCCTGGTCGATGATCTCGTTGGCCTTGACGCGGGCTTCCTTCAGCAGCTCGTTGACCTTGTCCTGCGCCTGCGCCAGGTCCTTCTGGCTGCGGTCGGCCGCGGCCAGGCCCTCGGCGATCTTCTGCTGGCGCTCCTCGATGGCCTTGAGCAGCGGCGGCCAGATCTTGGTGGCGATCAGCCAGATCAGCGCGGCGAAGGCCAGCGCCTGGGCGAAAAGGGTCAGATTGATGCTCATTGGTGCGCTCTGCCTGTGGTGACGGGGCCGACGGCTGTGCCGGCCGGCCCCTGCATCCTGTCAGCGCCCGTGCGGATGCGCGGGCGCCACCCGACGCTCGATCAGCCGCCCAGCTGGGCCAGGAACGGCGCGACGAACGGCGAGGCGAAGGCGAACAGCAGGCCGACGGCGACCGAGATGATGAACGCGGCGTCGATCAGGCCGGCGGTGATGAACATGCGGACCTGCAGGACCGGGATCAGCTCCGGCTGGCGCGCGGCCGACTCCAGGAACTTGCCGGCCATGATGGCCAGACCCAGGCCGGCGCCCAGCGCGGCCAGGCCGATCATGATGCCGATGGCCAGAACGGTCGAAGCCTGGACGGAAGCGAGGGCGGTCAGTGCGATTTCCATGGTTTTCTCCGGAGCGGATTGCTTTAAGTGAAGCGGTGAAGGGAAAGGTGAAGCGTGAAATCGGGAAGTAACGTCAGTGGCTGTCTTCGGACAGGCTCAGGTACACGATCGACAGCATCATGAAGATGAACGCCTGCAGCGGGATCACCAGCAGGTGGAAGATCATCCAGCCGAAGCCGAACGCCGCGCCGGCGAACATGCCGGCGATGCCGGCGCCGCCGAGCACCCAGATCAGCAGGAACACGATCTCGCCGCCGAACATGTTGCCGAACAGTCGCATCGCCAGCGAAATCGGCTTGCTCAGCCACTCGACGATGTTGAGGATGAGGTTGAACGGCATCATCCACTTGCCGAACGGCGCGGTCAGGAATTCCAGGGTGAAGTGCCCCAGGCCCTTGGCGCGCAGCGCGAAGAAGATCATCAGGAAGAACACGCTGATCGACATGCCCAGCGTTGCGTTCACGTCGGCGGTCGGCACCGGCTTCCAGTAGTGCACGCCGACCCAGCCCAGCGGGATCGCGAAGAAGTCCGCCGGGATCATCTTTAGCAGGTTCATCAGCAGGATCCAGAAGAACAGGGTGATCGCGATAGGCGTCACCAGCTTGCTGGTCCCGTGGTAGGTGTCGCGCGCCTGGCGGTCGACGAACTCCAGGCAGATCTCGACGAAGGCCTGCCACTTGCCCGGCACGCCCGCGGTGGCCTTGCGGGTGGCCAGCCAGAAGATGAACACCATGAACAGGCCCATCGCCACCGCCGTCACGAAGGTGTCCACGTGCAGCGTCCAGAAGCTCCCCTCGCCCAGGTGCGCGACCTGGTTCTGCAGGTGGTGCTGGATGTAGCTGGTTGGGGTCAGTTCCGCCTCAGCCGCCATGGGTCCCGTTTTCCTGTTCTAACCGCTTGAATTGAGATGGTTCGGATGCGCTTGCCGGTACCGCACTTCGGTCAGCGGGCCAGTGCCAGGGCCAGGACCTGCGCCGCCAGCACCGTCACCGCCGCGGCCAGCATCGGCAGCGGGGGCAGCCCCAGGGCGATAACGCCCAGCGCCAGCGCCGCGACCAGGACCAGCCACTTGGCCAGCACCCCCGCCACCAGCCTGGCCAGCGCCGGGAGCGCCGCGTCCACGCCGCCTCCCAGCGCGATCCGGGCCGAAAACCAACCGGCCAGGACCACCGCCCCGCCGCCCACCAGCGCCGCCGCCGACCAGTGCAGGCCCTTCCAGAGGCAGGCCAGCGCGACCAGGAGCGTCGCCCCCACCTGCCAGGCAATCGCGCGACCGGCCTGTCGCCGGCCTGCGGCAACGGAGTTCAGCACGTGATGATTACCTGCGGGAGTAAGCGGAAGGCAGGCATGAAACGCGCCCTGCCGAGCCGCAAAAGTATAGCAGCGGGACATTTTCGGGGACAACCGGCGAAGGTTGGGGCGGGCGTATGGAACTTCCCCCGCCCTGTGCCGGTCGGTTCCTGTGCCGTGGCGGAGAACCTCGTCGGTCCAGCGCGGCACCCAAGCCCCGGCCCCCACCGGGGCTTTCTATTGGACGGCGTTGGCGCGCGTTGGAGTGTTGATCAACGACTTTCACGTCGTATCGATGCGCGCATCACGGCCTGTGGACCGCCCGGCCTGAATAGTCGGAGCCCCCCGCGCCCCGAGAGCCACCCATGACCCATGCCCCCCGCCGCCGCTCCTTCTTCCCGGTCCTGCTCGCCGCCGCACCTGCGCTGTCGCTGGCCAGCATCGCCGCGCACGCCCAGGACCAGGAGGCCGACCGCTTCACCCTGCGGGTCGGCGCGATGAGCGCGTCCGCCGACAGCACGCTGTCGGCCGAGACCACGTTCATGGACGAACGCTACCGCTTCTCGGAGAACGTGGATTTCGGCAGCGACGAGTGGGTGCCGCGGATCGACGGCGTGTTCCGCTTCGGCGACCGCCACCGCCTGGTGTTCGACTACTTCAACTACGACAAGAAGCGGCGCGAGTCGCTGGACGAGGACGTCTCGTTCGACGACATCACCATCCCGGCCGGCAGCTTCGCCCGTGCCGAACTCGACTTCCAGCTGGCCAGCCTGCTCTACGACTACGCAGTGGTGGAGAACGAGGACTTCAGCCTGGGCCTGCAGATTGGCGCCGAATGGGCCAAGGCCGAGGCCAGCCTGCTGGCCGAGGCCGGCGACGAGCGCTGGAGCGACCGCGCCAGTGAGGACGGCTATGCACCGGTGGTCGGCGTTCGCTTCACCGCGCGCCCGGGCGATCGCTGGCTGCTCAACCTGCAGGGCCAGTACCTGGACGCCGGCTGGGGCGACTTCGGCGACTACGACGGCAGCATCAGCCGCATCAACGCGGTCGCCGAGTACCGCTTCACCGACAACTTCGGCCTGTTCGGCGGCTACGAGTGGTACCGGCTGGACGTCAAGCGCGACGTGCGCGGCGATTTCATCGAGGACGGCATCGTCGGCTGGGACCAGCGGTTCAAGGGCCCGGTCGTGGGCGTGACGCTGGCGTTCTGACGCCCAGGGACGCGCGCCATGGATTGCGATGGCGCGATCCATGGCGCTACACGCGGCGAAAAGTAGAAAGCCCCGGCCAGGCCGGGGCTTTCGCTTTCCGCTCGAGGCGACGCGCCGTTATTTCTTCTTCGGGATGTAGAGGTCGGTGATCGTGCCCTCGTACACCTCGGCCGCCATCGCCACCGTCTCGCCCAGGGTCGGGTGTGGGTGGATGGTCGCGCCGATGTCGCCGGCCTCGGCGCCCATCTCGATCGCCAGCGCCAGCTCGGAGATCAGGTCGCCGGCGTGCACGCCGGTGATGCCGGCGCCGATGATGCGATGGGTGTGCTCGTCGAAGATCAGCTTGGTGAAGCCCTCGCCGCGGCCGATGCCGACCGCGCGCGCCGACGCCACCCAGGGGAACTTGCCCACGCCGACCTTCAGCCCCTTGGCCTTGGCCTCGGTCTCGGTGACACCGACCCAGGCGATCTCCGGATCGGTGTAGGCCACCGACGGGATCACCCGCGCCACCCATTCCTTCTTCTCGCCGGCGGCCACTTCGGCGGCCAGCTTGCCCTCGTGGGTGGCCTTGTGCGCCAGCATCGGCTGGCCCACCAGGTCGCCGATGGCGAAGATATGCGGCACGTTGGTGCGCATCTGCCGGTCGACCGGGATGAAGCCGCGGTCGGTGACCTGCACCCCGGCCTTGCCTGCGTCGAGCTTGCCGCCGTTGGGCGCGCGACCCACAGCGACCAGCACGCGGTCCCAGGTGCCCGATTCCAGCTCGGGCTTCTGGCCTTCGGTGGCGCTCTCGAACGAGACGGTGATGCCCTTCTTCGAGGCTTCGACCTTGGCCGCCTTGGTCTTCAGGTGCACGACCACGCCCTGCTTCTTCAGGCGGTCGGCCAGCGGCTTGACCATGTCCTTGTCGGCGCCGGGCATCAACTGGTCCATGAACTCGACCACGGTGACTTCGGCGCCCAGCGCGCGGTACACGGTGGCCATCTCCAGGCCGATGATGCCTCCGCCGACCACCAGCAGCGACTTCGGCACCTCGGCCAGCTGCAGCGCGTCGGTGGAATCCATCACCCGCGGGTCGTCCCACGGGAAGTTCGGCAGCTTCACCGCCTGCGACCCGGCGGCGATGATGCACTGCTCGAAGCGCAGCAGCTGGGTCTTGCCGTCGCTGCCGGCGATCTCGAGTTCGTTCGGCGAGACGAACTTCGCCACGCCCTGCACGGTGCGCACCTTGCGCTGCCTGGCCATGCCGGCCAGGCCCTTGGTGAACTGGCCGACGACCTTGTCCTGCTTGAAGCCGCGCAGCTTGTCGAGGTCGATCTTCGGCTTGCCGAAGCTGATGCCGATGTCGTCCGAATGCGACGCTTCCTCGATCAACGCGGCCGCATGCAGCAGCGCCTTGGACGGGATGCAGCCGACGTTGAGGCAGACGCCACCCAGGGTGTCGTAGCGCTCGACCAGCACCGTATCCAGGCCCAGGTCGGCGGCGCGGAACGCGGCGGTGTAGCCGCCGGGACCCGACCCGATAACCACGATCCGGCATTCGATGTCGGCCGGCTTGCCGGTGCCCAGCGCCGGCTTGGGCGCCGGCGGTTCGGCCGGTGCGCGATGCGACGGCGCGACCGGCGGCTTGCTGCCCGGCGCGGCGGCCGCGGGAGCGCCGCCAGCCGATTCGAGCACCGCGACCACGTCGCCCTGCGACAGCGCGTCGCCGAGCTTGACCTTCAGTTCCTTGACCACGCCATCGGCGGTGGACGGCACTTCCAGCGTGGCCTTGTCCGACTCCAGCGTGACCAGGCCCTGGTCCTTCTTGACCGTGTCGCCGACCTTGACCAGCACCTCGATCACCGGCACGCCGCTGTAGTCGCCGATGTCGGGCACCTTGACCTCGACCGGGCCGGACGAAGCGGCGGCAGCCGGTGCAGCGGCTGCAGGCGCAGCGGGAGCCGATGCGGGAGCCGCAGCCGGGGCAGGCGCGCTCGCCGCAGCAGCCGGGGCCGCAGCCTTGGCTGCAGCAGGCGCCGCCGCGGCACCCGCGGCTTCCAGCACGACCACCACGCCGCCTTCCGACAGCCGGTCGCCGACCTTGACCTTGATTTCCCTGACCACGCCATCGGCCGACGACGGTACTTCCAGCGTCGCCTTGTCCGATTCCAGCGTGACCAGGCCCTGGTCCTTCTTCACCGAGTCGCCGACGGCGACCAGCACCTCGATCACCGGGACATCGCTGTAGTCGCCGATGTCCGGAACCTTCACCTCGATCGTGTTCGCCATGTTCGCGCCCTCAGAGCAGTACGCGACGCATGTCGGCGAGGACCTGCGACAGGTAGGTGGTGAAGCGCGCGGCGGCGGCGCCGTCGATCACGCGGTGGTCGTAGCTCAGCGACAGCGGCAGGGTCAGGCGCGGCACGAACTGCTTGCCGTCCCATACCGGCTGCTGGCTCGACTTGGACACGCCCAGGATCGCCACCTCCGGCGCATTGATGATCGGGGTGAACGCGGTGCCGCCGATGCCGCCCAGCGAGCTGATCGAGAAACAGCCGCCGCTCATGTCGGCCGGGCCGAGCTTGCCGTCGCGCGCCTTCTTGGCCAGTTCGCCCATCTCCTGCGCGATCTGCAGCACGCCCTTCCTGTCGACGTCGCGGATCACCGGCACGACCAGGCCGTTCGGCGTGTCGGCGGCGAAGCCGATGTGGACGTACTTCTTCAGCGTCAGGTTCTCGCCGGTCGCGTCGAGCGAGGCGTTGAAGTCCGGGAACTGCTTCAGGGCCGCGGCGCTGGCCTTGAGCAGGAAGGCGAGCATGGTCAGCTTGACGCCCGACTTGGCCTTCTCCTGCTCGGCGTTGAGCTGCACGCGCAGCGCTTCAAGCTCGGTGATGTCGGCCTGGTCGAACTGGGTCACGTGCGGGATCACGGCCCAGTTGCGGGCCAGGTTGGCGCCGGAGATCTTCTTGATCCGCGACAGGGGCTGGGTCTCGACCTCGCCGAACTTGCTGAAGTCGACCTTCGGCCACGGCAGCAGGTTCAGGCCGCCACCGCCGGCGGCCGGCGCGGCGCCCGCCGCGGCGGGCACGCCGCCGGCCAGTGCGGCCTTGACGAAGCGCTGTACGTCCTCCTTCGAGATGCGGCCACCGCGCTCGCTGCCCTTGACCTGGGCCAGGTCCACGCCCAGCTCGCGCGCGAACAGGCGCACGGCCGGGCTCGCGTACGGCACCTGGTCGGGCAGCACGCTGGCGGCGCCGAATTCCACCGGCGGGGTGCGCGGCGGCGTGGCTTCCGGATCGCTGCCGCCGCCGGCCGGCGGCGCCTGCACCTGCGCGATTTCGCGCTGGGCGAGCTTGTCGGGCTCGGTCGCCACCGCGACCGGCTCGACCTTGGCGCCGGTTTCGGCGGTCTTGACCGGCGCGGCCGGCGCCTCGGCCTTCGCGGGGGCGGGGGCGGCGGCCTTGGCCGTCGGCGCAGCGCCGTCGGCGGCTTCGATCAGCGCGACCACGCCGCCCTCGGACAGGGTGTCGCCGAGCTTGACCTTGAGCTCCCTGACCACGCCGGCGAACGGCGCGGGCACTTCCAGCGTGGCCTTGTCGGACTCCAGCGTGACCAGCCCCTGGTCCTTGGCCACGGTGTCGCCGACGGCGACCAGGACTTCGATGACGGGGACGTCGCTGTAATCCCCGATGTCGGGGACGCGCGCTTCCTTGATTTCGGCCATGCCAGGACTCCGGCGGTACGTGTGTGGGGAAAGACCCCTATTGTGTCCGCCTGCGCGCCCCCCCGCCAACCTTTGCCGGCTGCGTCGTGGCGTCGCGCCGGCCTGTCCCGCGACAGGTTTCAGTGGAGACCATCGCCCCGGCCCGCACCACCGGGCAGTACGCCGGCGCATGTGCAAGGGTCTGTCGCGCGCCGCAGGCTGCGCACCGCGTGAGCGCCGTGCGACGCGGTTCCTCACGCGGCGATCAGCTGCATGAACTGCCGCGACCGTGCCGGACGCGTATTTCCAATGGATTCGGCCGGGTGGCTGAACCGGATGCGCCGCGTGCGCGCGCATGCGGGGTTCCGTTCATGGGCGCGCCGATACGGTCTGCCGCGCCCACTCCAGGGCATCAATAACAACGAAGCAGGAGACTTCCCATGCGGACCTTTCGAATCCTGAGCCTGGCCCTGATCACCTCGCTGGCCGCGTCGCCGGCTTTCGCCCAGGACACCTCCACCGACACGGGCAGCGCCGCCGGCAAGCGCTTCGCCGTGGTCGGCGGCTACACCCACCTCGACCCCAAGACCGACGCCGCACCGGGCCTGAAGGTCGACGGCGACGGCGCGCCGACCCTGAGCGCCAGCTGGTACGCCACCGACAACTTCGCCGTCGAGCTGTGGGGCGCGGCGGACAAGTTCAACCACCGCGTGCGCGGCGACGGCGTCGGCAAGATCGGTACGGTCGAGCAGCAGCCGATCGCGCTGAGCGGCCAGTGGCACTTCGGCCAGGCGGACAACGTGTTCCGTCCGTTCGTGGGCCTGGGCTACTACGAGTCGAACTTCAGCAACGAGGACATCGCCGGCGGCGGTCCGCACGTGGGCCTGGAAACGGCCAAGGGCGCGATCGGCACGGTCGGCCTGGACATGAACATCAACGAGACCTGGTTCGCCCGCACCGACGTGCGCTACATGCACTCGCGTCCGGAACTGCGCGTGGCCGGCGAGGGCACCGGCCAGGAGCTGAAGCTGGACCCGTGGACCGTGGGCGTGGGCCTGGGCGCCCGCTTCTAAGCCAAGCGACCACCCTGGCAGCAGCATGGAAAGGGCCCGGACACGGGCCCTTTCCTTTTTCCCCGCAGCCGCGAGCGCGCTTCCGGCCTCAACGCGGTGAACGGTCGTAGCCGCGGTATCGCTCGAACCGGCGCGCGCGCCGGTGCAAGCCGAAGGCCTGCGCAGTCGCGTAACCCAGCAGCAATGCCGCGACGGCGAGCAGGCCCGCATGGCTGAGCCAGCCGCTTTCCGGCCAGGTCGCGCCGTACAACCAGACCCGCGTCGCCTGGACCATGCCGGCCACGATGCGCGCGGCGACGAGCAGGGTCAGCGCCAGCACCAGCCAGCGGTTGGACTGGTAGTAAAGGCCCTGCGGCGTCGCCTCGAAGCGCGTGATCGCGTGCCCGAACGCACCCAACAGCAGCCCGGCCAGCCAGGCGATGGCGCAGTACCGCCAGGCCGCCGGCCAGAAGAACCCGGCCACCAGCACCGATACGGCGAAGAGCGCAGTGGACGCCAGCGACGTCCACCACCCCAGAGCCAGCACCCAGCTCCACGCGCGCCGTCGCGCACTGCCCGCGCGGTAGCGCTGCCAGAGCAGCCATGGCAACAGCGCGAGCGAGAGGACCAGCAGCAGCGCCAGCAGGGGCAGGGCGAGCAGCAACAGCACCAGCAGCATCCGGCAGCACCTGTTCCGGGTCGTGCGCCCAGCTTACCCTTGGCGCGCGCGGCGGCCGCTACAGCGAATCGATCGGCGCCGCCCGCTCCGCGCCGACCGTGCGTTCGCGGCGCAGCAGGTACAGCCCGCTGGCGACGATGATCGCCGCACCGATCCAGGTGGTGGCGTCGGGCAAGGTGCGCCAGAACAGCCAGTCCCAGGCGATCACCCAGACCAGCCCGGTGTACTCCAGCGGCGCGATCAGCGAGGCGTCGCCGCACATGAAGGCACGGGTGAGCGCGATCTGCCCCAGCGCACCGGCCAGGCCCATGCCCAGGATCAGCGCGGTGTGGTCCCAGCGCAGCGGCACCCAGCCGGGGATCGCCGCCAGGCCGGCACCGACCGCCATGATCGCCAGGAACCAGACCACCATCGACTGCGGGGTGTCGGTCCGGGTGAGCAGGCTGACCGTGACCGCGGCGATGGCATAGGCCGTGGCGGCCAGCAGCACCATCAGACCCGGGAACGAGACGATCCCGTCTACCCCCGGCCGCAGCACCACCACTACCCCCACCAGGCCGATGGCGATGGCGGTCCAGCGGCGCGGGCCGACCTTCTCGCCGAGCAGCGGCACCGACAGCGCCGCCACCAGCAGCGGCGCGACGAAGTAGATCGAATAGGCCGTGGACAACGGCATCCGCTTCAGCGCGAACACGAAGCAGCCGATCATCACCATGCCCAGCACGCCGCGCAGCAGGTGCAGGCCCCAGCGCACCGGCACGATCGAGCGCGCACCGGCGGTGGCCAGCACCCAGACCAGCACGAACGGCAGCGATGCCGCGCCGCGCAGCATCGTCACCTGCAGCGGCGGATAGTGCGCGGCGAGCTGCTTCATGCCGGCATCCATCAGCGAGAAGGTGGCGACGGCAGCGAGCATCCAGCCGATGGCGGCCAGCGGGGAACGGATCGGGGACATGCCTGCATTATCGCCCGCCGCGCGCCGGCCGGGCACGCATCGGCGCTAGAATGCGCGCCTGCCCCGACGGACCACGAACATGCCCTCCTTCGACGTCGTTTCCGAAGTCGACTCCCACGAGCTGACCAACGCGGTCGACCAGGCCAGCCGCGAACTCACCACCCGCTTCGACTTCAAGGGCGTGGACGCGAAGTTCGTGCTGGAGGAAAGCGTGGTCAGCCAGTCCGCGCCCAGCGACTTCCAGCTCAAGCAGATGACCGACATCCTCAAGCAGCGGCTGACCGCGCGCGGCATCGACGTGCGCTGCCTGGAATTCGGCGACGTGGAGACCAACCTGGCCGGGGCCCGGCAGAAGGTCACGATCAAGCAGGGCATCGAGCGCGAGACCGCGAAGAAGATCCAGGCCGCGCTCAAGGACGCCAAGCTCAAGGTCGACAGCCAGATCAACGGCGACAAGCTGCGCGTGAACGGCAAGAAGCGCGACGACCTGCAGGAGGCGATCGCCCTGCTGCGCAAGGCCGACTTCGGCATCCCGCTTCAGTTCGAAAACTTCCGCGACTGAGCCTGGCCATGAACGCCGACCACGACAGCCTGCAGCCCGGCGAGGAAGAGGCGCTGGAGCTCACCCGCCGCTGGCTGGAGCGGGCGGTGATCGGCCTGAACCTGTGCCCGTTCGCCAAGGCGGTGTACGCCAAGCAGCAGGTGCGCTTCGTCTACAGCGACGCGACCACGCCCGAACAGCTGATCGAGCAGCTCGGCGAGGAGCTGCTGCTGCTGCGCGACACCCCGGCCGACCAGGTCGACACCACCCTGCTGGTGCACCCGCATGTGCTGCAGGACTTCCTCGACTACAACGACTTCCTCGAACAGGCCGACGCCCTGGTCGAGGTGCTGGAACTGGACGGCGAACTGCAGGTGGCCAGCTTCCATCCGGACTACCAGTTCGCCGACAGCGGCCCGGACGACATCGAGAACTACAGCAACCGCGCGCCGTACCCGACCCTGCACCTGCTGCGCGAGGACAGCGTCAGCCGCGCGGTGGACGCCTATCCGGATCCGGATTCGATCATCGAGCGCAACTACGCGACGCTGCGCGAGCTGGGCCATGCCGGCTGGAAGGCGCTGTTTCCGCCACGCGACGCCGGCTGACCCGGGGGCGGCGTCGCGCCTGGCTGCACCGCCTGCACGCCGCCTGCGCGACACTGGCCCGGCACCCCACGGAGCCCCGCCATGTCCCTGGTCCCGCCGATCCGTCCCTGGAATCCCGCGCCGTTGCAGGACCGCGTGGTGCTGGTCACCGGCGGCGCCCAAGGCATCGGTCGCGGCATTGCCCAGGCGGTGATCGGCGCCGGCGGCAGCGTGGTGATCGGCGACCTCGATGCCGACGCCGGCCGCGCCTGCATCCGCGAATGGGGCACGCCGGCGCGCGCCCTGTTCCGGCGCCTGGACGTGGCCAGCGAGCGCAGCACGGCCGCTTTCGCCGCCGCGGCGCTGGAGCGCTTCGGCCGCATCGATGGCCTGGTCAACAACGCCGGCCTGCCCGACCCGCACGTGCCGTCGCTGGACGCGCTGGACCTCGGCGAGTGGAACCGGCGCCTCTCCAGCCTGCACGGCGCCTTCCTGTGCAGCCGGCATGCGCTGCCCGCGCTGCGCCAGGCCGACGGCGGCGGCGCCATCGTCAACATCGCCTCCACCCGCGCCCACCAGTCCGAGCCGCACAGCGAGGCCTATGCCGCGGCCAAGGGCGGCCTGCTGGCCTTCACCCACGCCCTGGCCGTGAGCGAGGGGCCGCGGGTGCGGGTGAACTGCATCAGCCCGGGCTGGATCGCCACCGAGGCCTGGCGCGGGCCGGCGCGGCGACGCAGGCCGAAGCTGTCGCGGCGCGACCACGACCAGCACCCGGCCGGGCGCGTCGGCACGCCGGAGGACATCGCAACGCTGGCGGTCTGGCTGCTGGCACCCGCGCTGTCGGGTTTCGTCACCGGCCAGGAGTTCATCGCCGACGGCGGCATGGGCCGGAAGATGCAATACGCCTGAGCTCAGCGCACCACCGCGCCCCGCAGCACCGGCGCGCCTGCCTCCACGTCGGTCCAAGCCAGCCACGCGGCGCCATCGGCCCACTGCAGCCGCGGCAAGCCACTGGCGCGGCCGCGCGCGTGCAGGGTGGCCACCTGCACCACCGCCGGCGATGCCAGGTCCGGCGCGTAGCGCGCCAGGCGCAGGACCTGGCCGCCCTCTCCCGCCTCTTCCAGCCAGGCCGCATGCACGTGCCCGCCGCCCTGCGCCAGGGCGACCCGGCCCAGCACCTGCGGCCCGCGCGCCAGCACCACCGGCGGATCGAAGCGGCCACCGGCGTCGCGCGAATGCGCCAGGCGCAGTTCCGGCACGGCATCGGCCTCGGTGTACCAGGCCACCCACACGTCCTGATCCTCGGCCGCGACCGCCGGGCCGTTCACCGGACACCCGGGGAAATGCCAGCCATCGCTGTGCACGTCGCGCGGCGCGGTCCAGGTGCCGTCGGGCTGCAGGCGCACGATGCGCGTGTCGCGGATCTCGCCGGCGCCGCGGCCGCGGTAGACCACCACCACGCCGCGTGCGGTCTGCGCCGAAGCCGTGGTGCAGCAGTCGCAGGTGGACGCGTCCAGCGGCCACTCCGCCTGCTGGACGCCGTCCGGCCCGTGCACCGCGGCACGCAGCATCATCGCCGCGGCGCCACCATGGTGGCCGTCGTGGCCTTCGGTCTCGCCTGCCGCCGCCTTCTGCCGGCTGTCCAGCCAGGCCAGGCCGAGGCGGTCGTCGCCGGCGCGCCAGAACGTGGTGAAGCCGTGGTCGCCGCGACCGCGCGGATGGACCGGCGCGCTGCGCTGCCAGTGGCGGCCCCCGTCGCCCGAGCGCACCAGGGCGATGCCGTAGTCCATGCGTGACGGGCCGGTGCGCTCCAGCCAGTGCGCCCACAGCGAGCCGTCGGCCAGCGCCTGCACCCGCGGGGTGTCGGCCCAGTTCACGAACCAGCCCTGGCCTTCGGCCACGGCCAGGGTCGGCGCCCACCCGGTTTCCCCGGCGAGCGTCGCCGCCAGCTGCAGGCGGTGGCCCCGCTCCCCCGCCGGCTCGAGCCAGCTGAGCAGCAGGCGGCCATCCGGCGCCCGCACGAGGTCCGGTTGTGCGGCGCCCGTCGGCGCGGGCAGCGGCCAGTCCGTGGCCACCGGAACCCCGGGCGCGGCGGTCGCCGCTGCCGGCACCGCGGCCTCGCGCGAGCAGCCGGCCAGCAACAGGACCGGCAGCATCACGGAAGCCAGGACGGCGATCCACATGCCATGCGCGATTCGTACGGGATGGATCGGAAACATGACTGCTCCTCGCTCGTTGCGTTCCGGCGGCGCAACGCCGCCAGTGCCCGGCCTTGCAATCCGGCCCGTCCCTTTCCGGCCCGGCGGGAAGTCCGATAGCGCGCCGGCCGCCAGTGTCGCTCGCGCTCGCCCCGAAGCGAATCCCGTTCCCGTGCCGGAGCCGCGCCGCTTCAATCCGGGCGTCCGTCCTCGACCGCGACCAGCGCCGCCTGCAGCATCGGCACGACCACTTCCAGCGAGGGCGCGATGCGGTGGCCGAGGGCGAGGGTCGCCGCATCCGGGCTCAACAGATCCGGGACCTGGATCGGCGTCATGCCCGCGGCGAGTGCGGCGCGCACGCCGGTCGGGGAATCCTCCAGCACCAGGCAGCGCGAGGGCGCGACGTCCAGCGTGCGTGCGGCGAGCAGGTAGACGTCCGGCGCCGGCTTGGGCCGGGCCACGTCGCTGCTGGTGCACACCGCGTCGAAGTACGGCAGCAGCCCGGCGGCCTGGAGCTTGCGCATGGCCAGCGGACGCCGGGTCGAGGTTGCGACCGCGCGCGGGAGGCCGCGCGCCACCAGCCACTCCAGCAGGTCGACGATGCCGGGGCGATGGTCGATGCCGGCGTTGGCGACCGCGTCGTACAGGACTTCGGAGCGCTCCAGCAGCGCGTCGGCCGCGGCCTCGCCGATGCGCTCGGCCACCAGCCGCCGGCACAGGCCATCGCCCCCACCGATCATCCGCAACCACAGCGCGTCGGGAATGTCGTGGCCCAGTTCGCGCGCCGCCTGCGCCATGCAGGCGTTGATCGCGCGCTCGCTGTCGAGCATCAGTCCGTCCATGTCGAAGATCACGGCATCGGGCGCGAACGGGAGGGGGGCGACGGGGGCGGGCAGGTTCACGGGGTCTCCGGGTTGAACAGGCGGTCGAGGTCGGCGGCATCCAGCGCGCGCCACTGGCCTTCGGGCAGGCCGTCGAGCGCCAGCCCGCCGACCTGCGGCCGGTGCAGCGCTTCGACGTGGTTGCCGGTGGCGGCGAACATGCGCCGCACCTGGTGGTAGCGGCCCTCGTGCAGCGTCAGGCGCGCATGGCGTGGCCCGAGCACCTCGAGTCGCGCCGGCAGCAGTGGTGTGGTCTCCGATTCGAGCACGAGCGTGCCGCTGGCGAACAGCGCGGCCTCGTCGCCGCGCAGGTCGCTGGCCAGCGTGGCCTCGTAGATCTTGGCCAGCTTCGATTTCGGCGAGACGATCCGGTGCAGGAGTCCGCCGTCATCGGTCATCAGCAGCAGGCCGGTGGTCTCGCGGTCCAGCCGGCCGACCGTCGACAGCACCGGATCGCGCAGGCGGAAGCGTTCGGGCAGCAGGTCGTAGACGATGCGACCCTTGTCCTTGGTCGAGCACGTGTAGCCGGCCGGCTTGTGCAGCATCAGCACCAGGCCCTGCGGCGGATCCAGCGGCTCCCCATCCACGCGCACATTGCCGTGGTCCAGCGGATCGTCGGCGTAGAGCACCTCGCCGGCGGCGTCGGTGACCCGGCCTTCGCGGAACATCCACGCCACTTCCTTGCGGCTGCCGTACCCCAGGTTGGCCAGGTGCTTGACCAGTTTCATCGACTTGCTCATCGACGCCGCTCCCTCATCGCCCGGCCCTTCATCGCAGGACCATTCGCGGCCTGCCCTCTCACCGCCTGGGCCTTCACCGCTTCGATCACCTTGAAACCGCCGCCTTCGGCGAGCACGCGGTGCGTGGCGAATGCCTGCGCCACGGTCGCCTCGTACGGCAGGTGCCGGTTGGCGACCAGCAACAGGCGGCCACCGGGACGCAGCGACTGCGCGGCGACCTCGATGAAGCGCTGGCCCAGCTCGGGCCGGTCGCCGCGGTCGTGCGCGTGGAACGGCGGGTTGCTGACGATGAAGTCGTAACCGTCCTGCGGCAACCCGGTGGTGACGTCGTGCCAGTGGAACGCGAGCGCGGCGCGACCGGCCCGGGCAGCCAGGTTGGCGCGTGCCAGTTCGAGCGCGCGCGCCTCCGCTTCGTACAGGTCCAATGCGCTCACGCCGGCGCAACGGTCCAGCACTTCGGCGGCCAGGTAGCCCCAGCCGGCACCCAGGTCCGCACCGCGACCGGACAGGTCGGTCGGCAGGTGCGCGGCCAGCAGGGCTGACGCCGGATCGATGCGATCCCAGGCGAAGACGCCCGGGCGGCTCTGGAAGCGTCCGCCCAGGATCGGACGCGGCGCATCGGCCTGGCGCCAGCGCGCGGCGAGCGCGGGGTCGCGCGCGCCCGACAGCGGCGGTGTCCAGAACACCCGGCAATGGAACTTGGTGAGCGTGCCGTCGAGCCCGGCCAGCTGCTGCAGGTCCTTCTCGCGGGAGCGGGCGCCTTCGTCATTGGCCACCGCAGCGACCACGCGGGCGCCGGGGGCGGCCATGGCCACGGCGCGGGCGAGCAGCGCTTGCGCTTCGTCGCGCTGGCGCGGCGGCAGCACCAGCACCAGTGAAGCCTCGGCGGCGCTGTCGAGCTCGGGATGGACATCGAGCCCGGCCTGGCCCAGGCCATCGGCCAGCGGCTTGAAACCCTGCTCGCAGCGCAGTCGATCCAATGGATGCTGCCGCAACGGCCAGCCGTCGCGCGCGCGCAGGAAGGCGATATCGCCCTGCGCCGGCCATGCCAGCGGGCCACCGTCGAACGGCAGCAGCAAGGCCTTGAGGGGATCGTCGTGGAGGTTCAAGCGCGCAGGCACGGCGTCGGGCAGGCCATTATCCGCCATCGCTGGCGGACCGTGGCCCCGCCTGGCGCGCCACCCCAGCGGCGGGTGGCACGGCATTCACCCGCTGACCACGTGCGCCGTGCGCGCGCCTTGCCGGCCCCTGATCCAGGTCAAGGCGATGGCGCGCGCCTTGCGCGACCCTGCATCCGCCCCCATTGACCGCCCTCATGGACACGATCCGACCGGAACTGGAAATCGACGGCGCCCTGGTCGCCCGTGCAATGGGCCTGGACGTGGCCGCGTTCCGGCAGTTGATGGACGACGGCAAGATCACCGTGTTGTGCGAACGCGGCACCGGCGAGGATGCCGGCACGTGGCGCGCATCCTTCTACTACGGAGGAAGGCGGGCACGCTTCGTCGTCGATGCGCAAGGCAATCCGTTGGCCGGTTGAGCCGTCACGCAGCCCGGCCCTGCCTGCCCGCACCGGCTATGGGTCGCCGCGCCTCGCACGCGCCCTGGGCGGCAACGAAGCGCCGGCCAGCTCCACCTGGCGGGCCCGGCTCAGCTTGCCCAGCGCATGGCGGTACGACCATTCGACCAGTTCGCGCAGGTAGGCATCGGGCAAGCTGCGCACGTCGACCACGGTCACCCACTGGTGGCGACCGCGCCAGCGCGCGGGCTTGATGCCGGGGATGTCGGTCAGCTCGAGGAACCGCTCGGGCGTGGCCTTGAAGCTGAAACGCCAGCGCTCCGGTTCGCTGGTCTTGAAATAGGCGAACGACTTCCCGCCGATCGAGTAGACCAGGATGTTCGCCGGCGCGCCGTGCAGGCGCACATCGGCGCCGGCCAATGCGGCACAGAACTCCTTGAGATGCCCGGTGTCCATCGCGTCCTGTCGAATCACTTGCCGGGAGGATGCCCGCTTCCCGTTGCGGCGAGGATCGGTTGGCTCACACCGGGGTGGGGTTTCGGTACTTGAAACCAGCCTGGTGCCAGTACGGATACGGCTTGGTGACCGCGCTGGCTTCGTCCAGCTTCGCCACCTGTTCGGCGCTGAGGTTCCAGCCGACTGCGCCGAGATTCTGCCGCAGCTGTTCCTCGTTGCGCGCGCCGATCACCACGGTCGACACGGTCGGGCGCTGCAGCAGCCAGTTCAACGCCACCTGCGGCACCGACTTGCCGGTCTGCGCGGCGATTTCGTCCAGCGCATCGACCACCTTGTATACGTGTTCGAAATCCACCGGCGGGCCGGAATCGACCGCGGTCTGCGACTGCAGGCGGCTGGATTCGGGCAGCGGCTGGCCGCGCCGGATCTTGCCGGTGAGCCGACCCCAGCCCAGCGGGCTCCACACCACCGCGCCCACGCCCTGGTCCTCGGCCAGCGGCATCAGCTCCCATTCGTAGTCGCGGCCCAGCAGCGAGTAGTAGGCCTGGTGGGCGACATAGCGGCTCCAGCCGTAGCGGTCGGCGGTGGCCAGCGACTTCATCAGGTGCCAGCCTGAGAAATTGGACACGCCCAGGTAGCGGATCTTGCCGGCCCGCACCAGGTTGTCGAGCGTGGACAGCACTTCCTCCACCGGCGGCCGCGCGTCGAAGCCGTGCAGCTGGAACAGGTCGATGTAGTCGGTGCCCAGGCGCCTGAGCGCGGCGTCGACGGCATTGACCAGGTGGTAGCGCGAGGAGCCGACCTGGTTCTCACCCTCGCCGAAGCGGAACGTGGCCTTGGTCGAGATGATCAACGAATCGCGCGGCCGGCCCTTGATCGCCTCGCCGAGGATCTCCTCGGCCGCGCCCTTCGAGTACACGTCGGCGCTGTCGAACATGTTCAGGCCGGCGTCCAGGCAGATGTCCACCAGCCGCCGCGCCTGCGCCACGTCGGTGCTGCCCCAGGCGCTGAACAGCGCGCCGCTGCCGCCGAAGGTGCCGGTGCCGAAGCTGAGGACGGGGACGCGGAAGCCGGAGCGGCCGAGGTAGCGGTATTCCATGGGGGGATTCCGGAGGGGGAAGCGGGATCGCCATTTCACTCCCCGGCGGTGGCCCGCTCAACCACCTTGGCGGAATGCTGGGTTCCGCCGCGCCGCGACATGGCGCGACGTGGCACCTCCGTCAAAATGACGGAATCCGGACGGCCACCGGCGTATGCTCGGCGTGCCCATACCATGCGTGGAGTCCGCCATGCCGATCACCCGCCACCAGGCCCAGGCCCTGCTCAACGCCGGCGAGATGGAGCTGTACGACGAGAGCCGCAGCAACCCGCTGCGCAAGCTCGATGCCGCCGCCCTGGAGAAACGCATCGCGCGTGCGCGCCGCGCACGCGACCGGGCGCGCGACCTGACCCAGCGGCAGAAGCTGGCCTCGCGCGCCGCCACCGGCAGCAAGCGCGGCACCAGCGGCCAGGCCAACCAGCGCAGCAAGGACAAGGCCGCCCTGCTCGATGACATCCTCAAGCGCTTCGAGGGTGCGCTGAACCCCGCCGTGAAGAAGGCCGCGGCGAAACCAGCCACCGCGAAAGCGGCCGGGAAGACCAGCGCCGCCAGGCGTACCGCCGCCCAGCCGAAGCAGGCATCCCCCCGCGTCGCATCGCGCGCCGCGTTGCGCCAGGCCGCCGGCGACACCGGGGCCGCGGAGACCAGAAAAGCGCCCGTGCGCAAGGCCAGCGCGCGGGACGTGGCGGCGAAGAAGCGCATCCAGGCGGTCCGGGCCAAGAAGAAGCTGCTGCAGAAGAAGACCGAACGCGACCGCGCGCCCCGGTCATGGCAGGCCATGGACGGCGTCGACGCGCCGTCGGTGCCGGATCCCGGCTTCCAGTCGTCCAGCGCGGCCAGCAAGGCCAAGCGGCTGCATGCCGGGCAGAGCCGCATGAAGCCGATCCAGGGCAGCATCAGCACCCGTGGCAAGCGGACCCAGGCCAGGCGCGACGGCCGCAATACCCCGCACTGAGGGCGCACACCCGGAGGACACCGCCTGGCGTGGCACGCCGGGCGGTATCCTTCGCGCATGTCCCTCCGCCGCCTTTGCGCCACCCGTTACGTCACCCCGCTGCGCGAAGGCGGCTCCATGCCCGCCGTGGTCGAGGGTGACGACCAGGGCCTGTACGTGCTCAAGTTCCGCGGCGCCGGCCAGGGGCCCAAGGCGCTGGTCGCCGAGGCGATCAGCGGCGGCCTGGCCCGTGCGCTCGGCCTGCCGATGCCCGAAATCGTCCTGATGGACCTCGACGCCGAACTGGCGCGCACCGAGGGCGACCCGGAGATCCAGGACCTGATCAAGGCCAGCGCCGGGCTCAACCTGGGCATGGACTACCTGCCCGGGGCGATGAACTTCGACCCGGTCGCCGAGCAGCCCGACCCGGAGCTGGCCTCGCGCATCGTCTGGTTCGACGCGTTCACCAGCAATGTCGACCGCACCGCGCGAAACCCGAACATGCTGGTCTGGCACGGCCGGCTGTACCTCATCGACCATGGAGCGTCGCTGTACTTCCACCATGGCTGGGACGGCGACACCACGCAGGCGGGCAAGCCGTTCGCGCTGGTGCGCGACCACGTGCTGCTGCGCTGGGCGGACCGCATCGCCGGGGTCGACGCCGACATGGCGAAGCGATTGCCGGCCGACGTCATCTCCGACATCGTCGGCCAGGTGCCCGACGACTGGCTGCAGGGACCGGATGCGTTCGCCGATCCGGCCACGCAGCGCGCCGCCTATGTCGCCTACCTGTGCCAGCGGCTGGCCGCGCGCGAAGGCTTCGTGCAGGAGGCGATCCGTGCACGTGCATGAGACCTACGACTACGCCGTCATCCGCGTGGTACCCCGGGTGGAGCGCGAGGAATTCGTCAATGTCGGCGTGATCCTTTCCTGCGAGCGCGCACGCTTCCTCGAGGCACGCATCGAAGTGGACCCCGCGCGCCTGCGGGCGCTGGACCCGGCGATCGACCTGGCGCTGGTGGGCCGCCACCTCGCCGCGATCCCGGCGATCTGCCGCGGCGGCGAGGCGGCCGCGCCGATCGGCCTGCTGCCGCCGCGCGCGCGCTTCCACTGGCTCACCGCGCGGCGCAGCGCGATCATCCAGACTTCGCCGGTGCACATGGGCCGCTGCGACGGCGACCTGGCGGCCACCCTCGACCACCTGATGGAACGCATGGTGCGGTTGCCGAAGCCGGCCAGCCCCGCCTGATGCATCGGCCGCCCATCGTGTAGGAGCCGATTCATCGGCGACCCGGCGCCGTTGGCACGCGCGACGTTGCGACGCCCCGATGTCCGGTGCCGATGAACCGACCCATACGGGAAGAGGACGTCGGAGCTGCGCGGCTAGGCCTGGCGCTCGGCCGGAACCGCTCCGGCTGGCGCCGGCGCCGCCGGCAACCGCGCGATCCGCCAGCCGGTGAAACCCAGCAGCAGCGTGAGCAGCGGCGCGGTGTAGTTGAACACCGCGAACGGCAGGTAGGCCATGGTCGGCACGCCGAGCACCACCGCCATGTAGGCGCCGCACGAGTTCCACGGCACCAGGGCCGAGGTGACGATGCCGGCGTCGCCGGCCGCGCGCGAGAGGTTCTCCGGTGCCAGCCCGCGCCGGGCGAACTCGGCCGAATACAGCCGCGTGGGCAGCAGCAGCGCGATGTACTGGTCGCCCGCGGCGACGTTGAGGCCCAGCGCGGTCGCCACCACCGACGCGAACAGGCGGCCGGTGGTGCGGGCCCGGTGCAGCAGCGGCGCCACCAGCTTGCCGAGCAGGCCGAAATCGTCGACCAGGATGCCGAAGGTGACCGCGCCGATGATCAGCCAGATGGTCAGCAGCATGCTGTCCATGCCGCCGCGCGAGAGCAGCGCATCGACCTCGGCCATGCCGGTGTCCACGCCGAAGCCGTTGGCCATCGCCAGCCACATGCCCTTGATCGCCACCACCGTCGCCGGTTCGCCGGGCGCATCCACGAACTGCGCCACCGCCTGCGGCTGCAGGAACACCGCCATCACCCCCGCCAGCAGGGCCGAGCATTATCGCCAGCGTCGCCGGCACCTTGCGGATCGACATCCCCACCAGCAGCAGGAGCGGCAGCAGGTTCCAGGCGCTGATGTGGAAGAGCGCATCGATGTGCGCGAGCTCGGCCGAGACGATCGCGTCGGGCAGCCCGCTGCGCTGCGAGGACCCCAGAGCCACGAACACCAGCAGCGCGACGAGCCCGGCCGGGACCGTGGTCCAGGCCTGGTAGCGGATGTGGCGGAACAGGTCGACGCCGTTGAGCTGCGCGGCCAGCACGGTCGTCTCCGACAGCGGCGAGGTCTTGTCGCCGACGTAGGCACCGGCGATCACCGCGCCCGCGGTCATCGCCGGCGACACGCCGATCATCTGCGCCAGCCCCATCAGGCCCACGCCGACGGTGCCGGCGGTGGTCCAGGAACTGCCGATGCTCAGCGAGATCGCCGCGCAGACCAGGAACGCCACCGGCAGGAACCAGGCCGGGTCGATCAGCTGGATGCCGTAGTACACCAGCGTCGGGATCGTGCCGGACATGTTCCAGGTGCCGATCAGCGCGCCGACCGCCAGCAGGATGAAGATCGCGCCGACCACCGTGGCCAGGCCCTTCTGCCCGGACTGCGCGATCGCCTCCCAGGGATGGCCGTTCTTGAGGATGACCGCGATCGCGGACATCGAGGCCAGGATCATCGCGACCTGCATCGGCCCATCCACCGCAGCCATGCCGAACAGCGCGACCGAGGTGCCGACCAGCACCACCAGCACGACCAGCGGCAGCGCCGCATCGAAATAGGACGGGGGACGCGGTACGACAGCCATGGACGCTTCCCTGGCAACCGTGGATGGTCAGGTCCCTGCGGGGCCTTCCGCCGTGCGTGCCGACTATGCGCCGCCGGCGAACGGGTGTCGAGGCGGCGGAGCGGCCGCCAGGTCAGCCGGAAACGCCGGGACCGGCGCGATGCGTCTGCAGGAACCTCAGCCCGTGTACTGCAGCGGCACCCGCTTTACAGCGCACAGCAGGCGGTAGCTGCTGGTCTGGCTGTGGGCGACGACCTCCGCGGCCGGCACCTGCTTGCCCCACAGTTCCACGCCGCTGCCGATACCGGCCCGCGGGTGGTCGGTGAGGTCGACGGTGAGCATGTCCATCGACACGCGACCGACCAGGCGACCGGGCTTCCCGTCGATCGCCACCCGCGTGCCATTGACCGCGAACTGCGGGTAGCCGTCGGCGTAGCCGATGGCAACCACGCCTATCCGGGTCGGCGCGTCGGTGACGAAGCGCGCGCCGTAGCCGACCGGTTCGCCGGCCGGCAGCTCGCGCACTGCGATGATCTTCGATTCCAGCGTCATCACCGGACGAAGTTGCGCGGATTTGTCGTTGGGCTGCGCGAACGGCGACACGCCGTACAGCATCAGCCCCGGGCGCGCCCAGTCGGCACGCGCCTGCGGCCAGCCGAGCAGGGCCGGCGAATTGCACAGGCTGGTGTCGCCCGCGAGGCCGGCCGTGGCGGCGGCGAAAGTCGCCAGCTGCTCGTCGGTGCGCGCGCACCCGGTTTCGTCGGCGCGGGCGAAGTGGCTCATCTTCACGAGATCGCCGACATGCGGCAACGCGCGCAGCCGCTGCCAGGCGTCGCGGTAGTCCGCCGGATCCAGGCCGACGCGGTGCATGCCCGAGTCCAGCTTCAGCCAGACCTGCAACGGCTTGGGCAGCGGCGTGCGCTCCAGTGCCTCGACCTGCCAGCCCGCGTGGACCACGGTCCACAGGTCGTGTTGCAGGATGAGCGGCAGTTCGGCGGCGTCGAAGAAGCCTTCCAGCAGCAGGATCGGCGCGCGGATGCCGGCCTCGCGCAAGGCGAGCGCCTCCTCGATGCAGGCCACTGCGAAGCCGTCGGCCTCGTCCTGCAGTGCCAGCGCACAACGCACGGCGCCGTGGCCGTAGGCATCGGCCTTGACCACCGCCAGCGCGCGCCCGCCACCGAGCCCGCGAGCCAGCCGATAGTTGTGGCGCAGCGCTTCCAGGTCGATCAGGGCACGGGCGGGACGCATCGGTATCGGCTGCCGGGGTAAGGGGGAACAGGCGCGGCGGATCGAGGTCGACCGCCGGGGAAGCACAGGCGCCAGTCCATCGCCGGTGGCCCGGGGCTCACCGCATCCCGGCTTCCATCGACGCGGAGGATCACCCGCCGATTGTCGCCGGAATCGCCTCGCCATCGAGCTCCAGCGTGGCGTTGCCGCGGCCGTAGCGGGAGATGTCCAGGCCTTCGCTGCGGATCCGGGTCGGGCGGTGGGCGATGACGTCGGCCAGGTAGCGGCCCGAGCCACAGGCCATGGTCCAGCCCAGGGTGCCGTGGCCGGTGTTGAGGAACAGGTTGCGCAGGCCGGTGGCGCCGACCACCGGGGTGCCGTCGGGCGTGGCCGGGCGCAGGCCGGTCCAGAACTCGGCGCGGGCCAGGTCGCCGCCCTTCGGGTACAGGTCGCCGACCACCTTCTCCAGGGTCGCGCGCCGACGCGGGTCCAGCGACAGGTCGTAGCCGGACACCTCGGCCATGCCGCCGACGCGGATGCGGCGGTCGAAGCGGGTGATCGCGATCTTGTAGGTCTCGTCGAGCACGGTCGAGGCCGGCGCCATCGCCGCATCGGTGATCGGGATGGTCAGCGAGTAGCCCTTGAGCGGATACACCGGCAGGCGGATGCCGAGCGGCTTGAGCAGCTGCGGCGACCAGCTCCCCAGCGCCAGCACGTAGCGGTCCGCGGTTTCCAGCCGGCCGTCGATGCGCACGCCGGTGACCCGGTCGCCGTCGGCTTCGATCGCCTCGATGTTCGCGCCGTAGCGGAATTCCACGCCGCGCATCTTCGCCAGCGCGGCCAGGCGCTCGCAGAACAGCTGGCAGTCGCCGGTCTGGTCGCCGGGCAGGCGCAGGCCGCCGACCAGCCGGTCGGCGGTCGCGGCCAGCGCCGGTTCGACCCGGGCCACGCCGGCGCGGTCGAGCACTTCGTAGGGCACCCCGGCCTCCTGCAGCACGGCGATGTCGCGCGCGGCCGCGTCGAGCTGGGCCTGGGTGCGGAACAGCTGGGTGGTGCCGAGGCGGCGGCCCTCGTAGGTCAGGCCGGTGTCGGCGCGCAGCTCGTCCAGGCAATCACGGCTGTATTCGGCCAGGCGGACCATGCGCTCCTTGTTCACCGCGTAGCGCCCGGCCGTGCAGTTGCGCAGCATCTGCGCCAGCCACAGGTACTGGTCCGGATCGAGCGTGGGCTTGATCGCCAGCGGCGCGTGCTTCTGGAACAGCCACTTGATCGCCTTCAGCGGCACGCCCGGGGCGGCCCAGGGCGAAGCGTAGCCCGGCGAGATCTGCCCGGCGTTGGCGTAGCTGGTCGAACGCGCCGGACCCGGCTCGCGGTCCACCACGGTCACCTCGAACCCGGCCTGCGCCAGGTACCACGCGCTGGTCACGCCGATCACGCCACTGCCCAGTACCAGAACCCGCTGCATCGCTCGACCCTCGATTCAGGCACTTCCACTGGATGAATGGGGAAGCTGCCGGCAAGGCGCGCAGTATATGGACGATCAACTGGTTGTTTTTTCCGTTTTTTTGCCGTGTTAAGGTGGATTCGCCTTAACAACCGGGCCACCCGTGGAGGTTTCCTTGGCCGCCGACCGCCCCGCCCGTCCACGCGCCCAGCCGGCCCGCCCCGAACGCGCTGCCCGCGACCTGGACCGGATCGACCGGCACATCCTGCGGATCCTCCAGCAGGAGGGCCGCATCTCCTTCACCGAACTGGGCGAGCGCGTGGGCCTGTCGACCACCCCGTGCACCGAGCGCGTGCGGCGGCTCGAACGCGACGGCGTGATCGAGGGCTACTACGCCAGGCTCAACCCGCAGGCGCTCAAGGCCGGCCTGCTGGTATTCGTCGAGATCAGCCTCGCCTACAAGTCCGGCGACATCTTCGAGGAGTTCCGCCGCGCCGCGCTGAAGCTGCCCAACGTGCTGGAGTGCCACCTGATGTCCGGCGACTTCGACTACCTGATCAAGGCCCGCATCTCGGAGATGGCCTCCTACCGCAAGCTGCTCGGCAGCAGCCTGCTGACCCTGCCGCACGTGCGCGAGTCCAAGAGCTACATCGTGATGGAGGAGGTCAAGGAGACGCTGGCGCTGGCGATCCCGGATTGAGCCCCACCTTGTAGGAGCCCATCATCATGGGCGACCGGGTCCCGGGAACACGACGCCGTCGCCTGCGCCAGGCGTCGGGTCGCCCATGAAGATGGGTTCCTACACGAGCCGGGCCACGGACATCGACGACTGCGATGCGCGCCGCAACGGCCACTGCGCGGACCTCAAACAGCATCGGCGGCCGAGGCCGCCGATGTTGGCGTCGCAGGTGGTGCGTGGCTGGCCTCAGTCGGCCCAGCGCACCGCCGACTGGGTGCCCGGCAATACCTGCGCCGACAGCGGGCGGTCCTGCTCGAGCAGGTCGATCGCATTGGCCAGGATCGCCGCGGCCTCGCGCTGCAGCGGATCCGGGCGCTTCTCGGCGGCCTTCTCGCGCTCGGCGTCCTTGACCACGTCGCGTTCGTTGGCGGTCAGGCCATCGTCGGTCTCGTCGGCCAGCGGATCCAGGGCCAGGCCCTTCTGCTTGCGGATCGCCTGGCGTTCCTTGCGCTGCGTTTCCTGGCGCTCGCGCTCGGCGCGCCGCTCGGCCTCGTTGAGCGAGAGGTACTTCTTGGCCGCCTCGGCACGGTAGTGGGCCACGTCCTCGCTCCACCACTGGAACTCCAGGTCGTCGGCGATCCGGGCCTCGTGCATCTTCTGCAGCTGCGGCAGCAGCGGCGCGAAGTTGCCGTAGCGCGCGTGCGGCACGGCCGCGATGCGGGTCCACGGCAGCGCGTTGTCGTAGGTGCTCTCGCCGAACTCGTTGGCATCCACGCTGAGCGGATAGGCGATGTCGGGCACCACGCCCTTGTTCTGGGTGCTGCCGCCGTCGGCACGGAAGAACTGGGCGATGGTCAGCTTGACCTGGCCATAGCGCGGGCCTTCGCCGGCCGCCGGCCAGCGGTCCAGGTCGAGCAGGTTCTGCACCGTGCCCTTGCCGAAGGTGGTCTCGCCGATGATCAGCGCGCGACCATAGTCCTGCATGGCGCCGGCGAAGATCTCCGACGCCGAGGCCGAGGCGCGGTTCACCACCACCGCCAGCGGGCCGTCCCAGGCCACGCCCGGGCTGCGGTCGGCATAGACCTGCACGCGACCACCGGATTCGCGCTGCTGCACCACCGGCCCCTGGTCGATGAACAGGCCGGTGAGCTGCACCGCCTCGTCCAGCGAACCGCCGCCGTTGTTGCGCAGGTCCAGGACCACGCCGTCCACGCCCTTGTCCTTGAACTCGCCCAGCAGGCGGGCCACGTCGCGGGTCGCGGAGGTGTAGTCGTTGCCGTTGCGGCGCCGGCCTTCGAAGTCCTGGTAGAAAGTGGGCAGTTCGATCACGCCGATCAGCCGCGCGGGCATGTCGCCGTGCGCCGGGATCGTGTAGGTCTTGCTCTTGGCGGCCTGCTCGGCCAGCTGCACGCGCTGCCGGGTCAGGGTCACGGTGCGGTGTTCGCCGTCGATGCCGTTCTCGGCCGGGATGTACTCCAGCTTCACCTGCGTGCCCTTGGTGCCCCGGATCTTGGCGACGACGTCGTCGATGCGCCAGCCGATCACGTCCTCGATCGCGCCGGTGCGGCCCTGGCCGACGCCGACGATGCGGTCGCCGGCCTTGAGCGTGCCGTCCATCGCTGCCGGACCGCCCGGGATGATCTCGCGGATCACGACCACGTCGTCCTGGCGCTGCAGCTGGGCGCCGATGCCCTCCAGCGACAGCGACATGGACTGGTTGAAGTTCTCGGCGCTGCGCGGGTTGAGGTAGTCGGTGTGCGGATCGACCGAAGCGGTATAGGCGTTGAGGAACAGCGAGAACACGTCCTCGCTCTTGAGCTCGGCCACCGAGCGGCCGAGCTGCTGGTAGCGCTTGTCCAGGGTCTTGCGGATCTCGGCCGGCTCCTTGCCGGCGAGCCTGAGCCGCAGCACGTCGTTCATCACCGACTTGCGCCACAGCGCATCGAGCGCGGCGTTGTCGGCGGCCCATGGCGCCTTCTCGCGGTCGTACTCCCAGCGCTCGTCGCCGGTGAAATCGAAGTCCTGCTTGAGCAGCTTGCGCGCGTGCGCCACGCGCTGGTCCACCCGCTCGCGGTACACGCCGAACATGGCGAAGGCGGCGGCGGGATCGCCCTGGCGCACGGCATCGCCCATCACGTCGCGGTACGGCTCGAAGCGGGCGATGTCGGCGGCGGTGAAGAACTGCCGGTTGGGGTCCAGCGCCTCCAGGTAGCGGCGGAAGATGTCCTCCGACAGCGCCTGGTCGCCGGGCCGCGGGCGATAGGCCAGGCGGCTGTCCGACAGCGCGCCGTAGACCATCTTCGAGACGGTGGACTGGTCGGCGTTTGGCGTGATCGCCAGCGGGCTGCCGCCGTCGGCGCGCGCCAGCAGGGCGAGCGGCGTGGCCAGCACGAGGGCGGCGAACAGGGACAGGGGGACGGCGAATCTGCGGTTCATGTAGTGGCTCTTGGCCGGCGGGCGCCGGTCGGATCAGGCTGTGCCAGGGCTGAGACTGCGGCCAGTGCCGGAAGTTGCACCGGCCTGCGCGGGCCCGTGCCGGCACCGTTCATCGCAGGCTAGCGGCTGCCGCGTAGGAAAAAGTGAACGGATCGCCATCGCCGGCCGCCGCGGCCGGACCGCCCGGCGCGGGACGCGCCGGTGCCGGGCGACGGCCCGGACCGTCAGGCCGCGACCCCGGCGCCGGCCGCCTGGCGATCGGCATGGTAGGACGAGCGGACCATCGGCCCGGAGGCGACGTGGCTGAAGCCCAGCGCGTAGCCGTAGTCCTCCAGCGCCTTGTATTCCTCGGGAGTCCAGTAACGCATCACCGGGTGGTGGTGGGCGGTCGGCTGCAGGTACTGGCCGATGGTCACCATTTCCACGTCGTGCGCGCGCAGGTCGCGCAGGGTGGCCTGGACCTGCTCCATCGTCTCGCCCAGGCCAAGCATGATCCCGGACTTGGTCGGCACCGCCGGGTGCTGGGCCTTGAACTTCTGCAGCAGGGTCAGCGACCACTGGTAGTCGGCACCGGGACGCACGTTCGGGTACAGCTCCGGCACCGTCTCGATGTTGTGGTTGAACACGTCCGGCGGGTTCTGCGCCAGGATCTCCAGGGCCCGGTCCATGCGGCCCTTGCCGCGGAAATCGGGGGTCAGGATCTCGATCCGGGTGCCGGGGGCGCGCTCGCGGATCGCGGCGATGCAGTCGACGAAATGCTGGGCGCCGCCGTCGCGCAGGTCGTCGCGGTCGACGCTGGTCACCACCACGTACTTCAGGCCCATGTCGGCGACCGTGTTGCCCAGGTTGGCCGGCTCGCCGGCGTCCGGCGGCTTGGGACGGCCGTGGGCGACGTCGCAGAACGAGCAGCGCCGCGTGCAGACCTCGCCCAGGATCATGAAGGTCGCGGTGCCGTGGCCGAAGCACTCGTGGATGTTCGGGCAGCTGGCTTCCTCGCACACGGTGACCAGGCGGTTCTCGCGCAGCTTGGCCTTGAGGTTGGCCACGGCGTTGCCGGACGGGATCCGGACCCGGATCCAGGACGGCTTCCGCAGCACCGGCGCGTCGGCGAACTGCACCGGGGAGCGGCCGATCTTGTCGCCACCCAGCTGCTTGGCGCCCTCCTGGAGCGCGCCATCGCGCGGCGCCGCCACCGGCGCGGCCGGTTCGGACAGGACCTGGAGCGGGATCGAGCGGGGGGCGGTGGAAGTCATGGCGCCTATTGTAGAGCGGGGCTTGCCCCGCTGCCCGGCGGAAAGGCCAACGCCGGTGCAACGGTGGTCGCGGCGGGCGGAACGACGGGGAGGCGCTCGATGCGCAGACCGGCGGAGCACCCGCCCTTCATGGTCGGATCGCCCGCTGACTGCACCCGGGCGCGAGTTGACCCGGACCGAGGCGCGGGCTCCGGAACGGCAGCCGCGACCGGGCGCGGAGCCGGGCGGAAGTTGCAACTGCAGGCGGACGCCCATGCCGCTGGGACACAGCGACGGGGGCACAAGCGCGGACTCCGGTGGGGACCGCCGCGCCCCCGGACGTGCGGGAGAGCGGACTCCGGATGGCACCACCACGCGCCGGGATGTGCGGGAGAGCTGGAGCGCGTGCTCCGGATGGGGCCGTCGCGCCCCGGGGGCAGGGCGCATCCCTCGGACGGACGCCCTGTCCGCACTCGGGTGACGGACTCAGAAGCCGGTGCCGGGCAGCCCAGCCTGCGGCTGCAGGGCCAGCCCGAACTGGCGGGCGACCTGGTCGAGCAGCACCGGCTTGACCGCCTCCATGCCCGAGGGGCCGCCCAGGTCCTGCAGCGAGGTCACCTGCAGGCCCTGGTAGCCGCAGGGATTGATCCGGTGGAACGGCTCCAGGTCCATGCCGATGTTGAAGGCCAGGCCATGGAAGGTGCAGCCGCGGCGGACGCGGATCCCCAGCGCGGCGACCTTGGCGCCGCCCACGTAGACGCCCGGCGCGCCCTCGCGGCGCTCGCCGCCGATGTTCCACTCGTCCAGGGTGTCGATGATCGCCTGCTCGATCCGGCACACGTACTCGCGCACGCCCACGCCCAGGCGGCGCAGGTCCAGCAGCGGGTACAGCACGATCTGGCCGGGGCCGTGGTAGGTCACCTGGCCGCCGCGATCCACGTGCAACACCGGGATGTCGCCGGGGGCGAGCACGTGTTCGGGCTTGCCGGCCTGGCCGAGGGTGAACACCGGCTCGTGCTCGACCAGCCACAGCTCGTCGACGGTGTCCTCGCCACGCGCGTCGGTGAAGCGCTGCATCGCCCGCCATACCGGCTCGTAGGGCTGGCGGCCCAGGTCGAACACCCGTGCCGGGAGCGGTGCGCGGGCCGGAGAAGCGACCCCGCAGGCGGGCCCGGCCTCCACCGCGGGCGCACTCACAGCGTCCACTTCACTTCCGGATGGTCGCGCAACGCCTGGTGGGCCGCGTCGTACTGCTCGCGGCTGTCGGCGCGGAAGCTGATCCGCACCGACACGTACTTGCCGTTGGACGAGTGCTTCCACTGGATGCGCTCTTCCAGGACCTCCACGCCGTACTCGACGAGCAGCTTCGGCAGTTCGGTCTCCAGGCCCTTGTCGGCGGTGCCCATCGCGCTGAGCTCGAAGGTGCCGGGGAACTGGAAGCCGTGTTCGGGATTGTCGGATTTGATTTCCATGCCGGCATTATCGGGGCGGCAGGGGGTGAACCCAAGTCGCGGCGCCGGCGCCGGCCGGCGATGCCGGGCGTGGACCGCGGGACGGCGGTACCGTCCCGCAGGCTCCGGGCGCCGCGCGCCGGTCGGTACCGGCGCGCGGCAGGCCGCTTACCGCGCCAGCTCGGTCATGGTGGAGTTGACCCAGCCCTTGTTGCCGAGCTCATCGTCCACTTCCCACATCAGGCCCTCCTTGGCGCCGGTGGGGTACAGCAGCATCCCCGGATCGAGCTCGCGCACCGCCGAGCCGGTGCCCTTGGCGTTGGCCAGCAGTCGCGCCGGCTTGGTCACGCGCAGGGCCTGGCTGACATTGGCCGCCGAGGCGTTTTCCGGCAGGCCGCCGAGCTGGCCGACCAGGTCGGTGTAGGCCTGCAGGTAGGCCAGGGTGATGACCTGCCCGATCTCGGTATTGGCATAGCCACCCACGCCCGCCGCGCCGAAGCCGCTGCCGGTGAACAGGCCGCCGCTGGAGCCCCAGCCGATGTCGGTCTTCTTGGCGCTGCCCTCGGCCATCGCCACCTGCTCGGACGAACGCACGTCGGTGACGGTCAGGACCACGTCGGCGGTCTTCTTCTTCATGTTCAGGCCACCGACCAGGGCGCCGGCATTGCCGCCCAGCAGGCCGCCGACCAGGCCGCTGATCGCGTTGCCGCCGGCGTTGCTGTTCTGCGCGATCAGGTCCGGGATCATCACGTAGTCGGCCGCCTTGACCTGGCCCTTGCCGATGTTGGAGCCACCGCGCAGCTCGCCGTCGGCGGCCAGCCCGCGCTCGTACTGGGCGGCGGCCATGCCGACGCCGCGATCGACCAGGGTGAAGCAGCGCGACTTGTTGACGAACACCTTGATCAGCTTCGACGGCGCCGGCAGCTGCTGCCCGGTCCACCAGTTGACCGCGTCTTCCGGCTCGATCACCGAGATGGTCCCCAGCGGCTTGGCGCAGACCGGGATCTGCGCGGCCTGCTGCTTGCGCATCTCCTGCGCGCTCTGCGCCGCGACCGGCGCCGCCATCGATGCCAGCAGCGCGGCGGCCAGAATCGTCATGCCCGAATTCCCTTTACGCATTGCACTCTCCGTCGTTGGTGGACGGCGCTGACGGGCGAACGTGTTCCTTCACGATCGAAGTGCACGCATACGGCCCCCCACGCCGGTCCGCCGATCATAAACCAGAGCCCCGGGCAGTCCCTGCCGAAGTGCGCGCAGGACGCGGCTGCCGCCCGGCAGCCATGTCCGGCGCGGACCCGTCGCCTTCCAGGCTCGGCCGGCGACGGTCAGCGTGTTCGATGCGTTCCGGCGGCGTCATGCGCGGACAGGTGGCGGAGCGGGTCCGCAGGCTTACGGCGGAGCGTTCCCCGCCTTCCCCCGGTAGTAGTTGCGCAGCACGTGGAAGGCCTGCTTCGGCTCGCCCTTCTCCGACATCAGGCCCTTGCGGTTGAAGCCGTCCTGCACGCCCGCCAGCGGCCGGCGCGGGGAACGGAAGTCGGACAGGATCCACGGCGAGGTCCCGGCGAAGCCTTCGATCCGGTCGAGCATGCGCAAGGTCCGCCGGTACAGCTCGGCCTGGTATTCCTCGGTCCAGATGGCGCCGGCGTCGCCATGCAGGCCCTGCCTGGCGTCGGCGCCGAACTCGCTGACGAATACCGGCTTGTCGTACGGGATCTGCCAGCGCACCCGGTCGATCTTGTCCAGCGTGCCGTCGTACCAGCCGATGTACTGGTTGAAGCTGACCAGGTCGACCAGCTCGGCCAGCGGATCCTCGACCACCGCCACGTCCGGGTCGTCTTCGCGGTAATGCTTCTCCATCGCCGCACTGAGCAGGCGGCTGTCGTCCAGCGCGCGGGCGCGCGCGGCCAGGCGCGAGAGGAAGCGGTTGCGCGCGTCCGATACCGGGGTCTCGTTGGCCAGCGACCAGACGATCACCGAGGCACGGTTGCGGTCGCGGCCGATCATCGCCTCCAGCTGCGCTTCGGCGTTGCGGTAGGTGGCTTCGTTGGCCCAGTCGATGGTCCAGTAGACCGGGATCTCCGACCACACCAGCAGGCCCATCTCGTCGGCCAGCCGCGCCATGTGCTCGTTGTGCGGGTAGTGGGCCAGGCGGACGAAGTTGGCCTCCAGCGAGCGGGCGCGCTCGAGCAGCCGGCGCGCCTGGTCCGCGTCGCGCACGCGCCCGCCACCGTCGGCCGCGTACTCCTCGTGCACCGAGATCCCGCGCAGGAACAGCGGCTCGCCGTTGAGCAGCAACTGCCGGCCGCGGGTCGCGATCGTGCGCAGGCCGACCCGGTCGACCAGCGTGTCGCTGCCGCTGGCGATCTCGACCCGGTACAGCTGCGGATGCACCGGCGACCAAAGGCGCGCGCCCGGGACGCGGAAGCGGAATTCCGCCTGGCCATCGGCACCGGCGCGCACGCGTTGGCGCACGCCCAGCTCCGGCAGCGCCACGCTGACCTCCTCGCCACCGCGCGCGCCGTCCAGCTGCACGCGGCCGGCGACTTCGCGGTCGGCGAGCGAGGCCAGGGCGAGACGGTAGTCGCGGACGAACACTTCCGGCACCACCACCAGCCCGACGGAGCGGGTGATGCCGCCGTAGTTCCACCAGTCGGTGTTGAGCGTGGGCACGCCATCGGCGCGCCGCTTGTTGTCGACCTTCAGCACCAGCGAGTTGCCGCGCGGCCGGAGCCGGTCGGTGACCTCGAAGCGGAACGGGGTGAAGCCGCCCTCGTGGACGCCGAGCTTGCGGCCGTTGAGGTACACGTCGGCGCGGTAGTTCACCGCGCCGAACTCCAGGAACGCGCGCTCCGACGGCTTTCGCGCCGGCGCATCGAACGTCTTCCGGTACCAGACGCTACCTTCGTAGTAGTACAGCCTCGGGTCCTGGGTGTTCCAGTCGCCGGGTACCTGCAGCGACTGGGCCCGGTCGAAGTCGTACTCGACCAGGTCGGTCGGCGACTCGGGTTTCGCGTCGCGGAAATACGCGCCCTTGGGCGGATCGGCCTGCTGGTCGAACGGCTGGTAGCGGTAATTGTAGTAGCCGTTCTCGTACGGATCGACGATCACCTTCCACTCGCCGTCCAGCGACTGCGTCGCGCGGGTGTAGGCCTGCATGGGCGCTTCGGCGGCCCATGCCGGCGCCACCGGCAGCAGCAGGCATAACAGTCCAGCGGCGAATGTCTTCACGATCCCTTCCCCGTCGATCCGCGCAAACAGCGGCTGCCGAGCATACCCCGCGGCGTTAGGTTCCTCCGTAGAGCCGGGCTTGCCCGGCTGCCGCCCCCTCCCGGGTGAGCGGGGAAGCAGCGGGGCAAGCCCCGCTCTACGAGGAGTGCGGGCGTGGCCGTTCAGACGCGGGGCGCGAGCAGATCCGATCCTTTGCGAGCCCGGAAACGCAGCGCGGCCCCGAAGGGCCGCGCGCGTGTGCCATCGATCGGAGCGGTGGAGCTCAGTCCGACTCCCACCACATCCAGAACGCATCCCACAGGCGCTTGAAGAAACCGGCTTCCTCGACCGCGCCGATCGCCACCAGCGGCGCCTGGGCGACGACTTCGCCGTCCAGGCTCACCTTGACCGTGCCGATCGCCTGGCCCGCCTCGATCGGCGCGACCAGCGACTTGGGCACCTCCATCGCCGGCTTCAGCTCGGCGTAGCGGCCACGCGGCACGCTCACCAGCAGCGGCTGGGCCACGCCCAGCTGCACCTGGTCGGCCTTGCCCTTCCACACCTTCAGCTGCGCCACCGGCTTGCCCGGCTCGTACAGCTTGTGGGTCTCGTAGAAGCGGAAACCCCAGTTGAGCAGGGCCAGGCTGTCGTCGGCGCGCTGGCGCTCGGAGTTCGAACCCATCACCACCGCGACCAGGCGCTGGTCGCCGCGCTTGGCCGAGCTCATCAGGCAGTAGCCGGCGCCAGAGTGGTGGCCGGTCTTGATGCCGTCCACGCTCGGGTCGCGCCACAGCAGCAGGTTGCGGTTGGGCTGGGTGATGCCGTTGACCGTGAATTCCTTGATGCTGTTGTAGGCGTACGCCTCCGGGAAATCGCGCACGAACGCGCGCCCCAGCAAGGCCAGGTCGTGCGCGGTGCTGTAATGCTCCGGCGCCGAGAGGCCGTGGGCGTTGACGAAGTGGCTGTTCTTCATGCCGATCTTCGCCGCGTAGCTGTTCATCAGGTCGGCGAACGCCTCCTGGGTGCCGGCCACGTGCTCGGCCAAGGCGATCGCGGCGTCGTTGCCCGACTGCACCGCCATGCCCTTTTCCATGTCGCGCAGCGGCGCGGTCTGGTTGACCGGGAAGCCGCTGAAGCTGCCGTCGGTGCGGGCCCCGCCCTCGCGCCAGGCGCGCTCGCTCATCATCACCTGGTCGTCGGGGTTGACCTTGCCGGCGGCGATCTCGGCGGCGATCACGTACGAGGTCATGACCTTGGTGATGCTGGCCGGCTCCACGCGCGCGTCGGCGTTCTCGCCGGCCAGGACCTGGCCGGTCGCGTAGTCCATCACCAGCCAGGCGGTGGACTGGGCCGGCTTGGGCGCATCGGGAATGGCGACGGCAGCGGGCGCGGCGGCGGCGGGTGGCGGCGCCGGAGCGGGTGCCTGGGCCAGGGCCAGGCCGATCGACAGCGTCGTGGCCAGGGCGGTGCCGAACGCGCCGGCGGCAAAACGGAACTTCATGCGGGTGGGAACTCCTGCATTGGCCGGCCGGTGGCCGGCGGGATTGGCGGCGGCGGTCGCGGGGCGACGTTCGCGCGGGGGCTGGGAATTGTAAGCGCGGCGCGCTGGCCGCGCCGGTTCATCATTCGCGGACCAGTTGCGGGGTACCGAATCCGAGACCGGCGATGCGGCCGGCAAGTTCCGCGGTGTCCGCGGCGCCGGGGGCCACGCGCAGTCGCCACAAGGTGCGACCGCCGGCGACCACGTCGTCCAGTCGCGCCCCGGGGATGCCGGCGGCCAGCAGCCGCTCCAGCGCGCGCCGGGCGTTGTCGAGGCTGGAGAAACTGGCGACCTGCAGCTCCGGGCCGGCGGATGCCGCCGGCGCGGCGATGGCGCCGTTGTCGACCCGGGTCGCGGCCATGGCGGATGCCGCGCCCGCCGGCGCATAGGAGCCCGATTGCGAGGACGGCAGCATCGCCACGGCCGCGCCGGCCACGTCCGGCGTCGCCGGCACGGCCGCCACCGCGGAGGCCACCGCGCCGCCGGTGGACGGCAGTGCCTGGACCAGCTGGTCCATCGCGGTGGCCGGGGTGGCCGGAGCGGTCGTCGCCACGGCGCGCACGGGCGCCTGTTGCGGCGCGCGCGCGGCGGCACTGCGCGGGGCGTCGTCGTCGCCGGGCTGCAGCGCGCGCACCTCCACCCGTCCGGTGCCGCGGGCGACGATGCCCAGCTTCACCGCCGCCGCGTAACTGAGGTCGATCACCCGGCCCTCGTGGAACGGGCCGCGGTCGTTGACCCGCACCACCACCGACTGGCCGTTGTCCAGGTTGGTCACCCGGGCGAAGCTGGGCAACGGCAGGGTCTTGTGCGCGGCGGTGAAGGCGTACATGTCGTACACCTCCTGGTTGGAGGTGCGGCGGCCATGGAACTTGGCCCCGTAGTAGGAGGCGGTGCCCTTCTCGACGTAGCCCCGGGTCCGGTCCATCACGTGGTACTGCTTGCCCAGCACCGTGTACGGCGAGCGGTTGCCGACCGGGGAGCGCGCCTCGTCGGTGACCACCGGCTCCGGGATGCAGGCCACGTTGGGCACGTAGGCCGGCGTGGTGTCGCTGACCCCGGGCTTGTACAGGCCGCCGGCCTTGTAGTCGCCGCGCGTCGACGGGTCTTCCTGCGCCGGGGCATACGGCGACTTGCCGGTGCAGCCCTCCGGCAGCGCGGCCATCGGCGCGTGCCCGGCGCCGGCCCCTGCCAGCGGCTTGCCGCCGGCCGAAGCGCTGGCGGACTTCTTCGGCGCGCTGCCGCACGCGGCCAGTGCGAGCACGGCCAGCACCGCCACCAGCGCGCGCGCCGGCCGCGCGCTCATGCCGGCGGGATCTCGCGCCCGGCGATCGCCTGCGACAACTGGTAGACGGCCATCGCGTACATCTTGGAGATGTTGTAGCGGGTGATCGCGTAGTAGTTCTGGAAGCCGAGCCAGTACTGCGGGCCGGCGCTGCCTTCCAGCGACACCGGCGTGGCGGTGATGCCGGCCGGCACCGGCTGCACCGGCGCGTAGCCGCGCGCGGCCAGTTCCTCGAGGGTGTGGGTCGGCGTCCAGTCCTCGGGGTTGAACGGTTCCCGCCCGGCCGCGAGCGTGGCCGGCGCCGCCACCGGCGCGTTGGCGACCCAGCCGCCCTTCTTCACGAAATAGTTGGCGATCGAGGCGAACACGTCGTCCAGGCTGCCGAACAGGTCGCGGCGGCCGTCGCCGTCGCCGTCCACGGCGAACTGGCGGTAGCTCGAGGGCATGAACTGGCCCAGGCCCATCGCCCCGGCGTAGCTGCCCTTGAGCGCGGCGATGTCCAGCTTCTCCTCGCGCCCCAGCGCGAACAGTTGCGCCAGCTCGTCGCGGAAGAACAGTTCGCGGCGCACTTCGCGCTCGAGCTTGGCCGGGTCGCCGCTGCGCGGGTAGTTGAAGGCCAGCGTGTACAGCGCGTCGAGCACCGAGTAGCGGCCGGTGTTGCCGCCGTAGCTGGTCTCCACGCCGATGATCGCCACCACCAGCTCGGCCGGCACGCCGGTCCTGGCCTGCACCTTGTCGAGGGCCTGGCGATGCTTGGCCAGGAACGCACGGCCGCCGTCGATCCGTGCCTGGCTGATGAACATCGGCCGGTACTCGTGCCACGGCTTGACCCGCTCGGCCGGGCGCGACATCGCGGTGACCACGCTGTCGAGCACGGTCGCCTGCGCCAGGGTCGCCTCGATCTCGGCGGCCGGGATGCCGAAACGCGCCGACGTGTCGCGCACGAAGTTGGCGCGCGCGATCTCGAATGGCACCGGGGTGAGATCGACCGGCGGCGCGACCGGCTTCTCCGGCGCCGCTTCGGCCGGCGTGGCGGGCCTGGCGACGGCGGTGGCCGACGACGGCGGGGAAACGAACGCCTCCTTCGGGATGCATCCGAGGAGACCGAGAGCCAACAGGCTGGCAAGCGCGGGTTTCATCATCGACGGCAGGGTAGCATCGTGCGCAAACACGCGGAACCACCGGATTTTCCGTCGCATCCGCCGGCCCGCGGCGTCAGCGGTAGCCATGCACCGGGCGGTGCGTGCGCACCGCCATCACCAGCCCGAGCCCGGCCAGCAGCGACACCGCCGAGGTACCACCGTAACTGAGCAGCGGCATCGGCACGCCCACCACCGGCAGCAGGCCGGAGACCATGCCGCCGTTGACCAGCACGTAGACGAAGAACGCCAGGCCCAGCGAACCGGCGAGCAGGCGCGAGTAGGTGTCGCGCGCTTCCATCGCGATCCACAGGCAGCGGCCTATCACGAACAGGTACAGCGCCAGCACCGTGGCCACTCCGATCCAGCCGAACTCCTCGCTCAGCACCGCGAACACGAAGTCGGTGGTCTGCTCGGGGATGAAGTTCAGGTGCGACTGGCTGCCCTCGCCCCAGCCCTTGCCGGTCAGGCCCCCGGACCCGATCGCGATCTTGGACTGGATGATGTTCCAGCCGGTGCCCAGCGGGTCGCGCTCGGGCTCCAGGAAGGTGAGGATGCGGTCCTTCTGGTACGGCCGCAGCAGCCAGATCCAGGCCGCCGGCGCGACCGCGGCCACGCCGCCGACGGCCACGCCGACCCACCACCACGGCAACCCCGCCAGCAGCAGCGCGAACACGCCGCTGGCCGCGATCAGCATGCCGGTGCCGAAATCCGGCTGCAGCAGGATCAGGCTGGTCGGCACGGCGACCAGCACGCCGGCCACCAGCACCGTGTCGATGCGCGGCGGCAGCGGCCGCCGGTGCAGGTACCAGGCGACCATCATCGGCAGGCTGATCTTCAGCAGCTCCGACGGCTGCAGGTAGAACACGCCCAGGTCCAGCCAGTGCCGGCCATGCTTGCCGGTGCCCACCAGCAGCACCGCGACCAGCGGCAGCAGCGAGAGCAGGTACACCGGCGGCGACCACGCGCGCAGGCGGATCACCGACACCCGCGACAGCGCCCACATGGCCAGCAGGCCGACCGCGAAGCGCGCGCCCTGGGCCTTGATCAGCGCCGGCCCGTTGCTGGCGCCGCCGGCGCTGTACAGCACCGCCAGGCCGAAGCCCATCAGCGCGAACAGCGCCAGCAGCAGCGGCCAGTCCAGCGTGCGCGTGGCACGCGCGCCGATGTCCAGCAGCCAGCGCAGGAAGTCCCTCAACGGCGCACCTCGCGTCCGTCCGCGCGGTCGCTGTCACGCTCGCCCGCGTTCGTCGGCGTCGGCGCCAAGGTCGGCGGTGGCGCTGCGCTGGACGCCGGTGCCGAAGCCGGCCGATCGACCAGGACGCGGGCTGCGGCCGAGGCGCCCGTGGCGGGCACGGGCTGCGCCTGCAGGCACGTCGCGTCTTCCGGCGCGCAGGCCGGCGCCGGCGCCGTCGCCGGTCCGTCGATCGGCTCCAGCCCGGCCGGCAGCTTGCCCAGCAGCCAGGCATCGAAGATCGCCTTGGCGATCGGCGCCGCGGTGCTGCCGCCATAACCGCCACCCTCCACGGCCACCGCCACTGCGATCTGCGGGTCGTCCGCCGGCGCATAGCCGATGAACAGCGCGCGATGGCGCAGGTGCATCGGCAGGCTGCGCGGATCGACCGCCGCGGTGCCGCGGCGGCTGACCACCTGCGCGGTGCCGGTCTTGCCAGCGATCAGGTAGGGCGAGCCGGCACCGATCGCGCGCGCGGTGCCGCCGGGCCCATGCACGGTCATGACCATGCCCTCGCGCACCACCTGCAGGTCCGCCGGGCTGTCGCTGATGAGGGTGGGCGCCGGCTGCGGCAGCGGCGCCCAGGGCGCGTCGAAGCGGTCGCGCCGCGCCTGCACCAGGTGCGGCCGCCGCAACCGGCCGTCGTCGGCCAGCGCGCCGGTGCCGCGCACCATCTGCAGCGGGGTCACCTTCCAGTCGCCCTGGCCGATGCTGATGTTCACCGTGTCGCCGGGATACCAGCGCTCCTTGCGGTTCTTCAGCTTCCAGGCCGGATTGGGCAGGATCCCGGTGTTCTCGCCGGACAGGTCGATGCCGCTGGGCTGGCCGAAGCCGTAGCGGCGCAGGTAACGGTCGATCTCGTCGATGCCCATGTCCAGGGCGAGCTTGTAGTAGTACGTGTTGACCGAATCGGCGATCGACTTGCGCGCATCGGTCCAGCCGTGGCCGCCGCGGTGCGAGTCGCCCCAGCCGCGCCGCGTGCCCGGCAGGTAGAACATGCCGGTGGACAGGGTGCGGTCCTCCGGCCGGCGGGTGCCGCTGTCCAGCCCGGCCAGGGCCAGGAACGGCTTGAGCGTGGAGCCCGGCGCCACGCCGCCGAGCACGGCGCGGTTGAACTGCGGCCGCGACGGGTTGTCGCTCAGGGCGCGGTAGTCGGCGTGCGAGATGCCGTTGACGAACAGGTTGGCGTCGAACGACGGCAGGCTGACCAGGGCCAGGATCTCGCCGGTGCGCGGGTCCATCGCCACCGCCGTGCCCTCCAGCTCGCCGAACGCGGCGACCGTGGCGCGCTGCAGCTCGGCGTCGATCGACAGGCGCAGGTCGGCGCCCGGCCGCGCCGGCACACGGCCCACGGTGCGCAGCGCGCGGCCCTGCACGTTGGTCTCGATCTGCTCGTAGCCGACCTGGCCGCGCAGCAGTTCCTCGTAGGCGCGCTCCACCCCGGTCTTGCCGATGTGGGTCAGCGCCGCGCCGCCCTCGCCCAGCTTGGCCAGGTCGTCCTCGTCGATCCGGCCGACGTAGCCGATCACGTGCGCGAACAGGTCGCCGTGGGGATAGTGCCGGGTCAGGTAGGGCTGCAGCTCGACGCCGGGGAAGCGCCAGCGGTTGACCGCGAAGGCCGCCATCTCCTCGTCGCTCAGGCGCAGCTTCAGGGTGATCGGCAGGAAGCCGCGACCGGACTTGCGCTCGCGCCGGAAGTGGGCGATTTCGTCCTCGTCCAGCGCGATCACCTGGCCCAGTTCGGCCAGCAGCTTGTCCAGGTCGCCGGCCTTGTCGGGGGTGACGTCGAGGCGGAACGCCGGCAGGTTCTCGGCCAGCAGCCGGCCCTGGCGGTCGTAGATCATGCCGCGCGCCGGCACGACGGGTTTTGGCCGGATGCGGTTGGCTTCCGAGCGGGTGGCGTAATCGTCGTGCTGCAGCACCTGCAGGCGGAAGTACCACGCGCCCAGGCCCAGCAGCGCCAGGGCCACGCCGATGAAGCCGATCGCGGCGCGGCGGCGGAACTGCTCGGCTTCCGCGTGCGGATTCTTGACCGGGCGACGGCTGTTCACGGCTCAGTCGCCACGCCGGCCCAGGCGCAGCGCATCCAGCAGCAGGAACAGCGGCGGCCACAGCAGCATGCCCAGCACCGGCGCCCACCAGTAATGCCAGGGCAGGGTCGGCTGTCCCAGCGCCAGGTGGATCGCCGCGCTGACGATGCGGTCGTTCAGCAGCAGCGCGCCGATCGCCAGGGCCTGCTGCGACAGCGGGAAGAACCGCAGCCGCGCGCGGAAGCGCTGCAGGATGAACGCCATGATCACCAGCCGCAGCGCCTGCTCGCCGAGCAGGCCGCCGTAGGCCAGGTCGGCCGCCAGCCCCACGCAGAAGGCCAGGCCCAGGCCGGCGCGCGAGGGCGCTTCGATCACCCAGTAGGCCAGCACCAGGGCCAGCCAGTACGGGCGCAGCGGCTGCAGCGCCTCCGGCAGCGGCAGCAGGCCCAGCAGCAGGGCCACGCACAGGCTCACCGGCAGGATCCAGCCGCCATCGCGCAGGCGGCTCATCGCGGCGTCTCCCGCGGCGGGTTCGGGTTGCTGGGCACCGCTGGCGGCGGGGTCGAGGCAGGCGGCCGCGCCGCGCCAGTGGCGTCTGCCTCTGCGCCGCTGCCATCGCGCGTGGCTGCCGGCCGCGGCGGAGGGCTGGCCGGAACGGTCGCCGGGCTGCTGGCCGGAGCGGCGTTCGCGGCGGCATTCGCGTCCGCCCCGGCCGCGGCGCCCGGGGCGGCCGGCAGTGGCAGCGGCGCACCGCTGCGCAACAGCAGCACGTCGCGGCCGCGGTCCAGCTGCGCGGCCGGCGCCAGTTCGCCGACCAGGAAGGCCTGGCTCTCGTCCGGCCGCAGCGCGGTGATGGTGGCCACCGGGAAGCCCGGTGGGAAGCGTCCGCCCAGGCCGGAGGTCACCAGGGTGTCGCCGACCTCCACGTCGCGGTTGAGCGGCACGTCGCGCAGTTCCAGCCGGTCGCCGCCGCCGTAGGCGATCAGGCGGACGCCATTGCGCGCGATCATCACCGGCACCGCGTGGTCCGGGTCGGTCAGCAGCAGCACGGTCGAATGCAGCGGCGTCACCTCGACCACCTGGCCGAGCAGGCCGCCGGCATCGATCACCGCCTGGCCCAGGCGCACGCCCTCGCGGCTGCCGGCGGCCAGCACCAGCCGCTGCCGCGAAGGCGCCAGGTCGATGTCGAGGATCGGCACCAGCTGCACGTCCAGGCCGCCACGCTCGACCACGCCGAGCAGGTCGCGCAGCTGGGCGTTGTCGATGGCGGCGTTGCGCAGCCGGGTCAGGCGCGCATTGGACAGCAGCAGGTCGTTGCGCAGCTGCCGGTTCTCCTCCAGCAGCGCCTCGCGCGAGGCCAGCCCGTCCTTGAGGCCGCTGCCCAGGCGTCCCGGCAGTCCGGCCAGCGCCCACACCGGCTGCACCAGCAGGCCGGCCTGGGTACGGGCCTGGTGCAGCCAGCCGCCGCGATGGTCCAGGACCAGCAGGGTGACGGCCAGCGCCAGGTACGCCAGCAGGCGCAGCGTGCCGGCGGTGTCACCAGGTCGGGCAGCGGCGGCAGGTCCGGGATAGGACGACACGGAGGACGGTCAGGGGCGCGGCGGCGAAGAGGGCAGTATGGCGGCGGACGCGGGCCTGCGCCCGCCGGTGCCGCGCCGCGGCGGGCACCACGTGGCGTCCGGCTCAGTCCGGGGCGAAGAACTCGTTGCCGTGCATGTCGACCATTTCCAGCGCACGGCCGCCACCGCGGGCGACGCAGGTCAGCGGGTCGTCGGCGACCTGCACGTGCAGGCCGGTCTCCTCGGAGATCAGCTTGTCCAGGTCGCGCAGCAGCGCGCCGCCGCCGGTCAGGACGATGCCGCGCTCGGCGACGTCGGCGCACAGTTCCGGCGGGGTCTGCTCCAGCGCCAGCTTCACCGCGGAAACAATTCCCGACAGCGGCTCGTGCAGCGCCTCGAGCACCTCGTTGGAGTTGATCTTGATCATCTTCGGCACGCCCTCGGCGAGGTTGCGGCCGGAGATCTCCATCTCGTGGACCACGGTCTGCGGATAGGCGCAGCCGAGCTCGACCTTGATCCGCTCGGCGGTGGCTTCGCCGATCAGCATGCCGTGGTTGCGGCGCACGTAGTTGGTGATCGATTCGTCGAAGCGGTCGCCGCCGATGCGCACCGACGCCGAATAGACGATGCCGTTCAGCGAGATGACCGCCACTTCGGTGGTGCCGCCGCCGATGTCGATGACCATCGAGCCGCGCGCTTCCGACACCGGCATGCCGGCGCCGATCGCCGCCGCCATCGGTTCCTCGATCAGGTACACGTCGCGGGCGCCGGCTTCCTCGGCCGACTCCTTGATCGCGCGGCGCTCGACCTGGGTCGAGCCGGCCGGCACACAGACCAGCACGCGCGGGCTCGGGCGCAGGAAGCGCGACTTGTGCACCTTCTTGATGAAGTGCTTGAGCATCGCCTCGGTGTAGGTGAAGTCGGCGATCACGCCGTCCTTCATCGGGCGGATGGTGGTGATGTTGCCGGGGGTGCGGCCGAGCATCTGCTTGGCCTCCGCGCCGACCGCGGCGACCGAGCGGGTGCCGCCGATGGCGCGGTCCTGGCGCACCGCGACCACCGAGGGTTCGTTCAGCACGATGCCCTGGCCGCGCACGTAGATCAGGGTGTTGGCCGTGCCCAGGTCGATGGACAGGTCGTTGGAGAACATGCCGCGGAGCTTCTTGAACATCGGGGGAGGCGGTCCTGGGGTCTGGCGGTGGAGCAGCGGGGAAGCCCGGCGACCCGCGCCCGGGGGCGGCGAGGGTGGCGAAAATTTGGGCAGAAACAAGGCCGGCTAGCCTAGCAACGGTACCCGGCCCGGGCAAGGAAATTCCACGGCAAAACCGCGGCTTTCGTCGCTGTCCCCGGGCGCCGGACGGGGATCGGGCCGCCCCGCCGGGCTGGCCGTGCCGGGATGCAGCCGGTAACCTTCGCACCGGCGCCGCGGTGCCGGGACGCGCGCCGTCCCGCACGCTCGCCGCCCGCGCCCCTTGCCCGCCCCCGGGCCTCCCGAGCAGCCAGACGATGTCCACCCTGATCTGTGGTTCCCTTGCCTACGACACCATCATGGTGTTCCCGGACCAGTTCAAGAACCACATCCTGCCGGACAAGGTCCACATCCTGAACGTGTCGTTCCTGGTGCCGCGGATGCGCCGCGAGTTCGGCGGCTGCGCCGGCAACATCGCCTACAACCTGCACCTGCTGGGCGGCAAGCCGGTCCCGATGGGCACCGTCGGTTCGGACTTCGGGCCCTACCGCGAGCATTTCCAGGCGCTGGGCATCGACCTGTCGCGGGTGAAGGTGATCGACGAGCTGTTCACCCCGCAGGCGTTCATCACCACCGACCACGACAACAACCAGATCACCGCCTTCCATCCCGGCGCGATGATGCGCTCCTACGAGAACCACGCCCGCGACGTGCCCGGCATCACCCTGGGCCTGGTCGGTCCCGACGGCCGCGAGGGCATGCTGCAGAACGCGAGCGAGTTCCAGGAGATGGGCGTGCCGTTCATCTTCGATCCCGGCCAGGCGATGCCGCTGTTCAACGGGCAGGAGCTGCGCCAGTTCATCGAGCAGGCCGACTACGTGGTCGTCAACGACTACGAGTCCAACCTGCTGCAGGAACGCACCGGCTGGAACGATCGCGAGATCGTCGCGCGGGTCAAGGCCTACATCACCACGCAGGGCCCGCGCGGCGCGCTGGTGCATACCCCGGAAAAGACCTACGACGTACCGCCGGCGCACGAGCGCCGCGTGGTCGACCCGACCGGCTGCGGCGACGCCTTCCGCGCCGGCCTGATCTTCGGCATCGACAAGGGCTACGACTGGCTGACCATCGGCCGCATGGGCAACCTGATGGGCGCGCTGAAGGTCGAGCACCCGGGCACCCAGAACCAGCGCTTCGACTTCGACGAATTCAACGACCAGTTCAAGCAGCAGTTCGGGTATTCGCTGGCCTGAGGGCGCCCGCTCCCATCCCGGCGGAGCTGGCGTCCCTGGACACCGCGGTCTGCCCTGCCGTACCTGCCTGGTGGGATGACGCGGCTTGCCTCACCACCCTGTTCCTCGAAATCCACGTCCCCTGCCGCGCGGTCGATACCTGCGCAACCTGCCGCGTGATCGCCGCCCTTGTAGAGCGGGGCTTGCCCCGCTGCCTCGTGCGGCATGCATCGTAGAGCAGCAGGGCAAGCCCCGCTCTACGGGAATGCGCCGCGCCGCAGCCACGCCTCCAGGTCGTGGCGACGCACGCGTGCGCGCCGGGCCCCGCCCGGCTTCTCCGGCATCCATGCACCGCGGACCGGATCATCGGCGGCGTGTAGCCGGCCGGCTCAGTCCCAGCCCGGCATCTGGCTGCCGTCCAGTCCACCGACCTCGAATACCGCGGTGCGGGTGCCGCCGGCCTTCACCGGGAACTCGATTTCCAGCACCTGCGCCTTGCGCGCCTGCTTCCACAGGCCGCGGTAGTCCTCGATGAACATCGCGATGGCCTCGTCGGTCTTCGGCCGCCAGGCGGACATCGGCTTGGCCGCCGCGTCGTCGAAGGCGACCTTGACCTTGCAGCCGCCGTAGCAGTCGAAATCGCCGCCTTCAAGCACCAGGTAGGCGCTGCGCTTCCACTCAGGGTGGTCGCGGATCACCAGCTGCACCGTGGCCGGGGCGCTGCCGCCGGTATCGAGCGGTTCCTTGCTGAAGATCGCCGCCGTGCGCTGCTCGCCCTTGCCGGCGGCCACGCGCGCGTAGTTCCACAGCGCGGCCAGGCGGCGCTGCTCGCGCGCGGCGTCCGCCCTGGCGGTGACGTCGGCCAGCGCCGGCTCGACCGCCGCCGCCGCCTCGGTAACCGGATACTGCGCCAGCAGCGCGCTGCCGTGGATGCGCGCCAGCTCCCAGTTGTTGGCCGCCACGGCCGCGTCGTATTCGCCCTGCAGTTTCGTGGCGGCCAGTTCCTTCGCCTGCGCTTCGGCGGCGGCCTGCGCCTGGCGCTGCGCTTCGCGGTCGGTGCAGGCGGTAGTGGCCAGCAGGACGGCGCCGCAAATCAGCGCGGAAAGGGCGAGCCGGGAATGGACAGGTTGCATCGACGCGCTCCTCGACGGATGCGGAATGAAAGCGCGCCGGTCGGGCCGGCGCGCATGGACCGGTTACGGCTGCGTCGGCTGTTCGGCCGATGCGTCCGCCGGTGCTTCTGCCTGCCCGTCGGCCGGAGCCACCGGTGGGAAAGCCGGAGCCGCCAGTGCGGCAGCCTTGTCGGCCCGCTGCAGCAGCGCCTCGACCGAGGCGGTGGTGATCGGGTGGTAGCCGGGGCGCGCGCGGGCGAATACTTCATGCGCGAAGGCCAGGCCGTCCGGCGTCTTCACCAGTTCCTCGTAGATCGGCATGATCAGCTTGCGCCGGCCGACGCGCTCGATGAACTCGCCCGCGGCCGGCCGCGCCTCCAGGTAACCGCTGCGCAGCGCCAGCGGATACCAGCGCATGGCGATCTCGCCATTGGCCGTGCCGGTGAACTTGTAGGCGGCGTCGAGCTGGGCCAGCTGCTCGGGCTTGAGCGCTTCGCCCATGCCTTCCAGGAAGTGCACCCAGGCCTGGGTGCCCCACTCGCTGGTGATCTGCGCGTTGGGCAGCAGCGCGCTGCCGCGCCAGGCGATGCGCGCGGTGTCGACGTTGGAGAACGTGCGCGACTGCGCCTGCGGCGCGAACGCCGGGATCCCCGGCTGGTTCAGCCACGCATCCAGTTCCTCCGGGCGCACCGCGTTGGGGTTCTTCGGCAGCAGGTTCTTCTTCAGGTAGGCGACGAACTGGTCGCTGTCGGCGCTCTGGAAGGCGTGGTCGTCGAACCAGCCGCGCAGGAACGGATCGAACACCTCGCGGCCGAAGCGCTGCTCCAGGAACTGCAGGAACCACGAACCCTTGACGTAGGCCACTTCGCTCAGCGCCTCGTCCGGGTCGCGCTCGCTCAGCGGCGGCAGCACCAGCGCCTGCTGCTCCGGGCTCATCCCGGCCATGTCCTTCTTCACCCCGGCCTGGTCGATCTGGCGCTCCATCTCCGCCATCTCGGTGCCGTACAGCGCCTCGGTGATGCGGCCCTGCACGTAGGTGGTGAAACCCTCGTTGAGCCAGATGTCCTTCCAGCTGGCGTTGGTCACCAGGTTGCCCGACCAGCTGTGCGCCAGTTCATGGGCGATCAGCGAGACCAGCGACTTGTCGCCAACGATCACCGTGGGAGTAATGAAGCTCAGGCGCGGGTTCTCCATGCCGCCGAACGGGAACGACGGCGGCAGCACCAGCATGTCGTAGCGCTCCCAGCGGTACGGGCCGTACAGCTGCTCGGTGGTGGCGATCATCTGCTCGGTGTCGGCGAACTCGGCGGTGGCGCGGTCGACCATCGAAGGCTCGGCCCACACGCCGCTGCGTTCGGAGATCGGCTTGAACACCAGGTCGCCGGCGGCGATTGCCAGCAGGTACGACGGGATCGGCTGCGGCATCTTGAACGTGTAGTCGCCGTCGCGCTCCGCATTCGGGTCGTTGTCGGCGCTCATCAGCACCATCACGTCCGGGCGGCTGGTGACGTGCGCGCTATAGGTGAAGCGCACGCTCGGGGTGTCCTGCAGCGGCACCCAGCTGCGCGCGTGGATCGCCTGCGACTGGCTGAACATGAAGGGCAGCTGCTTGCCCTCGGTCATCGACGGCTCCAGCCACTGCAGGCCCGAGGCGGTCGGCGCGGTGTGGTAGGTGACGCGGACCTGCGGGTTGCGCTGCGGCGCCTCGATGGTCAGCTTGCTGCCGAACACCGGGTCGGCGTCGGCCAGGGCGAACTGCAGCGGCGCCCAGGCGCCGTCGGCCTGGCCCTCGACCTTCTGGATGGTCAGCTCGCGGGTGTCGAGCACCAGCTGGGTGGCCTTGGGATCGGTCCAGTCCAGGGTGTAGGTGGCGGTGCCGGCGAGCTGCTTCCGGTCGAAGTCCAGCGCCAGCTCCAGGGCCAGGTCGGTGATCCGGACCTGGTCGGGCTGGGCGAAGGAGCTTTCATCGTGGCGACGCTCGGATACCGCGGCGGCCTTGGCCGGCTGGGCGGCGGACTGGGCGTCGGCCGGGGCCTTGTCGCCGGAGCAGCCGCCGGCGGCGGTGACCATGGCAAGGGAGAACAGGAAGGAAAGACGCATGCGGGGCGGAGCCTGGAACGGGGAAGCGGGCAGTTTACCTCGCGCTGCCTGAGTGGCTGTCGAGCCCCGGTGGTCGGGCTGTGCGCCCATGCTGGAGCGGGCTTGCCAGCCAACCGTTGCACGCGGGCCCGACCACGAGCCGCGGCCCCACCCTATCGGGTCGCCCATAAGGATGGGCTCCTACACGGGCTTCGCGCGGCGTCTTTTTTGTAGGAGCCGATTCATCGGCGACCCGACGCCGGCGGCACCGGCGGCGACCCCGCTCTTCCGGCGCCCGGGTCGCCCATGAGGATGGGCTCCTACAGGGGGTTCGCGCGGCATCTTTTTGTAGGAGCCGATTCATCGGCGACCCGACGCCGGCGGCACCGGCGGCGACCCCGCTCTTCCGGCGCCCGGGTCGCCCATGAGGATGGGCTCCTACAAAAGGTTGGGCCGGACGGCTCAGACCTTGTAGCCGGTATGCACCGCCACGATCCCGCCGCTCAGGTTGACGTAGCCGCAGCGCGACAGCCCGGCCTCTTCCATCATCGCCTTCAGCGATTCCTGCGGCGGGTGCTTGCGGATGCTCTCGGCCAGGTACTGGTAGCTGCCCGGATCGCCGGCGAACAGGCTGCCCAGCTTCGGCAGCACCTTGAACGAGTGGAAGTCGTACAGCGGCTTGAACCACTCCGCCTTGACCTCGGAGAACTCCAGCACCCGCGCCTGGCCACCGACGCGCAGCACGCGGGCGATCTCGCGCAGCGCCGCGTCCTTGTCGGTGACGTTGCGCAGGCCGAAGGCCATGGTCACCAGGTCGAAGCTGGCATCCGGGAACGGCAGCTTCTCGGCATTGCACTGCACGTAGTCCAGGCCGGCGACCAGGCCGCGGTCGGTCAGCCGGTCGCGACCGACCGAGAGCATGCCGGCATTGATGTCGCCCAGCACGATCGTGCCGGAGTCACCGACGCGCGGCTTCAGCAGCGCGGCGATGTCGCCGGTACCGCCGGCCAGGTCGAGCACGCGGTCGCCCGGCTTGACCTGGCAGGTCGCGACGAAATAGCGCTTCCAGACCCGGTGGATGCCCAGGCTCATCAGGTCGTTCATCAGGTCGTACTTGCCGGCGACCGAGGTGAAGACCTCGCCGACCAGCTTCTGCTTCTCGCCCGCCGGCACGTCGCGGAACCCGAAGTGGGTGGTGCCGGCTTCGTACGGGGAGGGCTTGTCGTGTGCATCGCTCATGCCGCGATTATGGCACCGCGGGCCGGCGGCCACGATCACGACAGCGCGGAGCCGGCAGCTCCCGGCCATCGCGCAGTCCTCCACGGCGCGGCGGCGGTCGGCCCTGGCGGACAAGCGCATTGCCGGAACCGCATCCGTTGCCCGCTGCGGGCGTGCCGGCGCAACCCCCGGGAGCCATCAGGCGACCGCTGCGATTCACGTCGCGCTGGCGTACGCTGGCCCTCCCCCGTGGATCGCACCCGATGACCGCCCTCCCCGACTACCGCGCCATGCTCGCCGTCGCCGTCGAAGAAGCCCGCCAGGGCCTGGCCGAGGGCGGCATCCCGATCGGCGCGGCGCTGTTCTCCCGCGACGGCACCCTGCTCGGCCGCGGCCACAACCGCCGCGTGCAGGAGGGCGACCCGTCGGTGCACGGCGAGACCGATGCGTTCCGCAAGGCCGGCCGCCAGCGCTCCTACCGCGACACGATCATGGTCACCACGCTGTCGCCGTGCTGGTACTGCAGCGGGCTGGTGCGCCAGTTCGGCATCGGCACGGTGGTGATGGGCGAGTCGGCCAACTTCTGCGGCGGCCACGAGTGGCTGCGCGAGCACGGGGTCGAGGTGGTGGACCTGGCCGACCCGGAGTGCATCGCGATGCTCGGCAACTGGATCGCGGCCAATCCGGCGGTGTGGAACGAGGACATCGGCGAGGACTGACGCCGCATCCCGGTCGGGCCCGGCCGGAAGAACACGCCTGCCGCTTCAATCGCCGGCGCGCGCCTGCAGCCAGTCGACGAAGCGCTCCAACGCGGCCGGAACCTTGCCGTTGCCGGGCATCACGATCCAGTACGCCTGCGGCAACGGGATTTCATAGGGACCGAACGGCTGCACCAGCACGCCGCTGTCCAGTTCGCGCCGGGCCAGGCGCCGGCGCGCGAGGGCCACGCCGAGACCCTGCGCGGCCGCCTCGATCACCAGGTGCGAGGACGGAAACGACTGCCCCTGCGATACGTCCAGCGTCGCCGGGCCCGGCCCATCGCGCCAGCGCGACCACGCCGCGTTCGGATCGTGGTCGTGCAACAGGGGCAGATCCCGCAAGGTCTTCAGCGGCCATGGCGTGCGCCGCCGCAGCAGGCTAGGACTGGCGACCGGCACCAGCGCATCGTCCATCCACGGCCGCGCGTTCGGCCAGGGACCGGCGCCCATGCGCAATGCGATGTCGACCTGCTCGCGCGACAGGTCGACCAGGTCCGAGCGCACCGAGACCGATATACGCGTACGCGGATGCGCCTGGCGGAACGCCGGCAGGCGCGGCAGCAACCAGCGGGTGGCGAAGGATTCGGTGGTGGAGACCACCAGTTCGCGCGCGTGCGCGGGCCGCCGCTCCCTGTGCAGCGCCAAGTGCAGGCGCGCGAATGCGGCCTCCGCGGCGTCGGCGATCTCCTGCCCGCGGCGGGTCAGGCCGATCGCGTCGCCCGGATGCCGCCGTGGCTGCAGCAGCGGCGCCCCCGCCGCACGTTCGAGTTCGCAGAGGCGGCGGCTGACCGCCGAATGGGCGATGCCCAGGTGGCGCGCGGCGGCACGCACGCCACCGTGGCGGACCACCTCGTGGAATGCGGCGAGGGCCTGGAGCGGGAGCCTGTCCATGGTCTCCAGATTAGACCATGGCGATGCCGGCGCACGACCGCCTCCGCCGCGACACTGGCCGCCGTCCGTTCCCGGGTACCGCCGATGGCCGCGCTTGCACTGCTGATCTTCGCTTCCACCATCACGCCCGGCCCGAACAACCTGGTGCTGCTGCATCGCGGAGCGACGCGCGGATTCCTCGCCGGCCTGCCGGCCTGCCTGGGGATCGCCTTCGGTGGCAGCGTGATGCTTGCGATCGCCCTGGCCGTGCTGGGCGCCGGCGCGCTTCCGCGGGCGGCCATGCCCTGGCTGGGAAGCGCCGGCGCGGCGATGCTGCTGGCGATGGCCCTGGCCCTCTGGGCGACGCGGCCCGGGGACGCGCCGTTGCACGCATCGCCGGCCGGCTTCTGGACCATGGCTGCGTTCCAGCTGGCCAATCCGAAGGCCTGGGCGTTCCTCGCTTCGCTGGCCGCGCTTCATGCCGCCGGTGGCGCCGTCTCGGCCGCCGCCACGGTCGCGGTCTTCGCCGGGGCCAGCCTCCTGTGTTCGGCGATCTGGCTGGGTGGCGGCCGCCTGATGTCGCGCCTGCTCGCCACGCCGCGCCGGTCGCGCCTGTTCAACCGCGCCATGGCCGTGGCGATGGCCGCGATGGCCGCACACCTCCTGCTCCGCACCTGGAATCCCTGACCATGAAGCTACTCGCACTTTCCGGCAGCACCCGCCGCGACTCCTGGAACACCCGGCTGCTGCATGCCGCGGCCGCAGCCGCGCCCGCCCGCGCCGAGGTGGCGTGGGCACCCGACCTGTCGGCATTGCCGCACTTCGGCGAGGACATCGAAGCGCAGGCGCTCGCCAGCGGCCCGGTCGCCGCATTCGTCGCGGCCGTGCATGCCGCCGATGCCCTGCTGGTCGCCACGCCGGAATACAACCAGTCGATCCCCGGCACGCTCAAGAACGCACTCGACTGGCTGTCGCGCGGCGCCGATGCCGACCGGCTCGCGGGCAAGCCGGTGGCCGTGGCCGGCGCCACCGTCGGCCCCTGGGGAACGCGGCTGGCACAGGCGCACCTGCGCCATGTCCTGGGCGTCATCGGCCTGCGCGTGGTGGGCCCTTCGCTGTTCGTCGCCGGGGCGGCCAGCCGCTGGGACGCGGAGGCCGGCCGCTGGGACGCCACCGTGCAGGCGCGGCTGCAGGCATGGATGGATGCGACGGTCGCCGCGGCCGGTGCCGGCTGAACGGCCGGCGCATGGCGCGACTCAGAGGATGTAGCGGCTCAGGTCCGGGTCCTGCACCAGTTCGCCCAGGTGCGCGTCGACGTAGGCGCGGTCGACCGTGACCGACTGGCCGTCGCGGTCCGGGGCCTCGTAGCTGAGCGTGTCGAGCAGGCGCTCGAGCACGGTGTGCAGGCGGCGGGCGCCGATGTTCTCCTGGCGTTCGTTGACCTGGGCGGCGATCTCGGCGAGGCGCTCGACCGCTTCGGGGGCGAAGGCCAGGGTGACGCCCTCGGTGCCCAGCAGTTCCACGTACTGCCGCGTCAGCGCGGCCTTCGGCTCGGTGAGGATGCGGACGAAGTCGTCCTTGCTCAGCGCCGACAGCTCGACCCGGATCGGGAAACGGCCCTGCAGCTCCGGGATCAGGTCGCTCGGCTTGGCCAGGTGGAACGCGCCGGAGGCGATGAACAGGATGTGGTCGGTCTTCACCGTGCCGTAGCGGGTGGAGACGCTGGAGCCTTCGACCAGCGGCAGCAGGTCGCGCTGCACACCCTCGCGGCTGACGTCGCCGCCGGTCATGCCGGTGCCGCTGCGCTTGGCCACCTTGTCGATCTCGTCGATGAAGACGATGCCGTGCTGCTCGCAGGCCTCGATCGCCTGCGCCCGGATCTCGTCCTCGTTGACCAGCCGGCCCGCTTCTTCCTCGACCAGCAGCGGGCGCGCGGCCTTGATCGACACAGTGCGCTTCTGGGTCTTGTCGCCGCCCAGGTTGGCGAACATCTGCCGCAGCTGCTGGCCCATCTCCTCCATGCCCGGCGGGGTCATGATGTCGACGCCGGCATTGGCGGCGAGGTCCAGTTCGATCTCGCGCTCGTCCAGCTCGCCTGCGCGCAGCATCCTGCGGAACTTGGCCCGGGTCGAATCCTCGGGGCCGGACACCTGCACCTCCGCGCGAGCGGCCGGATCGAAGCCCATGGCCGCGGCGCGGCGCGGCAGCAGCGCATCGAGGATGCGCTCCTCGGCGCGCTCCTCGGCCTGCAGCCGCACCTTCACCTTGGCCTGCTCGCGGTACATCTTCACCGCAGTGTCGGCCAGGTCGCGCACGATCTGCTCCACATCCTTGCCGACGTAGCCGACCTCGGTGAAGCGGGTCGCCTCGACCTTGACGAACGGGGCATTCGCCAGCGTCGCCAGCCGGCGCGCGATCTCGGTCTTGCCCACGCCGGTGGGGCCGATCATCAGAATGTTCTTCGGCATCACCTCGTTGCGCAGCTCCGGGTCCAGCTGCATGCGCCGCCAGCGGTTGCGCAGGGCGATGGCCACCGCGCGCTTGGCCGACTGCTGGCCGACGATGTGGCGGTCGAGCTCCTGCACGATCTCGCGCGGGGTCATGGTGGCGGAGGTGTTGTCGAAGTTGTGCGACATGGACGTGCTCACTGGTGGCTGTAAGGCGGGGCCATGCGGCCGCCGGCCTTCGGGTGGACGGCCCCCGGGCCGGGGGCGATCACGGGATGCGGGATCTGGAACAGGCTTGGCGCCCGGCGCGGCGACACCGCATGGCGACGGCGCCGGTGCGATGACGCGGCCTCAGAGTTCTTCGACGACGACGTTGCGGTTGGTGTAGATGCAGATGTCGCCGGCGATGCCGATCGCCTCGGTGGCGATCGTCCTGGCGTCGAGCTGCGTGTGGGCCATGAGCGCGCGCGCGGCCGACAGCGCGTAGCTGCCGCCGGATCCGATCGCGATGATGCCGTCCTCCGGCTCGATCACGTCGCCGGTGCCGCTGATGACCAGCGAGGTCTCGCGGTCGGCCACCGCCAGCAGCGCCTCGAGCTTGCCCAGTCGGCGCTCGGTGCGCCAGTCCTTGGCCAGCTCCACCGCGGCGCGGGTGAGCTGGCCGTGCTTCTCGAGTTTGGCCTCGAACAGCTCGAACAGGGTGAACGCATCGGCCGCCGCGCCGGCGAAGCCGGCCAGCACCTGGCCGTCGCGGCCCAGCCGCCGCACCTTGCGCGCATTGCCCTTCATCACCGTGTGGCCGAGCGTGACCTGGCCGTCGCCGGCGATGGCCACCTTGTCGCCGCGGCGCACGCAGACGATCGTGGTGGCGTGGAAAACGTTGGGGTTCTGGCTGGGGTCCATGCGGCCTCCGTGGGCTGTCACACGGACATGGGGACAGGCCCGGCCGCGATCAAGCCTTCCGCACCGCCGGCGTCCAGGTCCGTTCGGCCAGGCAGGAGTAACAACCGTGGCGGGCGTTGTGCAGGTGGGCATAGGCCACCTCGGCGCGTGCGAACGCCGCCTCCAGCCAGGCGGCCACCACGCGGCCCTCGCACACCTGCGCGTCCACCATCCGGTGCGCCCGGTCGTAGGCGCGCACCGAGATCAGCCGGCTGGCCACGTACGGCGGCACCTGGCCGGGCGGCAGCACGCGCCGGCGCGCGCCGCGGCGGACATAGACCGGGCCGCTGGCGCGGTAGGGCGAGCGTGCGGACAGGTGTTCGTGGTTCAGCAACAGCAGCTCCTCGCCCACGCGTGCGTCCTCCAGGCCGACACGGCATGGAAAGCCGCGATCGGCGTCGGCGAAACGGCGGACGATGCCGCGCGCGGCGAGCTCCGCGTCGTCGAGCAGGAACAGCGGTTCGAAAGGGGCCGGATCCAGGCCGGCCAGGCGGAACGGCGACATGCGCGGACCTTGCAAGAGGAGGGGCATGCAGGATCGCAGGCGCGCGCGCCGCCGGCTCGCCGGATCCGGACATGGCACGCGCGGGCTCCGCCGTGGCGGCGCGCAGGCCGGGTGGCGGCGGCGCAGGCTCAGCGCTTGCGCCGGGCGCGCGGGTGCGCGGCGTCGTAGACCTTGGCCAGGTGCTGGAAGTCGAGGTGGGTGTAGATCTGGGTGGTGGCGATGTCGGCGTGGCCGAGCAGCTCCTGCACGCCACGCAGGTCGCCGGAGGATTCCAGCACGTGGCTGGCGAAGCTGTGCCGCAGCATGTGCGGGTGCACGTTCTTGAACAGGCCCTGGCGCGCTGCGAGCTGGCGGATGCGGACCTGCACGGCACGCTGGCTGATGGCGCCGCCGCCGCGGCCGGGGAAGACGAAGTCGTCGGCCTGTGCACCGGTGGAGGCGCGCCAATCGCCGAGCGCGCGGCGCGCGTGCGAGCCGACCGGCACGCTGCGCTGCTTGGCGCCCTTGCCGAGCACGGTGACCAGGCCCGCGTCCAGGTCCAGGTCGCGCCAGCGCAGCGCGCAAAGCTCGCTCAAGCGCAGGCCGGAGGAGTAGAACAGCTCGAGCAGCGCGCGGTCGCGCAGGCCCAGCGGTGTATCGGTCGGCACTTCGACCAGCCGCACCGCTTCGTCCACGTCCAGCACCTGCGGCAGGCGTCGCGGTGCCTTGGGCGCGCGCAGGCCGGCAGCGGGACTGGCCGGTACCGCGCCGTTCTTCAGCAGCCAGGCGTAGTAGCTGCGGCAGGCGGACAGGCGCCGCTGCAGGCTCTTGGGCGACAGCCCGCGCCGGTGCTCGGCGGCGACGAACTCGCGCAGGTGGGTCGCATCGAGCCGGCACGTATCGCCGGCGCCCTGCGCCAGCGCCCAGCCGGCGAGCGCATCGAGGTCGCGGCGGTAGGCGTCGAGCGTATGCGCCGACATCGCCCGTTCCACGCGCAGGTGCTCGAGGAAGTCGTCGATGCCGTTCATCGGGGGCGGCCGCCATCATGCATGGGTGCATGATGCGCGCAAACGGGCAACGCCGCGATCCCGGCCTCGTGGTGGTGCTCGTAGAGCGGGGCTTGCCCCGCTTCGCCACGTCTACCGGCGCAGCGAGCAGCGGGGCAAGCCCCGCTCTACGTCGAGCAGGCCGCGCAGGGCGATCCTGGAAAACGCAAACGCGCCACAGGCGGTGAAGAAGCGCTGGCACCGATGGCGTTGCGGCCGGGAGCCTGTGGCTGCCGGCGCCGATCGGCGTCAGTCGGCGAAACGCTCAAGCGCCACCACCAGCGCCTCGCCCATCATCCGCAGGAACAGGGTGCCCATGCCGGGATAGAAGCGGTTCGGATCGTGGCTGCCGACGGCCACCAGGCCCACGCCGCTCAGCGCCAGCAACGCGCTGGACTGCACCTCCTCCTGGCGCGGTCCGTACAGCACCGCGTTCTTTTCCGCCTGCAGGCGGCCGCACAGCGGCTCGCCGTCGCGCAGGGCGTCGCGGAACGGCACCAGGTCCGGTTCGCCTTCGCCGCGTACCTGCAGCCATTCGGCGTCCTCCATCCCGGTCACCGGCCGGAACGAGACGATCCGCACCAGGTCGCCGTTGAAGTCCTCGGCCAGGGAGGCGGCCATCGCCCGCAGGGTGTCGGCGTAGTCGGCCTGGCGCATCAGCGACAGGGTCAGCTGGTGCGTGCGCACCGCCAGCCGCTCGTTCTCCAGGGCATTGGCCGACAGTTCGGCCAGTCGCCGCGACAGTTCGCGGTTCTTGTCGCGCAGCACTTCCAGCTGGTAGCTGGCCAGCGAGGCGGCACGGCCGTCGTCGCGCGGCACCACCAGGCTCAGGGCCAGGTCGGGAAACTGCTTGAGGAACCCCGGATGCCGGCGCAGCCAGGTCGCGACCTCGTGCGCGCCCAGCTTTTCGCCGTGCCTGTCCTGAAGCTGGTCGCTCATGCCTGCCATTCCCCCTCGAATACGAAAGCCGCCGGTCCGGCCATGATGACCTCCGCGCGGTCGTCCGGCCAGCGGATGCGCAGGTCGCCGCCGAGCAGCGAGACGGTCGCCTCGCGCGCGATGCGGCCGCGGCGGACCAGCGCAGCCACCGCCGCACAGGCGCCGCTGCCGCAGGCCAGGGTCTCGCCGACGCCGCGCTCGAACACGCGCAGGCGGACGTGGTCCGGCGCCAGCACCTGGACGAAGCCGACATTGACCGATTGCGGGAACGCCGGCGAACGCTGCAGGGCCGCGCCGATGCCGGCGACGTCGGCGGCGGCCACGTCGGGCACCTCGATCACCGCATGCGGGTTGCCCATCGACACGGCGGCGAACGCCACGCTGCCGCCTTCCAGGTCCAGCGCGTACTGGTCGCCGGCAGCAGCGAGCCCGGCCAGCGGCACGTCGGCCGGATCGAAACGCGGCACGCCCATGGCGATCGCGTAGCGGCCGTCGCCCACGTTCTCCACCTCGTGGCGGCCGACCGGGCTGTCGACCACGAAGCGCGCACCCGATGCGCTCCCGTCGCGGACCAGCCAGGCGGCCACGCAGCGCGCGCCGTTGCCGCACTGGCCCGACGGACTGCCGTCGGCGTTCCAGATGCCGTACGCGGCGACCGCGCCGGGACTGCGCGGCGCTTCGATGGTCAGGATCTGGTCGCAGCCCACGCCGGTGTGGCGATCGGCCAGCCGGGAGGCGAGCGCGGCATCGGGCGGCGGCGTGCCGCCGCGCAGGTCGATGACGACGAAGTCGTTGCCCGCGCCGTGCATCTTGCTGAAGCGCAGCGGCTCAGCCATCCCCGTCGCCGCCGGTCGGGTCGTCCACCGCGTCGTCGGCCTGGTCCTGCAGCGCCGGGTCGACGGCGGGTCCGGGCCCGGTGGCCGGGGGTGTTTCGGCCGGCGGCGGTGCGGGCATTTCCTGCTCCACCGGCACCGGCTTCTGCGGCATCACCAGCGGCCCCTTGTTGCCGCAGGCGGCCAGGACCAGGGCGACGGCAACGGCGGAAAGGATCGTCTTGAGGTTCATGCGCGGCAGTATAACGAGGCCGCGCCAAGGGGCCGTGTGCGCATCAAGGCCCGGGCTCGCGCGGCGTCGGCTCCGGCCGCAGCCACAGCCAGGTGCCGACCACGGCCATGCAGGCGATCGGCAGGACGGCCATCCAGGCGCGGTGCGAGGGCACCGTGGCCATCACCAGCAGCAGGATCGCGGCGCAGGCCAGCATCATCCAGGTCGCCGCCCACTTGGCGCGGCGCGGGACCGCGCCATGCTCGCGCCAGGCCAGGATCACCGGGCCGAAGTGCGGGTGGGCCAGCAACCGCCGCTCCAGCCGCCGCGAGCCGCGGGTGGCGGCCCAGGCGGCGACGATCACGAACACGGTGGTCGGCAGGCCCGGTACGAAGATGCCGACGATGCCCACGCCCAGGCTGGCGTAGGCGAGCAGCCACCAGGCCCAGCGGAATCGGTTGCGGTCGCGGTCGCCCATCGGTGCCCATGATAGGCGCCGGCCGGCTCGCCTTGCAGGAGCCGATTCATCGGCGACCCGACGCTGTCGGCACAAGCGAAGCCCTCGTGATTCCGACGCCCCTGTCGCCGATGAATCGGCTCCTACAAAAAACCCTCCGCCTGCGGGGAGGGGGTGATCGGATGCGCTACTTCGCCTCGGCCACGCCCAGCTGGTCGAGCACGAAGGCGTAGTACTCGGCCTGCTCGCGGAAGCGCTGGAAACGGCCCGACTTGCCGCCGTGGCCGGCCTCCATGTTGGTGCGGAACACCACCGGACGGGTGCCGGTGTTCACGTCGCGCAACCGGGCCACCCACTTGGCCGGCTCCCAGTACTGCACCTGCGAGTCCCACAGTCCGGTGCCGACGAACAGCGCCGGATAGTCCTGCGCCTTAACGTTGTCGTAGGGCGAGTACGACAGCATGTAGTCGTAGAACCGCCGTTCCTGCGGGTTGCCCCACTCGTCGTACTCGTTGGTGGTCAGCGGGATGGATTCGTCGAGCATGGTGGTGACCACGTCCACGAACGGCACCTGCGCCACCATCACCCGGTAGTCGGCCGGGGCCTGGTTGGCCACCGCGCCCATCAGCAGGCCGCCGGCGCTGCCGCCGGAGGCGGCCACGCGTCCCGGTGCGGCGTAACCGAGCTTCACCAGTTCACGGGTCACGTCGACGAAGTCGTTGAAGGTGTTCTGCTTCTTCAGCAGCTTGCCGTCCTCGTACCACTGGCGGCCCATCTCCTGGCCGCCGCGGATGTGGGCGATCGCGTAGACCACGCCGCGGTCGAGCAGGCTCACCACCGGCGAATTGAAGGCCGGATCCATCGAGATGCCGTAGCTGCCGTAGGCGTACTGGAACAGCGGCGCGGTGCCGTCCTTGCGCAGGCCCTTGCGGTAGACGAGCGACACCGGCACCTTCGCCCCGTCGCGCGCGGTCACCCACACCCGCTCGGTCACGTACTTCGCCGGGTCGTAGCCGGGCACGGGCTGCTGCTTGAGCAGGCGGCGCTCGCCGGTGGCGACGTTCAGCTCGTAGGTGGTCGCCGGCGTGGCCAGCGAGGTGTAGCCGTAGCGCAGCCAGCCGCTGTCCGGCTCGGCGTTGACCGACAGGCCCATCGAGTAGACCGGCTCGTCGGCGGCGACGTACTGCTGGCTGCCATCGGCCTTGAGCAGGCGGATCCGCTCCAGGCCGCCGGAACGCTCGGCCACCGCGGTGAAGCCGTCGAACAGCTCGAACTCCTCGATGAACACGCCCGGATCGTGCGCCAGCCAGTCGCTCCACTGCGCGCGCGAGGTCGCGTCGCTGGGCGCGGTGGCCAGCTTGAAGTTGGTCGCCGGCTTGCCGTCGGCGCCGGGCGCGTTGGTGCGGATCACCCAGCGGCCGCCGAGGTGGTCGGCGTCGTATTCCACGTCGCGCTCGCGCTTGGCCAGCACGGTGAACGCTCGCGGGTCGGCCGCCGGCGCGTAGCGCAGCTCGGATGCGACCGTGCTTTCCACGCCGATGGTGATGAAGCGGTCGTCGCGGGTGCGGCCGATGCCCATGTAGAAGCTGTCGTCGTGCTCCTCGTAGACCAGCGCGTCCTGCGCCACCGGGGTGCCGAGCACGTGCTTCTTCACCCGCACGGTGAGCAGGGTCTCCGGGTCGTTCTCGACATAGAACAGGGTGCGGTTGTCGTCGGCCCAGACGAGGTTGGGCGAAACGCCCTCGATCGTCTCCGGCCATACCCGGCCCGTTTCCAGGTCGCGGAAGCGGATCGTGTACTGGCGGCGGCCGACCGCATCGTCGGCCCACGCCAGGATCCGGTTGTCCTGGCTGACGGCATAGTCGCCGACGCTGAAGTAACCCTTGCCCTCGGCCATGGCGTTGACGTCGAGCAGCACCTGTTCGCCGGCGAAGTCGCCGCGCTCGTTGGCGGCCTGGATCGACAGCGCATCGATGCCCGGGCCGTCCTGGCGGCGCGCATGCACCGGGTAGTCCTTGCCGTTCTCGAAGCGCGAGTAGTACCACCAGCCGCGCTCGCGGTAGGGCACCGAGCTGTCGTCCTGCTTGATGCGGCCGACGATCTCGTCGTAGAGCGTGTCCTGCAGCGGCTTGAGCGGGGCCATCACCGCGTCGGTCCAGGCGTTCTCCGCCTCGAGGTAGGCCAGCATGGCCGCGTCCTTGCGGTCGTCGTCGCGCAGCCAGTAGTACTCGTCCTCCCGGGTGGCGCCGAACGGCGCGGTCACCGGATGCGGCTTGCGCACCGCATCGGGCGCGGTCGCGGGAGGCGCGGCCGGCGGGGCCGCGGCGGCGTTCGAGGGCGGGGTCGGCAGGGTCATCAGCAGGGCCAGCAGGAGCGAAGCGGGAAGTTTCATCGATGGGGTCCGGTCGGAGCGATTCCAAGCCGCGCATGGGCAGCGCCCCCGGATTCCGGGGGCGCTGGGTGGATCCTTACTTGCCGACGGCGCCGTCGGCCTTGCCGTCCGCACCGGCGGACAGGCGCTGCCAGAGGAAGCTGTACGCCAGCGCCGCCATGTGCGCGGCCTGGGCGTTGTTGGCCGCGCCGCCGTGGCCGCCTTCGATGTTCTCGTAGTAGGTCACGTCCTTGCCGGCCTCGATCATCTTCGCCGCCATCTTGCGCGCGTGGCCGGGATGGACCCGGTCGTCGCGGGTGGAGGTGGTGAAGATCACCGGCGGGTAGGTCTTCGCCGGATCGAACAGGTGGTACGGCGAGAAGGTCCGGATGAACTCCCAGTCGGCCGTGTCCGGGTTGCCGTACTCGGCCATCCACGAGGCGCCGGCCAGCAGCTTGTTGTAGCGCTTCATGTCCAGCAGCGGCACCTGCACCACCACCGCGCCGAACAGCTCCGGGTACTGGGTGAGCATGTTGCCGGTCAGCAGGCCGCCGTTGCTGCCGCCCTGCACGCCCAGGTGCCGCGGCGAGGTGATCCTGCGGTCGATCAGGTCCTGGGCGACCGCGGCGAAGTCCTCGTAGGCCTTGTGCCGGTTGGCCTTGAGCGCGGCCTGGTGCCAGCGCGGGCCGTACTCGCCGCCGCCGCGGATGTTGGCCACCGCGTACACGCCGCCGCGATCGAGCCACGAACGGCCCAGCCCGCCGGAATAGCCGGGGGTCAGCGCGATCTCGAAACCGCCGTAGCCGTACAGCAGGGTCGGGTTGCTGCCATCGGCCTTCAGGCCCTTCGGCCGCACCAGGAAGTACGGCACCCGGGTGCCGTCCTTGCTGGTGGCGAAGTGCTGCTCGATCACGTCGTTGGAGCCGTCGAAGAACGACGGCATCGCCTTGAGCTGCTCCGGCGCCTTGCCCAACTGGGCCAGCGACAGGGTGGTCGGGGTCAGGTAGTCGGTGGCGGTCAACCACACCGCGTCGGATTCGTCGTCGTCCACGGCCGACACGCCCAGCGTGCCGAACGCCGGCGCACCCACGAATTCCCCGCGCTTCCAGCCCTGCGCGGTCGGGGTCAGCACGCTCAGCCGGTTCTTGACGTCGTCCAGCACGTTCAGCACCAGGTGCGACTTCGTCCACGAGTAGCTGGCCAGCGAGGTGCTGTCGGTCGGCTCGAACAGCACGTCGAACTCGCGCTTGCCCGCCATGAAGCCGCCGAAGTCCGTCGCCAGCAGCGAGCCGGCCGGGTAGGTCTTGCCGCCCACCGTCCACGGCTCGCGCAGTTCCAGGGTCAGCCACTGGCGCTTGACGCCCTTGTTGGCCGAATTGGGCGCATCGACCTTGGCCAGCTTGCCGTCCTTGCCGACCAGGTACAGCTCGTCGTTGTAGAAGGCCAGCGTGCGGCTGACGAAGTCGCGCTCGAAGCCCGGCGTGTCGTCGTGGTAGGCGGCGATGTACATGTCGTCCGCCTTGCCCTCGTACACCACCTGCGCCGATTCCAGCGGCGTGCCGCGCTTCCAGCGCTTGACCACCCGCGGATAGCCGGACTCGGTCATCGTGCCGGCGCCGAAGTCGGTGTAGACGTAGACGGTGTCGCGGTCGATCCAGCCGAGCGCGCCCTTGGCCTCCGGACGGAAGAAGCCGCCCTCGACCCAGCGCTTGCTGGCGACATCGAACTCGCGGGTGACGTCGGCGTCGGCGCCGCCGCGCGACAGCGCGACCAGGCAGCGGTTGTATTCCGGACGCAGGCAGTCGGCGCCGTGCCAGACCCAGTTCTCGCCCTCGGCCTTGTTCAGCGCATCCAGGTCGATGATCGTTTCCCAGGCCGGGTTCGGCTTGCGGTACTCCTCCAGCGTGGTCCGGCGCCAGATGCCGCGCTCGTGGTTCCGGTCCTTCCAGAAGTTGTAGTACCAGTCGCCGATCTTCTGCACGCCGGGAATCTTGGCGTCGGAATCGAGGACCTCGCGGATGCCCGCCTCCATCGCCTTGAATTCGGGGCTGGACGCCAGCGCGGCGTCGGTCTTCGCGTTCTGGGCACGGACCCAGTCCAGCGGCTTGTCGCCGGTCACGTCCTCCAGCCACTGGTAGGGGTCGTTGGCCACGGCGGGCTCCTGGGCATGGGCCGCACCGGCGGCGATGAGGCCTGCGAACAGGCAGGCCTGGGCGAAACGGGACATCAAGCGGCTCCGGGTGCTGCGAAACAGACCCGGGACGCTAGCACAGCTCCGTCCGCGCCCCCTGTGCCGATGGTCAGGCGCAGTCGAATGCCGGTAAAGACCCCGCCACGGGCGGCGTCAGGCCGCCCGGCGTGCGACGCGCGGATCCGGCCGGCCGGCACCGCGTGGCATGGCGCGCCGGCGCGCCTGGCCGCCGCCGCGCCGGCGTCGCGGGCCACGCACGACCGCGCGCAGGCCGGCCGGCAGGGCGAACCGGTGCAGGGCCCACCAGGCCGCGGCAGGCATCGCCACCAGCCACATCGGCCACCATCCCAGCCACGCACTGGAACCGCGCAGGGCCGGCACCAGCAGCACGGCCAGCAAGCCCACCACGAGCCAGCACCGCAGCAGCCGGTCCAGGGCCGGATCCGGGCGTTGCCCCGGCAGGTACGGGGCGAAGACGGCGGGCGTGGGCGACCAGGTCGGCATGGCGGCGGCTCCTTCGGTTGGGAGGCGCAGGTTGGACCGGCGCCATCTCAGGAGCTGCGATGCGCACTTCGTTGCGCGTGGGGACCGGTTCATCGGCGACCCGACGAAAGGCGGGTCCTGGCGGCATCCCGGCACACCGACGCCCCGGGTCGCCCATGAGGATGGGCTCCTACGACAGAGCGCGCGGCCTTTCCCCTGCAGGAGCCGATTCATCGGCGACCCGGCGACGGGTACGGACGACGTCCCGGGACACCGATGCCCCAGATCGCCCATGGGGATGGGCCCTGCAGGAGGCCGCCTCAGCGGTCGTACTGCGACAGCGCCAGCGACAGCAGCGACTTGGCCTGTTCGCGCAGCATGGTCGGCTCGACGATCTCGGCATCGGCGCCGTAGTGGAGCACGTCCATCAACAACTCGCGGGGCACGCTGTAGGGCACCTTGAGCTCGTAGCGCCCATCGGCCAGGAACCGGCCCTGCTGCTTGGAGTGCCAGTGCTCGTCGGCCACCCAGCGCGCGACCTTCGGGCTGAACACGATCGTCGCCCAGCCCTTGGGTTCGCCGGAAAAGATGCCGTAGCTGGACGCCAGGTGCTGGTCCAGCACGGCTTCCTCGACGTCTCGCGCCGGCGCGTCCTGCAGCCGCGCCTGGCTGACCCGGTCCACGGCGAAGCTGCGCAGCGCCTCGCGGTCGTGGTCCCACGCATCGAGGTACCAGTTGTCGCGGTAATGGGTGATGCGCTGCGGCGAGACCTTGCGGCGCGTGGTCTCGTCGGTGGAGCGCGCGCGGTACTCGAAGGCGAGCTGGCGCCGTTCCAGCACCGCCGAGGCCACCATCCGGAAGCTGTTCTCGTCCAGGCGCCGGCCGCGATGCGGAATCACCCGCACCCGTTCGACCGGCCAGCGGCTGGCGCCCGCCTGGGCGGCCAGCAGACCCTCGATCCGCTGCTGCAGCGGTGCCAGCACGGTCGACAGCACCCCGCCGCCGGTACGCCGCAGCAGCTGCTGCGAAGCCAGCAATGCGTAAAGTTCCTCCGAGCTGAGCCACAGGCCGGGCAGCTCGAAGCGGTCGCTCTCGCCGGCCGCGTAGCGGAAGCCCGCCTCGCCGTCGCCTTCCACCGGCGCCATCAGCGCATCGCGCAGGAAGGCCAGGTCGCGGTACACGGTGGCGCGCGAGCAGCCCAGCTCCTCCTGCAACCGCGGCACCGTCACCGGGTAACGCGCGGCCTTGAGGATGCGGTGCAGCGCGTTGATGCGTTCGTAGCGGTCCATGGGCCGATTATGGCGCGGTTGCGGCGGCCCCCGCGACTGGCCTGCGCGGATTGCCGACCGGTGCCCCGGAACGGCATGGCGGTCGGTGGCAGAATCGCGGTCGGGACGGGACGGCCACGCGTGGTGGCCGGGCCCGCCGAACCGGGGAGAGCTGATGGAATCCAGGAGTGGGAAACGACCGCCAGCGGCCGCGGGCGGATCGACGGGCGCGGCCTCGACGCGCGGCGGCGTGCACGCGTTGCTGCTGTCGTTGTGCGGCGCCGGCTGCGGGCTGGTGCTTTGGGTGGCCCTGAGCAGCGCGCTGCTGCTCGGCAACAGCGCGACCCAGCGCAAGCTGGTCGACCTGCAGGCCTGGGGACTGGGCCTGGGCGTCGTGCTTGCCGCTGCCGGACTGGGCCTGCTGCTGCCGCGCCCGGCCGTGCCAGGGCGCTGGTGGCTGCGCGGGCTGGTCGCGCTGGCGCTGCTGCTGGCGAGCGGCGCCACGCTGGCGCTGCTGCAGTGGCGATACGGATCCGAGCCCGGGCTGCTGCTGGCCGTCGCCGTGGTGGCCTGCGCCAGCGCCCTGGCCACGATCGCGGCGCTGGCGCTTCTGGATGACGGCGAGGCGGGACCGCTGCTCTCCGTGCACCTGGCATTGGCGTTGCTGGGAGGCGCCGCCCTGTTCTTCGCACTGATGGTGCTGCGCTGGCAGGGCCCGCTGCCGGCCGCCGGCCCGGTACCTTCGCTGGCCCTGCTGGCGACGGTCACCGCCGTGCTGTTGCTGGCCCTGTGGCAGGCGCGCGGCGGACTCGGTTCCCGGCTGCGGTCGCCCATGCACTGGCTGGTGCTGGGCCTGGTCGCGGGGCTGCCGCTGCTGCTGGCCGGCCTGCTCTACGTGTGGCCCGGCTCGGCGGGCGCGATCTGGCCGCTGGTGGCGCTGTCGATCCTGGCCGGATCGGTGCTGGAATACCGGCAGGCGCACTGAGCCGACCCAGGCGCGCCCGCCGCTGCCGGCGCGATCAGTCCAGGAAGCGTCCCGCCCCCTGCGCCAGCAGGTCGGCCGCCACCGACCGTCCCAGCGCCTGCGGCTGCGTGGCGTCGCCCTCGCCTTGCGCCGACACGCCGCTGCCGTCGCTGGCCGAACCGACCCACGCACGCAGTCGCAGGCGCTCGCCGTCCAGCTCGGCATACGCGGCCACCGGTACGTGGCAACTGCCGTGCAGCGCAAGGTTGAGCGCACGCTCGGCTTCGATCCGCACGCGGGTCGGCACGTGCTCGAGCACGGCCATGCGCTCGCGGGTGCGTGCGTCGCCCACCCGCGTCTCCACCGCGACCACCGCCTGCGCAGGCGCCGGCAACCAGTCCGGCGGCGCCAGGCGGTCGCGGATGCGCGCGTCCAGGCCAAGGCGCTCCAGGCCGGCGCAGGCCAGGACGATGGCGTCGTACTCGCCCGCATCGAGCTTGGCCAGGCGGGTGTTGACGTTGCCGCGCAGGTCGCGCAGCTGCAGGTCCGGACGGCGCGCGCGCAGTTGCGCCTGGCGCCGCAGCGACGAGGTGCCGACCACGGCCCCGTGCGGCAACGCGGCGATGCCGTCGAAGGCGTTGCTGACGAAGGCATCGGCCGGGTCGGCGCGTTCGAGTACGGCCGGCAGCTCGAAGCCCGGTTCCAGCTGCATCGGCACGTCCTTGAGCGAGTGCACCGCGCAATCGGCCTCGCCGCGCTGCATCGCCAGTTCCAGCTCCTTGAGGAACAGGCCCTTGCCCCCGATCGCCGCCAGCGAGCGGTCCAGCTGCTCGTCGCCGCGGGTGCTCATCGGCACCAGCACGACCTCCAGCCCGGGATGGGCGGCGCGCAGGCGCGCGGCGACGTGTTCGCTCTGCCACAGGGCGAGCGGACTCTTGCGGGTGGCGATGCGGAGGCTGTCCATGCGCGCATTATCCCGGATAGGCGCCGGGCGGCGGTAACCGCGCTTGCGTGGACTGCGGATGCAGCAGCCTGTTCATCGGCCACGGGCGCCCGGATCGCGAGGGCGCCGCGGGTGCGGACGGTGCCGGGTCGCGGACGGGCCCGGCGCCTGCAACAGCCCGGGCCGGTGGCGGGCGTTCCACGTGTGCCAGCGCATGGGCGCCGGGCACCGGCGTGCTGCGGTCCGCCGGAAGGTCGCGACAGCCGGTCTTCCGGAAGAGGTCAGAGGTGGCGCAGCGTCTGCCGCAGCTGCGGCACGCAACGCCGGCTGACCTCCAGCGGCGTGCCCCCGCTGCGCAGCATCGCCATGACGTGGCCGTCGGTGCCGCGGCGCAGCTCGACCAGCTCCTGGCGCGCGACCAGGCAGTTGCGGTGGATGCGGACGAAGCGGTCGGCGAACTCGTCCTCCAGCGACTTCAGCGACTCCTCGATCAGGTCCTCGCCGCGCGCGTGGTGCACGACCACGTACTTCTCCTCGGCCTGCAGGTAACGCACGTCCTCCAGCGGGATCAGGCGCAGGCTGCCGCGCAGGCGCGCACACAGGTGGGTGCGCTTGCCGCTGGCGGTCGCCGGGCGACCGGCGAGGAAGGTGCGCACGCGCTCAAGCGCGGCGGCCAGGCGCTCGGGGCGCACCGGCTTGACCAGGTAGTCGAGGGCGGCGGCCTCGAACGCCGACAGCGCATGCGCGTCGTACGCGGTGCAGAACACCACCGCCGTGGGCGGCGTCGCCGCCGCCAGCCGGCGCGCGGTTTCCAGCCCGTCGATCCCGGGCATGGCGATGTCGAGCAGTACCGCGTGCGGCCGGTGCACGGCGCAGGCATCGAGGACCTGCTGGCCGTCGCCGGCCTCGGCCACCACTTCCACCCCGGATTCGTCGGCGAGCAGCATCCGCAGGCGCTCGCGCGCCATCGGCTCGTCGTCGGCGATCACCAGTTTCAGGCTCATGCGTCCAGGGGCAAAGTGACCTCGCAGGCATAGTAGCCGTCGCTCCAGCCGGCCGTCACCCGCGCCCGCGGGCCGAAGCGCCAGGCCAGCCGGTGGGCGATGCTGCGCTGGGCGTGGCCGGCGCCGCGGTGCAGGCTGGCCAGCGACGGGTCCTGCGGCGGCGCCGGATTGCGCACCCGCAGGTGCAGCGACTGCGCGTCCGTCCACAGGGCGATCGACACCGTGCCGCCCTCCGGCAGCCGCGACACGCCGTGCAATACCGCGTTCTCCACCAGCGGCTGCAGCACCAGGCGGGGCAGCGGCAGTTCCCACGGCAGCGGCTCGCTGCGCTCCCAGGCCACCTGCAGCCGGTCGCCCAGCCGCAACTGTTCGATCGACAGGTACTGCGCCGCCAGTTCGCATTCGGCGGCCAGGGTCGACTCGCCCTCGCCGGCCCCGAGCGCGGCCCGGAACAGGTCCGACAGGTCGAGCACCGCGCGCTCGGCGACGGCCGGGTCGCGCCGCAGCAGCCCGGCGATGAGGTTCATGCTGTTGAAGAGGAAGTGCGGGCGGATCCGCGCCTGCAGCGCGTCAGCCTCGGCCCGGGCATTGGCCTCGACCTGGGCCGCCCAGCGGTCGCTGACGTAGAAGTGGCGCAACGCCAGCGCCACGATCAGCACCGTGACCGCCGCGCTGCCGCTGGTGAAGCGCCAGAAGCCGACGCCCAGCGGTTCGGCGCCCAGGGTGCTGTACAGCGCGTGCACCACGCCGGCCCCGGCGAAGGCCACCGCCGCGGCCACCGCCAGCGCGGCCAGCGCGCCCAGCCGGTGCGACAGCCGCGAAAGCGGTGCGCGCAGCTTGCACAGCAGTACCGCCACCGCCAGCGCCAGCCACATCGCCAGGCCGCAGGCGGACAGGAACCGGTAGGCGCTCCAGCCTTGCGCACCGTCGGGCGCCAGCGCCAGCACCACCACGACCAGCGCCGCCAGTCCCAGCAGCGCCGCCAGCCGCGGCAGCCGGCACAGGTCGGGGAACCAGGGCTGGTCGCGGCGCGGGTCGCGCATCGCTCAGGCCGCCAGCCGCCGGTCCAACCAGTCGCCCAGGTCGGCGATCTCCTCCGCGCAGACCTGGTGCGCCATCGGATAGCGGTGCCACTGCACCTCGAACCCGGCCCGCTCCAGCATCTGCGCGCTGGCCTGGCCGTACTGCACCGGGATGACCGGGTCGCTGTCGCCATGGGCGAAGAACACCGGCTGCGCCACCGCGTTGGGGTGGCGCTGCGCGGCGGCCGCGGCGCCGCCGGGCAGGTAGGTCGACAACGCGACCAGGCCGGCCAGCGGTTCGCTGCGGCGCAGGCCGGCCGCCAGCGCGATCGCCCCGCCCTGCGAGAAACCGGCCAGCACGATCCGCGAAGGCGCGATGCCACGCGCGGCCTCGTGCGCGACCAGCGCTTCTACCTGCGCCACCGATTCCTCGATCCCGCCCGCATCGGCGCGGGTGGCGAAGTCCATGCCGGTGATGTCGTACCACGCGCGCATGCGCATGCCGCCGTTGATCGTCACCGGGCGCACCGGGGCGTGCGGGAACACGAAGCGCAGCGCCGGCCAGTGCGGGCGCAGCAGCTCCGGCACGATCGGGGCGAAGTCGTGGCCGTCGGCACCCAGCCCGTGCAGCCACAGCACCGTCCATGCCGGCGCCGGGCCGGTCTCCTGCTCCACGCATTCCAGCCGCATGATCGGTTTTCGTCCTTCCCCGGTAGACGCCGGCATTATGCCTGCGCGGCCGCCGCGGCCGCGCGCAGTTCGGCGGCGCGGCGCAGCACCGGCGGCGGATCGAGCTCCTCGGGGATGCACAGGATCCGGTGCCGGCGCAGCCAGCGTCCGGGCGTGCGCGCCGAGGAAATCCACACCGTCGGAATGGCCAGGACCATGCCCACCACCACCGGCGCCATCCACAGCGCCAGGCCCGGCGACACCGCCCACGCCAGCGCACCCATGAACAGGCCGAACAGGCTCAGCCCCGCATAGCCCTGCACCAGGCTGGAGAACGGCACGCTGCCGTCGTCGCGGCGCTGCGCTTCCCAGCCCGAGTCGCGGCCGGCCAGCACCTCGGCCACGCCGCGCGACTGGCGGTACATCACGATCGGCGCCATCAGCGCGGCCAGCAGGCTTTCGATCAGCACGCCGGCGAAGGCGCGCAGCCCGCCGCCGGCGCCGCGCCGGGCCTGCGGGTCGAGCACGGTGGCGATGTAGCCGAACACCTTCGGCGCGAACAGCACGCCCATGGTCGCGGCGAACAGCCACGCCACCCGCTCGGCGTCGCGCGCGGCCCAGTAGCGCAGCGGCGAGAAGCCCGGCAGCTGGAAGCCGTCCCAGACCAGGTCGGAGCTGTAAAGCGGGATGGCCAGGCCGACCAGCATCAGCATCGCCCACATCGGCGCGGTGAAGTAATGGCCGATGCCGACCAGCATGTGCGTGCGGCTGACCCAGTGCAGGCCGGCGCTGCCGACCACCTTGCCATGCTGCAGGTTGCCCTGGCACCAGCGGCGGTCGCGCACCAGCAGGTCGGTCAATGACGGCGGACCCTCCTCGTAGCTGCCGTCCAGCTGCGGGACCAGGTGGATCGCCCAGCCGCCGCGCCGCATCAGCGCCGCCTCGACGAAGTCGTGGCTGAGGATGTGGCCGCCGAAGGGCTTGCGCCCCGCCAGTTCGGGCAGGCCGGCGTGGTCGGCGAAGGCGCGCGTGCGCAGCATCGCGTTGTGGCCCCAGTAGTTGCCTTCACTGCCGTGCCACCAGGTCACGCCGCGGGCGATGACCGGCCCGTACACGTGTCCGCCGAACTGCTGCATGCGCGCGAACAGGGTCTGGCCGTTGACCACCCGCGGCAGGGTCTGGACCAGGCCGACGCCGGGATGGCGCTCGACCGCCGATGCCAGCCGCACCAGGGTGGCGCCGCTCATGACGCTGTCCGCGTCGAGGATCAGCATCTGCGGATAGGCGCCGCCGAAGCGCTGCACCCATTCGGCGATGTTGCCGGCCTTGCGCCCGCTGTTGTCGGCGCGGCGCCGGTAGAACAGGCGGCCCTCGCCGCCGGTGCGCGCGAGCAGCGCACGGAATTCCTCCAGCTCGGCCGCGGCGACCTCCTCGCGGCGGCTGTCGCTGAGCACGAAGAAATCGAAGGCGTCGAGCTGGCCGGTGGCGGCGACCGATTCATAGACCGCCTGCAGGCCGGCCATGATCCGGGCCGGATCCTCGTGGTAGGTAGGCATCAGCAGCGCGGTGCGCGTGGCCAGGCGGGGCAGCGGGCCGTCGCGCTCGATGCCGAGCGGCAGGCGGTCGCGCCCCAGCATCAGCACGAAGCCGGCGGCGGCACTGACGCTGGACAGCGCGATCCAGGCGAACAGCGCCACGAACAGCACCAGCAGCACCAGGTCGAGCACACTGAGGCCGCCCACGCGCAGCACCTGCAGCATGCCCATCGTCGCCATAGCGGTCAGCGCGGCGGTGCCGCCGATCACCAGCAGGCGGCGCCAGCCGATGCCGCGCGGCGAGGTCGGCGGCCGCTGCGACGCGAGCCGGCCCTCGCGCAGCGACTGGCCGGGCATCGGCAGCGGCGATTCGACCGCCGGCAGCCAGGTCGTGGCCGCGGGCGCGGGGGTGGCGGCCGGGGCGGTCATCGAGGCACCTGGCGCCGTCGGGCGGAAGGATCGGAAGCTGCGACCACGTGGCTCTCCTGGCGTCGCGACGGCTGCGCCCCACGGCGCCGGGGGCTCGTCCCGCCCCGCTATTGTGCGGCGCACCACCCGGCCGGCCGCAAGCGGCGGCGCAGCAGCCGTTCAGGCCCGAGGCCCGGTAACCGCTTCCAGCCGGGGCGCCGAACCGCCGTGCTTCGGTCCGCTCAGTCGTGCTCTTCGGGCGGGGCCACGACGCCGTCCGGATCCACCGCCAGGCGACCGGCCATCAGCACCGCCTGGGTCCGGTTGCCCACCCCGAGCTTGCGCAGCACCGCGGTGACATGGGCCTTGATCGTCGCCTCCGAAACGCCCAGGTCCCACGCGATCTGCTTGTTGAGCCGGCCCTCGCCGAGCATCTGCAGCACGCGGAACTGCTGCGGGGTGAGCTCGCGCAGGCGCTGCGCGACGGCCTGCTCGTCGCGGTCCATCGCCGGTGCGGCGGCGGCGGCGGCCGGCGCCCAGCGTTCCCCCTCCAGGACCAGGCCGATCGCCTCGCCGATGGTGTCCGAATCGGCCGACTTGGGGATGAAGCCCAGTGCGCCGTGGTCCAGCGCACGGCGCATGACGCTGGGCTCCTCGCGCGCGGACACCACCACGACCGGCAGCTGCGGGTGCAACGCGCGCAGGTGCACCAGCGCGCTGAAACCGTGCGCGCCGGGCATGTTGAGGTCCATCAGCAGCAGGTCCGCGTCCGCATGTGCCTCCACCAGCCCGTACAGCGCGTCGACGCTGTCGGCCTCGCACAGGGTCGCCCCCGGCAGGATCCGCTGCACCGCGCCGCGCAGGGCCTCGCGGAACAGCGGATGGTCGTCGGCGATCAGGATCGTGGACATGCGGGGGAGGCGCTCGGTTGCAGTGGATTCGGCCGGACCAGTATGCGGGCCGATGCCCTGCGGCACGAACCGGCGGATCCCTCCCGCTCCGCCGGTGCCGCCGGCATCACGTCATTTCACCTTGCGCTCGCTGACCAGGGACTCGACCACCGACGGATCGGCCAGGGTCGAGGTGTCGCCGAGCTGGTCCGGGGCGTTCTCGGCGATCTTGCGCAGGATCCGGCGCATGATCTTGCCCGAGCGCGTCTTGGGCAGGCCCGGCGCCCACTGCAGGTGGTCCGGCGTGGCGATCGGCCCGATCTCCTTGCGCACCCAGCCGACCAGCTCCTTCAGGAGTTCGTCGCTCTGCACCTCGCCGGCCTTGAGGGTGACGTAGGCATAGATGCCCTGGCCCTTGATGTCGTGCGGGAAGCCGACCACCGCCGCCTCGGCCACCTTCGGATGCAGCACCAGCGCGCTCTCCACCTCGGCGGTGCCGATGCGGTGGCCGGAGACGTTGATCACGTCGTCGACGCGGCCGGTGATCCAGTAGTAGCCGTCGGCATCGCGGCGGCAGCCGTCGCCGGTGAAGTAGGTGCCCGGGTAGGTGCGGAAGTAGGTGTCGATGAAGCGCTGGTGGTCGCCGTAGACCGTGCGCATCTGGCCCGGCCAGGAATCGAGCAGGACCAGGTTGCCCTCGGCGGCGCCTTCGAGCGGCTCGCCGCCGGCGTCGACCAGCGCCGGGCGCACGCCGAAGAAGGGCAGCGAGGCCGAGCCCGGCTTGAGGTCGGTGGCGCCGGGCAGCGGCGAGATCAGGATGCCGCCGGTCTCGGTCTGCCACCAGGTGTCGACCACCGGGCAGCGTCCGTCGCCCACCACCTCGTAGTACCAGCGCCAGGCTTCCGGATTGATCGGCTCGCCGACGCTGCCGAGCAGGCGCAGCGAGGCGCGCGAGGTCTTCTTCACCGGCGCCTCGCCCTCGCGCATCAGCGCGCGGATCGCGGTCGGGGCGGTGTAGAAGATGGTCACCTGGTGCTTGTCGATCACCTCCCAGAAGCGCGACACGCTGGGGTAGTTGGGCACGCCCTCGAACACCACCGAGGTGGCGCCGTTGGCCAGCGGGCCGTAGACGATGTAGCTGTGCCCGGTCACCCAGCCCACGTCGGCGGTGCACCAGTAGATGTCGTCCTCGCGCAGGTCGAACACCGCCTCGTGGGTGTAGGCCGCGTACAGCAGGTAGCCGCCGGTGGTGTGCAGCACGCCCTTGGGCTTGCCGGTCGAGCCGGACGTGTAGAGGATGAACAGCGGGTCCTCGGCGTCCATCCGCTCCGGCTCGCACTGCGCCGGCTGGCCGTCGACCACGTCGTGGAACCAGCGGTCGCGCGGCGCCTGCATGTCCACCGCGCCGCCGGTATGGCGCACCACCAGGACGGTCTCGACGGAGTTGGTGCCCGGCAGCTTCAGCGCGGCGTCGACGTTGGCCTTGAGCGGTATCTTCTTCGAGCCGCGCAGGCCTTCGTCGGCGGTGATGACCAGCTTGCTGCCGCAGTCGGCGACGCGGTCGGCGATCGAGTTCGGGGCGAAGCCGCCGAACACCACCGAGTGGATCGCGCCGATGCGGGCGCAGGCCAGCATCGCCACCACCGCGTCGGGGATCATCGGCAGGTAGATCGTGACCCGGTCGCCCTTGACCACGCCCAGGTTGCGCAATGCGTTGCCTAGCCGGCACACGCGCTCGTACAGCTCGCGGTAGGTGACCTTCTGCGCCGGCGCGTCCGGGCTGTCGGGCTCGAACAGCAGCGCGGTCTTGTCGCCACGCGTGGCCAGCTGCCGGTCCAGGCAGTTGACCGAGGCGTTGAGCTGCCCGTCCTCGAACCAGCGGATGCGGAAGTCGTCCAGCGCATAGCTGACGTCCTTGATCCGGGTCGGTTCGCGGAACCAGTCCAGGCGCCCGGCGGCCTTGCGCCAGAAGCCCTCCGGGTCCTCCACCGACTCGCGGTACAGGCGCTGGTAGTCGTCCTTGCCGATCCGCGCGCGCGCGGCGAACTCCGGCTTGACGGGGTACAGGTCGGACATCGCTACTCCCTCCTCAAGGCTCCCGGCGGTCCATCGCCGGCGCCGGCGGCGCGCGATGGACGGGGCGCCAGTTTGACGCATCCACCGTGACGCATTGCAGCAGGGAGGGCTAGACCTTGGTCGAATCGACGTGCCGCCGCGCCGCGGCCGCGGCCGCGCAACGCGTGTTGCCGCGGGCCCAGGCCGGCGGCGGGGGCCGCCTTCGACTAATGGCGAATAGGCGCTCCGCCCGTCCGCTGCGCAGTCTCCGTGCACCGGCCGCCTCATCGCGGCCACTCGTCGATCCGCGGTGCATGCCACCACTACGAGGGAGAAAGGGGAAATGAGCAGACATCCATCCAGGCTCTTGCGGCGGCCGCTGGCGGCCGCGTTGCTGGTGGCGATCGTGGCGCCGGGCGCCGCGTTCGCGCAGACAGCGCGCGAGAAGGCGCTCGAGGCGCGCGTGGCCGAGCTCGAGCGGCAGGTGCAGATGCTGGTCTCGGCGCAGCAGCAGCAACAGTCGCAGATCACCACCACCCAGGAACAGGTGGCGCAGGTCCAGACCGCGCAGGCGGCCGCGCCCGCCGTCGCGGCGGTGCCGGCCGGCAAGCAGCCGATCCAGAGCACCACGATCACGCCGGCGGGCAACCCCGGGTCGGTGTTCACGTACGGCGGCTTCATCAAGCTCGACGCGATGGTGACCGACACCAGCGACGGCCGCATCGCCGACGGCTCGTCCGGCCGGATGTTCTACGTGCCCAGCACCATCCCGGTGGGCGGCCCCGGCGCCGACGGCGGCGATCCCTATACCGATTTCCACGCCCAGTTCTCGCGCTTCTGGCTCAGCGCCGACCACGTCACCGAGGGCGGCGACAAGCTCAAGGGCTACGTCGAGATGGACTTCTTCGGTGGCGGCAGCAACGCCCTGGCCGGCAACGAAGTGGCCACCAACACCTACGCGGTCACCCTGCGCCAGGCCTACGTGAGCTGGAACAACTGGCTGGCCGGCCAGACCTGGTCCAACTTCCAGGACGTGGCCGCGCTGCCCGACGCAGTGGACTTCGTCGGCGTGACCGACGGCACCGTGTTCGTGCGCCAGGCCCAGGTGCGCTACAGCAACGGCCCGTGGTCGGTGGCGCTGGAGAATCCCAACACCACGCTGCAGGCCTACGCGCCGAACTCGCCCATCGCCGGCGCACGCACCACCACCGGCGACAACAACATCCCCGACCTGACCGGCCGCTACAACATGAAGGGCGACTGGGGCCACCTCTCGGTGGCCGGCATGCTGCGCCAGTTCAAGGCCGGGGACAACACCGATTCGGGCGGCGCGGTCAGCGTGTCGGGCAAGTTCAACGTGGGCGCCAGCGACGACATCCGCTACATGGCCAACTACGGCAGCGGCATCGGCCGCTACATGGCCTTCGGCCTGGGCAGCGACGTGATGCAGGACGCCAGCGGCGACATCGAGGCGCTGGACGGCTGGGGCGGCTTCGTGGCCTGGCGCCACGTGTTCAGCCCGAAGCTGCGCACCAACCTCATGTATTCGATGGCGTCGTTCGACAATGACGTGGGCCTGGTTGGCTGGGGCGTGACCGAGCGCTCGCAGTCCTACCACGCCAACCTGATCTATTCGCCGTTCCCGAAGCTGGACATCGGCGCGGAGATCGGCTGGGGCCAGCGTTCGCTCGAGGATGACCGCGAAGGCGACCTCAAGCGCTTCCACACATCCGTCAAGTACAGCTTCTGAGGGAGGGGATCCACATGAGCGCGACAACGCACCACCATTCGCCGCAGGGCGAACTCGGCAAGGGCCACAAGAAGGTGATCTTCGCCTCGAGCCTGGGCACGGTCTTCGAGTGGTACGACTTCTACCTGTACGGGTCGCTGGCGGCGATCATCGCCAAGCAGTTCTTCAGCGGCGTCAACGAGACCACCGGCTTCATCTTCGCCCTGCTGGCCTTCGCCGCCGGCTTCGCGGTGCGTCCGTTCGGCGCGGCGTTCTTCGGCAGCCTCGGCGACCGCATCGGCCGCAAGTACACGTTCCTGGTCACCATCGTGCTGATGGGCCTGTCGACCTTCATCGTCGGCATCCTGCCCACCTACGCCACCATCGGCGTGGCCGCGCCGATCATCCTGATCCTGCTCCGGCTGGCGCAGGGCCTGGCGCTGGGCGGCGAGTACGGCGGCGCGGCGACCTACGTCGCCGAGCATGCGCCGGACGGCAAGCGCGGCCTGTACACCAGCTTCATCCAGACCACCGCCACGCTCGGCCTCTTCCTCTCGCTGCTGGTCATCCTGACCTGCCGCCTGAGCCTGGGCACCGAGGCGTTCGAGGCCTGGGGCTGGCGCATCCCGTTCCTGGTCTCCATCGTGCTGCTGGGCATCTCGGTGTGGATCCGCCTGCAGCTGAGCGAATCGCCGCTGTTCCAGCAGATGAAGGCCGAGGGCAAGGGCTCCAAGCAGCCGTTCCGTGACTCGCTCAAGGGCGGCAACCTCAAGCTCATGCTGCTGGTGCTGCTGGGCGCCACCGCCGGCCAGGCCGTGGTCTGGTACGGCGGCCAGTTCTACTCGCTGTTCTTCCTGACCCAGGCGCTGAAGGTGGACGGCACCACCGCCAACCTGCTGATCGCCGGCGCACTGGCCCTGGCCACGCCGTTCTTCATCGTCTTCGGATGGCTGTCGGACAAGATCGGCCGCAAGAAGATCATCCTGGCCGGCTGCCTGCTGGCGGCGCTGACGTACTTCCCGCTGTTCAAGGCGCTGACCCATTACGCCAACCCGGCCGTCGAGGAAGCCCGCGAGAACGCGCCGGCGATCGTGCATGCCGATCCGTCGACCTGTTCGTTCCAGTTCGATCCGGCGGGCGTGCGCAAGTTCACCAGCGCGTGCGACATCGCGACCGCGGCCCTGACCAAGGCCGGCGTGCCGTACACGGTGCAGGCCGCGCCGGCCGGCACCGTCGCCCGCGTGGAGGTGGGTGGCGCCTCGTTCGAGTCGTACGACGCGACCGGCCTGGCCAAGGACGACGCCAAGGCCAAGGCCGCCGCGCTGGCGGGAACGATGAAGGCGGCCCTGACCGCGGCCGGCTATCCGGAGAAGGCCGATCCGGACCGGATCAACATCCCGATGACGCTCGCCATCCTGTGGGTGCTGGTGATCTACGTGACCATGGTCTACGGCCCGATCGCCGCCTACCTGGTCGAACTGTTCCCGACCCGCATCCGCTACACCTCCATGTCGCTGCCGTACCACATCGGCAACGGCTGGTTCGGCGGCTTCCTGCCCGCGATCTCGTTCGCCCTGGTGGCGGGCACCGGCAACATGTACTTCGGGCTGTGGTACCCGATCTGCATCGCGCTGCTGACCGTGGTGGTGGGAACGCTGTTCCTGCGCGAGACCAAGGACGTGGACATCTCCAGGTAGTCCCCTCCCCCGCCGGCGGCGACGCCGGCATCCCCCCGGCGCCGGCCCCTCCAAGGGCCGGCGTCTTTTTTTCCGCGACTCCCTGTCCGGCGCGGGCCGCGCATTCGCTCCCGTCGGCATGTCCGGCCGCCGCCGGACGCGCCCCTTCCGCTATCGCCGCGGCGCAGCCACCGGGGCGGAAGCGCCGCCGGGCTGGCGCCAGCGCGCCTCGCGCAGCGCCAGTCCCAGCAGCACGCCGCCGAAGGCGGCGTAGACGCTGGTCGTGGTCTGGTGGGCGAACATCGACTGGGTCAGGCCGCACAGGATGAATACCGTGACCAGCATCGCGCCGGCCGACGCGCAGCCTCGCAGCCGGCCCAGCCGCACGCCGCGGCGCAGGCGCAGGAACAGCCACAGCGGCACGCCGTAGAGCAGCAGCAGGGACAGCACCCCGGGCACGCCCATGGTCGCGGCCCACTCGGCCAGGTCGTTGTGCGCATGGCCGAGGTGGCAGCGCTTGACCTTGCGCCCGCTGTCGCCCTTGCACACCGGCAGGCTTTCCATCGCCCGGTCGAACTCGCCGAAGCCCACGCCGGTCCACGGCGCGGCGACAAAGGCGTCGGCCGCCACCTGCAGCCGCTCCAGGCGTGCGCCCGCCGAGGAGTTGTGGTCGCCCCGATCCATCCGCTCGATGTCCTGGCGCAGTTCGGACAGGCGCATCTGCTCGGTCAGGCTCGGCACCGAGACCAGCAGGACGATGCCCGCGGTCACCAGGCCGCCGAGCAGGACCGCGCGGCTGCGACGGCTGCGCCAGCCGCTGCCGAACACCAGCACGAGCAACAGCAGCAGCAGTCCCGGCCAGGGCCCGCGGGTGCCGCTCAGGAGGATGGCAAGCACGCCCAGGGCCAGGCCGAACGCGGACCAGTGCCAGCTGCGGGGCGGGCGGCAGAATACCGCCAGCACCATCAGCACCAGCACCACGTCGGCGAACACGATCTGGTTGAGCCAGCCGCCCGCGCGCGGAGCACCGGACAGCACCTGCACCAGCGCCAACGCCGCGGCCGCCAGCAGGCCGGCCAGGGCGCCGCGCCACAACATCACCCGTGGCGGGTCCAGCGCCCAGGCCCAGGCCATCGTCCACGGCAGCACCAACAGGCGGTCGCGGCCGTCGATGCCCTCGCTCGAATCCATCAGCTGGATCGACGCCAGCGCCACCAGCAATGGCACGACGCCGGCGACGGCCACCAGCATCCACGGCCAGCCGATCTGGCGCGTCGCCCGCGCCACCCGCAGCGGCACCAGCAGGGTCGAGGCCAGCAGCAGCAAGCCGAACGGCAACAGGCCCTTGGGAATGCTCAGCGTCAGCGCCGGCAGGCTCCACAGGCCCACCACGGCGCAAGCCGACGCCCAGCGCCAGCGCAAGTCCTTGGAGATGTCGTGCAGCCGCGCCTGGTCCATTGCCATCCCGCGCCGGATTGCGGCGCATGTTCCGGCCCAGTGCCGGAACAGGCGCTGAGCCGGCCCCGCATCCCTAGTCGATCCCGCGCCCCTGCTCGGCGGCGGCGCGCGCGCGCTCTTCCTCCGTCGCCACGCATTCCCCGTTCACCGCACCCGGGGGCACCAGCCACCAGCGCCGGCGGTTGGAGATGCCGGCCAGCTCGATCTTGTCGCGGTCGAGGCAGGCTTCCAGCGCGGCCTCCTGCACCAGCAGCCAGCGCCCCGGCGCCCGCGCCTGCCAGGCCACGCCGCGCTGGAGCTGCTGCTCCCACGGCACGTTGAAGCCGAAGTTCGCCGCTTCGCGGTCGGCCATCAGCAGGTTCTGCTCCTTCCAGGCCACCAGGCCGAGCTCGGCATCCGGACCGATCCGGCGCCCGGCATCGGCCATGACTCCGCGCGCCGAGCTGGCATCGTTGAGGACCGGGTATCCGACCAGGCTGAAGGCCACCCACAAGCCGGCCAGGCTCGCGAACAGCGCGGCCGCCACGCGGCGCCGGAAGGCCAGCATGCAGCCCAGCGCCCAGGCCCCGACCGCCAGCAGCATCCAGCCCAGGGCGCGGACTCCGTCCGGATCCAGCCCGCGCTGGTCGTGCATCCGGTCGACCAGGGAGCCGCTGCCGTGCAGCAGGACGCCGCCGCCGGCCAGGAACAGCAGCGCCAGCAGCGCGGTCAGCGCCAGCAGCAGCGCCTTGGCCCAGCCGCGGCGCAACAGGCCGGGTAGCAGCGGCGCCAGCGCCAGGCACATCATCGGCAACGCCGGCATGATGTAGACGTCGCGCTTGCCGTCGGGGATCGAGAAGAACACCACCACCATGGCCCACCAGGCCAGCGGAAGCAGGTAGCGCGCGTCGCGCCGCTTCAGCCGCCGCCACCACGCCGGCACCGCCCAGGGCAGTGCCAGCACCGGCGGGATCCACATCGTCAGCATCACGCCCAGGTGGTACCAGGCCGGCTGGTGATGGTCCCAGGACTGCGAGTAGCGCTTGGCGGTCTGCCGGAACAGGATGTCGTCCAGGTAGGCGCGGTATTCGGGCAGGTTCTTGGCCAGCGCCACGCTCACCACCGGCGCCAGCCACAGCGACACCGCGACCAGGAACCCGAGCGGACCCAGCCAGAACCGCGGATCCCGCGCATGCACCCTGACCCGCGGCCAGCCGCGCCAGGAGGCGATCGCCGCCGGCAGGATCATCAGCAGGGCGATCGCGCCGACACCCTTGGTGATCGTGCCCAGGCCCGCGGCGAACCAGCCCAGCGTCCACCAGCGCCAGTCCGGGCCGGCCAGCAGGTGGCGCAGCAGGCCGTAGTTGGCCAGGGTGATGAAAAAGGTGACCAGCGGGTCGATCTGCGCCTTCTTCGCCTGCCAGGTGAACTGGAACGCGAACAGCAGCGCCCATGCCGCGTACAGCCCGACCTTGCGCGTCCACAGCCGGCGCCCGAGGTCCTGCACGCACCACAGCGTGCCCAGCGCGGCCAGCAGCGACGGCAGCAGGAACGCCACGCGCCAGTTGCCGAACACGGTGTAGAACGCGGCCTGCAGCCACATCAGCATCGGCGGCTTGTCCGAATACAGCTCGATGCCCCGGTGCGGGAACAGCCAGTTGCCGCTCTCCACCATCTGCTTGGCCACCAGCGCGAAGCGCGGCTCGTCGGCCGGCCACGGATCGCGCAGGCCCAGGCCAGCGCCGAGCACGAGCAGGGCGGTGATCCAGAACAGCCAGGTGTCGCGGGTACGCGCGTCGAAGTTGGGCATGGGCGCCGATTGAGCCGGTGCGGTCACAACGGGCGATTCTAGCGGCCGCTCACTCGGCCTTGCGCAGTCGCGCATAGAAAAAGCCGTCCATGCCGTCCTCGCCGGGCAGGCGCTGGCGACCGGGCCCGGCACGATGGCCGAACGCGTCCGCCAACGGCACGGCGACGGCATCGGCGGTGCGGGCCAGGAACGCTTCCACCTGGCCGACGTTCTCCTCGGGCAGGATCGAACAGGTCGCGTAGAGCAGGATCCCGCCCGGGCGCAGCAGCGGCCAGGTCGCGTCCAGCAGGCGCGCCTGCGACTGGACCAGCGCCTCCAGGTCCTCCGGCCGCCGATGCAGCAGGATGTCCGGCTGCCGCCGCACCACCCCGGTGGCCGAACACGGCGCGTCGAGCAGGATCGCGTCGAAGGTGAACCCGTCCCACCACAGCGCCGGCAGGGTGGCATCGGCGGCGCGGACCTGGGCGCGGTCGGCCACGCCGGCGCGCCGCAGGGTGTCTTCCAGCCGTGGCAACCGGCGCGGATCGACCTCCAGCGCGAGCAGCTCCAGCGCCGGATCGCGCTCGAGCAGGTGCGCGGCCTTGCCGCCCGGCGCTGCGCAGGCATCGAGCACGCGCGCGCCGCGCTCCGGCGCCAGCGCGTCGGCGGCCTGCTGCGCCGAGCCGTCCTGGACCGCGACCAGGCCCTCGCCGAAACCGGGCAGGGCCGCCACCGGCACCGGCATGTCCAGCCGCAGCGCGTCGGCCAGCCGCGGCTCGATCGCCGCCGCCAGGCCGGCCTCCTGCAGGCGGGCGAGGTAGTCGTCGCGCGTGGTCCGCGCCCGGTTCACCCGCAGCCACATCGGCGCCGGCTGCGCGCTGGCGGCGAATACCGCGGCGGCATCGCCGGGCCAGGCATCCTCGATCCGTGCGCGCAGCCAGTCCGGCCAGGCGCCGGCCGGATCGGCGGGCGGAATGCCTTCGCGCTGCGCCCGCCGCAGCAGCGCATTGACCAGACCGGCCTGGTGCGGCCGGCCCAGCGCGCGGGCCGCCTCCACCGTGGCATCGAGCGCGGCATGCGCCGGCAGGTGCAGCGCGTCGAGCTGGGCGCAGCCGGCCAGCAGCAGCGCCAGCAGCGGGCCGTCGTTGGCGCCCGGGGGCTTCTGCAGCCAGCCGCGCAGCGCCGGCGCGTAACGGTAGCGGCCGCGCAACGCGGCGAAGGCGATCGCCTCCAGCAGCGCGCGGTCGCGGGAGTCGGGCAGGCGCGGCAGTGCCGCGGCGAGCTCGGACTTGAGCGAACGGCCGCGGTGGACGACGGCATCGAGCACCTGCGCGGCGAGCACGCGCACTTCCACGCCCGGTGCCAGCGGCCGCCGCTCGGACCTGGCGGGTTTGGCCGCCGGGGAACGTTGCGAAGGTGGGCGCGGTTGCGGCATGGGTCAGGCTCCGGCAAGGTCGCGACGGGCGTTGAGCCAGTCGGCCGCGGTGATCGCGCGGCCGCCCTCGCGCTGGACCACGCGCAGCCGCAACGCGCCGTCGCCGCAGGCGATGTCGATCCCTTCGCGCCCGGCCGCCAGCAGGGTGCCCGGTGCGGCCGCATGGCCGGTGTCCACCGCGATCGCGCCATGGATGCGCAGGCGTTCGCCGGCGACCACCGCTTCGGCCACCGGCCAGGGATTGAACGCGCGCACGGTGCGCGCCAGCTCGATCGCCGGCCGCGACCAGTCCAGCCGCGCCTCTGCCTTGTCGAGCTTGTGCGCGTAGGTCACGCCTTCCTCCGGCTGGATCCACGGCACCGGCAACAGCCCCGCGCGCAGCAACCCCAGGCCGTCTTCCAGCACCTGTGCGCCCATTTCCGCCAGCCGGTCGTGCAACTGGCCGCCGGTCTCGTCCGGGCCGATCGGCGTGGCCTGCTCCAGCAGCACCGGGCCGGTGTCCAACCCGGCTTCCATCCGCATCAGGCACACCCCGGTCTCGGCGTCGCCGGCCTGGATCGCGCGCTGGATCGGCGCGGCGCCGCGCCAGCGCGGCAGCAGCGAGGCGTGCACGTTCCAGCAGCCGTGGACCGGGATCTCCAGCACCTTGCGCGGCAGGATCAGGCCGTAGGCCACCACGACCATCAGGTCGGGGGCCAGGTCACGCAGTTCCTGCCGCGCCCGGACGTCACGCAGGGTCTCCGGCTGCAGGACTGGAATGCCGCGCGCCACCGCCTCCAGCTTGACCGGCGAGGCCGCCAGGCCGCGGCCGCGGCCGGCGGGGCGGTCGGGCTGGGTGTAGACGGCCACCACTTCGTTGTGGCGCGCGGCGGCACGCAGCGAGGGCACCGCGAAATCCGGGGTGCCGGCGAAGACGATCCTCATCGGGTCAGGAACTCCAGGGGCCGCGGGCGGAAGGCATCAGCCCCGGCCGCCGCGGACATGGCGGCGGCGGGCCGGGCGGGACACGGTGCGCAGGCCGGGGGCACGCGCGCCGCAGGGGATCAGGCCGCGTGCCTGCGCTGCTTGGCCAGCTTCTTGCGCACCATCTCTCGCTTGAGCGGCGAGAGGTAATCGACGAACAGCTTGCCTTCCAGATGGTCCATCTCGTGCTGGATGCAGACCGCCAGCAGGCCCTCGGTGGTGAGCTCCTGCTCGCGCGCCTGGCGGTCCAGGTAGCGCACGGTGATGCGGTTGGCGCGGGTCACGTCGGCGAAGATCCCCGGCACCGACAGGCAGCCTTCCTGGTAGACCTGGTCGCCGTCGCGGGCGGTGATCTCGGGGTTGATGAACACCATCGGCGCATCCTTGCCCTCGCTCACGTCGATCACCATGAAGCGCTGGTGGACGTCGACCTGGCTGGCGGCCAGGCCGATGCCGGGCGCCTCGTACATGGTCTCGAACATGTCGTCGAGCAGCTTCTGGAACTCGGGGGTGGCCACCTGCGCGGCGTCGACCGTCGCAGCGCGGGTACGCAGGCGCGGGTCGGGAAACTCGAGGATGGGCAGCAGGGCCATGGGCGGACTCCGGTGGGGGTGGCCGGGGCAAACCGGCCGGCCGTCGCAATTCTAGCGCGGAAGCTTGCGCAACGGCCTGAATTCTGGACTATAGTCCGCGAACCTGTTGGGGAATCAGGCGGGATCGCAACCATGCTCACACGCCTTCGGACGGTTCTTGCCGTCGCGATGCTGACTGTCGCCACCTATGCCGCCGCCGTCGAGTCGCGCGGCAGCCATCCTGACACCTATGTGGTGGTCCGGGGCGACACACTCTGGGATATCGCCGGCCGCTTCCTCGGCAAGCCCTGGCTCTGGCCGGAGATCTGGCAGGCCAATCCGCAGGTCGCCAACCCGCACCTGATCTTCCCGGGCGACGTCCTCAGCCTGGCCTACCTGGATCGCGTGGCGGTGCAGCCGGGTCCGCGCGAGGAGGCCCCGATCGGCGCGGTGCCGCTGTCGGAGATCGAGCCGTTCCTGAAGGACCTGCGCGTCACCGACGCCTTCGAGCACCTGCCCTACGTGGTCGGCTTCGAAGACAACCGCCTGCGCGGCAGCGCCGGCCAGCTGGCCTACGTGAAGGGGCTGGACACCGCCCAGGCCGGCCAGCGCTACATGGTCCTGCGCCCGACCGTGCGCTACGCCCTGCCGCGTCCGTTCCAGCAGCTGGAGGCCAACGGCAGCACCACGCCGCTCGATGGCGTGCTGTGGAGCCAGTACGTGCCGCCGAGCAGCCGCAACGAGTTCCTCGGTTTCGAGCTGTCCAAGGTCAACGTCGGCACCATCACCCGCGCCGCCGGCGCCAATGGTGCGCAGGTCGCCACGCTCAGCCTGGAAGACAGCGGCCACGAAGTGCGCGCCGGCGACCGCGTGGTTCCGGTCGAGGCCGCCGCCTACGACCTGCAGTTCTTCCCGCACCCGCCGGCCTCGCAACCGGCCGATGTCAGCGTGCTGGCCGTGGCCGTCGCCGGCACCGCCGGTGGCCCGCGCGACGTGATCGCGATTTCGGCCGGTCGCCTCGACGGCGTCGACAACGGCACGGTGTACTCGCTGTGGCGCCCGGGCCGCCACGTCAACGACAAGGTCACCGGCCCCCGTACCTCGCGCATGGACGACCAGTTCACCGGCAGCGGCAGCAGCGTCGCCCTGCCGGAGGAATACGCCGCGCACGCGATGGTGTTCCGCACCTTCGACAAGGTCAGCTACGCCTTGGTGATGGACGGCACCAAGCCGGTGCGGGTCGGCTTCCAGGCGCGCCATCCGGACGCGCAGTAAGCCGGTCGCGCAAGCGTCCTACAACGATCCGCGACGGCGCCCTAGGGCGCCGTCGCCGTTTCCGGGCCAGGCTCTGCGCATGCCAACGCCCGCACCCCCCGTCGATCCCCTGCCCCTGTTGCGGCTGATCCTGGCCGGCGGGCGCCGCGCTTCGCGCCATGCACTCCTGCGCTCGGGCGAGACCGGCGATGCGGGCCTGCAGGCGCGCATCGCCGGCGTGCCCGCGTCCGCCCTGGACCGTGCCCTGGCCTGGCTGGCCGGGCCGGGCCACCACCTGGTCGGCAGCGACGATCCCCGCTACCCGGCGCTGCTGCGACAGGCCCCGCACCCGCCGCTGGCGCTGTTCGTCGACGGCGACCCGGATGCGCTCTGGCAACCGGCGGTCGCGGTGGTCGGCAGCCGCAACGCGAGCGCGGCCGGCTGCGAGAACACCCGCCGCTTCGCCGGCGCCCTGTGCCGGGGCGGGCTGGCGATCACCAGCGGGCTGGCCGCGGGCATCGATGCGGCCGCGCACGAGGCGGCGCTGGCATGGTCGGGTGGCCGGACCGTGGCCGTGCTCGGCACCGGGGTCGACGTCGCCTACCCGCGCTACCACGCCGCCCTGCGCGAGCGCGTCGCAGCCAGCGGCGCGGTGGTCAGCGAGCATCCGCCGGGCACGCCGCCGCGCGCCGGCCATTTCCCCGGCCGCAACCGGATCGTCGCCGGGCTCTCGCTGGGCGTGCTCGTGGTCGAAGCCGCCGCCCGCTCGGGGGCCCTGATCACCGCGCGGCTGGCGGCCGAGGCCGGGCGCGAGGTATTCGCGATTCCCGGATCGATCCACCATCCGCTGTCGCGGGGCTGCCACCGGCTGATCCGCGAGGGCGCGCAGCTGGTCGAGGATCCGGCCGAGGTCCTGGCCGGGATCGCCCCGCTGGCCGGCCGGTTGGCCCTGTCGTACGGCACCGTGGACGACCCCGGACCGGTCGTGGACCCGACTCCTCCGGGAGCCGCGCGGTCGCTGCCGGCATCACCCACCGACCACGACAGATTGTGGGACGCCCTCGGTGCCGACCCCACCCCTATGGATATCCTTGCCGTCCGCACCGGATTGACGCCTGCGGCCCTGTCGGCCATGCTGCTGGCCATGGAACTGGATGGGCGGGTGGCGGTCGAACATGGCCGCTACGCACGCAGGTCCACGGGCGGCGGCGAAGCGGCCTGACACGGACGACCGGCCACCGCGCCGCGACCGTGGTTCCCCACCCCACGGCGCCCCCCACCGGGCGCAGGCCGAGGGCAATGAAAGAAAGCATCCTGGACGTCCTGCTCTACCTCTTCGAACACTACATCGGCGACGATGCGGACACCCTCCGCGACCGCGATCCACTGCACGACGGGCTGATCGAAGCCGGCTTCAGCCCCGCGGAGATCAGCAAGGCCTTCGACTGGCTCGACGGACTGGCGCAGCAGCGCCTGGCCGGCGGCGAAGCGCGGGTCGACGGCCCGGTGCGCGTCTACCACGGCCCGGAACTTGACCGCCTGGACGTCGATTGCCGCGGCTTCCTGCTGTTCCTCGAACAGCAGGGCGTGCTCGACGCCGGCCAGCGCGAACTGGTGCTGGACCGGGCGATGGCCCTGGACCAGGACGAGATCGACCTGGACGACCTGAAGTGGGTGGTGCTGATGGTGTTGTTCAATCAGCCCGGCGCCGAAGCGGCGTATGCCTGGCTGGAGACCCAGATGTTCGGCGAGGAACCCGAGCCGGTGCATTGAGCGGCGAGGCCTGACACGTGTACCGACGGGAAGCCGGCGCAAGCCGGCTTCCGTGCGCAGGGGCCATGCGGCACACTGGACGCGCAAGCCACGGGGAAAATCCATGAGCGACTGGTATTACGCCACTGCCAGCGGGCAGCGGCACGGACCGCTGCCGGCCGCTGAACTGCGCGCGCTGGCCGCGGGCGGCACGATCGGCGCCCACACCCTGGTCTGGCGCGAGGGCATGGCCCAGTGGCGCCCCCTCCAGGAATTCGCCGCCGAGCTGGAGCTGCCGGCGCTGCCGCCGCCGCTGCCCGCCGCCATGGCCGCGACGACGGTGGCGACGCCGCGGCCCAGCGGCCTGTCCGGCTGCGCGATCGCCGCGCTGGTCGCGGTGGCGGGGATCTTCCTGGTGGCGGTGCTGGGCATCCTCGCCGCGATCGCGCTGCCGGCCTACCAGGACTACACCCTGCGCGCGCAGGCCACCGCGGCCATCAGCCAGGCGCAGGCGCTGCAGCCGCAGGTCGTCGAATTCCTCGACGCCCAGGGCCGTTGCCCGACCAATGACGACACCGGTTTCGACGACCCCGCGCGGTATACCCAGGGCGCACTGGCGGACGTCACCTTCGGCGAGTTCGAGGGCAGCGACCTGTGCGGGCTGCAGGCGACCCTGGCCACGCCCGGCAAGCCCGCGCTCGACGGGCAACGGATCTGGCTCGAATACGACCCCGCCAGCAGCACCTGGCAGTGCAGCTCCGAGATCGAGGACAAGCACCTGCCCGCCTTCTGCCGCGGTTGAACCGCGGCCATGGAATCCGACAGCGAGGAACGCAACGCATGACCGAGTGGTATTACGCCGACCGCCAGCGCCGGCAGATCGGCCCCCAGAGCGCCGAGGCATTGGCCCAGCGCTTCCGCGCCGGCGAGATCGACGCCGCGACCCTGGTCTGGCGCGACGGCCTGCCGGCGTGGCAGCCGCTGGGGTCGCTGCGCGGCGAACTGGGCCTGGACGAGGCGCCGGCGACGCTGGACTTCCGGGTCGAACCCACCCTGGGCCCCGCGGGCGACGTGCCGGCGGAAATGCTGGCGACCGCGGCCGGCGCCTACAGCCCCTACGCGGCGCCGGCCACCGGTTTCGACAGTCACGCCGGCCCGGCCCCGGTCCACGGTGGCGACGTGGTGATGGGCGGACTCTGGCGCCGCGTCGCGGCCAGCTTCCTCGATGGCATCGTTACCGCGATCCTCACCTACGCGCTGCTGATCCCGCTGATGCTGCTGTTCGGCCTGAGCCTGTCGAGCCTGGCCCAGAACGAGCTGGCCGGCGCGGGCGCCAGCGTGACCTTCATGCTGCTCTACTACGGCATCAGCCTGGGCCTGCCGGCGCTGTACTTCGCCTGGATGCACTCGTCCGGCACCCAGGCCAGCCTCGGCAAGATGGCCGTGGGCGTGAAGGTGGTGCGCACCAGCGGCGAGCCGGTGGGCTTCTGGCGCGCGCTGCTGCGGTACGTGGCGTACTTCCTGTTCGTGCTGATGACCTGCGGCATCGGCGTCCTGATCTCCGGCCTGATGGTGGCCTTCACCGAGCGCAAGCAGGCCCTGCACGACATGCTCTGCGACACCCTGGTGGTCGACAAGTGGGCCTTCACCGACCGCCCGGAGTGGCAGGAACGCGGCCTCGGCACGGTCACCGTGGTCATCCTCGTGCTGTTCGGCCTGTTCATCGCCGGCGCGCTGGCGGTGGGCCTGGCCATGGTCGGCCTGATTTCCTCGATGAAGGGGTAGGCCGGGACGGGGGCCGGGCGCGGCCGGCTTGACACGGCCGGCCGCGGCGTGATTCACGTATAAAAAGGACAGCGACCGCGCCCGGGGGACCTCCCCCGGGCGTCGGCTTCTCTGGCGGACGCTCCTTCACACGACGCTCACCGCCCGCATCCGGTCCCGGAAGGACCGCCGCCGTACCCCCCAGAATGCCGCCATGCCCAAGCACCTGCTCATCGTCGAGTCGCCCGCCAAGGCCAAGACGATCAACAAATACCTCGGCAAGGACTTCACCGTCCTGGCCTCCTATGGCCATGTCCGCGACCTGGTGCCGAAGGAGGGCGCGGTCGACCCCGAGCGCGGCTTCGCCATGCGCTACGACCTGATCGAGAAGAACGAGAAGCACGTCGAGGCCATCGCCAGGGCCGCCAAGGGCGCCGACGACATCTGGCTGGCGACCGACCCGGACCGCGAGGGCGAGGCGATCAGCTGGCACATCGCCGAGATCCTGCGCGAGCGCGGGCTCGACAAGCCGATGCACCGGGTGGTGTTCACCGAGATCACCCCGCGCGCGATCAAGGAGGCGATGACCCAGCCGCGTTCGATCGCCGGCGACCTGGTCGACGCCCAGCAGGCGCGCCGCGCGCTGGACTACCTGGTCGGCTTCAACCTCTCGCCGGTGCTGTGGCGCAAGGTGCAGCCGGGACTGTCCGCCGGCCGGGTGCAATCGCCGGCGCTGCGCATGATCGTCGAGCGCGAGGAGGAGATCGAGGCGTTCAAGGCGCGCGAATACTGGAGCATCGGCGCCGAGCTGGCGCACGCCTCGCAGCCGTTCACCGCCAAGCTGGTCAAGCTGGACGGGCAGAAGTTCGAGCAGTTCACCATCACCGACGGCGAGACGGCCGAGGCAGCACGCCTGCGCCTGCAGCAGGCCGCCGCCGGCGCGCTGCACGTCACCGACGTGGCCAGCAAGGAGCGCAAGCGCCGCCCGGCCCCGCCGTTCACGACTTCCACGCTGCAGCAGGAAGCGTCGCGCAAGCTCGGCTTCACCACGCGCAAGACCATGCAGGTCGCGCAGAAGCTGTACGAAGGCGTGAACCTGGGCGACGAGGGCACCGTCGGCCTGATCAGCTACATGCGTACCGACTCGGTCAACCTGTCGCAGGAGGCGCTGGCCGAGATCCGCGACGTGATCGCGCGCGACTACGGCACCGCCTCGGTGCCGGACAAGCCCAACACCTACCAGACCAAGTCCAAGAACGCCCAGGAAGCGCACGAAGCGGTGCGCCCGACCTCCGCGCTGCGCACGCCGGCGCAGGTCTCGCGCTTCCTCACCGACGACGAGCGCAAGCTCTACGAACTGGTGTGGAAGCGCGCGGTCGCCAGCCAGATGGTCCCGGCCACGCTCAACACCGTCTCGGTCGACCTGGCCGCCGGCAGCGAGCACGTGTTCCGCGCCAGCGGCACCACCGTGGTATTCCCCGGCTTCCTGGCGGTGTACGAGGAAGGCAAGGACAGCAAAGCCGCCGAGGACGAGGACGAGGGACGCAAGCTGCCGCCGCTCAAGCCGGGCGAGCGCGTGCCGCTGGACCGTATCCACGCCGACCAGCACTTCACCCAGCCGCCGCCGCGCTTCACCGAAGCGGCGCTCGTCAAGGCGCTGGAGGAGTACGGCATCGGCCGGCCTTCGACCTACGCCTCGATCATCCAGACCCTGCTGTTCCGCAAGTACGCCGAGATGGAGGGCCGCGCGTTCAAGCCCACCGACGTGGGCCGCGCGGTCAGCAAGTTCCTGTCCGGCCACTTCACCCGCTACGTGGACTACGACTTCACCGCCAGGCTCGAGGACGAGCTCGACGCCGTCTCCCGCGGCGAGGAGGAGTGGGTTCCGCTGATGGAGAAGTTCTGGGCTCCGTTCAAGGAACTGGTCGAGGACAAGAAGGAATCGCTGGACCGCACCGACGCCGGCAGCTCGCGCTCGCTTGGCACCGATCCCAAGAGCGGCAAGGAGGTCAGCGCGCGCATCGGCCGCTTCGGGCCGATGGTGCAGATCGGCACGGTCGATGACGAGGAGAAGCCGAAGTTCGCCTCGCTGCAGCCGGGCCAGAGCATCTACTCGATCTCGCTGGAGGATGCGCTGAAGCTGTTCGACATGCCGCGGCAGCTGGGCGAGAGCAACGGCGAGCAGGTCAGCGTCGGCATCGGCCGCTTCGGCCCGTTCGCCAAGCGCGGCAGCACCTACGCGTCGCTCAAGAAGGAGGACGATCCGTACAAGATCGACCTGGCGCGCGCGGTGTTCCTGGTCGAGGAGAAGGAGGAGATCGCGCGCAACCGCGTGATCAAGGAGTTCCCCGGCAGCGACATCCAGGTGCTCAACGGGCGCTTCGGCCCGTACCTGAGCGACGGCAAGCTCAACGGCAAGATCCCCAAGGACCGCGAGCCATCGTCGCTGAGCCTGGCCGAAGTGCAGAAGCTGATGGAGGAGACCGGCAAGCCGGCCCGCCGCGGTTTCGGCGCGAAGAAGGCGGTGGCCAAGAAGGCCGCGGCGAAGAAGGCGACCAAGGCCGTGGCCAAGGAAGCCGCACCGGCCAAGGCTGCGGCCAGGAAGGCACCCGCCAAGAAGGCGACGAAGAAGGCCGCGAAGAAGACGGCTGCCAAGAAGGCTCCAGCCAGGAAGGCAGCCAAGTCCGCCGCCCGTGGCAGTGCCGACGACGCCCCGCCGTTCTGAGACCCGCCGTTCTGGGACTGCGATCACCCGCGGTCTTCATCCCGTGCCATCAAACCCACGGCTAAGATCGCCCGCCATGGCCCGCACACTCGCCATCGACGAAGCCGCCCCGTTGTTGCAACGGGGCGGCGTGCTCGCCTACCCGACCGAGGCGGTCTGGGGCCTGGGCTGCGACCCGGACAACGAGGCTGCAGTGCTGCGCCTGCTGGAGCTCAAGCAGCGTCCGGTCGACAAGGGCCTGATCCTGGTCGCCGCGCACCTGGACCCGCTGCGGCGCTGGCTCGACCTGCCCGCGCTGCCGCCCGATCGCCTGGCCGTGGTACTGGCCAGCTGGCCCGGCCCGCATACCTGGGTGATGCCTGCCGCGGCCGACGCCCCGGCATGGATCACCGGCGGGCGCGACAGCATCGCCGTGCGCATCAGTGCCCATCCGGTGGTGACCGCGCTGTGCGAAGGGTTCGGCGGCGCCCTGGTGTCCACCAGCGCCAACCGTGGCGGCGAACCGCCCGCCTACGCACGCGGCGAACTGGATCCGCTGCTGGACGATGCGATCGACGGCATCGTCGCGGGCGAAACCGGTGGACTGGCCCAGCCCACCCCGATCCGCGTGGCCCTGGATGGCAGCGTGCTGCGGTTCTGAGCGACTGGCCGCCGCGACCGGCGACGCATGGCGCGCTAGGATGGCGTCCTCGCCATGCCGCCCGTAGGAGTGACATGCGACGCCTTGGCATCATCGCGCCGCTGCTGGCTGCACTGCTGACGCCGTCGGCCGCCATCGCCCAGGCACCGGCCGCGAGCGGCGTGACCGTCTATCGCTGCACCGACAGCAAGGGCCAGCTGGTCGCGCTGCGCGACTCGCCGTGCCGCAGCGGCGAACGCCAGGAAGTGGTGCGGATGCAGCGCCCGCAGGATCCGCCGCCGCGTACCGCATCCACCGCCGCGGCGCCCGCGCCGCCGGCGGCCGATCCGCTGCCGCGCGAGGTGCGCGTGGTCACCGTGCAGGCACCGCGTCCGATGTACGAGTGCACCGCGCCGGATGGCACGACCTACACCAGCGACAGCGACCAAGGAAACCAGCGCTGGGTGCCGCTGTGGACACTGGGCTATCCGGTCGGGCCCGGCCCACGACCCCCGCCGCGACCACCCTTGCCGCCCGTCCGTCCCGCGTCGGCGCCCACGACATCGCCCTTGCCGGCCCATGGCCCTGGCCACGGCCCGCGTCCGCCACTGCCGGGCGTGGTCGTGCCCGGTGGCACCTGGGTGCGTGACCCCTGCATCCGCCTGTCGCAGGACGAGGTGTGCGCGCGGCTCTCCGATCGCCGCTACGAGATCCTCCGCGTCTACCATGCGGCCATGCCCAGCCAGCGCACGGAACTGGATCGCGAACAGCGCCAGATCGATGCGCACCTGGCCGACCACTGCCCCGGCTACTGACCACCGATGCCTGGTTCCGCTGCTTCCCGCTTGCTCCGCCCCCTGGCCGCACTGCTGGCCTGCCTGCTGCACGCGTCACCCGTTGCCGCGCAGCCGGTGACGATCTACCGCTGCACCGATGCCGCCGGCGTCCTCACCGTGCAGAACAAGCCATGCCCGGCCGGCAGCACCCAGCGCGAGCAGCAGATGCAGGGTGTGCCCAGCTCCCTCTCCGGCGCCAACGCCCCGCCAGCCTCGACAACGGCGCCCGCGGCGGCGGCGCCCGCGAACGCACCGCAGCCCGAGGACACGCCCATCTTCCTGTCCGCTCCGGCCCAGGCAGCCCCGCCCCAGGCCGGCGCCGGCCGCGAGTTCGTCACCACCAGCACCGGCCCCGAACCACGCATCCTCGACAGCGCGAACCTGCCACGCATGCCGGCGGCGGACACCGCGCCACCCGACCCGGACCGCCCGCCCCCGCCGCCACTGTTCCGTTGCGCGACCTACGACAACGACAGTTACCTGTCCGAGGAACAGGAGGTGCCGCCGCGCTGCCTGCCGCTGCGCACGGTGGGCCTGGACGGCAATCCGGCCGCAGGCGCCGGACGCGCCTGCGAGGTGGTGCGCGACCAGTGCTCGCGCGTGCCCGACGGCGCCACCTGCGACGCCTGGCGGCGCTACGCGCGCGAAGCCGAAACGCGCTGGCGCTTCGCCCATCCCGACAACGTGGAGAAGCGGCAGGCCGAGTACGACCGCCTGGCGAAGATCGTCAGCACCAGCTGCGGCGGCTGATCCCGTGTGCGCTACCGCGGAAGCCGGCCCGCCGCGACCGTGCATGCGCGATGGCGGCGGCGCGCGGCGCCGATCGACCGCCTCCTGTGACCACGACGGGCGCGGCGGGCGCCGTCAGCCCGACCACGGCACGGTCAGCCCGACCAGCAACAGGAACAGCGCGAACACCTTGCGCAGGGCCTCGCCGCTGAGCCGGTGCGCCAGGCGCGTGCCCCACGGCGCCGACAGCACCGACGCCACCGCCACGCCGATCGCGGCGGGCAGGTACACGTAGCCGATCGCGTGAGCCGGCAGCGCACCGGCCGGCGCATGCATCGCATAGCCCAGCGCGGACGACAGGCCGATCGCGACGCCGCAAGCGCTGGAAGTGCCGACCGCGCGCACCGGCTTCACTCCGCGCCACACCAGCAACGGCACGGTCATGCTGCCGCCACCGATGCCGACCACCGCCGACAGCGCGCCGATCCCGCCGCCGGCCAGGCTCATCGGCCAGCCGCGCGGGGCCGCGACCTCGGTGCCGTCGGCCGGCGCACGGGTGCGGCCGAAACCGATCTGCCAGGCGGCGACCAGGCAGTAGACCGCCACGATCCAGCGCAGCACGCCATCGTCCAGCGCGACCGCCAGCCCGCTGCCGAGCCAGGCGCCGAGCAGCAGTCCAGGCACCATCCAGGCCACCGTCGGCCAGAGCACGCTGCCGCGACGGGCATGCGCCCGCGCGGAGGAGGCTGCAGTGAGGACGATGCTGGCCAGCGAACTGGCCAGGGCCGCGTGCATCGCCGCGTCCTGCGGCACGCCGAACAGCGGCAGCAGCCAGGCCAGTGCGGCGACCAGCACCAGGCCACCGCCGATGCCGAGCAGGCCGGCGAGGATGCCGGCGACCACGCCAAGCAACGGGAACAGCAGGAACATCATCGGCGACAAGGCTGCGACTCCAGGCGGGCGCCACGGGGCCGGACGAGCAGCGTGCCGGTGGGGCGTCGCGTCATCACGGCCATTCAGGCGCGTTGGGTATATTCGAACGCATGTCGCGCCCGGCCACCATCCCGTCATTGCAACGATTGCATCGCGCCCTGCTGGCCGGGGTGCTGTTGCCCTCGCTCGTCCTCTTGGCCGCACCCGCCGTCGCGCAGGTGGCGGGCGCGGGTGCCGCCAACGATGCGGCCATGCAGGACGCCATCGCCGCGGCGAAGGCCGGCCGGCTCGCCCCCAGCCAGGCCGATGCACTGCGCGGCGACCCACGCTGGCCATGGCTGGAGTTCGCGCGCCTGTCGCGCGACCTCGACAACGCCGACGCCGGCCAGGTCCGCGCGTTCCTGCAGCGCCACGACGGCCAGGCCGCGGCCGCCGCGCTGCGTCCGCTGTGGCTGGCATCACTGTCGCGACGCGAACGGTGGGCCGACTTCCTCGCCGACTGGACGCCCAGCGACGATCCGGGCCTGCGCTGCGCGCGCCTGAACGCGCAGCAGGCACTCGGCCGCGCCGGTGCCGAGTGGAACAGCGAGGCCCAGGCCTTGTGGCGCAGCGGCAAGTCGCTGCCCGATGCCTGCGATGCGACCTTCGCCACGCTCGCCGCTCGCGGCGCGCTGGGCGATGCGCTGCGCTGGGAACGCTTCGACCTGGCCGTGGCCGAGGGCGAAACGGGGGTGATGCGCAGTGCGGCGCGCGGCCTGCCCGCCGACGCGCTGGCCCTGGCCCAGGACTACGCCGCCTTCGTCCAGGCCCCGCACACCCGCGCCGCGCAGTGGCCGCGCGACGCGCGCAGCCGCCAGGTCGCCGCCGCGGGCCTGGCCCGGCTGGCCAAGGACGATCCGGATGCGGCCGAGCGCCAGCTCGCGCAGCTGGCACCGCTGCTGGGCATGGACGAAGCCGAGCGCGGCAAGGTGCTCTACCAGGTCGCCCTCTGGACGGTGGCCTCGTACCTGCCCGAATCGGCACGCCGCCTGGCGGCCGTGCCGGCGGCGGCCTATGACGAGCGCCTGCACGAGTGGCGTGCGCGCGAAGCGCTCGCCCGCGGCGACTGGAAGGCCGCGCTCGACGCGATCCGCCTGATGCCGGCCAAGCAACGCGAGGATTCGCGCTGGCGCTGGTTCGAGGCACGGATGCTGGAGAAGAACGGCCACCGGGCCGAGGCCCAGTCGCTGTTCCGCGCCGCCGCCGCCTCGCCGACCTTCCATGGCTTCCTCGCCGCCGACCGGCTGCAACTGCCCTATGCGCTCTGCCCGTGGGAACCGTCGGATCCGCCGGCGTTGCGCCGGGAAGTGGCCGCCGATCCGGCCCTGGTCCGCGCGTTGGCGCTGTACCGGATCGACCAGCCCGGCTGGGCGGTGCGCGAATGGAACGACGCGCTGACCCGCTTCGACGACGCGAGGCGCCGCACGGCCGTGGCGCTGGCGCAGGAACAGGGCTGGTTCGACCGCGCGGTCTTCTCGCTGGGCAAGTCGCCCGACGAACAGCGCCTGTACAAGCTGCGCTTTCCGCTGCACCACGACGCCGACATCCGCGTTGCGGCAACGCGCAACGAGCTCGATCCGGCCTGGATCGCCGCCGAGATCCGTGCCGAGAGCATCTTCAACCCGAATGCGCGCTCGCCGGCCAACGCGCGCGGCCTGATGCAGCTGCTGCCGGGCACCGCCGCCGGCGTCGCCCAGCGCACCGGCCTGCCCTACGCCGGTGCCGAGAGCCTGTACGACTCGTCCACCAACATCGCCCTGGGCAGCGCCTACCTGCGCGAGATGGAAGACAAGTACGGCCAGACCTACCAGGCGATCGCCGCATACAACGCCGGACCGACGCCGACGGCGCGCTGGCTTTCGCAGCGCCCCGCGCACGACCCCGACCTGTGGATCGAGACGATCAGCTACAAGGAGACCCGCGACTACGTGGCCCGGGTCATGGCCTTCAGCGTGATCTACGACTGGCTGCTCAACGGCGACGCGTTGCCGGTGAGCCAGCGCATGCTCGGCCGCACCGAGGGCGCGCGCAAGCGCTTCGCCTGCCCCGGCCCGTAGAGCGGGGCTTGCCCCGCTACTCCACGGCTGGCGAAGCCCAAGGAGCAAGCGGCCCAACACTGCACGCATGCAGCTGGGCAAGCCCCGCTCCACGGGGCGCGATACGATGCGCGGCATGGATACCTACCTTGTCGGCGGCGCGGTCCGCGATGCGCTGCTCGGACTGCCGCCCGGCGACCGCGACTGGGTGGTGGTCGGCGCCACGCCACGGCAGATGCTCGAAGCCGGCTTCAGGGCCGTCGGCCGCGACTTCCCGGTGTTCCTGCATCCGGACACCGGCGAGGAGCATGCGCTTGCCCGCACCGAGCGCAAGAGCGGCCGGGGCCATCGCGGGTTCGTGGTCGATGCCGACCCGGCGGTGACCCTCGAGGAAGACCTGCAGCGGCGGGACTTCACGATCAACGCCATCGCCCGCGATGCACGCGGCGAGCTGGTCGATCCGTACCGCGGCGCGGACGACATCGATGCGCGCGTGCTGCGCCATGTCGGTCCGGCCTTCGCCGAGGACCCGCTGCGCGTGCTGCGCGCCGGCCGCTTCATGGCCCGCCTGGCGCCGCTGGGCTTCACGGTGGCGCCGGAGACGCTGTCGTTGATGCGTTCCATGGTCGCCAGCGGCGAACTCGATACGCTGGTACCTGAACGGGTGTGGCAGGAGCTGCGCAAGGCGCTGGCCGCGCCGCGTCCCTCGGCGTTCCTGGCGACGCTGCGCGACTGCGGCGCGCTGGCATCGATCCTGCCCGAGGTCGACGCGCTGTACGGCGTGCCGCAGCGCGCCGAGTACCATCCCGAGGTCGACACCGGCGTGCACCAGCAGCTGGTCAGCGACATGGCCGCGCGCCTGGCGCCCGGCGACGACCTGGTCGGCTTCGCCGCCCTGGCCCACGACCTCGGGAAGGCGCTGACGCCGCAGCACGCGCTTCCCAGGCACGTCGGCCATGAACATGCCGGCCTCAAGCCACTCGCCGCGCTGAGCGAACGCCTCAAGGTGCCGCTCGAGCACCGCCGCCTGGCCGAGTGCGTCTGCCGCGAACACCTCAACGTGCATCGCCTGGCCGAACTGCGCGACGCCACGGTGTTCGAGCTGCTGGAGCGCTGCGACGCGTTGCGGCGGCCCGAACGCGTGGCCCGCATCGCGCTGGCCTGCGAAGCGGACAAGCGTGGCCGCCTCGGCAGCGAGGATGCGGACTATCCCCAACGACCGGAACTGCTGCGCCTGCACGCCGCCGCGATGTCGGTCAACGCGCGCGACCTGGCCGAACGCGCCGGACTCAGCGGCCCGCAGGTCGGCGAGGCCGTGCGCAAGGCGCGCATCGCCGCGATCGGCGCGGCCCGCACGCTGCGGCGCTGACCTCCAAGGCAGCCGGCACGGCCGCCTGCACGCCCTGGCCTCCGCGCGCAGGCCACGCAGGCTGCCGGCTGCGGCCATGCCGCCACCACGCCGGGTGAACGAACCGCGATGCATCGTGTCGATCCGCGCCCGGTCCGCCCGTCGTTCCCGCAGGCCCGGGCTGCCGGCGCCCATCGAGAGGAGGAATGCACGATGTCGTACGTGGATGGTTTCGTCCTGCCCGTACCCCGGGCCAACGTGGACGCGTATCGCAGGCTGGCGCGGAAGGCCGGCAAGGTCTGGATGGAGCATGGCGCGCTGGAATACGTGGAGGCCGTCGCAGACGACGTCCAACCGGGCAAGCTGACGTCGTTCCCACAGGCGGTGAAGCTCAAGCCGGACGAAGTGGTGGTGTTCTCCTGGATCCGCTATCGCTCCCGCGCGCACCGCGACAAGGTCAACAAGGCGGCCATGGCCGATCCGCGGGTGGCCGGGATGGGCAGCGAACAGATGCCCTTCGACGGCAAGCGCATGTTCTGGGGTGGCTTCAAGCCGATCGTGGAGCTGGACGCGGGATGATCGACGGCGGGCGTGTCGATTCCGCCTCCCGCCATCCGTCGCCATGGCACGGGAGCCCACCGGGCGCTCCCTCCATCGCAAGAGGATCCCGACATGCGCGTCATGGTGATAGTGAAGGCCACCGCCGGCTCCGAAGCCGGCCAGATGCCGGACGAGCGGCTGCTGACCGACATGGGCCGGTTCAACGAGGAACTGGTCAAGGCCGGCGTCATGCTGGCCGGCGAGGGCCTGCATCCGACCTCGCGCGGCGTCCGCGTGCAGTTTTCCGGCAAGCAGCGCACCGTGGTCGACGGCCCGTTCACCGAGACCAAGGAACTGGTCTGCGGCTTCTGGCTGTGGCAGGTGCGGTCGATGGACGAGGCGATCGAATGGGTCAAGCGCTGCCCCAACCCGCACATGGAGGACAGCGAGATCGAGATCCGGCCGGTGTTCGAGGACGAAGACTTCGGCGCCGAATTCACCCCCGAGCTGCGCGAGCAGGAACGTCGCCTGCGCGACCAGATCGCCGCCGGCGGCTGAGCGGGCCGCCCGTTCGGAGACGTCGCAGTCGATCGTCCGCGCCCCTTCGCCACAAGGAAGACCCGCATGTCCCGCAAGATCTTCATCAACCTGCCGGTGCAGGACCTGGACCGGTCGGTCACGTTCTTCACTGCCCTGGGCTTCAGCTTCAACCCGCAGTTCACCGATGCGAACGCGACCTGCATGGTCGTGTCCGACGACATCTTCGTGATGCTTCTGGTGCAGCCGTTCTTCCAGGGCTTCACGCCCAAGCCGATCAGCGATGCACACCGCCAGACCGAAGTCCTGCTGGCGCTTTCGATGGACAGCCGCGACGAGGTCGATGCGTTCGTCGCCAAGGCGGTGGCCGCCGGGGCGACGGTGACCCAGCCGGCGCGCGACTACGGGTTCATGTACCAGCAGAGCGTGGCCGACCTCGACGGCCACCAGTGGGAGCCGTTCTTCATGGCGCCCGACGCGGTGCCGCCGCAGGCATGAATGCGGCGGCACTTGCCTGGCCTGCGCGGCGATGGTCTGATCGCCGCGCATGACCCCCGACCGCACCCACCACGACATCCACCGCGCCATCGACGCCGTCTGGCGGATGGAGTCGGCACGCGTCATCGCCGGCCTGGTGCGCATGGTCCGCGACGTGGGCCTGGCCGAAGAGCTGGCCCAGGACGCACTGGTCGCCGCCCTAGAGAAATGGCCGGAAACCGGCGTGCCGGACAATCCGGGCGCATGGCTGACCACGACCGCGCGCAACCGCGCGATCGACCGGCTGCGCCACCTCAAGCTGCGCGACGAGAAGCACCTGCAGGTCGCCTACGAGCTGGAGCAGCTGCAGGACGACGCCGACCGGCGCGAGGAACACCTGCTCGACGATCCGGTCGGCGACGACCTGCTGCGGCTGATGTTCATCAGTTGCCATCCGGTGCTGCCGCCCGAATCGCGGGTGGCCCTGACCCTGCGCCTGCTCGGCGGCCTGGAGACCGGCGAGATCGCGCGCGCGTTCCTGGCCGCCGAAGCCACCGTGGCCCAGCGCATCGTCCGTGCCAAGCGGACCCTGGCCGAAGCCAACGTGCCGTTCGAGATACCGCGCCGCGAGGAACTGCCCGAACGGCTGTCGGCCGTGCTGGGCGTGGTCTACCTCGTGTTCAACGAGGGCTACGCGGCCAGCACCGGCGACGACTGGATACGCCCGGCGCTGTGCGAGGAAGCGCTGCGCCTGGGCCGCGTGCTGGCCGGGCTGATGCCCGACGAGTCCGAGGTGCACGGCCTGGTGGCGCTGATGGAGATCCAGGCCTCGCGCCTGCACGCGCGCATCGGCGCCGACGGCGAGCCGATCCTGCTGCTGGACCAGGACCGCTCGCGCTGGGACCGGCTGCTCATCAGGCGCGGCCTGGCGGCGCTGGAGCGCGCGCAGCGGCTCGGCGGCGCGCTCGGGCCGTATGCCCTGCAGGCGGCGATCGCCGCCTGCCATGCGCGCGCGGTCACCGCGGCGGACACCGACTGGGTCCGCATCGTCGCCCTCTACGACGCGCTGGCGCAGCTGGCGCCGTCGCCGGTGGTCGAACTCAACCGCGCGGTGGCGGTGTCGATGGCGTTCGGTCCGCAGGTCGCGCTGGAACGCGTGGATGCATTGCGCGGCGAACCGAAGCTGGCCGGCTACCACCTGCTGCCCAGCGTGCGCGGCGACCTGCTGTTCAAGCTCGGCCGGGAACCGGAGGCGCGCGTCGAGTTCGAGCGCGCCGCGGCGTTGGCCGGCAATGGCCGCGAACGCGCCCTGCTGCTGGCGCGTGCCGCGCAGTGCGCGCCGGCTTGATCAGGGCACTGCCGGACGAACCAGGGTCAGATCCGGACGTGCCATCCGCGCCGGTCCATCCAGCGCACCACCAGCCACCAGAACCCCACGAACCCCAGGGCGAAGGCCAGGGACGGCAGGTAGGGACCGAAGCGCGGCGCCATCCAGCCGGCGAAGCCGACCCGATAGATGGGTTCCCACCAGCCGAGCGCGGCGAACGCGTACACCATCACCGCCGATCCGGCATAGGCGGCGATCGCGTTGACCCCGAAACTGCGGCCCAGCGCCGGCCAGCCGCGACGATCGACCAGCACATGCGCCGCCGCCAGCGCCAGCATTGCCCAGCCGCCGCTCCACAGCACGTACGACGGGGTCCACAGGTGCTTGTTCCAGGGCAGGACCGTCGCCCATAGCAGGCCGAGCAGCAGCGAGCCGACCGCCGCGATGCACAAAGCGCGCCGGCGACCATGGCGCAACCAGTCGCCGGCCCGCACGCCGAACAGCGTGGTCGCCAGCGCACCCAGCGTGCTCAACAGGCCCTCCGGGTCATGCCCGCGCCCGGTAGCGGGATCGAACTGGTACAACCAGGGCCCGAGCAACGCGGTATCGACGCGGCTGGCGAGGTTGTCCCACGGCGCGAGGCTCCCGCCCCACGCCAGCAGCGCCCACCAGCCCAGGAGCAGGCCGCCGAGCAGCAGCCACTGCGTCCTCGGTGCCAACCACAACGCCACGGCACCGGCCGCGAGGAAGCACAGGCCGATGCGCTGCAACACGCCCCAGGGACGGAAATGCGCCATGTCCAGCCACCACCACGCCAGCAGGTGCAGCAGCAGGCCCAGGCCGACGATGCGCAGCGCGCGCACTGCGAGCGTCCGCATCAGCGCGCCACGGGATGCGCCTGCTTCCAGGCGCGGTACCACGCCCAGCGCGATCGATACGCCGACGATGAACAGGAAGAACGGGAACACGAGGTCGGTCGGGGTGCAGCCGTGCCACCCGGCATGCAGCAGGGGCGCATAGACATGGCCCCAGTCGCCGGGATTGTTGACCAGCAGCATCGCCGCCACGGTCAGGCCGCGCAGCGCGTCGACCGAGGCGAAACGTGGCGCCTTCGCCGGGCCCGATGCCCTCATGCGAGGCGCCGCGACGCCAGCCTGGTCACGCCACGTCCTCGCGCACGCCCGCGATCCAAGTCGACCGCACGGCCAGCGACTCGTCCAGCAGGACCAGGTCGGCCTGCAGGCCCGCTGCGATGCGGCCGCAACGCCCACCCAGGCCGAGGAAGTCGGCCGGATAGGTCGAAGCCATCCGCGCGGCTTCGTCGAGCGGCAGGCCGAGCAGCCGCACGCAGTTGCGCACCGCGGTGGCCATGTCCAGCGCCGAGCCGGCCAGCGCGCCAGCGGCATTGCGCACCACGCCGTCCACCGCCGTGATCACTTCGCCGTACAGGGCGAATGCCGGGTCGCCCGAGCCGACCATCGGCATCGCGTCGGTCACCAGGAACAGCTTGCCGCGCGGCTTGGCCGCCAGCGCGACGCGCAGGCTGCCCGGATGCACGTGCACGCCGTCGACGATGACCCCGCACCAGCTGTCGCGGTCCTCGAGCGCGGCACCGACCGCGCCCGGCTCCCGGCCCTGCAGCGGCGACATCGCGTTGTACAGGTGGGTGAAGCCGCGCAGTCCCGCCTCCAGGCCTGCGCGCGCCTGCTCGTAGCTGGCGGCGGTATGCCCGGCGACCACGATCGCGCCACGCGCCGCCATCGCCCGGATCGTCGCCAGCGGCACCTGCTCGGGCGCCAGCGTGATGAGCGTGATGCCGTTGTCCAGCGAGGTCGCCATCGCCACTTCGGCGGCATCGGGCACGCGGAACTTGCCCGCGTCGTGCGTGCCCTTTCGCGCCGGCGCGATGTAAGGCCCTTCCAGGTGCACGCCGAGTACGCCCGGCACGCCGGCGGCGATCGCGGCGCGGGTCGCGCCGATGGCGCGCGCCATGACCTCGGCGTCGTCGCTGATCAGGGTGGGCAGGAACCCGGTGGTGCCGAAGCGGCGATGGGCGCGGCCGATCGCCGCGATCGCCTCGACGCTGGTGTCGTTGTTGAACAGCACGCCACCGCCGCCGTTGACCTGGGCATCGATGAAGCCGGGCGCCAGCCAGCCTCCCGCCAGGTCATCGATCTCGTCCGCCTGCGTGCGCGCCTGGCTTGCGGGGACCAGCGCGGCGATGTCGCCGCGGTCGCCCAGCAGCACCGCCAGGTCGTCGCGGAAACCATCGTCGACCAGTACCCGTGCGTTGACCAGCGCGCGCGTTGCCATCACACGGTCTCCGTGACCTTGTTGAGGTGCGGCGGAAGATCGGGGTTTTGGCCGCGGCGCAGCGCCAGCGCGTTGATCGCGCGGTAGAAGCTCTGCACGGTCAGCAGCGGCGCAAGGGCCGGGTGCGCGGCGGATGCCAGCGGCAGCGCCACGCTTGAGCCCTTGCCTGCATCGCGGGTCGCGGCCGAGGCGACCCAGACTTCGGCGCCGCGCCCGTGGAACTCGTCGGCGACGGCCAGCGCGCCGGGGCCGGTTTCGTCCGGCTGCGCGAACACCAGTACCGGGAAGCCGGAGCCGACCAGCGCCATCGGCCCGTGCTTGACCTCGGCCGAGCTGTAGGCCTCGGCATGCAGCCCACAGGTTTCCTTGAACTTCAGCGCCGCTTCCTGGGCCGCGCCCAGGCCCAGGCCGCGACCGAGCACGAACAGGTTGCGCGCGTCGACCAGCCCGTCCGTGAGCGGCGACCAGTCCTGCTGCCAGGCATCGCGCAGGGCCTGCGGCAACGTGTCCAATGCGGCGAGCAGGACCGGATCGTCCTTCCAGTGCGCAACCAGCTGGGCGATGGCGGCCAGCGAGGCCAGGTAGCTCTTGGTGGCCGCCACGCTCTTTTCGGGACCGGCGCCCAGCGGGATCACCGTGTCGGCCAGTCGCGCCAGCGGCGAATCCTCCACGTTCACCAGCGCCACCACGCGCGCACCCGAGGCCTTGGCCGCTTCGGCATTGCGCAGCAGGTCCGGGCTCTTGCCGGACTGCGAGATGGCGATGAACAGCGCGCCCTCCAGCCTCAGCGGCGATGCGTAGACCGAACCGATCGAGGGCGACAGCGATGCGGTGACCACGCCCAGTTGGGTTTCGATCAGGTACTTGGCGTAGGTGGCGGCATGGTCCGAGCTGCCGCGTGCGCAGGTCGCCACGAACGGCGGCGGGGCGGCGCGCAGTTGCGCGGCCAGTGCGGCGACGGCCTCGCGGTTGCGGGCGAACTGGGCGGCGACCACCTCGGCGGCCTGCGCCGCCTCGTTGTGCATCAGGGTTTCGGTTTCGGCCGGGAGTCCGGCGTGCAGCGCGAGCGACATGGTCATGCTTCGGAGGAGGAAGGAGGTCGTGGGCGCGCCTGCAGCGGCGCCGGCGCGGTGGAGCCGCGCACGACCAGCTGCGGCACGAAGCCCTGGTTGGAGACCGCCAGCGGATGGTCGTCGTAGGCGTCCTGGCGCAGGCCGCCGATCAGCAAACGCGCGGCGTGGCGGGCGATCTCTTCGGTGGCCTGCTTGGCGGTGGTCAGCGCCGGCCAGGACTGGCGCGAGAACGGACTGTCCTCGAAACCGGCGATGGACAGGTCGTAGGGCACGTTGAGCCCGACCGACTTGGCCGCCGCCAGCACGCCGGCGGCGATCTCGTCGTTGCTGCCGAAGATCGCGGTAGGTGGCTCGCGCAAGGCCAGGAGCCGGCGCGCGCCGCGGAAGCCGTCGTCGAAGGTGTAGTCGCCGGGTACGACCAGGTGCTTGTCCAGGGCGATGCCGTAATCCTTCAGCGCCGCTTCGTAACCGGCATAGCGCTCGCCGGAGGAGCGGTGCTGCGCGCCGCCCCAGAGGAATCCGATCCGCTGGTGGCCAAGCTGGATCAGGTGCTCGGTGATCTCGTAGGCGGCGTCGCGGTCGTCGATGTAGACGCAGGGACCATCGCCCGGATCATCGGTGGCGGCGATGATCCGCACCACGCGGATACCGCGCGCGACCAGGGCGGCGACCAGGTCCGGGCGCTCGGACATCGGCGCGGTCAGCACCAGGCCCGCCAGGCGCGAGCGCTGCACGAACTCGGCCAGCTCCTCGGCCAGCAGCGGCGAGGTCGAATCGCAGGGTTGGATCTGCAGGCCGAAGCCGGTTTCCCGGCAGGCGGACAGCACGCCGTTCTGCACGCCGATGATGTGGTACGGGTTGGGGTTGTCGTACACCAGCCCGATCACGAACGGCGTGCCGCTGCGCAGGTTGCGCGCGGTGGCGTCCGGTTCGTAGTCGAGCTCGGCGATGGCGGCCAGCACGCGCGAGCGCGTGGCCTGCATCACCGACGGCTCGTTGTTGATCACCCGCGACACCGTCTTGAGCGAGACCTTCGCCCGCTCGGCGACGTCCTTGATGGTGGGCCTGCGCATGCTTTCCGCCTTGTGGGTCTGTACGCCGTGCATGATGCGGCAATTACCCTGCGCCCGCGCGTCCGCCAGGCAGGCCGGCGCGGTGGCCACGCTGGGCGTAGTAGAGGATGTAGAGATAGCAGGGCACCATCAGCCCCGCGAACACCCACTGGAAGTCGGCGTACTGCTTCAGCACGGCGAACGCCTGCGGGATGATCGCGCCACCGGCGATGCCCATGATCAGCAGCGCCGAACCGGTCTCGGTGAAGCGGCCCAGCCCGCGGATCGCCAGCGGGAAGATTGCCGGCCACATCATCGCGTTGGCGAAGCCCAGCGCGGCGACGAAGCCCACCGACGCGTAGCCCTTCGTCAGCAGCGCGCCGATCGAGAACAGCACGCCGAGGACCGCCGACACGCTCAGCCAGCGCTCCTGCGAGAAGTAGCGCGGGATCAGCACCAGGCCGGCCAGGTAGCCCAGCAGCATCGCCGCCAGGGTGAAGGACGTGAAGAACTTGGTCTGGTCCAGCGGCAGCCCGAAGGCATGGCCGTACGTGCCGATCGCGTCGCCCGCCATGACCTCGGCGCCGACGTAGACGAACAGGCACAGCACGCCCAGCCACAGGTGCGGGAACTGGAAGATGCTGCTGCGTCCGCTGGCCCCGCCCGCGGCCGGCGTCGCGTTGGCCTCGGCCGGGCTGATCTCCGGCAGCGGCGAGAACAGCACCGCCACCGCCAGCAGCAGGAGGATCCCGGCCATGACCAGGTAGGGGGTGTGGATCTTGGCGGCGAACTCGTTGAGCAGCTGTGCCTTGGTCGCCGCGTCGGCCACCTCGACCTGGCTGGCCAGGTCGCCGATGCCGTGCAGCACCAGCGAGCCGATCACCACCGGTGCGAGGATGCCGGCGATCTTGTTGCAGATGCCCATCAGCGCGATGCGCCGCGCCGCACTCTCGATGGGACCGAGGATCGAGATGTACGGGTTGACCGCGGTCTGCAGCAGCGCCAGGCCGCCGCCGATCACGAACAGTCCGCCCAGCGCGCCACCGAACCAGCGCCGGGTGGCGAACTCGCCGAACATCATCGCGCCCACCGCCATGACCGCCAGGCTCAGCGCCAGGCCTTTCTTCATTCCCGTGCCCTTGAGGATCCAGGACGAAGGCAGCGCCAGGAAGAAGTACGACAGGTAGAACACCATCAGCACCAGGAACGCCGAGATCTCGCTGACGTCGAAGGCCAGCTTGACGAAGGTGATCAGCGGGCCGTTGATCCAGGTGAAGAAGCCGATGATGAAGAACAGGCCGCCCACGATCGCGATGGACGTGGCGAGGCCTGCGCGCGCGGGCGCTGTGGTGGTTGCGGACATGGGTGCGGTGCCTCCCCGGCGATTGGACGGTTTTCCCCGGACCTGCCCCGGACTCGATGAGGAGTGCGCAGGCGGGAACAACGTTGTCACATTCTTTCCGCCGCGAGGCGTGCCTTGTCAACCGGATCGCGCCATCGGAGGCGTCATCGATGTTGCTTTGCAGCAGCGATCATGCCGCCCGGAGAAACATGAATACGATGTAGGTCATTGATTTAGCGCCATAGATGTGCGGAATCGTCGATGACAGCGCTGCCGGTTACACGCATTTGGTGCGACTCATGGCGACGCGCAGGATATTTGTCACGATGTGTTGACATCGTTGTCAGACCACTTCCACACTCCGTCGCAATCCGTGCCGCCGGTCAGGGGAAACCGGCGCACGCCAGCTACGGGGAATCCGCGTGTCAGCAGCCGCAAACGCCACACTTCTGCCGGGACTTTCGCAGCCGTTCGTGGCCGCCGACGTCGGCGGCACCCATGTCCGCATCGGCCTGGTCCAGGCCGGCTCGCCCCTGCAGGTGCTGGCCTACAGCAAGTTCCGCTGCGCCGACTACGCCAGCCTGGCCGACATCGTCCGCGAGTTCATCGCCAGCCTGCCCGGCAAGACGCCGGTGCGCGTGGCGGTGATCGCCAGCGCCGGCTATCCGCTGGCCGACGGCACCGTCATCACCGCCAACCTGCCCTGGCGCCTGTCGCCGGCCGAGATCCGCGACAGCCTCGGCCTGGATGCGGTGCACCTGGTCAACGACTTCGAAGCCGTGGCCCACGCCGTCGCCCATCTCGGCGCCAGCGAAGTGCTGCAGCTGGCCGGGCCCGCACGCATCGCCCCCGGTCCCATCCTGGTGCTGGGCCCCGGCACCGGCCTGGGCGCGGCGGTGTGGATCCCGACCGCCAACGGCCCGGTGGTGCTGGCCACCGAGGCCGGACAGGCGGCGCTGGCGGTGGGCACCGAACTCGAGATGGCGCTGCTGCGGCAGATGCTGGGCCAGCGCAGCCACGTCTCGGTCGAGCACGCCCTGTCCGGCCCGGGCCTGATGAACCTCTATTCGGCGCTGTGCGCACTGCGCGGCGAAGCCCCGGTATTCGCCCGGCCCGGCGAGATCACCGCCGCCGCGCTCGACGGCAGCGATGCGCTGGCCCGCCAGAGCCTGGAAGTGTTCTGCGGCCTGCTCGGCAGCACGGTCGGCGACATGGCGCTGCTGTACGGCGTCCAGGGCGTCTACCTCGCCGGCGGGATCCTGCCGCACATCCGCGAGTTCCTGGTCCGCAGCGACTTCGTCGCCCGCTTCCTCAACAAGGGGCCGATGCGCGAGGCGCTCGAGCGGGTCTCGGTGCGGCTGGTCGAACACGGCCAGCTGGGCGTGATCGGCGCCGCCAGCTGGTACCAGGGATCGGGGTTTTCGGAGAAGTGAGCAACACGGCGTCGGCAAGAGCCAGTTTCGTGGGAAGCGAGGTTAGTGCGTACGGGCCGCTCCACGCCGTGGCACATGCAGCAGTCGTCGCCGGGGGCGGTCCCCGGCGGAACTCAAAACAATGATGGGAGAGACATCATGAAACACCGCAAGTCCGTTCTTTCCGCCGCCATCGTCACCTGCCTGGGCTTCGCCGTGCAGGTGCAGGCGCAGGAAGCCGCACCGGCTGCGCCGGCCGCCGAACAGGCCACCGCCACCGAACTCGACACAGTCACCGTCGTCGGCATCCGCGGCAGCCTCAAGCAGGCCCTCGACGCCAAGCGCGACGCCGACAACATCGTCGACGTCGTCACCGCCGAGGACGTGGGCAAGTTCCCGGCCACCAACGTGGCCGAGGCGATCACGATCATCCCGGGCGTCACCATCGACAAGGCGTTCGGACAGGGCGAGAAAGTCTCGATCCTGGGCACCGACCCGGCGCTCAACCGCACCCTGCTCAACGGCCAGACCGTGGCCTCCGCCGACTGGTTCATCACCGACCAACCGGGCCGCACCTTCAACTATTCGTTGCTCGCGCCGCAGATCGTCGGCCGCGTCGACGTCTACAAGTCCCCCGAAGCGCACGTCGACGAGGGTTCGATCGGCGGCACCGTCAACATCATCACCCGCAAGCCGCTGGACCTGGAGAAGACCACCATCTCCGGCCAGATCGGCTACCTCTACAACGACCGCATCGGCACCGGCGATCCGCAGGCCTCGGTCCTGCTGGGCTGGAAGAACGACGCCGACAACTTCGGCGTGATCGTCTCGGCGCAGCGCGCGCAGGAGAGCATCCGCCGCGACGGCATCGAGTCCTACGGCACCGTGACCGGCCGCGACTACGCCTATGGCCAGGGCGGCGGCGGCTCGGTGTTCAACCTGCCGCCGGACTGGTCGCAGGCCCCGGTCAATGGCGTGCAGCCGACCCTGCCGGCCGCGTGCGTCGGCACCTGCCAGGACACCCTGCTCGACAACCTCGACGCGGTCGGCCCCAACTCCGTCAGCGCGCACTACTTCGAGCAGCAGCGCAACCGCGACACGATCTCGGTCGCCCTGCAGTTCAAGCCTGTCGACCAGCTGGACATCGAGTTCAACATGCTCGACGTCAAGGCCGACTTCGACAACATGAGCCACTCCATGTTCGCCTTCCCGGGCAACGCCTGGAACGGCCTCATGAAGCTGACCGACCTGACCGTCGACGGCGGCGTGATCACCAAGGCCACCTTCGACAATGCGCTGGTGGTGTACGACCTGATCAACCGCCAGTCCACCATCGACACCGACTCCTACGACCTCAAGGCGACCTGGAACGACGAGCGCTGGTTCGCCTCGACCCACCTGGGCACCTCGAAGGCCACCGGCGGCACCGGCCGCCAGGTGTACGGCGAGTTCCTGAACTGGTCCGACTACAGCTACGACATCAGCGGCGACCGCAGCCTGACCTTCCACGGCGCCAATCCGTTCCTGAACCCCGATGCCTTCCAGATCGATGGCGGCTGGGGCTCCGATCCGGGCAGCGCGGCCACCTGGAACCCGGGCTGGGGCGGCAACATCGTGTTCAAGCCGACCCGCGACGAGGAGAAGTACGCCCAGGTCGACTTCGGCATCCGCCTCGATTCGCCGGTCTACCAGGTCCGCTTCGGCGCCAAGCGCCGCGAGCACGAGACCGGCCAGGAAATGGGCGGCGTTTCGCTGGCCACCGTCGCCGGCTACGGCAACGCACTGGCTTCGCAGTTCAGCCCGCGTCCGCTGCCGGGCAACTACCTGAGCGGCTTCCCGAACACCGGCGACCTGTCCGAACGCTTCACCATCGACGGCTGGGCGCTGGCCGACTGGATCCTCAGCGGCGACTGGCTGGCCCCCTGGCAGACCATGCCGGAGCCGAGCACGTTCAACGACCCGTCGTTTGCCGCCAACACCTGGACGGTGACCGAGGACATCAACGCGTTCTACGTGCAGGGTGACTTCAGCTGGGATCGCGTGCGCGGCAACTTCGGCGTGCGCTACGTGCAGACCGAATCGAACAGCATGGGCTGGGCCTGCACCGTCAACGTGAGCCCCTGCCCGGCCACCGCCTACGAGCCGACCAGCGTCAAGAAGGACTACGACAACATCCTGCCCAACGTGAACGTGGCGTTCGACGCCACCGACGACGTGGTGCTGCGCTTCTCCGCGGCGCAGGTGATGGCGCGTCCGAACTACGGCGACATGTCGAGCTACCTGTGGCTGGGCGACCAGACCCTGACCGGCGGCGGCGGCAACCCGGAACTCGATCCGTACCGCTCCACCAACTGGGACTTCTCGGCCGAGTGGTACTTCGCCGAGAACTCGATCCTGGCCGGCACCCTGTTCTACAAGGACGTGTCCGACTACATCCTGGTCACCACCCAGGAGGAAACGCACTTCAACCAGAACCAGGGCCGCGATACGGTCTACGACGTCTCGCGCCCGAACAACGCCGGCAACGCCAGCATCCAGGGCTTCTCGGCGGCGTTCCAGCAGACCTTCGGCGCCGGCTTCGGCCTGCTGGCCAACTACACCTACGCCGACGCCGAGGCCGACAACGGCGATCCGCTGCCGTACAACTCGAAGAACCAGGTCAACGTCAGCCCGTTCTTCGAGAACGACGACTGGAGCGCGCGCGTGACCTACTCCTGGCGCTCGAAGTACTACACCCAGGTCGACCGCGGCAACTTCCTGGTCACCGACGACTACGACTCGCTGGACGCCAACATCACCTACAGGATCAACGAGTTCCTGAGCGTGAGCCTGGATGGCATGAACCTGCTCGACACCAACTACTACACGTACGCGGAAGTCGAAGGCATCGCCAACACCGAGAAGCTGGTCCGCGGCGACTACCGCACCGGCCGCCGCTACATGGCGACCCTGCGCGTGCAGTTCTGACCGGTAGCACATGACGGCAGCGCAGGCTGTCCGTTGCGGGGCGGGCCTGGAGAAATCCGGGCCCGTTCCGTTTTTGAAGGCATGCAAGGCAACGCATCACCGCACCAGAGGGAGTGACGATGAACCGATCCAGCCTTTCCCGTCCCGCGCGCCTGCTGTGCGCCGCGGGCATCGCCGTCGTGCTGGCCGCCTGCCAGGGCCGGCACGACACCGCCGCCGCACCGCAGCAGGCCGATGCGTCGCCGGCCCCCGCGTCGGCGGCACCGCCCGTATCGCTGATTCCGCTCCCGGCCAGCGTCGAGCACGGCGAAGGCCGCTTCGACCTGACAGCCGCCACGCCCCTGCTGGCCGAAGGCGAAGGCGCACGCACGGTCGCCACGCAGTTCGCGACGCTGCTGGCCAAGGGCTTCGCCGTGGAACCCGCGCTCGCCGACGGCACCGGTGTCGCCGGCGCGATCCGCTTCGCGATCGACCCGGCCCGCGCCGCCGCGGGTGCGGAATCCTATCTCCTGGAAGTCGCCCCTGAAGGCGTGACCGTCAGTGCCGGCGATGCCGCCGGCCTGTTCTACGGCGCGATGACCCTGCTGCAGCTGGCCGCAGCCGACGACGCCGGCGCGGTCACGCTGCCGGCGGTGCGCATCGAGGATGCGCCGCGCTTCGGCTGGCGCGGCTTCATGATGGATCCTTCCCGCCACTTCTGGACCGTGGAGCAGGTCAAGCAGGTCATCGATGCGATGGCGCTGCACAAGCTCAACACCCTGCACTGGCACCTGACCGACGACCAGGGCTGGCGCGTGGAGATCAAGCGGTATCCCAAGCTCACCGAAGTCGGCGGCTGCCGCGTTCCCGCGGGCGACGGCGGCATCGAGCCGTCCACCGGCAAGCCGCGCCAGTACTGCGGCTTCTATACCCAGGACCAGGTCCGCGAGATCGTCGCCTACGCCGCGGCGCGGCACATCACGGTCGTCCCGGAGATCAACCAGCCCGGCCACGCCACCGCCGCGATCGCGGCCTACCCCGAGCTGGGCTCCACCGACCGCAAGCTGGTGCCGTCCAGCGAATGGGGCGTGTTCCCGAACCTGTTCAACACCGAGGAGAGCACGATCGCCTTCCTCGAGAACGTGATCGGCGAACTGATCCCGCTGTTCCCGGGCACCTACTTCCACGTCGGCGGCGACGAGGCGGTCAAGGACCAGTGGGAAGCCTCGCCGCGCGTGCAGGAGCGCATGCGCGAAGTCGGTGCGAAGACCGAGATGGAGATGCAGAGCCACATCGTCGCCCGCCTGGAGAAGTTCCTGGCCGCGCACGGCAAGCGCCTGGTGGGCTGGGACGAGATCCTCGAAGGCCCGATGCCGCCGGAGGCCACGGTGATGTCCTGGCGTGGCATCGAAGGCGGGCTCAAGGCCGCGCGCGAAGGCCATGACGTGGTGATGTCACCTTCCAGCGACCTGTACCTGGACTACCTGCAGACCTCCTCGCCCGACGAGCCGCCGGGCCGCCCGGCGACGATTCCGATTAAGCAGGTCTACGACTTCGAGCCGGTCCCGGCCGCGCTCGAGGAGGGCCAGCGCCACCACATCCTCGGCCTGCAGGCGAACATGTGGACCGAGCACACCCGCACCTTCGAGCGGCTGCAGCACAACGTGTTCCCGCGGCTGGCCGCGGTGGCCGAGACCGGCTGGACCCCGCAGGCGCGCAAGGACTATGCCGGCTTCGTGCAGCGCCTGCCGGCGCAGCTGGAACGCTACCGGCGCTGGGGAATCGGCTACGCGCAGACGCCGTTCCAGGTGGACGCGACAGCGGAGGACGATCGCAAGGCCGGCACCGCGATCGTCACCCTGGCCAATCCGCTCGGCTACGAAGTGCGCTACACCAACGACGGCAGCGAACCGACCGCGACCTCGGCGCTGTACACCGCGCCGGTGCCGGTGACCCTGCCGGCTGCGCTGCGTGCGGCCGCCTTCGCCGACGGCAAGGCGCTCGCCGCGCCCCGCACCTTCGCGTACGACGCCGCCTCGATGCTCAGCCGCACCGACGAGCAGCTGGCCACCTGCCCCGATGCCGGCCGCCTGCTGCTGCGCCTGGAGGACGACGGCCCGGCCGATGGTGAGCGCGCCATCTTCAACACCACGATCTTCTACCCATGCTGGCAGTGGAACGGCGCGGACCTTGAGGGCGTGGCCTCGGTGAAGGTGCGCGCCGGCCGGATCCCGTACTACTTCCAGCTGGCCCACGACGAGCCGGCGCGCCGCTTCGAACCGGCGCGCTCGGCGCACGGCGAACTGGACATCCACGCCGGCGGCTGCGGCGGCGAACGCATCGCCAGCGTGCCGCTGCCCGCCACGCCGGGCGCGGACGGGTTCGTCGAAGTCGTTGCCCCGCTGGCGGAGGAGCTGGCCGGCCGGCACGACCTCTGCCTGCGTTTCACCGGCGATACGCGGCCGGCGATGTGGGTGCTGGACCGGGCCACGCTGCAGCTGCGCTGAGCGGCGCCGCGGGCGACACGCATGGCGGGCCATCCGCCATGCGTCTTTGCCACCGCCAGCCGCCAGGCCCCTTCAGGCGAGATCGATGTCCTCGTGGCGGCCTGTGAGTGCGTTGGCATGCATCGCCCGGAACAGGCGCTCCAGGTCGGCGGCCATCGCCGCCGGATCGAACAGGCGCGCACCCGGCAGCTTGCCGTGCAGGCGCTCGCGCAGCGCTGCGCGCGCGGCCGCATCGTTGCCCAGCCGTATCGCCTCGCGGACCAGCGCCTGGCGGTCGGTGGCGATGCATTCCTGCAGGTCCAGTGCCGTCAGCAGGCTGGTCGCCATGCGACCGGCGAAGGTGGTCCCGGGGAAGGTCAGCAATGGCACGCCCATGCGCAGCGCATCGCTGGCGGTGGTGCCCGAGTTGTAGGGCCAGGTATCGATCGCCAGGTCGGCCAGCGCCAGCCGCGACAGGTGTTGCCGCCTCGGGACCTGCGGCGCGAACAGGATGCGGTCCGGGGATACGCCGCGCGCCTGTGCTTCGCGACGCAGGTTCGCGCGGGCGATGTCGTCGCGCGGCGGCGCCAGCCAGAGCACGCTGCCGGGCACGCCGGCCAGGATCGAGCACCAGTCGTCCCACAGCGCCGGATGCAGCTTGTAGGCCTGGTTGAAGCTGCAGAAGACCATGGCACCGGGCGGCAGCCCTTCGCACTCGCGGGTCGTCGCCGGCACCGGCTCCGGCCCGCCGTTGGGCTGGAAGCAGAGCGGCAACCTGGCCACCGCTTCGCTGAAGAACTCCGACAGCGAGGCCGGGATGGCCACCGCATCGCCGATGACATAGTCGACGAGCCGGCGGTCGCCGAGGGTGCCGATGTAGCCCAGCCAGGACGCGATCACCGGCGCCGGGCGGCGGGCGACGATGCCCATCCGCGAGTGGGCGGTGTATCCGTTGAGGTCGACCAGCACGTCCAGGCGGTCACCGGCGATGGCCTGTGCGGCGAGGACATCGTCGCCTTGCAGCTCCACGAACCGGTCCGCGGCCGCGCGCGCCTTGCAGCGCCACGCATCCTCCGCAGGTGGACCATGCGCATAGAGCACCACTTCGCAGCGGTCGCGGTCGTGGGCGGCGATCGCGTCCAGGGCCAGGAACGACACCGCATGCTCGCGGAAGTCCGAGGACAGGTAGCCGATGCGCAGGCGTCGTCCGTCGGCGGCCATGGGCGGCGCCGACAGCGGCGTGGCCGCGAGGAGCGCGTGCCACTGGGTGGCCGCGAATGTCCTTGCCGCGACCTGCTGCGCCCGCGCGTCGGCTTGCGGCAGCGCCAGCAGGAGCAGCGGCGCGAGGTCGCTGCGGGTCGCGCTGGCGGTGGCGGCCAGCAGCGCCTCCGGCTGCGGGACGGCCGCCGGGTCCCAGTCGGCGAGGTAGCGCCGCAGCATCAGCGCGTCGCCCAGGCAGCGCAGGTCCTCCGGATCCAGGCGCAACGCCCGGCGGTAGCAGGCCAGCGCCTCTTCGCGGCGCGCCTGTTCCTCGAGCAGGGTGCCGAGCTGGCGCCAGGCCGCGGTCATCGCCGGGTCCAGGCGCAGGGCGGTCCGGTAGGCGGTTTCGGCCGCGTCGTGCGCCTGGCGCCGCTGCTCGGCGAGCCCGAGGTTCATCCACGCGCCGGCGCCGGCGCCGGCGGCGATGGCGCGCCGGTAGCAGTCGGCGGCCAGCGCCGGTTCCTGCCGCGTGCCGTGGATCACGCCGGCCAGGTTCCAGGCGTCGGCATGCCCGGGGTGCTGGCGCAGCAGCTGCTGCAGGACGACCAACGCGGCACGGCTGTCGCCCTGCCGGTAGGCGGCGACGGCACGGGCATACAGCTGCGAAGGCGGCAGCATCGCGCTCACCGCCGCATGCACCGGCATGCGCGCCGCGACCCTGCCTCAACCATCGCGGCCCTCGCCTCCCAGCAGCGCATCCCGCCAGGGTGCGCGCACGGTGAGCAGGCCCAGCGCGACGCCGGCGGCATTGGCCAGCGCATCGGCCGGGTCGGCCATGCGCGTGGTGGTGAACCCCCCCTGCGCGAGTTCGAGCCCGATGCCGAGCAGCACCAGGCCCAGGCCTGCCAGCCACAGCGGCGCGCCGCGGCGGAACACCTGCACCGCGCCCGCGGCCAGCAGTGCATAGGCGAGCAGGTGCTCGACCTTGTCGCCGTGGCGGGGCAGTTCGACCGGGGGCGGGGGCGACAGGCTGGCGACGACCACCACCAGCACCGCCAGCCACCACAGGCCGAGCCAGAGCCATGGCCGGCGGAACGGCTTGGCTGCCTTCACAGGCGCCAGCTCAGGTCGCCGAGCAGGAACGCCGCATCGAGGTCGACGTCGCGCGCGAACGCCATGGCCTGGAAGCGCTCGCCCATGTGCGCGGGCAGGGTAAGCCGCTTGAGTTCCTGGCGCAGGCGCATCGCGCCGGCCTCGTCCGTGCGCGCTTCCGCCTCGGCAAGCAGGCGGTCGATGCCGTTGCCTAGCAGGAAGCTGGCCTGGCTGCAATAGCCGGCCAGGTCGAAACCGGCGCCCGTCCCCGCCTCGGCCAGCGCGGTGAAATCCACCGAGGCGGTCAGGTCCTGCAGGCCCGGCCAGCGCAGCACGTCGGCGTGCATGCGCTGGCGATAGAACGCACGCAGGGTGCCGTCCTCGCGCTCCGGCAGGTAATACTCGCCGCGCGGATAGCCGTAGTCGATGAACAGCATGGCCCCCGAACGCAGGCCGCCAGCCACCGCCTGCAACCAGTAAGGCAGCTGCGGCAGCAGTTCCGAGCGGTAGCCATCGGCGAACGGCGTGCCGAGCGCGTGCTCGACATGCCGCACCGCCGCGGCGAGCAACGCGTCGGCCGGGCGGTCGGTACGGACGAAACGGCCATCGCCGTCCATCGCCACGTACTCCTCGAAGACCTCGCCGTCGCGCAGCGTGAAACGCGGCGTCGGCAAGGCATCGATCACTTCGTTGGCGAACAGCACGCCATCCCAGTCGTCCTCGAACGGGCGGTCGAGCCATTCGACCAGGTCGAACACCGGCGGCGTCAGCGTGCGCGCCAGGTGGTCGCGCTGCCGCTCGCGCAGGTCGGCGCTCGGCTCGAGGATTGCGTAGCGGTCGGGCAAGGCGTCGAGCTGCAGCAACCGCTTGAGCGTCACCTCGGCGAAAGCGCCGCTTCCGCCACCCAGTTCGAGCACGCGCGCACCGGGGCCCAGCGATCGCAGCGCCATGGCGAGGACCCCGGCGACGGTGGCGGCGAACAGCCTGCCCTGCTCGGGCGCGGTGACGAAGTCGCCGGCAGCGCCGAACTTGGTGCTGCCGGCGCTGTAGTAGCCCAGGCCCGGCGCGTACAGGCACAGCTCCATGAAGCGGGAGAACGGCATCGCGCCGCCGGACGCGGCGATCTCGGCGCGCAGGTGCGCGGCCAGCGTGTCGGAATGGGCCTGGGCAAGCGGATCGGGAAGCGGCAGATCGGAATGCATCGGGTCGTGCAGCGGCGCGTGTTCGCGGAGACAATGGGCAGCATAGCCGAGCGAGGCCGCGCATGAATCCAGAACGTCCCGTCGCCCTGGTCACCGGAGCCGCCCGCCGGATCGGTGCGGCGATCGCCCGCCGCCTGCATGCCGGCGGCCATGACCTGGCGCTGCACCACCTGCACTCGTCGGACGAAATGGCCGCGCTGGCCAGCGAACTCGAGCAGGTCCGGGCGGGAAGCGTGCTCGTGCTGCGTGCGGACCTGGCCGCGCCCGACCGGCTCCCGGAACTGGTCGCGGCCACGGTCGGCCACTTCGGACGGCTCGACGCCCTGGTGAACAACGCTTCCGCGTTCCATCCCACGCCGCTGGACACGGTGACGCCGTCGCAATGGGACGCCCTGTTCGCGGTCAACGCGCGCGCGCCGTTCTTCCTGGCCCAGGCCGCGGCGCCGCACCTGCGCGCCGCGCATGGCGCGATCGTCAACCTCGCCGACGTCTACGCGCACCGACCGCTGGCCACGCACGCACCCTACTCGGCGAGCAAGGCGGCGCTGGTTTCGCTGACCCGCGCGCTGGCGCTGGAGCTGGCGCCGCAGGTGCGCGTCAACGCGGTGGCGCCGGGCGCGATCCTGTGGCCGGAACACGGCCAGCCGGCGCAGGCGCAGCAGGCGATCCTCGCCGCCACCGCGCTCGGACGGGCGGGCGCGCCGGACGACATCGCCGCCGCGGTGTCGTGGCTGCTGTCGGCCGATGCCGGCTACGTCACCGGCCAGGTGCTGCACGTGGACGGCGGGCGCGAGCGTTGATGCGATGCCATGTCCGATCGCGGGAGCGCAGCTTGCCGGCGACACGGACGCCGGAATGGCGGCGAGGTCGCGCTTGCCGGGACGTCGCGTCGCGGGCGCTTTTCCACGGACGCATGTCCGGTCTCCCCGGCTCCTATAACGGCACGACCTCGAACGGCTCGTCGTGCTGCGGGTGGTCGCGCCACATCTCCGCAAGCGTTCGCCCGCCCAGTGGATCGACGAAGTCCGGCGCGATGTCGGCCAGCGGCTTGAGCACGAATGCGTGCCGCAGTTCGGGCCGCGGCACGCGCACGCGCTCGCCCTCGCGCACGACCAGGTCGCCATGGAACACCACGTCCACGTCCAAGGTCCGGTCGGACAGGCGCGGGCCGCTGCGGTCGCGGCCATGCCGGTCTTCCAGCGCGTGCAACCAGTCTTCGAGCGCCTGCAGCGGTTGCGTGCTGCGGATCAGCGCGGCGGCGTTCACGAACGGCGCGCCGTCGAAACCCACGGCCGCGGTGCGGTAGGCCGGCGAGACCACCACCTCGCCGAACGCCTGGCGCAGTTCGTCCAGGGCCAGGCGCAGGTGCCGCTGCGGCTCGATGTTGCTGCCCAGGCTGAGCAGCACCGTGACGGCGCCCGCCCGGGACGCGGGGTTCTCGCTCGACGGATGCATGGCGGCGAGGCTGGCTATTGCTGCGCCGACTGGTCGCCCGGATCCGGGCGCGACGGCGAGCGGCGCGGCGGCAGCGGCGGCAGCGGCGGCAGCGCGACCGGATCGTCGCCCGCCGGCAGCTCGGCCTCCCAGGGGAAGCGCGGCAGCGTCCGCACCGCGTTCTCCAGCTTGCGCGACCAGTTCTCGTGGATCTCCGCGTAGAGCGGCGTGTCGCCCTCCAGTCGCATCTGCTGGCTGATGCGCAGGTCGCCGGCGCGGATCAGGGCGAGGTCGATCGGAAGGCCGACCGACAGGTTCGAGCGGATGGTCGAGTCCAGCGACACCAGTGCGCAGCGCGCCGCATCCTCCAGCTCGGTTTCCGGCCGGATGATGCGGTCGAGGATCGGCTTGCCGTACTTGGATTCGCCGATCTGCAGGTAGGGCGTTTCCGGTGACGCCGCGATGCAGTTGCCCAGCGGGTAGACCAGGTACAGGCCCGGCCGCTCGCCCGCCACCTGCCCGCCGAGGATCAGCGTGGCCTGGGTGCTGACGCCGCTGTGCTGGCCGCTGTCCTGGGCCTGCACCTGGCTGGCGACGAGCACCTCGCCCACGTACTCGGCCACTTCGAACAGGTGCCGGAACGTGCGCAGGCTGCGCGCCGCCGACGGATCCTCGGCATCGCGCCGCAACCGCGACACGGCCAGCTGGGTCGTGGCCAGGTTGCCCGAACTCATCACCACGAACACCCGCTCGCCCGGGTACTCGAACACGTGCAGCTTGCGGTGCACGCGCACGTCGTCGAGCGAGGCATTGGTGCGCGTGTCCGCGGCGAAGGCCAGGCCTCCATCCACTTCGATGCCGACGCAATAGGTCATGTCCGGGCCGTGGTTGCTGTGCGACGCGATTCTACAACGCGACCAATCCCCGGCGTTCCCGCCGCGTCCCGGCGATGGAGTGCGTTCATCCCGCGAAGTAGCCGCCGGCAATGGCCTGGTGCAGCTGGCCCAGGTAGACCTGCGCCTCGTCCATGAACCGCGCCGGATCACCCGCGGCCAGCAGCACCGGATCGGCCTGGCGCACCAGGCCGGTCGCCCGCGTCAGGGCGCGTTCCACCGGCGGGCGCGGCGGCATCGCCGGCAGGATCCGCTGCACGCGGGTGAGGCAGAACTGCACGCTGCGCGGGAATTCGGCGTTGTGCAGCAGGAAGCGTAGCGCATGCGTGCCCGATACCCGCTGGCGTACGTGCCGCCGGTACATCTGGTACGCCGCCAGCGCGCGCAGCACCGCCATCCACTGCATGTTCTGGTAGGCCTCGCGGTCGTCCTCGTTGCGCGGCGTCACCAGCCCGGAGGCGCCGGCGTCGATGATCCGCGTGGTCATGTCCGCCTGCTCGATCGCCGTGCCCAGGCGCAGGAAATGGAATCCGATGTCGCGGCTGACGTTGGCCGCCAGCAGGCCGGAGACCTTGAGGCAGCCGTCGGTGATGCGGTTGATGAACTCGAGCCGGTAGCGGCGGGTCAGCACCCGCTCGCCATCGGCATCGATGTACAGGTGAAGGTCGTTCACCGCCTCCCATACTTCCTGCGGCAGGGCATCGCGGATGCCGCGCAGGATCTCGCGCGCGCTGTCGACCGAGGTCCGCAACGACGACGGATTGCGCGCATCCAGCAGCAGGAAATCGAGCACGTCCGCGTCTTCGGGCTCCGGATGGACGCCGGTGAACAGCGCCTCGGCGCCGACCGTGGCGATCATCGGCCGCCAGGTGAAGCGCACCGAGCGCGGCAGGTCCAGTTGCAGCAGGCTGCCCACGCCGACCAGGCGCGCGGTGTTCTCCGCGCGGCGCAGGTAGCGGCTGAACCAGTACAGGTGGTCGGCGACGCGCGAGAGCATCAGCCCATCTCCTCCAGGTCGACCACCCAGGTGTCCTTGGCGCCGCCGCCCTGCGACGAGTTCACCACCAGCGAGCCCTCGGTCATCGCCACCCGGGTCAGGCCGCCGGTGGTCACGTAGGTGTCCTGTCGCGACAGGATGAACGGACGCAGGTCGATGTGCCTCGCCGCCGGGCCGTCGGGGGTGACGATCGGCGCAGTCGACAGGGCCAGCGTCGGCTGGGCCATGTAGTTGCGCGGGTCGGCCTCGATCAGCGCACGGAACTTCTCGCGCTCCTTGCGGCTGGCGCGCGGCCCGATCAGCATGCCGTAGCCGCCTGATTCGTTGGCCGGCTTCACCACCAGCTTGTCCAGGTTCTCCAGCACGTACCTGCGGTCTTTCGCGTTGTGGCAGAGGTAGCTGGGCACGTTCGGCAGGATCGGCTCCTCGTCCAGGTAGTAGCGGATCATCTTCGGCACGTAGGCGAATACGACCTTGTCGTCGGCCACGCCGGCGCCGGGCGCGTTGGCCAGCGCCACCTTGCCGGCACGCCAGCTGCGGATCAGGCCAGGCACGCCGAGCATCGAGTCGGGATGGAACACTTCCGGGTCGATGAAAAGGTCGTCGACGCGGCGATAGATGACATCCACGCGCTGCGGCCCGTAGACGGTGCGCATGTAGGTGCAGTCGTCGTCGCCGACGAACAGGTCGCCGCCCTCGACCAGCTCGATCCCCATCGCCTGGGCCAGGTAGGCGTGCTCGAAGTAGGCACTGTTGAGTACGCCGGGCGTCAGCAGCGCGATCGCCGGGGTGTCGCCCGGCCGCGGCGACAGCGCGGCGAGGGTGTCGTAGAGCTGCGCCGGATAATCGTCCACGGGCAGGATCGCGCTGGTCTCGAACAGCTCCGGGAACACGCGCTTGGCCACCATCCGGTTCTCGAGCATGTACGACACGCCGGAGGGGATGCGCAGGTTGTCTTCCAGCGCGTACAGCGTGCCGTCGCCATCGCGGACCAGGTCCGATCCGCAGATGTGCGCCCACACGTCCAGCGGCGGGCGCACGCCGACGCACTGTTCGCGGAAGTTCACCGACTGCTTCAGCAGCGCCGCCGGGAACACCTTGTCCCGGACGATCTTCTGGTCGCCGTAGATGTCGCCGATGAACAGGTTGAGGGCGCGCATGCGCTGCTTGAGCCCGGCCTCGGTGCGCCGCCACTCGCGGCGGTCGAGGATCCGCGGGATCAGGTCGAACGGCAGCGTGCGGTCGACGTTGCGACCGTCGCTGTAGACGGTGAAGGTGATGCCCATGACCCGGGCAGCCACGTCGGCGGCGAGCTGGCGTTCGGCCAGTTCACGCCCGGTCAGCCCGGACAGGTATTCGACCAGCGGCCGCGCGGCCGGCCGCGGGCGGCCCTCCCCGTCGATCAGCTCGTCATACGACGGCGTCCGGTACCTAGCCCAATCCATCGCGCCTGCCTGCCTGGCCGCCGTCGTCCCCGCGCCGGCTTGTGCATCGCAACATGCACGCGGGCGCTGCAGGCGTCAAGTCGACGCGGCGGGATCCCCGCGCCGCTCCCCGCTGCCCGCCAGCGTGCGGAAATCCGCACCGGCGGGCTCCTGGAAGACCCGCAGGCCGAACTCCGGCAGGATCGCCAGCAGGTGGTCGAAGATGTCCGACTGGATGCCCTCGTACACCGCCCAGCGGGTGTCGCTGGTGAAGCAGTAGATCTCCAGCGGCAGGCCGGTCGGGCCGGGCTGCAGCTGGCGGACCAGCAGGGTCAGGTCGCGGTGCACCTGCGGGTGGTGGCGCAGGTAGCGCTCGACATAGGCGCGGAACGTGCCGAGGTTGGTGATCCGGCGCGCGTTGACCGGCAGTTCGCCATCGGCGCCGAGGCCGGCGTTCCAGTCGGCGAGTTCGCGCTCCTTGGTGTCCAGGTAGTCGCGCAGCAGGGTGAAGCGCCTGAGCGCGTCGCGCTCGGCCGGATCGAGGAAGCGGACGCTGGCCTGGTCCAGGTGCAGGGCGCGCTTGATCCGGCGGCCGCCCGATTCGGTCATGCCGCGCCAGTTCTTGAACGACTCGCTGATCAGCTTGCGGGTCGGGATCGTGGTGACGGTCTTGTCCCAGTTCTGCACGGTGACCGTGTGCAGGGCGATGTCGGTGACGTCGCCGTCGGCATTCTGGCTGGGCATCTCGATCCAGTCGCCGACCCGCACCCGGCCGTCGCTGCTGATCTGCACGCTGGCGACGAACGACAGGATCGTGTCCTGGAACACCAGCATCACCACCGCCGTCGCCGCGCCCAGGCCGGTGACCAGGTGCAGCATGCGCACGCCGGCCAGGGTCGCGATGATCGACAGCCCGGCGAGGATGAAGACCGCGATCTTGGCCACCTGCACGTAGCCCTTGATCGGCTTGTGCCGCGCGTCCGGCCGGCGCTCGTACAGGTCGTTGAGCGCGTCGAGCGCGTGCGAGAAGGCCAGCGCCAGGGTCAGCACCACCCACGCCTGGCATGCGCCGTGGACGAAGGCCACCACCGCCGGCGGCACGCCCGGGACCCAGCCGATGCCGGCGGAGATCACCAGCGCCGGAACCACGTTGGCCAGCCGCGGGATCACCTTGAGCCGGTAGGAGTCCTCGCCCTCGCCACGGCGCACCAGCCGGCCCACCACCCGGCGCAACCCGCGCAGCAGGACCTTCCGGGTCAGCAGGTTGGCCAGCGCGGCGGCCAGCAGCAGCAGCGACAGCACCAGCAGGGTGTAGGCCCACGGATAGGGCTCCAGCGCGAGCCGCGTTCCTTCCAGCCAGCGGACCGCGCCGGCCTCGGCCTGGGCGATCGCCATCACCGGCTCACGCCCCGCCGGCGGGGCGGGAACGCTCGATCACCACGCCCACCGCCTGCGCGCCGCGCACCGCGCCGGGCTTGCTCAGCTTCAGCCGCAGCCACTGCACGCCGAATTCCTCGAGCACGATCGCCGCGCACCGCTCGGCCAGCGTCTCCACCAGGCCGAAACCGGACTGGCCGACGAACTCGACCAGGCGCTTGCTCACCGCCTTGTAGTCGAGCGTGTCGGCGATGTCGTCGCTGGCCGCGGGCACGCGGTTGTCGAACGCCATCTCCAGGTCGAAGCGCAGGACCTGGCGGATGCGCCGCTCCCAATCGTAGATGCCGATCAGCGCCTCGATCTCGAGGCCTTCGATGAATACCTTGTCCATGCGCGCATGGTAGCGCGGGCGGCATGCACGCCCGGCGAAGGCGGGCGCATCCCGACCTCCAAGGCTCAGGTCAGTGCCGGCAGCGCCGACATGTCCCAGCGCGGGGTCACCATCACCTGCGCATCGTCGTGCTGGCCGGCCTGCAGCCGCAACGCGCCGGCGAACGCGATCATCGCGCCGTTGTCGGTGCACAGCGCCGGCCGCGGGAAGCAGGCGCGGCCGCCGCGCTGCGCGCACATCGCCTGCAGATTCGCGCGCAGGCGCTTGTTGGCGCCGACGCCGCCGGCGACCACCAGGGTGTCGCAGCCGGCCGCGTCCAGCGCCCGCTGGCACTTGATCGCCAGGGTGTCGACCACCGCGTCCTCGAAGCCGCGGGCGATGTCGGCCCGGGTCTGCGGCGACTGGTCGGACTGCTGCCAGGCCAGCAGCACCTGGGTCTTCAGGCCGCTGAAGCTGAAGTCCAGGCCGGGCCGGTCGGTCATCGGCCGGGCGAAGCGGTAGGCGCCCGGGGTGCCCTGCTCGGCCAGCGCGGCCAGCTGCGGGCCGCCCGGATAGGGCAGGCCCATCAGCTTGGCGGTCTTGTCGAAGGCCTCGCCGGCCGCGTCGTCGAGGGTCTCGCCCAGCAGCCGGTAGCTGCCGATCGCTTCCACCGCCACCAGTTGGGTGTGCCCGCCGGAGACCAGCAGGGCCACGAACGGGGGCTGCGGGGGGTCGTCCTCCATCAGCGGTGCCAGCAGGTGCCCCTCCATGTGGTGGACGCCGATGGCCGGCACGTCGAGCGCCCAGGCCAGCGCGCGCGCGGTCCCGGCACCGACCAGCAGCGCCCCGACCAGGCCCGGGCCGGCCGTGTAAGCCACCCCGTCCAGGTCGCCGGTCCCCAGCCCGGCCTCGGCCAGGGTCTGCCGGACCAGGGGCAGCAGCTTGCGCACGTGGTCGCGGCTGGCCAGTTCGGGAACGACCCCGCCGTACTCGGCGTGCAGCGCGATCTGGCTGTAGACCGCATGGGCGCGCAGGCCGGCGGCCCCGCCCACGGCGGTGTCGTAGACGGCCACGCCGGTCTCGTCGCAGGAGGTTTCGATGCCGAGGACGCGCATGGGCTGGGACTGGGCCGGGTAAGGAGGTGACGGGCGGCCCTGGAACCGGCTTGCACCGGCCCCGGGGACCCCGCTATCATACGCGGCTCACCGGGCGCGACCCGGTTATTTGTGTCCCGGAGATTCCATGCCCAGCGTCAAAGTCCGCGAGAACGAGCCCTTCGAGTTCGCGCTGCGCCGTTTCAAGCGCACCTGCGAGAAGGCCGGCGTCCTGGCCGAAACCCGCAAGCGCGAGTTCTACGAGAAGCCGACCCAGGAGCGCAAGCGCAAGGCCGCCGCGGCGGTGAAGCGCCAGGTGCGCCGGATGTCGCGCGACGTCACCAAGCGCCAGCGCCTCTACTGAGGCCAGCGTTTGTTGCCGGGGTGCCCGCACGGGCCGCCCCGTCGACGAGGCAAACCGAAAGCCGGCACGCCCACGCGTGGCCGGCTTTTTGTGTTTCCCGCGAAACCTTACCTGCCGCCGTGCCGGCGCATCCCCTCCACCGAACCGACAGGCTACGCCATGACCCTCAAGCAGCAACTGACCGATGACATGAAGGCCGCGATGAAGAGCGGCGACAAGGACAGCCTGGGCGTGATCCGCCTGATCAACGCCGCGATCAAGCAGAAGGAAGTGGACGAGCGGGTCGAGCTGGACGACGCCGCGGTGCTGGCCGTGCTCGACAAGATGGTCAAGCAGCGCAAGGACTCGGTGACCCAGTACGAAGCCGCCGCGCGCGAGGACCTGGCCGCGATCGAGCGCGCCGAGATCGTGGTGATCGAGCGCTACCTGCCGACCAAGCTGGACGAGGCCGCGATCCTGGCCGCGATCGACGCGGCCATCGCGCAGACCGGTGCGAGCGGCGCGGCCGACATGGGCAAGCTGATGGGCGTGCTCAAGCCGCAGCTGGCCGGCCAGGCCGACATGGGCCAGGTCTCGGCCCTGGTGAAGCGCCGCCTGGCGGGCTGAGCCCACGCGCGGGCCGGCGACATCGGCCCTGACCGGGCCGTCACGGCGCCGCTGCTGCAATGCCCGCTCCCCACGCGGAGCGGGCCCCATGGCGGCACCCACCTTCAGGCGCATCCGGCCGGCACTGCTGGCGACGGCGCTCGCCGCCACCCTCGCCGGCTGCATCAGCAGCCACCAGCCGCCGGTGAACGAGACCGCGCCGGCCGCGGCCACCGCGGCGCAGGCGCCGGTGTACCCGCCCGGCACCGGGCCATCGCCCGAACTGCCGGCGCCAGTGTCGACCGCCATTCCCGTGGTCGAGATCGCCCCGGCCGTGGGCGGGCCGGCGGACGGCCAGCCGCGACCCGCCGACGGCTTCCAGGTCACCGCGTTCGCGCGCGGCCTGGACCATCCGCGCACCCTGCTGGTCCTGCCCAACGGCGACGTGCTGGTGGCCGAAACCAACAAGCCCGCGCCGGCCGAACCGGTCCGCGGCCTGCGCCCGAAGGCCATGGCCGCGGTCCAGGAGCGCGCCGGCGCCGGCGTGCCCAGCGCCGACCGGATCACCCTGTTGCGCGACGCCGACGGCGATGGCGTGGCCGAGCAACGCCACGTCTTCCTCGAGGGCCTGCACTCGCCGTTTGGCATGGCGCTGGTCGGCGACACGCTGTACGTCGCCAACGCCGACGCCCTGGTGAAGGTGCGCTACGACGCCGGCGCGACCGCGATCGCCACCAGGCCCACCCGCGTCGTCGGCCTGCCCGCCGGGCGCAACCACCACTGGACCAAGTCGCTGGTCGCCAACCCGGCGGGTGCCACGCTGTTCGTCGGCGTGGGCTCGAACAGCAACATCGCCGAGCACGGCATGGACGAGGAGGTCGAGCGTGCCGCAGTGCTGGAAGTGGACCCGGCCGCCGGCACGCGCCGGGTGTATGCCGGCGGCCTGCGCAATCCGACCGCGCTGGCGATCCATCCCCGCGACCGGCGCCTGTGGGCGGTGGTCAACGAGCGCGACGAGCTCGGCAACGACCTGGTGCCCGACTACCTGACCTCGGTCGCCGAGGGTGCCTTCTACGGCTGGCCCTACAGCTACTGGGGCCAGCACGTGGACACGCGGGTCGAACCGCAGGATCCGTCGCTGGTCGCGCGCGCGGTGGTGCCCGACTACGGCCTGGGCTCCCACGTCGCGCCGCTGGGCCTGGCGTTCTACGCGGCAGACGCGCTGCCGGCGCGCTATCGCGACGGCGCCTTCATCGGCCTGCATGGTTCCTGGAACCGTTCGCCGAAAGTCGGGTACCAGGTGGTGTTCGTGCCGTTCACCGACGGCCGTCCCTCCGGCCCGCCGGAAACCGTGCTCGACGGATTCGTCGGCGATGACGGCAAGGCCCGCGGGCGCCCGGTCGGCGTGGCGGTGGACGCCGGCGGCGGCGTGCTGGTCGCCGACGATGTCGGCAACGCGATCTGGCGTGTGACCGCCACTTCCACCGGCACCAAGTAGGCAGCCAGGGATCCACGGGGCGGCAGGGAAGCCACCGCCTCCGGCACGAGCAGCACGGCACGGGGTACGACCCTCATGATCCGGCGAAAGCGTGCCCATTGCGGCCACAATGGAAGCGACTTCCCAGGGCCGCCGCCATGCCGAACGACACGATCCACCTGCGCCCGGCCGTACCCGCCGACATCCCGCTGGTCCTCGAACTCATCGCTGGCCTGGCCGAGTACGAACGCCTGGCGCACGAGGCGGTGGCTACCGCTGCGGACCTGGAAGCGGCCCTGTTCGGCCCGCGCCCGGCCGCCGAGGTGGTGATCGCCGAATGCGATGGCCAGCCGGCCGGCTTCGCCCTCTTCTTCGTCTCCTTCTCCACCTTCCTCGGCAAGCCGGGCCTGTACCTGGAAGACCTGTACGTGCTGCCGGCGCTGCGCGGCCGCGGCATCGGCAGGCGGCTGATGGTGCACCTGGCGCGGCTGGCGCTGGAACGCGGCTACGGCCGCTTCGAGTGGTCGGTGCTGGACTGGAACACGCCGGCGATCGACTTCTACCGCGGCCTCGGTGCCCGGCCGATGGAAGGCTGGACCGTGCAGCGTGTCAGCGGCGACGCCCTGCGCACCCTGGCCGCGAATGGCGACGCGGGCTCCGCTCACGCGCTTGCCACGCCGCCTGGGTGACGCTGGCCGGGCCCGTGCATCCCGCCCATGCGATGAAGCGCCTGTCCCCCGCCAAGCTGCGCCGCCACCTCGACCGCCTCGAACAGAGCCTGCCGGCGGCGCTGGTCCGGCGCTTCGCCGAGGCGGACCTGATGACCCAGGCCGCCTCGCTCTCGTTCTACACCTTGCTGTCGCTGGCGCCGCTGCTGGTGCTGCTGCTGTGGCTGACCGCGTCGCTGTATCCGCCGGCGCAGGCGTCGCTGGTCGCGCAGATCGGCGACCTGGCCGGTCCCAGCGCCGAGGCGGTCGCCGCGACGGTGATCCGCAATGCCGACGCGCAGCCGGACATCGGCTCGTTGGCCGGGGTGTGGAGCCTGGCCCTGCTGTTCGTGGGCGCCACGGTGGTGTTCGCCCAGCTGCAGGGGGCGCTCAACCTGATCTTCCGCACCGGCGGCGAGCGGCTCGGCGGCCTGCGCGCCTGGCTGCGCAAGCGGGTGTTCTCGCTGGGCGTGGTGCTGGCGCTGGGCTTCCTGCTGATCGTGTCGATGATCGCCACCACCGCGCTGCAGGTGGTGTTCGCGCACCTGCCCTCGGTCCTGCCGGCGATCGGCTACGCGACCACCCTGCTGCTCTACACGCTGGCCTTCGCCTTCCTCTACCACTACCTGCCCGACCGCCGGGTGGCGTGGCGGCAGGCGTTCCTGGGCGGCGCGATCACCGCGCTGCTGTTCGCCCTGGGCCGCTACCTGATCGGCCTGTACCTGGCGCAGGCCGCACCCGGCAGCGCCTACGGCTCGATGGGCGCGCTGGTCCTGCTGCTGCTGTGGACCTACTACGCGGCGGTGGTGTTCTTCGCCGGCGCGCTGATCACCGCGGTCATCGACGAACGGACGCAGTCGCGGCTGAAGCTGCGCGCAGCTGGCCTCGAGAACTCCGCACTCTCCCGGAACGGCATGGCCCGGACCCCGCCTTGAGCCGGATTGTGCGAGCCGCGAAGCAGGCGAAGTCCGCCGGCACCCGGGCATAGGAAACCAGTGCACAGGGATGTGCCACGACACCGCGTAAGGACGGGATGTCGTCCCGGGGTGGACCACATGACCAGGTGCCGGCGGACTCGCTCCGGGGCAGACGCCGCCGCTCCGTCGTTGCCATCGCCGTTGCATGCCGCTTCGCCCCCGGGAATACGCGCCATGGCATCCTATTGCGATGGCCCGCCTGTCCGACGCGTTCATCGACGACCTGCTCGCACGTTCCGACATCGTCGAGATCGTCGGTTCGCGCGTGCCGCTCAAGCGCAAGGGCCGCGAGTACAGCGCGCCGTGTCCGTTCCACGACGAGCGCACGCCCTCGTTCTACGTTTCGCCGACCAAGCAGTTCTACCACTGCTTCGGCTGCGGCGCGCACGGCACCGCGATCAGCTTCCTGATGAACTACGACCGGCTCGAGTTCCTCGACGCGGTCGAGGAACTGGCGCGCCGGGCCGGCATCGAGGTGCCCAAGGAGACCCGCCAGAACAACCAGGACAGCGACCTGCGCGACCAGTACGCGGCGCTGGAAGCGGCCGCGAAACTGTTCCAGCGGCAGCTGGCCGACAGCCCGCGCGCGCGCGACTACCTGGACGGCCGCGGCGTCGACGCGGACAACCGCGCCCGCTTTTCCATCGGCTACGCCGCCGACGGCTATTCCACGCTCAAGGACGCGCTGGGCACCGACGAGCGCCGGCTCAAGCTGCTCGAACGCACCGGCATGCTGTCGAAGAACGACCGCGGCCACGTCTACGACAAGTTCCGCGACCGGGTGATGTTCCCGATCCACGACCGGCGCGGGCGGGTGATCGCCTTCGGCGGCCGCGTGCTCTCCGCGCCTGCCGACGGCCGGGACGCCGGCCCCAAGTACCTCAACTCGCCCGAGACCGCGCTGTTCCACAAGGGCCGCGAGCTGTACGGCCTGTGGCAGGCGCGCCAGGCCAACCAGAAGCTGGAACGGCTGATCGTGGTCGAGGGCTACATGGACGTGGTGGCACTCTTCCAGCACGGCATCACCCAGGCGGTGGCCACGCTCGGCACCGCCACCACCGCCGACCACGCCGAACTGCTGTTCCGCAACGCGCCGGACGTCTACTTCTGCTTCGATGGCGACGCCGCCGGCCGCCGCGCCGGCTGGCGCGCGGTGGAATCGGTGCTGCCGCGGATGAAGGACGGACGCCAGGCGTTCTTCCTGTTCCTGCCCGACGGCGAGGATCCGGACAGCATCGTGCGCAAGGAAGGCGCCGCCGGCTTCGACGCGCGCCTGGCCCAGGCCACGCCGCTGTCGCAGTTCTTCTTCGAGGAACTGGGCCGCGACATCAACCGCGGCACGCTGGACGGCCGTGCGCGCCTGGCCGAGCGCGCACGCCCGCTGCTGGCGCAGCTTCCCGATGGTGCCTTCGCCGACCTGATGCGGCAGGAACTGCAACGCCAGACCGGCGTCGATGCCGCCCGCCCGGTCGCCGAGGCGCGTCCGCCGGCGCGCCAGGCCGCCCCCGCGCAGCAGCGGCGCAGCCTGGTGCGCAGCGTGATCGCGCTGCTGCTGCAGCAGCCATCGCTGGGCCTGCAGCTGGAGCGCCCCTACCGGTTCGCCGAGCTGCGCCTGCCGGGCGTGCCCTTGCTGCTGGAAATCCTGGACGTGGTCGCGCAGCGGCCGGAGATCAGCACCGGCGCCCTGCTTGAACATTTCGCCGCGCACGAACAGGCCGAGGCGCTGCGCAGGCTCGCCGCGCAGGTCCTGCCCGGCGAGGAGGCCAGCTGGGCGCACGAGCTGCACGACGCCGTCGCGCAGCTTGAACGGCAGACGGTGCAGCAGCGCATCGACGAGCTCCAGCAGAAGCAGCGCGCGCAGGGGCTGGACGAGACCGACAAGTACGAGATGCGGATGCTGCTGCAGGGACTGGCCGGCCGCGGATAGGCCGCTTACCCTGCAGGCTGGTATCGCACTCCGCAGGTCCTCGATGCGCCACAACCTGTTCACCGCCTTCCTGCTCGCCCTGCTGCCGTTGCAGGCCGCGGCCGCCGATCCGGTACAGCGCCAGGTGGCCGGCAACCGCACCACCGAGAACGTGCCCGAGGTGCCGGCCGACCTGCTCGAACGCCTGGACCGCTACCAAAACACCCGAGGCGCCAGCCTCGCCGGCTGGACGCGCGAGGGCTGCCTGCTGGTCAGCACGCGCTTCGCCGAGACCGCCCAGGCCCATCGCGTCTGCACGCCGCTGGGCATGCGCGAGCAGCTGACCTTCCATCGCGAGCCGGTCACGGGGCTGGTGCCGGCGCCGCCGGGCGCATGGCGCGATGGCTTCGTATTCGCCAAGGACCGCGGCGGCGACGAGTTCTCGCAGCTGTACTGGTTCGACGACGCCACCCGCGTCACCACCCTGCTCACCGACGGCAGGCGCAGCCAGAACGGTGGCGCGGTGGTCAGCCGCGACGGCGGGCTGCTGGCCTACTCGAGCACGGTGCGCAACGGCACCGACCGCGACATCTGGGTGCGCGACACGCGCAGCGGCCAGTCGCGCGCGGTATTGACCGAGGGCGGCAGCTGGAGCGCCAGCGATTTCTCGCCCGACGGCACGCGCCTGCTGGTCAGCCGTTATGTCTCGGCCAACGAGAGCTATCCGGGCGAGCTGGAACTGGCCAGCGGCAAGCTGGCGATGTTCCCGGTCGATGGCGGCAAGGCCGCGCTGGGGCAGTTCCAGTACGCGCCGGACGGCAAGAGCGTGTTCTACATTTCAGACGAGGACATCGACGGCAAGCCGCAGCAGTTCCGCACGCTGCGATGGCATGGGCCGGGCATGGGCGCGCCGAAGCTGATCAGCGCGCATATCCCCTGGGACGTGGACGAAGTGCGCATCGCCGGCGACGGCCGCCACCTGGCCTACAGCACCAACGAGGACGGCATCTCGCGCTTGCACGTGCTGCGCCTGCCCGGCCTGCAGCCGGTGCAACTGCCGGCGCTGGATCAACTGCCGGTCGGGGTGATCGGCAACTTCGATTTCTCCGCTGACGGCAAGCGCCTGGCGCTGGACCTCAACAGCGCCACCTCGCCCAGCGACGTGTACGTGCTCGGCCTGGATGGCAAGTCATTGGAGCGTTGGACGCGCAGCGAAGTCGGCGGCCTGGATGCGTCGGCCTTCATCGCGCCCACGCTCATTCGTTATCCGACCTTCGACGAAGTCGACGGCACGCCGCGCAAGATTCCCGCGTTCTATTACCGCCCGGCCAAGGCCGCCGCATCGGGCAAGCATCCGGTGCTGATCAACATCCACGGCGGCCCGGAGGGCCAGTCGCAGCCGGTGTTCAATCCGACCATCCAGTTCATGCTCGCCGACCTGGGCGTGGCGGTGCTGGTGCCCAACGTGCGCGGCTCTTCCGGCTACGGCAAGGATTACCTGCAGGCCGACAATGGCTTCAAGCGTGAGGATTCGGTCAAGGACATCGGCGCGCTGCTGGACTGGATCGCCACACAGCCCGATCTGGACGCCTCGCGCGTGGGCGTCTACGGCGGCAGCTATGGCGGCTACATGGTGCTGGCCGCGCTGATGCATTACAGCGACCGCATCCGCGCCGGGATCGACGTGGTCGGCATCTCCGACTTCCGCACCTTCCTGCAGAACACCGAGAACTACCGCCGGGACCTGCGCCGCGCCGAGTACGGCGACGAGCGCGACCCGGCAATGGCCGAGTTCTTCGCCCGGATCGCCCCGCTCAACCACGCCGCCCGGATCCGCGCGCCGCTGTTCGTCGCCCAGGGCCGCAACGACCCGCGCGTGCCCTGGACCGAAGCCGAGCAGATCGTGAAGGCGGTGCGCGGCAATGGCCAGCCGGTGTGGTACCTGGAGTTCGCCGACGAGGGCCATGGCTTCCGCAAGAAGACCAACACCGACTACTTCAACGCCGCCTCGATGCTGTTCTGGCAGCAGCACCTGCTCGACGGCCCGGACCGCTTCGCCGAGCCGCGCGCCGGCCTGCGCACCGGCGGCCAGCCGACCGCGCAGGACCTGGCCCGACTCAAGGAGCAGGGCGTGCGCACGGTGATCGACCTGCGCGGTCCGGGCGAGGACCGCGGCTTCGATGAGGCCGCCGAAGCGGCCCGCCTGGGGCTGGACTACGTCGCCCTGCCGATCGCAGGCAAGGACGACGTCACCCCCGCCAATGCCGATGCGCTGGCCGCACTGCTCGCCGAGCGCGGCGGCGGCGTACTGCTGCATTGCGCCTCCGGCAACCGCGCCGGCGCGTTGCTGGCGCTGGGCGCCGCGCGCGCCGGGATGCCGGCCGCCGAGGCGCTCGCCCTGGGCCGGAAGGCCGGCCTGGCCTCGCTGGAGCCGGTCGTGGCCGCGCAGCTGGAGCGCACCGGTGCGCCTGCCGGGGCGGAGTGACCGCCGCCTGCCAGTCATGATGCGCGTGCTAGGATCGCGCATCGAAGGGGAGTAGCCCCCAACGCCCGCGTCGTCATTACGGACCCCGGTCCCGGCGCGGCGGCAGGCCCAAAGGCCTGTGGGCAAGACCTTCGCCGTCCCACGGCGAAGGTGCGTCCATTTCCGGAGCACGGCCGTCGTGGCCCTGGATTTCCCGGAGCCTCCCCACATGCAATGCCCCGCCTGCAAGACCGTCAACCTGGCCATGACCGATCGCCAGGGCATCGAGATCGACTACTGCCCGCAATGCCGCGGCGTCTGGCTCGACCGCGGTGAACTGGACCGCCTGATCGAACGCGCCGGCGCCGAAATGCCCGCGCAGCGCCCGGCCTACCGCCCCGACGAGCGGCACGCGCCGCGCCCGCACGGCCATCACGACGCCCACGGCTACGGCAACAAGCCGCGCAAGCCCAAGTCGCTGCTCGGCGAACTGTTCGACTTCTAGCGGCCCAGCCCGCATCCTTCCGCTGACCACCACGCCGCGTGCACCCGCACGCGGGCACCCTCCGGCCGCACCCCTTCGACCGAACCCGCCATGGAATCCCTGTTCACCGCCGAAATCCTGATCGCCCTGGCGACCCTGACCGCGCTCGAGCTGGTCCTGGGCATCGACAACATCATCTTCATCTCGATCCTCGCCGGGCGCCTGCCGCCGGAGCAGCGCGCCCGCGCGCGCCGGCTGGGCATCGCCGGCGCGGCGATCACGCGACTGGGCCTGCTGTTCGCCATCGTCTGGATCACGCGCCTGACCTATCCGGTCTTCGAAGCCTTTGGCCAGCCGTTCTCGTGGCGCGACATGATCCTGATCGGCGGCGGCTTGTTCCTGATCGCCAAGGCCACGCTGGAGATCCACCACAAGGTCGAGGGCGCCGGCGGCGACCCTTCGCTCAAGCGCGCGGCCACCTCGTTCGCCGGCGTGATCGCCCAGATCATGGTGCTGGACATCGTGTTCTCGCTGGACTCGATCATCACCGCGGTCGGCATGGTCGACGAGCGCTGGGTCATGGTCACCGCGATCGTGGTGTCGATCGCCTTCATGCTGGCCTTCGCCGGCCCGATCGGCGACTTCGTCGAGCGCCATCCGACGGTCAAGGTGCTCGCGCTGAGCTTCCTGATCATGATCGGCCTGGTGCTGATCGCCGACGGCTTCGGCATGCACATCCCGAAGGGCTACGTGTACACCGCCATGGCCTTCTCGGTGTTCGTCGAGGCGATCAACATGTGGATCCGCAGCCGCGAGAAGAAGACCGCCGCCTCGGCCGGCGAGGCGGGCGGCGGCTGACGGTCCTCGATACCGGCCAGACCGGCCGCGCCGGATCCGGGTCCGGCGCGGCCAGCCACAGGCTGTCGATGCCTGTGGGCAGACCGCCCCGTAGAGCGGGGCTTGCCCCGCTGCCCCTGGAGGCCTCCGCGGCACGCGAAGTGCAGCGGGGCAAGCCCCGCTCTACGGGGACCAGGTCGCGGTGGCGGCGACCGAGCCGCCGCTTCAGGCTGGCAGCAGCAGAGGCAGCCAGTGGTCGACCAGCAGGAAGGCGAACAGCGCCATCAGGTAGATGATCGAGTAGTTGAACACGCGCATGGCGAAGAACTCGTCCGGCGGATCCAGCAGCCGCCAGGCGTACCAGAGGAACACGCTGCCCAGCACCAGCGCGCCACCCAGGTAGAAGAAGCCGCTCATGCCGAACACCACCGGCAGGATGCTCACCTGCAGCAGCAGCACGGTGTAGAACAGGATCTGCCAGCGGGTGTAGGTGACGCCGTGGGTGACCGGCAGCATCGGGATCAGCGCGCGGGCGTAGTCCTCGCGGCGGAAGATCGCCAGCGCCCAGAAGTGCGGCGGCGTCCACACGAAGATGATCAGCACCAGCAGCAGCGCGTGCTGCCAGTCCCACGCCCCTTCCATGTTGGTGACCGCCGCCCAGCCCAGCAACGGCGGCGCCGCGCCGGCCACGCCGCCGATCACGATGTTCTGCGGCGTGGCGCGCTTGAGCCAGCCGGTGTAGACCACCGCGTAGCCGATCAGCGAGGCGAACGTCAGCACCGCGGTGACGGTGTTCACCCACAGCACCAGCACCAGCATCGAGGCGGCGCCGAGCACCAGCGCGAAGGCCAGCACCTGTGCCGGCCGCAACGCGCCGGTGGCCAGCGGCCGGTGCGCGGTGCGCGCCATGACCTTGTCGATGCGCTGGTCGATCAGGTGGTTGATCGCCGCGGCCGAGGACGCGGCCAGCCAGATGCCCAGCAGGCCGAGCAGCGCTTCGCGCGCCGGCGGCAGGCCGGGCACCGCCAGGAACATGCCGACCAGGGCGGTGAACACCAGCAGCGCGACCACGCGCGGCTTGGTCAGTTCCAGGTACTGGCGCCAGAGGGGAATGGCGCTCATGCGACCGACTCGGGTTCCTTCAGGCGCGCCAGCAGCGTCACCAGCACGAACAGCAGCGCCAGCGCGCCGGCGTTGTGCAGCACCGCCACCGACAGCGGCAGCGCGAGCTTGACGTTGAGGATGCCGAGGCTGACCTGCGCGACCACCAGCAGGCCCAGGGCGGTTGCCCAGCCGCGCATGCCGGGCAGGCGGTACAGGCGCAGCGCCAGCCACAGCAGGTACACCGCCACCACCACCGCCATCATCCGGTGCGCCATCTGGATGGCGATGCGCGAGGCGCCGTCCAGCACGCCGCCCTCGTAGTCCACGCCGACGCCGCGCCAGAGGACGAAGCCCTCGTGGAAATCCGCCGGCGGCCACCACTGGCCTACGCATCGCGGGAAGTCGAGGTAGTGATGCTGCGCGGTGGTCCAGCCGCCGCCACCGCAGGCGAGCGCGGCGTAGTTGGCGCTCGTCCAGCCGCCGAGCGCGATCTGCACGCCGAGCAGGACGATGCCGGCGATCACCCAGCGCCGCAGCCAGCGCGCATCGGCCAGGCGGATCGGCAGGCCGGTCGCGCGCCAGGCCATCCACAACAACAGCGAGAACGTGGCCAGGCCGCCGAGCAGGTGGCCCATCACGATGATCGGCTTGAGCAGCAGGGTCACGGTCCACTTGCCGAGCAGCGCCTGGAACACGATCACCGCCAGGGTAAGCGCCGCCGCGCGCGCCAGGTCGATGTTCGACCAGCGCAGGGCCGCCAGCAGCAGAACCGCCTCGCCCGCCCCCGCCAGCGCGAAGGCCAGGCCGATATGCCCCTGCATGTAGGCCGGTATGGCCGCGGCCACCAGCAGCGATGCGCCGACGACCTGGGCGACGCCGAACCGGCGCCGGCGCGCGGCCAGCAGCGCCAGCACCAGCACCAGCACGCCGAGCGAGGCGGCCAGGTGGCGGTGCACCTGCTCGCGCCAGGCCTTGTGGGTCTCGAACGGGCGGATCTCGCTGGCCGCATGCGCGGCCGCATCCTGCGGCGCCGACGGCCAGGTCGCGCGGCCGTAGCAGGTCGGCCAGTCCGGGCAGCTCAGGCCGGCGTCGGACAAGCGCACGAAGGCGCCGAAGACCACCACGCAGGCCGTCAGCAGCACCGCCAGCCAGGCGATGCGGTGGAAATGGCGGGCCAGCGCGGGCCGGACGATCGCGTTCATCGGCGCAGTGACCTCACTTGAGTTTCAGCAGGCGGGCGACATCGGTGCGGATGCCGGCCGGGTCGGCCTGCGGCGGATAGCGCAGGATCACGAAGCCGTTGGGATCGATCACGTACAGCGGGATGCCGGCCGGGTCGTCGGCGCGCGGCAGGGCCGCTCGCAGGGTGTCGTCGGCGCGCAGCGGCCGCAACTCGGGCAACGCGGGTGCTCCGGGCGGCAAGGGGCCCAGCCAGAGGATCTCGACCTTGTCGGCGTTGTGGCCAAACAGCCGCCACACCTTGTCCAGTTCGGCGAGCAGGTGCCCGCAGTCGGCCGCGCATCCGGCCGGCGGCGCGACTGCGATCCGCCAGGTGCGGGACGCCGGGTTCCATTCGTAGGGCGTGCCGTCGGCGAGCAACGGGCGCATCTCGCGCAGGTCGGCCGGCGGCTGCAACAGCTCGCCGTGGTTCTTCAGGCCCGCGGGCATCCAGCCGCTGAGGCGCAGCAGGCCGGCACCGGCGGCGCTGCCGAAGAACAGGAGGAACAACGCGACCAGCATCAGGCGCCCGCGGCGGGTGCGGGCAGGATCGGGGGCAGGCAGGTTCATGGGCGGGATTTTCGCACGACACGCGCTATCGACGGGCTCAGCGCCGGCGACGGGCCCGCAGCGTCAGCAGCAGCGCGATCACCAGCACCGCCGCCGACAGGGCGAACCACTGCACGGCATAGCCCAGGTGGCGCTCCGGCGGCAGCGTGTTGGCCAGCACTTCCAGGTCCCGCGCGTAGCCCATGGGCAGGTCGGGGTCGAGCCGCAGCACGCGCGGCGCCAGCGCGGGCAGGCCCAGCGCATCCGCCACTGCCGCCGGCTCCAGCACCACGGCCAGCAGCGTGCCATCGGCCTGCACCTCGAGCACCGGCGCGACCAGGCCCGGCGAGGGCGGCGGCGCCAGCAGGCCGGCCACGCGCGTGGCCGGCGGCCGCGGCACGTCGGGCAGGCGGCGGTCGCCCGGAAGCGGCAGCCAGCCCAGGTCGACCAGCAGCGGCGTGGCGTGCTCCGCCCGCGGCTGGAACACCCGGTACGCATGCACGCCCGCGCGGCCACCACGGTTCTGGTTGTCCAGCAGCACCGCCGGCAACGGCAGGAACGCGCCCTCCCCGGCGGACCACCGGTAGCCGCGCGCGCTCGCCGGATCGGCCGCGGCGGACAACGGATCGGCACGGCGGTCGGCCAGGACCTGCGCGGCGACATCCACCTGGGCCTGCTTGGCGTGCATGCGCTGCAGCTGCCACGCGCCCAGCGAGGCGCATGCCGCCGCCACGGCCAGCGCCAGCAGCCAGCCGGCCCACAATGGCAGGCGTCGGCTGCTCATCGCGCCAGGCCCGTGCGTGCCTGCGATAATGCCGGGCACTGCATCCACGTCGCCGCCGAGGCCCGCGCCATGAACGATTCGCTCAAGACCCTGCTGGTGGTGGCGTTCCTGCTCGTCATCCTCTGGAACCTCGGCTCGGCCCTGTACTACCTGCTGGTCGACCGCGGCCAGAGCAAGCGCACGGTCAATGCGCTCACCCGCCGCATCGGCCTGTCGGTGGCGCTGATCCTGCTGGTCATCCTCGGCATCTGGACCGGGGTTATCCAGCCGCACGGCGTCGGCGGCTGAATCGGCACCCGGCATACGGCATCGGGAATTCGGGATTGGTGAAAAGCCAAGGGCGCCGCGAGGGCGCCCTTGAGGGGGACTGCACGGTTCGCGTCTGCGAAACCCGGATCCCAGCTCGCGAATCCCGCCCTTACAGCACGTAGACGAACAGGAACAGCGCCAGCCAGACCACGTCCACGAAGTGCCAGTACCACGCGGCCGCTTCGAAGGCGAAATGGTTGTCGGGGGTGAAGTGGCCCTTGGCCACCCGCAGCCACATGATCGCCAGCATGATCGTGCCCAGCAGCACGTGCGCGCCGTGGAAGCCGGTGAGCATGAAGAAGGTCGAGCCGTAGATGCCCGAACCCAGGGTCAGGTTCAGCTCCTTGTAGGCGTGGATGTACTCCTCGGCCTGGAAGAACAGGAACAGCAGGCCGAGCAGGACCGTCAGGCCCAGCCACAGCAGCACCTGGCGGCGGGCATTGGCCTTGAGCGCGTGGTGGGCGATGGTCAGGGTCACGCCGGAGGTCAGCAGGATCAGGGTGTTGAGCAGCGGCAGGCCCCAGGCCGGGATGGTCTGGAACTGGCCACCGACCTGGCCCGGGCCGGCGGTCGGCCAGGCGGCGGAATAACCGTCCCACAGCAGGGCGTTGGTCATCACGCCGTCGCCTTCGCCGCCGAGCCATGGCAGGGCCAGGAGCCGGGCGTAGAACAGCGCGCCGAAGAACGCGGCGAAGAACATCACCTCGGAGAAGATGAACCAGATCATCCCCATCCGGAACGAGACGTCGACCTGGCGGTTGTAGTGGCCGGCCAGGGATTCGCGCACCACTTCGCTGAACCAGTAGAACAGCACCGCCAGCATCGCGGCCACGCCGGTGAAGAACACCCACTTGCCCCAGCCGAGGCCGTTGAGCCAGCTGGCCACGCCGATCATCAGCGTGAACAGCGCGACCGAGGCCATGATCGGCGCCTTGCTGTGGGTCGGTACGAAGTAGTGGTCCGTCTGCGGTTGGGCCATGGCGGTGGTTCCGTGCTCGTCAGGGCGCCGCGTGCGGCGCGTTGGTGGCCTGCGCCGCGCCCAGTCGCGCGGTCAGGTCCTCGTTCTTGAAGAAAGTGTAGGACAGGGTGATCGTCCTGACGTCGTCCGGCAGGTCGGGGTCGACGATGAAGCGCACCGGCATGTCGCGCTTCTCGCCCGGCTGCAGGGTCTGGGCGGTGAAGCAGAAGCACTCGGTCTTGGTGAAATGGGCCGAGGCGCGCGCAGGCGCCACCGAGGGCACCGCGCTCCCGACGATCGGCCGGTCGCCGTCGTTGCGGGCGAAGTACAGCGCCTCGTTGAGTTCGCCCGGCACCACGTCCATGGTCAGCTGCTCGGGCTCGAACGCCCACGGCAACTTCGAATTGACCCCGCCGTCGAACTGCACCCTGACGGTGCGCGACTGCCGCTCGGCTGCGCCGGCCGCGGCGACGGCGCCGGCACGGGCCTGCCCGGTGCCGCCCTCCAGGCGGATGCCGAACACCTTCTCGCACGCGATCCGGTACAGCGGGACCAGCGAGAAGGTGAACGCGAACGCGAGCACGGCCACGCCTGCCAGCTTCAGCCAACCGGCGCCACGCCTGGCCGGGGACTGCGCCTGGCTCATGCGTTGAGCACGCCCGACAGGATGAAGCCCACGTAGATCGCCAGCGCGACCACGCCCAGCACCAGCGCCGTGCGCACCACGCCCTTGCGGCGCTGCGCGCTGTCCTGGTTGTGGTTGCCCGGTGCGGTCATGGATCCGTGCTTCTCAGGGGTTCACGTCGCCGATGAATCGGCTCCTACATTTGATAACCCGCACATGGATGTGCGGGCTCTTGCGAGGGACTCGCCTCAATGGCTCACGTCGCCGTGGGCCAGGTCGCCGTCCTTGATCACCGGCGGGGTGGCGAAGGTGTGGTGCGGCGCCGGCGACGGCACGGTCCACTCCAGGCCGCGCGCCGACTCCCAGGCGCGCGCTTCGGCCTTGGCGCCGTTGCGCAGCGAGTGCCACAGGATCGCCGCCATCATGAACGGGGTGACGAACATGCCGAACGCGCCGATCGAGCTGACCAGGTTCCAGTCGGCGAACACCACGTTGTAGTCCGGGATGCGGCGCGGCATGCCGGCCAGGCCGAGGAAGTGCTGCGGGAAGAACAGCAGGTTGACGAACACCATCGTCCACCAGAAGTGGAACTTGGCCGCCTTCTCGCTGTACATGCGGCCGGTCCACTTCGGCCACCAGTAGTAGACCGCAGCGATCAGCGCGAACACCGCGCCGGTCACCAGCACGTAGTGGAAGTGCGCGACCACGAAGTAGGTGTCGTGGTACTGGAAGTCCGCCGGCACGATCGCCAGCATCAGGCCGGAGAAACCGCCGATGGTGAACAGGATCACGAAGGCCACCGACCACAGCATCGGCGATTCGAAGGTGAGCGAGCCCTTCCACATCGTGCTGACCCAGTTGAACACCTTCACGCCGGTGGGCACCGCGATCAGCATCGTGGCGAACATGAAGTAGATCTCGCCGCCCAGCGGCATGCCCACGGTGAACATGTGGTGGGCCCAGACGATGAACGACAGGAACGCGATCGAGGCGGTCGCGTAGACCATGGCCTGGTAGCCGAACAGCGGCTTGCGGCTGAAAGTCGGGATGATCTCGCTGACCACGCCGAAGGCGGGCAGGATCATGATGTAGACCTCGGGATGGCCGAAGAACCAGAAGATGTGCTGGAACATCACCGGGTCGCCGCCGCCGGCCGCATTGAAGAAGCTCGTCCCGAAGAACTTGTCGGTCAGCAGCATGGTCACCGCGCCGGCCAGCACCGGCATGACCGCGATCAGCAGGAACGCGGTGATCAGCCAGGTCCAGCAGAAGATCGGCATCTTCAGCAGGTCCAGGCCCGGGGCGCGCATGTTCAGCACGGTGGCGATGATGTTGATCGCGCCCATGATCGAGCTGACGCCCATCATGTGGATGGCGAAGATCGTGAAGGCCACGTTGTAGCCGCCCTGCAGCGACAGCGGCGGGTACAGCGTCCAGCCGCCGGCCGGGGCGCCGCCGGGCAGGAACAGGGTCATCAGCAGCAGGGTGAACGCGAACGGCATGATCCAGAAGGACCAGTTGTTCATGCGCGGCAGCGCCATGTCAGGCGCGCCGACCTGCAGCGGGATCATCCAGTTGGCCAGGCCGACGAAGGCCGGCATCACGCCGCCGAAGATCATGACCAGCGCGTGCACCGTGGTCATCTGGTTGAAGAACTCGGGGCTGACGAACTGCAGGCCCGGCTTCATCAGCTCGGCGCGGATCACCACCGACATGGCCGCGCCGATGATGAACATGGTGAAGGAGAACAGCAGGTACAGCGTGCCGATGTCCTTGTGGTTCGTGGAGAAGAACCAGCGCTCGAAGAACCCCTGCTTGTGGCCGTGGGGGTCGTCGTGGTGTCCGGCGGCGGAATGGGCCATGGCGTTGCTACCTCTGGAATGCGTTTGCGTGGCGGCCGCGCGGCGGCCGTTGCGTGTTCGTCGGATCAGCCCTGCGCGGCGGCGCCTTCGGGCGCGGCATCCTGCGGCGCGGCGTCGGCCGGCGTGGCGGCGTCGGCCGGCGCTTCGGCCGCCGGGGCCGGCGCCTCGGCGGCAGGCGGCGCGGCCGGTGCCGGCTTCTTCGCCGCCAGCCAGCGCGCGAACTCGTCCTTCGACACCGCCTCGACCACGATCGGCATGAAGCCGTGGTCCTTGCCGCACAGCTCGGCGCACTGGCCGCGGTACACGCCAGGCTCCTTGATCTCGGTCCAGGCCTCGTTGATCAGGCCCGGGATGGCGTCCTGCTTCCAGCCCAGGGCCGGCACCCACCAGGCGTGGATCACGTCGTCGGCGGTGATGACGAAGCGGACCTTGGTGTCCACCGGCAGCACCAGGCGGTTGTCCACGTCCAGCAGGTAGTGCGGGTTCGCCTCGTGGGTCGGCTGCTCGCCGCTCTGGCGGATGCGGTCGGACTCGCGGTCCAGGCGGCTGGTGAAGGCCACGCCCTCGCCCAGGTACTCGTACTTCCACATCCACTGGTAGCCGGTGACCTTTACCGTCATCTCGGAATCGCGGGTGTCGTACATCGCGATCAGCTTGGCCGTGGCCGGCCACGCCATCGCGATCAGGATCAGCACCGGGATCACCGTCCAGATCACCTCGGCGGTGGTGTTGTGGCTGAACTGCGCCGCGACCGCACCCTTGGAGCGGCGGAACTTGAACATCGCGTAGCCCATCGCGCCGAACACGATGACGCCGATGACCACGCAGACGATCAGCACGATCATGTGGGCTTCATAGGCGTTCTGCGAGGAGGCGGTCACGCCGCGCCCCATGTTCAGCTGCCAGCGGTGCGGGTCCGCCGACTGGGCCCAGGCCAGCGCCGGCGCCGCCAACAGCGCGCCTGCCGCCATCCACCGCTTCCACCATCCCTTCGCTTGCATCATTGCCTAGACCCTGGTTGCGTCATCGGTTGCGGCCGTCGCCATCGGCGGCCGCCAGGAACTGCTTCAAACACCCTGCCAGCTGCGAGCGTTCGGCCGGGCCCAGGAAAGCGCCCACCTCCACCCGCCTGCCGCTGGACGACAGCATCACCCTGCCGTCGTCCCCTTCCCGCTGCATCCGCACCCAGTGCGGATGGGCGCTGAAGACGATATCGGCGCCGCGGCGGACTTCCACCGCCCCCGCGCCGATGGCGATCTCCTCGCCGCGTTCCCCGCTGCGCCACAGCCAGCGCAGCGCCAGCGCGAGCCCCGCGCTGTGCAGCAGGGCGAAGGCCGGTGCGAAGACGTTGCCGGCCAGCCAGCCGAGCCCGGCCACCAGCCACATCGCCCCCGAGAGCGCGGTGAACAGGCCCCTGAACTGGCGGGCCGACAGGGCCCGCGGCGGGCGCAGCCGCAACTGCGCGCCGGCATCGCCGGACCTGCCCGGAACCACCTCGATCATGCCGCCCACCGCCGCTTGCCGCCTGCGGAAAACACCGGGATGGTAAGCGTTGGGCATATCCAGCGGCAACTTGCATTGATCCGGCGCAGGCCGCGCGGGCCCGCCCTGGCGGGCCGCCACGGCCGCCCGCGCAGCGCCGGCGCGAGGCGGGCGGCCGCTCCGGCCCGCCGCCGGCCCTAGAATGGCGCCTCCCCGGAAAGACCTGCGCCGCCGCGACGTGAAGCCTGCCCTGCCGACCGTGGACGCCGCCGAGGTCGAGGCCCTGTTCGACTCGATCCCCGACGTCCTGTTCTTCATCAAGGACCGGGAAGGCCGCTACACCCATGTCAACGCCACCATGCTGCGCCGGCTGGGGCTGCGCTCGCGCCGGGACATCATCGGCCGGCGCGCCAGCGAGGTGTACCCGAGCGGCCTGGGCGCCACCTACGGCCTGCAGGACCAGCAGGTGCTGGAAGGGGCGGTGATCGACAACCTGCTCGAGCTGCAGCTGTTCCCCGACCAGGAGCCCGGCTGGTGCCTGACCTGCAAGCGGCCGCTGCTGCGCGACGGCGAGGTCATCGGGCTGATCGGGATCTCCCGCGACCTGGCCAGCCGCGAGGGCCTGGAGGCCGATTACCGCTCGCTGCGGGAAGCGCTGGTCCACATGAACCGGCACTACGCCGAGAACGTCCGCGTCCAGGACCTGCTGGCGATCACCGGCTTCTCCGAGTCCAAGCTGGAGCGCACCTTCCAGAAGGTGTTCCAGCTGGCGCCGCTGCAACTGCTGACCCGGATCCGGATCCAGGCCGCGATGCACCGGCTGCACGGCCCCGGCAGCATCGCCTCGATCGCCCAGGCCTGCGGGTTCGGCGACCAGAGCGCCTTCACCCGCCGGTTCGTGGCACTGGTGGGGATGACCCCGAGCGAATACCGGGCCCTGCGCCGGGACTGACGGTCCCGCCGCTCCGATGCGCCGGGGTGGCTCGCCGCCCGCTCCCGCCCTCCCGCCGCCCCCACCGACGTAGAGCGGGGCTTGCCCCGCTGCCCTTCGCGTACCCGCTGCCCTTCGCAGGCCACCACCCAGACACGTCCAGCGGGGCAAGCCCCGCTCTACGCGGCCGCCCGCCGGCTTTGTGCCGCCTCCCGCGGCGGCGGCGCGGGAATCCGTCAAGCCAGCACCCCAGGCCCCGGCGATCATGGCGCGCCTGGCGCCCCGCCAGACCGCCCGCGCCCGCCACGCCGCCCTGCGGCCGTCGCCGGGCGCCCCGGGCGTTCGATCCAGAGCCGACCCCCGCCCATGAACGCCTCGCCCGAACCGCATTCCCCCGTCCCGCCGCACGCCGCCATCCCGGTCGCGCCCGCCGCCGCGCCGCCATCGGCGCTGCGCGCGGCGATCACCGCCGCCTGGCTGCGCGACGAGGCCACCCACGTCCGCGAACTGCTGCTGCAGGCCCGCCAGGAACCGCTGGTCCAGGCCGAGATCGACGCACTGGCGGCCGACCTGGTCCGGCGCGTGCGCGCCCGCGCCCAGGACCAGGGCGCGATCGAGGCGTTCATGCGCCAGTACGACCTCGGCAGCGAGGAGGGCGTGCTGCTGATGTGCGTGGCCGAGGCGCTGCTGCGCATCCCCGACCAGGAGACCGCCGACAAGCTGATCCGCGACAAGCTCGGCGACGCCGACTGGGAAAAGCACTTGGGCCAGAGCGAGTCGGTGCTGGTCAACGCCTCGACCTGGGGGCTGATGCTCACCGGCAAGCTGGTCAACCTCAACGACCTCACCCGCCACGACGTGCCCGGCGCGTTCAAGCGCCTGGTCGGCCGGGTCGGCGAACCCGTCGTGCGCCTGGCCGTTCGCCAGGCGATGCGGATCATGGGCCACCAGTTCGTCATGGGTCGCACCATCGCCGAGGCGCTGGCGCGCTCGAAGAAGGGCGACAACGCCGCCTACCGCTATTCGTTCGACATGCTCGGCGAAGGCGCGCTGACCATGAAGGACGCCCAGCGCTACCTGCAGGCCTACCGCGACGCGATCCACGCGATCGGGCGCAGCGGCGATTACGTGGGCAGCGACCCCGCTTCGAACAGCGTGTTCGCCGCGCCGAGCATCTCGATCAAGCTGTCGGCGCTGTTCCCGCGCTACGAGCACGCCAACCGCGAGCGGGTGATGGCCGAGCTGGCGCCGGCGGTGCTGGAACTGGCGCGGCTGGCGAAGTCCTACGGCATCGGCTACACCGTCGACGCCGAGGAAAGCGACCGCCTGGAGCTGTCGCTGGACCTGATCGAGGCGACCTTCTCCGACCCCTCGCTCGAGGGCTGGGAAGGCTACGGCCTGGCGGTGCAGGCGTACCAGAAGCGCGCGCCGTTCGTGATCGACTTCCTCGCCGACCTGGCCCGCCGCGTCGGCCGCCGCATCCCGGTGCGCCTGGTCAAGGGCGCGTACTGGGACGCGGAGATCAAGCGCGCCCAGGTCGAAGGCCAGGCCGGCTATCCGGTGTTCACCCGCAAGCAGAACACCGACGTGTCCTACCTGGCGTGCGCCAGGCGCATGTTCGGCCACGCCGACGCGCTTTATCCGATGTTCGCCACGCACAATGCGCAGACCATCGCCGCGGTCCGCGCGATCGCCAACGGCCGCGACTACGAGCACCAGAAGCTGCACGGCATGGGCGACGACCTCTACGCCGAAGTCGTGCCGGCCGACCGCCTGGGCGTGCCGTGCCGGGTGTATGCGCCGGTCGGCAGCCACGAGGACCTGCTGCCGTACCTGGTGCGGCGCCTGCTCGAGAACGGCGCCAACTCCAGCTTCGTCAACCGCATCACCGACGAGGACGTGCCGGTGGCCGACCTCATCCAGGACCCGGTAACCACCGTGGCCGGCTTCGAATCGATTCCGCATCCGCGCATTCCGCTGCCGCGCGACCTCTATACCCAGCAAGGCTTCGACAGGGACAACTCCATGGGCGCCAACTTCGCCGACGACAATGAACTCAAGGCCCTGGCCGCGCGCCTGGACGAGCATGCCGGTCCGTGGCGCGCCGCGCCGCTGGTGCCGGGCGCCACCCCTGCCGGCGATGCGATCACGGTGACCAGCCCGGCCGACCGCCGCCAGATCGTGGGCCAGTGGCAGCCGGCCGATGCGGCCACCGTGCAGCGCGCGCTGGCCAATGCCGTGGCCGCGCAGCCGGCCTGGGACCGCACCCCGGCCGCCAGCCGCGCGGCGATCCTCGAACACGCCGCCACCCTGCTCGAGCAGCGCATGCCGCAGTTCATGGCGCTGTGCGTGCGCGAGGCCGGCAAGACCCTGCCCGACTCGGTCGCCGAAGTCCGCGAGGCGGTCGACTTCCTGCGCTACTACGCCGCCCAGGCACGCCGCCAGTTCGGCGCCCCCGAGCAGCTGCCGGGCCCGACCGGCGAGTCCAACGCGCTGCAGCTGCAGGGCCGCGGCGTGTTCGTGTGCATCAGCCCGTGGAACTTCCCGCTGGCCATCTTCCTGGGCCAGGTCTGCGCCGCGCTGGCCGCCGGCAACAGCGTGATCGCCAAGCCGGCCGAGCAGACCTCGCTGGTCGGCCATGCGGCGGTGAAACTGCTGCACGAGGCCGGCGTACCGGCCGACGTAGTGCAGTTCGTGCCCGGCGACGGTGCCACCGTCGGTGCCGCACTGACCGCCGACGCGCGCGTGGCCGGCGTGGCCTTCACCGGCTCGACCGAGACCGCCCGTGCGATCAACCGCGCCCTGGCCGCGCGCGAGGACGCGGCCATCGCCGTGCTGATCGCCGAGACCGGCGGCCAGAACGCGCTGATCGCCGACTCCTCGGCGCTGCCCGAACAGCTGGTCAAGGACGCGATCGCCTCGGCGTTCACCTCGGCCGGCCAGCGCTGCTCGGCCGCGCGCGTGCTGTTCGTGCAGGACGACATCGCCGACAAGGTGATGACGATGCTTGCTGGAGCGATGGCCGAGCTGAAGGTCGGCGATCCCGGCCTGCTGGCCACCGACGTCGGCCCGGTGATCGACGCCGATGCGCTGGCACTGCTGGATGCCCATGCGCAGCGCATGGACCGCGAGGCCCGCCACATCGCCACCGTGGCCCTGGGCGAAGCGGCCGCGCATGGCACCTACTTCGCCCCGCGCGCCTACGAGCTGCAGTCGCTGTCGCAACTGCAGCGCGAGGTGTTCGGCCCGGTGCTGCACGTGATCCGCTGGAAGGCCGACCAGCTCGACGCGGTGATCGCGCAGGTCAACGCCACCGGCTACGGCCTGACCCTGGGCGTGCATTCGCGCATCGACGAGACCGTCGAGCGGATCGTGTCGCGGGTGAAGGTCGGCAACGTCTACGTCAACCGCAACCAGATCGGCGCGGTGGTCGGGGTGCAGCCGTTCGGCGGCCAGGGCCTGTCCGGCACCGGCCCCAAGGCCGGCGGCCCGCACTACCTGCCGCGCTTCGCCACCGAGAAGACGGTGACGGTCAACACCACCGCCGCTGGCGGCAACGCCTCGCTGCTGACCCTGGGCGACTGAACCCGCTCCAGTCGCGCGGGCGCGCCAGCGGGCGCCCGCGCGCGCCGCCGACGGCCACCCCGACCACCGGGGCTTGCCGGCCGCCGCCGCCATCGGCGACCCTTGCCGCCGAGGTAGGAGAACCCGCAGGACGCGGGGCAACCGGCGCTCCGTGCCGGGACGGAGGCGGCGGATGACCACCGATTTCTACAACCTGCTGCTGACCGACTGCGCGTTGGCGGCGATCCTGCTGGGCCTGTTCTGGTACGTATCGCGCGTGTCGCGCGGCGTGCGCGGCATCGCCTCCTGGGGGCTGGGTCACTTCTTCTATTCCGTGGGCGCGGCGATGCTCGATGGCGCCGCCACCGGGCTGGAGCGCGCCGGCTCGACCACGGCCACGGCGGTGGTGGCCGCGACCGGCGGCGTGCTGGCCTGCGGCGGCCTGGCGGTGATGACCGGCGCGGCGATCAAGTTCGGCCAGCAGCGGCCGCTCACGCGCGCGGAGTGGATGGTGGTGCCCGGCTTCGTGGCGATGTCGCTGGCCGCGTGGCTGGCCGGCGACGCGGTCGACGGACAGGGCGCGGCGATGAGCGTGGCCGAACTGGCGATGCTGGCGGTGGTGCTGTGGCAGCTGCGCGGGCTGGACGTGCCGCCGCTGCGGGTGCCCGCGCGCCTGGTGATGCTGGGTTGCGCGGTGCTGGCCTACCTCTACGGCCGCGACCTGCTGCAGGCCCTGACCGGCCGGTACGGGCCCAACGACGCCTGGGTCAACGTCGACCTGTCGACCTGGTACCTGATCAACTTCTGCATGCTGATGCTGGCCAGCTTCCGTGCCGCCGAGTCGCTGCGGCAGACCGCGATGCTCGATCCGCTGACCGGCACTCTCAACCGCCGCGGCCTGTTCGCACGGCTGGACCCGGAGCTGGAGCAGCTGACCCGGGAGGCGCACCTGGCGGTGATCGCGCTGGACCTGGACCACTTCAAGCGGGTCAACGACCGCTACGGCCACGAGATCGGCGACCTGGTGCTGCAGAAGCTCAGCGACACCATCCGCGGCCAGACCCGCGAGCACGACGTGTTCGCCCGCACCGGCGGCGAGGAGTTCGTGATCGTGGTGACCGGCCCGGACGCGCCCAACGCCCAGCACCTGGCCGAACGGATCCGCCAGGCGCTGGCGACGATGCGGCTCGACGCGCCCGCCCCGCCGGTGCGGGTCACCGCGAGCCTGGGCGTGGCGGTTTCGAACCGTCCGATGCCGCTGTCGATGCTGATGCGCGGCGCCGACGAGGCGCTGTACACGGCCAAGCGGGCGGGTCGCGACTGCGTGGTGACGCACTCGCTCTGATGCGCGCGGCTGGCGGAGTCGTATCGCCCTTTAGGCCTTCATACCTCGAAGCATCGAGCGGTGAAGCGGGGGTGCTGGCTTCGGAAGGGGCCGTCGCCGCCCCGGGGGTTGGCCCATCCCTCGGGCGGACGTCCTGTCCGTACTCGGGTCGTGGCACATCCATGTGCCACTTGGGCCAACCCCCGGGGCGACGACGTCCCTGCAGGCGTTGGGGTCGTGGCGTGGATTGAGGCTGCGGAAGCCACAGCAAGACTCTGGGCTGCTGCACTCCGCGATCACGATCGCACCGGTCGCCGTTGCCCGAGAACAATCACCACCCGCGTGCTGCCGCATCGGCATCGGCGTTGCCGTCGGCCACGGCGAACAAAGCCACGACCATCCCGGTCACCGAGGACGTCGTCCTGTCGCATGGGGGTGCGAGCAGCCATGGATGGCTGCGGCCGCGAGGTGAGGCATGGATGCCGGTCCGAGCGGCGCACCCCCATGCGGCAGGACGGCGGCCCCTTCCGGAGCCGCGCACCCGCAGCTCCGCTCCCGCATTCCCGCTTTCGCCGTGCCGTACCGTGGCCGTGCCGAAACCGCCGCCGGCTCCTTCGCTCAGCCGGCCACCAGCCGCACCCGGGCGAAGTTGCGCTTGCCCACCTGCAGTACGCCCTCGAAGCCCGGCGCGAACGACAGCTGCGCATCCTCGACCACCGCGCCTTCGACCTTCACCGCGCGCTCCTTGAGCTTGCGGTTGGCTTCCGAGTTGGATGGCGTGATTCCGGCGGCGGTGAGCAGCGCGGCGATGCGGATGCCTTCGGCCGGCACCACCACGTCCTGCAGCGGCAGCGAAGACGTGTCGCCCTGGCCGGTGACGACCGCGTGCCAGCCGGCGATGGCCTGCTCGGCCGCGGCGGCGTCGTGGAAGCGCGTGGCCAGCTCGCGCGCCAGTCGCAGCTTGACCTCGCGCGGGTTGAGCGCGCCCGATTCGACCTCGGCCTTCAGCTTCGCCGCCTCGGCCACGGAAATGTCGAAGCTGAGCAGGTCGATCCAGCGCCAGGTGAGCTCGTCGCCGATCTTCATCGTCTTGGTCACGATGTCGATCGCCGGCTCGCTGATGCCGATGTAGTTGCCCAGCGACTTGCTCATCTTGTTGACGCCGTCCAGGCCTTCCAGCAACGGCATGGTCAGCACGATCTGCGGCTTCTGCCCGTGGTGCTCCTGCAGGCCGCGGCCCATCAGCAGGTTGAACTTCTGGTCGGTGCCGCCGAGTTCGACGTCCGCCTCCAGCGCCACCGAGTCGTAGCCCTGCACCAGCGGGTAGAGGAACTCGTGGATGGCGATCGACTGCTGCGCCGCATAGCGCTTGGCGAAGTCGTCGCGCTCGAGCATGCGCGCCACGGTGTACTGGCCGGCCAGGCGGATCATGTCGGCCGCGCTCATCTTGCCGAACCACTCGCTGTTGAAGCGGACCTCGGTGCGCTCGCGGTCCAGCACCTTGAACACCTGCTCCTCGTAGGTGCGGGCGTTGGCCAGCACGTCCTCGCGGGTCAGGGGCTTGCGGGTGGCGTTCTTGCCGGTGGGGTCGCCGATCATCCCGGTGAAGTCGCCGATCAGGAAGATCACCTGGTGCCCCAGGTCCTGGAACTGGCGCATCTTGTTCAGCAGCACCGTATGGCCGATGTGCAGGTCCGGCGCGGTCGGGTCGAAGCCGGCCTTGACCCGCAGCGGCCGGCCGCCGGCCTGCAGCGACGCCGCCAGGCGGGCCTCCAGTTCCTCGCGCTTGAGCAGCTCGTCGGCACCGCGGCCGATCAGGGCGAGGGAATCTTCCACGGACGGGGACTTGTTCTGGGGGGAAAACACGACCGGCTCCACAGTTCGGGCGACGACAAACTTGAACGAAATGTTACGTGCGGGTTAACCGGAAAGCCAGCGAAAAGTTCAGCTTCTTCAATGGTTTGACGCACTAGTTTCAGGTGTTTAAGGTACCGGCGGAATGGGCCGCACCCCGGGGTCCCGTGAAGGAAGTTAAGCGATGTCCCTGACCGATCACGGCCGCGTCCGCAAGCAGCAGTTCCACGACCGCCTCGGCATCCTTCACCACCGACACCTGCACCGCAAGCTGAAGGAGCGCTTCCCCGCCGCCTTCAACACCCGCTGGACCCGCCGCCACTGGCTGCACGCCAGCCTGTTCGCGACCCTCGGCGCACTGCTGGCCACGATCGTCCCCGGATTCTCCTCGCAGCTGCAGCCGGCCTCGCAGCTGCACGCGACCCTGCCGCTGCAACTGCCGCCGCTGACCGTGCGTGCGCCCGGCGAGGGCGCCGGGCGGCTGTGGGACGTGGTCCAGGTCGAGCGTGGCCAGACCCTCGGCGGCGTATTCGACCGGATGGGCGTGCCCGCGGCGACCATGCACCGCATCCTCGACAACCCCGCCAACCGCGATGCGCTCGTGCGCCTGCGCCCCGGCGCCGAGCTGGCGTTCGAACTGGACGAGCACGGCGACCTGCGCGGGTTCCGCTTCGACCGCAGCCCGACCCAGCGCGTCGAGCTGGACCTGCGCGGCGAGAAGATCCACGAGAAGGTGCTCGAGCGCGCCACCACCACCCGCCTGGCGGTGACCAGCGCCGAGATCGACCACTCGCTGTACGCGGCCGGTCGCAAGGCCGGGCTGAGCCCCGCCGCCATCGCGGTCATGACCGACGACATCTTCAAGTACGACATCGACTTCAAGGACGTGCAGCCGGGCGACCGCTTCAGCGCGGTGGTCGAGGAGACCTGGCGCGAGGGCGAGCGGATCGGCACCGGCCGGATCCTCGCCGCGACCTTCTCCACCGACGGCAAGACCTATACCGGCTTCCGCTTCGAGCGCAACGGCAAGGCCGAGTACTTCACCGCAGACGGCCGGCCGCTGAAGAAGAGCTTCATCCGCATGCCGATCCCGTACGCGCGGCTGTCCTCCAAGTTCGGCGCGCGCCGGCACCCGGTGCTGGGCAAGATGCGCATGCACAAGGGCGTGGACTACGCCGCCGGCACCGGTACCCCGATCATGGCCGCCGGCGATGCGCGGGTGCAGTTCGTCGGCACCCAGCGCGGCTACGGCAACGTCGTGATCCTCGACCACGGCCGCGGCCACACCACGCTGTACGCGCACATGTCGCGCTTCGGCAAGGTGCGCAAGGGGCAGCAGGTCGCGCAGGGCACGGTGATCGGTTACGTCGGCTCCACCGGCCTGGCCACCGGCCCGCACCTGCACTACGAATTCCGAGTCAACGGCGTGCACCGCAACCCGCTGTCGGTGACCATGCCGCCGCCGGAGCCGCTCAAGGGCGCCGACCTGGCTGCGTTCAAGGCGGCGACCGCCCCGACCCTGGCGCGGATGGAATCGATGGAACAGCTGATGTTCGCCCACGCCGACCAGGCCAAGCAGAAGAAGAACAAGCGCGGCTGATTACCGGCCGGCGCGCGCCGTTGCAGGCGACGCGAAGCGCGTGTCGTTGCATGGGCCGGGGGTGCCCGCACGCGATGGCGACGGCACAGGCGACGCCGTTTGAACCCCTCGGGTCGCCCATGAATGGGCTCCTGCAGGCAAAGCCGACGCGCCCGTTTGCGTAGGAGCCGATCCAGCGGCGACGCGACGCCATCGGCATAGGCGACGCCACCGACGCACCGCCCCTGCGCAATGCTGATCCCGCCGCCCGTGCGCCGGCAAGCCGGACCCTGCGGATGGTGCACCGCCGACCCGCCCCCCCTTCCCGCCAACCCTCCATCGCCGCCGCGGCGCGTTCCGGCTACGCTTCGCGCATGTCGCACCTCTTCCTTGGCCTGATCTCCGGCACCAGCGCCGACGGCATCGACGCCGCGCTGGTCGAATTCCCCGATCGCACCGGCACGGCCGGCCTGCGGCTGCGCGCGGCGCGTACCCACGCCTGGGCGCCGGCGCTGCGCGAGCGCCTGGTCGCGCTCGGCCAGGGCGGCGAGCTGACCTCGCTGGACGAACTGGGGCGGCTCGACGTGCAGGTCGCCGGCGCGTTTGCCGATGCGGCGCTGGCCCTGCTCGACGAAGCCGGCGTGGCGGCCGCGCGCGTCGCGGCGATCGGTTCGCACGGGCAGACCCTGCGCCACCGCCCGCACGGCGACGCGCCGTTCACCATGCAGGTCGGCGACGGCAACGTGATCGCCGAGCGCACCGGGATCGCCACCGTGGCCGACTTCCGCCGCCGCGATGTCGCCGCCGGTGGCCACGGCGCACCGCTGGTACCGGCCTTCCACGCCGCGCTGTTGCATTCGGCAGACGAGGATCGGGCCGTGCTCAACCTCGGCGGGATCGGCAACTACACCCTGCTGCCGAGGCAGGGCGACGTGCGCGGCTTCGACACCGGCCCGGCCAACGCGCTGCTCGACGCCTGGTGCCTGCGCCACACCGGCCAGCCGTTCGATGCCGACGGCGCGTTCGCCGCCAGCGGCCAGGTCGACGGCGGACTGCTGGAACGGCTGCTCGACGAGGCCTGGTTCGCGCTGCCGCCGCCCAAGAGCACCGGCCGCGAACAGTTCCACCTGGACTGGGTCGACCGGCGGCTGCTCGGCGGCGAGTCGCCGGCCGACGTGCAGGCAACCCTGCTGGAGCTAAGCGCGGTAACGGTCGCCCGCGCGCTGGATGCGCACCAGCCGGGTACCGCGCGGGTGATCGCCTGCGGCGGCGGCGTGCGCAATCCCCGGCTGCTGGCGCGCATCGCCGCGCACCTGCCGGGCGCGCGCATCGAGTCCACCGATGTCCACGGGCTGGATCCGGACTTCGTCGAGGCGATGGCGTTCGCCTGGCTGGCGCGCGAAACGCTCGCCGGGCGGCCGGGCAACCTGGCCGCGGTGACCGGCGCGCGTGGACCGCGCGTGCTCGGCGTGGTGCATCCGGCCTGAGCGGGCACCCGGCGCGAAACCCGCGCACCCTGCTCGCGTAGAGCGGGGCTTGTCCCGCTGCTCTTGCCCGCCACATGAGGCAGCCGGAGCGAGCCCGCTCTAAGGAAGCGGCGATGCGACGGAGCGCCACGCAAGGCGGCAACGCGGTGAAGCGTTCCGGGAAGCGATGGCATGACGAGTAGCACGACCCAAACGCGGCGGCGCCGTGGCCGTGCCTCGCCATGACGACGGCGCCACCGCCGCAACCACCCGGTGCGGCCGTGGCCGCCCCGCCATTCGCGGTCGCCGCCGGGATCGGCGGCGCCGCGACCTGGGTCCTACTGCGCGCTGCCGCCGAACTGGTGGGTGAACTGCAGGTTGATCGTACGGCCGACCGAATCGAACCAGGAGATGTCGTAGTATGGATACGCCGTATAGGTCGGATCCTTCGGCGGCATCTTGTTGGCCAGGTTGGTCACGGCCAGCGCCAGGCGCGAGCGCTCGTTGAAGCGGTAGGCCATCGATGCGTTGTAGCGGTAGGTCGCGGCGATGTACGGACCCGGATCGCCCTCCTCCCACACCTGGTCGTACGACCAGCCGTTGGGCAGCTTGCCCAGGCGCTGGCCGTACAGCGTGGCCGACCAGGTGCCGTTCTCCCAGCCGATGCTGGCGTTGCTCTTGGTCCGCGGGATGTCGAAGCCGCTGTTGACCGCGAACTCGTCCTCGACCGGGTCGCCCGGAAACTGCTGGAACTCGTGCTCGTTGACCCAGGTGTGGTTGAAGCTCAGGGTCCAGCGCCCGACCGGGGTGTCGAAGCGGTACCGCGCCACGACGTCGATACCGCTGGTGGTCTCGCGGGCGACGTTGATCGGATTGACGTAGATGCCGTAGAGCGAGTCGTTGGCGGTGCGGGTCACCCGCGCGATCGCGTCCACGCAGGTCGGCGAGGCGATGTCCAGTTCGCCCAGGCGGCATGCCGCTTCGTCGCGCAGGATCGCGTCGACGCTCATGTCCTGCACCTGGTCGCGCATGTCGATGTCGAACCAGTCGGCCGACAGGTCCAGGCCCTCCAGGGGCGACCAGACGAAGCCGGCGGTCCAGGACGTGCTGGTTTCGGCGTCCAGTTCGCGGTTGCCCTCGCGGGTGCGGATCAGGCCTTCCTCGTAGTCGGAGCAGTCGTCGGCATCGTCGAGCAGGCAGTAGTAGTAGTCGTTCCCGGAGGTTTCGTCGTTGCCTGTGCCGGCGTACACGTAGTGCAGGTCGGGGGCGCGGAACGCGGTGCCGTACGAACCGCGCACGAGCAGGCTGTCGAGCGGCCGCCATTCCAGGCCGGTGCTCCAGGTAGGCTTGCCGATCGAGTTGCCCGAGTAGCGGTACTGGTCGTAACGCGCAGCCAGGCTCCAGTTCAGGCTCTCGAGCACCGGCATGCGCAGCTCGCCGGCGGTGGCCCAGCGGTTGCGGCTGCCATGGCCGTCCGAGTCCTTCCAGCTGTAGTAGTAGTACTGGGTGGCCAATGGATCGGGATTGAGTTCATAGGCCTGGTGGCCGAACTCGACCGTGCCGGCGAAGCCCGCGTCACCGCCGGGCAGGACGAAGAGGTCGGCCTTGCTGACGGTAAGCGCCGCGGTGCCGGTTTCCGACTTCGGCCGGTAGACCGAGCGCGCGGCGATGCTGTCGTACTCGTCGCGGGTCAGCGGCGTGTACAGGCGCGCCGGGTCGGCGTTGAAGATCGGGAAGCCGTCGTCGTCCACGCCCAGCTGCGGACCCAGGAACAGCGCGTTGGCGGCAGCCGCCACGATCTGCGGCCAGCTGATCTCTGCCCGGTACTGCGACCAGCTCAGCGACGCCTCGTAGTCCCAGTCGGCGGCGAACGTGCCCTTGAAGCCCGTGGTCGCACCGAAGGTCTCCTGCGTGGTCTCGACCATGCCGCGGTCGAGCCCGCCCATTTCCTCCGGCGAGAACTGCCGCTGCCAGTATTCGACCTGGCCGGTGGCGTCGTTGTAGAAATAGCCCTCCTCGTTGCCGTCCGGCGCCATGTAGCTCCACGAGCTCACGTCGCGGAACAGCTCGACGTTGTGGTAGCCGACCTGCACGTCGGCGAACCATTCGCTGCCGTTGTCGAAGGCATACGACAGCGAGGCATAGCCGTTGATGCCGCGGCGCTCGCTCAGGATCGTGCCGTAGCCGATCGACTTGTCGCTGCCGCAGTAGTAGCCATCGACCTCTTCCCCGAGGTCGTCGTCGTAGCCCCAGCCGGGGCGCGAGGCGTAGTAGGTGCTGCCCTGGTTCTGCCCGGCCAGCGCGTCGCATGCCGCCTGGCCGGGGTCGATGTAGTAGTCCCACCAGTCGGTCCGCAGCCAGGCGCGGCGTGCGGCCCGGGAGCTGGCGGTGGGGGCGTCCAGGGTCGAATCCTGGATGCTGCGCTCGTATGCCCACAGCGGCGTCTGCGATTGCAGCTCCACGCCGAACAGGCCGCTGAAGCGGCCGCGCTCGAAGCCGTCGACGACGGTGCCGTTGAAGGATTCGCCGCCACCATCGCTGGTCGTGCCGATGCGCATGTCGACCAGCACGCCATCCACGCTCTTCTTGAGGATGAAGTTCACCACGCCGGAGATCGCGTCCGAGCCGTAGATCGCCGAGGCGCTGCCGGTCAGCACCTCGACCCGCTCGATCATCCCGATCGGGATGCCGGAGATGTCGGTGAAGTTGCTGCGGCCCTTGAACGGCATCGGGAAGTCGGCGATGCGCCGGCCGTTGACCAGGACCAGGGTATGGTTGGGACCCAGTCCGCGCAGGTCGACCTGCTGCGCGCCGGGCGAGAAATCCGCGCCGCTGGCCGACTGCTGGCTCTGGGTCTCGCCGCTGTTCTGGGTCATGCCGCGCAGGATGTCCGGCACCGACGTGAAGCCGTTGGCGCGGATCTCCTCGGCGGTGATCACGCTGATCGGCGCCGGGCCTTCGATCTGCGCGCGGGGAATGCGCGACCCGGTGACCTGGACCGCTTCGATCTCGGTGACCTCCTCTTCCTGCGCCGCCGCCGGGCTTCCGGCATCGAGATCCTGCGCGGCCGGTGCCGGCGCCACTGGCCGGCGCGGGGCGACGTCGGCCCGCGCGACCAGCACTGCGCCGGTGGCCTGGTCGCGCCGCGCGTCGAAACCGCTGCCGTGGAGCAGCTGCTGCAGCGCCTGGTCGGTCGAGGCCGCGCCCTGGACGCCGGCAGTGCGGCGCCCCTTCAGCTCGTCGGCGCGGTAGACCAGCTGGGTGTCGGACTGGCGGGCCAGGGTGTTGAGCGCGGCGGCCAGGTCGCCGGGCGGGACGTTGATCGGACCGGAGGCATTGCCCGCCTGCGCCGCCAGCGCGGTCGTGCAGGCCAGGCTCAACAGCAGGACACGCGACGGATGACGCATCTTTCTCTCCCCGGTGCCGGAACGGCACTCTTTCGAGCTATGGACGAACGACGCGGCCGATGCCCCCATGGCCGCGAGCGGTCAGCGCGAATGCAGCACGATCCGGTCCGGATGGCGCTCGGCCCGGACCGGGAATCCCTGTTCGAGCAGGCCGACGAAGCCGTCCAGGTTGGACCAGCGGAAGTTGCCGCCGATGCGCACGCCGGCCACCTCCGGATCGGCCAGCACCAGCCGGCGGACGTTGAAGCGATTGAACTCGTCGGCCGCCTGCGCCAGCGGCACATCATCGAAGGCCAGGAAGCCGTCGCGCCATTCCAGGTAGCGCTGCGCCTGCGCCAGCGGCACCGAGCGCACCAGCACGCCGGTCGGCCCGACCGTGGCCAAGCTGCCGGCCGGCAGCAGCGCCGCCGGCGCGGCGCGGCCGTCGCGGCCGGGGTTGGCCTCGAGCCTGACCCTGCCTTCGGTCACCACCACCCGCAGGGTGCCCGCATCCCGGCGCACCGCGTAATGCGTGCCCACCGCCACAACGCGGTGGCCATCGGCCTCGACCACGAACGGCCGGCCCTTGTCGGGCGCGACATCGAAGAAGGCTTCGCCGCGCAGCAGCGCGACATGGCGCTCGCCGCGGTCGAAGCGCACTTCCAGCCGGCTGTCGCTGCTCAGGGTGGCGTGGCTGCCGTCGGCCAACACGAGCTCGCGCACTTCGCCCAGCGCGCTGGCATGGCTGGCCTGGTGGCGGCCGCCCAGCTGCCAGCCGCCCCAGCCCAGTCCAGCGGTCAGGGCCACGACCACGGTGGCGGCGAGGCCTCGCCGCCAACCGGTGGAGCGGGTGGCTGCACGGCGCGGTGCGAAAGCCACGGCACTCAGGTCCGGCGCATGGGGGATCGCACCCCCGTTCGACGCCGCCGGCTCGCGCGCGCCGGACGCAACCCAGTCCGACCACTGGTGGCGCGGCGGCACCTGGCCTTCGGGCAGCCCGGCGGCCAGCGCCTGCAACCGCCCGGCCTGGTGCCAGGCCGACTCCAGCCGCAGCAGCGCCACCCGGTGCGCGGTGTCCTGGTCCCGCCAGGCATCCAGCGCCTGCTGGTCCTGGTCGGTCCATGGCCCGGCATCGCGGCGCGCCAGCCAGGCCGCGGCGACGTGCTCAATCCTCCTGCTGTCGGCCATGTCCCGTATCCCCGTCCGCTCCGGTCCGCGGCACCCGCCGGGCGGGCACCGAGGCGCCGCCACCGTAGAGGTGGTCGGCGATCAAGCGCATGCCCTTGGCCAGGTGTTTTTCCACGGTCCTTCCGCTGATGCCCAGGCGCTGGGCGACGTCGTTCTGCGACAGTTCCTCCACCCGGCGCAGCCATACGACCTGGCGGCAGCGCTCGGGCAGCGCATCCAGGGCCTCGACCAGCCGTCGCAGCGCCTGGCGGGTGCCGGTCCAGCGTTCGGGCGACACCTCGTCGATCAGGTAGACGTTCGAGGATTCGAAATCACCCACCGGCTCGATGGACACGACCCGGCTGCGACGCAGCCGGTCGGTCATCAGGTGGCGGGCGGTGGTGAACACGAAGGCTCGTGGCGCGGTCGGGCGGCTGCGCCCCGCCGCCTCGTAGACGCGGGCATAGACCTCCTGGCGCAGGTCGTGCAGCTCGTCGCGGTGCGGCCAGCAGCGCTGCAGGTACTGCATCAGCACCCGCTCGTGGACCAGGACCTCGCGGACGAACCAGTCGTCTAGTTCAGTGGACATGGTCGCACTCTAGCCCAGCGCGTGGCCGTCGATGGGCGCCTCGATGGGGGAATGCGGCCGCCGGTTCGTCTAGGCTGGTGGTGGCCCACGGCGTCCTGCCGCGGCGCCGGATCCCGGGAGCGGTGGAATGTCGATGCGTCGTGTCGGTGTGCGGAAGATGGCGGGTGCGGTGTTGGTGGGCCTGCTGCTGGCCCTGCCGGTGGCGGCGGCCGACCTGGGCCACTACCTGCTCGGCGACACTGCGGCCCGCACCCCCGGCAAAGTCGAGCCCGGCTTGCTGCTGATGGGCGGCGGCGACCGCAACTTCGACGCGATGCGCTGGTTCATGCGCAAGGCCGGCAATGGCCATATCGTGGTACTGCGCGCTTCGCAGGGTGGCGAGATCGGGGAGGAGTTCTTCAACGAGGTCGGCGGCATCGCCTCGGTGGAGACGTTCGTGTTCAAGGATCGCGAGTCCGCGTACGACCCGGCCGTGCTGGCCGCGCTCAAGCGCGCCGACGGCATCTTCCTGGCCGGCGGCGACCAGTCGCGCTACGTCCGCTACTGGCGCGGCACGCCGGTGGCCGCGGCGCTGGACGCGCATGTGCGCGCCGGCAAGCCGCTGGGCGGCACCAGCGCCGGCCTGGCGGTGCAGGGCGAGTATTTCTACGGCGCAATGGACGGTGGCAGCCAGACCTCTCCGGCGGCGCTGGCCGATCCGCTCGGCGACGGCAACACCATCGAGACCGGCTTCCTGCACCTGGACGCGCTCGAAGGCGTCATCACCGATACCCATTTCAGCGAACGCGGCCGCCTCGGACGGCTGGTCGCCTTCGTCGCCAAGGGCGAGGCGCTGGCGGACAGGCCGCTGATCGGGCTGGGCGTGGACGAGGACGCGGCAGTGGCGGTGGAAGGCGACGGCCGGGCCCGCGTGTACGCGACCGCGCCGGGGGCTGGCGCGACCGTGGTCAGGGGCGGCTTCGCGCAGAAGCAGGCCGAAGACGAGCCGATGCAGCTGGCACGGGTGGACACGGTGGTCGCAGGCGTCGATTCGCTGCTGCACCTGCCTTCGGGCAGGGTGGACCGTCCGGCCGCCCAGCGCCGCTACGCAGTGCGCGACGGCGTGCTGGTCGCCCTGGATGCGCCGCTGCTGGTGATCCACGGCGGTGCCGGCGTGGAGCGCGCCGGACTGTCGGCGGCGGAGGAGGCCGACGCGCGCAGGGCGCTGGAGGCGGCGCTGCGCGCCGGCCACGCGCAGCTCGAGGCCGGCAAGCCGGCGCTGGACGCGGTGGCCGCGGCCATCCGGGTGCTGGAGGACGCGCCGCAGTTCAACGCCGCCCGCGGCGCGGTGTTCACCCACGACGGCCGCAACGAACTGGATGCCTCGATCATGGACGGCGCCAGCGGCCGCGCCGGCGCGATCGCCGGCGTGCACCGGGTGCGCAACCCGATCGTGCTGGCGCGTGCGGTGATGGAGCATTCGAAGCACGTGATGATGGTGGGCGACGGCGCCGAGGCGTTCGCGGCCGAACAGGGCGTCGAACTGGTCGACCCGTCGTACTTCCGCACCGAGAAGCGCTGGCAGCAGCTGCAGCACGCGCTGGCCGCGGAAGCCAAGGCGCAGGCGTCGAACACGCCGCTGGAACTGCCGGGCAAGGCCTACTTCGGCACGGTCGGCGCGCTGGCGCTGGATGCGCAAGGCAAGCTGGCCGCCGGCACCTCCACCGGCGGCATGACCAACAAGCGCTACGGCCGCGTCGGCGATTCGCCGATCATCGGCGCCGGCACCTGGGCCGATGCGCGCTGCGCGGTATCGGGTACCGGCTGGGGCGAGTTCTACATACGCGCCGCCGCCGCGCACGAGATCTGCGCGCGCGTGCGCCTGGCCGGGCAGCCGCTGGCCCGCGCCGCCGACGGCGTGATCAACCGCGACGTTCCCGCGGCCGGCGGCGACGGCGGCGCGATCGCGCTGGGCGCCGACGGCAGCGTCGCGTTCCCGTTCAACACCGAGGGCATGTACCGCGGCTGGATCGGCGCCGACGGCGTGCCGCACGTGGCGGTGTTCCGCGACGAGGCGCTGCCCCGGCCGTAAGGCGGCGGCTACGTGACGGCATGGCGCTGCCCCGCTGCGCCTACGCGTCGTTTTCTGCGACATCAGGCTTCGAGCGCACGACGGCTGGCAAAAGCAGCGGGGCGAGCCCCGCTCTACGGGAGCAGGGCCCGGTATCGGTCGAGGTCGTTGGTCGAAAAGCAGCAGAACACCACCTCGCGTACCCGCCGTGCCGCGAATGCGGCGACCGTGTCCACCGCCAGCGGCGCGGCCAGGTCGGCCGGATAGCCGTACACGCCGGTGCTGATCGAAGGAAACGCCACGCTCGTGCAGCCGGCTTCCTCGGCCAGCGCCAGGCTGTTGCGGTAGCAGCCGGCGAGCAGCTCCGGCTCGCCATCGCCGCCGCCGCGCCAGACCGGGCCGACGGCGTGGATCACATGACGCGCCGGCAGGCGGAAGCCGGGCGTGATCCGCGCCTGCCCGGCCGGGCATCCACCCAGCGTCCGGCAGGCTCGGAGCAGTTGCGGACCGGCGGCCCGATGGATCGCGCCGTCCACCCCGCCGCCGCCCAGCAGCGACGCGTTGGCCGCGTTGACGATCGCATCCACCGCCAGGGTGGTGATGTCGGCCTGCAACGCGCGCAACCGCAAACCGGCCATGGCGGCGGCGTCAGAAGCCCTTGCCGGCCGGCACTTCCTTGAGCGCGGCGATGGCCTCCGCGAGGGCGTCGACCTCGCTCTCCTCGAAGCCGCCCCGGACTTCGTGCTCGGAGGCGAACAGCCCCTGCTCGAGCAGCCGCAGGATGGTCTCGTGCTGGGTCCAGCCGCGCGCCACCGACACCCGGCGGATGCGGTCGGCCAGGATCGGATCGATGTCGCGCAGCAGCAGGTCGGTCATGCAGCCCCCTGTTCGGCCCCTTGCCCGCCAAGACTGCCACGAATCCAACGCGGGCTGGAGCCGGCGCCGGCCGCCCTGTTCATCCGGATGCCGGGGCCGGCGCGGCCTCGCGGATGCGCGGCCACAGCCACGCCAGCAGCAGCAGGGTCGGCACCACGGTCATGGCGCTGAGGGTGAAGAAGGTGGCGTAGGAGCTGGCCTCGACCAGGTAGCCGGACAGCCCGCCGGCGAACTTGCCGGGCAGGTTGGCCAGGGACACCATCAGCGCGAACTGGGTGGCGGTGAAGTTGCGGTCGGTCAGCGACGACATGAACGCCACGAGGGTGGTCCCGGCGAACCCCTGGGCGACGTTGTCGGCGGTGATCGCCGCGTAGAACGCCCAGATCTGCGACGGATACTGCGCCATCAGCAGGAAGGCCAGGTTCGACAGCGCCACGCCCAGCGCCGCCACCAGCAGCATCCGCCGGAAGCCGAACGCGGCCACGCACACCCCGCCCAGGAACGCGCCGCCGATGCCGGCCCAGATCCCGTACAGCTTCGACACCGTGGCGATGTCGGCCTTCGTATAGCCCGAATCCAGGTAGAACGGCCCGGCCATCACCCCGATCACCTGGTCGGGGAACTTGAACAGCCCCACGAACAGCAGCAGGGCGATGCCGAAGGTCACGCCGTTGTTGCGGAAGAAGCTGGCGAACGGCTGCCAGAACGCGCCGATGAAATCGATCCGGCGCTGCACGCTCAGCTCCGGGGTGGCCGGCTCGCGGCTGAGCAGGGTCGCCAGCAGCGGCAACGCCATCAGCGCGGCCATGCCCAGGTATGCCACCTTCCAGCCGGCGAAGTCGGCCAGGTAGAGCGCACCGGCGCCGCCCAGGATCAGGCCGATGCGGTAGCCCAGGGTGTAGGTCGCCGCCAGCGCCGCCTGCGCGTCGGCGGGCGCGATCTCGATGCGGTAGGCATCGACCACCGAATCCTGGGTGGCGCCGGCGAAGGAGCAGAACAGCACCCAGCCCACCAGCGGGGCCACCCCCAGTTCCGGGCGGGTGAACGCCAGCGCCGCCAGGCCCAGGCCCACGCCCAGCTGCGCCCCGACCAGCCACGAACGGCGGCGGCCGAGGAATCCGAGCGGCCTGAACACGTAGCGGTCCAGCAATGGCGCCCACAGGAACTTGAACAGGTAGAAGAAGCTGGCCAGGCTGATCAGGCCGATGTCGTGCAGTTCCAGGCCCGAATCGCGCAGGCGCGTGGACAGCGTCATCGAGGCGATCGGCAGGAACGGCAACCCGCAGCCGAAACCCAGGACCGCCATCGTCAGCGCCGAGGGCGTTCCGAACGCACGGCGGATGCCGGTCCAGCCCTTGTACGCCGGCTTCGTCGGCGGCGCCGGGCTCGCCCGCGTCGGCTCCGGGACGCCCGCGCTCACTTGCCGCCGTCCGCGTAGTCGACGGTGAACGGCGCGTGGTCGGAGAAGCGCTCGTCGCGGTAGATCGAGCAGGCGCGCAGCCGATCACGCAGCGACGGGGTGACGAACTGGTAGTCGATCCGCCATCCGACGTTGTTGGCGCGCGCCGCGCCGCGGTTGCTCCACCAGGTGTAGTCCTGCCCTTCCGGATGCAGCACGCGGTAGGCGTCGACCCAGCCCCGGCCCTGCTTCGCATCGGCCTCGCCGGCCTGGTCGGCGCACAGGCCGTTGAGCCAGTCGCGCTCCGGCGGCAGGCAGCCGGAATTCTTCTGGTTGGACGTCCAGTTCCGGATGTCCAGGCGCGAGCGGACGATGTTCCAGTCGCCGCACAGCACGTAGTCGCGGCCGCTGGCCAGCCACTGGTCGAGGATCGGCTTGAGCCATTCCATCACCTGAAACTTGTAGCCCTGGCGCAGCTCGCCCGACGAGCCGGACGGGATGTAGAACGAGACCACGCTCAGGTTGCCGAAGCGGGCCTCGATGTAGCGGCCCTCCTCGTCGAAGTCCGGCCGGCCCAGCGCGGTGCGCACTTCGTCCGGCTCGCGCCTGGCATAGATCGCCACGCCGCTGTAGCCCTTCTTGGTGCTCGCGTCGCGGTAGAAGCAGTGGTGGCCGTCGGGGCGGAAGCGCGGATCGGAGAGCTGGTCCTCCTGCGACTTGGTCTCCTGCAGGCAGACCACGTCGGCCTTCTGCGCGTCGAGCCAGTGGAAAAAACCCTTGTTGGCGGCGGAGCGGATGCCGTTGGCGTTGAAGCTGATGATGCGCATGCGGTGAACCGAGACAGGCCAGCGGCTAGCCTAGCGAATCCGGCGGTGGCCCGCGTGGCTGCCACGCGCCGGCATCGCCGGCGTGCCCGTAGAGCGGGGCTCGCCCCGCTGTCCTCCCGATCCGTGCAGACCCGCGCCGGGCCGCCAGGCAGGCCGGGCGCCACGGCGGACACGACGCAGCCCACGGCCCGCCCCGGCGAGGCGGACAGGTATCCTAGGCGTCCCCACCGAAGCACCCGCGTGTCCGATGTCCGACCACCGCACCCGTTTCCTGCAACTGGCGCTGGATGCCGACGCGCTGCGCTTCGGCGAATTCACCCTGAAGTCCGGGCGCCTGTCTCCCTATTTCTTCAATGCCGGCCGCTTCGACAGCGGCGCGACCCTGGCCACCCTGGCCGCCTGCTACGCCGACGCGATCGAGGCCGCGGGACTGCAGTTCGACCTGCTGTTCGGCCCCGCGTACAAGGGCATTCCGCTGGCCACTGCGCTGGCGTGCGAATACGCCCGCCGCGGCCGCGACCTGCCAGTGGCATTCAACCGCAAGGAGGCCAAGGCCCATGGCGAAGGCGGCACCCTCATCGGTGCGCCGCTGGCCGGGCGCCGGGTGCTGGTGGTCGACGACGTCATCACCGCCGGTACCGCGATCCGCGAGGCGCTGGCGATCATCGCCGCCGGCGGCGGCACGGTCGCCGGCATTGCCGTGGCCCTGGACCGCCAGGAGATCGCCGCCGACGGCGACCGCCGCTCGGCCGCGCAGGCGGTGGCCACCGAGGCGGGGGTGCCGGTGCTGGCCGTGGCCGGGCTGGGCGACCTGCTTGCATTCGCCGACGGAAACGAGAAACTGGCCGCATTCCGCGCACCGTTGCTGGCCTACCGTGCCCGCTACGGTTGCGATCCGACGGGCTGACTGACAGCAGGGGGCTGCCGCGATGCCGATCAAGACGATCCATCCAACGATGCTCGGCCTCCTCGCAGCGGGAATCCTGCTGCCGGCGGCGGCGCTTGCCCAGGCCAACAAGGACGCCGCGCCGAAGAAGCTGTACTGCTGGAACGAGAATGGCCAGCGCAAGTGCGCCGACTCGCTGCCGCCGGAGGCGATGGCTGCCGCGCGCGAGGAGATCAACGTGCGCAGCGGCATGCGCACCGGCGAGGTGCAGCGCGCGCTGACCGACGAGGAGCGCGCCGCCCAGGCCGAAGAGGAAGCCAAGCGCAAGACCGAGGCGCTTGCCGCCGAGACCCGCCGCCGCACCGACCAGGCCATGCTGACCTCGTTCCAGACCGAGGACGAGCTGCGTCGCGTGTTCGCCGAACGGGTCAACCTAGTCGACAACAGCATCAACACCGCGCGCTACAACGTGGCCAGCCTGCGCGAGGGGCTGGTGACCCTGCTGCGCACGGCCGGCGAGCGCGAACTGTCGGGCAAGCCGGTCCCGGACAAGCTCGCCGGCGACATCCGCGTGCGCCACGCGCAGCTGCTCTACCACACGGCGCTGCAGGCCAGCTTCGAGCGGCAGCGCGCCGAGCTCGACGTGGAGATCGAACAGATCATGCAGCGCTACCGCGACCTGAAGGCCAGCGACGCCCCCGGCGCGCGCGTGGCCCTGGACCTGCCGCCGGCGCCGAAGCAGTAGAGCGGGGCTCTGCCCCGCTGCTCCGCCGGGCGGCCAGGCGCCCGTCGGCGCGCCAACGCGGCCTCGCGGGGCGATGCGCCCCTGCCACTCCCCGTCACGGCGCCCGAAAACGCGGCCTCGTTGTTTGTAGGAGCCCATCTTCATGGGCGACCCGACGCCATCGACCGTTTCAGGAGCCGATTCATCGGCGACCCGGCGCCGTCGGCACAAGCGGTGCTCCATCATTCGGACGCCCGTGTCGCCCATGAAGATGGGCTCCTACAGGGGATCCCGCACTGGCGCAGGAGACCGGCGTACCTCAGAACTCCAGCGGCGTGTCCGGCAGCAGGCGGGCGAGCTGCCCGCGATAGAGGTCCTTGATCCGCGCCAGGGCGGCGGCATCGTCGGCCTCGAAGCGCAGCACCAGCACCGGCGTGGTGTTGGACGCGCGCACCAGGCCCCAGCCGTCGTTCCAGTCCGCGCGCAGGCCGTCGATCGTGGTCAGGCGCGCGCCGCCGAAGGTCGCCTCGTCGGCCTGCGCCGCGCTGGCGAACTGCGCCACCACCACGTGCGGATCGCCCTGCACCGGCACCTTGATCTCCGGCGTGGACACGCTGTCGGGCAGCTCGGCCAGCACCTCCGACGGCGTTTCGAAGCGCCCGGCCAGGATCTCCAGCAGGCGCGCGGCCGAGTACAGGCCGTCGTCGAACCCGTACCAGCGCTCCTTGAAGAAGAAATGGCCGCTCATCTCGCCGGCCAGCTCGGCCTCGGTCTCGCGCATCTTGGCCTTGATCAGCGAATGCCCGGTCTTCCACATCATCGGGCTGCCGCCGTGGCGCAGGATGTAGTCGGACAGCTTGCCGGTGCACTTGACGTCGTAGATCACCAGCGCGCCGGGATTGCGCAACAGCACGTCGGCCGCGTACAGCATCAGCAGGCGGTCGGGGAAGATGATCTGGCCTTCCTTGGTGACCACACCCAGGCGGTCGCCGTCGCCGTCGAAGGCCAGGCCCAGGTCGGCGTCGAAGCGCTTGACCGTGGCGATGAGGTCCTCGAGGTTGTGCGGCTCGCTGGGGTCGGGATGGTGGTTGGGGAAGCTGCCGTCCACGTCGCAGTACAGCGGGATGACCTCGGCGCCGATCGCCTCCAGCAGGCGCGGGGCGATCTCGCCGGCGACGCCGTTGCCGGCGTCGGCCACCACCTTGAGCGGACGCTCCAGCTGCACGTCGTCGGCGATTCGGCGGATGTAGTCCTCGTCCACCGCCTGCTGCTGCAGCGAGCCGGCGCTGTCGGCCTGTTGCAGGCGGCCATCGCGGATCCGCGCGTACAGGTCCTGGATCGCCGCCCCGGACAGGGTCTCGCCGCCGACCACGACCTTGAAGCCGTTGTAGTCGGGCGGGTTGTGGCTGCCGGTGACCGCCACGCCGCTGCCGGCGCGCAGGTGGTAGGCGGCGAAGTAGACCACCGGGGTCGGCACCATGCCGACGTCGATCACGTTGCGGCCGGCCTTGCGCAGGCCCTCGATCAGGCCGCCGGCCAGTTCCGGGCCGGACAGGCGCCCGTCGCGGCCGACCACGATGTCGGTCAGGCCCTGCTCGGCCATGACCGTGCCGATGGCCTGGCCGATCCAGGCCGCGACCTGCGGGGTCAGCTCGCGGCCGACCACGCCGCGGATGTCGTAGGCGCGGAAGATGCCCGGCTCCAGCTGCACTTCCACCGCGACCGGGGCGACGCGCACCGGCGCCGGCGCGGACTCCAGGTCGCGCTGGATGGTCTGGCCCAGCGTCGGCGTCTCCTCTTCGACCGCGGCCGCCGCGGCCTTGCGGCGCAGCTGCGGCAGCTTGCCGTAGGCCAGCAGCATGACCACGACCGCGCCCAGCGCGAGCAGCGCCGCCGCGACAATGCAGGGGATCGCGCCCAGCCCGAACGGCCCGCGGGCCACGTCCGGCACCGCCGCGGCGGCGCGCAGGCCGGTCTTGCCGATCTCGCGGGAAAGGGCGTCGGCACCGCCGGCCAGCGCGGTGTCGCCGCGCTCGGCCACGTTGTAGTTGCCCTGGCGCAAGGCCAGGTAGGCGCCACCGGGAACGTCAGCCGCCTCCAGCCCGGCGGTCAGCGACGCCAGCGGCATCCGCACGTACGCCACCGCCGGTGCGCCGGCCAGCACCACCGGCGCGGCCAGGCCCAGCTGCGGCTTGTCGTCGTCGCGCACCACCGCGGCCACCGCGGCGCCGTCGGTCATGGCTTTTTCCAGCAGGCCGAGGCGCGCGTAGCCGAAGTTGGCGGCATCGGCATAGGCGGTGGCGAGGTCGGCACGCAGGACCTGCGCGTGCGCCGCGCCATTCCAGCCGGCGGTCAGCGCGGCGGCGGCGGCGGCCGGATCGCCGGCGGCCAGCGCGGCCTGCACCGGCTCGTCCGCGAGCCGCTCGGCCAGCGCGCGGGTCTGCGCGGCCATGGCGGACGAGGCCGCGGCCACCAGGCCATCACGGGCCGACGCCAGCGCCGACTCGCGCGCATCCGCGCGCCACTGGACGACACCGCTCCATGCGAACCAGGCCGCCAGCAGTGCCAGCAATAGCGCCAGCAGCGGCGCCCGCCTCCTCAACTGCCCTGCCGACAGCGGACCAGCATCCATCTGCGCCATGCGTTCCCTTCCCCTGTTCAACGTACGCCGGTGTGGCCGAACCCGCCTTCGCCGCGCGCGCTGCCGGCAAAAGTATCCACCACCTTCAGCTTCGCTCGCACGATTGGTGCCAACACCAGCTGTGCGATCCGGTCCCCCGGCTGGATCGTGAAGGTTTCCCGCCCCCGGTTCCAGAGGCTGATCAGCAGCGGGCCCTGGTAGTCGGCGTCGATCAGGCCGGTGCCGTTGCCCAGCACGATGCCGTGGCGGTGGCCCAGGCCCGAGCGCGGCAGCACCAGCGCGCACAACCCGGGATCGCCGATGTGGATGGATAGGCCACTGGGTACCAACGCCGCGTCGCCCGGCGCCAGGACAAGCTCGGTCTCCAGCGCCGCGCGCAGGTCCATGCCGGCGCTGGCGGCGGTGGCGTACTCGGGCATCGGCCAGCTGTCGCCGAAACGCGGGTCGAGCAGGCGGACTTCCAGTTCATACGCATCCATCGGGTTCATGCCCCCAGCCGCTCGGCGACCAGCTCGACCAGGCCATCGGCCAGGCGCACCTTCGGCGCGGCCGGGAAATCGCGCTCGCCGCCGGGCCAGTACGCGGTCATGGCGTTGTCGTCGCTTTCGAAGCCGGCGCCGGGCACGCCCACCCGGTTGGCGACGATCAAGTCCAGGCGCTTGGCTTCCAGCTTCTGCCGCGCGTAGTCGGCCACGTTGGTGGTCTCGGCGGCGAAGCCGACCACCAGCTTCAGGCCGGCGTCCTCTTGGCGGGCGACCTCGGCCAGGATGTCGGGGGTGCGGACCAGGTCCAGCGCCAGGGTCTCGCCGGTGCCGGTCTTTTTGATCTTGTCAGGCGAGAACGCGCGCGGGGTGTAATCGGCCACCGCGGCGGCGCCGATGTAGACGTCCGCCGGCAGCGCCGCGGCGACCGCCTCGCGCATCTGCGCCGCCGAGCGCACGTCGACGCGCTGCACGCCCGGCGGCGTCTCCAGTTGCACCGGGCCGGCGACCAGCACGACCTGCGCGCCCTGGCGGGCGGCGCTGGCGGCGACCGCGAAGCCCATCTTGCCGCTGCTGCGGTTGCCCAGGTAGCGCACCGGATCCAGGTCCTCGTAAGTGGGACCGGCACTGACCACGACCTTCAGCCCCTGCAGCAGGCCGGTCGCCGGCGGCCGGTCGGCGGCAGGCGCGCCGGCCAGCGCGGCGACGATCGCGTCGGGCTCGCGCAGGCGCCCGGGACCGGATTCGCCCTCGGCCAGGGGGCCATCGTCCGGCCCGATCACCTGCACCCCGCGCGAGCGCAGCAGGGCCACGTTGGCGACCGTGGCCGGGTGCCGCCACATGCGGTGGTTCATCGCCGGCGCCACGCTCAGCGGCGCCTCGGTCGCCAGGCACAGGGTGGTGACCAGGTCGTCGGCCAGGCCATGCGCCAGTCGCGCCAGCAGGTCGGCGGTGGCGGGCGCCACCACCACCCGGTCGGCCCAGCGGGCCAGCTCCAGGTGCCCCATCGCCTGCTCGGCGGCGCTGTCCCACAGCGTGGTCCGGGCCGGGTGCCCGGACAGGGCCTGGAAGCTGAGCGGGGTGACGAACTGCTGCGCACCGGCGGTCATCGCCACCTGCACCGACGCGCCGGCGTCGCGCAGGCGCCGCACCAGTTCCAGCGCCTTGTAGGCGGCAATGCCGCCGCCCACGCACAACAGGATCCGCTGCCCGCCAAGCGGGCCGGTGGCCGTAGCACTCACCTGGTTGTTTCCTACGCTGAACAGGCCACCAAGCTTACTCCAAGCACTGCGACGGACCGATCCCGCCGGCCGCGCGGCCCGGGCACGCTGGCCGCATGCACATCCGCGACTGGCCCGAAGCCGAACGTCCCCGCGAGAAGTTGCTGGCCCACGGCGCCGGCTCACTCTCGGATGCCGAGCTGGTGGCGATCTTCCTCGGCTCGGGGCTGCCCGGGCGCGATGCGGTGCAGACCGCGCGCGACCTGCTGGCGCGGCACGGCCCGCTGCGCAGCCTGCTCGACTGCAGCCCGCGCGAGCTGGCGCGCCTGCCCGGCCTGGGCCCGGCCCGCGCCTGCCAGCTGGCCGCCGCGCTGGAGCTGGGCAACCGGCACCTGGCCGCGGGGCTGGAGCGGGGCGACGCGCTGACCGACCCGGCCGCGGCCGGCCGCTACTTCGCCCGCCGCCTGCGGCCCCACCGGCACGAGGTGTTCGCCGCGCTGTTCCTCGACACCCGGCACCGGGCGCTGGCCTTCGAGGAGCTGTTCGCCGGGACCATCGACGGCGCCGAAGTCCATCCGCGCGAGGTCGCGCGGCGGGCGCTGGCGCACAACGCCGCGGCGGTCATCGTCGGCCACAACCACCCGTCCGGCTGCCCCGACCCCTCGGCCGCCGACCGCGCGGTCACCGCCCGGCTCAAGCAGGCGCTGGCGCTGGTCGAGGTGCGCCTGCTCGACCATTTCGTGGTCGGCGATGGCGAGCCGGTCTCGCTGGCCGCCCGTGGCCTGGTCTGAATACCGCGTCCGCCACGGCGCGGTAGATTGGCCATCCCGCCCGCTGGAGACCCGCGATGCCCGCCTATGCCGCCCTGTTGCGTGCGGTCAACGTCGGCGGCACCGGCAAGCTGCCGATGGCGCAGCTGCAGGCGATGTGCGAAGCCGAGGGCTACGCCGGCGTGCGGACCTACATCGCCAGCGGCAACGTCGTGTTCCACACCGGGCACGACGCCGCGCAGGTGAAGGCCGCGCTGGAACGGCGCCTGCACCAGTACGCGGGCAAGCCGGTCCGGGTGCTGGTCCGCACCGCCGCGGAACTGGCGCGGATCCTGGCCGCCAACCCGTTCCCGGAACAGGCACCCAACCGCACCGTGGTCATCTTCCTCGACGACGCCCCGGCCGCGGATGCCCTGGCCACGGTGAGCCGGCAACGCGAGGAGCGGGTCGCGCTGGGCGAACGGGAGATCTACGTGGACTACGGCGCCGGCATGGCCGATTCGAAGCTGCGGATCCCGGCCGGGGAGGCCGGCACCGGCCGCAACATGAACACCGTGGCGCGGCTGGCGGCGATGGCCGCCGCCCTGGATGCGCAGCCGCCGGCCGCGCCCACGGCCCGCCCCAAGCCGGCCCGGATCCGGCCAAGCGGGTAAAATGCCCGGCCAGACCGCACGAATCCGCCTCCCGCGTGAAAACCCTCCTCAACGCCCTGGTGAACCAGGGCATCGACGCGCTGCGTGCCGCCGGCACGCTGCCGGCTGACGCCGCCACCCCCGATTTCGTCATCGAGCGGCCCAAGACCCGCGAGCACGGCGACTTCGCCACCAACGCGGCGATGCTGCTGGCCAAGGCCGCGCGCAACAACCCGCGTGCGATCGCGCAGGCGCTGGTCGCGGCGCTGCCGGCCAGCGACGACGTCGCCCGGGTCGAGATCGCCGGCCCCGGTTTCATCAACTTCCACCTCGCCCCGGGCGCGTGGCAGCGCGAAGTCGCCGCCGCGCTGCGCCACGGCGTGGAGTATGGCCGCAACACCTCCGGCCAGGGCCATACCGCCGGCGTGGAATACGTCTCGGCCAACCCCACCGGCCCGCTGCACGTGGGCCACGGCCGCGCCGCCGCCATCGGCGACTGCATCGCGCGCGTGCTCGACGCCAACGGCTGGACGGTCAAGCGCGAGTTCTACTACAACGATGCTGGCGTGCAGATCGAGAACCTGGCGCGATCCACCCAGGCGCGCCTGCGCGGGCTCAAGCCCGGCGACGCCGACTGGCCGGCCGACGCCTACAACGGCGACTACATCCAGGACGTGGCCGACGCCTACCTGCGCGGCGACATCGTGCGCATCGAAGGCCATGAAGTCGCCGGCAGCGGCGACGCCGAGGACCTCGACGCGATCCGCCGCTTCGCCGTGGCCTGGCTGCGCAACGAGCAGAACCAGGACCTGGCCGCGTTCGGCGTGGACTTCGACATCTATTTCCTCGAGAGCTCGCTGTACACCGGCGGCAAGGTCGAGGAGACGGTGCGCGAGCTGGTCGCCAAGGGCCACACCTACGAGGAGGGCGGCGCGCTGTGGCTGCGCACCACCGACTTCGGCGACGACAAGGACCGCGTCATGCGCAAGTCCGACGGCACCTACACCTACTTCGTGCCGGACGTGGCCTACCACCTGAGCAAGTGGCAGCGCGGCTACGAGCGGGCGATCACCGAACTGGGCGCCGACCACCACGGCTCGCTGGCCCGCGTGCGCGCCGGCCTGCAGGCGCTGGACGTCGGCATCCCCAGGGGCTGGCCGGAATACGTGCTGCACCAGATGGTCACGGTGATGCGCGGCGGCGAGGAGGTGAAGCTGTCCAAGCGCGCCGGCTCCTACCTGACCCTGCGCGACCTGATCGAGGAAGCCGGGCGCGACGCCACGCGCTGGTTCCTGATCGCGCGCAAGCCCGACTCGCAGCTGGTGTTCGACATCGACCTGGCGCGCCAGCAGAGCAACGACAACCCGGTGTTCTACGTGCAGTACGCGCACGCCCGCGTCGCCGCGCTGCTGCGCCAGTGCACCGAGAAGGGCTACGCATACGACCAGGCCAATGCGCTGGCCAGGCTGGAAAGGCTCGACGACGAGGGTTCGCTTTCGCTGATGGTCGAGCTCTCGCGCTGGCCGGAGACGGTGGAAGCGGCGGGCCAGTCGCTGGAACCGCACCTGGTCGCCCAGTACCTGCGCGAACTGGCCTATGCTTTCCACACCTGGTACGCGAACACGCCGGTGCTGGTGGAGGACGCGGACCTGCGCGACGCGCGCCTGGCCCTGGCCCTGGCCGTGCGCCAGGCCCTGGCCAACGGCCTGGACCTGCTCGGCGTCAGCGCGCCGGAGCGGATGTGAGGCGCCCGACCCGCGCGCCGGATAGAAACGGAGACATGCAGTAATGGCGGCAAGACGTGGCAAGAACCAGGCCCGGCGGACGAGTGGCAATGGTCGCAGCAGCGGCCGCCCGGCGTGGGTCTGGGTGGTGGCGGGCGTGGCGATCGGCGCGGTGGTCTTCCTGGCCGTGCCCGACCTGCTGAAGAAGGACGGCGACGGCTTCGCCCGCTTCGGCCCGCGCGCCAATCCCGACGCGCAGCCGGCGCCGATCGCCGACAGCGAGGCCATCGCCGACACCCCCGCCGGCGGCGCGGCGACCGCGCCGGCCGATGCGGCGCCGCAGTACGACTTCTACACCGTGCTGCCCGGCAACGAAGTGCGCATGTCCGACGCCGAGCTGGCCGCCAGCGCGCGCGAGGAGGAGGCACGGCGCGCCCAGGACGAGGCGCGGCGCGCCCGCGAGGCACTGGAAGGCCGCGCGCCGACCCCGGCGCCGACCGCCGCGCCCGCAGCCGTCGCCGAAGCACCGGTGACGGTGGCCAGCGCACAGCCGTCACCCGCACCCGCGGCGCCGACCGGCGATGGCGCCCGCTACATCCTCCAGGCCGGCGCCTTCGGCGCCTCCGGCGACGCGGAGGAAGTGAAGGCCAAGATCGCCATGCTTGGCCTCGGCGCCCGGGTCGAATCGGGCCAGGCGGGCGGCAAGACCGTCTACCGCGTGCGCATGGGGCCCTACGGCAGTGCCAGCGAACTGGCCGAAGCCAAGCGCAAGCTCGCCGACAGCGGCCTGCCGGCGATGGCCATAAAAGCGCAGTAATTCCGCTTTGGCGGAATTACCCCAAGGTTTGCGTCGCAAACCTCGGGCCCCATGCCGCTACACCCGCCATCCCGCGCCTGCCGGCGCGCGTCTTTGACTCAAGGGGCCGATTCTCCGGCCAGAGGCGCGGCAGAAGAAACCAGGCCGGCATCGGGCGAACCACTGCAACGGTTTGCCGTGCGAAGCCTGGGGCCGTGCCCGTTGCATCCATAACTCCTGCGCCTGCCGGCGCCCCCCTTGGCTCAAGGGGCCTCTCGTCCGTCAGCGGCTCGATGGGCGGACCGCTGCCCGCGATGGTGCGAGAATCGGCGGGTTCTTCCCAACAGGAATCCGCGATGTCGAAGACCGCTTTCATCACCGGCGCCACTTCCGGTTTCGGCCTGGCCGCCGCGCGCCGTTTCGTCGGTGCCGGCTGGAAGGTCGTCGCCACCGGCCGACGCGGCGACCGCCTGCAGGCGCTGGTGGACGAACTGGGCGTGGCGAACGTGCACCCGGCGCGATTCGACGTGCGCGATGCGGCGGCGATGGAAGCGGCGCTCGGTGCCCTGCCCGAAGGCTTCCGCGACATCGACGTGCTGGTCAACAACGCCGGCCTGGCACTGGGCACCGCGCCGGCGCAGCAGGCCAGCCTCGAGGACTGGCGGGTGATGATCGACACCAACATCACCGCGCTGGTGACGCTGACCCACCGCCTGCTGCCGGCGCTGGTCGCGCGCAAGGGCGTGGTCATCAACATCAGTTCGGTGGCCGGGGTGAATCCGTACCCGGGTGGCAACGTCTACGGCGGCACCAAGGCCTTCGTCAGCCAGTTCTCGCTGAACCTGCGCACCGACCTGCACGGCAGCGGCGTGCGCGTGACCACGATCGAGCCGGGCATGGCCGAAACCGAGTTCACCCTGGTGCGCACCCACGGCAACCAGGCCGCCTCGGACACGCTGTACCGGGACGCCCGGCCGATGACCGCCGAGGACATCGCCGAGCAGATCTTCCATGTCGCCACCCTGCCGGCGCACCTCAACATCAACCGGCTGGAGATCATGCCGGTGACCCAGTCCTTCGCCGGGTTCCAGGTCCACCGCGGCTGACGCCGCCAGGCGAACACGCTCGTTGTAGGAGCCGATCCTTATCCGCGACCGGGCGTCGGGCTGACCGGGGCGTCGCCCGTGCCGTCGGGTCGCCGATAAGGATCGGCTCCTACAGGCGCAGCAGCGCCGCCACTTCCTCGGCGATCTCGTAGATCCCGTTGACCACGAACTGCACGCCGATGCAGACCAGCAGGAAGCCCATCAGCCGCGAGAACGCCTCCACGCCGCTGTTGCCGAGCTTGCGCATGATGGTGCCGGCGCTGCGCAGGCACAGCAGCAGGATCAGGCTGGCCAGGAAGAACACCAGCGGCGGCGTGGCGTGCATGACCCACTCGGCGTACGGCCGCTCGTCCTGCACCGCCGCGGCGGTGCTGATGATCAGGGCGATGGTGCCCGGGCCGGCGGTGCTGGGCATCGCCAGCGGGATGAAGGCGATGTCATCGGTGCGGTGCTGGCGCAGCTCCTCGCTGCGGCGCTCGACTTCGGGCGTCTCGTCCAGCTTCTGCTGCGGGAACAGCATGCGGAAGCCGATGAACGCCACGATCAGGCCGCCGGCGATGCGCAGGCCCGTGATTGAAATGCCGAACACGTTCATCACCAGCTGGCCGGCGTAGTACGCGGTGGCCATGATCACGAACACGTAGATCGAGGCCTTGAGCGCCTGGCGGTCGCGCTCCTCCTCGCTCATGCCGCGCGACAGGCCCATCAGCAGCGCGACGGTGGTAAGTGGATTGGCCAGCGGCAACAGGGTCGCCAGGCCGATGCCGACCGCCTTCAACAGTTCCAGCACTCCGTGCACTCCCGCCGGGCCCGGGGTTCACCATACACGGCCGGCGGTTGCATGCGCGACCGCCGTGCCGGTGCCCTGCATGACGGCGGTCGCCGCTGCGTCCGGCGCAATGCGCGCCGCACCGGCGGCGCGGCCATGCCCTACTGCCGGCGGTGCGCGCCCCCCGCCGGACGAGGCGCCCGTCAGGCCAGCGGCTCGTCCGACAGGTAGGTGTAGCCGGTCAGCCCGGCTTCCAGCGCCGCGGCCAGCGCCAGCGACTCGGCTTCCGGCAGGCCCGCGTCGTGCACCCGCTGCGCGTACGCCTGGCGCAGGTCGTCCAGGCGGTAGCCGACGTAGTCGAGCATGACGTCGGTGGTGTCGCCGCGGCGCTGCTGGGTCAGTTCGTAGCCGCCGTCGGCCGTGAGTCGCACCTCCACCGCGTCGGTGTCGCCGAACAGGTTGTGGATGTCGCCGAGGATTTCCTGGTAGGCGCCCACCAGGAAGAACGCCAGGCAGTAGCCCTCGCCGTGGCGCACCGGGTGCAGCGGCAGCGAGGTGTCCAGGCCGCCGTTCTCCACGTAGGTCTTGACCGTGCCGTCCGAGTCGCAGGTCATGTCGGCAATCACGCCGCGGCGCGTGGGCGCTTCGTCGAGCCGGTCGATCGGCACGATAGGGAACACCTGGTCGATCGCCCAGGCGTCGGGGATCGACTCGAACACGCTGAAGTTGACGAAGTACTTGTCGACCAGGCGGTCGTTGAGCTCGTCCAGCACCGCGCGGTGGCTGCGCTCGCCCCCGTCCAGCTGCGCGCGCACGCCGTGGGCGACGGCGTAGAACAGGTCGTCCACGCGCGCGCGCTGCGGCAGGTCGATCTGGCCCAGCGCGTAGGCGGACAGGCCTTCGGCGTGGAAATGCTGGGCCTCGTGGAACAGCTCCAGCGGCGGCCGCTGCTGCAGGTCGGCGTGCAGCTCGCGCAGGTGGCGGATCACCGCCGGCTCGTCGTCGTGCGCGTCGGGCACGCGGCCTTCCGGCGCGGTCTCCACCTCGGTGGTGTTGGCCACCAGCACCGCGTGGTGCGCGGTCATCGCGCGGCCGCATTCGGTGACGATGCGCGGCGGCACCAGGCCCTGCGCGGCGCAGGCCTCGGCCAGCGGCTGGACGATGTTGGCCGCGTACTGGTTCAGGCCGTAGTTGATCGAGCACTCGCTGCGCGAGCGGGTGCCTTCGTAGTCGATGCCCAGGCCGCCGCCGACGTCCATGTAGCGCACCTTCGCGCCCAGGCGCGAGAGCTCGCTGAAGTAGCGGGTCGCCTCGCGCATGCCGTTGGCGATGTCGCGCACGTTGGAGATCTGCGAGCCCATGTGGAAGTGCAGCAGCTGCAGGCAGTCGGTCATGCCCGAGTCGCGCAGCGACTTCCACAGGTCCAGCAGCTGGCGCGGGGACAGGCCGAACTTGGCCTTGTCGCCACCGCTGTTCTGCCACTTGCCCGCGCCCAGGCTGGCCAGGCGCATGCGCACGCCCAGGCCCGGGCGCACGCCGAGGTTGGCGGCTTCTTCCATCACCAGCGCCAGCTCGGAGGGCTTCTCGATGACGATGAAGGTCTCCAGGCCCAGCTTGCGGCCGATCAGGGCCAGGCGGATGTACTCGCGGTCCTTGTAGCCGTTGCAGACGATCAGGCCGCCCGGCCGCGACAGCGCCAGCACCGCCATCAGCTCCGGCTTGCTGCCGGCCTCCAGGCCGAAACCCTCGCCCTGGTGGCTGGCCAGGGTGCCGGCCACGCCGCGGTGCTGGTTGACCTTGATCGGGTACACGGCGGTGTAGCCGCCGCTGTAGTCCGCCTCGGCCATGGCCCGGGCGAAGGCGGCCTGCAGCCGGCCGAGGCGGTCGCCGAGGATGTCCGGGAAGCGCAGCAGCAGCGGCAGCTGCATGCCCTGGCCGCGCGCGGCCTCCACCAGCGCGGGCAGCGCCAAGGCCGGGCCGCCTTCGCCGCGCGGCAGCACCTGCATGGCGCCACCGGCCACGTCGAAGTAACCGCCGGACCAGTGCGGGATGGACCAGGTCTTGCGGGCGTGGTCGGCGGACCAGTCGCTCATCGGCGTGCGGCTCGGGCTGCAATGAAGGACGCGCATTCTAACCCCGGCGTCCGGGAGGGTCCGTTACAATGCGCGCCCTTCGCCGTCCGGGACGCCCGGGCGGGTTTTCCGCCGCTGCCGGCCGCGCCGGCCCGACCGACCGCGCCCACCGGCGCCCGCGCCATCCACGAGGACCGCCCATGAGCCCCCAGGACAACTGGTACATCGAGCATTTCGAGCCGACCGGCTCGGCCATCGGCTACCGCGTCGAGGCCAAGCTCGACGAGGTGCAGTCGCCGTTCCAGAAGATCGAGATCTACAGGACGACCGACTGGGGCAACCTGATGCTGATCGACGGCGCGGTGATGCTCACCAGCCGCGACAACTTCCTGTACCACGAGATGATCAGCCATCCGGTGCTGTTCACCCACGCGGCCCCGAAGCGCGTGGTGATCATCGGCGGCGGCGACTGCGGCACGCTGCGCGAGGTGCTCAAGCACCCGGGCGTGGAGAGCGCGACCCAGTGCGACATCGACGAGCAGGTCACGCGCATGGCCGAGAAGCATTTCCCGGAGCTGTGCGATTCCAACAACGACCCGCGCGCCGAGCTGCTGTTCGACGACGGCGTGGCCTACATGGCCAACTGCCCGGCCGGCAGCGTGGACGTGGTGATCGTCGACTCGACCGATCCGGTCGGCCCGGCCGAGGGCCTGTTCAACAAGGACTTCTACGCCAGCTGCTTCCGCGCGCTGAAGGACGACGGGATCCTGGTGCAACAGTCCGAATCGCCGCTGGCCCAGCTCGAGCTGATCAAGGCGATGCGCTCGGAGATGGGCAAGGCCGGCTTCAGCACGTTCAAGACCCTGCCGTTCCCGCAGCCGTGCTACCCGACCGGCTGGTGGAGCGTGACCCTGGCGCGCAAGGGCCAGGGCTTCGCCTTCCGCGACGGCGATGCGGCGGCCAAGGGCTTCAAGACGAAGTACTACAACGCGCACCTGCACCAGGGCGTGCTGGTCGCACCGCCGTTCGTGGCCGAGGCGCTGGGCGAAGCGCAGGGCTGAGGCGGGCCCGCCCGCCGGGCATGCCATGCGCCGGTCGCGGGACGACCGGCGCCACCGCCACGGCAGCGATCCGGGCTGTCCGCCTCCGCCCCGCGCGCGAACGGGCGCGCGCGCCCGCAATCCCCCGGGTCGCAGGCTTGATCGCACCGCCGGCCGGCTCGACCGGCCCGTGGTGCGCATGGAATCAAGGCCGCGGCAGCGCCCCGGATGAAACACAGCTTCGACCTGCGTGGTGTTTATCGCCATGCCCGCGGCGCGCAGAATGCGCACCCCACGTTGTGATCGCGCCGGCCAACGCCGGAACGCGCCTTCCCGATGAATTGCCTGATTCCGTGCCTGCCCGCGGGTGGCGCAGCCGTGCCCACGCGCCCCCGCCGCCTGCTCAAGCGGGGCGAACGGCTGCTCGAACCCGACGTCTACCTCACCCGGGTCGGCGATGCGCCCGCGGTCGTCAAGGACTACGGCCGTTACCGGCGCACCCCGCTGGCGCCGCTGGCGCGCGTTCTGGTCCGCCGCGAGGCGCGCCACCTGCGGCGCCTGCGCGGATGGACGCATGCGCCGATGCTGGTCGGCGTGGTCGGCGGCCTAGCCCTGGCCATGGAGTTCGTGCCCGGGGGGCCGCTGGGCGGCGAGGCGGCGGCAAACGACGAGACCTTCCGGCGCCTGCGCGGCGCGGTGGCGCAGTTGCATGCCAGCGGCATCACCCATAACGACCTGCACCCGGCCAACGTGATCGTCGATGGCGAACGGGTAGTGCTGATCGACTTCGCCTCGGCGCTGCGCACGCCACGCTGGTTGCGTAATCTGCCGGTCCTGCGCGAGCTGCGCCGCAGCGACCTGGCCAACACCTATCGCATCGAGCGGCGCGTGACCGGGCGCACGCCCGGGGCGCGCGTGGCCGCGACGCTGGCCGCACCGCGCTGGTCGACGGCGCTGCGCGACACCTGGAAGCGCTTCTACCGTGGCCTGCGCGGCCGCTGAGCGCCGCCGGCTACAGCGCGTCGGCGTCCAGTTCGCCGGTGCGGATCCGCACCACCTGGCCGAGGTCGTGGACGAACACCTTGCCGTCGCCGATCTTGCCGGTGGCGGCGGCGCGCACGATCGCCTCGACCACGGCCTCGACCTGGTCGTCGGTCACCGCGACCTCGACCTTCACCTTGGGCAGGAAGTCGACCACGTACTCGGCGCCGCGGTACAGCTCGGTATGGCCCTTCTGCCGGCCGAAGCCCTTCACCTCGGTGACGGTGATGCCGGCGATGCCGTGCGCCGACAACGCCTCGCGCACGTCGTCGAGCTTGAACGGCTTGATCACGGCCATGATCATCTTCATCGGGCGGCTCCAGGACGCAGGCGGTGCCAGAGGATAACCCGGCGCGCGCTTGCCACGCGGCGGCGCGCTCCGGTCCAATGCTGCAACTGGCGCCGGATTTTTCCCACCGGACGCGGCGCCACAGCCCGATTCCCGCCGTCGCCGCGCCGGCGCACGCTACCTTCAACGCCGGAGACCGCCATGATCGACCTGCACCACATCGACGACCTCGCCCGCCGCCTCAGCGACCTGGTGCCCCCGGGCCTGCGCGAATCCGGCGAGGAGCTGCAGGCTAGCTTCCGCGGTGCGCTGCAGGCCGGCCTCGGCAAGCTCGACCTGGTCACCCGCGAGGAGTTCGACGTGCAGCGCGCGGTGCTGCTGCGCACGCGGGAGAAGCTGGAGAAGCTCGAGCACGTGGTCGAGGAACTGGAGGCACGCCTACACGCGGCCGGCCAGCCGCCCGCGCGTCCGGAGTGACCCCGCCATGGGCCTGGCGCTGGTGCACAGCCGGGCCCGCGCAGGCATCGCCGCTCCGCCGGTGCAGGTCGAGGTGCACCTGTCCGGCGGCCTGCCCTCGACCCAGATCGTCGGCCTGCCGGCCGCCGCGGTGCGCGAATCGCGCGACCGGGTGCGCGCGGCGATCCTCTGCGCGCAGTTCGAGTACCCGCAGCGCCGCATCACCATCAACCTGGCGCCGGCCGACCTGCCCAAGGATGGCGGCCGCTTCGACCTGCCGATCGCGCTGGGCATCCTCGCCGCCAGCGGCCAGATCGACCGCGACGCGCTGGCCGGCTGCGAGTTCCTCGGCGAGTTGGGCCTGACCGGCGAGCTGCGTGCGGTCGATGGCGTGCTGCCGGCGGTGCTGGCCGCCACCCGCGACGGCCGCCGCCTGGTGGTGCCGGCCGGCAGCGGCGCCGAAGCGGCGCTGGCGCGCGATGCCGAGGCCTACGTCGCCCGCACCCTGCTGGAAACCTGCGCCGGGCTGGGCGGCACGACCGCGCTGCCGCGCGCGGAGGGTGGCAAGGAACCGGCCGCTCCTGCATCGGCCCCGGACATGGCCGACGTACGAGGCCAGGCGCAGGCCCGCCGCGCGCTGGAGATCGCCGCCGCCGGCGGCCACCACCTGCTCATGAGCGGCCCGCCCGGCTGCGGCAAGACCCTGCTGGCGTCGCGCCTGCCCGGCCTGCTGCCGGAGGCGACCGAAGCCGAGGCGCTGGAAACCGCCGCCGTGGCCTCGATCAGCGGCCGCGGCTTCGATCCACGGCTCTGGCGGCAGCGGCCCTGGCGCGCGCCGCACCACGGCGCCAGCGCGGTCGCCCTGGCCGGCGGCGGTAGCCCGCCGCGGCCCGGCGAGATCTCGCTCGCGCACAACGGCGTGCTGTTCCTCGATGAGCTGCCCGAATGGCACCGCGCCGTGCTGGAGGTGTTGCGCGAGCCGCTGGAATCGGGGCGGATCACCGTCGCCCGCGCCGGGCGCAGCGCCGAGTTTCCCGCCCGCTTCCAGCTGGTCGCGGCGATGAACCCGTGCCCGTGCGGGTGGGCCGGCGACCCGTCCTCGCGATGCCGCTGCAGCCCGGACCGGATCCGCCAGTACTGGGGCCGGATCTCCGGCCCGCTGCTGGACCGCATCGACCTGCACCTGGCGATGGCGCGCCTGCCGCCGCAGGCACTGCGTGGCGATGCGCCGCCGGGGGAGTCCAGCGCCGCCATCCGCGAGCGGGTGATCGCCGCGCAGGCGCGGCAGCTGGAACGCGCAGGCCGCCTCAACGCGCGCCTGGATAATGCCGGCATCACCCGCGACTGCCGGCTCGCCGACGACGGCCAGCGGCTGCTCGAACAGGCCTGCGAACGCCTGCAGCTCACCGCCCGCAGCCTGCACCGGGTCCTGCGCGTGGCCCGCACCATCGCCGATCTGGACGCGGCCGCGGCGATCGCCACCGCCCACCTGGCCGAGGCACTGGGGTATCGCGCGCCGCTGTCCACGCCGGCGACGTGACCGCTGCCCGCGGGCGGACTCGCCGCGCGGCCTCCCGACCATCCAATTACGGGCGCCGCCGGGCAAGCCCGGCACGACACCCGTAGAGCGGGGCTCGCCCCGCAGCTTCCGGCAGGGGCCGTCACCAGCGCAGCCGGGCAAGCCCGGCTCTACGACGGCCTGTGCCGCGCCATGGCGGCGCCCGGGCAGGTTCAGCCGGGCAAGCCCGGCTCTACGGGCGTGCCATCGGTCATGGGGGTGGTTTAACGGGACGGGAACGACGGCGGTGGGGCACATCGGCTAGCGTGCGTCTTCCGATGCCGCCGGCATCCCCGGGGAATCCCCATGCGCCACAGCAAACTGTTCGTCGCCTCCAGCCTCGCCCTTGCCCTGGCCGCCTGCGGCGGCAAGCAGGACGACGCGACCACCGCCCCGCCGGCAACCGCCGCGCCCGAGGCACCCAAGGAAGTGGAACTGATCGCGCGCGATGCGCTGTTCGGCAATCCCGAACGCGCGGGCGTGCAGATCAGCCCTGACGGCAAGTACCTGAGCTGGATCGCGCCGGTCGATGGCGTGATGAACGTCTGGGTAGCACCGGCCAGCGATCCGTCGGCCGGACGCGCGGTGACCGACGACAAGGCGCGCGGCATCCGCAACTACTTCTGGTCCTACCGTCCCGACACGCTGCTCTACCTGCGCGACAGCGGCGGCGACGAGGATTTCCACCTGTACGCGGTGGACCTGGCCAGCAACCAGAGCCGCGACCTCACCCCGTTCGAGAAGACCACCGCGCAGGTCGTGGGCGTCAGCCCGACCCAGCCCGACAGCATCCTGGTCGGCATGAACGACCGCGACGCCAAGTGGCACGACCTGTACCGCGTCGACCTGGCCACGGGCGAGCGCACCCTGGTGGAGAAGAACACCCAGGAGATCGCCGGCTACATCGCCGACGGCGCGTACAACCTGCGCTTCGCCCAGCGCTCGCGCCCGGACGGCGGCATGGACATCCTCAAGCGCGCCGGCAGCGCCTGGGAGAAGGCTGACGACGTGCCGTTCGAGGACGTGCTCACCACGAATGTCCTGGGCCTGACCCACGACGGCAAGACCCTGTACCTGGCCGACTCGCGCAACCGCAACACCTCGGCGGTGTACGCGATCGACAGCGGCACCGGCGAGCGCAAGCTGCTGGCCGAGGACGCGCGCGCCGACATCGGCGGCGGCCTGTCCGATCCGCGCACCGGCGAGCTGCAGGCCGTGTCGGTGGACTACCTGCGCGAGGAGTGGAAGCCGCTGGGCGACGCGCTCGCCGCCGACCTGAAGGCGCTGGAGGGCATCGGCCCGGGCGAGGCGGGCGTCAACGCGCGCACGCTCGACGACAGGACCTGGATCGTCACCTACTCGGCCGCCGAATCGCCGGTGGTCTACTACCGCTACGACCGCACCCCCGGCGCCGAGGGCAAGCTGACCAAGCTGTTCTCCGCGCGCCCGGCGCTGGACGGCAAGCCGCTGGCGCCGATGTGGCCGCTGGAGATCAAGTCGCGCGACGGCCTGACCCTGCCCAGCTACCTCACCCTGCCGGTGCAGGCCGACGCCGACGGCGACGGCAAGGCCGACGCGCCGGTGCCGATGGTGCTGCTGGTCCACGGCGGGCCGTGGGCGCGCGACGACTATGGCTACAGCAGCTACGACCAGTGGCTGGCCAATCGCGGCTACGCGGTGCTGTCGGTCAACTACCGTGGCTCCACCGGCTTCGGCAAGGAGTTCACCAACGCCGGCGACGGCGAGTGGGGTCGGAAGATGCACGACGACCTGATCGACGCGGTGCAGTGGGCCGTCGGCCAGGGCATCACCACCGCAGACAAGGTCGCGATCATGGGCGGCAGCTACGGCGGCTACGCCACCCTGGCCGGCCTGACCTTCACCCCCGACACCTTCGCCTGCGGCGTGGACATCGTCGGCCCGTCCAACCTCAACACGCTGCTGGCGACCGTGCCGCCGTACTGGGCCAGCTTCTACGAGCAGCTGGCCAAGCGCATGGGCGACCCGCGCACCGAGGAAGGCAGGAGGTGGCTGACCGAGCGTTCGCCGCTGACCCACGCCGACAAGATCACCAAGCCGCTGCTGATCGGCCAGGGTGCCAACGACCCGCGCGTGAAGCAGGCCGAGAGCGACCAGATCGTCGAGGCGATGAAGGCCAAGAACATCCCGGTCACCTACGTGCTGTTCCCCGACGAGGGCCACGGCTTCGCCCGCCCGGAGAACAACAAGGCCTTCAACGCGATCACGGAGAACTTCCTGGCCAAGTGCTTGGGCGGCCGCGCCCAGCCGATCGGCGAGGACCTCAAGGGCTCCAGCGTCACCGTGCCGACCGGTGCCGACGGCGTGGAAGGGCTGAGCGCGGCGCTGCAGGCGCATACCCAGGACGTGCGCAAGTAGGTCGCGTGGGACGCGGGTGCCGGCTTCCGGCGCCCGTCGTCCACGCGGAGAACCGGGAACCGGCGCCCTTCGGGGCGCCGCGGCGCGATAATCCGGCGAATGAAGATCCGCCGCCGCGACCCCAGCTTCATCCAGATCGATGAGCAGCTGCTGCCCGATTTCGCGGACCTGCTTTCAGGACGCGTCACGCTGCTTCCCTCCACCGGCATCACCCTGCTGTGTCCACACAGCGGCCAGGGCCTGCCGGTCTCCGCGGACGAGCTGGCCCTACTTTCCCGGCTGCCCCCTGGCTGGTGCGAGCTTTCGTCGCTCGATCCCGCAGCGTTCCCGGCCGCCGCCATCGCTGCCCTCCTGGAGCGCACGGTGCTTCTCTCGGACCGGCCGGAACATGCCGCGTCCGCCACCATCCTGGCGTCCGAAGACCGGTGCCGGGAGGTCGGCTGGCATCCCCTTGCCCGGCTCTACCACGGGATGACCGGCTGGTCGGGCGTGTCGGGCGACGAGGGGTATCGCCCGCACGGCGATGCCGACCAGCGCGAGCGACTGCTGGCGCACGCCAGCCGCCATGGCCCCATCCCCGAGCACTTCCCCGGCCACCCCAACCATCTCGGCAGCGTCCCGTTGCCGGACGCACCCGCCAGCGGCGCGTTTGGCGAGCTCCTGCATCGTCGCCGGACCACGCGCCACTTCGATACGGCCCGCCCCCTGTCGATCGGGGCGTTCGCCCAGGTGATGCAGGTGGCGTTCGGTGCCTGTGGCATCGAGGAACTGGCGCCGGGCATGACGGCGGTCAAGCGGACCAGCCCCTCAGGCGGCGCGTTGCACCCGATCGAGGCCTTCCCGCTGGTCATTGACGTCGAAGGCCTCGCTCCCGGCTTCTACCACTACCGCGGCGACGACCACCGGCTGGAACTGGTCGCCCGGGTACCTGCGGAGGAGGCGCGCCCGTTGGCCGCGCGCCTGGTCGCGGGCCAGGACTATTTCGCCGACGCGGCGGCCCTGGTTTTCCATGTCGCCCGGCTGGACCGGCAGTTCTGGAAGTACCGCCAGCACCCCAAGGCCATGCGGGTCCTGTTGCTGGACTCCGGCCACCTGAGCCAGACCTTCTACCTGGCCGCCACCGACCTGGGCCTCGGCGCCTTCTATACGGCGGCCATCAACGACGCCGACATAGCAGGGATTTTGTGCTTAGATTCGTCCGCCCGGATGGTCATCGGCGCGAATGGGATAGGGGTTGCCGACCCGACCCGGGACCAGCTTCATCTGCGACCGGTCGCCATGCCGCGGCCGGATTGAAAACGCACGCAACATTCACCAGGGGAAAAACATGGCTACCCACGAAAGCGCCCGCAAGTTGCTGGAGCGTCTCGCCTCCGACGACGATTTCCGCGCACTCATGCAGAAATCGCCCGTAGCGGCGTTCGCCGAGTACGGAATCAACGTCGATCCGGACATCGCCCCGGGCAAGGTCGTCCTGCCCAGCAAGGAAGAGATCGGTTCGGACATCGACCTGCTGACCAAGCAGGTCCAGCAGTCGGCGGGGTTCATCATCTTCGCCCGCTGAAGCCACCCGGCGCCGGGTGATCCTGCGGATTATCGGGAGCCGCTACCTGGCCAGGACGCTGGCCGGTGGCGGCTTTTCCGGAGCCCATTCGGCATAGGTCCTTGCCCGGCCTTCGGGCGAACGGACCTTGCCGGTCAGTTCGCTCGCATCCTGCCCCAGTGCCGCCATTGCCTCGGCGCGCTCGATCCAGGTGAGCGCGAGCACGTTGGGGCCTTCGTACTGCGCCAGCGTTCTCAACGCCCCCTCCGGATCGCCATGCATCCTCTGCATGCGCGCCATCATGATCGCCGATGCGTTGGCGAGCAGCGGCTCCGGTGACGCGTCGACCTGGCCGCCTGCCGCCTTCCTCGCGCGCTCCACCAAGGCCGCGTCGCCCATGCCCGCCGCGACGTAGCCGGCATGCAGGGCCGTCGCCGCGACCGCGTCGCGCGCCCGGCCTACTTCGGCCGGCATCTTCCGCTCGACCAGCCCCAGCAGGCGGGCCACTTCCCTGCGCAGCTCGTCCTTGCCGGCGCGGCGCGACAGCACCTCGAGCGCGGTGCTGCGCGCGAGCCATTCGAACGGCAACACCGGGTCGGCGCGATCGCTGATCAATTGACGCGCCTTGGCTTCCGCCAGCTCCCACTGGCCGTCCGCGGCGAGGACGTTGAGCTCGGCCGTGGCGCGCTCGATGGCCGCGAAGTCCGGCTCGCCCGCCACCGGCGCCAGCGCCCGCAGCGCTTCCTCGGTGGATTCGGCCGCCTTCAACAGCTCACACTCGATCTGCGGTCCGGAACCCCCCTTGTCGTTCGCGCAGTCCGCGCGGGCCGACGCCAGATCGCCCAATCCCGCACTGGCGATCGCCCGGAACTTGATCGCCACCGGCAGCGTCACCCCCTGGGTCGCGATCGCACGCTCGCTGAACCGCCGCATCTCCTCGAACCGGTTGCCGATGGACATGGCGAAGGCGGTGTTGAAGGCGGCGATGTCGAAGTCCGGATAGAGGTCCGAAAGCGCGCCCCATTTTGACTGGTAACCCTTGTCCCAGCGCAGCAGCGAGAGCTGTGCATCGGCGTACAGGCGTTCGCGGTTGGTCAACTTCGACACGTCCGACAGCGCAGCCTCCATTTCCTTCTGGGCCGTGGCGATGTCCTGGCGCCCGAATGCGACCCGGGCGAGGCCGATCCGCGCCATCGCGAATCCGGGGTCGAGCTGGAGGGCCTGGCGGAAATGGCTTTCGGCGCGGCCCAGGTCGCGGAGCGCGTAGGCACGCTGGCCAAGGGTGAATGCCCGGAGCGCTTCGATGCTCGGGGTCGTTACCTGTTCCAGCGGAAGCGAGGAACGAGCGATCAGGCTCGCGTTCTCGCCCAGCCTTGCCCGCAGCGATTCGGCGATGTCGCCGGTGGAATGGATCGCCGAATCGGCACCGCGACCGCCAGCGCCCAGGGAGAGCACGGTGTCCGACGTCGAAGGATCCACTACCTCGACATCCACCCGCACCTTCCCGCCGTTGTCCGACACCGTCGGCAGCAGGAGCATCCTCGCGCCGGTGCGCTGGGCGACGCCAAGGCCGGTACTGCGGTCGATCCGCGAATCGGCGCGCTTCATCAGCGCCAGCACGCTCTGCGCCCGCGCATCGGGCACCACGTTGACGAACTGCGACTGCTCCAGGCTGGTGCGCAACGCCGCTTCGATGGCGCCGTCGTAGCGCGGATCGCCCGTCATGTTGCGCAGGTCCCCCACCACCACCCAGTCGCGCTCGGAGAAGGCGATCGCTGGTTCGGGGCGGGTCATGAACCAGCCGCCGACGACCAGGCCGACGACCACCACCACCTCGGCGGCGATCGCCACCGGGCGGCGCCACACCGGCATCTCGCGCCGGGCCTTGGCGTCGCCACGCGGTGCGCGCAGCGGCGCCAGGCCGGGCTCGCCGACCTCGTGCACTTCCTGCACTTCGGGCACGCCCTTGAACAGCCAGCGGCCGTGGCTGCGCCATTGCAGCTCGTTGCCGCGCTCGCCCAGCTCGCGCACCGAGCGCCGCACCAGCGGTTCGACCACCGACGACAGCAGGATCTGGCCGGGCCGGGCCAGCTGCATCAGCCGCGCGGTGAACGGCTTGGCCAGGCCTTCGATCTCGACCGGCTTGGCCCCGGCGTTCACCGCCTCCTCGCTGTTGCGCCAGATCAGCACCTCGCCCACGTGCAGGCCGGCGCGCGCCAGCAGCGGGTCGGTGCGGTGGGCGTTGCCCAGCGCTTCCAGGCCGCGGCGGTAGTCCAGGGCGAAACCGAGCCCGTCCAGCGGGCGCTCGAACAGCAGCAACAGGCCATCGGAGCGGTCGATCAGGCGGCCGCGCCAGCGTTGCTGCAGTTCCAGCACCAGCCGGTCGTGGTCGCGGAACAGGCCTGCGGCCGGGCCGTCGCCGAGCTTCTCGACCAGGCCGGTCGAGTCGCAGAGGTCGGTCAGCAGCAGGGTCCGCAGTTGCGGCGCCTGGCTGTCGTGCGGCATGCCGTCCATCGTCGCCGCCTCATCCGCCCGGGAGCGGCGGCAGGCCGTCGATCCAGAACGCGCGGTTGCCGCCCAGGCGCTTGGCCTCGTACAGCGCCGCGTCGGCGCGCGCGTACCAGTCGTTCCAGTCCTGCTCCGGCTCGACCAGGCAGGCGCCCACGCTCACCGGGCAGATGGTCGGCACCGCCTGCTGCAGCAGCAGCAGGTTGCGGGTGGTGGCTACCACGAACTCGGCGTAGCGCATCACGTCCTCGCGCCTCTGCGCCGAGACCAGCAGGCAGAATTCGTCGCCGCCCAGACGGCAGGGCACGTCGTCCGGGCCGGCGACCGAGCGCAGGATGCCGGCGATGTTCTGCAGCACGCGGTCGCCGATCAGGTGGCCATGGTCGTCGTTGACCTGCTTGAAGCGGTCGCAGTCCACCAGCACCAGGCCCATGGCCTCCTTCATCCCCAGCCGGCGGCATTCCTGCAGGTGCAGGGTCAGGCCGCGACGGTTGTACAGGCCGGTGAGCTCGTCGGTGCGGATCAGCTCTTCGGTCTGGTTGAGCTGGTGGGTGGTGGCGTAGAGGTTGTCCAGCGCCGTTTCCAGGTCCTGGTTGCGGCGGCGCAGCTGGCGGATCAGGCTCTGCTCGTTGAGCACCACCCGGGTGATCGAGCGGCGCAGGAACTGCGCCACCAGGTGCGGGTCGCGCGCGACCAGCTGCTGGAATTCGTCCTCGCCCAGCTCGACCAGGGTGCCATTGCTGGTGGCCACCGCGTCGGCGCTGCGGGTGTGCTCGCCGATCAGCAGGCCCAGCTCGCCGAAGAATTCCTGCGGCCCCAGCTGCTTGGTGGCCAGGTCGTTGCCGAAGTCCAGCTCGACCCGGCCATGGGAGATCACGTACATGACCTCGCCGGTGTCGCCGCGGCGGAACAGGCGTTCGCCGGTGCGCACCGGCCGTTCGCGGCCGACGGCGGCGAACAGGTCGAACTCGCACGACGACAGGGCGGCGTTTCCGCCACCGCTGGCTTCCTGGTCGTTCCTGTCCCGGACGTTGCGCGTCACGCCGTCGCTCGACATCCCACGGCTCCCGTACCCGGCCCCCTCCGGATGAGCACGGAGCATACCATCGGCCCGCGTACGGCATAGCGCGCGGCCAGCGTCCCGCCCGCCGGCCGTCGGGCCGGAACCGCCGCCCGGGAGCCGCGGAACGTGGCCACCGGGCCGGTCGCAGTCCTGGTCGGGCCAATGACGGCCGCGCGGCGCGGCGCGGCCGTCCCGGCGTGGACCAGGACTGGCGCGCCACGCGGCGGCGTCGATCCCTGCATGCAGCCCGTGTCCCGCCATGGTCCAGCTCCCGGCATGCCTGCCGCCGGCGGATGCCGGCCCCTGACCGGGCTAACGCCGGAACCGGCCCAAGGGGGCCGCGTCCTCCGGCAGCAGGGTGGTCTTGGCCTCCATGCCCGGAACGGCACCGCCCCGCCCCCACGTGTAGGAGCCCATCTTCATGGGCGACACGAGGGCGGGAAGAACGGGACGGCGCCTGCGGCAAGGGGCATCGGGTCGCCGATGAATCGGCTCCTACAGATGGAGCGCCGCCGCGCGGGGAAAAAAGGGTGCGCCCCCTCCCGGGGCGCACCCGCACGACCTGTCACGGCCTGGAGGCCGGTTGCGGCATAGCCCTCGCCTCAGGCCGCCGCGCGGTCGTGGAACTGCTCCTCCTCGGTCGAGCCCTTCAGCGCGGTGGTCGAGGACTGGCCCTGCTGGATCGCCTGGGTCACCTGGTCGAAGTAGCCGGTGCCGACCTCGCGCTGGTGCTTGACCGCGGTGAAGCCCTTCTCGGCGGCGGCGAACTCGGCCTCCTGCAGCTCCACGAATGCGCTCATCTGCCGGCGGGCGTAGCCGTGGGCCAGGTTGAACATCGAATAGTTCAGCGCGTGGAAGCCGGCCAGGGTGATGAACTGGAACCTGTAGCCGTAGCTGGCGATTTCCTTCTGGAATTTCGCGATGGTGGCGTCGTCCAGGTTCTTCTTCCAGTTGAACGAGGGCGAGCAGTTGTAGGCCAGCAGCTTGCCCGGGTACTTCGCGTGGATCGCCTCGGCGAACCTGCGCGCGAATTCCAGGTCCGGCTTGCCGGTCTCGCACCAGACCAGGTCGGCGTAAGGCGCGTAGGCCAGGCCACGGCTGATCGACTGCTCCAGGCCGTTGCGCACCTTGTAGAAGCCTTCGACCGTGCGTTCGCCGGTGCAGAACGGCTTGTCGTTGTCGTCGACGTCGGAGGTCAGCAGGTCGGCGGCCTCCGCGTCGGTGCGCGCGACCAGCAGCGTCGGCACGCCCATCACGTCGGCGGCCAGGCGCGCGGCATTGAGTTTCTCCACCGCCTCGCGGGTCGGCACCAGCACCTTGCCGCCCATGTGCCCGCACTTCTTCACCGAGGCCAGCTGGTCCTCGAAGTGCACGCCCGCCGCGCCAGCCTCGATCATCGCCTTCATCAGCTCGAAGGCGTTGAGCACGCCGCCGAAGCCGGCTTCGGCGTCGGCCACGATCGGCTGCAGGAAGTCGATGCTGTCGTCGCCCTCGGCATGGTGCAGCTGGTCGGCCCGCAGCAGCGCGTTGTTGATCCGGCGCACCACCGCCGGCACCGAGTCGGCCGGGTACAGCGACTGGTCCGGATACATCTGCCCGGCCAGGTTGGCGTCGGCGGCGACCTGCCAGCCGGACAGGTAGATCGCGTTCAAACCCGCCTTGACCTGCTGCATGGCCTGGTTGCCGGTCAGCGCGCCGAGCGCGTTGACGAAATCCTTCTCGTGCAGGTAGCGCCACAGCTTCTCCGCGCCGATCTTCGCGATCGAATGCTCGACCGGGATCGTGCCGCGCAACCGGACCACGTCGGCGGCGGTGTAGTTGCGGGTGATGCCGGCCCAGCGCGGGTCGGTGTTCCATTCGTGCTGGATCTGTTCGGCGGTCTTCAGCGTGGTCATGGTGTTCTCCGTGGGGCGGCTTGCGGCGGCTTGGCGTGGTGCCGGAGGTGTCCGGCGAGGTGTCAACGGGGGCGGGGCGAGCCGCGCTTGGTGCCTCGTAGAGCCGGGCTTGCCCGGCTTTGGGGGTGGCGGGTGCTTCAGCGGGACGAGCCCCGCTCTACGGTCAGTCGATCCGGGCGTACGCCGGCAGGGTCAGGAACTCGACCAGCTGGCAGGCGCGGGTCAGCTCGTCGAGCAGGGCGATGGCTTCGGGGATGCGCGAGCCGCCCGGCAGCGTGGCGGTGTCGCCCAGCCGGCCCGGCAACGCGGCCAGGGTCCGCTCGAACAGGGCGAAGTCGATCACCGTGCCGTCGGCCAGGTGCACCGGGCTGCCATCGGCGTGTCGTCCGCGCGGGTCGGAGTGGTGCAGCCACTGCCACAGCTGGGCGCGGGCGATCTCGGCGGTGGCCGCATCCTCCATCAGCCAGTGAATCGGCACGCAGCCGTTGCCGTCGAGCCAGGCAGCCATGTAGCGCACGCAGACCTCGACGTTGTTCTCGAAGCCCTCGCGGGTGATGGTGCCCTCGCTGGGGCGGACCAGGTCGTCGCGGGTGGCGTGCACGTCCTCGCGCAGCACATGGTGCTGGTTCGGCGTGGGCATGTGCGCGTCGAAGATCGCGCGCGCCACCGGGATCAGCGCCGGGTGCGCGACCCAGGTGCCGTCGTGGCCGGCGGTGACCTCGCGCAGCTTGTCGGCGCGCACCCGCGCCATCGCCTGCTCGTTGGCCGCTTCGTCGCCGGCGATCGGGATCTGCGCGGCCATGCCGCCCATCGCGTGCGCGCCACGGCGGTGGCAGGTGCGGATCAGCAGCTCCGAATAGGCCCTCAGGAACGGCTGGGTCATGGTCACCTGGCCGCGCTCGGGCAGCACCTTGTCGGCGTGGGCGCGGAAGGTCTTCAGGTAGGAAAAGATGTAGTCCCAGCGCCCGCAGTTCAGCCCGACGATGCGGTCCTTCAGCGCATGCAGGATCTCGTCCATCTCGAATACCGCCGGCAACGTCTCGATCAGCACGGTGACCTTCATCTGGCCGTGCGGCAGGCCCAGCATCGATTCGACATGCGACAGCGCTGTTTCCCACAACGCGGCCTCTTCCATGCTCTGCAGCTTGGGCAGGTAGAAGTACGGGCCGCGATCGTTGGCCATCAGCGTGCGCGCGTTGTGCCAGGCGAACACGGCCATGTCGAACAGGCCGCCGGCGATCGCCTCGCCGTCGATGCGCACGTGCTTCTCGTCCAGGTGCCAGCCGCGCGGGCGCACGATCAGCACCGCGCGCTCCTCGTACGGGCGCAGCCGGTACTGCTTGCCGTTGTCGGCCTCGAAGGTGAGCGTGCCGTCGACCGCCGCGGCCAGCGCGCGCTGGCCGGCCAGCAGGTTGCGCCAGGTCGGCGCGGTCGAATCCTCGAAGTCGGCCATGTAGCACTGCGCGCCGGAATTGAGCGCATTGATCACCATCTTCGGGTCGGTCGGCCCGGTGATCTCCACGCGCCGGTCCTGCAGCGCGCGCGGGATCGGCGCGACCTTCCAGTCGCCGTCGCGGATGGCGCGGGTATCGGCGCGGAAGTCCGGCAGGGCGCCGGCATCGAACGCGGCCTGGCGCTCGCGGCGCGCGGCCAGGCGGGCGCGCCGCTCCGGCTCGATCGCCCGGTGCAACGACACCAGCAGGCCAAGCAGCGGCGCCGGCAGCAGCTGCTCCTGGCCGGCGACACGCTCGGTCAGCGCCAGGCCGGCGGCGGCGCGGGGAACGGCGGCGACGCTGGCGGGGCGACTGGACGCGGGACGGGTCGACGGAATCGGGGCGGCAGTGGCGGTGGCGGACATGGCAGGCTCCAGGGCTGCTCGGGTCGGGAGTCCACGCTGCGCTGCGGCAAACTATTTGACAAAACAGTTTTGTCAATGTACTTCATAAGCCCAACTAATATGTAGTCACAACCATCCCGTGGCTGGCAGCGCAAGCCCCCGTTTTTCCTACAAATCCGACCGGCTCAAGCCGCTGCGCGCGTTCTGCCAGACGGTGCGCCTGGGCTCGGTGTCGCGTGCCGCCGATGCCCTGTTCGTCAGCCAGCCGGCCATCACCCTGCAACTGCAGGCGCTGGAACGGGACCTGGGCATGCCCCTGCTGGAGCGCAACGGCCGCCGCCTGGCCCCGACCCGGGAGGGCGAGATCCTGTACGAGATGGCCCTGCCGCTGGTCGAGCAGCTCGACGGCCTGGAGGCCGCGTTCCGGGAACGGGTCCAGGGCCTGGATGCCGGCGAGCTGAAGATCGCCGCCAACAGCTCGACCATCCTCTACCTGCTGCCGCGGATCGTGGAGGCGTTCCGGGCGCACCATCCCGAGGTCCGCCTGACCCTGCACAACGTGGTCGCCAGCGAGGGCACCGACCTGCTGCGCGAGGACGCGGTGGACCTGGTGGTCGGCACCCTGCTCGACGTACCGGCGGACCTGAGCTACGAGGGCGCGTACCGCTTCGAGCAGCGGCTGATCGCCCCGCCCGGGCACCCGCTGCTGCGCAAGGCGCGGCTGGAGCTGGCCGACCTGGCGGCGCACCCGCTGATCCTGCCGCCCAAGCGGCAGATCACCTGGCGCCTGGTCGACGTGGTGCTGCAGCAGAACCGGGTGCCGTACACCGTGGCGCTGGAGGTCAGCGGCTGGGACGTGATCAAGCAGTACGTGGCGATGGGCATGGGCGTGTCGATCGTGCCCTCGATCTGCCTGGGCGAGAACGATGGCGATCGCCTGGCCTCGCGCTCGCTGGCGGCGTTCTTCCCCTCGCGCAGCTATGGCGTGGTGGTGCGCAAGGGCCGCGTGCTGTCGCCGCAGGCACGGGCGTTCATCGCCCTGATCAAGCCGGACCTGCTCGCCCCACGCGAATACGACCAGGCGGGGCACTCGGAGCGGTAGCCGCGGCGCGGCGTCGCACCGCGCGCAGGCGCCTAGGCGGCGACACGGGGCCGGACCCCTTCGCGCGCACGCGAGCCGCGCACCTGCGACGTGGTGCGGCCGAAGGCGTTCTTGAACGCGCGGCAGAACGCGCTCTGGCTTTCGAAGCCGAGCATCTCGGTGATCTCGCAGATCAGCAGGCGCGAACCGCAGACCATGTCCCAGGCCTGCCGTTCGCGCAGGCGGGTCGCGTATTCCGAGGGAGTCTCGCCGAACACCGCGCGGTGCAGGCGGATCAGATGGCAGGGCGAGTAGCGCGCCGCGGCCGCCAGCTGCTCCAGGTCCAGGCGCAGGTCGGTGTTGCATTCGATGGCATGGCGCACGCGCAGCAGGCGCAGCAGGGTCTGCTGCTGGCGCGCCAGGCTGCGACCGCTGCAACGCGCCAGCAACGACTGCAGGTCCTGCTGGCGTTCGACCAGGGCGTCCACCAGTGCGGTCAGCAACGCGTCGCAGTCACCCGCCCGCCGCGACCCCGGTTGCCGGCCGTTGCGCAGCAGACGGCACACCAGGCCGGCCACCTCCCTGCCCGGTCGGCCGCGCCACGGCAGCAGCGTGGCTGCGTCGGACCTGCGCCGGCCGGACATGGCCGACCATGCATGGCTCGAGCCGAGCATCGCGATCCAGCCCTGCGCGCCACTGGAGCGGATCCGCAGCGGGCCGTCGGTCCACAGCTGCATCCGCCGGCCATCCAGCTGCCATTCGCTGCCCGGAATGGCCAGGGCCACCTGCCCGGCGGGCGCCCAGCACAGGGTGGTCCAGCCAGCCGGCACGTCGACCTGGATGCCACGGCCGTGGGCATGCAGCAGGTGCAGGCCGCTGTCGACCAGCACGGGGGAAGGAAGGTGGTCGCCGTAGCGCAGCGTGTGGTGGTAAAGCCTCATCGAAGTGGCTCTCCTGGCGCATGCCATGACTGCCTTGCGATGAGGCCAAGGTAGGCATCGGGTGGTCCTCCGTGGAGAACCAATCCGACGCCTGCGCAGGGAGCCAATCCGCCGGGCGCCGGCGCTTCCAGGCGAACGGAACCTGCGGGAAAAAAAAAGAAGCCCGGCCGAAGCCGGGCATGTCCACGGTGCCGGCGCTTATCGTTCCTCTGCGAGCGGAACTGGCGGAGCGGCGACTGCCGGAGAGAGGTGCAGGTGGATGCCGCCAGTGTCCTTCGCCGGCCGGCCTGCCCACTGCGCAGGCGTTGGCCCCTTCATGGCCAGCGCCTGTTGCCGAGCTGTGCACAGGCTGTGCTTTCGACCAGGTCGCCGCCCTGTGGCGCGTCGGACGCCGGCCGCGCGCAGCGGGTCAAGCACCGATCCGGCCATCACGGCGGCGCGATTGGCACTCTCCGCCGTCGCCGGGTGCGCCCACAGTGCAGCCATGCAGCGAGCCGTCCCCGCCGACGTCGAGCCCTTGCCGAACGCGTCCGTGGATGCGGCGCTCGCGCGACTGCACGCCGGTGACGCCGCGCCGGTCGAGGACCAGGCACGCGCGGTCCTGCGCAGGCATCCGGAGCGGGCGCAATGGCGCTACCTGCTGGCCTTGGCGCTGGCCGCGCAGGAACGGCACGCGCTGGCGCGCGAGGAACTGGAGCGGTTGCGCAACCTGTCGCCGCACGACCCGGCGCTGCTGCTGAACCTGGGCAATGCCTGCCTGGCGTGCGGCGATGGCCCGGCTGCGCTGCAAGCATTCGAAGCGGCCGCCTGCGCGGGCGCCGAAGGCGTGGCGTACTGGCTCGGCCATGGCATTGCGGCGCTGGCCTGCCAGCATTTCCAGCTGGCGCGGGGTCTGCTCGCACGCGCCCTGCAGGCCGAGCCCGACGCGCCCGACGTGCGCCTCGCCAACGCCGAATGCCTGTGCGAACTGGAGCAGCTCGAAGCGGCGGACCGCTGCATTTCCGCGCTGGACCTGGCCGCGCTGTCCTGGCTGCAGCGGGCCGACGCGGCCTGGATCCTGGCCCGCTGCGGGCACGAGGAACGCGCCGATGCGCTGCTGCAGGATTGCATCCGCGCGCTGCCCGGGCGCGCGGAACTGCGGGTAAGGCGCGCGCTGCTGCTGGAACGGCTGAACCGCCTCGACGATGTCGCCGACGAGCTGGCCCGCGCGGGCATGCCGGCAACGCCCATGCACGCGCTGGCGCGCTCGCGCTGGCTGCGCCGCCTGGACCGGACCGCCGAGGCGCACGCGTGCCTGGCCCCCTTCCTGGCCGACCCGGTCGACGATGCGATGGCGGCGCAGTTGCAGTTCGAAGCCGCGCGCCTGCTCGATGCCGAGGGCCGGTCCGCAACGGCCATGGATGCCCTCGCCCGCGCCCACCACCATGCCCGGTGCGCGCTGGCGGCGCGGCATCCGCAGGCCGTCCTGGACGATCCCTTCGCCTGGCTGGAGCAACGCCTGCAGCGCGAGGCGCCGGCTTGCTGGCGGCGACCCGCGCGGGACGGCTTGCCGGCCGACCCGGTGTTCCTGGTCGGGTTTCCGCGATCGGGCACCACGCTCATGCAGCGGATCCTCGGCGGTCATCCGGCGCTGCAGCCGCTGGAGGAACGCCCTGCGCTGGAGGCGATGATCGCCGCGTTCCACGAGCGGCCCCACGCGTCCGACCTGTGCATGGCCCTGGATGGGCTGGACGCCCGGGCCCGGACGGAACTGCGCGTGCGCTACTGGCGTGAAGTCGGGCGATACCTGCGCCCGGACGGACGCCGGCTGCTGGACAAGTATCCGCTCAGCTTCAGCCGCGCACCCTACCTGGCGCGCTGCTTTCCGGATGCGCAGCTCGTTTTCATGCTGCGCCACCCCTGCGACGTCGTGCTCAGCTGCCACATGCAGGCATTCGGGCTCAACGGTGGCGTGCTGGCGTTCGGGTCGCTGGACTCCACCGCCCGGTCATATGCGCGGCTGATGGACTGGTGGCACGAGCAGCGGGCGCGCGTGGGACTGTCCGTGCTGGAGGTCCGCCACGAGGACCTGGTGGACGAACCGGAGGCCACCCTGCAGCGCGTGTTCCGGTTCCTGCGGCTGCCGATGGTCGAAGGCCTGGAGGATCGCCTCGATGCGGCGCAGCCCGGACGGATCCGTACGCCCAGCTATGCGCAGGTGACGCGCCCGCTCAACCGCGCGGGCATCGCCCGCTGGCAGCGCTACCGCGCGCACTTCACCGCGCAGACGCTGGACCTGCTCGCGCCCTGGGTGCGACGCCTGGGCTACAGCCTGGAGTGAGCGCCGGGGAACCGCAGGTAGGTGGACAGGATGTACTTGTCCTGTTTCGGCGAGGGCAGCCCGGCGTGCGGGAACATCCAGTACGGCGGGAACACCAGCAGCCGACCCCTGCGCGGCGCGACGCGCAGGTCGAGCAGCGGGAACAGCGTCTCGCCGCCCTGCCCGACGTCGTTGAGGTACCACAGCAGCACCAGGTAGCGGTCGCTGACCTCGTTCACCGCATCGAAGTGCAGCTGGAAACGGTCACGTCCGCCGGCGAGGTAGCGCTTGAGGACCAGCGGCGCCAGCAGCGGGCTGTCGGGCACCGGAAGCGGCAGCCCGAGGTCGCGGTTGTAGCGCTGCAAGGCCAGCGATACCCGGTGCCGGAAGAACGCGAGCAGCGGCGCGTCGGCGTGGCGGCCGACGTCCAGTTCGGTCCATGCGCTGTCGTCCAGCCCGGCGCGCACGCCTCGGCCGTTGCGCTGCTGCGCATCGCCCATGCCGTGGAATCCGGCCACCAGGCCCGCGCACACGTCGGCGTCCAGGTCGTCGTCGTAGCAGCGCACGAAGCGCGCCAGCCCGGCCGCGTCGGCCGCGCCCGCGGGCACGACCGGCGCATCCGTGGCCGCCACGGGCACGGCCCGCTCAGAAGCGGGCGGTCCAGCGCATCCAGTAGAAGCGTCCGACGCCATCGTACGTCCGCAGGTCGGTGGAGGCATTGAAGCCGGAATAGATCAGGGGAGGTTGCCGGTCGGCGAGGTTGCGTATGCCGATCTGGAACTCGCTGTCCAGCAGCTCCGGGATGCGGTAGCCGACCTGGACGTCGTGCTGGGTGAACGAGGGCACGCGGCGCCTGGCCACGTAGCCGGGCTCGGAGGGATCGGCCACGTCGGGCGCCTCGAACACGTGGTGCACGTAGCGCGTGGTCAGCGTCGCGCTCCAGCGCTCGCCTTCCCAGCGCAGGTCGTTGAGCGCCCGCCAGCGCGCCATGTTGCCGAAACCCGAGCTGGCGCTGTCCACGAACGTGCCCGCCAGGCCGGTGCTGCCCGGGATGCCGGGAAAGGCGCCGACATCGCTGCTGGGGTCGCCGGCCAGCAGGCGCACCTCGTACTCGGCCAGGTAGGCGGTGTCCAGGTTCCAGGACAGCCTGCCCCACTCGTTGCGCTGGCCCGCGTACCGGAAGCCGACGTCCACGCCGCTGGCCTTGAGCGAGCCGAAATTGCCGACCTGGTTGGTCATCTGCGCGACATCGCCGGCGTCGTCGCGGATGAACGTGTCGCAGTAGCGGCCGAAGTCGAAGCACTGGTTGAGCATCACCGTCTCCGGCAGGCTGGTGATGAAGTCGTCCAGCTTGACCCGCCAGTAGTCGATGGTGGTGCTGAAGCCGGCCAGCCATTCGGGGCTGTAGACCAGGCCGTAGGTGAGCATGTCGCCCTCTTCCGGTTGCAGGTCCGGGTTGGACACCTGGAACGATGTGACCTGGTTGCCGCTCTGCCGGAACGAGCCGTCGGTGGGCACGTTGGCGCAGGCGCGCGGGTCCGCCACGGCCTGCCCCATGTAGTTGTTGCATGGGTCCACGTAGGTGTTGGCGCTGGGGGTGGTCACGCCGAACAGGTTGACGATGGTCGGCGCGCGGAAAACCTGCGCGTAGGTGCCGCGCACCAGCAGGTCGTCGACCGGCTTCCATTCCAGGCCGATCTTGCCGTTGGTGGTGTCGCCGAAGTTGGAGTAGTCCGAGTAGCGCACGCCCAGCGAAACGTTCAGTCGCTGCGCGAACGGCGCATCGGCCAGCAGGGGCAGCAGCGCTTCGGCGTAGGCTTCCTTGACGTCGAACGAGCCCGAGATGTTGCCGAAGCTGCATGCTTCCTGGGTGATCAGGCAGACCGTCTCGCCGGGCGGGATGATGGTCAGGAAATCCACGTCCGAACCGGCCGACTCCTCGCGGTATTCCAGGCCCACCGCCAGGGAAACCATGCCTGCCGGCAGCGCGAAGAGGTCGCCGGTGGCGTTGGCGGTGAAGTTCTTCAGGTCGTTGTAGTTGGTGTTGATGATGCTGGGATTGATCAGCGCAAGGGCGGCCAGTTGCGCCTGTCCCTCGGCGGTGGTCGGATCGGGGGCCGGGCCGAAGAAGTTGACCGGCAGGCAGCCGTCGATCACGGTCGAGGCGTCACCGGCGGTCCGGACGCAGATCGGATCGCCGCTGGCCGGGTCGATCATCGACGGACCCAGCGCGTCGCGCAGCGCCGGGCTGAACAGGTAGCCGCGCACCACCTGGGTCTGCGGCGTGCGGCCGTAACTGTACGCCGCGTCCCACGACCAGCTGGTGTCGCCGACGGTGCCGCGCAGGCCGGCGGTGACCTGGTAGGTCTGGGTCTCGAAGCTGGTGCTGCGCGTGGGGATGAAGTCGCGCAGGCGCAGCCGCGCATCGGTGACGTCCACGCCGAACGGGTTGTACAGGCTGTCGGCGCTGATCGGCACGTCGTCGACCGCGGCGCGACCGTCGAACGGCAGCGGCGCGATCTGGAACGAGGATTCGGTGCGGTTCCAGGAACCCAGCAGGAAGGCTTCGACGTCTTCGGTAATGAAGTAGCGCGCGCTGAAGGCGATGTTGGCGCGCTCCTGCGGCGTCAGGTTGAGGTTGCCGTCGGCCTGGAAGTTGTAGACGTCGTTGGCGTTGTCGAAGCAGCGGAAGTTGCCGCCGCTGGTGCCGGGCGAGCCGTCGATGCGGGTCAGCACCACGTTGTCGCCGCTGCCGCAGTTGGGGTCGGCCAGGTCGACGCCGCTGGCCTGCGCCGCCGAACGCGGGACCACGTAGCGGCCGGTCAGGATGCGGCTGGTGCCGCCGATCCCGTGTTCGCCGGCGTAGAGCTGGTAGGGCTGGCTGGAATAGGCGCGGTCGCGGGCGTAGACCGGGTCTTCCTTGTCGTATCCGGCCGCGGCGATGAGGCTGCCGCGGTCGCTGGAGAATCCGAACGTGGCATCGGCGCGCGTGGTGTTCGCGTCGCCGCGCGAGGACACCCCATAGAACGCGCTCGCTTCCATGCCCTGGAAGTCGTGGCGCAGGATGAAGTTGACCACGCCGCTGATCGCGTCGGAGCCGTAGATCGCCGAGGCGCCGTCCTTGAGGATCTCCACCCGCTCGATCATCGACATCGGGATCGTGTTGACGTCCACCGCGCCCAGCGCATTGGACACCGAAGGGATCCAGCGCCGCCCGTCCACCAGCACCAGGGTGCGCGTCTGGCCCAGGCCGCGCAGGTCGACGGTCGCCGCGCCCGCGCCGCCGCCGTTGTTCACCTGCGGATTCATGCCGGCGCCGGCGATCGCCGGGTTGCGCTGCAGGAACTCGCCGACCGTGGCGGCGCCCGAATCATTGATCGCCTCGCGATCAATGACGGCCACCGGGCTGGACGTCTCCAGGTCGGTGCGCTTGATGCGCGAGCCCGTCACCTCGACGCGGTCGAGCGTGGTCGGTCCGGGCGCCGGTGGCGGCTCGGCTTCCTGCGCCAGGGCCGGCAGGGCGGTGGATGCGGCGATCGCCGCCAGGATCGCCAGGCGCAGCGGATGCGGAGCGGGCTTCATGGGAATCCTCTTTCGTCCGGGTCGGGACCCGATGCGGGTCGGTAGCCGAAGAATCACGAATCCTTAACCCCGGTCCCTGCGCAGGCGCAGTGATTGCGATGTGCACGAATGCGCGCAACGGCTGCGCAGGATTGCGGTCCGGCGTGATGAGCCTGCCGGCGCAGCGAATCCGCAATTCCGGCACGGGTGCGCACAGGAGGCAGGACTAGCGTCGGTCGCCGGATCCGGTGGGAGGCGCGCGATGCGAGGGTCGTCGTGGACAAGGGCCGGTGCGCTGGCGGCGCCACTGGCCGCTTCATTGCTGCTGGCCGGATGGAGCGACGCGGCCGCGGCCGCCTGCCAGTCGCGCAGCGGCAAGGCATTGCGCCCGCTGGTGGAGCTGTACACCGCCGAAGGCTGCAACCAGTGCCCGGCCGCCGATGCATGGCTGTCGGCTTCCGCACGCCGCCAGCCGCGGATCAGCTGGCTCGCCTTCCATGTGGACTACTGGGACGCGGTGGGCTGGGTGGATCGCTACGCGGCCGCCGCGCACGGCCAGCGCCAGCAGTACCGGCTGCAGAGCCTGGGTCGCCAGGCGCTGGTCACCCCACAGGTGATCGTCGGACGCGATGTACCGGTGGACTGGCGCGGTGCGGCGATGGCGCAGCTGCTGGCCGAAAGCCGCCGCCAGGTCGCGCCGGCAACGCTGGCTATGTCGGCAAGCGCGCAAGCCGACGGCCGGATGCGGGTCGACATGCAGGCACGGCTGGATGGTGATCGCATCGCAGGACCGGCGCTGCTGTGGCTGGCCCTGTACGAAGACGGACTGGAGACCGCCGTCGCCGCCGGCGAGAACGCGGGACGCATGCTGCGCCATGACCGGGTGGTCAGGAAGCTCGCCGGGCCGTGGAAGCTGGAATCACCGACCTGGAACGGATACGCCGTGCTGGAGTTGCCCGGGGACCTGCACGCTGGACGCGCCGGGCTGGTGCTGTTCGCCGAATCGCCGGACGACGGCCGCGGGCTGCAATCGCTGGAGCAGCCGCTTTCGTGCGCGAAGGCGCGAGTGCCATGAAGGCAGGCTCGCCCCTGGCCGCAGCCTCGCCCGGTTCAGCGCAGTGCCCTGCGCGCACCCAGCGCGCAGGGCACGCCGACCAGCAGCATGTGCACGGCGATGTGCAGCGGGAAGCTGGCCTGCCAGCGCGGCAGTTGGCCATCGCCCGCCGCCGACAGCGGAACGACGACCCAGGTCATCACCGCGAACAGGACGATGCCGTACAGGGCGCCGTAGAGCCACGGCTGCCGCGCCAGCGCCGGCCATGCGCGCGCGAGGCGGTAGTACGCCCAGGCCATCACCAGCACGATGCCGTAGTGCGAAACCAAGCCGAGCGCGGCGGTGGCCGGGCCGCCGGCCATCGCATCGGCGCGCCCCAGCCAGCCGGCCGCGATCGATTGCAGGATGCGCACCGGCCCCACGCCGTGCATGCCCCAGAAGCCGAAGGCGAACAGCAGGTCCAGGCTGCCGGCCACCAGCGCCGCCGTCGCCACGGCGCGCGGCAGGATGCGTTGCGGTGAGGCGAATCCATCGTGGGCCATGGCCGCGTTCCGGGTCGGGTGATGGCGCGCATTCCAGCGACCCATCGTCGGCGGCGCCAGAGCCAATGCCATGCGATGGCCGCGGGCCAAACGGCTCAGGTCCGCTCGCCCACGATTCCGCGGCCGTCCCGGAACGCGGGCCCGGACAGTACCCGACGCGCGGCGCAGGCGATCGGGATGCCGATCATCCCGGCGTACGCGGCCAGGCAGGCGAGGATCCAGTCGGGTCGGCTGCTGGGCGCGGCAGCCCCCGAAGCCAGCAGGGGCACGAGCAGGTGGAACGTGACCAGGTAGCAGGCCATCCCGTAGAGGGCGCCGTGCACGAATGGCTGCTCGACCAGCACCGGCCGCCGCCGCGCCAGGGCAACGTAGGCGCGCGCCATGGCCCAGGCCAGCAGCACGTAGGCGACCACGCCCAGCAGCGCGGTCCCCGGCCCTCCGCGGTAGGCGGCCGCCCCCAGGAACCAGGCGGCGATCGACTGCGGTATCCGTATCGGCGCGACCCCTTCGCCGGCCCAGAACAGGACCGCCATGGCGAGGTCGAGCACGGCACCGGCAACGGCGGCCAGCAGCAGCCACGGCACGCGGGGGCCAGGCGGATGCGGCCAGTACAGGGGGAGGGCATTCATCGGCATCTCCACGCGGACCGGGAATTGGCCCTATCAGTACCCGGGAAAGTGGCACTATCAAGAGCCAATCCGAACCTCTTGAATGGGGCCATTTCCGACCGGAGGCTGGCGATGCACCTGGAGTTGGACGGTCATGGGCCGCTGCACGCGCAGCTGACCCGCGCGCTCAAGTCGGTGCTGGCGGGCGGCGGCGGCATCGAAGTGGGGCGCCTGCCCGCCACCCGGCAGCTGGCCCGCGACCTGCGGATGTCGCGCAATACCGTCCTGGCCGCCTACGAGCAGCTGCGCGCCGAAGGCTTCATCGCCGGCCGCGTCGGCTCGGGCAGTTACGTCACCCCGTCGGCGAAGGAAGGCGATCCGCCGGCCCGTTCGTTGCCCGAGACCCGACCCCCGCAATCGGCGTTCGCCCGTCGCGGCCGGCGCTACCACCAGCATGCGCAGATGCCCGGCCGGGCCACGCCCGGCATGCGCTACGCGTTCTCGTATGGCGTGCCTTACACCAACCCGGCCCTGATCGATGCCTGGTCGCGCGAACTGACCCGCGCGGCCGCCTACACGCCGCCGGCCTATCCGATGACCCAGGGCTTGCCGGCGCTGCGCCGCGCGGTCTGCGACTACCTGGCGCGCCGCCGTGGCGTGCAGGCCCTGCCCGAGGACGTGCTGGTCGTCGCCGGTACCCAGCAGGCGATGTCGCTGAGCGCGCGCGTGCTGCTGGACGTGGGCGATGGCGCGGTGGTGGAGGAGCCGCACTACACCGCCATGCGCGAGGTCCTGCAGATGCACGGCGCCCGCGTGGACACCGTCGACGTCGACGCGCAGGGCCTGCGCGTGGACCGCCTGCCCGACCCGCCGCCGCGCCTGGTCTACGTCACGCCCTCGCACCAGTTCCCCACCGGCGTGGCGATGTCGCTTGAACGCAGGCGCGCCCTGCTCGACTACGCCAGCCGCCACGACTGCTGGATCTTCGAGGACGACTACGACGGCGAGTTCCGCTACGACGCCCGGCCGCTGGCGGCACTGCGTTCGCTCGACCGCAGCGGGCACGTCATCTACGTCGGCTCGTTTTCCAAGGTCCTGTTCCCGTCGTTGCGGCTGGGCTACCTGGTGATCCCGCCCGGGCTGCGCGAGGACTACGTCAACGCCAAGTGGCAGGACGACTTCGGCAGCCCGGCGATCGAGCAGGCAGCGATGGCCGGGTTCATCGGCGACGGCGGTTTCGAGCGCCACCTGCGGCGCACCGGGCGCGCGCTGGAGGAGCGGCGTTCGGCGTTGCTGGCGGCCCTGCATCGCGAACTGGGCGACGAGCTGGACATCGCCGATTCGCAGGCCGGCATGCACCTGGTGGCCTGGCTGCGACGTTTCAGTCCCGGCGGCGTCGATGCCTTGATCGCCAGCGCCCGCCAGCGCGGGGTCGACCTGTACCCGATCGCGCCCTACTACTCGCGCCCGCCCGAGCGCGGCGGGCTGCTGATGGGTTTCGCGAGCATGTCGGTGGCCGAGATCGAGCAGGCCGTGCAGATCGTCGCCGGGTGCCTGCGCGCGATGCCGGACGAGCTCGCATGGCCGCGGTAGGACGAGGCGCGGGATCGCACCGGTGGCGCACGGCGGGTCGGCGCTGGCCGCTTGGAGCGACCACCCGATGGATTGACGCCACCAGCGGGCTCCAGGCCGGGCGCTCGCCGGCTCACAACCGCCGCCAACCCAGTCCGTCCCCGCTGCGCCAGTAGACGGCCAGGGCGCGCGCATACAGCGCATCGACCGGGACGAAGCCGAACCAGCGTCCGTCGACGCTGCGGCCGCGGTGGTCGCCCAGCACCAGCACGTGGCCCGCCGGCACCCGCGCGTCGAGGATATCGGGGCCGCCCCCGTTCGCCAGGTCCAGCCGCGCCAGCCGCAGGCCGAACCGTTCGGCCTGCGGGTCGGCGGCATCGGCCATCGGCACGCCGTTGATCGACAGGTGGCCATCGCGGAGTTCGACCCGGTCGCCGGCCACCGCCACCACGCGCTTGATCAGGCGCGTTCCATCGGCCGGTGAGTCGAACACGACCACGTCGCCGCGCTGCGGCCGGCCGCGCTCGATGAGCACATGGCGCGTGAACGGAACACGCACGCCATAGGCACTCATGTCCACCGCCACCCGGTCGCCGGGTTGCAGGGTCGGCTGCATCGAGCCGCTCGGCACGTGGTAATGGTTGGCGAACGAGGCGCGCGCCGTGCCGAGCAGCAACAGCAGCGCCAGCATCGGCAGCAGTTCGCGGCGCAGCCAGTGGCCGACGCTGCGGATGCGCGCGGGCGCTGGCGCGGGCGCGGGCCCGGAGATCGAGGGTTCCATCGGCGGCGGCTCGGGGGGACTCGGGGCTCCCACGCTAGCGCCGCCGCGGGCCCGGCACCACATGACCGATGGCAGGGCGCGGCCGGTCACGCGCCACGACGCGCGGCCGCGCTATCGTGGGCGCGGCTGCACGGAGGTGGCGGATGCGCGGTTTCCTCGATTTCAGTTCCTGGTCCGGCCTGCTCACCACCCTGTTCGGACTGGTGCTGGTGTCGCTGGTGGCGGTCGGCATCCGACTGGTGTTCATGCAGACCCTGCAGCGCCGGCGCGAGCGCGAGAACCGCCAGGTCAACGAGCGGCTGAAGACGCTGATCGCCGCCTACAAGACCCTCGGCGGTTCGTTCACGGGCGAACTGGGCGTGGACCCGAGCCACCTGCGCGACCTGCGCCGCGATCCGGCCCGTGCCGGCGGCGAAGTCGCGGATACGCCCGGCGCCGAGCGCCGGCGACGGATCCGCGATGCGGTCGAGGCCGCGCTGTCGGACGTCATCCTGCTGGGCACCGAGGAACAGGTGCGCCTCGCCGCGCAGGCCGCCCAGGACATGGTCGCCGGGCGCCGGGTCGAGACCGCGGCCCTGGTCGCCTCGTTGCGCGCTTTCATCCGCCAGGCGCTGGACCTGGCGCCGATTCCCGCAGGCGTGGTCATCCCCGGCCAGGGGCCGCTGCGCGTGGCCGGCGGCGGTGGCGGTGGCAAGCGCGAGGGCGGCGAAGTCCGGGGCAGTGGTGGCGGAGGTGGAGGCGGCGGGATGGGCGGTGGCATGGCCGCCAGTGCCGGTGCCGGTGCCGGGATCGGCTTGGGCCACAGCGCTGGAGGCGAGGAAAACACCGCCGCGCCGCCCACCTGAACCTCGGAGGCTCACGCCTGCGGCAGCGACTCGTCGGGAAAGATCGCGATGCCGATGCCCGGGATCCGGAATGCCACGGCCGCATGCCACGCCGGGGATCGGCAGGCGAACACACAAGGCGACCGCAGCCCGGCCTGGCAGCCGGCGCCGCGGTCAGCGCACCTCTTCCATCAGGCCCACCAGGTTGCCGTCGGGATCGCGCAGGAACGCGGCCCACAGCTCGTGGTCGGGCATCCGTGCGGCCAGCTGCGGTTCGCGTTCGGCGGTGGCACCGCGCGCCAGCATCGCCGCATGGGTGGCGGCGATGTCGTGCACGCGGAAGTACAGGATCGAATTGGCGCCCACCGCGCCGGCGCCCTGCGGCGTGGTCAGCATGATCCGCACGCCGTCGGCGTCCAGGAACGCCAGGCCGGGCCCGGCGCGGAACAGGAACGCCAGGCCGAGCACGTCGCGGTAGAAGCCGAGCGCGGCGTCGACGTCGGCGACGGTGACCGCGACCTGGCGGATGCCCTGCACCCGGTGTCCGGAATCCATGTCCTGCTCCCATCGCCAGCGCCCCGGCGATGATGCCAGCCCCGGCGCGAGGAGCCCAGTGAGCGGCCTAGAGCTTGAACAGCGGCTGCAGCATGCGCGCCATCCAGCCGGAGAAGCGCAGCGGCGCATCGGTGGCGGCCACGCAGATGCATGGCACGCCGGGCACGGTGACCGGCTGGTGCTCCACGTCCGAATCCAGGTCGGCAACGTCGCCGGGGGCAAAGTGTCCGATCGCGTCGCGGTAGGCGCCGCGCAGGATCAGGGTCAGCTCGCTGCCGCCGTGGGTATGCATCGGCACGCTGCGGCCGGGGGCGGTGCGCAGCAGCATCAGGTGGCCGTCGTCGACCCGGTCGGCGCGCACGTAATGGATGCCCGGCCCGATCATCCGCCAGCGCAGGTCGGCGTAGCGGCGGCCGAAGTACGGCTGCAGCGTGCGCGGCAGCGCGTCGTCGGCCGCAGTCGCGGGCGACGCGGGTGGCGCCGGCGGGCGCGGGAGCGGCGCGCCTTCGGCCAGCACGCGGGCGCGCAGGCGCTCGCGGGCGTCGTCCGCCAACGGCGCGCCGTCCTGCTGCACCAGCAGGTGCCCGCCGATGCGGTCGGCGAGGGCCAGCTGGCCACGGCATTCGTCGCAGACGTCCAGGTGCGCGGCCACGACCGCGGCGAACGCTTCGGGCAGCGCGCCGGCCGAGAACGCCAGCAGGGTGGATGCGTCGGGATGGTGGTTCGGGGTCATGGCGCGGCCCCCAGTCCGGCCTTCAATCGCGCGAAGGCGCGGCGCAGGGTGGATTTGACCGAGCCCAGCGGCATGCCGAGCTCGGCGGCGATCTCGCTGTGGCTGCGGGCCTCGAGGTAGGACATGCGGATCAGCCGCGCCTGCGCCGCCGGCAGGCTGCGGATGGCGCGGTCCAGGCCGGCATGGTCGGCGTAATCGTCCGGCGAAACGCCCCACTCGTCGACCATCCAGGCCTCATCGACCGGAACGGGTTCCGATTCGCGGTGCGCCTCGCGCCGTCGCGCATCGATCTGCAGGTTGCGGGCGATCCGGAACAGCCAGGTCGACAGGCTGGCGCGGTCCGGGTCGAACGCGGCGGCGCTGCGCCACAGCCGCAGCATCGACTCCTGGACCAGGTCGTCGGCCTGGGCGGCGGGCACGCCGTGGCCGAGCAGGTAGCGCTTGAGCCGGGGGGCGTAGTGGTCGTGGATGCCGAGGAAGGCGTCCATGTCCTGGCGCTCGGCCACCGCGCGCATCTGCGTGCTCCAGTGGTGGGCATCGTCCGGCAGGGAGGGGCGTTGGCTGGACACGCGCTTGGGCGCCGCGAGCGGCGTCACTTTCCTGGTGGCCGGATCTGTCGCCATCTTACTCGGGTCCACGCCGCTGCCGTCTTCTCCCTCCTCTACGCGCGAGCGGGCCCGATGGATCCCCGCCGGCCTCACCGCAGCGGCGGCCGCGGCGCCGGCTCGGGCCACTGCTGCGGCACCCGGCGCAGGCGCGAGGTGTCGTAGCCCATCGCCGCCACTTCAGCGACCAGCTCCCGGTAACGCGACTCCGGCAGCGTGGGCGTGCGCGCCATGATCCATACGTAGTCGCGCCTGTTGCGGGCGACGATGGTGTCGGAGTAGTCGTCGGCCAGCGAGGCGATGATGTACTCGGCCTTGATCGGCCAGACGAACTGCATGCCCCAGACCGCGTTGTTGGTGCCGTCCCGCACGAAGCCGGTCGGGGTCATCGTCTCCAGCTCGCCCTCCGGCCCGTCCTTGCGGAACCGGAACACCGTGTCGATGCGGCCATCCGGCGCGCGGGAGTAGGTTTCCACCGCATTGTGGGCGCCGCGCTCCATCGCGGTCGGAATCGAGGCGATCACGTACCAGTCGCCCATGAAGCGGTCGAGGTCGACCTGCTCCACCGGCGGTATGGGACGGGCCCCGCCCTGGCCGGCGCAGGCGGCCAGCAGGCAGGTCGACATCAGCCAGGCCAGGGCGGTGGCGCGCATGGGGTGCTCCTCAGTTGCGGGGTGCGAACAGGTAGTGGGCGACCAGCCATTGCTGGCCGTCGTCGTAGCCGAACAGTTCGGCACAGGCCATCCAGAACATCCGCCAGCGCTGGAACCACAGCCGCGCCGCGGCGTCGCCGCCATAGGCCTGCGCCAGGATCGGCAGCAAGGCGTCGCGATGCCGGTCCTGGTTGGCCAGCCAGGCATCGGCGGTGCGCTGGTAGTGGGTGCCGTCCACCAGCCAGCGCCGCTCCAGCACCAGGTCGCGCTGCAGATGCAGCAGCGTGTCGGCCGCGGGCATCAGGCCACCGGTGAAGAAATGCCGGCCCATCCAGTTGTCCTGGCCCTCGGTGTCGAACGGATACGCGGCCAGGCGGTGGACGAAGATATGCACGAACAGCCGGCCGTCCGCGCGCAGCCAGCGCGCGATGCGCGCCAGCAGCGCGGCGTGGTTGCTGACGTGCTCGAACATCTCCACCGACACGCAGCGGTCGAAGCTGCCGGCCGGCAGCTCGAGCGCGTTCACGTCGCAGGTCAGGACCCGCACGTTGTCCAGGCCTTCGGCGGCGCAGCGCGCCTCGATCCACGCACGCTGCGAATGCGAGTTGGATACCGCGGTGATGCGCGCGCCGGGATAGCGCCGCGCCATCCACAGCGTCAGCGATCCCCAGCCGCAGCCCAGCTCGAGGATGTCCATCCCGTCGGCCAGGCCGGCGCGCTGCCCGTAGAGCGCCAGCATCGCCTCCTCGGCCTCGGCCAGGGTGCTGTCCGGACGTTCGAACAGGCAGGCCGAGTACTTCAGCGCCGGCCCCAGGCAGCGCTCGAAGAACGCCGCAGGGACCTCGTAATGCTGGGCGTTCGCCGCCTCGGTGTGGACCGCCAGCGGCATCCGTCCCAATGCCTCGACCAGCCGCTGGTGGCGCGCCTGCTGGGCCGCGGCACCGCCGGCGAGGCATTCCCGCAGCCGCTGCGCGCACAGGCGGCGGATGCCGAGGCGGATGGCCGCGTCCGGCAGCCAGCCGCGCTCGGCCAGGCCGGCGAGGCCGGGTTCGGGGGCATGCGCGTGCGGCATGCGTGCGCTCGGTATCGCTAGGCTCATGCCTGGGACCTCCTGCGGTCCGGATCGCGTGGAAACCAGGGGAACAGCATCGGGGTGCGCTCGCGGTAGCGCCGGTAGTCGTCCCCGCGGGTGCGCAGGGCCTGGGCTTCGGTCCAGGGGATGCCGCTGAGGTAGCGCAGGAACAGGTACATCAGCACCGGCCCGGCCCAGCTCAGCAGGTGCAGCGGCGAGCCCACCGAGAGGAACACGTAGGCGAACCAGTGCAGCCACTCGAAGAAGTAGTTCGGATGCCGCGAGAACCGCCACAGCCCGGTGTCGCAGGTGCGTCCGCGGTTGCGCGGATCGGCGCGGAAGCGCGCCAGCTGGCGGTCGGCGACGGTCTCGCCGCCCACCGCCAGCAGCCACGCCGCCACGCCGAGCGCGGTCCATGCGCTGAAGTCCCCGGCCGGGTTGGCGGCCACGGCGGCGAACGGCAGCGCGAACAGCAGCACCAGCAGCGCCTGGCCGAGGAAGAACAGCAGGAATGCTGGCCCGCTGTCGTTCCAGTGCGCACGCAGGTGGCGGTAGCGGCCGTCCTCGGCCTCGCCGCGGACGCGCCGCCACAGGTGCATGGCCAGCCGCAGCGCCCAGGCGCCGCCGAGGACGGCCAGCAGTATCCGCGGCAACGCCGCGCCCGGCCCGATGGCCGCCAGGAACACGGCGGCCAGGCCCATGCCGGTGGCCCAGAGCACGTCGACGATGCCGGCGTTGCGGTGCGCGCGCTCCCACCGCCAGCCGGCCAGCATCAGCGCCGCCATGGCCGCGGCCAGCCACGCGAAGGCAGGCAGCAGGTCCATCAGGCGCTCCCGGCGACCCAGCGGTCGCCATGGGCGGGACGCGCGCCAGGCCGCGCGAACAGCAGGTGGCTGACCCCGATCGAGCGCTCGAGGAAGCCGCCTTCGCAGTAGGCCAGGTAGAAATCCCACAGGCGCAGGAAGCGCTCGTCGTAGCCCAGGCTGCGCGCCTGGTCACGCGCGGCGAGGAAGCGCGAGCGCCAGGCGTTGAGCGTGCGCGCGTACGACAGGCCGAAATCCTCCAGGTGCACCAGCTGCAGGTCGCCGGCGCGCGCGCTGGCGCCGAGCATCCCGTGGACCGAGGGAATAAAGCTGCCGGGGAAGATGTGCCGCTTGATGAAGTCGACCGAATGCAGCGCCTGCTCGTAGCGGTGGTCCTCGATCGTGATCGCCTGCACCAGCGCCAGCCCGTCGTCCTCCAGCAGCGCCGCCAGCTTGCCGAAGTACGCTTCCTGGTAGCGCGCACCGATGGCCTCGATCATCTCGATCGAGACGACCCGGTCGAAGCGGCCCTCCAGGTCGCGGTAGTCGCGGAGCAGGACGGTGACGCGGTCCTGCAGCCCGGCCTCGGCCACGCGCTCGCTGGCCAGGGCGTGCTGCTCGCGGGAAATGGTGGTGGTGGTGACGTGGCAGCCGTAGTGGCGCGCGGCGTGCAGCGCCAGCCCGCCCCAGCCGGTGCCCACTTCCACCACCCGCAGGCCTTCGCGCAGGCCGAGCTTGCGGCAGACGGCGTCGAGCTTGCGGGTCGAAGCGCTTTCCAGCGTGTCGTCGCCGGCCCACAGCGCCGAGGAATACATCAGGTCGGGCGACAGGAACAGGCCGAAGAAGTCGTTGCCCAGGTCGTAGTGCGCGGCGATGTTGCGGCGCGCGCCGGCGCGGGTGTTGCCGCGCAACGCATGCCAGGCCCGCAACGCGGCCGAGGCCGGGCGCGCGCTGCCCGACTCCATCGCGTCGAGCAGGTCGCGGTTGCGCAGCAGCAGGCGCACCAGCGCGACCGGGTCGTCGCTGTGCCACAGCCCGTCGCCGTAGGCCTCACCGGCGGCGACGCTGCCGCCGAACGCCAGCGCGCGGTAGAAGCGCGGATCGGTGACGCGGACGTGCACCGGATGGGCGCCATCCGCCACGCCAAGCCGCTGCCGCCCCCATGCATCCTCGAGTACCAGCCCGCCGTGCCGCAGCGGCGCCAGCGAACGCAGCACGCGCCCGCGCAGCCAGGCGTCTAGCGCGGTCGGCGCGGCGGTGTGCGCGGCCGGGACGGACAGGACCGGTGGACTCATCGACGGACTCCTGCGGCCGCGCGCAGGCGCGGGTGGTCGTGGAACGGCACGCGCTTGAGCCACAGCCGCAGCGCCTGCCAGTGGATGGCGCCGATCACCTGCGCGGTCATCAGCGGATAGCGCCACAGCAGCCGTGCCAGCGCCGGCCCGTCGAGCGGGCGCCGGTGCAGGCTCAGGCTGGCGTCGAACTCGCGCGCCGGGCCGTCGAGTGCCTGCATGTACACGCCCAGCCGCTCGCCCGGCACGCTGAAGCGCCAGTCGTAGCCGCGGTCCATGGCCATGAACGGCGACACGTGGAAGGCCTTGTCGAAGCGCCAGCGCAGCAGGCCGCCGCGGCGCTCGGCCTGGTCCGCGGGCAGCACGTAGGCGTGGCGCTCGCCCCACGGGGTGTTGGTCACCTCCGCCACCACGGCGCGCAGCGCATCGCCGGTGTTGTGGCAGTAGTAGAACGTGACCGGGTTGAACACGTAGCCGGCGTAGCGCGGATGGCAGAGCATGCGCACCGCCCCGCCGGGACGCTCGCCGGTGGCCTGTTCGACCCGGTCCAGCACCGCGTCCTTCAGCGGGGTGCACGCCGGCCCCAGGTAGTCGCTGCGCCGCCACTCGCCCAGGTTGCGGCGGTCGACCGACCATAGCCAGCGCCGCTCGAACACCCGCTCGACCTCGTCCAGGTCCAGGTACAGCTGCGCGATCCGGTAACGGAAGGCATGCGCGCGTGGCAGGTGGCGGCGGTGCACCACCCGGCCTTCGTAGAGCGCGCTGTGCAGGGGGCTCATGCGACCACCTCCAGGCGCCGGGTGGCGCCGGCCTCGATCTGCGCGGCCACCTCCTCGCCGCTGCGGATGCCGTCCTCGTGGAAGCCCCAGCCCCAGTAGGCACCGGCGAACCAGGTCCGGTGCAGGCCCTGGATTTCGTGCGCGCGGGCACGCGCGCTCACCGAGGCGGCGGTATAGACCGGATGCGCGTAGCGCATGCGCTGCAGCACCCGCGACGGGTCGATCGCCCCGGTGCGGTTGAGCGTGACCACGAACGGCTCGCGCGTGTCCAGGCCCTGCAGCAGGCTCATGCAGTAGCTCACCGTGCACGGCGCCGCCGGATCGCCCGGCACGTAGGCGTTCCATGCCGCCCAGGCCTTGCGCCGGCGCGGCAGCAGCCGGGCGTCCGTATGCAGGACCACGTCGTTCTCCTGGTAGGGCAGCGCACCGAGGATCGCGCGCTCGCGCGGGTCCGGCCGTTCCAGCAGGGCCAGTGCCTGGTCGCTGTGGCAGGCCAGCACCACGTGGTCGAAGTTCTCGATGCCGTCCGCATGCAGCAACTGCACGCCATGGTCGTGGCGGCGCACCGCGTGCACCGGCGTGCGCAGCCGTTCCTGAACGCGCCAGCGCGCGCGCAGCCGTTCCACGTAGGTCGCCGATCCACCCTCGACCACGCGCCACTGCGGCCGGCCGCGCACCTGCAGCATCTGGTGGTTGGCCATGAACGCGACCAGGTAGCGGACCGGGAAGTCCAGGATCCGGGATGGTGGCGACGACCACAGCGCCGACGCCATCGGCACCAGGTGGTCGTCGCGGAAGGCGTCGCCGTAGCCGTTCAGGGCCAGGTAGCCGCCCAGCGTCGGCCCCGGGCCGGGCCCGTCGAGCAGCGCCGGCGCCTCCCGGTAGAACCGGACCAGGTCCGCGACCATGCCAAGGAAGCGCGGCGAGACCAGGTTGCGGCGCTGGCAGAACAGCGCGTCGAGCGTCGTGGCGTTGTATTCCAGGCCATCGGCGCGGTGCACCGAGAAGCTCATGGTCGTCGGCCGCGAGGTCACGCCCAGCTCTTCGAACAGCGCCGCCAGCCGCGGGTAGTGGACCGGGTTGTGGACGATGAAGCCGGAGTCCACCCGCCAGTCGCGACCCTCGTGACGGACCGCGTGGGTATGGGTATGGCCACCGAAGCGGTCGTCGCGCTCGAACAGCACGACCTCGTGCCGCTGCGACAGCCGCCATGCCGCCGACAGGCCGGCGATGCCCGAACCGACCACCGCGATCCTCATCGCGCGGCCGCCTTGGCCAGCACCCACGCCGGCACCGGCCGCAGGTCCCAGACCAGCCCGAGCGCCTGCAGCAGGCGCAGGCCGTACCAGGTGAGGTCGACCTCGTACCAGCGGAAGCCCTGCCGCGCCGAGCCCGGGTAGAAGTGGTGGTTGTTGTGCCAGCCCTCGCCGAAGGTGAGCAGCGCGAGCCAGGCGTTGTTGCGGCTGTCGTCGCGCGTGTCGAAGCGGCGCCGGCCGTAGCGATGCGCCAGCGAATTGATGGTGACGGTGGCGTGGAACAGGACCACCGTCGAGACGAAGAAGCCCCACACCAGCATCTGCGGGCCGTCGGTGCCCAGGCCGGGCGCCACGCGCTCCAGGGTCCAGCCCAGCGCATAGGTTGCCGCCGCCAGGAGCGCCGGCACGACGACGTCATAGCGGTCCAGCCAGCGCAGCTCGGGGTATCCGGCGAGGTCCTGCACGCGACGGTAGTCGGTTGCGAACGCCTCGTCGGTGAGGAACCAGCCGACGTGGCTCCACAGGAACCCGCGCTCGCGCGGCGAATGCGGGTCGTCGACCGTGTCGGCGTGGCGATGGTGGTGGCGGTGGTGCGCCGCCCACCACAACGGCCCGCGCTGCACCGCCGACGCGCCGACGATCGCGGCCAGCGCCTGCAGCGGGCGCGAGGTGCGGAACGCACGGTGCGAGAAGTAGCGGTGGTAGAAGCCGGTGATCGCGAACATGCGCACAGCGTAGAGCAGCGCCGCCACCGCCACGGCCACCGGCGAGATTCCCACCCACAGCACGCCCAGGCAGCCGGCGTGCAGCGCCACGAAAGGCACGGCGCGCAGCCAGTCGATGCGATGTCCGACCAGCGGCTCGCCGGCGCGCGCCTGCGCGCCGGTGACCCAGCGGCGCAGCCACGCGGCGCGCCCTGGCACCGGTCGGGCCGTGGACGCAGGGGGAGGAGGGGAGGTCTGCATGGGTGGGGAAGAAGTCACGACCGGCTGTTCACTTCCATACGCGCGGGAGGGCCGGATGGATTCCCGCCACGCAATCCTGGACCTCGGCGTGCGCGGTGTGCACGCGGCGTGATGAATCCGAACCGCCACATCCGGCGTAACAGACCTCGCTGCCGATGCAGCCTCCCTTCCATCCGCCACGAGGCACCACCATGAACTCCCATCGCATCGCCCTGGCTCTTTCGCTCGCCCTGATCGCGCCGCTGGCCCCCACCGCCAACGCCGGCGCCGCCAGTGCGGCCGCCGCGCCGGCCAAGCAGTCGACCGTGGTCGACGTCGCCGTCGGCTCGCCCGACCACACCACCCTCGTCGCCGCGGTCAAGGCCGCGGGCCTGGCCGGCACGCTGTCGTCGGCGGGCCCGTTCACCGTCTTCGGGCCGACCAACGCCGCGTTCGATGCGCTGCCCGCCGGCACCGTCGACACCCTGCTCAAGCCCGAGAACAAGGCCACGCTGACCGGCGTGCTGACCTACCACGTGGTGCCCGGCAAGGTCGACGCCGCCACCTTGGTTTCGAAGATCAAGGCCGGTGGCGGCAAGGCCGAACTGGCCACCGTGCAGGGCGGCAAGCTGGTCGCCAGCCTCGACGGCAACCGCGTCCTGCTCACCGATGCCAAGGGCGGGAAGGCCAGCGTGACCGCCACCGACCTCGCCGCCGGCAATGGCGTCGTGCATGTCGTCGACCGCGTGCTGATGCCCTGATCCCAACCGTCCCCCGCGTTGGCGCGGTGCCATGGCCCTGTCCACGGCATCGCGCCGCAACCGCATGCACCACCCACCAGGAGAAAGCGTCATGAACAAGCTGCTGCTCTGCACCGCGCTCTGTGCGCTGGCTTCCCCCGCCCTGGCCGCTCCCGAGAGCGGTCGCTTCTCCATGTCCGTGCTCGGCGGCACCGACACGCCGCTCAGCGGCGACGTGCACCGCGGCGCGACCGTGGACGTGCCCGACCTGGGCCCGCTCAATCCCGCGCTGGCCGGCGTCGATGCGCAGCTGCGCATCCAGTCGCGCGGCCACGACCAGATCTATGGCACCGCCATGTCGCTGGGCCTGGAAGTGGGATACGGACTGAGCGACCGGAGCGAAGTGTTCCTCCAGGCCCGCCAGATGAGCGCCGATGACGGCCGAGTGCGCGTTGGCGCCGCCTACGTACCCGCGCTGGACACCGAGCTCGACGTCTTCGGCCACTTCTCCGGTTACGACGCCTACACGTTCGAGTTCGGCTACCGGCACTTCTTCGGCGAAGGCGGCTGGGCCCGGCCGTTCGTGGCGGCGCGGCTGGGCGCGACCGAGACCGACTCCATCCAGGCAACCTTCGAGATCCCCGCCGCGGCGATCACGATCCCGGACGCCCCGTTCTTCGAGAAGGCCTGGGCGGTGAGCGGCGGCGTCGAGGCCGGCGTGCAGATCCCGTTCACCGAGCGCTTCAGCATGACCCTGACCGGCGGCGTGAGCTACATCGGCGACCTGTCCGACGACGATTCCGCCATCGCCGGGCTCGGCCTGGCAGCGATCAACGACACCGGCAGCCGCGTGTCGATGCCGCTGACGCTCACCGGCCGCTGGGACTTCTGAGTATGCGCGCGGCGGCGGGCACGGCCACGTGCCCGCCGCCCGCACGCCCCCCGTAGAGCGGGGCGAGCCCCGCTGCCCTCGCCATGCAGGGCTCTCCTGGCCTGCGGGCGAGGACATCAGAGCGAAGCAGCGGGGCGAGCCCCGCTCTACGGGCATCACCCGCGGGCGGCCACCAGGGCCGCCCGCGAACCTCACGAGCGCGGGTCGAGCCGGTACAGCCGGCCCTGGGCGCCCTTGCCGCCATCCTCCAGCAGCCAGATCGTGCCATCGGGCCCCTGCTCGACCTCGCGGATGCGCGTGCCCATGTCGAAGCGCTCGGCTTCGCGCGCCGAGGTGCCGTCGAACGCGACCCGCACCAAGCTCTGCGATGAGAGCCCGCCGATCAGGCCGCTGCCGTTCCAGCCCGGGTAGCGGTCGCCGTCGTAGATCACGAAGCCGGCCGGCGAGATCACCGGAGTCCAGGTGATGACCGGCGCGCGATACTGCGGCTGGGTGTCGTGGTCGGGGATCGGGCGCCCGTCGTAATGGTCGCCGTTGGAGACGATCGGGTAGCCGTAGTTGGCGCCCTTCTCGATCAGGTTGAGCTCGTCGCCACCCTTGGGGCCCATCTCGTGCACCCACAACCGGCCGTCGCGGTCGAAGTCGATCCCGAGCATGTTGCGATGGCCCAGCGACCATACCTGCGCAGCCACGTCGCCCTGGCCGGCGAACGGGTTGCCCTCGGGCACGCTGCCGTCGTCGCGCAGGCGCACGATCTTGCCCAGGTTGGAGGCCATGTCCTGCGCCGGGTCGAACTTCTGCCGCTCGCTGGAGGTGATCCAGAGCATGCCGTCGGCGTCGAAGGCGATGCGGTGGCCATAGTGGCCGTTGCCCGCGACCTTGGGCACCTGCCGCCAGACCACCTGCAGGTCCTCGAGCTCGTTGTCCTCGAGGTCCAGTTTCGCGCGCGCCACGGCGGCACCGGAGGTGTTGCCGTCGCCCGCCTCGGCGTAGCTCAGGTAGACCCAGCCGTTGCTGGCGAACCGCGGATGCAGGACGACGTCGGCGAAACCGCCCTGGCCGGCGTGCACGACTTCCGGTACGCGCCCGATGCGGGTGCGCTTGCCGGTGGCCACGTCCTGCACCCAGAGGCGCCCGGCCTTCTCGGTGACCAGCAGGCGGCCGTCGGGCAGGAAGGTCATCGCCCACGGCTCGTCGAAGCGCGCCACTTCGACCGCGTCGAACGGCCTGTCCGCGGCCGCAGGCGCCTGCGCGGAGGCGGCGGCACTGGCGAGGAGGAGCGCGGACGCGAGCAGGCTGAGGGGAGAACGGCGCATGGCGTGACCTCGCGAAACGGACGGAAGGGCATCCGATCCTACCCGGCGCACGTCACGCCGCCGTGACGCGACCGGCGGCGCCTCAGCGCGCGCGCTTGAGCAGGGCGAAGGCCTCCAACGCCGCCTGCCGGCCTTCGGCCAGGTCGACCTGTGGCGTGCGCGGATAGCCCGGCGCGAGCCGCCGCAGCAGCTCCGGCTGTTCCCAGGGCGCGAACCGCGCCTGCGGCGGCAATGCCGCCAGCTCCGGGACCCAGCGTGCGATGTAGGCCCCTTCCGGATCGAACCTGCGCGCCTGGGTCACCGGGTTGAACACGCGGAAGTACGGCGCGGCGTCGGCACCGGTGCCGGCGGTCCATTGCCAGCCCTGGGTATTGTTGGCCAGGTCGGCGTCGACCAGCGTGTCCCAGAACCAGCGCGCGCCATGGCGCCAGTGCATGCGCAGGTGCTTGGTCAGCCAGCTGGCCACGATCATGCGCACGCGGTTGTGCATCCAGCCCGTGTGCCAGAGCTCGCGCATGCCGGCATCGACGATCGGCACGCCGGTGCGGCCCTGGCGCCAGGCATCGAGCCGTGCCTGCAGCGGCCGCGCCCAGCGGAAATCGGCGAAGCGCGCGTCCAGCGGCTCGTCGGGCACCTTCGGGAAGTGGTGCAGGACGTGGTGGGCGAACTCGCGCCAGCCCAGTTCGGCGAGGAAACGGTCGCGGTCTTCGGCGGCGATGGTATCGCCGGCATCGAGCACCGCCGCGGCCACGCGCTGCACCGCGACCTCGCCGAAGTGCAGGTGCGGCGACAGCCGCGAGGTGCCCGCCTCGGCGGCCATGTCGCGTGCCGAGGCGTAACCGGCCAGCGCCTGGCCGAGGAACCGCGCCAGCGCGTCGCCGGCGCCGGCCTCGCCCGGGGTGAAGCGCTGCCAGAAGCCGGCGTCCCATGGTGGCGAAGGCGCGGGCAACAAGGTGTCGAGCGCGATCCCGTGCGGCGCTTCGGCCGCGTCCGGCGAGGGCAGCCGCGCCGGCGCGTCCCACAACCGCGGCGTGCGCCACTGCGCCCGCGCCGCTTTCCAGAACGGCGTGAACACGCGGTACGGATCGCCCTGCTTCGTCGCCACCTCCCAGGGTTCGAACAGCAGCGCGCCGTTGAAACTCTCCGCATGCAGGCCGGCTTCGCGCAGGGCGCGCTTGATCTTCGCGTCGCGCTTCTCGATCGCCGGCTCGTAGCGGCGCGTCCACAGCACCGCCTCGGCGCCGGTAAGCGCGGCCAGCGCCTGCAGGGTGCCCAGGCTCGGTCCACGCAATACCAGCAGGCGCGAACCGCGTCGCTCCAGCGCGTCGGCCAGCGCCGCCAGCGAGCGCCGGCGCCAGGCATCGGAGGCCGCGCCCGGTGCCCAGTCGCCCTCCTCGTCCGGCGCGTGGATGTAGACCGGCACCGGCAACCAGCCGCGTTCGAGCGCGGCGCGCAGCGCGGGCTGGTCGTCCAGGCGCAGGTCGTCGCGAAACCAGACCAGGGCGACGGCCATGCGATCTCCTACACCGTCCCGCGGTTCTTGCCCTGCCACGGGCGATACCAGGCGCGGATCGCGGCCATGTCGGCGGGCAGGTCGCCGGTGGTGTGGAACAGCGGACCGATGCCGATGGTCCTGTCCGGGTAATGGAAGTACGCCATCAGCACCGGCACGCCGGCGCCGTGGGCGATCTTGAGGAAGCCGGCCTTCCACTGCTGCACCGGCTTGCGCGTGCCTTCCGGCGCCAGCGCGAACCACAGCTGCGGCGACTGCCGGATCAGCTCGATGCTCTGCTCGACCACGCCCTGCGGCTTGCTGCGGTCCAGCGGGATCACCCCCAGCCGGCGCAGCACCACCGACAGCGGCCACCAGAACAGCGAGTCCTTGCCGAGGATTCGCGCATCGAAGCCCAGCGCCATCTTCGCGGCCATGCCCCAGATGCCATCCCAGTTGGACGAATGCGGCGCGGCGATCAGGACCAGCCGGGGGATGTCGGGAAAGGTGCCGATGACGCGCCAGCCGCCCAGGCGCAGGATCGTGCGCCCGAGCCAGCGCGAGAAACGCCGCGACGCCGGCACCTGCGGCATGTTCGGCGGGATCGGCGGCAGCAGCGGTCCGTCGGCGGCCACGCTCAGTCCCAGTTCCGGGTGGTGCGGCCGCGCTTGACCTCGCTGCGTTCGCGCTTGCCCTGCAGGCGGCGCTGCTTGGACGCGCGGGTGGGCTTGGTCTCGATCCGGCGCTTGGGCACCACCAGCCCGGCGGCTATGAAGGCGGCGAGCCGTTCGCGCGCGTCCTGGCGGTTGCGGTCCTGGGTGCGGAAGCGCTGGGCGTCGATCACCAGCACGCCCTCGTCGGTGAGTCGGCGGTCGCGCCGCGCCAGCAGGCGCGCGCGCAGGGGTTCGGGCAGCGACGGCGAGCCGGCGATGTCGAAGCGCAGCTCGACCGCGCTGGATACCTTGTTGACGTTCTGACCGCCGGCGCCGCTGGCGCGCACGAAGCGCTCGACGATCTCCGCATCGGGGATCGCCAGGCCGGGGTAGATGACCAGGTCGTCGGCGGGCATGGGCCGATTGTATGTAGGAGCACAGCTTGCTGGCGACAGGGTGGTGTGGGGAGAGTGGCGAAGCCGTGGTGTGGGCCTCGTCCTTGCCGGCGGCGTCGGGTCGCCGAATCGGCTCCTACAGGAGCAGGGCGCGGGCGGGCGTGGCGCAGGCGCCGCGCGATGTCATTGCGCATCCGCTGTGGCGCCACCGCGCGGCAGGCCGCGACGCGTTCCTGCAGGAGCCCATCTTCATGGGCGACCCCGGACACCGACCGGCGAGAAACGTCGCCCGTCCCCGCGGCGTCGGGTCGCCGATGAATCGGCTCCTACAAAGACGGCGGCGGCGGCCAGCCGAACAGCGCCATCGCCTTGAGGAACTCGCCCTCCGGCGGCGCTTCCACCTTCAGCGGCTCGCCGGTCCGCGGGTGCGGGAAGCCCAGCCGCCAGGCATGCAGCAGCATCCGGTGCACCCCGCGCATGCGGAAGGCGCGGTTGTGGCGGCCATCGCCATGGCTGGTGTCGCCGATGAGGTGGTGCGAGGCATGCTTGAGGTGGCGGCGGATCTGGCGGAAGCGCCCGGTCGCCAGCTCGCATTCCAGCAGCGCGTAGCGCGAGGTGGCGAAGCCGGCGGACGGCTCGTCCAGCTCGCCGGTGGCCAGGCGGCGGAAGCGCGTCACCGCCGGCTTCTTCTGCGGCTTGCCGGGGCCGCCGTCGAGCGGGTGGTCGATGGTGAACGCCTCTTCCGGCCAGCCGCGGCAGATCGCCAGGTAGTACTTGTCCAGCTGCCGGGCCATTACCGCCTTGCCCAGCGCCGAGGCGCTGTCGCGGTCGAACGCCAGCAGCAGGCAGCCGCTGGTGGCGCGGTCGAGGCGGTGGACCAGGTGGATCGGCCGGCCGAACTGCTCGCGCAGGCGGTCGGCGGCGAAGTCGGTCTCGTCCGCGGCCAGCGCGCTGTCGTGCACCATCAACCCGGCCGGCTTGGCGACCACCGCCAGCCACGCGTCCTCGTACAGCACTGGCAACCGCATGGATTCCTACCCCTTCGCGTGGACAAGACCTACCGGCCAACACCACCGGCGCACTGCGGCCGTGGGCCACATCTGCGACACTCGATGGGCCGGCAAGACGCCCGGCCCCTGCACTGGAGACCACGGATGATCGCCGGCAAGTCCATTCTCGCATTCGCGCTCACGCTGGCCACCGCTCTGCCGTGTACCGGGGCGCATGCCGCGGCGCAGGCGCCGGCCCTGCCCAGGGGCGTGACCGCCGGCCCCAGCATCGAGGGCATCAGCGAATTCACCCTGGCCAACGGCCTGCGCGTGCTGCTGTTCCCGGACCCGACCAAGCCGACGGTGACGGTCAACCTCACCTACGGCGTCGGCTCGGTGCACGAGAACTACGGGCAGACCGGCATGGCGCACCTGCTCGAGCACCTGCTGTTCAAGGGCACCCCGGCGCACGACGACATCAGCGGCGAGATGAAGCGGCGCGGCATCCAGTTCAACGCCACCACTTCGCTGGACCGGACCAACTATTTCGCCTCGTTCCCGGCCAACGCCGGCACCCTGGACTGGGTGCTGGGGATGGAGGCCGACCGCATGCTCAACTCGCGCGTGGCCCGCTCCGACCTGGACAGCGAGATGACCGTGGTCCGCAACGAGCTGGAGGCCGGCGAGAACAACCCGGTAGGCGTGCTCATGCAGCGCCTGCGTTCGACCGCCTACCTCTGGCACAACTACGGCCACTCCACCATCGGCGCGCGCTCGGACGTGGAGGGCTTGCGGATCGAACAGCTGCAGGACTTCTACCGGACCTGGTACCGCCCGGACAACGCGACCCTGGTCATCGCCGGCCGGATCGACCCGGCCGAGGTGCTGGGCAAGGTCCAGGCCGCGTTCGGGCCGCTGAAGAACCCGAAGTCGCCGCTGCCGCAGGCACCGACCGTGGAGCCGGCGCAGGACGGCGAGCGCGAGGTCACCGTGCGCCGGGTCGGCGACCTCAACCTGGTCGCCGCCGCGTACCACATCCCCGCGCGCACCCATGCCGACAACGCCGCCCTTTCCGTGCTGGCGAACGTGCTCGGCCACACCCCGGGCGGCCGCCTGCACCGCGCCCTGGTCGAGCCGCGCATCGCCGCCGCCGCCGGCGCCAGCGCCGAGGGCCTTGCGGATGCCGGCCTGTTCACCGCGGTGGCGGTACAGCAGCGCAGCGGCGATGCGCAGGCGATGGAAGAGGTGTTGCTCGCCCAGGTCGAACGGCTGGAAAAGCAGCCGGTCACCGCCGAGGAAGTGGCGCAGGCGCAGCAGCGCATCGCCAACGCCTACGACCTGTACTTCACCGACGTCAACGCGGTCGGCATGGGCCTGTCGGAGTTCGTCGCCGCCGGCGACTGGCGCCTGCTGTTCACCAGCCGCGATGCGATCGCCAAGGTCACCGCCGACGACGTCAACCGCGTCGCGGCGCAGTACCTGCGCCCGGTCAATCGCACCCTCGGACGCTTCGTGCCCACCGATGCGCCCGACCGGGTCGAGGTGCCGGCCGCGCCACCGGCGGCGGGCGTGGTCGCCGGTTACACCGGCCGTGCCGCGGTCGATGCCGGCGAACACTTCGACCCGAGCCCGGCGAACATCGAGGCCCGCACCGAGCGCTTCACCCTCGGCGAAGGACTGAAGGTGGCGCTGCTGCCCAAGCGCACCCGCGGCGGCACGGTGGTGGTGGACGGCAACTTCCGCTTCGGCGACGCCGCCTCGCTGACCGGCCGCGACACCGCCGCCGGCATGGCCGGGGCGATGCTGATGCGCGGCTCCAGGCAATTGAGCCGCGTGCAGATCGACCAGAAGCTGGAATCGCTGCAGACCCAGGGCGGCGTCAGTGGCGGCCTGCAGGGCGCCAACCTGTCGCTGGTCACCCGCCGCGCGCAATTGCCCGAGGCGCTGGCCCTGATGGCGACGCTGCTGCGCGAACCGGCCTTCGCCGAGGAGGAGTTCGAGCAGCTGAAGCTGCAGGCGGTCACCGGCCTGGAAGCCTCGCGCAACGAGCCGGGCAGCATCGCCGCGCAGGCGCTGGCGCTGCATTTCGACCCCTGGCCGGCCGGCCATCCGCTGCACGTGGAGACGCTGGACGAGTCGCTGGCCCGCCTGCGCGCGCTCAGGCGCGAGGACCTGGTCGCCTTTCACCGCGACTTCTACGGCACGGCGCAGGGCGAGGTCGCGATCGTCGGCGACTTCGACGCGGCCGCGGTCCGCACGCAGCTGGAGGCGCTTTTCGCGGGCTGGAAGACCCCGCATCCCTACCAGCCGATCGCGACCCGCTTCACGCCGGTGGCGCCGGTGGCCGAGCGCCTGCCGGTGGCGGACAAGCCCAACGCCGTGTTCATGGCCCGCCACAACGTCCCGCTGCGGGTCACCGACGACGACTACACCGCGCTGGTGGTGGCCAACCGCATCTTCGGCGGCGGCGCGCTGAAGTCGCGGCTGGGCGACCGCATCCGGCAGAAGGAGGGCCTGAGCTACGGCGTGGGCAGCTCGATCAACGCCGACGACAGCATCGAAGGCGAGGACGATGCCGGCAGCTTCGCCATCCAGGCGATCGCCGCGCCGCAGAACATGGCCCGTGTCGAGGCGGCGGCGCGCGAGGAGCTGGCCCGCCTGGTCGCCGACGGCATCACCGCCGCCGAACTGCAGGATGCGGTCTCCGGCCTGCTCACCGAACGCGAACAGGGCCGGGCCAACGATGCCCAGGTCGCCGGCATGCTGCAGGACCAGCTGTACTTCGGCCGCACCATGCAGTTCACCGCCGACCTCGACGCCCGCTACCGCGCGCTCACCGTGGACCAGGTCAACGCCGCGATCCGCAGGCACCTGGATCCGGCGAAGCTGAGCACCTTCACCGCCGGTGATTTCGCCGCGGCGGCAAAGGCCGGGCCAGCGGCGCGGGGACCAGCGGCAGCCGGGCCGTAACGCGACGCCGGGTCGCCGATGAATCGGCTCCTACACAGGCACCACCCCCGCCCTGTAGGAGCCCATCTTCATGGGCGACACGGGCGTATCCGACGTCAGGAAAACCGACGCGTGATGGCCCCGTCGGGTCGCCGATGAATCGGCTCCTACACGGGCACCACCACCGCCCTGTAGGAGCCCATCTTCATGGGCGACACGGGCGTATCCGACGGCAGGGAACCGACGGGTGATGGCCCCGCCGGTTCGCCGATGAATCGGCTCCTACACGGGCACCACCACCGCCCTGTAGGAGCCCATCTCCATGGGCGACACGGGCGTATCCGACGGCGAGGAACGGACGGGTGATGGCCGCGTCGGCCGGCACGCCAACGAGACCGGCTTGTCGCCGGCGACCGCCCTACCTGCGCGGCAGCGCGGCCAGGATCGCCCACAGGCCGCCGAGGCCGGCGATCCACGCCGACAGCGGCACGCCCAGCAGGCTCGGCCCACCGGCCTCGAGCGCATACAGCACCGCGGCCACCACCAGCAGCCCGCTGCCGAGGATCGCGGCCACCGAGCGCCGCTGCATGGTCTGCAGGGTGCGGGCGATTTCGCTGAGCTCTTGCGAACGGATGCCCATCTCGTGGCGGCCCTCGACCTGCTGCTCCAGCCAGGCGTGCAGCAGGCGCGGCATTTCCGGCGCGCGGGTCATCAGCTCCGGCGCGCGCTTGCGGAACTCGCGCAGCAGGCGGCGCGGGCTGTAGCGCTCGCGCAGGATCCGCTCCAGCACCGGCTGGGCCACCGCCCAGATGTCCAGCCTCGGGTCGAGCTGGCGGCCGACGCCCTCGATGTTGAGCAGGGTCTTCTGCAGCAGGATCAGCTGCGGCTGCAGGGTCAGCTCGTAGCGCTGCGCGGTGCGGAACAGCTTGGCCAGTACTTCGGCCAGCGAGATCTCGCTCAGCGGTCGGGTGAAGTACGGCTCGCAGACCGCGCGCGCGGCGGCTTCCAGCTCGTCGATGCGCACGGTCGCCGGCATCCAGCCGGCTTCGACGTGCAGCTCGGCGATGCGGCGGTAGTCCTTGTGGAAGATGGCCATGAAGTTCTCGGCCAGGTAGTACTGGTCCTGCGCCGAGAGCTGGCCGACGATGCCGAAGTCCAGCACCACGAAGCGCGGGTCGTGGCGCCGCGCCGGATCGTCGTCGACCCAGATGTTGCCGGCGTGCGCGTCGGCGTGGAAGAAGTTGTAGCGGAACACCTGGGTGTAAAACACGCGCACGCCCTTCTCCGCCAGCACGCGGCGGTCGATGCCGGCGGCATCCAGGGCGGCGATGTCGTCCGACGGAATGCCGCTGACCCGCTCCATGGTCAGCACGCGCTCGGCGGTGTGGCTCCAGATCACTTCCGGCACGTACAGGTCTTGCGAGTCGGCCCACAGCCGGCGCATCACGCTGGCGTTGGCGCCCTCGCGCTGCAGGTCCAGCTCGGCGGCCAGGGTGGTCTCGATCTCGGCGACCACCGCCTGCGGGCGGATCTTGTCGGCGTTGGGGTGGGTGCGGTCGACCAGCGCGGCCAGCGACTTGAGCAGGGCGATGTCGGCGCCGATCTGCTTCTCGATGCCCGGGCGCAGCACCTTGACCACCACGTCGCGGCCGTTGCGCAGGCGGGCGGCATGTACCTGGGCGATCGACGCGGAGGCCAGCGGCGTGGTGTCGAAGCGGGCGAACACCGTGGCCACCGGTTCGCCGAGCGCGTGCTCGACGATCGCGCGCGCGGTGTCGCCGTCGAACGGCGCCACCTGGTCCTGCAGCAGGGCGAGCTGTTCGGCGATGTCGGCCGGCAGCAGGTCGCGCCGGGTCGAAAGGATCTGGCCGAACTTGACGAAGATCGGCCCCAGCTCCTGCAGCGCCAGCCGCAGGCGCTCGCCGCGCGGCAGCCGCGCCACGCTGGCCGGCGTGCGCGGGGCGAAGGGCTTGCCCAGCCGCAGCCAGCGCTCGGCGGGCGTGTCGTCGAGCAGTTCGTCCAGCCGGTAGCGCAGGACCACCCGGCCGATGCGCCAGGCGCGAAGCGCCGCCCTCACGGGGCCACCTCGACGCGGGGCAGGCGGGCGATGCGCGCGGCGATGCGCTCGACGTCGTCGCGCAATGCATCGACGTCGTCGTTGAAGGCGGACAGCTCGGCGCGGGCGACCACGTCGCGGCTTTCCTCGGTGACGTACTCGGCGCCGGAACGCGCCAGCCCTACCGCCGTTTCCCGGACGCCCCGCAGCGCCGCCGCAACCGCGTTGGCGACCTGTACGCCGATCACTTCGCCGAACGCGGCGACGAACGGCTGCTGCCAGTCGGGGGCGAAGTTGGCGGCCAGCCGCTGCAGGCGCTGGGCCAGGTCGGCGTCGCCGGCCACGTGCAGGCGCCCGCCCGCGCCGCGCGCGCCGGCCAGGAACGGCAAGCGTCCCAGCAGGCCGCCGACCGTACCGCGGACCGCCAGGTCGGCCTCGCCCAGCGGCGGACCCACCTGCAGATGGCCGCGATGCACGGCGATGTCGAGCGCCAGCGGCGGTGATTCGAGCGCCAGCGAGATGCGGCGGCCATCCAGTGCCGCCAACGCCGCGCCCGTGTCCGGATCCAGTGCCACGGCACGGTTGAGCGCGGTTTCCAGGGCGCGACCGGCCAGCGGCTTGAGGGCATCGAAAGGCGTGGGCATGCCGGCATTCTACCGGGGCCGATGCCGGGGCGACGGTGCGGAACGCCTGGTGCCGCGCGGAACAAGGCGCGGACAAGACGACGGGCGGGGCTTGCGCCCCGCCCGTCCAATGGCTTCCATGCCTGCCGCGCGCCGGCTTGCACACGGCCCGGGCGGCGAGCTCCCTCCTTACGGTGGCCCCGCGCTAGACCTTGCGGCCGCGCAGCAGCGAAACGGCGCCCAGGATCAGGAACACGACGAACAGGATCCAGGCGATATTGGTGGCGGCGCCGGCGATGCCGCTGAAGCCCAGCAGCGCGGCGATGACGGCGATGACGAAGAACACGACGGCGTAGTGCAGCATGGGGATATCCCTCGGGTGGACGCCCCTCGGGGCGGTTGCCGCGGATAGTGCGTGGACCCGGGTCGTGATCAGGTGATGGCCGCACCGTCGCGCCATGCAGCCTTCAGCCTTGTGAGTCCCTCGTCAAAGGAAACCCGGGGCACGTAGCCGAAGTCCCGGCGTGCCGGCTCCATGCTGTACCAGTGCGTCGTGCTGAGCTGCTCGGCGAGGAAGCGGGTCATCGGCGGCTCGCCGCGCAGGCGCAGCAGCGGCCAGACCCGCTCGCAGACCGCGCCGATGCGGTACGCGGCCTTGAACGAGAGGTGCTTCTCCACGGGTGGCGCGCCGGCTGCCGCCAGCAGCGCGTTGAGTACCTCGCGCATCGGCCGCGGATCGCCGTTGGAGATGAAGTAGGCCTTGCCTGCGCAGGCTGCGCCGGGCGCCAGGTGGTCGAACGCATCGAGGTGCGCCTGCGCGGCGTTGTCGATGTAGGTCGTGTCCACCAGGTTGTCGCCGCTGCCGACGATGCGCAGCCGGCCGGCGCGCGAGCGCTCGACCAGTCGCGGCAGGATCTGCGCGTCGCCCGGGCCCCAGATCAGGCGCGGGCGCAGCGCCACCACCGCCAGCGTGGCGTCGCTGGCGGCCAGCGCCTCCTGTTCGGCGATCGCCTTGGTCGCCGCGTACGGCGCCTGGAAATCCTCGCCATAGGGCACTTCGTCCGCGCCCAGGCCCTCGACCGGATGGGTGGCGCGGTGGGTGACGCTGGGCGTGGAGGTGTAGACCAGCCGGCCGATGGCATGCGCGCGGCAGGCGGCCAGCACGTTGCGGGTGCCCACGACATTGGCCTGGAAGTAGCTGTCGTAGCTGCCCCAGGCGCCGGCCTTGGCCGCGTTGTGGAACACCGCGTCCACGCCGGCGGCCGCATGCATCACCGCGTTGGCGTCGGCGAGGTCGCCGCGCACCTGGCCCACGCCAAGCGCCGCCAGCTCCGGCGAATGCCGGCGCTGGAAACTCACCACTTCGTGGCCGCGCCCGCGCAGGCCGCGGCACAGCGCCTGGCCGAGGAAACCGCCGCCACCGGTGACCAGGATCTTCATGCGTTGTCTCCAAGGCGAGGGACGGCCCAGGCGGCCAGCTTCTCGCGGCCGATCTTGGCGTTGTGGCGGATGTCGACCGGGAAGCCGGGGTGCGGGAGGAAGGTGGCGATGCGCGCGGTGTGCCGATGCCGTGCGCCGATCGCGCGCAACTCCGCCTCGATCCGCGGGAACTCGCCTACGTGGGTGCCGGCGGCCAGCTCGACGCACAGCACCGGCCGCTGCGTGCCGCGGCCGCCCACGCCGACCAGCGCGGTGCGGCGCACCTGCGGATGCACGTTGAACACCGGCTCGACCTGCTCGGTGTAGAGCGGGCCATCGGCCGCTTCGACGCGCTGGCTCTTGCGGCCGCAGAACCACAACCGGCCCTGGTCGTCGAAATAGCCGACGTCGCCCATGCGGTGGACGACGCGCTCGCCCGCCGCCGGCCCGCTTCCCTCCGCGGCCAGCGTCTCGCGGATCTTGGCCGCGGCGGTGGCCGCGTCGCGGTTGAAGTAGCTGTCGGTGGCGGTCGGGCCGGCGACGGTGATCTCGCCGACCTCGCCCGGCGCCAGTTCGCGCACGCCGGACCACTCGGCGACCGGCGCGTCGTCCACCGCGATGATGCGCACCTGGTTCGGCGGCACCGGCCGGCCGACGCAGGTGCCGGCGCCGGCCTCGGTCGCCGCGCGCGTGCCCTGCAGTTCGCGGCCTTCGATCACCGCCACCGGCAGGCACTCGGTGGCGCCGTAGGGCGTCCAGAACTGGGCGTCGTCGTCGAGCAGGGTGCGGATCTTCTCGACCACCTCCGGCGGTACCGGCGCGCCGGCCGAGGTCACCCGGCGCAGCGTCGGCAGCGGCCGGCCGTAGTCGGCCAGCACCCGCATCAGCGCCGGCGAGCCGAACAGCTGGGTGGCGCCGAAGCGCCAGATCGCGTCATGCAGCCGCACCGGGTCGGCGCTGGCCGGCCGGGTCGGGTCCATGTCGGGGATCACCGAGGTCAAACCGAGCGCGGGGTCGAACAGCGCGAACGGCGGGAAGGTCGGCAGGTCCACCCCGCCGGGCTCGATGCCGAAGGCCTCGCGCATCATCGCGACCTGGGCGACGAAATGGCGGTGGCGGTAGACCACGCCCTTGGGCACGCCGGTCGATCCGCTCGTGAACAGGATCGCGGCCACGTCATTCGGCGCGGTATCGGCCAGCTGCGGCCCGCTGCCGGCGCCGTCCCGCTCGATCTTCGCGAGCGTGGTGCCGCCCCAGCCCCAGCGCGCGCCGACCGTGACCAGGATGCGCGCGGACTTGGCCCAGCCCAGCACCAGGCGCGCCGCATGCGCCAGCGGAATGCCGACGAAGGCCTGCGCCTGCGCCTCGTCCAGGCACTGCTTCAGCGCGCGGCGATCGATGCCCGGGTCGACCAGCACCGGTACCGCACCGGCCTTGAACAGGGCGAACATCAGCAGGAAGAACTCCGGCGACGGCCGCACCATCACCACCGTGCGCACGCCACGGCCGATCCCGTGGCGGGCCAGGCCGGCGGCGATCGCATCGCTGCGCGCGTCCAGGGTGCGGTAGTCCAGGACCACGTCGTAGGCGGCCAGTCCAGCGCCCGCGCTGCGCCGCCCGGGGCAACGGATCGCGGGCTGGTCGGGACGTTCGGCGGCCAGCCGCGGCAGCGCCGCGGCGATGTTGCAGGGCTCGGTCATCGCCCGATTATCGCCGATGGACGACCGCCGATCGGGGCTGCGTCCGCCCGGACGCGGGGACGCTTCTGCGCAGGGCGCGGCCTGCGGCAGAATTCGACGCCTCGTCCCCACCACCGCCCGACGCGTCGGACCCCCATGCACCCCTGCCTTACCTGCGGCGCATGCTGTACCCAGTACCGCGTCGCGTTCCACTGGCTGGAGTCGGACGCGCACGGCGAGGGCGGGGTGCCGTCGCACCTGACCGAGCCCCTGGACGCGCACCGGCTGTGCATGCGGGGCACCTACTCGGCGCCCGTACGCTGCGTGGCGCTGGATGCGGAGATCGGGGTGTATTCGCGCTGCAGCATCCATCCCCAGCGGCCGTCGGTGTGCCGCGAGGTGGATGCGTCCTGGGAATTCGGTGCCCCCAGCCGGCAATGCGACCAGGCGCGCATCGTCCATGGACTGCCGCCGCTCACCGCCGCCGATTGGCGCTGGCGCGACCCGGCCGGCAACGACGACGACTGCCCGGACGACAACGGCAACAGCCCTTCGTCCCCGCCCGCGCCGCCCATCGCCGCCTGAGCCATCCGCCCCCGGCGCACCTGGCACGCCCGCACGCGCCGCCGGCTCCACCCGGCGCCGGCCAAGCGTGCTCAAGCCGGCGTGCCGGGCCGCGATCGCGGCCGCTATACCGGATGCGTCTCCAGGAAACGGCGGATCGCCGGCACCAGCACTTCGTGCTTGTCCTCGAGCACGTAGTGGCCGGCATCCTCGAAGGCGTGCACCTGCGCCCGCGACAGGTCGGCCTGGAATCGCTCGAGGAAATGCCGGTCGAACACGAAGTCCTTCAGGCCCCAGCCGATGAACACCGGACGGTCGGCGAACGACGGCAGGGCCTTGCCGGCCGCCTCCACCAGCGGCCAGGCCTCGTCCTTGGGCGAGAGCGGGATGTCCTGCATGAAGCGGATCGTGGCGATGCGGTTCTTCCACGAGTCGTACGGCGCCACGTAGGCGCGGCGCACGTCGGCCGGCATCTTCCGTTCCACGCCCAGCCACGAGGCGCCGGCGGAGAACGCATTGAAGGTGCGGATCAGCAGCTCGCCGACGAAATAGTCGCGGCCCAGCGCGATCTGCCACGGCATCGCCTTGGTCGCCGGTATCGGGAAGGCGGCGGTGTTGAGCACCACCAGCCGCTTCACCTGCGCGGCGTGTTTCAGCGCCCAGCCGAAACCGATCATCCCGCCCCAGTCGTGCACGGCCAGGGTCACCGGGGTGGCATCGTCGACGCCGGCATGGCGCAGCAGCGCCTCCAGGTCGTCCACGCGCGACTGCAGGGTGTAGTCGTAGCGCGGCTTCGAGGCCAGGTAGTCGTCCGGCTTGTCGGACAGGCCCATGCCGACATGGTCCGGGACGATGCAGCGGTAGCGCTTGCCGGAAGCCGGGTCGGACAGCCCCGCGACCAGGGTGCGCCAGTAGTAGCTCCACGACGGATTGCCGTGCAGCATGACCACCACCTCGCCGTCGCGCGGCCCCTGGTCCAGGTAGGACATCGAGATGCCGGGGCGGACTTCGAAGCGCTTCGGATCGGACGGGTAGCCTGGGAACTGTGGCACGGGGAGGCCGTTTTCGCGGGAAGCCCGGGATTGTAGGCCAGCGCGCGCCGCTACCGGCCGGCGGCGTGGCGCGCACGCCTCCCTTGGGCTGCCGCAGGGACTACCATGCACGCCCTTCCCTTGCTTCCATCCGCCATGGCCACGCCCCCGCCCTACCTCGACGACGCGCAGATCGAGCGCCTGTCCGCGCTGCTCGAACAACGCGCCGTCCCGTTCCGCGGGTTCAACCTCGAGGCCCTGGACGGCTTTCTTTCCGCTCTGGTGGTGTCGCCCTCGCCGGTGCCGCCCGAGGAGTGGGAGCCGCTGGTATGGGGCGGCAAGGCCCCGAACTGGGGCAGTGCGGAGGAAGCGCAGGAGGTCCAGGCCCTGCTGGCGGGCCACTGGAACATGTGCGCCGCGCGCGCCCGAAAGGGCGAAGAAACCCTGCCGGACCACCTGATGCCCCTGATGTGGCTGCCGGAAGACCCGGAGGACGGCACCGAGGCCCTGGCCGAGGACGAACTGGACGTCGGCCGCGAATGGGCGCTCGGCTTCTTCGAAGGCGTGGCGCTGCGCGAGGCCGAGTGGGACCGCTGGCTGGACGAGAACGAGTGGATCGACGAGATCTTCGCCCTGCTCGAGCGGCTGGCGTCCGGCGAGGTGGCCGATGCCGACGACCCTGGCAAGGCACCGGTGCCCCTGGGCTATCGCGACCGGCTGGAGATCGTGATGGACCTGCCGGGCATGCTCGCCGACCTCAACCACCACCACTTCGAGTCGCTGACGCCGCGCACGCCGATCCGCCGCGACGCGGCACCGGGCCGCAACGATCCGTGCCCCTGCGGCAGCGGCAAGAAGCACAAGAAGTGCTGCGGGGCGGGCTGAACAACAGCCCTCGCTCGATGCGGGGGACGCCCCGCGCCGCCGGGTGCGGGAACGCCAGGCCGATCGACCGGACATGAAAAGGGCCGGACGAGCCGGCCCTTCATGCAACCCGGATCAGGCGCCCCGGGGGCGCATCACCATTCCACTTCGGCCATCGAGCAGTTCAGGCCCGAACCAATCCCCAGCAGGGCGATGCGGTCGCCCTTCTTCAGGCGGCCCAGCTCCTTGAGCTTGCTCAGCACGATCGGCACCGAAGCCGGGCCGATGTTGCCGTGCTCGCCGAAGATGGTCATGACCTTCTTCGGGTCGATGCCGATGGACTTCACGAACGCCTGGGTGTGCGGGCGGCTGACCTGGTGGATCACGAACTGGTCCAGCTCGTCCACCGCCCAGCCCAGCGCCAGCTTGGCCGCGCCGAAGGTCTTCTGCGCCAGCTTGATGCCCTCGATCAGCAGCATGCGGGTGTCGGTGACCATCCGGTCCAGGTTGCCGCGGCACAGCTGGTTGAACTCGGTGGCCGAACGGGTGACGCCGCCCTTGTAGCGCGGCGCGTCCGGGACCAGCTCGCGGCGGGCCAGGACCATCGCCGCGGCGCCGCAGCCCAGGGTCAGCGCGGCCATCTCGTCGCGGAACTGCTGCTCGGTCACGTCCGGGGAGGCCATGCGCTCCAGGGTCTTCTCGTAGACCAGGTTGGCGGTCTCGCCGTCCACGACCAGCGCGTAGTCGATCTCGCCGCGCTCAAGCATCCGCGCGGCGATGTCCATGCCGTTGATGAAGGCCAGGCAGGCATTGGCGACGTCGAAGGTCATGCACTCGTCGCCCACGCCCAGGTTGCCGGACACGATCGAGGCGGTGGACGGCTCCAGGTAGTCGCGGCTGACCGAGGTGTTCACCAACAGGCCGATCTTCTCCACGCCGATGCCGGCGTCGAGCAGGGCCTTGCGCGCCGCCAGGGTGGCCACGTCGGAGGCCTGCTGGCCGTCGTCCCACATGCGGCGGGCGTGGATGCCGGCGATGTCGCCCAGCACGTCGGTGCGGATGCCCAGGCGGTCCAGCGTCGGCTTGAGCCGCTGGTTGATTTCCTGCGAGGTCAGGGTGTGCGGCGCGTCGATATGCGCCAGCCCGGCGATGGAGACGTTCTTGAACAGCATGGCAAACCGCGCCGGTGTGGCGGAAGGGGCACCGATTCTAACGGCTGGCCGTCTTCACCGCACCTTTACGAACCCGGGCGGGCCGCCGCCGGGTTCAGGGGCCGCACTGGAAGGCGGCGAAGCGCTGGCTGCCGCCGCTGGGTTCGCCCAGCGGCTGCAGGGTGTTGGCAGGCACCCCGGGCGCCTCGTTGCGGGCCAGGGTTTCCAGTTCGTCGCGGACCTTGAGCGCGTCGCGATCGTAGAAGGCCACGTTGTGCTTCACCGAAACCTCGATCTCGCCCTGCCGGGTGCAGCCGGCCGGCGCCGGCCCGGCCGGGACCACGCGCACCTGCTTGGCCTCGGGCTTGAGCGAGACCCAGGTGCAGGCGGCCAACGGGAGGACCAGCAGCAGGACGGACAGGGGACGGAGCATGGGCGGGAATTCCAGGTGGAGGGGCCGGCAGCCACCAGAGTGCCGGCCCGGGGATGAACGCCATTGTAGGAGCCGATTCATCGGCGACACGTGAGTCGGAGGCCCTGGGGGGACGTCGCCTGTGCCGGCGGTGTCGGGTCGCCGATGAGGATCGGCTCCTACAACAAAGTGTGCCTCGGACACGCGCCGGCCGGAGCCGGCGCGTGTCCGAGTGGTGCTACTTCGCGACAACCGGCTTGCCGTCGGCATCGACCACGTGGACCTCGCCCAGGTTCAGCGCGCGCACCGGCGCCTCGACCTGCTTGAGGTCGCCGACCACGACCCACACCAGCTTGTCGGGATCGAGGGTGGCCGCGGCCTGCTGCACCTGCTCCACGGTCAGCGCCTCGATCTCGTCCTTGCGCTTGAACACGTAGTCGTCCGGGCGGTCGTAGCGGACGATGCCGCCGATCGTGCCCATCACCGCGCGGCTGGTCTCGTAGGCGCCGGGCAGGCTGCGGATCTCGGTGGCCTGGATCTTGGCCACTTCCTCCGCGGTCGGTGGGGCCTTGCCGGTGGCGTACTCGCGGATCTCGCGGTCCAGCTCCTTGAGGGCGTCGGCGGTCTTGTCGATCTGCACCGGTGCGAAGCTGATCCACGGCCGCTGGCCGATCGCGCCCGGGGCGCTGCTGTAGGCGCCGTAGGCCCAGTGCTTGTCCTCGCGCAGGTTCATGTTCAGGCGCGAGGTGAACTCGCCGCCGAGCACCGAATTGGCGAAGTCGAACCGGATCGCACCGGCGTCCTTGGTGGAGGGCACCACCTGGCCGGCCAGGATCGTGGCCTGCACGGCGCCGGGCTGGTCGACCAGGTAGACGGTCGGCTTGGCCGGACGCTTCACTTCCGGCAGCGCGGCGGCGGCCACGGCCGGCGTGGCGGCCTTCCAGTCGCCGAAGTGCTTCTCCAGCAGCGGCACCACCTCCTCGAGCGTGGTGTCGCCGACCACGATCAGGGTCGCGTTGTCCGGACGCACCCACTGGTTGTGGAAATCGAGCAGGTCCTGGCGGGTCAACGCGGCGATCGAGGCCTCGGTGCCGCTGCCGCTGAACGGGATCGCATAGGGATGGCCCTTGCCGTACAGCAGCGGCGGCAGCACCCGCAGCGCGGCGCCGTTCGGCCGCGCCTTCTCCTGGCCGATGCCGGCGATCCAGGTGGCGCGGACGCGATCGATCTCCTTCTGGTCGAAGCGCGGCTGGCGCAGCATGTCGGCGAATAGCCCCAGCGAATCGTCCAGGTTCTCCTTCAGCGCCGACAGGTAGGCGTTGCCGCCGTCCAGCGCCGCGCCTGCGCCCAGCATCGCGCCCAGCGACTCGGCGCGGTTGGCGAACGCCAGCGCGTCCAGCTCGCCCGCGCCCTCGTCGAGCATGCCCATGGTGAAGCTGGAGGTGCCGAGCTTGCGGCCCTGGTCGGCGGCGAAGCCGCCCTTGAACTCGTAGCTGAACTGCACCACCGGCACCGCGTCGCGGCGGGCCAGGATCACCTTCGTGCCGTTGCTGAGCGTGGCCCGCTCCAGCGCCGGGAACTTCAGGTCGGGGAAGCTCTCGGGCATCGGCACGCCCTGGCTGCGGTCGACCGTGGTCCTGGCCGTCTTGAACTTGGGATCGGGCTTGGGCAGCACGAACGGCGCCGGGGTCGGCGATGCCTCTTCCTCCAGCACGGTGCGGTCGCCCGGCACCACCACCAGGGTGTGCGAACCTTCGCCCAGCCAGCGCTGGCCGGTGGCCTTGAAGTTGGCGGCGGTGGTGTCGCGGACCACTTCCAGGCTGGCGCGGAAGCAGCCGGGGTCCTTGGTGTACACCGCGCACTCGGCCAGCGCGTCGGCCTTGCCGCCGAAGCCGCCGATGCGCTCGATGCCGCGCACGAACCCGGCCTCGAGCATGGCCTGCGCCTGCTGCAGCTCGGCGGCCGTCGGGCCGTCGGCCAGCAGCTTGCGCAGCTCCTCGTCGATGATCGCCTCGACCTTGGCCGGGTCCACGCCCTGCTTCACGTCGGCGGTGATGTAGAAGGTGGACGCCAGCTCGAACGGTTGCACGTAGGCGCTGACCTTGTCGGCCAGCTTCTCCCCGTGGACCAGGCGGCGGTCCAGGCGCGAGCTGCGGCTGCCGCCGAGGACCTGCGACAGCACCTGCAGGCGGTCGGCATCGGCATCGCCGTAGCCGGCCACGCTCCAGGCGCGGTAGATGCGCGCCTGCGGGACCTTGTCGGTCATCGTCGCGCGGCTGTCCTCGCGCTTCACCGGTCCGGCCTGCACGCGCGCCAGGCTCGGGCCGGCCGGGATGTCGCCGAAGTAGCGCGCGACCTTCTCCCTGGCGGTGGCGACGTCGATGTCGCCGGCCAGCACCAGCACCGCGTTGTTCGGGCCGTACCAGGCGCGGAACCAGTTCTTCACGTCCTCCAGCGAGGCCGCGTTGAGGTCGTTCATCGAGCCGATCGTGCTGTGGTGGTACGGGTGGCCCTTCGGGTACAGCACCCGGTACAGCTCGTCGTCGGCCTGGCCGTAGGGCTGGTTCTCGCCCTGGCGCTTCTCGTTCTGGACCACGCCGCGCTGCTCGTCCAGCACCTTCTGGTCGATCGCGCCGAGCAGGTGGCCCATGCGGTCGGACTCCATCCACAGCGCCATGTCCAGCGCGGTGGTCGGCACGTTCTGGAAGTAGTTGGTGCGGTCCAGCCAGGTGGTGCCGTTCTGGTCGGTGGCGCCGGCCAGCTCGAACGGCTCGAAGAACTCGCCGCGGTAGTTTTCCGAGCCGTTGAACATCAGGTGTTCGAACAGGTGGGCGAAGCCGCTGCGGCCGGCCGGTTCATCCTTGCTGCCGACGTGGTACCAGAGGTTCACCGCCACCACCGGCGCCTTGCGGTCGGTATGCACGATCACGCGCAGGCCGTTGGGCAGGGTGAACTCCTCGTACGGCACCAGCTGCTCGCCGGCAGGCGCTGCGGTCTTGGCGGCCAGCGCCGGCGAAGGCGCCAGGGCGGCGACGCCGAGCGATGCGGTGATGGCCAGGACCAGGGCGGCCGTAAGCGGCCGGCGGGCTAACGTCATGGTGACGCTCCTTGGGGTGTAGACGCCCGATCCTACCCAGCGCCCCCGGCCTTTACACTAGGCCACAAGCCATGCCGGAGCGGAGCCGCCGATGCGGGACTCGACCGAAGCCGACCGCCACTGCCTGGTGACCGGCGCCAACCGCGGGCTTGGGCTGGAATTCGTCCGCCAGCTGCTGGTGCGTGGCGAGCGCGTGGTGGCCGCGTGCCGCCATCCCGGCCGCGCGACGGCGTTGAACCTGCTGGCCGGCGAGCATCCGGGCCGGCTGCACGTGCTGCCGCTGGACGTGGCCAGCGCGCGCAGCCGCGACGAACTGGTGCGCGAACTGCCACTGGTGCTCGATGGCGCCCGCCTCGGGCTGCTGGTCAACAATGCCGGCGTGCTGCACGGCGGCGAGCGCTTCGGCCAGGTCGCCGAGGCCGACCTGGAGACCAGCCTGCACACCAATGCGATCGGCCCTTTCCTGCTGACCCAGGCGCTGGTGCCCTTGCTGGCCGATGCCGATGGCGCGCGCGCGGGAGCCGTGGTGGCCAACCTGTCCTCGGAGATCGGCTCGATCGCCCGGCGCGACGAGTTCCGCACGCCCAGCTACGCGATCGGCAAGGCCGCCCAGAACATGGGCAGCGTGCTGCTGGCGCGGGCCCTGGCCCCACGTGGGATCCGGGTGGTGGCGCTGCATCCGGGCTGGGTGCGCACGGACATGGGTGGCGCGCAGGCCACGCTGGCGCCGGCCGAGGCGGTGGCGGCGCTGCTGGATGTCATCAACCGGCTTGGCCCCGGGCAGAGCGGCGTCTTCCTCGACCCACGGGGCCAGGTGCTGCCCTGGTGACCGCGCGCCGCCTCGTGCGCGCTTTCCCACATACATAAGGCGTCGAGCTCTCCCGGGCGATCGGCTTGAGGTCGGCCGTCCTGGAACCGGGTTCCGAGCCCGCCAGCCGGCGGGCGCCGGACACGGAAACCACGCTTGACGGACGTCCGCGCGCACCGCCGGACACCGCGGACACCCGATAAAAGCGTTGTAAATCAGTTGCTTGGGGTTGGCACGCTGTATGCGTTGTATCTGGCGAGTCCAGCGCCATCCTGAAAATTACTGAACGGATGGTGAACACAAGCGGGAAATCTTGAACTTTCGCTTGCGCTTGCTGGTTAGGTGTATTACTTTACTACCACACCACCGCCACATCACACCGGAGCACGCCATGAACGCCAAGACCCTTTCCGCCGCGATGAGCCTGATCCTGTCGCTGGCCGCCCTGTCCGCCAACGCCGCCGAGACCCGCATCGTCGACCTGCCGACCGTGACCGTCCGTCCCGACGCCGCCCTGAGCGCCGAGCTGGCCGCCAACGCCCCGCGCGTCGCCCATGTCGTCGACCTGCCGGCCGTGACCGTCCGCCCCGATGCCGCGCTGGCCGCCGAGCTGGCCGCCAACGAAGCCCCGCGCGTGGCGCACATCGTCGACCTGGCGGCGATCAACGTGTACCCGACCGCCGAGCAGCTGGCCGAGCGCGCCGCCATCGTGGCCGCCGAGCACGCCCAGGCCCTGACCGCGCAGCTGGCGACCACGCTGCTGGCCGAGACCCTGGCCGTCACCCTGCCCTGACCGCCGCACCCGCGCGGCGGCGGGAGGGGCCCGCATACAATCGCCGCGATGCAAGCGCCTGTTTTCGACATCCTGCTGTACCAGCCCGAGATCCCGCCGAACACCGGCAACGTGATCCGGCTTTGCGCCAACACCGGCGCGCGCCTGCACCTCGTCGAGCCGCTCGGCTTCGCGATGGAGGACAAGCAGCTGCGGCGCGCCGGCCTGGATTACCACGAGTTCGCCCGCGTGCAGGTGCACGCCAGCCTGGACGCCGCGCTCGACGCGATCCGGCCGGTACGCCTGTTCGCGCTGAGCACCCGCGGCCAGGTCCGCCACGACCAGCCGCGTTACGCCGATGGCGATGCCTTCCTGTTCGGCCCGGAAACGCGGGGGTTGCCACAGGACGTGCTCGACGCGGTCGCCCCGGAGCTGCAGCTGCGCCTGCCGATGCGCCCGGGCAACCGCAGCCTCAACCTGTCCAACGCGGTGGCGGTGGTGGTGTTCGAGGCCTGGCGGCAGAACGGGTTCGCCGGCGCGGGCTGATGCCTGATGCAAGCCCCGAAGTTCCCGGAAGCCGCACCAAATTAATGTACCAGTCAGTTTGATATTCAGGCTGGATTGAGGACCGCTGCGAATAATTGCGCCCACCGGTCGGAGCAAAAGGCCGGACATACCAAACGACATAGAGGTCGATAGAACAATGAAGAAGTCCCTGCTGGCCCTGACCCTGCTGGTCGCCGCCCCCTTCGCCGCCTCGGCGGCCGAGGGCGTGTCCTACAACTACGTCCAGGGCGGTTACGCCGCGACCAATACCGACGGCGCCGATGCCGACGGCTGGGGCCTGGACGGCTCGGTCGCCATCGCCCCGAACTTCCACCTGTTCGGTGGCTACAGCAACCAGGAGATCGACGACACCTCGATCGACTTCGACCAGTGGCGCGCCGGCGTGGGCTACAACCGCGAGATCGCCCCGTCCGCCGACCTGGTCACCCGCGTGGCCTACGAGAAGTTCGACGCCGGCCGCGGCTTCGATTACGACGGCTGGAGCGCCGAGGTGGGCGTGCGCGGTGCGCTGCACCCGAACTTCGAAGGCTACGTGATGGCCGGCTACGAAGACGGCGACAACTACGACGGCGAGTTCTACGGCCGCCTCGGCGCCCAGGCCAAGTTCAACCAGAACTGGGGCGTGAGCGGCGACGTGAAGTTCGTCGACGGCGACACCCAGTGGTTCGTCGGCCCGCGCTTCAGCTGGTAAGCGACACCTGTGCGATAGGCGGGGGCGGTCCCTCTCTCCCCTGTCCCCGGCCTAGTTCTACTGGCGTGTTTCCCTCCCTCCACGCCAGACCCGGAGCCCGGCGCAAGCCGGGCTCTTTTTGTTTCCGTTCCGGAAGCCGGCGCTGGTCGGCGGCTCGAGGCGCAAGCGCCTTGCAGGGCCTGTCGTCGTACCCGGTTGAAGCGTCAGTTCCCCTATTGAAGCCTCCCGATGCGGCCGCTTCCCCGGGTGGAGCGTCGGCTCCGGAGTGGCCGCCGTGACCTGTAGATGCGTCGGCTCCGGACGGGGCCGCCGCACCCTGGGCCTATGTCCCACCCTTCGGGACGACGTCCTGTCTTTACGAAGGGCCGTGGCACATCCATGTGCCACTTGGGACATAGGCCCAGGGTGCGGCGTCCTTCGTGATCATCAGGGTCGCGGCTTCGATCGCAAGAGCCGGCAAGTGCGACGGGCGCCACCGCCGTCGAGCCATCCGTAGCCGTCACCTGTCGAGCCATCCGTGGGCCTTCAGCTCCCAGGAAAGCAGGATCACGCCTTTTGACTGGGTGCGAGGCTGTGCGGCCAAGCGATCGAAGCGCTGCCCTCGACGCGCCGAAGGACGCTGTTCTGCCGCAATGAGGGTCGAGCGGCACAGGGATGTGCCGCGCTCGCGAACTGAGGCAGGACGCCGGCGTGAGCGACGACCCCCATTGCGGCAGGACAGCGGCCCCCTCCGGAGCCGACGCACGACAGCGCTCCTGAAACCGACGGAATTGTCCTCTAGAGCCGACTCAACAGATCGCCGCTGACGCGGACGACGCCCGCCCGAGGTCCGCTCGACACGAGCAGTTGGTGCGGCTCGGATCAGCAGCGGACTTGATTCGCCCCAGATCGGCCCTGGAAGGGCCCTAGAGGAACAGCGCCGCGGGGTATTCGGGCTTCTGTTCGCGCGCCAGCAGCTGGCGCAGGCCGTCGACCGGGGTGATGTCCCCGTGCAGCACCGCCCGCACGCCGGCGGAGATCGGCAGTTCGATGCCGTGGCGGTCGGCCAGGCGCATGACCTCGTCGGCGGTCTGCACCGACTCGACCACCTGGCCGATCTCGCGGATAGCTTCGTCCATCGGCTGGCCGCGGCCCAGGGCCAGGCCCAGGCGGCGGTTGCGCGACAGGTCGCCGGTGCAGGTGAGCACCAGGTCGCCCAGGCCGGCCAGGCCCATCAGCGTTTCCGGGCGGGCGCCGATCGCGGCGGCCAGGCGCAGCATTTCGTTGAGCCCGCGGGTGATCAGGCCGGCGCGGGCATTGAGGCCCAGCTCCATGCCGTCGGCCACGCCGGTGGCCACCGCCAGCACGTTCTTCATCGCGCCGCCCAGCTCGGCGCCGACCATGTCGTTGCCGGTATAAGCGCGGAACGCCGGGCCATGCAGCGCATCGGCCACGACCTGGGCGAACTCCGGGTCGGCGCCGTGCACGGTCACCGCGGTCGGCAGGCCGAGCGCGACTTCCTTGGCGAACGAGGGGCCGGTGACCACGGCCAGCGGCACCCCGGAACCGAGTACGTCCTCGGCGACTTCATGCAGGAAACGGCCCGAGCCCGGCTCGAATCCCTTGGTCGCCCACGCCACGCCGGCGCCGGCCGGCAGCAGCGGCTTGAGCGCGTGCAGGGTTTCGGTGAAGGCGTGCGAGGGCACGACCACCAGCACCCAGGTGGCGCCACGCACCGCTTGGGCCAGGTCGGTGGTGGCGCGCAGCGAGACCGGCAATTCGATCCCGGGCAGGTAACGCGGGTTCTGGTGCCCGCGGTCGATCGCCTCGACGATCGCCGCGTCCCGGCCCCACAGGGTGGTGGCCAGGCCGTTGCGCGCGGCCAGGGTGGCCAGCGCGGTACCCCAGGAACCGGCGCCCAGGACCGCGAGCGTGTCGGGTACGGCAACTCCCGCGGTCATGGTTGCAGGCCGCAGGCGCGGATCAGGCGTTGCCGACCGGCAGCTCGCTGGCGGCCGCGTCGGCGCCGGCCTGCTGCTGGCGCTGGCGCAGGGTTTCGGCGTACAGCGCGTCGAAGTTGATCGGCTGCAGCAGGAACGGCGGGAAGCCGCCGGCCTGGATCAGTTCGCCGACGATCTGGCGCACGTACGGGAACAGGATGTTCGGGCACTGGGTACCGAGCAGCACGTCGATCGCCTGCGGCTGCAGGCCGACCAGGCCGAACACGCCGGCCTGCTCGACTTCGGCCACGTAGGCGGTCTTGTCGCCGACCTTGCAGGTCAGGGTCACGGTCAGCACGACTTCGAACAGCGCCTCGTTCAGGCGCTGCACGCGCTGGTTGAGGTTGAGCTGCAGGTCCGGCTGGCCCTGCTCGCTGAAGATCGCCGGTGCGCCGGGAGCCTCGAAGGAAACGTCCTTGACGTAGATCTTCTCGACGCTGAAAGCGGGACCCGCGGCATCCTGCTGGGCGGGAACGGCGGCGCCGTTGGTGGTTTCGTCGGACATTTCACAAACTCCAGAAAGCGGTGGGATCGATCAGCGTGATCGGGAAAGAACGTCGGATTATGGCACGCCCGCCCGGGCGCGGCCGGCGGCTCAGGCGCGCCCCTTGACCAGCGGCAGGCCTGCCGCATCCCACGCGGCGATGCCGCCGTCGAGCCAGTGGACCTGCTCGAAACCGGCCTTCTTGAGCTTCTTGGCGGCCTCGGCGGAGGCCATGCCGTTGCGGCAGACCAGCACCACCGGCGACTGCTTCGCGCCGGCCACCAGCTTGGCCTCGGGGCTGAACTGGCTCGGGGTCAGGTTGCGGCTGCCGGGGATATGGCCCTTCTCGAAATCGGCGCTGGCCGACAGGTCCACCACCAGCGCGTTTTCCTGGTTGACCAGGGTGGTCAGCGCGGCCGGCTTGATCGCCTTGTAGCCGCGGAACAGCCGCGCGACCTCGGTGTAGAGGATGGCCACGGTCAGGCCCGCCAGCGCCAGCGACAGCATCGGGTGGCGGCCGAAGAAGGCCATCAGGGTCTCGAAATTCACGGCGGTCCGGGTCTGCGGCGGGAAAGGGCCCGGATTGTCGCACAGGCGCCGCGGCTGCCGCCCTCGCGGGGCGGGGGCTGCGCTACTGCGGCCCTCCCGGGCCAAGACGCTTCGCCGCAGGGGGGCAGCGGGGCAAGCCCCGCTCTACTTGCCGTCCCAGAAGTCGGGCAGCCCGGCCATCTGCCACCAGCGCTTGGCCTTCGGGTCCCATCGCCAGCGCTCCTGGTAGCGGACCACGCGCTCGGCCTGGGTGTGCCGGTTGATCACGCCGATCTCCACCGAGCGCGCGATCGTGCCGTCTTCCAGCTCGCCGTTTCCGCCCTCCCGGTAGCTGGAGACCTGCAGCTGCTTGTAGCGCTCAAGCTCCAGGTCGGTCAGCGGCTTCTCCGCGCGCACCTCCGGGTCGACCATCTGCCAGGCAGCCTCGTAGTCGCTCCAGCGCATGGCCGAGGAGAACACGACCTGAGCCTGCTCCAGCTTGCGCGAACTGCCGGCGGCCTCGGCGCGCGGCAGCCCCGCCAGCGCGAGCAGCGCGATCAGTGCGGGCAGCAACGGGGAGGTGAGCTTGTGCATGCGGCGGCTTCCCGGATGGATGCGCCGCATCCTAGCAGCCCGGGCGCGCGACTCAGCCCGGGCGCAGGGCGACGAAGCGTCCGCTGAACACGGTCGCATCGCCGCCGTCCGGCAGGCGCACGCGGGCGGCGATGCGGCAGCGCGCGCGGCCGCGCTGGCGGTAGGTGGCGACGAAGGCCTCCCAGTCCCCCTCTTCCAGCCAGGCTTCCGCTTCCAGCCCCGACAGCAGCGGCGCCAGGTAGCGGACCTGGCTGTCGGCGACGTAGACGTCGGCCTGGAAGCCGGCTTCGTCCAGGCGCCGGGTCGCCAGCGCCCATCCGGCCAGGGTCATCAGCGACACCAGGCTGCCGCCGAACGCCGAGCCCTTGTCGTTGACGTTCGGTCCCAGCGGCGCCTGCAACCGCAGCCGGCCGGCGGAGTCGCCAACCACTTCCACCTGCATGGCCCGCACCAGCGGGATCGATTGCAGGTGTGCGCGCAGCGCGTCGAGGGAACCGGTATCACCCATTTCATTTTCTTCGGCTGGAGCGCGGCGAGCCGCGCGGGGCCCGCATAATGCCGGAATGCCCGCATCCCGTCCGCCCGCCTGGTACCTGGTGTCGTTGCGTGGACAGGGCGAGCATGCGGCCCTGCGCCGGGCTGCGGCGCGCCATGGGGGCGCGTTGTTGCCGCTGTCGCCATGGCGGATCGTGCCGATGCAGGACGCGGCCAGCGGCGAAGCACTCGTGCAGGCGCTGTCGGCGCCGGTCGTGGTGTTCACCAGCCCGGCGGCGGTTCGCGCGGCGGCGCAGCTGCAGCCGCTGGCCGTTCGGACCGGCCAGCACTGGCTGGCGGTCGGCGCCGGCACCGCCGCCGCACTGCGCCGCGCCGGCATCGTGCAGGTGCAGGCGCCCGGACGGATGGACAGCGAGGGCCTACTGGCGCTGCCGGCGCTTGCCGCGCCGTCGCGGGTCGGGCTGGTCACCGCACCGGGCGGCCGTGGCCTGCTGGCGCCGACGCTGGCGGCACGCGGCGCCCGCGTCGACCGGGCCGATGTCTATGCGCGGGTGCCGGTGCCGCTGGACCGGCGCGCCCTGGCCCGGCTGGCCGCCGCCGACGCTCCCCTCGTCCTGGCGCTCAGCAGCGAGGAGGCGCTGCAACGGGTGCTCCCGCAGCTGCCCGGCGCCCTGGCGACCCGCTTGCGCCACTCGCCGGTGGTCGCCGCCAGTGCGCGCCTGGCTACCATCGCACGCGACCTGGGCTGGCAACGCGTCCTGGTCGCCGGCAGCCCGCGGCCGGCGGCGTTGGCCCGTACCGCCGCCGGCGCGCTGCCGAGCACCGTCTGAACCGCGCGCGCTTGCAGCTGCGCAGGCGCCAAGCGATCCTTCGCATGCGGCCCCGGTGCGATGCGCGTCACGGTTGACAGCGCGACGACGGCCGCATGACAAGGACGCAGCCGTGAATGACGTCGCTCCCACCGCTCCTCGCCGTGCGCGCTGGCGCCTGCTGGTGCCGCTCGTGCTGGCGTCCGGCGTGGCGCTCGCCGGCTGGTTCGGGTGGCAGGGCTGGCAGGCGCGGCAGCAACAGGCGCAGGAACGCGCGCTCGACGACGCGCGCCAGATCGACGCGCTCGGCCAACGCATGGACACCCTGCGCGGCGACCTGCGCGCGCAGGGCCGGCTGCTGCAGGACGCCGCCGCCTCCAACCGGGTGCTTCGCGACGAAGTGCTCGGCCTGGGCCAGCGCAATGCGCTGCTCGAGGAAGCCGTCGCACGCCTGGACGCCAACGCCCGCGAGGGCCACCAGGCGTTGCGCCTGGACGAGACCGAACTGCTGCTGGTGCTGGGCGTGCAACGCCTGCAGATCGCCGGCGATGTCGCCGGGGCACGGCGCGCCTATGCGCTCGCCGCCGCCATGCTCGACGGCCTCGACCAGCCGGAGGCGCTCAACCTGCGCCAGGCGCTGGCGGCCGAGCGCGTTGCGCTGGACGCGCTGGGCCCGGGCCCGCGGGCGCAGGCCGCGCAACGGCTCGAGGCGGTCAGCGTGGATATCGCGCGGCTGCCATTGCAGGTGCCGTCCGCTCCGGCGCAGGAGCAGAAGCGCCCGCTCTGGCAGCGGCTGCTTTCGCCGCTGCTCGAGATCCGGCCCGCCAGCGGCCAGGCGCTGATGGGCGAAGCCGAGCGCCGGCAGGGCGAGGATGCGCTGCAGGTGGAACTGACCCTGGCGCGCGCCGCGCTGGAACGCGGCGACGTTGACGGTTTCCATACTGCGCTGAACCGCGGCGCGATGTGGGTCGGCAGGTTGTGGCCCGATTCACCCGCGCTGCGCGAAGTTCGCCAGGAACTCGATTCGTTGCGCGAGGCGCCCCTGCAGGCGGAGTCGCCGCTGCTCGGCAGCACTCTGCAGCAGCTGCGCGCCATGCGCGAAGTAAAGGAGGCTGCCCGGTGAAACCCTATCGATGGCTGGTGGCGTTGCTGGTGGTTGCCGTGCTCGGCGTCATCGGCGCGCAGTGGCTCGCCCAGCAGGACCAGTCCACGCTGGGCCAGGTGATCGTGCGCACCGGCGGGTACGACTACAGCACCACGCTGCCGCGTGCGCTGCTGCTGCTGGTGCTCGCCTGGCTCGCGCTGGGGCTGGCGTGGTCGCTGCTGCGGCTGCCGTTCCGCGCCTGGGGCCGGTATCGCAAGCGCCAGGGTCGTGCGCGCCTGATCGAAGCGCTGCGCGCCTTGCAGGGCGGCCACTGGCTGCGTGCCGAACGCCTGTTCGCGGCGGCGGTGGAGGACCGCGAAGTCGGCGCGATCGCACTCGCCGGCGCCGTCCGTGCCGCCGACGGACGCGGCGACGATGCCGCCGCCCAGGGCTGGCTGGCCACGCTCGCCGTGCGCGACCCGGCCGCGCACGCGATGCTGCAGGGCGAACGACTGCTCGTGCGCGGGCTGCCGGTCGATGCGATCAACGCGCTGGACGTGGCCGCCGCGCAGCCGTTGCCGCCGCGCGGGCTGCTGCTGCGCGCCCGCGCCCTGAAGATGATCGGCCGCGCGGACGAAGCGTATGGCCTGCTCGGTGCGCTGCGGCAGCAGGACGCGCTGCCGGCCGACGAACTGGGCCGGCTGGAGCTGGAGCTGGCCACCCAGTCGCTGCGCGATGCGGCCGATGCGAACCTGCTGGCGGAACGCTGGGAAGCCATGCCCAAGCCGCTGCGCACCGAGCCGTCGGTGGTCGCCGCCTACGCCGAACGCGCGGCGGCTTTGCGCTGGGACGAAGCCGCGCTGCGCCACATCGAACAGGCGCTGGATGCGCGTTGGGACGAGTCGCTGGCCGACCTCTACGGACGCCTGCCGATCGGCCACGTCGATTCCCGCCGGGCCAGCGCCCAGCGCTGGCTGCAGGCGCACCCGGCCAGCCCTGCGCTGCTGGTCGCGCTGGCGCGGCTGGCCCGCAAGCAGGGCCAGTGGCTGCAGGCGCAGGACTTCCTGCACCGGGCGCTGGCCCAGGGCGCCGGGGCCGATGCCTGGGAGGAGATGGGCGCCGGCTTCGCCGCCGCCGGCGAGGAGGGCCTGGCGCGCCGTGCCTATGCCAACGCGCTGCATGCCGCGCGCGGCGAGGCGGCCGAGGAACTGCCCGGTCGCGACCTGCGCGAGAAGATCTTCGACCGCGCGGTGGTCGAGGACCGCGACGCGCACGGCATCCCGCGGCTGAAGGACTGACCCAGGCACCCGGCGCCGCGACGACCGTATAGTCGCGGCCATGGCCGGGTTCGACCTTCCCTTGCTGCCGACCGCTACCGCGCTGGGCGTGGGCCTGCTGCTGGGCCTGGTCGCCGAACGGCGCAAGCTCGACAACCCCGGAATGACCGCCGGCCTGCGCACCCACACCCTGGCGGCGCTGGCCGGCGCGGTCACGCTGTGGCTGGGAATGCCGGCCTTCATCGCCCTGCTGCTGGCCCTGGCCGCGCTGTCCGCCGTGGGCTACCTGCGCACCAGCAGCGAGGATCCCGGCCTGACCTCCGAACTGGCCCTGCTCACCAGTGGCCTGCTCGGCGGCCTGGCGATGCAGGCGCCGCTGGCGGCCAGCGCGCTGGCGGTGGTGGTCGCGGTGCTGGTCCATGCCAAGTCGAACCTGCACCGGCTCAGCCGCGAACTCATCAGCGACCGCGAGATCGCCGACGGCCTGATGCTGCTGGCCTTCGCCCTGATCGTGCTGCCGGTGCTGCCCGACCGGCCGATCGATCCCCATGGCGCGTTCAACCTGGCCACGATCTGGAAGCTGGTGGTGCTGGTCATGGCGATCGGCGCGGCCGGCCACATCGCCGTGCGCGTGGTCGGCACCCGCTGGGGCCTGCCGGTGTCCGGCTTCTTCGCCGGCTTCGTCTCGTCCACCGCCGCCACCGCCAGCTTCGGCCAGCAGGCGCGGGCACAACCGGCGCTGGCGTCCTCGTGCATCGGCGCGGCGATGCTGGCCAACCTGGCATCGATGGCCCTGTTCGTCCCGATCCTGCTCGCGGTGTCGCCTGCATTGCTGCGGGCCTCGGGCTGGATCCTGCTCGCCGCTGCGCTGGCCTTGTTGTTGCACGCGGCCGCCGGCCTGCGCCGCGGGCGCGCGGTGGCGGCGCCGCCGCCGACGGCCGATTCGCGCATGTTCCGGATCGGCCAGGCCGTGGGCTTCGCGGCACTGATCGCCGGCGTGATGGCGGTTGCCAGCCTGCTCGGCCAGTGGCTCGGTCCAGGCGGTGCGCTGGCGGCGGCCTTCCTCTCCGCGCTGGCCGAGTTGCACGCGGCCACGGCCACGGTGGCGAGCCTGCACCAGGGCGGCATCATCGACCTGGCGCAGGGGCGCTGGGCGATCGTCGGCCTGCTCGGCGCCAGCGCCTTGGCCAAGTCGGTGGTGGCCTTCACCAGCGGAGGCGCGCGTTACGGGCTGCGGATGACGCTGGGGCTGGCGAGCATGGTCGCCGCCGCGGCGCTGGCGGCGGGATTCACCTGAGCATGCCGGGCGGTGCCACCGGGCGGGGTGCGTTCAGCGCTCGATGATCGCCACCACGCCCATGCCGCCGGCGGTGCAGATCGACACCAGCGCGCGGCCGCCGCCGCGTTCCTTGAGCTGCCTGGCCGCGGTGGCGACCACGCGCGCGCCGGTGGCGGCGAACGGATGGCCGGTGGCCAGCGAAGAGCCGACCGGGTTGATCTTCTCCGGGTCGATCCGGCCCAGCGGCGCGTCCAGTCCGAGCCGGTTGCGGCAGTAGTCCTCGCTTTCCCAGGCGCGCAGCGTGCACAGCACCTGCGCGGCGAAGGCCTCGTGGATCTCGTACAGGTCGAAATCCTGCAGGCCCAGGCCATGGCGGCGCAGCATCTCCGGCACCGCCACGGTCGGCGCCATCAGCAGGCCTTCGCCGTGGACGAAGTCCACCGCCGCGACCTGCGCGTCCTTCAGGTAGGCCAGCGGCTCGTGGCCGTGGCTGCGCGCCCACTCGTCGGAGGCCAGCAGCACCGCGGCGGCGCCGTCGGTGAGCGGGGTCGAGTTGGCGGCGGTCAGGGTGCCGCGGCCGGAGACCCTGTCGAACGCCGGCTTCAGCGTGGCCAGCTTCTCCAGCGAGGTGTCCGGGCGCAGGATGTTGTCGCGCTCCACGCCGCGGAACGGCGCGATCAGCTCGGCGAAGAATCCGCGCTCGTAGGCCGCGGCCAGCTTGCGGTGCGAGGACACCGCCCATTCGTCCTGCGAGTCGCGCGAGATGTTCCACTGCTTGGCCATGTCCTCGCAGTGGTCGCCCATGCTCTTGCCGGTGCGCGGCTCGGCCACGCCGGGGAATTCGGGCTTGAGTTCGGCCAGCTTGAAGCCCTTGAACGCGGCGATCTTGTCCTTCGTCGTCTTCGCGCGGTTGGCGGCCAGCAGGCGCGCGCGCAGCTTCCTGCCGTAGACGATCGGCACGTCGGACGTGGTGTCCGAACCGCCGCCGATGCCCGACTCGATCTGGCCAACCGCGATCTTGTTGGCGATGGTGATGATCGAATCCAGGCTGGTGCCGCAGGCGCGCTGCAGGGTGATGCCCGGGGTCAGCGGCGACAGGCCCGACGACAGCGCCGCCTCGCGGCCCAGGTTCCAGTCCGAGGAGTGCTTGATCACCGCGCCCATCGCCACTTCGCCGAGCTGCTGGCCATGCAGGCCGAAGCGCTCGACCAGGGCGCCGAGGGTCCGCACCGACATGCCGAGGTTGCCGACGTCCGAATAGGCGGTGTTCTGGCGGCAGAACGGAATGCGGACGCCGCCGAGGATGGCGACGGGTCGGACTGAAGGCATCGGGCACTACCTCAAGGAGATTCCATTCGTGGGCTCGGCCTGCATACGCGACCGAATGCATAATGCGGGAGTGTAGCCCCGACCCGGCAGGCGGCCAATGATGAAGACCCACCCCGGCATGAATGGCGTCCCCGCCCGCGGCGCGGACGTGCGGCGCATCGCGGCAGCCGGCGCGAGGCAGGAGCATCCGCATGGCTGAGCCGGCGATCGTACGCGGCGTGTTCGCGCTCGAACTGGCCGGCGGCCTGGCGCCCGACCGGGCTGCGCTGTCGCCGGCGCAGGCCGGCGAGCTGGCCGCCGCCGTGGGCCGCGACCTGGCCGCGCTGGTGGACGGCGTCGCCGGCCTGGACCTGGTGCTGGCAGCGGCGCACTTCGACCCTGCCGAAGCACTGCGCCCGGGCTGGCCCCTGCACCAGCGCCTGCAGGAATTGCATGCGCGCGCACCCGGCCGCGGCGATGGACCGCGGGTACTGGCGTTCGGCGCCGATGCCGCCGGCGCGGTGCCGCTGCCGTTCCAGGCCGATCCGGCGCTCGCCGGCGGCGGCCTGCGCGTGCTGCCGTTCCTGCTCGTCGGCGCGCCCGACGCGGCGCGCGCGGTCAACGAGGCCCTGGAGGAGAAGCTGCTGCAGTTCGGCATGGCCACGCCGGGCACCGCGCTGCTGGCCCAGGACGGCTTCGCCGCGAAGATCGAGCACGCCCGCTATCTCACCGCGCACGACCTGGCCGCGATGATGGCCATGCAGTACGACCACCAGGGGCTGGCGCCGCTGTGGAACCTGGTCGAAGCGGCGCTGCTGGCGCCCGATGCGGTCGAGTGGCTGGATGCCGGCGCCGAACCGCTGCTGCGGCTGGAGCACGGCGAGGTGCGGATGGCCCTGTTCGACCCCGCCGGCTGGTGCGCCCACTACCGCCACGGCCAGGGCGACTGCGACCGCTTGCAGCGGGTCTACGACCATTTCATGGCGCGGCAGCGCCAGTTCGCCGCGGTGCTCGAAGCGCACGGCATCCCGGTGCTGTTCGTGCATTGCGACGGCCAGGACGACGCACGCGCGTTGCTGGCGGCCTGATCCGCCACGGCCCGCGCGCGCAGCGCGGGCCGCACCACCGCAACGGCCGCCGTCAGCGGGTGACCTTGATCACGCCGCAGGCCACGCGCGCGCCGGCATTGCCGGTGGGCTGGGTGCGATAGTCGTCCGGCGCGGCATGCACGATCACGGCGCGCCCGGCGATGTCGTTGGCCGCCCCGCCGCCGAGGGTGACTCCGCGCAGGTGCATGTTGACCTTGGCCACGCCGCTGGCGTCGGACACGAGGTTGTCCATGTCGCCGGCGTGGTGGGTGGCCGTCCCGGCACGCCCATGCTGGCTGGCGGCCGGATTGAAGTGGGCGCCGGCACTGGTCGCATCCACCGCGCTGCAGTCGCCCTTCTCGTGCACGTGGAAGCCGGACTGGGCATTGGCCGGCAGCCCGCCGACCTCGCCGCTGATGTGCACGCCATCGCCCATCGGCGCCAGGGTCAGCTTGCCGCTGACCCGGCTGCCCGACGCGGAGGCCAGGACCACCACGGCCTGCTGCGCGGTGCTGGCGGCCGCCGGCGGCGGCGGGGGCGCTGCGGGGGGCGCGCTGCTGCAGGCGGCCAGGGCGAGCAGGCCAAGGGAGGCGATAGCGGTACGCATGGGCGGACTCCTTCGGGAAAGGCTCAGGATAAACGTCAGGCCGGTACACGCCGGATGAATTCCATCGCAGCCGCTGCAGAAGCCGGACTTGCCCGCGACCTGGCGGATTCGGCACAGGCGGCGCCTTCATGCTCCCGACGCCCGCGTCGCCCATGAGGATGGGCTCCTACACAAGAAGCGGACGCCGTTGCTTGTTGTAGGAGCCGATTCATCGGCGACCCGACGCCGTCGGCCGAGGCAACGCCCTCGTCATGCCGACGCCCGTGTCGCCCATGAGGATGGGCGCCTGCAAGGCGCCAACGCCTTGGCCTGTTGTAGGAGCCGATTCATCGGCGACCCGACGCCGTCGGCCGAGGCAACGCCCTCGTCACGCCGACGCCCGTGTCGCCCATGAGGATGGGCGCCTACGATGGGCAGCCGCATCGCCATCGGGCATCGCGGTGGATGGCCCGGGCTTTTCCTCAGCGCCGCTTGCGCCCGGGACCCAGTTTCCGGGTCACCGTGTTGCGGCCGACTCCGAGCAACGCGGCGGCCTCGACCCGGCGTCCGCCGGTGTGCTGCAGGGCGGCGCCGAGCAGCGCCTGGTCGAAGCGGTCGCGCGCCTCGGCGTGCAGGTCGCGCGCGCCGGCCTGCAGGCACGCCAGCGCCCATTGGCCCAGCTGCCGGTCCCATTCGGCGGGCACCGGTGCGGCGACGCTGGCCGGGGCGCCGAACGATGCCGGCGCCCGTACCTCGTCCAGGTCGGCGGCGGTGATGGTTTCGCCGGGCGCGAGCGCGGCCAGGCGCCAGCACAGGTTCTGCAGTTCGCGCACGTTGCCGGGCCAGTCCATCGCCTGCAGCGCGGCGGCGGCACCGGCGTCGAAGCGCTTGGCGCCGGCGCCGAGCTTGCGCGCGGCGCGGCGCAGGAAGGTCTCGGCCAGCAGCGGGATGTCGGCGCGGCGCTCGCGCAGCGGCGGCAACTGCAGGCGCACGACGTTGAGCCGGTGCAGCAGGTCGGCGCGGAAGCGGCCCTGCTGGACCAGCGTTTCCAGGTCCTGGTGGGTGGCGGCGATCACGCGCACGTCGACCCGGATCAGCTCGCGGCCGCCGACGCGGAAGAACTCGCCCTCGGCCAGCACCCGCAGCAGCCGGGTCTGCAGCGACGCCGGCATGTCGCCGATCTCGTCCAGGAACAGGGTGCCGCCGTCGGCCTGTTCGAAGCGGCCGACATGGCGCTTCTGCGCGCCGGTGAACGCACCGGCCTCGTGGCCGAACAGTTCGCTCTCCAGCAGCTCGGCGGGAATGGCCGCGGTGTTCAGCGCGACGAACGGCCCGGCCGACCGCGGCGATTCGCGGTGCAGCGCGTGCGCCACCAGTTCCTTGCCGGTGCCGGTCTCGCCGGTGATCAGCACCGACAGCGGCGCCTGCGCAAGCCGGCCGATCGCCCGGAACAGCGCGCGCATGGCCGGCGTGTCGCCGATCAGCTCCGGCGCGCCGGCGGCCTCCACCGCCTGCGTGGGCTCGGCGGCGGCGGCGGCCACGGCCTCGGCTGGCAGCGCCCGCGCGGCCAGCGCCACCGCGTCGTCCAGGTCGAACGGCTTGGACAGGAATTCGTGCGCGCCGCCGCGGAACGCGCTGGCGGTGCTGGCCACGTCGGTGTAGGCCGACATCACGATCACCGGCAACTGCGGGTGCGCCGACTTGAGCCGGTCGAGCAGTACCAGGCCGTCGTCGCCGGGCATGCGCACGTCGGTGAACAGCAGGTCCGGCGCGCCGCGCACGCGCAGCGCGGCCAGCGCGCTGGCGGCGTTCTCGAACCCGTCGACTTCGTAGCCGGCATCGCGCAGCGCGGTGGCCAGGACGAAGCGCACCGAGCGGTCGTCATCGACCACCCAGACCCGGCGGCTGTCGGCGCTGTCGTCGGCGGTCATGGGCTGGGCGCTCCTTCGGGTTCGTTCTGCGGCAGCAGCAGGGTGAAGACGGTGTGCCCGGGTCGCGAGCGGAAGGTCAGCGAACCGCGGTGTTCGCGCGCGACCTGGTGGGCCAGGGCCAGGCCCAGGCCGGTGCCCTCGGCGCGGCCGCTGACCAGCGGCAGGAACAGGTGCTCGGCCAGCTCGTCGGGCACGCCGCGTCCGTCGTCGACGATCTCCACCCGCAGCGCGCGCGCATGCACGTGGTCGCGGATATGCAGTCCGCTTTCGACGCGGGTGCGCAGGATGATCGTCGAGGCGCTGGCCTGCAGCGCGTTGCGGACCAGGTTCCACACCGCCTGGGTCAGGCGGTCGGCGTCGCCGGAGAATTCGGGGATGCTCGGGTCGTAGTCGCGCTGCATGCGCACCGCCCAGCCGCCTTCGGTCTCGGCCAGGCGCAGCACGCGCTCCAGCACGGCATGGATGTTCAGCGGCGCGTGCGGGCGCTGCGGCGCCGGCGACATGAGCTGCTCGACCAGTTGGCTCAGGCGGTCGATCTCGGCGCCGATCAGCTCGATCAGCTCGCGCTCGCCACTTTCCTCCGGACGCAGGTTCGCGCGCCGCGCCAGCAGCTGCGCGGCGCCCTTGAGCCCGGCCAGCGGATTACGCAGCTCGTGGGCGAGGCCCTTGAGCGCGGCCTGCAATGCGCCAGGCAGCGACTGCGCCGGATCGGCCGCGCCGAACGCGCCGGACGGGTGCGCCTCGAGCAGCCAGCCCTCGGCGGTGCGGGCCACCCAGCCGTCGGCGTAGCGCGCTTCCTCGCCGGGCATGCCCAGCGCGATCCGGTGCAGGCGCAACATCTCGCGCTCGTCCTGCTCCAGGAACCGGGCCAGGGCGTCGCCTTCCAGTTCCAGCGCCGCCAGCGGCTGCCCGACCAGGCGCCGCGGGCCCACCCCGAGCCAGCGCGGGAACGCGGGGTTGACCCCGACGATCCGGCCCTGGCGGTCGGCCCATGCCAGCGGGGTGGCGAGCTGGTCCAGGGTGGGGCCGGGCGGCGGCGCGGGCAGGCTCATGTCCATTGCACCAATTTAGTGCAAGGCGTGCCGGGAAGCGACGGCCCCCGGAGGTGGCGTTCAGCGCAGGCGCCGCGCCTGCAAGACCAGCGAATGGAGGATGCGGTGGTCCTGGGCGTCGAGTTCCCCGGCCTCGTCGCCACGGAAGTGGCGCCGGTAGGCGCGCACGGTCGCGGCCGGGTCGTCGAGCGGATAGCCGATGGCCTGCAGCGCCAGCCACGGGTCGAAGCCGGCGGGCGGCTCGCCGTCGGCAGGGTCGGGCCACAGTCCGTAGCCGGCGTGCGCCAGCTGCGCCCAAGGGAAGAGTGCGCCGGGATCGCGCTTGCGCGTGGGCGCCATGTCCGCGTGTGCGATGACCGCGTGGCGCGGGATCCGCAGGCGCGTGCACAGGTCGTCGAGCAGGCGCAGCAGCGCGTCGACCTGCGCGGGCGGGAACGGTTCAGTCCCATCGTTGTCCAGCTCGATGCCGATGGACGCGGAGTTCAGGTCGTCGATCGTGCCCCAGCTGCCGCCGCCGGCATGCCAGGCGCGGCGCGAGTCCTCGACCAGCTGGTACAGGGCGCCGTCGGCGCCGACCAGGTAATGCGCGCTGACCGGACCGCCGCTGTTGCGCGTGCTCAGCGTGCGCAGGCTCCGCGCCACCGACTCCTGCTCGGTCGCGTGGATCACGATCACGATCGGGCGCCGCTCGTCGAAGTTGGGCGACGGTTCCCATTGCGCGAGCGGATTGGTCTGCCGCGGCGGCGCATGTCCGCAGGCGCTCAGCAGCAGGCACAGGATCGGCAGTAGCCAGCGGTAGCTCATGGCCCATTGCACCGGCTGGCGCGGCCGATGGCAAGCCGGGGCCTTCGCGGCGCCGACTGCGGCTGGAAGAAAGAAGGGGGAACACGGTTCACCTCGGCGATGGCGGGTGCGCTACGCCCCCCGGCCGCGCGCTTCGCTGGGGATGCGGCCGGCCCACATGGCCGACCGCCCCGGGAATCCACCGGCCCGCGACGCAGCGTCGCGGACCGGTTCGACGCACCTGTTACACCTCGTAGGCCGATTCGCCGTGCGAAGTGATGTCCAGGCCCTGGCGCTCGTCCTCTTCGGCCACGCGCAGGCCGAACACGAGCTTGGCGACGCTGTAGCCGATGATCGAAACCACGCCGATCCAGGCCACGGTCAGGCCCACGCCCAGCGCCTGGATCACGACCTGGCCGCCGATCGAGTAGCCATCGGCCACCGCCTTGACGCCGCCGAGCGAATCGGCCGAGAACACGCCGGTCAGGATCGCACCGACGATGCCGCCGACCGCGTGCACGCCGAACACGTCCAGGCTGTCGTCGGCACCGAGCAGCTTCTTCAGACCGGTGACGCCCCACACGCAGATCACGCCGGCGGCAAAGCCAATGGCCACCGCGCCGAACGGACCGACGGTGCCGGCGGCCGGGGTGATGCCGACCAGGCCGGCGACCATGCCCGAGGCCACGCCCAGCGCCGAGGACTTGCCCTTGACCACCTTCTCGGTGAGCGCCCAGCCCAGCACCGCGGCGGCGGTGGCGACCAGGGTATTGATGAAGGCCAGCGCCGCACCGGCGTTGGCTTCCAGGTTGGAACCGGCGTTGAAGCCGAACCAGCCCACCCACAGCAGCGAGGCGCCGACGAAGGTCAGGGTCACGTTGTGCGGCTTGATCGCGACCTGGCCGTAGCCCAGGCGCTTGCCGACGAAGTAGGCGCCGACCAGGCCGGCCACGCCGGCGTTGATGTGCACCACGGTGCCGCCGGCGAAGTCCAGCGCGCCCTTCTCGAACAGGTAGCCGCCCGCCGCCCAGACCATGTGCGCGATCGGCAGGTAGCCCAGGGTGAACCAGATCACCACGAACAGCACCACCGCGGCGAACTTCACCCGCTCGGCGAACGCGCCGACGATCAGCGCGCCGGTGATGCCGGCGAAGGTCAGCTGGAAGGCGATGAACACGTACTCGGGCAGGCTCACCCCTGCGGTGAAGGTCGCCGCCAGCGTTTCCACGGTCACGCCCTTGAGGAACAGCTTGTCGAGGTTGCCGACCCAGGCGCCGTCGCCGGAGAAGGCCAGGCTGTAGCCGTACACGATCCACAGCACCGACAGCAGCGAGAACACGACGGCGACCTGGACCAGGACCGACAGCACGTTCTTCGAGCGGACCATGCCGCCGTAGAACAGGGCCAGGCCCGGCACCACCATCAGCAGCACCAGCAGGGTCGAGGTCAGCATCCAGGCGACGTCGCCCTTGTCGACGGTCGGTGCCGGTTCTGCGGTGGCTTCTTCGGTGGCCGCGGCGGCGGCGACCGTTTCGGCGCCGGCTTCGGCCATGGCAGCCGCTTCGACGGCGGCTTCGGCCGGCGCTTCGGCGGCCGGCGGCGCGGCGGTCTCCTGCGCGATCGCGCTGCCGGCGAACGTGGTGACCGCCAGCGCGCTGACCAGCATGGTCAGGCAGACGGCATAGAACCGGGCTTTCCACCCGGACAGCAAACGGATGTTCATGGGCTGTGCTCCGAGTGGTGGTTAGAGCGCGTCCGCGCCGATCTCGCCGGTGCGGATGCGGATGACCTGTTCGACCGCGGTGACGAAGATCTTGCCGTCGCCGATCTTGCCGGTGCCGGCCGACTGCTGGATCGCTTCCAGCACCGCGTCCAGGCGTTCGTCGGTGACGACGGTTTCGATCTTGATCTTGGGCAGGAAATCGACGACGTACTCGGCGCCGCGGTACAGCTCGGTGTGGCCCTTCTGGCGGCCGAAGCCTTTCACTTCGGTCACGGTGATCCCGGACACGCCCGCCTGGGCGAGGGCTTCGCGCACCTCGTCAAGCTTGAACGGCCGGATGATGGCGGTGATCAGTTTCATGTTCGCATCCCGATGGTGGAGGGTCCGGCCGAAAGGCCGGCGTTCGGAACTCCGGGAACGGCCGGGTCCTTGCTGGACCCGGCGTCCCGGTCGACATGGCCGCTCCATGACGGCGGCGGCGCACCGATTCCCAGGCTGCATCCGACTTCTTGGGGGAGGTCATGCAGGCCCGTGAATCTCTCTTCCCCTGTGTCGCGTACAACGGTGAAGCTCTGTCTCCCACCGCCGCGTGGCGAGGGCTCCGTTGCGCGCGGTTCCCCACCCGCGCGCAACGGGTGTCCCCGCTCAGTTGCCGTAGTAGAGCTGGTACTCCAGCGGGCGAGGCGGGAATGCTTGCGCGGCATTGCCGCGCATTCCCACCGAGCGCCCGCCGCGCTGCGGCGGGCCGGACACCCGCCCCTCCGCAGCTGCAACGTTGGCGTTCATGCGGATCATCAGTTGCCGTAGTACAGCTGGTACTCCAGCGGGTGCGTGGCGGCGCGGAACTTGGTGACTTCCTGCATCTTCAGCGCGATGTAGCCGTCGATGAAATCGTCGGTCATCACGCCGCCGGCCTTGAGGAATTCGCGGTCCGCGTCCAGCGCCTCGAGCGCCTGGTCCAGGCTCGAGCACACCTGCGGGATCAGCTTCTCTTCTTCCGGCGGCAGGTCGTACAGGTCCTTGTCGCTCGGCGCGCCCGGGTCGATCTGGTTACGGATGCCGTCCAGGCCGGCCATCATCAGCGCGGTGAAGGTCAGGTAGCCGGACTGCAGCGGATCGGGGAAGCGGATCTCGATGCGGCGCGCCTTGGGGTTGGACACCCACGGGATGCGGCACGAGGCCGAGCGGTTGCGCGCCGAGTAGGCCAGCATCACCGGCGCTTCGAAGCCCGGCACCAGGCGCTTGTAGCTGTTGGTGCCGGAGTTGGCGAACGCGTTGATCGCGCGGGCGTGCTTGAAGATGCCGCCGATGTACCACAGCGCCAGCTGCGACAGGCCGCCGTAGCCGTCGCCGGAGAACAGGTTCTTGCCGTCCTTGCCCAGCGACTGGTGCACGTGCATGCCGCTGCCGTTGTCGCCGACGATCGGCTTGGGCATGAAGGTGACGGTCTTGCCGTTGCGGTGGGCGACGTTCTTGATGATGTACTTCATGGTCAGCAGCTCGTCGGCCTTCTTGACGAGCGTGTTGAACTTGGTGCCGATCTCGCACTGGCCGGCGGTGGCCACCTCGTGGTGGTGGACCTCGACCTCGATGCCCGACTCCTCCAGGGTCTTGCACATCTCCGAGCGGATGTCGTGCAGCGAATCGGTCGGCGCGACCGGGAAGTAGCCGCCCTTCACGCCCGGGCGGTAGCCGGTGTTGCCGCCTTCGTACTTGGTGCCGGTGTTCCAGGCCGCTTCTTCCGAATCGATCTTGAAGAAGGTGTGGCCCATGTCGTTGGCGAAGCGCACCGCGTCGAAGATGAAGAACTCCGGCTCCGGGCCGAAGAACGCCAGGTCGGCGATGCCCGAGGACTTGAGGAAGGCCTCGGCGCGCTTGGCGATGCCGCGCGGGCAGCGCGAGTAGCCCTGCATGGTCGCCGGGTCGAGGATGTCGCAGGTCAGGATCAGGGTCGGGTCGGCGGTGAACGGGTCCAGCACCGCGGTGTCGGCGTCGGGCAGCAGGACCATGTCCGACTCGTTGATGCCCTTCCAGCCGGCGATCGACGAGCCGTCGAACATCTTGCCGTCCTCGAACAGCGCCGGCTCGACGATGCTGGCCGGGAAGGTCACGTGCTGCTGCACGCCGCGCATGTCGACGAACCGCAGGTCGACGAACTCGACCTTGTTGTCCTTGATCAGCTTCTCAACGTTTTCCACGGACATCGCTTGCAACCTCGGATTGATGGGTACCGGAGACATAGCAGGCCGCGTGCCAACCCCATGACGCTCACAAGTCATTGATTTGAATGAACGCACGCACCAGCTCCGACGACTCGCACCAATCTGGTGCCTCATTGTGGTGCAGGGCATGAACCATCTTGGTGCAAATGGGCGGGTCGCCGGGCTGGCGTATGCTGTGCAGCCCTCGCCGCCGCGCCCCGCCCGTGCACGACCTGCTCGCCGCCCTGCTGCTGGGCATCCTCGAAGGCCTGACCGAGTTCCTGCCGATCTCCAGCACCGGGCACCTGCTGATCGCCCAGCACTGGCTCGGCGCGCGCTCGGACTTCTTCAACATCGTCGTCCAGGCCGGCGCCATCCTCGCCGTGACCCTGGCCTTCCGGCGCCGGCTGTGGGAACTGGCGACCGGGCTGGGCGAGCCGGCCAACCGCGATTACGTGGCCAAGATCGGCGTGGCTTTCCTGGTGACCGCGCTGGTCGGCCTGCCGGTGCGCCTGGCCGGCTGGGAGCTGCCGGAGACGGTGACTCCGATCGCCTGGGCGCTGGTGGTCGGCGGCGTGTGGATGCTGGTGGCCGAGCACTACGCCGAAAAGCGCGGCGACGTGGCCACGGTGACCTGGAAGGTCGCGGTACTGGTCGGGCTGGCGCAGGTGGTCGCGGGCATCTTCCCCGGCACCTCGCGCTCGGCGGCGGCGATCTTCGTGGCGATGCTGGCCGGTACCAGCCGCCGCGCGTCGGCGGCCGAGTTCGTGTTCCTGGTCGGCATCCCGACCATGTTCGCCGCCAGCGGCTACGCCTTCCTCGAACTGCTCAGCGACGACGCGCTTGGCGGCGAGGACTGGACGGCGGTGGCGGTGGCGTTCGTGGCCGCGGCGGCCACCGGCTTCGCCGTGGTGCGCTGGCTGATGGGATACATCAAGGCGCACCGCTTCACCGGATTCGCGATCTACCGGATCGTCCTGGGCCTGCTGCTGCTGGCGCTGATGCCCACCGGCAGCTGAGCCCCGGCCTTCACGCCGGGCAAACCCCGTCGGGCGCATCCAGCCGTTGTATCGACGTGCCGCATCCCCGCGCCGGCCGGCTGGCCGGCCCCGCCAAGGAGGTCCCGATGAAGTCCATGCCCAACCGTCGCCCCCTGTCGCTTCCGCTGTTGCTGCTGCTGCCGCTGGCGATCGCCGCGTGCAACCGGCCTGCGACCGACGCCGCCACGCCCGCACCGGGGGAAATGCCGGCGCCCGCCGCCGACCCTGCCGCTCCGCCGCCGATGGAGGCACCGTCCACCGACACCGCCTCGCTCCTGCCGTCCCACCACTGGCGCCTGGTCGAGGCCACCGACGCGCAGGGCCAGCGCATCGACGCGCTGTTCGCCCAGCCCGACAAACCGGTGCAGCTCGATTTCGCCGATGGCCGGGTAAATGTGTCCAACACCTGCAACCGGATGATGGGCAGCTTCACCCTGGAGGGCCCCACCCTCACCCTGGGGCAGATGGCCGCGACCCTGATGGCCTGCACCGACCCCAAGCTGACGGCCCTGGATGCCGAGGTCGGCAAGCGCCTCGCCGGCGCGCTGACCGTGTCCAGCACCGCCGGCGACACGCCGCAACTGGTGCTCACCAACGCCGGCGGCGACCGCCTGGTGTTCGAGGGCGCGCCGACCGCGGCCACCCGCTTCGGCGGGCAGGCCGAGCGCGTGTTCCTGGAGGTGGGTCCGCAGACCAGGCCCTGCAGCCACCCGCTGATCCCCGACAAGCAGTGCCTGCAGGTGCGCGAGGTCAGGTTCGACGAGAACGGCCTGCGGGTGGGCGAGCCGGGTGAATGGCAGAACTTCTTCGACGAGATCGAGGGCTACACCCACCAGCCGGGCGTGCGCAACGTGCTGCGGATCGACCGCTACACGCGCAAGGACGCGCCGGCCGACGCCTCGCGCTATGCCTACGTGCTCGACATGGTGGTGGAATCGGAGCAGGTGCAGCGCTGAGCACGCGGCCGCGACAGGGCGGCGTCCGGCAACGAAGAGACCGGCCTGCGGGCCGGTCTTTTTTGCGCCTCGGGTCCGATCGGAACGGCTCCCGCGCCGATCAGGCCAGGGCCGGATTCAGCGTGTAGGTGCCGTACACGGCTGCCTCGGCCAGCACGTGGCCCTGCATCGCGCGCTGCACGTCGGCGGCGGTGAAGCGCGCCGGCAGCGACAGCGCGGCGATGTCCAGCGCGAACAGGCGGAAGAAGTAGCGGTGCACGCGCAGGTCGTTGAACGGCGGATACGGGCCGTCGTAGCCGTGGTAGTCACCGCCCATCCGCGCATCGCCGGCGAACCAGCCGGTGTAGTCGTTCAGGCCCTGGCGCGCACCGGGCAGGCCGGACGGCGCCTGCTTGCCACCGGCGCTGACGCCGTCGCTGCAACTGCCTGCAGCGATCGTGCGCGTGTCCGCCGCGATGTCGGCCACGGCCCAGTGCACGAAGTCGGCGCGCGGCTGCTCGACCGGGATCTGCAGGTCGTCGCGGCCGACGGTCTCCGGCACCGTCGGCGCATCCGGGTCGATGCACAGCAGCGCGAACGACTTCGTTCCCGCCGGAACCCCGTCCCAGGCCAGGTGCGGATTGCGGTTGGCGGCGAAGCCATCGGGCTGGCCCATGGCGAATTCCGCGGCGATCGCGCCGCGGTGTTCGAAACTCTCGCTCCAGATGCGCATGCGTGACTCCGGTTGCGGTCAGGCGTCAGGGTAGCCCAGGCGCGCGGCGACCGCGGCCAGCCGCTCGAACGGGCCGGCGAGCTCGTCGGCGTAGGCGCGCCAGCGACCGGGCGGCATGCGTCGCTGCGTCGCCGGCAGCGGCGGCAGCTGGATGCCCAGCGCCTGGCCGATCACCGTGGCCAGTTGCGGCGGCGAGTCGATCGCGCCATCCAGGCGCAACAGGCGGTGCGGATACAGGTCCTGCTGGTGCAGGTCGGCGACCTGCTCCAGGCCCTGCGCCAGCCACTCGGCGGCAGCCTCCGGCGATTCCAGTGCCAGCGGCACCGGCGAACCACTGGCCAGCCAGTCCAGAAGCATGTCGCGCGGATCGCGCACCGCGACCAGCAGCAGGCCCTCGGGCAGGTGCGGGCGCAGCGCCAGCAGCAGGGCGTTGTCCCACCACGGCAGCCAGTCGACGACGTTGCCGTCGGCGATCCCGCGCGCCGGCAGGTGGCCTCGCCACTGCGCGACCACCTGGGCCGGATCGACGGTCCCGGCGCGCAATGCCTGGCCGGTCTGCGGCGAGCGCAGCGGGTCGGCCGGTGCCTGCGCGCCGAAGCGGTCGCTCAGCACCGGGCCACCGGCCGCGGCCAGGTTCTCGACCACGCGCTCGATGCCCGAACCGGGCAGGCCCCAGACCAGCATCGGACTGGGTGCATCCACCGCCGCGGACGCCAGCGGCGGCCACGTGTCGACCGCGTCGGTGAACGGCGGCAAGGGCAGGCGGGCGGCGCTGAAGTCCGCGTGCAGCGCGCGCCAGTGCGCCAGCGCCTCGGCCGTGCGCCCCGTGCGGTCCAGCAGGCGACCCAGCCAGCCGCGCATCGCGGTCCGCGCCTCTTCGGTGGGCTGCGCGGCGACGGCGGCGCGCGCCTGCGCCAGGGCCGCGTCCGGATCCTCGGCCAGCCGCGCTTCGACCAGGAACTGCTCGGCCGCCGGATGGCCCGGCTGCAGCTCGACCAAGCGCCCAGCGAATCCGGCCACCGCGGCCAGGTCGCCGGCACGGTCGCGATCGAACATCGCCGTCTCCAGCGCCGGGATGTGGTCGGGCATCGCCGCCAGCCAGCGCTGCAGCACCCGGTTGCCCTCCGCGGTGCCGGGCGTTTCCAGCGCCAGCCGCGCGCCCCACAGGTCGCCGGAAGCCGGCGAGGTGGCCAGCGCGGCTTCGAGCGTGGCGAGGGCGCCCTCGCGATCGTTGCTTTCGCGCCACAGCGCCATCAAACCGCGCAGCACCGCGCGGTCCGGGCCTGCCGACAGCGCGGCGCGCAGGTGCTCCAGCGCCTCCTCGCCGCGGCCGGCCTGCAGGGCATGGAGGCCGGCGGCCCGGCGCAGCGCGGGGGTGGCGGTGGCGGGGTCGGCGAGCAACGGCGCCACCCGCTCGAATGCTTCGTCCGGCCGGCCCTGCCTGGCCGCCAGCTGCGCCAGCAATGGCCACAGCGCACGCGCATCCGGCAACAGCTCGGACACCCGACGGAACGCCTGCTCGGCGAACGCCCAGTGCTGCTTGGCCAGGTAGCCGAAGCCCAGCACCGACAGCAACTGCGGATCGTCGCGCAACTGCACGCTGGCCGCCGAGGCCAGCGCGATCGCGGCATCCGGCTCGCCACGGCGCAGCGCCAGCAGCGCGTTGAGCGCGACCAGCCGCGGATCGTCGGCGTCGATGCGCGCGGCGGTGCGGCTGAGCCGTTCGGCCTCGGCCAGGTCACCCTGGGCCAGCGCGACCTGCGCCTGCGCGAGGTACGACGGCAGGTGGTTCGGATCCAGGCCCAGGCTCTCGTCGAGCGCGACCCGCGCCGCGCCGGTGTCGCGCTGGCGCAGCAGCAGCGCGGCGCGCTCGAAGTGCAGCCCGGCCTCGTCCGGCGCCAGCAGGATCGCCTGGTCCAGCGCGACCAGCGCGGCCGCCGGGTCGCCGGCCCGGGCCAGGGCCGCCGACAGGCTGCGCTGCGCGCTCGCGTCGTCGGGTGCCTGCGCCGCCCATTCCTGGGCCAGGGCCAGCGCTTCGTCGACGGCATTGCGCCGCAGCGCATCGTGGATCCGTTCCTGCATTTCTGGGGTCTTCCGGGGAAAACCCGCAGTTTACCCCGGCGCCGGACCGGCCCGGGTCAGCGCCGGGGCAGCGCCGCGCCCAGGCGGTCGGCGACCCAGCGCTCGGCAAACCCGTCGCCGGAGAGGCTTTCGACGAAGGCGCAGTGGCCGCCCCAGCGGGCCACTTCCAGCGCGGCGGAAGGCGGCAGACGCCACTGGCGGAAGTCGTCGAACGGGATCACCGGATCGTCCTGCGCCATCAGGACGCTGGCCGGCACCTGGAGCGCCGCCAGCCGGTCGCCGGCGATCGAGTAGCTGTCGAAGTAGTCCTCGACCCTGCCGAAGCCGGCGTAGCGTTGCGCCAGCCAGGCGGTGAGGCTGCGCATGTCCAGCGCGAGGGTGGCGTCGTCGTAGCAGTGCTGCTCGGGGAACAGGGCGCGCTTGCGCACCAGCGAACTGCGCCACTTGCGGCGGAAATACCAGTCGTACAGCTGCGGCGCGCGCTCCATGCTGGCCATCGTCGTGGCCGGGTCGACCAGCGGGCAGACCGCGGCGATGTGGCGCAGCGGCAACCCGGCGATGCTGGCGCGCAGGCCCAGGCGTAGGGCGTGGTTGCCGCCGAGCGAATAACCGGCCACGACCAGGTCGCGCACGCGCAGGCGCTGGACCATGTCGGCCACCGCGTGCACCACCTCGTCCAGCCGGTTGGAATGGAACAGGCCCTCGTTGAGGTGGTGGGTGTCGCCGTGGTCGCGGAAGTTGAGGCGGAACACGTCCAGGCCGTCGGCCAGCAGGCGCGCGGCGGTCAGGCGCATGTAGCCGGAATCGGCGCTGCCCTCCCAGCCGTGCAGCAGCAGCGCCATGCCGCGCGGTTCGCGACCGCGGACCCGGCTGTGCCAGCCCTGCAGGCGCGCGCCACCACCGCCGTCGAGGATGTGTTCGCTCGTCTCCGCGCCGGTGGCGGCCAGGGCACGCAGGCCACGATGCCGGCGCAGGCCGCTGGACCCCAGCACCGATTGCAGGTGCGGGTTGCGCAGGAGGCGGGGCGGTCGGTAGTCGGCGGCGGTGAGCATGGCGGGAGCGACGGTGGGCGGAGCCATTTTGCACCGCAACATCGGTGGCGCAAGTGCGCCGGCGCGCCTCAGCTTTCCATCGCCGCCACGATCCGCTCGCGGGCCAGGTCGGCGATGCGGCGGCGGCCATCGACGCCGCCCGGCGGAATCGGCGCCAGGAAGTGCACCTCGGCCGCGCGCGGGCGCTCCCCGAGCAGGCGCAGGAAGTTGGCCAGGAAGCTCTCGCGCGGGCCGAACGCGACCAGCGTCTGCGCGTCGCCGCGGTCGCCGTAGCGCAGCGCCACCGGCTGCACCGGCACCTGCGCCTCCACCGCCGCCAGGAAGATCCGCGCGTGGAACGGGCCCACCTCCTCGCCGCCGCGGGTGCGCCCTTCCGGGAACACGCCGACCGAGCGGCCCTGGCGCAGGCGCTCGACCATCTGCCCGAGCACGTCCTGCAGCGAATCGGTGCTGCCGCGATGGTGGAAGATCGTCTGCCCCTGGGCGGCCAGCCAGCCCACCAGCGGCCAGCCGGCGATCTCGCGCTTGGCCACGAAGCCCATCATCCGCTGGCTGTGCAGGGTCTCGATGTCGATCCAGCTGACGTGGTTGGCGACGAACAGGGTCGCGCCCGGCAGCGGCGTGCCGAAGCGGCGCAGGCGGAAGCCGAAGATCCAGAGCAGGCCTGCCGACCAGGCGCGCACGGCGCGGTCACCCAGCGTCTCCGGGCCCCAGGCGATGCGCGAGAGCGGCGGCGCCAGGCACAGCAGGGTCAGCGGCAGCGGCAGCAGCAGGTGAAGCAGCAGCAGCGGGACGCGGTAGAGGTAGCGGAAGGTGCGTGCGAGGCCCCCGGCGGTTCGCCGGGCGGCACGCGTGGGGGCGTGGTCCATGGACGCGCACGATACCGCGGCCGGCCGCGTCGTGGATACGGCGACGCGGTGCGACATGGCCCGCCAGGGACGCGGAACGCGCCGCCGCGCGCGTCGAAGGTGAACGATCAAGCTTGCAGGCGCCCGGTCATGGGCGACACGGCGCCAGGATCACCGGGGCGTCGCCTGTCCATCGGCATCGGGTCGCCCGGGGGACCGGCGCCTATACCGGCACCACCGCCAGGGTCAGGCGCGAGACGCAGACCGAGCGGCCGCGTGCGTCTTCGATGCGGATGTCCCAGACCTGGGTCGTGCGGCCCACGTGCACGGCCCGGGCCGTGCCGGTGACCGTGCCCTCGCGCACCGCGCGCAGGTGGTTGGCGTTGATCTCCAGCCCCACCGCCATCTGCTCGCGCGTGTCCAGGCACAGGTTCCCGGCGCTGCTGCCCAGCGTCTCGGCCAGCACCACCGACGCGCCGCCATGCAGCAGTCCGTAGGGCTGGCGCGTGCGCGGGTCGACCGGCATGGTCGCCCGGACCCAGTCCTCGCCAGCCTCGGTGAAGACGATGCCCAGGTGCTCGATCAGGGTGTCGCGGCTGAGCGCGTTGAGGGCGTCGATGGAAACGGGGGCACGGAAGACCATGGCCGGGATCGCGTTGCGGGATGGCGGAGATTATCGCCGCGGAGCGGCGGGTGCGGGTGCGAATGGATTTCCAGGCTGCCACCTGGAGAGGGCCTTGCTCCTGGCCGTGGACCTCAAAGGGTTGCCACCGGGTGAAGCGCGCTTGTCGCCAGAGGCTGCCCGCAAGGTCCAAGGCGGGAGCCCCGGCTCCGGTGGGGGCCGCCGGGCCATGGGGGCATGGCTTACCGCGCGGACGGACATCCCTGTCCGTACGCGCGGCCGTGGCACATCCCTGCGCCACTTGCGCCATGCCCCCATGACCCGACGTCCTCGGGCGGCGGCGAGGTCGTGGCTTCGCTCGTCAAAGCCTGCACCCGTCATGCCCTTGCAGCAGTCGTGTGCGGCGCGTGCAGAGGATTCCCGATGAAACGGCTTTCGCCCTGCCTGGCCGTCGAACGAAGCCACCACCCCGAAGCCCCCCGAAGACGTGGCGGGCCAGGGGTATCGCGGCAGCGGACAGGGATGTCCGCGTCGGCGCGTCGGCACAGGGATGTGCCGCCGTGCCGACCGCGATACCCCTGGCCTGCCGCGGCTCAGCCCGGAGCCGACTGCTCCTGCTGTTGCGGCTGCGGTTTGCGGTTTGCGGTTTGCGGTTTGCGGTTTGCGGTTTGCGGTCAACACCATCAGCGAATCAACCTGCGCAAAGTAAAGAGCGCGCATTGCAGCCGCGTCCACGCCGCGTGGTGCGCCAGTCTCCATGCAATCCGGCCTCGCGTCCGCCGCGCACTTGGCGGCGGCAACGCAATCGCTCCGGCGAAGACCATTGCGCAACGGTCAGAGGATCGGCACCAGGCCCGCGCCGAAGGCGGTGAGCATGCGGGTGAAGATCGACTTCGGGCCAAGGCTGACCTCGGGGAAGTCGCCGACCGGCAGGTAGCAGCGGTGGAACGCCGGGTCGCGCCTCGGCACGGGCGCCGGGCATTCGGGACCGGGCTGGAACTCGTAGTTGGTCGCATAGCGCCATGGCCACAGGTCCAGCACCGGCGAGGCCTCCAACACCTTGCCCATGCTGTAGTTCAGGCCCGACAGCACCGGCGGCTTCTCCCGCGGCGCCACCGTCCACGAATTGCCCGGCGCGATGTCGCGGCGGATGCTGTCGGCCAGCGCGCGCGCGAAGGCCGGATCCTCGATCACCACCACCGCCTCGGTGTTGTAGGTCTCGCTGCGCGGATCGAAGTTGTGCGTGCCGACCACCCCGATGCGCCCGTCGATCACCACCGACTTGGCGTGCAGGCCCATGCGCGGTCCTTCGCCGCTGACCGGCACCGGGCGGTTGGCCGGCGCGCTGGTGCGCAGCAGCGACGGACGCGTCTCGGTACGCAGCTTGTCCTCGACCTGGCCGTCGGCATTGGCGGCGCTGCCGCTGGAGCCGCTCCCCGCGCTGCCGCTGCTGCCGGGCAGGGGCGACCCGCCGCGCGCAGGGGAAGGCGTCGGCAGGGGGGCAACCGGTTCGCCCGGCCTCGCTCCCCCGAGCGCGGGATCGACCGGCGGATCGTCCGGGAACGGCTTGTACTCGAAGATGTCGAAGCCCAGTTCGCGCACGTTGCGGCGCTTGTACTTGTAGGTGAGCGCATAGACGATCGGGTTGTCGGTCGCCGCCAGGCTGTTGGTCGACACCACTACGTGCGGCGGGGCCTCGCGCGCGCGCAGGCCGCGGAAGATGTCCAGCGCGCTGTCGGACAGCACCAGGTAGGGCGTCTGCAGCAGGATCCGCTCCTGCGCGCCGGCCAGCAGCCCGGCCAGGCCGGACGCACCGGCGCCTTCGCCATCCGGGCCCTCGCTGTGCTTCTGCGGCAGGTCCGCCAGGTAGTCCACCTGGCCCACCGGCATCGCCCGCGACACCAGGCGCTCGTGGACCAGCTGCGGATCGACCGCGGCCCGCGATATCCGTTCCACGCGTTCCGGCCGCAGCGCGGGCACTCCGGGCAGGGGCGGCACGCCGCGCGCCAGCAGCAGCGCGGCCACGTCCTCCAACCGCTCCACCGGAACGCTGCGCGGATCGATCCAGTACTCGGTGAAGTTGCGCTCCATGTCGCGCACCACCGGCCCGGCCACCAGCACGTCGCGGTCGCGGAAGTTGTACTCCGCGTCCCAGTCGAAGTAATCGTCCTGGTAGTTGCGCCCGCCGGCGATGCCCACCGCGTCGTCGATCACCAGCAGCTTGTTGTGCATGCGCTGGTTGAAGCGCCGGAAGCAGCAGATCACGCTGGCGGCGTAATCGAAGTAGCTGGGCATCGCCTCGCCGAAGGTCGGGTTGTAGATGCGCAGTTCCAGGTTGCGGTGGGCGCCGGACAGCGCCGCGAGGATCTCCAGGTCGGCGATCGCCGACAGCTGGTCGATCAGCACCCGCACCTGGACCCCGCGCCGCGCCGCGGCCAGCAGTTCGTCCATCACCAGCCGGGCGCTGTCGTCCTTGTCGAAGATGTAGGTCTGCAGGTCGATCTTGCGGGTCGCGCTGCGGATCAGGTTGATCCGCGCCAGCAGCGCGTCGCCGCCTTCGTCGAGGATCAGCGCGTAGTGGCGCGGCGGCCCGTCCGGTCCAGCCGCCGCCGTCTCGGCGAAGGCGGCGCCGGCCAGGCCACGCAGCTGCGAAGGCACCGCGCAACGGTCCGGGCGGCTGCAGTCGACTGTGTCGTCGCGCGCGGCCAGGGCGATGGCGGCGGCCCGGTCGCTGCGGGCCGCGCCCAGCGTGCCGCAGGCGGTGGTCGACAGCAGCAGCACGGCGGTGGCACACAGGCGCAGCCAGCCGGTCACGGCCCGTCCCCGCGCAGGCGCACGCGCACTTCGAGCCGGACCTGGTCGGTCAGGGCGAACTGCCACTCGCGCATGCCGTAGTCCGCGCGCTCGATGGCGCCGACCACCTGGATGTCGCAGTCGCGCCCCGGCTGCGGGCATGGCGCCGGCAGCACCCGGAGTTCTTCGTCGCGGGTCACTCCGCGCAGGCTCAGCCGGCCCTTCAGCGGCCCGCCCTCCTGCAGCAGCCCGGGCAGGTAGGGATCGGAGACGAACTCCATCCACGGATACCGTACCGAATCGAAGAAGCTCTGGCCGTGCATCCAGCTGGTGTAGCGCGGCCGGTCGGGAATCACCGCCTCGCCGGTGGCCACCCGCAGGTGCACGCGATGGCGTCCGTCGGGCAGGAACTCGACCCTGCCCTCGTAGCGCGGAAACTCCCCCATCAACCGTTGGCCGAACCGGGTCCGGACCTCGAAGCCCAGCCAGCTGCGCTCGACATCGAATCCCGCCCCGGCCAGCGGCTGGGCCAGGCCGGACGGCAGGACGCACAGCAGGGTCGCGCCCAGCAGCCACGCATACCCCCGGGACTTCCACATCGCTTCAGGGCCACCAGTACGCCGTCAGACGGCCGAGGCCGGGTTCGATCGACGCGGACGCCGGAAGTTCCGGCAGGGTGAGCACCGCCACGCCGGCCGGCGGCATGCCGCGGTAGTCGCTGGTCTGGCCGGTGTCCAGCAGGGCCACCAGCCGCTCCAGGCCCGGGTTGTGGCCGACCAGCAGCAACCGCTCGACCTCGCCCTGCTCCTGCAGCAGGCCGATGAGGGTGCCCGGGGTGGCCTCGTAGATCGCCTGCTCGAGTCGTTGCTCGGCGTAGCCGGTCACCGCCAGCACCGCTTCCAGCGTTTCCCGCGTCCGCCGAGAGGGCGAGCACAGCACCCGGTCCGGCTGCAGGCCCTGGGCCAGCAGCCAGCGGCCGGCCGCCTCGGCCTCGGCCAGTCCCACCGGCGACAGCGGCCGGTCGATGTCGGCCTGGCCGGGCGATGCCGGTTCGGCGTGGGCGTGGCGCAGCAGGATCACTTCTCGCATGGCGGCCCCTGTGGTTCTTCGTTCGAGTGGGTGGCGTCGCTCAGGCCTTGGCCAGCCATTTCAGCAGCGGTTCCCAGTCGGCCTGGTGCTCGCGCACCTGGGCGGAGTGGTAGTCGAACAGGCTGCGGCCCAGCCCGACCAGGACGACATAGGCCTGGGTGTCGCGCAGCTGCGCCACTACCGGGTACGGCCAGGTCTTGAGCATTTCCAGCGCCTGCTGGCTGGCGTTGGTCCATGGCTTGCTGCGGTTGAGCACCAGTCCCACCGGCAGCTTGCGGTTGTGCACGCGCGGCACCTTGGCCAGGGTGTTGAGGAAGTTGACGGTGGCCTCGATGTCCAGCGCCGAAGGCTGCACCGGCACCACCACCGCATCGGCATGGTCCAGAAATCCGGAAAGGTCGTCCGCCAGCGCGCCGGCCGGGGCATCGATGACCACCTGCTCGGCATCCTCCGGCAGCCAGGCCCGCCAGGCGCGCCGGCGGCTGGCGTCGATCGGCAGTACGGCGCTGTCCAGTTCCGCGCGCCGTTCGGCCCAGCGCGTCGCCGAGCCTTGCGGATCGGCGTCGGCCAGCACCGTGCGCCTGCCCTGCAGCGCGGAGTGCGCCGCCAGGTGCGTGGCGACCGTGGTCTTGCCCACGCCGCCCTTGGAACCGGCCACCAGGATCGTCTTCATGCGCGCTGCTGCCTCCGGATTGGCTTCCCGCAGGGTACACCGGCCCCCGTGGAGGCGGTAGGAACGGCATCCGCCGGGAGCCGGGACCCGCCGCTTGCTATCGTGCGCCGGCCCCCGTCACGGACGACCCATGAGCCAGCTGCACGACCTGACCGCCCTGATCCGGGCCAACACCCCGTTGATCGTGATCGAGACCCGCGACGAGGAGCGGGTGGTGGAGCTGTTCCGGCAAGCGCTGATGCAGGTCTGGCGTGCCCTGCACCGCTGGACGATCACCGAGGGCCTGCGCCGGATGGACCTCGACCGCGAGGACGCGGCCGAAGGCCCGCCCGATGCCAGCTCGGTCCTGCACGCGATCCGCCAGGCCGACCAGCGCGGCATCTACCTGCTGCTCGATTTCCATCCCTACCTGGGCTACGCCAGCCACCAGCGCCTGCTGCGCGACATCGTCCAGCGCCGCGGCTGCGAGCCGCACGTGATCGTGCTGGTCGGGGCCAAGGTCGAGCTGCCGGCCGAGCTGGACGCCATGGCCGTGCGCTTCAGCCCGCGCCTGCCCGACGCGGCGGCGCTGCTGAAACTGGTCAAGGAGGAAGCCACCGCCTATGCGCGCGAGCACGGCGGCCGCCGGGTCGAGGCCGAGGAGGACGCGGTGCGCCAGATCGTGCGCCACCTGCAGGGCCTGGACCTGCACGACGCGCGGCGCATCGCCCGCCAGCTGATCCATGCCGACGGCGCGCTCACCGCCTCCGACCTGCCGCAGCTGGCCAGGCTGAAGTTCGAACTGCTCAACCGCAGCGGCCACCTGCACTACGAGTACGACACCGCCGGTTTCGACGACGTGGCCGGCGCGGCGCGGCTCAAGCGCTGGATCGGCCAGCGCCGCGCCGCGTTCGGCGGCGCCCCGCCGCCCGGGCTGGATCCGCCGCGCGGCGTGCTCCTGCTGGGCGTGCAGGGCTGCGGCAAATCCCTGCTGGCCAAGGCCATTGCCGGCGGCTTCGGCGTGCCCTTGCTGCGCCTGGACTTCGGCACGCTCTACGCCAAGTACCACGGCGAGACCGAGCAGAACCTGCGCGCGGCGCTGGCCTCGGCCGAGCAGCTGGCGCCCTGCGTGCTGTGGATCGACGAGATCGAGAAGGGCGTGTCGGCCGATGCCGGCGACGGCGACGGCGGCGTGTCGCGGCGCGTGCTCGGCTACCTGCTGACCTGGATGGCCGAGCGCAGCGCGCCGGTGTTCCTGGTCGCCACCGCCAACCAGGTCCAGCACCTGCCCGCCGAGCTGCTGCGCAAGGGGCGGTTCGACGAGATCTTCTTCGTCGACCTGCCCGACCCTGACACGCGGGTGGAGCTGCTGCGCATCCACCTGGCCGGGCGCGGCCTGGATCCGGCGGCGTTCGCGCTGCCGGCGCTGGCCGCGGCCGCGGCCGGGTTCTCCGGCGCGGAGATCGAACAGGCGATCGTCTCGGGCCTGTACGCGGCCCATGCCGAGCAACGCGCGCTGGATACCGACCTGCTGATGGCCGAGGTCCGCGGCACGCGGCCACTGTCGGTGCTGATGGCCGAGCAGGTCGACGCGCTGCGCGCATGGGCGGCGGAGCGGACCGTGCCGGCGGACTGAGGGCGCCATGGGCCCGTGAGCGGGGCTTATCCGTTGTTCTTCGAAGCCGCTGGCGATGGCGGGAAAGCAGCGGGGCAGGCCCCGCTCTACGCGAGGCAGGGAAAGCAGCGGGGCAGGCCCCGCTCTACGCGACGGAGGGGAGGCGATCGCCGCGCCGGCGGACGCCGCCGGTCAGCGGCGCGGCGCCCACGGCACCGCCTCGCCCTGGTCCAGGTACTTGATGCGGGTGGCGCCGCCGCTCTGCAGGATCAGGCCCTCGCGCACCGAAGGCAGCAGCACGGCGGTGGCATGGCTGGTATTGGCCTTGTACAGCCAGGACACGCCGCTGCGCAGGTCCACCAGCTCGATCTTGCCCTCGATCTTCGCCGTACCGCCGGCCACGCCGGCCAGCACCAGCCAGTCTTCGCCGCGGGTGAAGCCCGCCTGGTGCACGCCTGCCAACTGGCTGCCATACGCGTGCTCGCGCTTCCACGTGGCCAGGTCCCAGCGCACGGTCTCGTGCTGCAACCCGCGGTAGAGCGCGGGAACTCCGTCCGCCATCGCCTGCGTCCGTGCCGGCGAGTACTGCACCGTGACCAGCTTGGTGCCGCCATCGAGCAGCATCACCGCCAGGAGGTCGTTGCGCGGGCCCAGGCCCTGCGGTGCGTGGCGGTCGAGCACCTCCAGCCGCGCACCCTCCGCCTCGCGGTGCAGCTTCATCAGCACCACCAGGCCCTTGTCCGTGCCGGCGGCGATCAGGCCGGAACCGGCGTCCCAGTCGATCGATGTGATGCCGCCATCGCCCTGTAGCACCAGCGGCGCGCCGACTAGCGCACGACGGGCATGATCGTAGATGTGCAGCTGGTCGTAGCTGGCCAGCAGGTACAGGCCCGGCACCGGGGTGGCCGACACCGCGCCCGGCTGCCAGTCGTCCTCGCGGAAGGCGACCAGCAGTTCACCGCTGCGCGCATCCCAGACCTTGGGGCCGTTCTCCAGCTCGACGATGTCGTCGAAGCGGACGTTGCCGCTGGCCGAATGGGTGATCACGATCCCGTCGCGCGGACCGAAGGCCAGCCCCTGCGTCCGCAGCGCGTGCGCCTGCACGGCGATCCGCGCGTCGGTACGACGGGCGTCCCACAGTTCCAGCCGGCCCGAATCCCGGCCCACCGCCAGCAGTTCCATCTCCGGCGAGTAAGCCGCCGCCCAGGCATCGTCGTCCAGGCGGCGGTTGGCGTCGACGAACGCCTGGGTGAACTCCTTGTCGATGCCCGCGCAGGCGGCCAGCGCCAGCAGCAGCGGCAGCCATGCCGCGTGGCGGGTCGTGCGTCGCCGCTTCCGGCGGCCGGCCCTGTCTTCCATTGCGCTCCCCGGATTGGCTGCAACGCCGGGCTGCAGGATACCGCCGGCGCCGGCAGCCACGCGCCGCCGCCGCAAGGAGCGCAGCCTCAGGCGATGCGTGCCAGCAGCCAGGCCCAGGCCGGCAGCGTCGCCAGGCACAGCACGATGCCGTAGCCGACCAGCGCGGCGGCCAGCCGCGGCGCCAGGCCGTGCGCCATTGCCAGCGCGGCGGCCGAGATCATGGTCGGCATCGCCGACTCGAGCACGTTGGCGCGCAGCATCATCGCGGGCATGCCGAATGCCAGCGAGATCGGCACCGCCAGTGCCGGCATCACCAGCAGCTTGAGAGCCAGCCCGGTCGCCAGCGGCCGCACCTCGTCGCGCGGCAGGCGCAGCTGGATCGACAGCCCCACCGCCAGCATCACCAGCGGCAGCATCGCCTCGGCCAGCCGGCGCAGGCCCGAGGCGATCCATTCCGGCGGCTGCTCGGGCATCAGCGTCAGGCCGACCAGCAACGCCCACGGCGGCGGGAAACGGGCGATCCGCAGCAGGATCTCCCGCACCGTCGGCGCCGCATCGCCGCTGTAGCGGGCCACGACGTACAGCCCCACCGTCGACAGCAGGATGAAGGTGCCGAACTGGTCGTAGACCACCGCGTACTGCACGGCGTCCTCGCCCAGCAGCGCGCGCACCATCGGGTAGCCGATGAAGCTGGAATTGGACAGGCCCACGCACAGCAGCAGCACGGCGTACTCGTCGCGGCGGAAACGCCAGGCCCGCGCGGCCAGCGTCACCAGCACCCAGGTCGCGCCCATCAGCAGCCACGGCGTCAGCGCCACGCCCAGCAGCGCCCATTCCATGCGCAGCGCCGGCACGTACAGCAGCACCGCCGCGGGCAGGCAGACGTAGAGCACGACCAGGTTGAGCGTTTCCGGCGCATTGGCCGGCAACAGCGAGGTCCGGCCCAGGGCCATGCCCAGCCCGAGCATGGCCAGGATCAGGGCGAACGCATCCCAGGCCACGCGCGGGTCAGCCGCGGCGGAACCAGCCGGTGATGCTGTAGCGCGGCGAACCGGCCCACGGCGCCACCAGGCTGACCACGTGCGGCTGCGGCACGCGGAACAGGCTCAGCGAGTTCCAGAGCGGCACGAAGGTGTCGACCACGCGGCGCTCGGCCGGGTCGAGGAACTGCAGCAGGCCACCCCAGTCCGGCAGCCACTCGCGGCTGAGGTTGATCACGTAGGCGTACGCACGGTCCTCGTTGCTGGCATGGTCGCTGTGCGAACGCAGGAAGTGGCCGTGGCGGTAGCGCACGGCGATCGCGCTGACCATGCGGATCGCCGGATCGCCGGTGAGGTGGCGGGCGAACTGCAGGAACGGCGGGCTGTTGAGGAAATCGACCACCGCATGCAGCACCAGCTCCGGGTGGAGCCCATCGCGGCGCGCATCGATCATGCGGTAGCGGTCGAAGTAGAACTCGAACCCGTTGCGCGCACGCTCGGCCGCCGCCTGCAGCGCCGCGGTGTCTTCCCCGCTCCCCGGGCTGGGGCTGCGGAGCAGGCCCGGGGCCAGTTCGGCATCGGTGCGCTGCGCGGTCTCCCAGGGCACCTCGTCGCGGAGGCAGTCGTGCAGCCGGAGGGCTGCCTGGTCCTGCAGGAAGCCAGGAACCTGCACCCGCCCGTGCGCGCGCAGGCGCGCCCGGAACGGTTCGATGTCGAGTTCGTTGCTGATCATGGGCCGTGGAGCGCCGGCGCCGGCGTGGCGCCACCGCATTTTCGCACGGTCACGCTGGCGGCGGCGGCGTGCGGCCGCCGCGTGGGGTCCGGTCCGCTACGGCCAGGCCGGCGGATTCGCCTGCCAGGCGGCCAGGACCTCGGCGAGCAGCGCCCGGTCTTCCTCGCGCCAGTCGGGCAGCAAGTGCGGATAGCTCGCGGCGCTGCTCCACTGCTGCGGCTCGGTGCGCACCGCCGCCGCGTACCAGGCCACCGCTTCGGCCCTGCGGTCGAGCTTCCACAGCGCCAGGGCCAGGGTCGGCGGCTGCCAGCCCGGCGTGCTCGGCCAGCCGCCGATCAGCTTCTGCCACTGCTCGAGCGCGCGCTGCGGCTCGCCGGCCCGGTACAGGTCCCAGCCGTAGTTCCAGGTCACCGCGCGCGACAGCCGCTGGTTGCTGCCGGCATTGCGTTGCGCGGCCTGGTAGAGCTCGTCGCCCAGCTCCAGGCGCCCGGACTGCATCGCCACGCGCGCCAGCTGCACGCGCGATTCCACATCGTCCGGCCTGCGGGCGACCGTGGCGGCCAACCGGTCGACGACCTCCTGGCCTTCGCCGGACAAGGCCACGATCGCGCGCGTGGTCTGCGGATCGGCGTCGAAATAGAACTCCTTCGGTGCCGGCAGCGATTGCCCTTGGGCCAGCAACGAACACAACGCCAGCCCGAGGGCGAGCGGAAAACGCAACTTCTTCACGACATTTCCCCGAAGCAACAGCCTCCCCACCGCATCCTAACCGCAGCAGCGCACAGTCAGGGAGTGCGGGCCATCACAGATTGGCGCTTGATATCATTTGCCACCGGGCCGGCGAGGCCCGCCCCCGCCAGCGCCAGGGCCCGACGATGACCAGCACCGCCGAACTGACCTCGCCCGCCTCCGCCAACCAGCCCGGGCTGGACTCGTTCGACCGCGACTACACCCTGGAGCACAAGTACACCCGCCGCGACGGCCGCATCTACCTCAGCGGCGTGCAGGCGCTGGTGCGGCTGCCGCTGATGCAGCAGCTGCGCGACGCGGCCGCCGGGCTGGACACGGCCGGCTTCGTCAGCGGCTACCGCGGCAGCCCGCTCGGCGGCTTCGACCTGGAGCTCTGGCGCGCGCGCAAGCACCTGGAGGCGGCGAAGGTGCGCTTCCAGCCCGGTTTGAACGAGGACCTAGGCGCGACCATGGTCTGGGGCACGCAGCAGACCAACCTGTTCCCCGGCGCGAAGGTCGATGGCGTCTACGCCATGTGGTACGGCAAGGGCCCGGGCGTGGACCGCTGCGGCGACGTGTTCAAGCACGGCAACGCGGCCGGCACGTGGAAGCACGGCGGGGTACTCGCGCTGGCCGCCGACGACCATGCCTGCCGCAGCTCGACCCTGCCGCACGGCAGCGAGGACGAATTCGTCAGCGCGATGATGCCGGTGCTCAACCCGGCCGGCGTGCAGGACATCCTCGATCTGGGCCTGGTCGGCTGGGCGATGAGCCGCTACACCGGCCGCTGGATCGGCTTCAAGACCATCGCCGAGACGGTGGAGTCGTCCGCGTCGGTGCAGGTCGATCCGTTCGCGCGCACGATCGTGCTGCCCGAGGATTTCGAGCTGCCTCCGGGCGGGCTCAACATCCGCTGGCCCGATCCGCCGCTGGACCAGGAGATGCGCCTGCACCGCTACGCGGTGCGCGCGGCGCAGGCCTTCGCCCGCGCCAACGGCATCGACAAGGTGGTGATGGACGCGCCCGGCGCGCGCCTGGGCATCGTCACCACCGGCAAGAGCTACCTCGACGTGCTGCAGGCGCTGGAGTACCTGGGCCTGGACGAGCGCGCCTGCCGCGACATCGGCATCCGCGTCTACAAGGTCGGCATGACCTGGCCGCTGGAGCCGGAAGGCATCGCCCGCTTCGCCCGGGGCCTGGAGGACATCGTCGTGGTCGAGGAGAAGCGCGCCTTCCTCGAGCGGCAGATGAAGGAACAGTTCTACAACTGGCCCAACGCCTGGGGCCGGCGCCCGAGCATCGTCGGCAAGTACGACGAGGCCGGCGAATGGATCCTGCCGTCCACCGGCGAGCTGACCCCGGCGACCATTGCCGGCGTGATCGGCCGGCGCATCCTGCGCCTGCTGCAGTCGAGTTCGATCAGCACCGATTCGATCGAGCAGCGGCTGCGCTGGATGGACGCGAAGGAAGCGGAAATGGCGCTGCCGCGCGCCAACTTCCCGCGCGTGCCGCACTACTGCTCCGGTTGCCCGCACAACACCTCCACGGTGGTGCCCGAGGGTTCGCGCGCGCTGGGCGGCATCGGCTGCCACTACATGGTCACCTGGATGGACCGCTCCACCGACACCTTCACCCACATGGGCGGCGAAGGCGTGACCTGGGCGGGGCAGGCGCCGTTCACCGACACCCCGCACGTGTTCCAGAACCTGGGCGACGGCACCTATTTCCACAGCGGTTCGCTGGCGATCCGCCAGGCGGTCGCGGCCAAGGTCAACATCACCTACAAGATCCTCTACAACGATGCGGTGGCCATGACCGGCGGCCAGCCGGTGGACGGCCAGCTCAGCGTGCCCGACATCGCCTGGCAGATGCGCGCCGAGGGCATCGACACCATCGTGCTGGTCAGCGACGACATCGCCCGCTGGCACAAGCGCGAGCTGTTCCCGTCGGGCATGGAGTTCTTCGACCGCGCCGAGCTGGACGCGGTGCAGAAGCGCCTGCGCGAGGTGAAAGGCGTCAGCATCCTGATCTACGACCAGACCTGCGCCACCGAGAAGCGGCGGCGGCGCAAGCGCGGCAAGCTCGAGGACCCGCAGAAGCGGGTGATGATCAACACCCTGGTCTGCGAAGGCTGCGGCGACTGCGGGCAGAAGAGCTTCTGCGTGTCGGTGCTGCCGAAGGAAACCGAGTTCGGCCGCAAGCGCGAGATCGACCAGTCCAACTGCAACAAGGACTACTCCTGCGTGTCGGGCTTCTGCCCGAGCTTCGTCACCGTGCACGGCGGCAAGCCACGCAAGGGCCGCAAGGCCGAGGCGGCGGGGCGCCTGGCGAACCTGCCGGAACCGGCGTTCCGCTCGGCGCTGGAACAGCCCTGGAACATCCTGATCACCGGCGTCGGCGGCACCGGCGTGGTCACCATCGGCGCGCTGCTGGGGATGGCCGGCCACCTGGAGGGCAAGGGCGCGACCGTGCTCGACCAGACCGGGCTGGCGCAGAAGGGCGGCGCGGTCACCACCCACATCCGCATCGCGCGCACGCCGGAGGACATCCACGCCGTGCGTATTGCTGCCGGCGAGGCCGACCTGGTGCTGGGCTGCGACATGGTCGTGGTCAACGACTACTGGGCGCTGTCCAAGGTGCGCGCGGAGCGCTCGGAAGTGGTGCTCAACACCTACGAGGCGATGCCGGGCACCTTCACCATGCGCCCGGACCTGCACTTCCCCGCCGCCGACATCATCGCCGGCATCAGGCTGGCCCTGGGCGGGCGCGAGCCGCGCCTGCTCGATGCCACCCAGCTGGCCACCGCGCTGCTGGGCGATGCCATCGCCACCAACCTGTTCATGCTCGGCCATGCCTGGCAGCTGGGCCTGGTGCCGATCTCGCACACCGCGCTGATGCGTGCCATCGAGCTCAACGGCGCGGCGGTGGAGATGAACCAGCAGGCGTTCGCCTGGGGCCGCCTGGCCGCGGTCGATCCGCAGGCGGTGGCCGCGGCCGCGGGCCTGGTCTCCAACCCGGTGACCGCCGACGAGCGCGTGCCCGACGGCCTGCGCCAGTTGCCGCCGGGCGACTGGGAAGGCAGCGAATGGGGCAGCACCAGCGCGCCGCGCCCGGTCCGCGCCGAGCGCGAGTGGCGCGGCCTGCCCGAGAGCGGCAGTGCCGAGGGCGATGCTCCGTCGTCGCCGCTGGACGTGGCCACCGGCGAGGTCGCCGCGCTGCCGCTGGACGACCTGCGCCTGTCTCGCAGCCTCGACGAACTGGTCGCGCGCCGCGGCAAGTTCCTGGCCGACTACCAGGACGCGGCCTACGCGCGCCGCTACACCGAGCTGGTGGCCAGGGTCCGCGCTGCCGAAGGATCGAGGGTACCGGGTTCGACCGTGCTGGCCGAGGCGGTGGCCCGCTACGCGTTCAAGCTGATGGCGTACAAGGACGAGTACGAGGTCGCGCGCCTGTACACCAGCGGCGAATTCCAGCGCCGCCTGCAACAGCAGTTCGAGGGCGACTACACCCTGCGCTTCCACCTGGCGCCGCCACTGCTGGCGAAGAAGGACGAACAGGGCCGCCTGCTCAAGCGCGAGTACGGACCGTGGATGCTCACCGCGTTCCGCTGGCTGGCCAAGCTCAAGTTCCTGCGCGGCACCGCCTTCGATCCGTTCGGCCGCACCGGGGAGCGGCGCATGGAGCGCCGGCTGGTCACCGATTATTTCGCCACCATCGAAGCCCTGCTGCCGAAGCTCGACGCCGGCAACATCGCCCTGGCGGCACAGATCGCCAGCGTGCCCGAGCACATCCGCGGCTACGGCCACGTCAAGGAAGCGCACCTGGAGCAAGCCAGGGCCCGCGAGGCGGAACTGCTGCGCGAATGGGACAACCCGTTGCGGGTGGTCGTGGTGGGTCGCGACGCGGCCTGACCGCCACATGCCCCGGCCGCGTCCCGGCCTGGACCCGTAGAGCGGGGCTCGCCCCGCTGCATCCGGGGTACATGGCATCACCGCAGGAGCAGCGGGGCGAGCCCCGCTCTACCTGGACGAAGGCACGTGCATGGCCACCCGCGCCGCGGGTGCGGGCCCGCCTTACTTCGGCACCGGACCGGTCGACTGCCGCAGCTGCAACGCATACGGCATGCGCACCATGCGCCCGGCGCTGCGGTCGCGGATCGCGTTGAGCAACTGCACCGTCGCCACCTGGCCCATGTCGCGGGTGGGCTGCTGCACGGTGGTCAGCGCGGGGAAGATCTGCTGCGAGATCGGCGTGTTGTCGAAGCCGCACACCGACACGTCGCGCGGTACGCGCAGGCCCAGCTCGCTGGCCGCGCGCATCACGCCGGCGGCCATGTCGTCGTTGGCGGCGAAGATCGCGGTCGGGCGCTCGGCCAGCGCCAGCAGCTGGCGGCCGGCGGCCAGGCCGGAGTCGAACGAGAACTCGCCGTCCACCACCAGCGCCGGGTCGTAGCGCAGGCCCGCCCGGCGCAGCGCGCTGCGGTAGCCGGCCATGCGCCATTCGCTGGCGCCGTGGTCGGGATGGCCGCGGACGTGGCCGATGCGGCGGTGGCCGAGCTCGATCAGGTGCGCCATCAGTTCGCATACCGCCTCGTGCTCGTCCATGGTCACGCCGATGCGGCCTTCGCGGCCCTTCGGCGAGATGCAGGAGAACGGCACGCCGCGCTGGTCCAGCCGGTCCAGCAGCGCGTCGCTGTCGGTCAGCGGCGGCGTCAGGATCAGGCCATCCAGGCGCGAGGACATGACCAGCGAATCGATCGCGTCGAGGAAGTCCGGGCTGTGGTAGCTGACCGGCTGCATCACCATGCCGTAGTGGTGGCTTTCGCAGGCCTCCACCACGCCGGTGAGGATCTCCATCAGGTAGTTCGGCGACGGGTTGTCGTACAGCAGCGCGACCAGGTACGAGCGGTTGCCGGCCAGGCTGCGCGCGGACGGGTCGGGCCGATAGTTCATCGCGGCCACGGTTTCCAGCACCTTCGCGCGGGTGGCCTCGCGCACGCCCGGCTCGTTGTTGAGCACGCGCGACACGGTCTTCATGGACACGCCGGCCTGGTTGGCGACGTCCTCGATCCTGACGCGCATCAGTCCACCGCCTCCCGGTCCATATCCGACACCGCCCTCACCAGAAGATCGCGTACAGCGCCGCCAGGATGGCGACCACGCCGATCGCGGCGACGTTGAAGCCCGCCGAGGTCGAGTAGTCGACGTCATCGGTGCGGATCAGGTCGCTGCCGGCCTGCTGCGGCTTGGTCGCCAGCGAGACGACCGCCGCCAGCGCCAGCGCCAGCAGGAAGACCAGGCCGACGCGGTCGATGAACGGCAGCGACGGCCAGGCCAGCTTGAGCACGATCGACAGCGCGAACGAGCCGATCGCCGCGGCCAGCGCGCCGGCCTCGTTGGCGCCCTTCCAGAACAGGCCCAGCACGAAGATCACCACGATGCCCGGGGTGAAGAAGCCGGTGTACTCCTGGATGTACTGGAAGGCCTGGTCGAAGCTGCCCAGCAGCGGCCGCGCGGTCAGGATCGCCAGCAGCACCGAGGCCGCCGCGGCGATGCGCCCCACGCCCACGAGCCGGGCCTGGTCGGCCTGCGGCCTGGACTTGGCATAGAAATCCAGGGTGAAGATCGTGGCCACCGAATTGATCTTGGACGCCAGCGAGGCCACGATCGCCGCCACCAGCGCGGCGAACACCAGGCCGAGGATGCCGCTGGGCAGCAGGCCCATCATGGTCGGGTAGGCCTGGTCGGGCTTGGCCAGGTCCGGCGCCAGCACGACCGCGGCGATGCCCGGCACCACCACCACCAGCGGCATCAGCAGCTTCAGGAACGCGGCGAACACCACGCCCTTCTGCGCCTCGCGGATGTCCTTGGCCGCCAGCGCGCGCTGGATGATGTACTGGTTGAAGCCCCAGTAGCTGACATTCATGATCCACATGCCGCCGATCAGCACGCTGATGCCGGGCAGGTCCTTGTAGAACGGGTTGTCCTTGCTGAGGATCATCTCGAAGTGGCCGGGATGCGCGTTCCACAGCTGGGTGAAGCCGCCGGCGACGCTGCCGCCGCCGATGTGGCTCAGGGTGATCCCGGTGACCAGCAGGCCGCCCATCACCAGCAGCGTGACCTGGACGATGTCGGTCAGCGCCACCGCCTTCAGGCCGCCGTACAGCTGGTAGGCCAGCGCGAACAGGCCGAGCAGGGTGAGCGCCAACAACTGGTCCATGCCGGTGACCTGGTTCACCGCGATCGATCCCAGCCACAGGATCGAGGTCAGGTTCACGAATACGTAAAGGCCCAGCCAGAACACCGCCATCAGCGTGCGGATCCGCGTGCCGTACCGTTCCTCCAGGAACTGCGGCATGGTGTAGATGCGGTTGCGCAGGAAGATCGGCAGGAAGAACTTGCCGACGATCAGCAGGGTCGCCGCCGCCATCCACTCGTACGACGCGATCGCCAGACCGATGGCGTAGCCGGAACCGGACATGCCGATGATCTGTTCGGCCGAGATGTTGGCCGCGATCAGCGAGGCGCCGATCGCCCACCAGGGCAGCGAGCGGCTGGCGAGGAAATAGTCGGTGGCCGACTTCTGGTGCCCGGCCTTCTCGCGCGACACCCACTGCGCCAGGGCGAAGATGCCCGCCAGGTACATGAGCACGATCACCACATCGAGTGTTGCCAGCTTCATCCACCCTCTCCCGGTCGCAGGCTGTCGTCATGCGGAGGGCATGGCCTGCCGCCGGACGCACTGTGAAACAGCGTCCGGCGGGACAGGCCCGGGGTGGTCCGCGCCGCCGCCCTCCCGGCGCGGCGCGGACGTGCGCGGCTACTGCGCGGTCGGGCAGGACAGGATCTGGCTGGCTTCGCTGACCGAACCGATCGCCACGCGCGAGACCGACAGCGTGGCCGCCGCGTCGCTGCGCAGCTTCACCAGGGTGTCGAGCCTGGCGGTGTCGGCGCCGGCGGCGACGAAGCACTTGAGCGGAATACCCAGCGTCGTCCACTGCCCGGCCGGCAGCTTGGCCAGCGTGTCGCGCAACGGCAGCGGCTTGCCGGCGCCGGCACTGGCGGTGACCGAACCGGTGGCCGGCACCGCGTCCGGGCGCAGGGTCAGCACCAGCAGCAGGTCACCGTTGGTCTCGCGGGTCAGCTCCTGCGGCGGCTCGGACACGATCGCCACGCTGGCCGGCTGGGTGCCCGACCAGGTGAAGCGGCGCGCGTCTTCCTGGCGCTCGTGGTCGACCGCGGACACGGCCAGGCTGTTGTCGGCCAGCGCCGCCGGCACGGTGGTGACCGCGGTGGCCGCTCCCGCGGCATCTTCCAGGTTGAGCGACAGGCCCGGGGCGAGCTGGCCGCGGGCGAAGTACACGCCCGCCGGCGCCTGCAGACCCTGGATGCCCGAGTCTTCCGGCAGCGCCGCCAGGTCGCCCTTGTCGGCGTAGGTCAGGCCGTAGCCGAATGCGAACTGGGGCTCGTACCCGGGCGCGTTGACCGCCGCGTCGACCGCGTTGCGCGGCCAGGAGAAGCTGAGCTTGCCCTTGAAGTCGTGGTTGACGCTGCCGTCGGCCTTGCGCAGCAGCACGTCGGCGACGCCGGCGCCTTCCGAGCCCGGCAGCCACGCAGCCACGAACGCGTCGGACGCGTTGATCTCGCGGTTCATCCACAGCGGGCGGCCGCTGATGAAGACCGCCACCACCGGGATGCCGTCGGCCTTGAGCTTGCGGATCAGCTCCAGGTCGCTGTCGTCGCCCGGATGGAACAGCAGGTTGGGGATGTCGCCCTGGAACTCGGCATAGGGGTTCTCGCCGAACACGACCACCGCCACGTCCGGCTTGGCCTTGTACTTGCCGTCCACGGCCAGCTCGGCCTGGCCGCCGGCGCCCTTGACCGCCTCGGCGATGCCTTCCCAGATGGTGTTGGCGTTCGGGAAGTCGGCGCGGGTGGTGCCCGTGCCCTGCCAGTTGAGCGTCCAGCCGCCGGTCTGCTTGCTCATGTTGTCGGCGCCGTCGCCGGCGACCAGCACGCGCTGGTTGGCGCGCAGCGGCAGGATGCCGCCCTGGTTCTTCAGCAGCACCAGCGATTCGCGCACGGCCTGGCGGGCGACCTCGCGGTGCTCCGGCGCGCCCAGCAACTCGAACTTGCCGCCCAGCGCGCGTTGCGAGGGCTTGGGCGCGTCGAACAGCTTCATCAGGAACTTGACCCGCAGGATCCGGCGCACCGCGTCGTCGAGCCGCTCCATCGACAGCGTGCCGTCCTTCGCCGCCGCCAGGGTGGTGTCGTACATGCCCTTCCAGCTGTCCGGCGCCATCGCCATGTCCAGGCCGGCGGTGAACGTGGCCGGGCAGTTGTCGTTGCTGCAGCCGGGGATCTGGCCGTGGCCGTTCCAGTCGCCGACGACGAAGCCGCCGAAGTTCATGCGGCCCTTCAGCACGTCGGTCAGCAGCGGCTTGTGGCCGTGCATCTTGGTGCCGTGGAAACTGTTGAACGAGGCCATCACCGATTGCGCGCCGGCCTCGATCGCGGTCTTGTAGCCGGCGGCGTGCACGTCGCGCAGCTCGGCCTCGCTGACCACGGTGTCGCCCTGGTCGCGGCCGCCGCTGGTGCCGCCATCGCCGACGAAGTGCTTGACCGAGACCATCACGTGGCGGTCGTCGAGGAAGTCCGGCGCGCCGGGCTTGCCCTGCAGGCCTTCGACCATCGCTTTGGCGAACTCGGCCACCACCTGCGGGTTCTCGGAGTAGCCCTCGTAGGCGCGGCCCCAGCGCACGTCCTGCGGCACCGCCACGGTCGGCGCGAACGCCCACTCCATGCCGGTGGTGCGGGTCTCCATCGCGGTGATCTCGCCGATCCTGCGCAGCAGCTCGGGGTTGCGGGTCGCGCCCAGGCCGACGTTGTGCGGGAACAGGGTCGCGCCGACGACATTGCTCTGGCCGTGCATCGCGTCGATGCCCCAGATCACCGGAATCGCCTTGCCGCCGCCGGAGGTGTCCATCGACGCTTCCCAGAATGCGTCGGACAGGGCCAGCCATTCGGCCGGGGTGGCGTTGTACTTGCCGCCCGGATCGGAGCTGCCGCCAGCCAGGATCGAGCCGAGCCGGTACTTGCGCACGTCCTCGGGGGTGATGCTGCCGATGTCGCCCTGGATCAGCTGGCCGACCTTCTCTTCCAGGGTCATGCTAGCCAGCAGTTCGTCGATGCGCTTCTCGATCGCCGGGTCGGTCGCCACCGGCCAGGCCAGCTCGGGCCACTGGTCCGGATGGATGGCGCCGTCGCCCGTCGCAGCCTGGGTGGCGGCATCGGCAGCGGGCGCGTCGGCCGGCGCCGGGGCGCGGTTGCAGGCGGCCAGCACGGCCAGCGCCAGCGCGGCGGCCAGGGTGTTGCGGAAACGGGCGGCGGGCGCGGGCGCGCCGGCGAAGATGCTCATGCGGGGTCTTCCTCCGATCGGTGGAGCGCCCGCGTCCCCGGGCGCCTTGCGGCAGTCACGGGCGCAGAGGCTTGTCAGAAATGGCAGCGCTGTCAACCGAAGCGCCCGTCCGCCCGGTCCGCGCCCCCGCGCCGCTCCGGCGCCGCGCACCGCGGCGGACCGGGAACCGATGCGCAAAACGCCGCGCTGGCGGGCAATTGCCCCGGCTGGAGAGGTGGCAACGCCCCGCCGGCAGGCCACCGGGCAGCGCCCTCGACCTGCTGCATCGCAGCAGCCCATTTGCGGCGCCTCGAGCCGCTCGCGGCGGGGGTACCCGTGCCCCCGAAGCCATGACCCGGCGCCGGCCGCGGGCAGCAAATGCCCACCGCCCAAGGCTTCCGGCTTCCGAAGCCGAGGCAACCCTCTCTATAATCGGCGCCAGCTGTGGCCAGCCGCGCCACTCGCCATAGGATGCGATGTGCGTAATTACGACCTGGAATTCCTGAAGCGGTTCTCGATGGTGATCGGCCTGCTGGCCCTGGTCACGCTGGGCCTGATCCTGCTGGCCCTGTACCTGCACCGCCAGCTGCCGCCGGAAGTCTCGCCGACGGCCGCCAGCCGCACCGCGGCACGCATCCACCCGGCCGGGTCGGTCTACGCGGGCGATACCGGCGCCGCCGCCCAGGCCGCCGCGGCCGCCGCGGCCGTCGCCAAGGCCGCCTCGCAGGTCGCCTACGGCGGCACCACCGATGGTGCGGTGATCTACCAGAACCTCTGCGGCGCCTGCCACACCAATGGCGTGGGCAAGGCCCCGACCCTGGACCACGCGCACTGGGATGCGCGCATCGCCCAGGGCAACGAGACCCTCTACAAGCACGCGATCGAGGGCTTCACCGGCCCGGACGGCGGCATCATGCCGCCGCGCGGCGGCAATCCCGCGCTCACCGACGAGCAGGTCAAGGCCACGGTCGACTGGATGCTGGCCAACCTGAAGTAACCCCCGCCCCGATCCAGACAACGCCGCCTCCGGGCGGCGTTGTCGTTTCAGATTCCGGACCCCGCCATGAACACCCAGTCCGCGCTCCGCCTCCTGGTCCCGCTGCTCGCCGCGACCCAGTCCGTCCCGGCGGCCGCCGCCCCACTGCCGATCGGCCAGGTGCAGGGCGCTGCGGCAAGCAGTCCGCTGGCCAGCCAGCCAGTGCAGGTCACCGGCACGGTCAGCGCCGATTTCCGCGACGGCCTGGGCGGGCTCTACGTCCAGGACGGCGGTGACGGCGACCCGGCGACGTCCGACGCGCTGTTCGTGCAGGCCGCCGATGGTTTCGCATTCCCCGTGGCGCTGGAAACCGGCACGCGGTGCCGGTTCCACGGCCGGGTGGTCGAGCTGGAAAGCCGCGGCGGCGGGAGCGTGACCGCACTGCAGGTGGACCGCATCGACCGCTGCACCCCGGCCGACCCGGTGCAGGCACGGCCACTGGCTGCGCTGCCGGCCGACTGGGAAGCGCTGGAAGGCATGCGCGTGCGCATCGACGCGCCGCTCACTGTCACCGGCAGCGACGCGCTGGCGCGTTTCGGCGAGCTGGCGGTGTCCTTCGACGGGCGCCAGTGGCAGCCAAGCGAACTCGTCCGCCCGGGTTCGGAGGCGCATGCCGCGCTGGTCCGCGGCAACGCCCGCCAGCGCCTGCTGCTTGACGACGGCAGCCAGCAGCGCGACCCGGACCCCATCGCATGGCTCGACGGCCGCGACACGCCGCGCACCGGCAGCGTCGTCCACGGCGCCGAAGGCGTCGTCGACCATCGGCATGGGGGCTGGCGCCTGCAACTGGTGTCGCCGCCACGCATCGACGCAGCGCCGCGGCCCGCGCCGCCACAGGTGCCGGGCAACGTGAGGGTGGCCGCGTTCAACCTGGAAAACCTGTTCAACGGCGACGGTCGCGGCGGCGGCTTCCCGACCGAGCGCGGCGCGAAGACGCCGCAGGCGCTGGACGCGCAGCTGGCCAAGCTGGTCGCGGCGATCCGCGGGCTGGACCCGGACGTGGCCGCGCTGATGGAACTGGAGAACGACGGCTACGGCGAGGCGTCGAGCCTGGCGCGGCTGGTGCGCGAGCTCAATGCCGACGGTGCGCGCTGGCGCTACGTGGACGCCGGTCGCGGCCCGGGCGTGGACACGATCCGGGTGGGAATGATCTACCGCGACGACCGCGTGCTCGCGCGCGGCGCACCGGCGGTACTGGACGGCGGCCCGTTCGGCGAACGCAGCCGGGTGCCGCTGGCGCAGGCGTTCCAGCGCCGCGGCGGTGGCAAGGACTTCGTGGTCGTCGCCAACCACTTCAAGTCCAAGGGTTGCAGCGAAGCCGAAGGCGCCGACACCGACCAGAAGGATGGACAGGGCTGCTGGAACGCGTTGCGCGTTGACTCGGCGCAACGGTTGCATGCCTGGCTGCAGTCGGCACCGCTGGGCGCAGGCCGCGAGCGGGTGGTGGTCCTCGGCGACTTCAACGCCTATGCGATGGAGGACCCGGTGCGCTGGCTGCGCGATGAAGGTGGCTGGACCGATGCCTTCGCCACCGACGGCGAGGCGCCGGCCGGGGCCCGCCCGTACAGCTACGTCTACCAGGGCCTCAGCGGCCGGCTCGACCACGCCCTGCTGAGCCCGGCGCTGCGGCCGCACCTGCGCGGCGCGGCCGAGTGGCACGTCAACGCCGACGAACCGGACGATGCCGGCTATGCCGCGCGCAATGTCCCCGGCCCGTGGCGCAGCTCGGACCACGACCCGCTACTGCTGGGCTTCGACCTGTAACTACGACGACGGCGCAGCGATACCGATGCCGTCGTAGAGCGGGGCTCGCCCCGCCGGCTGTTTCGGGTTCGCCATGAAGCAGCGGGGCAAGCCCCGCTCTACGAAATACCAGGGGCGATTCCGCTGCCGCCCCGTCATCCGATCCTCAGCCGGTCGTGCCGTGCAGGAAGTCCAGGCTCACCTGCAGCAGCGCGCGGAAGCCGACGTCCAGCGCCTTCTCGTCGAGCAGGAACTCGGGCGAATGGTTGCCCGGCGCGGTCGCCGGGTCGATGCCCGCGGCGGTCGCGCCGACGAAGAAGAACAGCGCCGGCGCCTTCTGGCCGTACAGCGAGAAGTCCTCCGCGCCCATCTGCAACGGCGGCTCGAACACGTTGCCGGCGCCGACCACCGCCTGCAGGCTCGGCAGCATCTTCGCGGTCAGCGCCGGATCGTTGACCGTCGGCGGATTGCCTTCGCTGTCGGGCACCTGCGCCTCGACCCGCGCACCATGCGCCGCGGCCACGTGCTCGGAGACGTTGCGCAGGTCGGCGAAGATCTTCTGGCGCATCTCCTCGTCGAAGGTACGGATGGTGCCGACCATCTCCACGTCGTCGGGGATGATGTTGTAGCGGATGCCGCCCTTGATCGCGCCGAAGGTGACCACCGCCGGCAGCTTGGCCAGGTCGGTGCGGCGGCTGACGATCGTCTGCGCGGTACCGACCAGGTCGGCGGCCGCCACGATCGGATCGACGCCGCCCCACGGCCGCGAGCCGTGGGTCTGGCGACCGACCACCTTGATGCTGAACCGGTCCGAGGCCGCCATCAGCGGTCCGCTGCGCACCGCGATCTGCCCGGCCGGGACGGTCGAGAACACGTGCAGGCCGAACACCGCCTCCGGCTTGAAGCCGTCGAACAGCCCCTGCGCCAGCATCAGCGAGGCGCCGCCTTCCTCGCCGACCGGCGGACCTTCCTCGGCCGGCTGGAAGACCAGCATCACCTCGCCCGGCAGCGTGGCCCGCATGTCGACCAGCGCCTGGGCGACGCCGAGCAGGATCCCGGTATGCGCATCGTGGCCGCAGGCGTGCATCACCCCGACCGTCTCGCCGCGGAACTGCGCGGTGGCCTTGGACGCGAACGGCAGGCCGGTGCGTTCGGTTACCGGCAGCGCGTCCATGTCCGCGCGCAATGCGATCCTCGGGCCCGGCCTGCCGCCCTTGATGATCGCGACCACGCCGTGGTGGGCGATGCCGGTCTTCGGCTCCAGGCCCATCCGCCGCAGCTCGTCGGCGACCACCCTGGCCGTGCGCTCCTCGCGGTTGGACAGCTCCGGGTGCTGGTGGAAGTCGCGGCGCCAGTCGACCACCTGCTGCTGCAACTTCTGCGCGGCGGCTGCCACTTCGGGACGCTGGGCCGGGTCGGCGAGCGCCGGCACGGCCAGGGACAGCGACATGGCGCCGGCGAGCAGGGAAACCGCGGAACGGAAGGCCAGGGACATCGAGCGACTCCGCAAGGGGATGAGGCGATGCTACCGGTTGCGGCGCGCGCGTGCGGCACCGGGCCGTAGAATGGCGACGCACGCCACGTCTCCGCGCCGGCGTTGGTCCTTCGCCGGTGGCCCATGCCCGACCTCGCCCTGCAGCTGTTGCTGCTGTTGTTCCTCGCCGGCCTACTGGCCGGCTTCATCGACTCGATCGCCGGCGGCGGCGGCATGATCACCCTGCCGGCGATGCTGCTGGCCGGGATCCCGCCGCTGCAGGCGCTGGGCACCAACAAGCTGCAGTCGCTGTTCGGCTCGGCCTCGGCCAGCTGGTCGTACGCCCGGCACGGCCATGTCGACCTGCGCGCGCAACTGCCGATGGCGCTTACCGCCGCCCTCGGCGCGGTCGCCGGCGCGCTGCTGGCCACGGTCGTGCCCGGCAGCTGGCTGCGGGCCGTGCTGCCGTTCCTGCTGGTCGGCATCGCCCTGTACTTCGCGCTCAAGCCCGACATCGGCGCGGTCGAGCGCCACCACCGGATCAGCCCGCGCGTGTTCGGACTGACCTTCGTCCCGGCGATCGGCTTCTACGACGGCGTGTTCGGCCCGGGCACCGGTTCGTTCCTGATGCTGGGCTTCGTCGGCCTGGCCGGCTTCGGCCTGCTCAAGGCCACCGCGCACACCAAGTTCCTCAACTTCGGCTCGAACGTGGGCGCGTTCGGCGTGTTCCTGGCCAGCAGCGCGGTGCTGTGGAAGGTCGGGCTGGTGATGGGCGCCGGCCAGTTCCTCGGCGCGCAGCTGGGCTCGCGCTTCGCCATGCGGCACGGCACGCGGGTGATCAAGCCGCTGCTGGTGACCGTCTCGCTGCTGCTGGCGCTGAAGCTGCTGGCCGAGCCGGCGCATCCGCTGCGGGCGTGGCTGGGCTACTGAACGGCGGGCCATGGACGCCGGGCCGGCCGCTTCCCCGTAGAGCGGGGCCTGCCCCGCTGCTTTTTTGCGCATAGCACCCGGCCGCACCCGCAACCCGGGGCTTTGCCCTTGGCACGGGATCCGGATTCGTACCGTGGTGCAGGGAGCAGCGGGGCAAGCCCCGCTCTACGAGATCGCGCCTGCGTCCGCGTGCCGACCGTGCAGGCTCAGCGGAACACGACGGTCTTGTGCCCGTTGAGCAGGATCCGGTGCTCGACGTGTCGGCGCACCGCGCGCGCCAGCACCTGCGATTCGATGTCGCTGCCGGTGCGGACCAGGTCGCGCGGAGTCATGGCATGGTCCACGCGGGCCACGTCCTGCTCGATGATCGGGCCCTCGTCCAGGTCCGGGGTGACGTAGTGCGCGGTGGCGCCGATGATCTTGACCCCGCGCGCGTGCGCCTGGTGGTACGGCTGCGCGCCCTTGAAGCTGGGCAGGAAGCTGTGGTGGATGTTGATCGCGCGCCCGGACAGGGCCTCGCACAGGCGCGGCGAAAGGATCTGCATGTAGCGCGCCAGCACCACCAGGTCGATGCGCTCCTTCTCCACCAGGTCGATGATCGCCTGCTCCTGCGTCGCGCGGTTCGATGCATCCACCGGCAGGTGGTGGAACGGGACCCGGTACGACGCGGACAACGCGGCGAAATCGTCGTGGTTGGATGCGACCGCGGCGATGTCCACCCGCAGCTGCCCGCTGTGGGCGCGGAACAGCAGGTCGTTGAGGCAATGGCCCTGCTTGCTCACCAGCACCAGCAACCGCGCGCGCCGGCGTGCGTCGTGGATCTGCCAGTCCATGTCGAACTCCTCGGCCAGGTGGCCGAAGCGCTCGCGTACCACCGGCAGCACGCCCGGTTCGGGTACCTCGAAATGCACGCGCAGGAAGAAGCGGCCGGTCTCGTCGTCGCCGAACTGCTGGGCGTCGACGATGTTGCAGCCCTGGCCGAACAGCAGGCCGGACACGCGATAGACGATGCCGGTGCGATCCGGGCACGACAGGGCGAGGATGTGGTCGTTGCGCATAGGAGCGCCATGGTAGGCGAGGCCCGCCCCGGCGTGGCGCGTCGGTTGCAGCCGATACCGCACCATGGACGGGTTCGCGGCGGCCGCTCTCCCTCCGCGCCCCAAGCACCGTAGAGCGGGGCTTGCCCCGCTGCCTCCTGGGCGATCCCCTACGCGGCAGCGAACACGCCGCGCGCTTCCCGCGGCTCGCAGCGCAGGAACTGCGGCGCGGGCACCACGCTGGCGCCGAGTTCGGCCGCCGCATGCCAGGGCCAGCGCGGGTCGTAGAGGATGCCGCGGGCCAGCGCGACCGCGTCGGCGCGGCCCTCGGCGAGCACCGCCTCGGCCTGCCTGGGCTGGGTGATCATGCCCACCGCGATCACCGGCATCGCCACCTGCGCCTTGATCGCCTCGGCGAACGGCACCTGGTAGCCGGGGCCCGCGCTGATCTGCTGCCGGGGATCCAGGCCGCCGCTGGAGACGTGGATGAAGTGGCAGCCCCGCGCATCCAGCGCGCGCGCCAGGGCCACGCTCTGCGCCAGGTCCCAGCCACCCTCGACCCAGTCGGTGGCGGAGATGCGCACCCCGACCGCGACCGACGACGGCACGGCGGCCCGGACCGCGTCGAACACGCGCAACACCAGCCGCATCCGGTTCTCGAGGCTGCCGCCGTACGCGTCGTCGCGCGCGTTGCTCAGCGGCGACAGGAACTGGTGCAGCAGGTAACCGTGCGCTGCGTGGATCTCGATGAGGTCCAGGCCCACGCGTACCGCGCGGCGCGCGGCCTGCACGAAATCCTCGACCAGGGCGTCGATGCCGGCCGCGTCCAGGGCCTGCGGTCGTTCGTGGCGCTCGTCGTAGGCCAGCGCCGACGCCGAGACCGTGGCCCAGCCATGCGGATCGTCGGCCGCGATCGCGCCACCGCCTTCCCAGGGCCGCGCGGTGGACGCCTTGCGCCCGGCATGGGCGAGCTGGATGCCCAGCGCCATCGGCGACCAGCGCCTGACCGAGGCCAGCAGCGCGGCCAGCGCGGCCTCCTGGTCGTCGTTCCACAGGCCGAGGTCGGCATGGCTGATGCGGCCGCGCGGCTCCACCGCCGTCGCCTCCAGCACCAGCAGGCCGGCCCCGGACAGCGCCAGGTTGCCGAGGTGGATGTGGTGCCAGTCGCTGACGCAGCCGTCGTGCGCCGAGTACTGGCACATCGGCGCGATCACGATCCGGTTGGGCAGTTGCAGCGGGCCGAAGGAGATCGGCGAGAACAGCAGGCTCATGGGGGGCGCGGCATGACGGCGGGGGAGCCGCATTGCACCCGGCGTCGGCGCCGGCATCAAGCCGCATGGGTGGATCAGTGCGTCGTGGCGGCGGCGGGCGTGGCCGTCTCAGGCGCGCACGCGCCGGACCAGACGCAGGAAGGGAATGCCGACCAGCACGTTGAGTACGACCGGGATCAGCACCGCGGCCAGGGCCAGCCGCTGGCCCGGGAAAGCTGCCGCAACGACGCCCAGGGCCACGCCCGGGTGGCGGGTAGCCGCCGCCAGCGCCAGCGCGGCGCGGTGCTCCTTGACCGGCCCACCAAGCAGGTAGCCGGTGACGAGTCCGGCCAGGATCATCGCCAGCACCGCCGCAAGCGTGCCGCCACCGAGCAACCGCCACATGTCCGGCGCCATGGCCAGCAGCAGCACCGCGGCGCATCCGAGCAGCAGCACCAGGGCAAACCGACCCACCACGGCCGCCACCGCGATCGCGCGCGCGTCGCCGAGCAGCCGCCCGGCGGCCAGGCCCAGCAGCATCGGCGCGACGACGGTAGTGGCCAAGGGAAGGGCCACGCTGGCGACCAGCACCTCTCGCGCGACGCGTGACAGGTGGCCCAGCAGGTGCAGCCCCAGCGGCATGACCAGCAGCGAGGCCAGGGCGGCGGCCACCAGCAGGCCGACGATGTACGAACCGCCCGCCCCGGCCTGCAGTTGCTTGGCCGGCAGCATCGGCGGCACCGGCGACAGCGACAGCACCAGCAACGCCACCTCCACCTCCGGCTTGAGGTCGAAGGCGGCGACCACGGCCACGGTGATCGCCGGGACCACCAGGAACATCGCGGCGAACGCGCGCAGGCCGGCGCGCCAGCGGTGGAACAGGTGGGCTAGGTCGCCGGCGCGTGCCCGCAGTGCCAGCGCGAACACGTACAGGAACGCGCTGAGCATGATCGACACCTTCAACACGGCGACCGGCGACATGCGCTCTCCTGGGGTCTGCACCCCGTTACATCGCCGACGGCGAGGCCAGCCCGCAGCCCGGTGCCGCTGGAACCGGGCTGCGCTGGCAGGCGTGCCGGCAAGGCCGTGGCGGAGGATCCTAGGCCCGGAGCGGGGATCGCGTCATCCCTGCCCGGATCCGGTGCGCCCCGGGCGCGCCAGCGCCAGCGCGCAATCGGCGTGGATCTTGAGCGTGGCCAGGCCGTCGGCCCGGGTACGGCCCAGGTTGAGCACGGCCAGCGGTATCCCGGCCTCCGCCGCCATCCGCGCGAAGCGGAAGCCGGAATAGACCATCAGCGACGACCCGACCACGAGCATGCCGTCGCTGCGGTGCAGGTGCGCCACCGCCGCCTCCACCCGCGCCCGCGGCACGCTTTCACCATAGAACACGACATCGGGCTTGAGCATGCCGCCGCACTGAGGGCACGCCGGCACGGCGAAGCCGGCGAAGTCCACGCCGTCCAGGTCCGCGTCGCCATCCGGCGCCGTCCCCGCCGCGTAGCGGTCCCAACCGGGATTGCGGTGCACCAGCTCGTGCTGGAAGTCGGCGCGCGGCGACAGCGCGCCGCATCCCAGGCAGACGATTCGGTCCAGGCGCCCGTGCAGGTCGATCACGGTGCGGCTGCCGGCCTGCTGGTGGAGGCCGTCGACGTTCTGGGTGACCAGCGCTTCGATTCGTCCATCGTCCTCGATTGCGGCCAGCGCCTGGTGCGCCGCGTTCGCGCGCGCGGCGGCGAAGCGCGGCCAGCCGGCCAGGCTGCGGGCCCAGTAGCGACGGCGGATGGCGGCATCGCCGGTGAACGCCTGGAACGTCACCGGCTGGACCCGCTTCCAGCCGCCCTCGGCATCGCGGTAGTCGGGGATGCCCGAAGCGGTGCTGCAGCCGGCGCCGGTCAGCACGAACAGGCGCCGGTGGCGCGCGAGGAATTCGTGCAGCGCGCCGGGCCGGTCGCTGCCGGCGACGGGCGCGGGGTGCGGGATTGCGTCCATGACACAGGTCGATGGGGCCGGGGCCGCACGCGCGCAAGCCCCGTGGGCACGCCGGAAGCGCATGGCGGCCGTCCTGGGCGTTGACAGCGTTGTCTCGTACCGGTGGAACGAGGCTCGCGCTACCATCGCGGCCCTTGCCCGCAGACAGGAACGCCAACCGTGTCGATCAACCAGGACCAGAAGAACCGCATCGCCGCCGGCCAGGGCTTCATCGCCGCGCTCGACCAGAGCGGTGGCAGCACGCCCAAGGCGCTCAAGCTGTACGGCATCGACGAATCGGCCTATTCCGGCGACGCGGAGATGTTCGCGCTGGTCCACCAGATGCGCAGCCGCATCGTCACCAGCCCGGCCTTCACCGGCGAGCGCGTGGTCGGCGCGATCCTGTTCGAGCGCACGATGGACGACCGCTTCGGCGACAAGGACGCGGTCGCCTACCTGTGGGAAGACAAGGGCGTCGTGCCGTTCCTCAAGATCGACAAGGGCCTGGAGGACGAGGCCGATGGCGTGCAGCTGCTCAAGCCGATCCCCGGGCTTGACGCACTGCTGGCACGGGCCAAGGCCAAGGGTGTGTTCGGCACCAAGGAGCGCTCGGTGATCAAGGCCAATAACCCGGCCGGCATCGCCAAGGTGCTCGACCAGCAGTTCGAGTTGGCGCGCCAGGTGCTGGCCGCCGGGCTGGTGCCGATCGTCGAGCCGGAGGTCGACATCAAGGCCGCCGACAAGGAAGCGATCGAGGTCGAGCTGAAGAAGGGCCTGCTCGCGCGCCTGGACCAGCTCGATCCGGCCACCCCGGTGGTGCTCAAGCTCACGCTGCCGAGCGTGGACGGCTTCTTCCAGGAACTGGTCGACCATCCGGCCGTGCTCAAGGTGGTGGCGCTGTCGGGTGGCTACAGCCGCGACGAAGCCAACGCCAAGCTGGCGAAGAACCCGGGCGTCATCGCCAGCTTCAGCCGCGCCCTGACCGAGGGCCTGAGCGCGCAGCAGGGCGACGCCGAGTTCAACCAGGCGCTCGACGCCACGATCGAATCGATCTACCGCGCCTCGATCGCCTGAGCCGGCACCGCCGCCGCGCGCAGGCGCGGCGGCGGTTGTTCAGAGGGCGCGGCAACTGCGCCTCCCCCTGTGCTGTTTGCCGCAGCACCGCCGCCCGACGAGCGGATACCGCTGCTAGGCTGTGCGTCGTGAACGACGATCCTTCCCTTTCCGCGGCTTCCATCCCGGACGATCCGCGACCGCAGCCCCCGGAAAAGCCGTTGCCGCAGGAATGCTGCGAGAGCGGTTGCCCGATCTGCGTCTACGACCTGTATGCCGACGCACTGGAGCAGTACCGGCAGGCGCTGGCGGCATGGGAACAACGCCACCCGCAAGCCCCGCCGGCGTAGGAGCCGGACTTCCCCTACCGCCAGCGGCGCGACGGTTATCGACCGGTGTCGGCGCCCGGGTCGCCAGCAGGGAGGGCTTCGTGCGGACTGCAACGGCTCCGGGGACGGTTGGGGCGCCTGGCCTGCGCGCGGCATGACGCCAATGGCAACGGCGACGGTTCGGGATCCTGGCGCCACCTGCCCTGCCTGCCCACCGGCTCGGTCAGCCCGGCAGCGGCGGCGCGGCGGTGGGCTGGCCCAGGGGATCGAGCGCGATCATCACGAAGCGGCCGCGCGTGCACAGCTTGCGCTCGCCGCTGAGCAGGTTCTCGGTGATGACTTCGACCTCGACGTTCATCGAACTGCGGCCGACCTTGACGATCGTGGCGACCACCTCGACCAGGTCGCCCTTGTGGATGGGCTGGTTGAAGTCGACCTGCTCCGAGCGCGCGGTCACCACCGTGGTGCGCGCCCAGCGCGAGGCCACGATGAACGCGGCCATGTCCATCCACGCCAGCGCCTGGCCGCCGAACAGCGTGCCCAGGTGGTTGGTGTGGTCGGGGAACACCATGTGCAGCAGTCGCGCCTGGGTCGGGCGCGCCTCGGCGGTCGGGACTTCGGACATCGACATGCTCCTGCGCGGTCAGCCTCCCGGGCGCAGCGTAGCGCAAGCCCGGATCACGGTGGCGTCGCGGGGTGCGCGGGCCCGGCTGCAAGGGCATGGCTGTCCGCCGTAACGTGGCCTTGGATTAGACGTCGAACGCGAGCAGGTCCAGGCCGGTCGCCGCGCGCACTACCCGGCGATACAGCAGGTTGCCGTTGGCCGCGTTGGTCGAGATCACGATCGCGCGCTGGCGCGCCAGGTCGCCCAGGGCGAAGCTCTTGAAGATCCCGCCGTTGCTGCCGGAGTGGTAGAACACCGGCCCGCGTGGCGTCCGTTCCAGGTTCCAGCCCAGGCCCTTGTCGGTCCAGCGCCCGGGCACGTCGATCTGCCGGCTCAGCATCGCCGCGCGCGTGGCCGGGCGCAGCTCCCACGCCGCCGGACGCGCGTGCACCATCAGTGCCATGAAGCGGGCGTAGTCCTGCACCGTGCAGCGCAGGCTGGCGGCGGCATTGGCGAGGATGTCCGCCGGCCAGGCGACCAGGCCCGGCGGCGCGATCGCCTGCACCTGCGGCAGTAAGCGCGCAGCGTCCTCGTAGCGCCACGCCGACAGCGGCGTGCCGGTGCGATCGGCGATGGCCTGCGCCGCCGTCCACTGCTCGCGCAGCATCTGCGGCGGCATGCCGCCGTTTCCGTCCGCGGGACCGGCGGCGTTGGGCGCGCGGTGTCCGTAGACCGAGCGCTCGGCCATCGCCGCGCTCCAGGCGTAGCTGCTGTCGCGCATGCCGGCCGGCGCGAACAGCAGCCGCTGCAACGTCTGGTCCAGGCTCTCGCCGGTGACCGCCTCGACCACGCGCTGCAACCAGACGAAGGCCTCGCCCGAGTAGTCGATGCGCGTGCCGGGCGCCACCGCCGGCGCCAGCGCCTGGTTCGCCGGATCCTCGCGCCAGTCCGGCAAGCCGGTGGAGTGGCGCAGCACGTCGCGCACGGTGATCGCGTCCAGCCATGCCTTCGCCGCAGGCCCGCCATCCAGGTACTCGGGGCGCGCGTACGCGACCAGCGGCCGGTCCAGCGCCAGTTCGCCGCGGTCGGCCAGCTGCAGGACCGCGTAGGCGAACACCGGCTTGCTCAGCGAGGCCACCTCGAACAGGGTCGCGTCGGTGACCGGCGTGCGCTGCTGCGCGTGCATGACGCCGAACCCGCGCGACCAGGCCAGCCGGCCGGCTTCCACCACCGCGATCCCGATCCCGGGCACCCCCAGCGCCTGCATCTGCCGCGGCAGGTCGGCGAGGAACTCCGGGGACGGGATCCAGTCGGCGTCGACGTCGCGGCGGGGGGCGGCCCAGGCCCTGCCGGGCATCGCAGCGAGGGCGCCCAGTCCCAGCCCGGCCCCCAGGAACCGGCGACGGAACAGCGGACATGGGATATCGCGGCGATCGGCAGGCATTTCACATTGAAACTGCTCGCCGTGCCGGCATCAAGCACCCGCGCGCCCAGTCCTCAGAACGCGTGGTCGAACCCCACCTCGCCCTGCACGCCGACCTGGTAGGCCGAGACGCGTCGCTCGAAGAAGTTGGTCAGTTCCTGCACGTCCTGCAGCTCCATGAACGGCAGCGGGTTGCGTGCGTGGTAGCGGCGCGCCATGCCCAGCTTGGCGAAGTGGTTGTCGGCGCAGTGCTGCAGGTACTGGCGCATGTCGCGGGTGGAGATGCCGGCGACGCCGCCGGACAGCACGTCCTCGGCGAACTGCAGCTCGCATTCGATCGCCTCGTCCAGCATGTCGTACACCTGCCGCTGCATGGCCTCGTCGAACAGGTCAGGCTCCTCCTCGCGCACCGTGCGCACGCATTCGAAGGCGAACTCCATGTGGCAGCTCTCGTCGCGGAACACCCAGTTGGTGCCCGATGCCAGGCCCGGCAGCAGGCCGCGCGAGCGGAAGTAGTAGACGTAGGCGAAGGCGGCGAAGAAGAACAGCCCCTCGATGCAGGCGGCGAAGCAGATCTGGTTGAGCAGGAACTGGCGGCGCTGCTCGCGGGTTTCGATCCTGCGCAGGCCGTGGATCGAATCGATCCACTTGAAGCAGAAGTCGGCCTTCTTCTTGATCGACGGGATGTTCTCCACCGCGGCGAAGGCCTTGGCGCGCTCGCCCGGGTCGGGCAGGTAGTTGTCGAGCAGGGTCAGGTAGAACTGCACGTGCAGCGCCTCCTCGTAGAGCTGGCGCGACAGGTACATCCGCGCCTCGGGCGCGTTGAGGTGCTGGTAGAGGTTCAGCACCAGGTTGTTGGACACGATCGAATCGCCGGTGGCGAAGAACGCGACCAGGCGGTGGATCAGGTGCCGGTCGGCCGGCGTCATCTTCGCGTGCAGGTCGGAGATGTCGATCTGGAAATTGATCTCCTCCACCGTCCAGGTGTTTTTGATCGCGTCGCGGTACATGTCGTAGAACTGCGGGTAGCGCATCGGCCGCAGGGTCAGTTCGAAGCCGGGGTCGAGCAGGAGCTGGCGATGGGTGGACATGGTGCGGGTCTCGGTGCGTTGGGAGGCGGCGCGGGTCGGCACGTCCTTGTGCCCGGAACATCCTGTTCCCGCGTCCTGCCTGCTCCAGGGGACGGTGTGGCGGTCAGCGCTCGAAGTCGTCGTGCGCGTACCGGCTGATGTAGGTGGCCAGGCCCCGGCCGGCCGCGGCCAGGGCTTTCATCCGCGCGACCTTTTCCGGGCCGGCGCGGCCGGTGCTGCGGTACTCGTAGGGTTCGGGTCGGTTGCGGAAGCGGACGAAGATGGAGCCCGCGGTGGTCCGGTAGGCCTCCACGCCCGAGTCGCCGGAATGGTTGGCGTACCGCTTCATCGCCGTTCTCCTCTCCTTGCCAGGGCGGGCGGCCTCGCGGCGACCCGCCGTCTGGCTACTGGCAGGCCTCGCACGCCTCCGGGTTCTCCAGCGAGCAGGCCACCGCTTCGGCCGGGTTGTAGTCCGGCTTCGGCGCCGCCGACGTCGCGTGGCCGACGGTGGTCTTGGCGATCCTCGTGGCCGGCCGCGAGCGCAGGTAGTAGGTGGTCTTGATGCCCTGCTTCCAGGCGTACATGTACATCGACGACATCGCGCCGATGTTCGGGCTTTCCATGAACAGGTTGAGCGAGGCGGACTGGTCGATGAACGCGCCGCGGCCGGCGGCCATGTCGATCAGCGCGCGCATCGGCAGCTCCCAGGCGGTGCGGTAGACCTGGCGCAGCGCTTCGGGGATCTGCGCCACGCCCTGGATCGAGCCCTCGGCCAGCTTGATCGCGTCGCGCACCTCGTCGGTCCACAGCCCGAGCTTCTTCAGCTCGGCGACCAGGTAGCGGTTGACCTGCAGGAAGTCGCCCGACAGCGTCTCGCGCTTGAACAGGTTCGACACCTGCGGCTCGACGCACTCGTAGCAGCCGGCGATCGAGGCGATGGTGGCGGTCGGGGCGATGGCGACCAGCAGCGAGTTGCGCAGGCCGTGCTCGCGGATGCGCTCGCGCAGCGCGTCCCAGCGCTCCACGTCCTCCGGCACCACGCCCCAGGCGTCGAACTGCAACTCGCCGTTCGCCGCCCGCGTATCGGCGAACGACGGATGCCGGCCGCGCTCCTGCGCCAGTTCGACCGAGGTTTCCAGCGCATGGAAGTAGATGGTCTCTGCGATCTTCGCCGACAGCGCCCGGGCCTGCTCGCTGTCGAACGGCAGGCGCAGGCGGAAGAACACGTCCTGCAGGCCCATGCAGCCCAGCCCGACCGGCCGCCAGCGCAGGTTGCCGCGGCGCGCGGTCTCGATCGGGTAGAAGTTCAGGTCGATCACCCGGTCGAGCTGGCGCACGGCCAGGCGCACGGTCTCGGCCAGCTTGTCGAAGTCGAACGTGCCGGTGCCGGCGGGGCCGTCGTCGTCGAAGTGGTTGGCCAGGTTGATCGAACCCAGGTTGCACACCGCGGTTTCTTCGGCCGAAGTGACCTCCAGGATCTCGGTGCACAGGTTGGACAGGTGGATCACGTTGCCGCTGCGCAGGGTCTGGTTGCTGGCGCGGTTGCACTTGTCCTTGAAGGTCATCCAGCCGTTGCCGGTCTCGGCCAGGGTGCGCATCATCCGTGCATAGAGCTTGCGTGCCGGCAACGTCCTGACCGCCTTGCCCTGCGCCTCGGCCTGCAGGTAGGCCTGCTCGAAGTCCTCGCCGTACAGGTCGACCAGCTCCGGCACCACGCGCGGGTCGAACAGCGACCATTCCTGGTCGGCCTCCACCCGCTGCATGAACAGGTCCGGCACCCAGTTGGCCAGGTTGAGGTTGTGGGTGCGCCGGGCCTCGTCGCCAGTGTTGTCGCGCAGCTCGAGGAAATCCTCGATGTCCGCGTGCCAGGTTTCCAGGTAGACGCAGGCGGCGCCCTTGCGCTTTCCGCCCTGGTTGACCGCCGCGACCGAGGAGTCGAGCGTCTTCAGCCACGGCACGATGCCGTTGCTGTGGCCGTTGGTGGAGCGGATCAGCGAGCCGCGCGAGCGCACCCGGCTGTAGCTGACGCCGATGCCGCCGCTGAACTTGGACAGCTGGGCGATGTCGCCGTACCTGGCGTAGATCGACTCCAGCGTGTCCTGCGGCGAATCGAGCAGGAAGCACGAGGACAGCTGCTCGTGGGTGGTGCCGCTGTTGAACAGCGTCGGCGAGGACGGCAGGTAGTCGAGCTGGCCCATGCGCCGGTACAGCGCCAGCGCCTCGGGCACGTCCTCGCTCAGCGCACAGGAGATGCGCAGGAAGAACTGCTGCGGGGTCTCGATCACCTTGCGCGTGTGCGGATGGCGCAGCAGGTAGCGGTCATAGAGCGTGCGCAGGCCGAAGTAGTCGAAGCCCAGGTCCAGGGAGGGGTCGAGCGCGTCGTTGAGCTTGCGCGCGTTGGTCTGGACGAAGCCGAGGAGGCGGTCGTTGATCAGCCCGACCTCGTGGCCACGGGCCACCGACTGCGAGAACGCATGGATCTCCTGGCCGGTGACCTCCTTGGCGATGTAGGCGGCCAGCAGGCGCGCGGCCAGGCGGCTGTACTCGGGCTCCTCGCCGGTGAGCAGCGCGGCGGTGCGGATCGACAGTTCGTCCAGTTCGCGGGTACTGGCGCCGTCGTACAGGCCGGAGATGGTGCGCGTGGCCACCCGCATCGGGTCGACCGCATGCAGGCCCTCGCAGCTGCGCTGCACCGCGCGCACGATCTTGTTCAGGTCCACCGGCTCGCGGCCGCCGTTGCGCTTGGTCACGCTCATCGCGGTGGCCGTCGGCGGCGGGGTCAGCTGGAATGCGTCGTCCGGGGACGCGGCGGCGGCGCCGGCGACGGCGGTATCGGTCTGGCTCACGGTTGCTCCTCCATGCGTGGCGCACGCGGCGGCCCCATCCCTCGCGGGGCAGCGGATGGCCGGTGGATCCGGAGGATGGAAAAGCGGCGTCGCAGGAGGCGAGAACCGGCAGGCGGACTGCGGACTGGCCCTGCGTCGCCAGCCATCTCCCCCCGGAGACTCCGCGGCCGGCACCGCGCGGTGTGCATCGCGCGGCTGTCGGCAGGTCTTCGGACTCATGGGCGTGGAGGGCCGGGGCCGTCCTCCTACTTCCGCCGCTTCCCGGGGCCAGGCCCCAGTGCTCGATGGCGGGTTCGTTCCCAATTACCGCTGCGGGGCAGTGCCGGACTGGCGCGAGGCGCGTCACCGGCTTCCCTTTTGATCCGGTGGCGAGCGGGCCGCCGGAACCGACAACCACAAGATATTGTGGGACCGCCAGCCCGTCAATACGCGATGTGGTGTCGACCATGCTTTACATCCGGCGCCGGCGACGGTCAACCCGGGCCTGTCCACCGCGTTTCCCAGCGTGTCCCCGAACGGAGCTGGAGCCATGCCGAACATCCTCGCGCGCCTGTCCGCCGCCCTGTTTGTCGTTGTTTTGGGAGCTGGCGATGCGTCCGCCCAGGGCTGGCGGGAGCCCCTGCAGCAGGCGCGCCAGGCCTCCCGCGAACCGGCCACGCAACCGCCCAACCTGCCCACCGGCGCCCGGGTGCTGGGAGACATCCCCTACGGCGACGATCCCAGGCAACGCTTCGACGCCTACCTGCCGGCGCAACCGCTGCGGGACGCGCCGGTGATCCTGCTCGTGCACGGCGGCGGCTGGGCCAACGGCAACAAGGACAATCCCGGCCTGGTCGAGGGCAAGGCCGGCAAGTGGCTGCCGGAGGGGTATGCGCTGGTGTCGACCAACTACCGCATGCGCCCGGACACCGCGCCGCTCGACCAGGCCCGCGACGTCGCGCGCGCGCTGGCCCGGGTGCAGCGGCTCGCGCCGGACTGGGGCGCCGACCCCTCGCGCGTGGTGCTGATGGGGCACTCGGCCGGCGCCCACCTGGCCGCACTGGTGGGCGCTTCGCCATCGCTGTGGAGCGAGGCCGGGGCCTCGCCGCCGCTCGGCGTAGTCTCGCTCGACAGCGGTGTGCTGGATGTGCCGGACATGATGCGGCGCCCGCGCCTGCCGCCGCTGTACCACCGTGCGTTCGGACCCGATCCGGACGACTGGGTCGCCGCCTCGCCGCAGCACCAGCTCACCGCGCAGGCCGTGTCCATGCTGGTGGTGTGTTCGACCCGCCGCAACGACGCCTGCCCGCAGGCGCAGGCCTTCCAGGCCAGGGCCACGACCCTGGGCGTGGCCGTCCGGGTGCTTCCGCAGGCGCTGTCGCACGGCCAGGTCAACCGCGAGCTAGGCCTGCCCTCGGACTACACGGCCGCGGTCGACCGCTGGCTGGACGCGCTGGTGCGCTGAGCGCGGCGTCTCCGCTCCCCCGGCGCGCCGGCATCGGCCACACTGCGCCCATGTCCGCGCCACCCTCGACTCCCGCCCGCCTCGGCACGCTCGTCCTCGGCCTGGTCCTGGTGTTCTGCGCCAGCGCCGTCGGGGTGCAGGCCGTGCGCGTGGAGTACGACTGGTGGCAGGCGCCGCTGAGCTTCTACCTGGCCGGTCCGGGCAGTGCGTGGCTGCAGGCGGCCTATTACGGGCTGGCGATGGCGACCGTCCTGCTCGCCGCCGCCCTGCAACGCTCGCTGGTGCCCGCCGCGCGCTACACGCTGGTGCCGGTGCTGCTGGTCGGGGGCGGTCTGGCGCTCGCCGTCACCGCGACCTGGCCCGGCGCCAGTCCCGGGTACCCGGCCAGCGATGCCGGCGCGTTCATCCATGGCGTGTCGGCGATTGCCGCCTTCCTGCTGGTCGGCACGGCGATGCTCTTGCAGTCCGCCTCGCTGCACCGCGACCCGCACTGGCGTGCGGTCGCCCGGCCGCTGCTGGTCCTGGCCGCGCTGGCGTTCGCCGGCCTGTGGCTGCATGCGCTGTGGAAGGCGCTGCCGCGGGGCGGATCGCAGAAGGTCGTGATCGCGCTCTACCTGGCGTGGCTGGGACTGGCGGGATGGCACCTGCGGCGCGCGCCGCGGCGCTGATCCCGCCCTGCCCACATGGAGCCGCGCATGACACCGCCATCCCGGGGAACGCTTCGAACCGCGGGCCGCGTGCTGGCGCTGGTGCTCGGCCTGGCGTTCGCCGCCAGCGCCTTGCACGTGGCGACCATCGCCGGGGACGGCCTGATGCGGCTCGGGGCGGGGCTCATCGCGCTGCTGGCGCTGGACCTGCTGGTCGCGGCGGTCCGTGCGCGGCATCCGGTCATCACCGGGTGGCTGGGTCCGTTGCCCTGACGCGCCGCCTCAGCCGCGGTGCGTGCGCGCCAGGTACTCCGCGCTCTGCATCTCGATCAGCCGCGAGGCGGTGCGTTCGAACGCACCGGCCAGGCGCTTGCCCTCGTACAGCGCCACCGGCGGCGCGGCGGCGGTGCACACCAGGGTCACCTGGCGGTCGTAGAACTCGTCGACCAGGTTGACGAAGCGGCGCGCGGCATCCTCGCTGTTCGCATCGAAGCGCGGGATGCCGCCGAGCAGCACGATCTGGAACTCGCGCGCGATCTCGATGTAGTCGTCGGTCGAGCGTGGTCCCTCGCACAGCTCGGTGAAGTCGAACCAGGCCGCGCCATGGCCGCGGCCGCGCACGCCGATGCGACGGCCCTCGATCCGGATGCTGCCGTCGCGCGCCGGCGCACCGGAGGCCAGCGCCTGCCAGCGCTCGGCCAGCCAGGCCTCGCTGCCGGCGTCCAGCGGCGTGCGGTACACCGGCGAGCGGGTCAGCGCGCGCAGTCGGTAGTCCTCGCGGCCGTCGGCGGCCAGCTCCACGCAGTGTTCGCGCAGCTGGGCGATCGCCGGCAGGAAGCGCTCGCGCTGCAGGCCGTCGCGATACAGGTTCTGCGGCGCGGTGTTGGAGGTGGTTACCAGGGTCACGCCCTCGGCGAACAGCCGCTCCAGCAGCCGGCCCAGCAGCATGGCGTCGCCGATGTCGGTGACGAAGAACTCGTCCAGCACCAGCACGCGCAGCCGTTCGCGCCATTCGCGCGCGATCTTCGCCAGCGGATCGGACTGCCCGGCGTGTTCGCGCAACTGCTCGTGCACGCCGCGCATGAACCGGTGGAAATGCGTGCGCCGCTTCTGCTCCAGCGGCAGGCCTTCGTAGAACAGGTCGACCAGGAAGGTCTTGCCGCGGCCAACGCCGCCCCACAGGTACAACCCCTTTACCGGCGCCGGGCGTCCGCCCAGCCCCAGCCGCGCCCGCCAGCCGGTCGGCGTGGCCGCCAGCAGCTCGCGCTGGACGCGATCGAGTTCCCGCAGCGCCGGGTGCTGCGCCGGATCGTCGCGCCAGCGCCCGGCGGCGGCGCCGTCGGCGTAGGCCTGCGAGGGCGTGCGGACCGCGTCGGCCTGGCTCATGCCGGCGGCAGCCACGCCTTCACTTCGTGCTGGATGGCGCCGCGCAGGTCGATCAGCTTGCGATGGAAGAAGTGGCTGGTGTCGACCATGCGCACCAGCTGCGGCTTGCGCGGCAGCGAGTCGACCCAGTCGTAGACCGATTGCGCGTCGACGATCTCGTCGGCATCACCCTGCACGACCAGCCACGGCACCTCGGGAATCTCGATGTCGTCGAACTCCCAGCCGCGGCCGGCGACCGGCGGCGCGATCGAGATCAGCGCATCCGGCCGCAGCGCGGCGGCGGCGGACAGGCTGACATAGGCGCCGAAGCTGAAACCCGCCAGCCACAGTGCGTGGCCCGGGTGCCCCGCCCGCGCCCACTCCACCACCGCGCGCAGGTCCTCGCGCTCGCCCTTGCCATGGTCGAATGCGCCGGCCGAGCCGCCGGTGCCGCGGAAGTTGAAGCGCACCGTGGTCGCGCCGAGTTCGCGCAGCGCGCGGGCGACCATGGTCACGACCTTGTTGTGCATGGTGCCGCCTTCGGTCGGCAGCGGATGGCAGACCACGGCCAGCAGCGGACGGGCGTCGGCGGGCTCCGGGAAGTCGATGGCGACCTCGAGCGCACCGGCGGGGCCGTCGAGCAGCAGCGTGGTGGACTCGCTGGGGAATGCGGGCTGTGTCATCCGTGCATTGTAGAGCGGGGCCTGCCCCGCTGCTCTGGCTCTGGCTCTGGCGCTGGCGTGGAACCCCGGCACCGGCTTCGATCAGCGGGAGCAGCGGGGCGGGCCCCGCTCTACAATCCGCGGCTTCCTCCGGCGCGGATTCCCATGCATTTCATCCTGCTCAGCGTGGCCTGCAGCGTGCTGGTCTCGGTGCTGCTCAAGCTGGCACCGCGCCGCGGCTGGGACGTGGCGCAGATGGTGACCTGGAACTACCTGGCCGCCGCGCTGCTGTGCGCCTGGCTGCTGCAGCCGCCTCCGGCGGCGCTGCGCCAGCCCGGCGCGCCGTGGATCGAGCTGCTGGCCCTCGCGCTGGTGCTGCCCACGCTGTTCCTGGTGCTGGCCGCATCGGTGCGGCTGGCCGGCATCGTCCGCACCGACATCGCCCAGCGCCTGTCGCTGCTGCTCTCGCTGGCGGCGGCGTTCCTGTTCTTCGGCGAACAGGCCGGGCCGATGAAGCTGGCCGGACTGGCGCTGGGGCTGCTCGCGGTCGCCGGCATCCTCGCGCGCCCGGTGCAGGGCGAGGCCGGCCCGCGCGCCTGGATCCTGCTGCTGGCGGTGTGGGCGGGCTTCGCCGTGGTCGATGTCCTGCTCAAGCGCGTGGCGTTGTCCGGCACCCCGGCCACCGCGGCGCTGATGGTCGCCTTCGTCCTGGCCTTCGCCGGGATGCTCGCCTGGCAGGGCTGGCGGCGGGTTCGCCATGGCGTGCGCCCCGGCCTGCACCACATCGCTGCCGGCCTGCTTTTGGGCCTGCTCAATTTCGGCAACATCCTCTTCTACGTGCGCGCGCACCAGGCGCTGCCGGACAGCCCTGCGGTGGTGTTCGCGACGATGAACATCGGCGTGGTCGTGCTCGGCACCGCGGTGGGCGTGCTGGCGTTCGGCGAGCGGACCTCGGCGCTGAACCGCGTGGCGATCGTCGCGGCGGTGGCGGCGATCGGGCTGATCGCGCTGGCGCAGGGGTAGCGTCGCGGGCACGACGGGCACCGCAACGGCCGTAACGGGTCGGCCGCCCATGAACGGGCGCCTGCGGCAGGGTCCGCGTGGTGGGCCGCGGCGCGCACCCGGCCCTAGAATGCACGCATGACTACCGCGCAAGACTCCAGCCTGGGCCGCGAGGTCGCCTATCCCAAGGGCTACGACCCCACCCTGCTGTTCCCGATCCCGCGTGCCGGCGCGCGTTCCGAGCTCGGCCTGGCCGCTGCCGCGCCGCTGCCGTTCACCGGCCACGACCGCTGGATGGCGTACGAGCTGTCCTGGCTCGACGCGCGCGGCAAGCCGCAGGTGGCCACCGCCACCCTGCAGGTGCCCCACGATTCCCCCAGCCTGATCGAATCCAAGTCGCTCAAGCTCTATCTCAACTCGCTCAACGGCGAGCGTTTCGAAGATGCCAGGGCGGTGCTCGAGCGCATCGCCGGCGACCTGTCGCGCAGCGCCGGGGCGCCGGTGGCGGCCGCCTTCGGCCTGCCGCCGATGGCGGAGGACGCGGCCGGCGATGGCGAATCGATCGACGCCGTCGAAGCGGATTTCGACGACTACGGCCCGCCGAATGCGGCGTACCTGGACGCCGACGACGCCGCGCATACCGAAGAACACCTGACCTCGGCGCTGCTCAAGTCCAACTGCCCGGTCACCGGCCAGCCGGACTGGGCCAGCCTGCACCTGCGCTACCGGGGGCCGCGCATCGACCGTGCCGGCCTGCTGCGTTACATCGTCAGCTTCCGCGAGCATGCGGGCTTCCACGAGCAGTGCGTCGAGCAGATCTTCCTCGACGTGCTGCATCGCTGCCGCCCGGCCAGCCTGTCGGTGGAGGCGCGGTATACCCGCCGTGGCGGGCTGGACATCAACCCCTGGCGCGCGACCGCGGACATGCCGCCGCCGCCGCCGTTGCGTGACCTGCGTCAGTGAACCGGCACGCGCGGCGGCCGTTCCAATAAAGGCTTCACGAGCTTCAGATGCTTTGTTAACAGGCGCTGTGAGACGGTGGCCGCGCCTCCAGAGCAGGTCACGCGCATGGGTACCGGAAACAAGCCGGACTTCTCCAACGTGCAGGGCGGAGTCCGCAGCACCGAGGCCGAGCGCCCGGATTTCAGCAACGTGCAGGGCGGCGTCCGCTCCACCGAGGAGATGGTCGATCCCCCGGTGCAGACCTACACCGTGGAAAAGGGCGACACGCTGTCGGCGATCGCCAAGCAGTTCTACGGCAAGGCCAGCGCCTGGCCCCGGATATTCGAGGCCAACCGCGACCAGCTCGACGACCCGGACCGGATCAAGCCGGGCCAGGTGCTGAAGATCCCCGCCGACCCGGCCTGAGCGCCCCGCTCCCCATCCTCCAGGAGGATCCCCTCATGAGCCGTACCCGCCTGCTGTATCCGCTGTCGGCCGCACTGGCTACCGCGCTCGTGCTGTCCGCCTGCAAGAAGCCCGAGCCCACGCCGCCGCCGGCACCGCCTGCGACCAGCGAACCCACGCCGATGACGCCACCGGCCGCCGCCGCGACCGCTTCGGTGACCGCGATCGACCTGGGCAACGCCGTCGGCGCCGACAACCGGGTCGCCGCGCCGGCCACCACGTTCGCGCCGAAGGACACGATCTACGCATCGGTCACCACCCGCACCAGCGACGCGATGGCCACCGTGCCGGGCAAGCTGGCGGCGAAGTGGACCTTCCAGGACGGCCAGACCGTGCACGAGGAATCGCGCGACCTGAGCCTCACCGGCGACGGCACCACCGCCTTCCAGATCAGCAAGCCCGACGGATTCCCCGTCGGCCGCTACAAGGTCGAAATCTCCCTCGACGGCTCGGTCGTCCAGTCGAAGGAGTTCGAGGTGAAGTAGGGAAGCTCTCTCTCTGTCTCTCTCCCAGCAGGGTGAGCTAGTTGGGCGCGGTGCGAACCACCGCGCCCGTTTTTTTGCCGGCCGCTTGATTCGGGGCGGGGGCGTCGCCATGGTCTTCCGGCCCCCGGAGGAAACATGAGCCCCGACGAACCGGCTTCCACCACCGCCGAGCGCGACCGCCGCCGGCTGCTGCTCGCCTTCAACCTGAGCCTGGCCTTCGTCGCCTTGCTGGTCGTGGTGTTCGCACTGCAGCCGCGCCTGCCGGTACCCGCGATGGCGGTGTCGCCGCGTGACTGGACCGCGCTGCTGGGACTGCTGACCGCGCCGCTGGTGCATGGCTCGGTCGCGCACCTGGCCGCCAACGCGACCGCCCTGCTGATCCTCGGCACCCTCGCCGGCAGCGTCTATCCGCGCGCCACCCTGCGTGCGATCCCGCTGCTGTGGATCTGTTCCGGCCTGGGCGCCTGGCTGCTGGGCGAGGGGGGCACGCGCCATCTGGGTGCCAGTGGCGTGACCCATGGGCTGATGTTCCTGGTGACCACCCTGGGCCTGCTGCGCCGCGACCGTCCCTCCATCGCCGCCGGCATGATCGCGATGCTGTTCTATGGCGGTTCGGTGCTGACCGTGCTGCCACATGGCGACGGCATCTCCTGGCAGTCGCACCTGGGCGGGGCGGTCGGCGGCATCCTCGCCGGCTTCCTGTTCCGGCGGCTGGACCCGGAGCCGCCACGCAAGCGCTACAGCTGGGAAATCGAAGAGGAAAAGGCGCAGCGCAGCGCCGGCGAACGCGACAGCCTCGAACCTCCCTCGCCGGACGAAGTGCCGGTGCTGTGGCACCGCGATGGCGGCGACGAAGACCCGCGCGGCAAGGTCGTCGCCTTCCCGCCGCGACCGCCGCAGGCACCGCGGGACTGAAGCGCGGCCAGCGACGCGACGGGCCATGGCGCGTCGCGTGGCCTGGAGCGGCCCGGCGCGACCGGAGGCTGTCGCGCGATGCGACTCGAAGGACACGCGCATGACATTCCTGGCGCCAGCACGGTGGCGTACGCCATCGCAGGCAACTGCGCGCTTATAGTGGCCGGCCCTTTGCATCGCCGGGCCACTGCATGATCCGCACACGCTTCAGGTTCGCCGCACGCCTGCTTTGCGCCGCGCTCGCCATCGCTGCGCTGCTCCCGTTCGCCAGCCCGGCCGCGCGGGTGCCCGTCGGCCACGCGCGGCTTAAGGTGATCGGCTATGTGATGGACGGCCCCACGCTGCCGCCGATCAGCGCCGGCAAGCTCGACGCGATCAACTTCGCTTTCGCCCTGGTGAACCCCGCCGGCGAGGTCTACCTGCCCGGCACCACCGCCGCGGCGTCGCTGGCCGGCCTGACCGCGCTGCGCCAGGACAATCCCGACCTCAAGGTGCTGGTCTCGATCGGCGGCTGGGGCGCGGACCACTTCTCCGAAGCCGCGTTGACCGCGCAGTCGCGCGCACGCTTCACCGACAGCGCGGTGCGGCTGATGCGCGAGCACCGGCTCGACGGCATCGACATCGACTGGGAGTACCCGACCCTGCCCGGTCCCGGCATCAGCCACCGCCCCGAGGACCGCGGGAACTTCAGCCTGATGCTGGAGGACGTGCGCACGAAGCTCGACGAGCTCGGTCGCGCCGATGGCCGCCACTACCTGCTGACCATCGCCGCCGCCGATGGCGAGGCCGCGCGCGGGCTGGAGCTGGCGCGGATCGTCCAGGTGCTCGACTGGATCAACCTGATGACCTACGACTTTCATGGCAGCCTGTCCGACACCACCGGCCACCACACCGGCCTGGGCCGCTCGGCGCTGGCGCCGGCCGGCAGCCGCACCACGGTGCAGGCGGTCGACGAGTTCCTGGCCGCCGGCGTGCCGGCGGCCAAGCTCAATGTCGGCGTGGCGTTCTACGGGCGCGAGTTCGCGCAGGTCAAACCTGCCAATCGGGGCCTGTACCAGCGCTACGGCCGCTTCGTCGATTCGCTGGCGTGGCGCGAGCTGCGCGGCATGCCCGGACGCGACGGCTACGTGCGCTACTGGGACGGGCAGGCGCAGGCGCCGTACCTGTGGAATGCCGACACGCGCAGTTTCATCACCTACGACGACCCGCAGTCGCTGGCGGCCAAGGCCGCCTTCGTGCGCGAGCGCGGCCTGGGCGGCATGATGTACTGGGAGCACCGGCACGACATCGACGACGAGCTGCTCGATGCGCTGCGCGATGGACTGGATGCGCCGAGCCCGGCCGAACGCAAGGAAACCACACGATGAAGCTGCAACCGCATTCTTCCACCGGCCCGCTGCGCCTGCTGGCGCTGGGTTGCGCCGCGATGCTGCTGGCCGCCTGTGCCGCCACGCCGGTCGCGGACACTGCGGTGGCGGGCGCACCGGCCGCCGTGCAGGACAAGGTGCCCGAACTCAAGCCCGGCGTGCCGGCCGGCTACCTGGCTGCGGGTGCCATTCCCGACAGCCTGGCCCTGGTCCCGGCGCCGCCGGCCGCCGGCAGCGCGGCGCTCGCCCAGGACCATGCGGTGATGCGTGCGGCGCTGGCCCTGCGCGGGACGCCACGTTTCGAGCAGGCCGCGCGTGACGCCGACCTCGACTTCCCGTTCGCCGCCGGCACCTTCGCCTGCACGCTGGGCGTACGCATCGATGCCGAACGCACCCCGGCGACCTACCGCCTGCTGCGCCGCAGCCTGGTCGATGCGGCGATGGCCACCCGAGCAGCCAAGGAGCGCTACCAGCGCGCGCGCCCGTTCGTCGAGAACGGCGCTCCGACCTGCACGCCGGACGACGAAGCGGCGCTGCGCGGCAATGGTTCCTACCCCTCCGGCCACGTGGCGATCGGCTGGATGTGGGCGCTGGTGCTGACCGAGGCGGTGCCCGCGCACACCGAAGCGCTGCTTGCGCGCGGACGTTCGTTCGGCGAAAGCCGGGCGGTGTGCAACGTGCACTGGCAGAGCGATATCCTCGCGGGACGCTTCATGGCCGCGGGCACGTTCGCGCGGCTGCAGTCCGATGCCGCGTTCCGTGCCGATGTCGCCGCCGCGTCCGTCGAACTGGCCGCGGCGCGCACGCAGGGGCAGGCGCCGGACCGCGACTGCGCGGCCGAAGCCGCGGCGCTGGCGATTCTGCTGCCCGGCGTGCTCTGAGCCGGCCCCATGCCGGGTCACGTGTGGAAGCGTGGCGCGGACGGATGCGTCAGCCGGAATTCGTCGACTGCGGCACGCTGCAGTACTGCTCGAACGCGTCGGCGGTGCTTTCGAAACCCTGCGCCTTGGCCAGCTCCCACGGCCGTTCGCAGCGCGCGCTAAGCTCGCACCAGCCGTGACGCCACCGCCGGACTGCTAGGGCGTTGTCGCGCCTGCCGGCGCATCGGCCGGTTGCAACCATCGGCCCTGTCGCATCGCCAGCTCGACCATCTCGTCCTGGAATCCGGGATCGTCCCGCTTGACCGTCTTGTACAGTTCGGCGCGATCGATGAAGAACTGCTCGAATCCGCCCGGCGTCAGGGTCAGCAACACCTTGACCGGCACCTGGGCGTTGTTGCCCTGCGCATGCACGGCACCGGGCGGGATGACGATGTAGGAACCGGCCGGATAGTCGCGCGTGCCATCAGCGCCGCGAACCGTCAGCGTTCCCTCGGCGACGTAGTAACGCTCTTCCATTCCGTCGTGGCGGTGCCATGGGGTGCGATAGCCGGGTCCTTCGACCAGTTCGATCACCGCATATTGGCCACCGTTCGCTTCGCTTGGCACCAGCAGGCGGTAGCTGGAGCCTGCATCGTAGGGCACTGCCGGCACATCATCGGCCGCCTTGGCCACGACTTCGGCCGCGGCCGGCATCGATGCCGGCTCAGCGAAAACGGCTCCCGCACTTGCCACCGAAGCCAGCGCCATGATCACCGCGCTTCTGGAGATTCGCATCGTTCGCTCGCGTCATTGACCCGAGGTATGACAACGCATTGATTGCGGCCGGGGGGCCATGCCCGGCGGATGGAGCGCGGTGCCGCCGATGGCACCGCGCGTCAACCGGGCAACGGCAGCCCCGTGAAACCCTTCACCGTGCGCAGCACGAAACTGGAATTGACGTCGGCCACGCCGGAATCGTTGAGCAGGCGGTCGAGCAGGAAGTGGGAGAAGTGCTCGAGGTCGCGGACGTAGACGTGCAGCAGGTAGTCCATGTCGCCGGTCAGCGCATGGCAGGCGACCACCTCGTCCCAGCCCTGCACGCGCTCGACGAAGCGGTCGATGCCGGCGCTGCCGTGCTTTTCCAGCTGCACCCGGACGAACGCCTGCAGGCCCAGGCCCAGCACCTGCGGGTCCAGCCGCGCGGCATAGCCGGACACCACCCCGGTGGCCTCCAGCCGCTGGATCCGGCGCAGGCAGGCCGAGGGCGACAGGTTCACCTGCGCGGCCAGTTCGGCGTTGGTGGCCCGACCCTGGCGCTGCAGCAGCGCCAGCAGGCGCAGGTCGGTGCGGTCGAACTCGGCGGCAGCGGCCATTTGTTGCCTCGCAACATCGCATTTACGCAACAAGATTGCATCTATTCCCATGGCTGGCGCAACTTTGCAATCCCGTTGCGTGGAATAGCGCCTACGCTGGGGCCGAACGCACGTCGAGCACCGCCATGTCCGAATCCACCCCCCGCCGCGTCGAACACCATCAGACCGACAAGGGCTACGTGCCGGTCTACACCACCGCCGTGGTCGAACAGCCGTGGCTGGACTACAGCGCCGACGACCACGCCACCTGGGGCACGCTGTATGCGCGCCAGCGCGAACTGCTCGCCGGCCGCGCCTGCGACGAGTTCCTGCAGGCGCAGGACGCGATGGGCATGGACGCGCGCGCCATCCCGCGCTTCGACCAGCTCAACGAAGTCCTTGGCGCCGCCACCGGCTGGACCCTGGTCGGCGTGGAAGGCCTGCTGCCGGAACTTGACTTCTTCGACCACCTGGCCAACCGCCGCTTCCCGGTGACCTGGTGGATCCGCCGCCCCGAACAGATCGACTACATCGCCGAACCGGACCTGTTCCACGACCTGTTCGGCCACGTGCCGCTGCTGATGGACCCGATGTTCGCCGACTACATGCAGGCCTACGGCGCCGGCGGGGTGAAGGCGCATGCGATCGGCCCGGACGCGCTGCAGAACCTGACCCGGCTGTACTGGTACACCGTGGAGTTCGGCCTGATCCGCCAGCACGACGGCCTGCGCATCTACGGCGCCGGCATCGTCTCGTCCAAGGGCGAATCGCTGCATTCGCTGGAGTCGGCCGCGCCCAACCGGCTTGGTTTCGACCTGGAGCGGATCATGCGCACCCGCTACCGGATCGATACCTTCCAGAAGACATATTTCGTCATCGACAGCTTCGAGCAGCTGATGCGCGCGACCGAACCGGACTTCACCCCGATTTACGCGCGGCTGGCGACGCAGGACTCGATCCCGGCCGGCGAGGTGCGCGACGGCGACGCCGTGCACCAGCGTGGCAGCGGCGAAGGCTGGGCGACCGACGGCGACGTCTGACCCCCAGCCTGCTGGCGCGTGCCCGCCCCGTGTGCCTTGTAGGGGCCGATCCATCGGCGACACGCCACGTCGGCACAGGCGACGTCCTTGGGATTCCGGCGCCGGTGTCGCCGATGAGTCGGCTCCTGCAACAGAAGAGACGGCGCGCCTCCGGTAATTAGCGGATACTGGCCGCCGCATGCGGCAGCGGTTCATGCGACACGCGCGAGGACGTGGCCGGCGCCTTGAGCAGCTGCTGCGCCAGCTGGTGCGCGGCCACCCGCAGTTCCGGCACGGCGGTGATCTCCCACAGCTGGCCGCGCAACAATGGCCCGATGCAGTAGAGGCCGCGCACTGGCGCGCCATGGCGGTCCAATGCCTCGTACTGCGCGGTCGCGCGCAGGCCCAGCCCGAACGGATCGGCGCTGATGGTGCCGGCGTCGCGCAGCTGGCCGACGAGCGGATGGCTGGTGCGCTCGATGTCGGTGTCCAGGCCGGTGGCGCGGACCAGCACGTCGTACTGCTCGGCGCTGGCGTGGGCCTGGCCGCGCTCGCGGATCAGCACTTCCACCGCGGACTGGCCGCGGCTGGCGCGCAGCAGCCGGCCGGCGCGGACGCGCAGCTGGCCCAGCGCGCGCAGCTGCTCCAGTTCCTCGTGCACGCTCGGCGCGAGCCGGTGGCGGACGATCTCCCAGTACGAGCGCAAGTGGCGCAGGAAGCGCCCACGTTGTTCGTCGGGCAGGGTCTTCCAGTAGCGCTGCAGGTACGGCCGCAGCGCGTCGACCAGCGCGCGCCAGTCCGGCACGATCGGCGCCAGGCTGCGTAGCGTGCGCAGCAGCTGGCCCACGTCGGCGCTGTTGAGCGCATGCAGCACGTTGGGCGGCAGCGCGATCGCCGCACCGGGCTCGGACAGGTGCGCGCGCGGCAGCAGGCCGTGGCGGGAGATCGCGGTGATCGGTCCGGCATGGCCGCGGCGCAACAGGGTCACTACGGTGTCGGCCATGGTCAGGCCGGTGCCGACGACCAGCACCCGCGCATCGCGCGGCACCCGCGCCAGTGCATCCACCCCGCGCAGGTTGCGTTGCCAGGGCCAGGCGACGTAGCCCGGATCGACCAGCAGGCGCGGCCCCACGCCCTGCAGCCGTTGCGGCGGCAGCGTGCCGATCGCCAGTACGACCTTGTCGGTGAGGAAGTCCGAACCGTCGGCCAAGGTCACCCGGAACGCCCCGCCTTCGCGGTCCACCGTCACGGCCTCCTGCGCGACCTGGTTGAAGCCGGCCAGCGAAACCTGCGCCGCCGACTGCAGGCGCGAGTACAGGTATTCGCCATAGACCAGGCGCGGCAGGAAGCTCTCTTCCGCGCGCCGGCTCAGGTTGAGCCAGCGCGCGAACTCGCCGGGCTGGTCCTGGGTCGCGCCGAGCTCGCGCGCGCGCACGTTGAGCAGGTGTTCGGGCCGTGCCTCGCCATACGCCACCCCCCGCCCGTAGCCGTCGGGCATTCCGACCAGGCACAGGTCCACGCCGGTGGGCGCGCTGCGCGCCAGTTCGGTGGCCAGCACGCTGCCGCTGAACCCGGCGCCAATGATCGTGATCCGCATCGCCCCGCCCTCCGCTGATTCGACGAAGCCGAAGTAGAACGGCAGCGGCGACGGGATGGGTAAAGCCCGCGTTATGCGGCGGGGTTTCCATGGCCACCGAGTGGCAGATGCACATGGCCGATTGGAATGATGGCGATTCGTTCTGAGCGGGCGAGCCCGTCGACGCCACGGCCGCCGTCCCGCACGGCCGTCACGCAAACGGCGCGATCGACCCACGTAAACTAAGGCCATGACGTTCCGTTCCCGGTACCGCGCCGCCAGCGTGGCCCTCGCCACGCTCTCCACTTCCGTTGCTGCACAGGACACGCCCACGCTGCCGCAGGTGGTGGTGACCGCGCGGGTGGAATCGGCCACCGCGTTCGACCTTCCGGCATCGCTCGACGTGGTCGACCTGGGCGAGGGCTCGGCGCGCCCGCAGGTAAACACGTCCGAGGCGCTGGGCGGCGTGCCCGGCCTGCTGGCGCGCGACCGGCAGAACTACGCACAGGACACCCAGCTGTCGATCCGCGGCTTTGGCGCGCGCGCCACCTTCGGCGTGCGCGGCGTGCGCCTGTATGCCGACGGCATTCCGGCGACGATGCCCGACGGCCAGGGCCAGCTCTCCCACTTCGCCCTGGCCGCCGGCGACCGGATCGAGGTGATGCGCGGGCCGTTCTCGGCGCTGTACGGCAATTCCTCCGGCGGCGTCGTGCAGCTGTGGAGCGCGGACGGCGGCGATCCCACCCGGGTGGACCTGCGCGCCACCGCCGCGGCCTACGACAGCCTGTCCGCCAGCGCTCGCGTGCTCGGCAGGGCCGCCGGCACCGGCTACCACCTGGCGGCCTCGGTGTTCGACACCGGCGGCTACCGCGAGCACAGCGCGGCGCGGCGCGAGTCGGCCAACCTCAAGCTGCACCGTGACTTCGCCGGCGGTGGCCGGCTGGAGCTGGTCGGCAACCACTTCCGCGCGCCCGACGCGCAGGACCCGCTGGGCCTGACCTGGGCGCAGGTGCGAGAGGATCCCCGGCAGGCCACCGCGGTGGCGCTGCAGTTCAATACCCGCAAGTCGGCGGCCCAGGACCAGCTCGGCGCGAGCTGGCGGCAGCCGCTGGGCGATTCCGCGCAGCTGCGGCTCACCGGCTATGGCGGCAGCCGCAGCGTGGTGCAGTACCTGTCGGTCCCCGTGGCCGCGCAGGCCAGTCCGCTCAGCGCCGGCGGCGTGGTCGACCTGGACAACGGCTACGGCGGCGCCGACGCGCGGGCGAGCTGGCAGGGCCGGGTCGGCGATGGCGATTTCGAGTTCACGATCGGCGCCAGCGCCGACCGCCAGCGGCAATGGCGGCGTGGCTACGAGAACTTCCGCGCCGACGGCACCGGCGGGGTCGCGCTGGGCGTGCGCGGCGCGCTGCGCCGCGACCAGCGCGACGTGGTCGACAACTTCGACCAGTACGCGCAGGCGTGGTGGGAATTCGCGCCGCGCTGGTCGCTGCAGGCCGGCGCGCGCCACAGCGTGGTGCGCTTCCGTTCCGACGACCGTTACGTCACCGCGACCAATCCCGACGACAGCGGCCGGGTCGAGTACTCGCAGACCACGCCGGTGGCCGGGCTGGTGTTCGCCGCCGCCGACGACCTGCGCCTGTATGCATCGGCCGGGCGCGGGTTCGAGACGCCGACCTTCAACGAACTGGCGTATCGCGCCGACGGCGGCGCCGGCCTGGCCTTCGACCTGGCGCCCGCCGTCAGCGGCAACATCGAACTCGGCGCGAAGTGGCGCAACGATGCCGGCGCCGCCATCGAGGCGGCCCTGTTCCGTGCCGACACCGATGACGAACTGGCGGTGGCACGCAACAGCGGTGGCCGCAGCAGCTACCGCAACGTCGGTCGTGCGCGCCGGCAGGGCGCCGAGCTGTCGGCCGACGTGCCCATGGGCCAGGCCTGGTCGTTGCGCGTGGCGGGCACCTGGCTGGACGCCTACTTCCGTGACGGCTTCCCGCTGTGCACCGGTGCCTGCCCCGTGCCGGCGGTGGCGGTGGCCGCCGGCACGCCGATCCCCGGCGTGCCGCGGCACTTCGGCCAGCTCCGCCTGCAATGGCGGGGCGGCCCATGGGAAGCGGCGCTGGAGGCCTGGGTCAACGGCGCGGTGAACGTGGACGACCGCGGCACCGCCTCGGCGCCGGGCTATGGGCTGGTCCATGCCGAACTGGCGCGCCTGTGGCACGCAGGCGAGGGCCGCCTGCGCGGCTTCGCCCGGATCGACAACGTGTTCGACCGGCAACACATCGGCTCGGTAATCGTCAATGAAGGCAACGGCCGCTACTACGAACCCGGCCCCGGGCGCGCAGTGCTGCTCGGCCTGGAGTGGCAGCTGCGCTAGCGCCGCGGCGGTTCAGCGGTATATTCGCTGGGCGACGAGCCCGCCCGCGCGGATCGCCGCGTCACCACCAGGGGGATCGCATGGGGCGTTCGGTTCGTCGCTTGACCGGCTTGTCCGCCGTCGCCGCGGTGCTGGCGGCCATTCCGGTCGCCGCCGCCGCGGTCGAGCCACTGGACACCTTCAGCGTCAGCATCGGCGGCTACGTCACCCGCTTCGACACGCGGGTGCGCGCCGATGGCGAGCTCTTCGACGGCACCACCATCGACCTGTCGCGCGACCTGGGCCTGGACAAGGACGACACGATCGGCTTCCTGGGCGTGAGCTGGCGGCCGCTCGCGCGGCACGAGGTCGGCCTGCTCTACTTCAAGAACGGCGTCGAAAGCGAGAAGCGGCTGGAACGCGACATCGTGTTCGAGGACCACCTGTACCAGGCATCGGCCACCGTGCGCGGCCATTACGACGTCGACGCGGTCGAGGCCTATTACACCTGGTGGGGCTTCTCCGAGGAGAACTGGGCGCTGGGGCCGCGGGTGGGCCTGACCTGGTACCGGATCGAGCTGGGCGTCGAGCTGGAGGCGGACGTCAACGGCGACCCGGTGGGCAGCGGCGCGCTGGAAGACTCGGTCAGCGCCGACCTGCCGGCGCCAACCCTCGGCGCAGCCTGGCGCTGGACCCCCGCGGAGGACCGGCGGATCGTCGCCGACGCCGGCTGGTTCTCCACCGAGATCAACGACATCGACGGCAGCATCACCTACGCGCGCGCCGGCGTCGAATGGCATCCGTGGGCGCGGTTCGGGGTGCTGGTGGACTACACCCTCAGCAACATCGATGCGCGTACCGAGCGCGACGCCTTCACCGGGCACCTGGAGATGCGCAACAGCGGGCTGCGCCTGGGCCTGCTCTACCGGTTCTGAGGCCTGCGCGCCGTCGTCACAGCGGAAACGGTCGAGCCCCCGGCGGCGGCCTGATAGCATGGCGCGCGCGATTCGCGGGCGTTCCGGCAGGGCCGGCCGCCGGCGCATGCCGCCTCCCCCCACCGAACAGAGCCAAGCCGTGTCCTTCTTCTCGAACGTCGAACGGGTCCCGGGCGATCCGATCCTGGGCCTGACCGAGGCCTACAACGCCGACTCCCGCACCACCAAGGTCAACCTGGGCGTGGGCATCTACTACGACGAAAAGGGGCGGATCCCGCTGCTCAAGGCGGTGCAGCAGGTCGAGCAGTCGCTGGCCGCCGCCGCGCGCCCGCGCGGCTACCTGCCGATCGACGGCCTGCCGGCCTACACCCAGGCCACCCGCGAGCTGCTGTTCGGCAAGGACTCGCCGCTGCTGGCGGCAGGCCGCGTCGCCACCACCCAGACCGTGGGCGGTTCCGGCGCGCTGCGCGTGGGCGCCGAGCTGCTGCGCAAGGCGCTGCCGCACGCGACCCTGGCGCTGAGCAACCCGAGCTGGGAGAACCACCGCGCGGTGTTCACCGCCGCCGGCTTCGAGATCGTCGACTACACCTATTTCGACCCGGCCACGCATGGCGTGGACTTCGACGGCATGCTCGCCGACTTGGGCAGGCTGCAGCCGGGCACCACCGTGCTGCTGCACGCGTGCTGCCACAACCCCACCGGCGCCGACCTGACCGTGGCGCAGTGGAAGCAGGTCGCCGCGCTGCTCAAGGAACGGCAGCTGTTCCCGTTCATCGACATGGCCTACCAGGGCTTCGACAAGGGCATCGCCGAGGACGCGGTCGCCATCCGCCTGCTGGTCGAGGCGGGAATCGATTCGTTCGTGGTCGCCAGCTCGTACTCCAAGTCGTTCTCGCTGTACGGCGAGCGCGTGGGCGCGCTGTCGATCGTGGCCGCCACCACCGACCAGGCGCAGGCGGTGCAGTCGCAGGTCAAGCGCATCATCCGCACCATCTACTCCAGCCCGTCGGCCCATGGCGCCGCGCTGGTCGCCGGCGTGCTGACCAGCCCGGAGCTGCGCGCGGTGTGGGAAGCGGAACTCACCGCCATGCGCGAGCGCATCCACGCCCTGCGCGAGGGCCTGGTGCAGAAGCTGGCCGAGCAGGGCCACCCGGAGTACGCCTTCATCCGCCAGCAGGCCGGCATGTTCTCCTACTCCGGCCTCGACAGGGCCCAGGTCGATCGCCTGCGTGACGAGTTCGGCATCTACGCGGTCGGGACCGGTCGCATCTGCGTGGCCGCGCTCAACCAGGGCAACCTGGAGTACGTGGCCAAGGCGGTGGCGGCGGTCAGCCGCGGCTGATGCCGCCTCGCGGTCGCACAAGCGAAGGCCCGGCATCGCCGGGCCTTTTTTTGTTGCGAGGCGCTTCTGCGAGGCTTGCGATGCGCTATTTCGGCACCTTGGCCGGAACGAACGGCGAAACCGGGTCGCTGGCCGGGAAGGTTTCCTCGAGCGCCTCGTCCTGGTTGCGGCTGGCGTGCTCCTTGCGTTGCCTGCGCTCATGCGGCGCCTCGGGGGCGGATGTGCAGTCGCTGCCGGGGGGCGGCAGGTCCTTGCGGTCGCGTGTACTCATGGCGGTCTCCGCGGATGGGGGCTCGAAGCAGCATCGTCGAAGGCGCCGTGGAAAGGGCGCGTGATCCCGGCGTGAGCCGGCGGTGATCGGGCATCCATCACGGACGCCCCACGCCGCGCGTGCTACCCCTGCAGGCCCGTCGCCCCGAGGCTCCCGTCATGGCCCGCCCGATCTGGACCGGCACCCTGTCCTTCGGCCTGCTCAACGTGCCGGTATCGCTGATGTCCGGCGAGCGCCGCACCGACCTCCACTTCCGCATGCTCGACTCGCGCGACCGCAAGCCGGTCCGCTACGAGCGGGTCAACGCCGAGACCGGCGAGGAGGTGCCGTGGAAGGACGTGGTCAAGGCCTACGAGTACGACAAGGGCAGCTACGTCGTGCTGGAGGAATCGGACATCAAGGCCGCCGCGCCGGAGAGCCACGAGACGGTGGAGGTCGAGACCTTCATCGACGCCGCCGCCATCGACCCGCGCTACTACGAGAAGCCGTACGTGCTGGTGCCGGCGAAGAAGGCCGAGAAGGGGTACGTGCTGCTGCGCGAGACCCTGCGCAAGGGCAACCGCGTCGGCATCGCGCGGGTGGTGATCCGCACCCGCGAGTACCTGGCCGCGGTGATGCCGCAGGGCGATGCCCTGATCCTGATGCTGCTGCGCTATCCGCAGGAACTGGTGGATCCGGCCGACTATGCGCTGCCCGAGGGCAAGGCGGCCGATTACCGGGTCACGGCCAAGGAACTGCAGATGGCCGAGCAGCTGATCGACTCGATGAGCGGAAGCTGGAACCCCGACGACTACAAGGACGAGTTCCGCGACCGGTTGCAGGCCATCATCCGCAAGCGGATCAAGAGCAAGGAAGGCACCGCGCAGATCGAGGACGAAGCGGAGGCGCCGGAGGAGGCGACGACGAACGTGGTCGACTTCATGTCCCTGCTGCAGCAGAGCCTGGATGCGAAGAAGCGCACCCCGGCGAAGAAGGCCGCGGCCAGCCCTCGCGCGCCGGCCAAGGCGGCCAAGGCGCCGGCGAAGAAGGCCGCGCGCAAGGCGCCCGCGAAGAAGGCGCCGGCACGGAAGGCGGCCAGCAAGCGCAAGGCCGGGTAAGCGGCGATGTCGCTGCACGACTACGCCCGCAAGCGCGACTTCGGCGCGACCCCGGAACCGCAGGGCGCGACGCGGCGGCGCGGGTCGAAGCGGCAGCCGATATTCGTCGTCCAGCTGCACCATGCATCGCGGCGCCACTACGACTTCCGGCTGGAGGCCGATGGCGTGCTCAAGAGCTGGGCGGTACCGAAGGGCCCGTCGTTGCGCGCCGGCGACAAGCGGCTGGCGGTGGAGGTCGAGGACCATCCGCTGGATTACGCCGGCTTCGAAGGCGACATCCCGGAAGGCCACTACGGCGCCGGCCACGTGGACATCTTCGACCAGGGCACCTGGACCACGGACGGCGAGCCGCTGGCGGCGATCGCCAGGGGCTCGCTGGATTTCGAACTGCACGGCGACAAGCTCAAGGGCGCCTGGAAGCTGGTCCGCACCGGCAAGCCGGCGCGGCAGCCACAGTGGCTGCTGATCAAGCGCAGCGACGACCACGCCGCCGACGTGGAGGCGGACGATCTGGTCGGGACTCCATCACGGACGGGCCGGCCGAGGGGCGAGGCCAGGGCACCAATCGCCGCCAAGAGCGCCAAGGCCGCCAAGGCTGCCGAGGGCACGGCTGCCACGGGCGGGCATTCCAAGGCGCGCGCAGCGGCGAGAAAAAGCGCGCCTTCGCGCAAGTCCCCGCGACGGGAGGCCGCCTGGCGCGAGCGTGCGCTGGCGCTCGAGGGCGCGCGCGACCGTCCGCATCCCAGCGGCTTCGCCGCCGAACTGTGCACCCTGCGCGAGGCCCCGCCGTCCGGCGACGCCTGGCTGCACGAGATCAAGTGGGACGGCTACCGGTTGCTCGCCGACCTGGTCGATGGCCAGGCGAAACTGCGCTCGCGCAACGACCTGGACTGGACCGCGCGGGTGCCGGCCATCGCCCGGGCCGTCGAGGCGCTGCCGGTCTCCGACGCGCACCTGGACGGCGAGCTGGTCGTGCTCGACGACCGGGGCCACAGCGACTTCTCCGCCTTGCAGCGCGTGCTGGAGGGCAGTTCGCGGCAACCACTGCGATACGTGGTGTTCGACCTGCCCGGCGTGGCCGGCGTCGACCTGTCGGGCACGGCGCTGGTCGAGCGCAAGCAGCTGCTGCGCGAGCTGCTGGGCAGCACGCCCGGCGTGCTCGCCTACAGCGACCACGTGGTCGGGCACGGAGCCGAGGTGTTCGCCGCCAGTGGCAAGGCCGGCTTCGAGGGCATCATCAGCAAGCGCGTGGACGCGCGGTACCGCGGCGGCCGCGGCCAGGACTGGATCAAGGTCAAGCACGAGGACGGCGACGAGTTCGTCGTCGTCGGCTACACCGCGCCGAAGGGCGCCCGGGGCCACTTCGGTTCGCTGCTGCTGGCGCGACCCGGGCAGGACGGCCTGCGCTACGTCGGCCGCGTCGGCAGCGGGTTCGGCGACGCGATGCTGCGCGACCTGTTCAAGCGCATGCGGCCGCTGGAAACCGCTGGACCCACGGTCGAACTGCCGGCCCACGTCCCGCTGCGCCCGCGCAACGTACAGTGGCTGCAGCCCCGCCTGGTCGTGGAAGTGGCCTTCCGCGGCTGGGCCAAGGAAGGCCTGCTGCGCCAGGCCAGCTTCCGCGGACTGAGGGAGGACAAGGACATGGCGGACCTGCAGCCGGAGAAGCCGGCCGCGTCCAAGGCGAAAGCGCCGGCGCGGGCGAAGGCAGGCAAGGGCGCGGCCAAGACCGCCCCCGCCAGAACCAGGGCCAAGGCCGCGCGGAAAGCCGGCAGCGCCGACGGCGCCGACGTCGTGATCACCCATCCTGATCGGGTCGTCTATCCGGCCGACGGCATGACCAAGGGCGACGTGGCGGCGTACTACCGCGCGATCGCACCGTGGCTGCTGCGCGACATCGCCGGGCGGCCGCTGTCGCTGGTGCGCTGTCCCGACGGCGCGACCGGGCAGTGCTTCTTCCAGAAGCACCATGGCGCCGGCTTCGGCGAGGCGGTGCACGCGCTGCCACTGCGGCAGAAGAGCGGGATCGAGGACTACGTCTGGATCGACGACGCGACCGGCCTGCTGCAGCTGGTGCAGATGAACGTGCTCGAGTTCCATCCGTGGGGCGCAACCGTGGAGGACCCCGAGCGCGCCGACCGGCTGGTGTTCGACCTCGATCCCGGGGAAGGCGTGTCATGGAAGGCCGTGTGCGACGGCGCGCGCGAGGTTCGCGGCCGCCTCCGCGAGGCCGGCCTGGAAAGTTTCCTGCGCATGAGCGGCGGCAAGGGCCTGCACGTGGTGGTGCCGCTCGCGCCGGCGGTGCCATGGGAGCAGGCGCGCGACTTCTGCGAGGCCTTCGCCCGGGCGATGGAGGCGCATGCGCCGGAACGGTGGCTGGCCAACGCGCGCAAGGCGAAGCGGACCGGGCGGATCTTCCTGGACTGGCTGCGCAACACCCGCGGCGCGACCAGCGTGGCCAGCTGGTCGCTGCGCGCGCGCGAGCACGCGACCGTGGCCATGCCGCTGCGCTGGGAGGAGCTGGGCAAGTTCGACCGGCCGGGCGCGTTCAGCCCGGACAAGGCGCTGCAGCGCGCGTCGCGGCTGCGCAAGGACCCGTGGGACGGGATCGACCGGTTGCGGCAGTCGCTGCCCGGCTGAACCTCGCCGCAGGTCCGGGTGCTCGCAGGCGGGATGCGGGCCGGCGACGCCGGCGATGCACCCGGAGCCAGAGCGCCGCTGGCGTAACCCTCGCCAAGCCGCCGCCGGGGTTGGCGCTAGCGGACGCGTGCCGACCTGCCGGAAGTCACTTTCGGCGTCCGGGCCATTGCCACGCGCCTCCGCGCGCCGGAGCATGCCCGCATGCTCTCGTCGCTCAGAACCGCGCTGCAACCGTTGCTCCAGCCGCTCGGCCTGGCCGGCCTGCTGACCATCCTCACTGTCGGCTATTCGATGCGCTTCGTCGAGGCGCCGTCGCGGTTGGCGGCCCACCTGCTGCTCGCGGCCTACCTGGCCCTGTTCGTCCTGCTCCAGTTCCTTCCCGAGCACCGGCGCGGCTGGCGCCATGCGGCGCTGCTGGCCATGCCGCTGGTGGTGCTGGCGCTGTGCCGCCTCAGCGTCGAGGTCGGCGCATCCCAGGTGCTGCTGGTCATCTGGGCCGCCTGTACCGTGGCGGCCTGGCCGGTGCGGCTGGCGGCGCCGGTGGTGGTGCTGGTCAATGTCGCCTTCTTCCTCGTCCTGCGCAGCCTCGGATTCCATGATCCGCTGCCGATGGTGCTGATCAACCTCGGCTTCCAGGCACTCGGCGCAATCTGCGTGTACTACGCCGAATCGGCCGAGCGCGCCCGGGCGGCGCTGGCACGGGTCAACGCCGACCTGCTCGCGACGCGCGCCCTGCTCGCCGACAGCGCGCGCGATGCCGAGCGGCTGCGGATGGCGCGCGAGCTGCACGACGTGGCCGGGCACAAGCTCACCGCGATGCGCCTGAACCTGCGCGCGCTGGCCGCGGACCCGGCGCTGGCCGGGCGGGCCGACGTCACCCTGGCCGAGCGCCTGGCCGGCGAACTGATGGGCGACATCCGCCAGGTCGTGCAGTCGCTGCGCGACGACCGTGGCCTCGACCTGGCCACGGCCTTGCGCGCGCTCGCCGCCCCCTTCCCGCGGCCCTCGCTGCATCTCACAATCGCACCCGGGGTACGCATCACCGACCCGGCCGTGGCCGAGACGGTGCTGCGGCTGGCGCAGGAGGCGCTGACCAACTCGGCACGCCATGCCGGCGCGGAGCGCGTGTGGCTGCGGATCGACCACGGGGTAGACGGCTTGCGCATCGAGATCCACGACGACGGGCAGTGCGGCGCCGACCTGCGCGAGGGCAATGGCATCGCCGGCATGCGCGAACGCCTGGCCGCACTGGACGGCGTGCTCATGGTCGGCCGCACCGAGCGCGGCGGCCTGCGGCTGCTGGCCAGGCTGCCGGCGTGAACGGCCCGGAACGGCCGCTGCGGGTCGCACTGGCCGACGACCAGGCGCTGGTGCGCGCCGGACTGCGGGCGCTGCTGGAACGGCTCGGAATCGAAGTCGCGTTCGAGGCCGAGGACGGCCAAGGCCTGCTGGACGCCTTGCAGCTGCAGCCGGTGGACGTGGTCCTGAGCGACATCCGCATGCCGGGCCTGGATGGCATCGCCGCCCTGCGTGAACTGCGCGACGAAGGCGACCGCACGCCGGTACTGCTGCTGACCACTTTCGACGACAGCGACCTGCTGCTGCACGCGCGCGACGCCGGCGCCCAGGGCTTCCTGCTCAAGGACGCCGCCCCGGAGGATCTGCACGAGGCGATCCTGCGCGTGGCCGCCGGCGAGACCCTGCTGGCCCCGGTCAGCACCGACCCGGTGCGCGCGCGCTACCGCTTCCACGACGAGGCCCCGCCGACCGACACCTTCGGCGAGCGCGAAGTCGCGATCCTGCGCCTGCTGGCGGGCGGCTACTCCAACAAGGAGATCGCCCGCAGCCTGTTCCTGGCCGAGGGCACGGTGAAGAACTACGTCTCCACGATCCTGGACAAGCTCGGAACCCGCGACCGCACGCGTGCGGTGCTGAAGGCGATTACGTTGCGGATCATCTGACCTCGCAACCGGCGACGTGCCCGGTGAATCTTCCGCCGCGGCATTGCCACATCGACCGGGCGACTCCGATCCGGCTCCCGCGCGCCACATGAAAGGTCGCGGGATGCACAATTCCGTGGCAATCGTTGTCGTTCACTAAGGCCAGGCCTACGCTGGCCATGCTTGCGTGCCACGAGCGCCCGACCCGCATTCCTTCCCGAGCCGCCCATGATCCGAGTGCCTCCTTCCCCTCTGACCCTCGCCCTGCTTGGCGCCCTGGTGGCAACGGGCTGTTCGAATCCGGCGCCAGCCGACGTCGCCGCACCCACCGCCCCTGCCACCGACGCGACCGCGCCGGCCCATCCGGACATCTTCCGCTTCCATATCGGTGCACTGGAGGCGGCCGCCCTCAAGGACGGCGATATCGATCTTCCCAACGACAACTCGGTCTTCGGCGTCGGCCGTCCCGTCGCCGACGTGAGCGCCTTGCTGGCCGATGCGGGCCTGCCGACGAATGCGCTGCGCCTGAGCATCCAGCCGCTGCTGGTGAGGGGCGACGGCCGCCTGTTGCTGTTCGATACCGGGGCGGCCGCGGCCAGCTTCGCCCGCGGCGGACGCCTGCCGCAATCGTTGCGCGATGCGGGGGTCGAACCGGCGCAGGTCACCGATGTGTTCATCTCGCACGGACACGCCGATCATGTCGGTGGGTTGCTGACCACCGATGGCGCACCCGCCTTCCCGAATGCCGCCATCCATATCGCCGCGGCGGAGTGGGCTGCACTGCAGGCGTCGCCGCAGCACGCCGCGCTGGTGGCGGCCATCGCTCCACGTGTGGCGACCTTCGAACCCGGCGCGGTGCTCGTGCCGGACCACGTCACCGCCGTGGCCGTGGACGGGCACACCCCGGGCCATACCGCCTACGCGATCACGTCGGGCGAGCAGAGCCTGCTTTACGTGGGCGATTCGATGCACCACCACGTGGTCTCGGTGCGCCAGCCGGACTGGACGGTGAGTTTCGACCGTGACGCACCGACGGCCCAGGCCAGCCGGCGTGCGCTGCTGCAACGCGCCGCCGACCAGAACCTGCGGCTCTACTCCGTGCATTTCCCTTTCCCCGGCCTGGGACATGTCCGCGCCGAAGGCGATGGTTTCGCATGGATCCCGGGGGACTGAGGCATGTGCTGACCACGCAATGCCCTTCGCCTACCAGGGATGATGCGGTGACCGCAGCCTCGAGCGACCGTAGCGGTGCCGCGCTCAGCGCTTCACGTCGTAGCGCCCTTCGCCAACCAGCGCCTCGACATCGGCTTCCGACACCAGGTTGAAGTCGCCGGGGATCGAATGCTTGAGGCAGCCGGCGGCCAGGCCGAAGCGGATCGTGCGCTCCGGCGCCCAGCCGTGGATCAGGCCATGCAGCACGCCGGCGGCGAAGGCGTCGCCGCCTCCTATGCGGTCGACGATCGGGCCCACTTCTTCCTGTGGTGCCAGTGCGGTGCCGCCGTCGCGGCCGACCAGCACGCCCGATAGCGCATGGGCATCGGCATTGCGCGGCGCGCGGATGGTGCAGGCCATCCATCGCAGGTGCGGGAAGGCGGCGAAGGCATCGGCCGCGGCGGCCTCGATGCGGGCAAGCGGCTCGGCCTGCCGGTACTGGCCGCCGAGCACCACGCCCATGTCGCGGTAGTCGGCGAACAGCAGGTCGGCCTCGGCCATCAGCTCGGAGAGGATCGCCTTGGCGTCGCCCTGCCATACCTCCCAGAGCTTCGGACGGAAGTTGCCATCGAACGACACCTTCACTCCTGTCCTGCGCGCGGCGCGGGCGGCGGCCAGCGCGGTGGCAGCGGTGTTGGCACCCAGCGCCGGCGTCACCCCGGACAGGTGCAGCCAGTCGGCGCCCTGCAGCAGTGCCGGCCAGTCGTAGGCATCGGCCGGGGCCAGGGCGAAGGCCGAGCCGGCGCGGTCGTACAGCACCTCGGCCGGGCGGTGGATCGCGCCGGGGGCGAGGAAGTACAGGCCCATGCGGCCGGCGACCTTGCGCACGCCGGCGGTATCGAGGCCATGGCGCCGCAGTTCACCGGCGGCCGCCTCGCCAAGTGCGTTGTCGGCCACCGTGCTGACGGCCGCGACCTGGTGGCCGAAATGGGCGAGGGAGACGCCGACGTTGGCTTCCGCGCCGCCGATCCGCGCGTCCAGTTGCGGACTCTGCAGCAGCTTTTCGCGGCCTGGCGCGCTCAGGCGCAGCAGCAGTTCACCGAAACACACGACACGCGCCATTTTCCCCTCCCAGGCCCGGTGCGGGCGGCACCGATGGTGGCATGCCGCCCCGGCAGAATGCCGTTGGCTAGCGGTGTCAATTCTAGCGAGCCGGTCGATTGTTGCCAGCGCGCCCACCCCGGGTTCCGTGCTGCGCTGCAAGATGCCGGGGCTGCCGGGCGGTGTTAGGTTCCCGTTTGGCCATCGGTGTCATCCGATGGGCAATGTCACTCACGCCATCCGTGATTCATCCGTATTTCCTTTGGGAGGGGATATGCAAACCCGGAACATCCGCCGGAAGACACCGGTTACCCTGCTCGCCGCCTCGATCGGCTTGGCCCTTTACATGCCGACTTCGTTCGCCCAGGACGCCGCTGCCCCCGCGCAGGACCCGGCTCCGCAGGCGTCCGCCGAGGCGGCCACCGACCTCGACACCATCGTCGTCACCGGCTACCGCGCCAGCCTGGAGCGTTCGCTCGACATCAAGCGCGGCGAGACCGGCATGGTCGACGCGATCGTGGCCCAGGACATCGGCAAGTTCCCCGACCTCAACCTGGCCGAGTCGTTGCAGCGCATCCCGGGCGTGGTCATCACCCGCGACGGCGGCGAAGGCCGCCAGATCACCGTCCGCGGCCTGGGCCCGGCTTTCACGCGCGTGCGCCTGAATGGCCTGGAAGCGATGAGCAGCGTCGGCAGCTCTGACGGCCAGGGCGGCACCAACCGCAGCCGCAACTTCGACTTCAACGTGTTCGCCTCGGACCTGTTCTCGCAGCTGGTGGTGCGCAAGACCGCGCAGGCCAGCGTCGACGAGGGCTCCCTAGGCGCCACCGTGGACCTGCGTACCGCGCGTCCGTTCGACTACGACGGCTTCCAGGCAGTCACCAACGTGCAGGCCAGCTGGAACGATGCGGCCGGCGCGGCCAGCCCGCGCTTCGCTGGCCTGATCTCCGACACCTGGGCCGATGGCACCTTCGGCGCGCTGCTTTCGGTGGCTTACTCCGAGCGCAATACGGTGGACGAAGGCACGGGCACCGTGCGCTGGGCTGGCGGCACCACCAATGGCGGCTTCAACCCCGCATCGCCATTCAAGCCCGCGCTGCAGCCGGACGTCTTCGCGCCGCGCTTCCCGCGCTATACCTTCATGGAGCACGAACAGGACCGCCTGGGCGTCACCGGCTCGCTGCAGTGGCGGCCGAGCGACAGCACCGAGTTCAGCTTCGACGGCCTGTACTCGAAGATCGACGCGACGCGCAACGAGAAGTACATAGAGGCCAACGGCCTGAGCGCCTCCGGCACCACCGGCAAGCGCCAGATCATCGTGCAGGACGGCGTTGTCGAGAACAGCGCGCTGGTCTACGCGCGCATGGACGACGTCGACATCCGCGCCGAGAACCGCCACGACGAATGGGCTACCGAGTTCTACCAGTTCAGCCTCGATGGCGAGCATGAGTTCAACGACAGCTTCAGGCTGTACGGCAAGGTCGGCACGTCGAAGTCGGAGCACAAGAACCCGATCCAGACGACGATCATGATGGACAAGCTGAACGTCGACGGGTACAGCTACGACTACCGCGGCGACATGAACAAGCCGGTATTCAACTATGGCGTGAGCCCGACCGATCCGAACGGCTGGACCCTGTCGACCATCCGCATGCGCGAGAACTACGTCACCAACGAGTTCGACACCGCGGACCTCAATTTCTCCTGGCTCTTCAACTCCTCCTTCACCCTGGAAGGTGGCATCCAGGCCAAGGACTACAGCTTCGACTCGATCGAGCGTCGTCGCGCCGCCACGGAAACCATCGTCCCGACCTTCCCCGATGGCACCCGCATCGTGCCGGTCGACATGGTCGACCTGGCCAGCCTCAAGGGCATGACCGGCAACCCGGGCACCTGGGTGGTGCCTGACTTCAACCAGATCGCCGAGCTGTTCGACATCTTCAGCGGCACCGGCACCTTCGCCATGGCCAACTACGTGCCGAGCGACTACTCGGTCGAGGAAGAAGACCGCGGCGCCTGGCTGATGGGCAAGTTCGGCTTCGATCTCGGCTCGGTGCCGGTCACCGGCGATGCCGGCGTGCGCTACGTCAAGACCAAGCAGAGCTCGACCGGCGTGGCCACCGCCAGCGGCGTGCCGATCGTCACCACGGTCGACCGCGAGTACAGCGACACGCTGCCGTCGCTGAACCTGGTCGCCGAGCTCAATCCGGACCTGTTGCTGCGCTTTGGCGCTGCCAAGGTCATGTCACGCCCGGGCCTGAACGCCCTGACGCCTGGCGTGACCGTGAGCGTGAGCGGCAGCGCCCGCACGGTCAGCGGCGGCAATCCGTACCTGGACCCGACCCGCGCCGATACCTACGACCTGGGCCTGGAGTGGTACTTCCAGGAAGGTGCGATGCTGGGCGCGGCGCTGTTCTACAAGGACATCGACAGCTTCGTGCAGAACACCCGCGAAACGATGGTATATGCCGACAGCGGCCTGCCGGCCAACCTGCTCGACGGCACCACCGCCACGGTCAACGACGAGTTCGTGTTCACCGTTCCGATCAACACCCCGGGCGGTCCACTGCAGGGCGTGGAGCTGAACTACACCCAGCCGTTCACCTTCCTGCCGGGCCTCTGGTCTAACTTCGGCGTGCAGATGAACTACACCTACGTCGACTCGGAGATCCAGTACCTGCTGTCCAACGGTACCGCGGCGCAGAAGGCAGCGATGGTCGGCCAATCCAAGAACTCCTGGAACGCGACCGTCTTCTACGAAGGCGAGCGCTTCTCCGGCCGCGTCTCGGCGACCAACCGCAACGACTACCTGATCCAGGTTCCGGGCACGGAAGTCGGCTTCAACAGCGAAGCCGCCGGCTACCATGGCCAGAGCGGCACCACGATCCTCGACGCCTCGATCCGTTACAAGCTGAGCGAGAACGCCGAAGTCAGCCTGGAAGGCCAGAACCTGACCAACGAGGCACAGGAGTCGTGGGTCGCCAACCCAAGCGTGAGCCTGCCGCTGGAGTACAGCGAGACCGGTCGCACGTTCCTGCTGGGCCTGCGCTACAAGTTCTGATCGCGTCACATCGATGAAGCCAGTGAAGCCGGGGCGGCCATACCGCCCCGGCTTTTTTTTTTAGCCAACGTCGCGCGCGTTTCCGCCCCTGCAACGGTGGTGCGCTGCAAGATGCCATGCGGCCGTGCCACTGTTACGGTTCCGTTTGACCATCGGTGTCATCGACATCGGCGGCATCCGGCAGAGGCCCCCGGATACCAATCCCGCAGTACCGATAAACGCCCTGGGAGGGGATCAAGTGATGCAACAGCGCACTTTCCGCAGAAAGACACCGGTTACCATGCTGGCTACCGCGATCGCGCTGGCGCTTTCCGCGCCGCTGGCGGCACAGGAAGCAGGCGAGGCGCCGGCGGCGATCGGCCAGGACATCGCCGAACTCGACAAGGTGACCGTCACCGGCTACCGGCAAAGCCTGCAGAAATCGCTGGACGAGAAGCGCTACACCACCGAGCAGGTCGATGCGATCTTCGCCGAGGACATCGGCAAGTTCCCGGACCAGAACCTGGCCGAATCGCTGCAGCGCATCGCCGGCGTGTCGATCGACCGCGAAGGCGGCGAAGGCCAACGCATCTCGATCCGGGGCCTGGGCTCGGACTTCACCCGCGTGCGCCTGAACGGCCTGGAGGCGCTGGCCACCGCCGGCACCGGTACCGGCGGCGTCAACCGCAGCCGCGGTTTCGACTTCAACACCTTCGCCTCCGAACTCTTCAGCCAGGTCAAGGTCAACAAGACCCAGTCGGCGCAGATGGACGAGGGCTCGCTGGGCTCGACCGTGGACCTGCGCGCGTCGCGCCCGTTCGACTACGACGGCTTCCGCGCCTCGGCCAGCGCCCAGGCCGGGTATGGCGAGCTGACCGAGAAGTTCGATCCGCGCGTGTCGGGCCTGGTCTCCAACACCTGGGGCGACGGCACTTTCGGCGCGCTGCTGTCGGCCTCCTACAGCAAACGCAACGTCTACGAGGAAGGCTACAACCCGGTGCGCTGGGAGCACGGCAACCACCGCAACTCCAACCAGTCCAATGCGGCCAATAACGGCACCTACGGCTTCTGCTCGCCGGTTGGCTACAACCCGCAGACCCCGCGCAACCCGCTGTCGAACGAAACCCCTGCCGGCAGCGGTTCGCAGGCCAACCAGGACCGCAACAACGGCTGGGGCAGCTTCGGCATCAGCCCGACCATGTGCGGCACCGGCCTGCCGCGCCCGGCCAATACCCCCGAGAACATCGCCGCCTACGAGACCGCGACCAACGCCTGGCATCCACGCTATCCACGCTACATCCGCACCGCGCACGAGATCGAGCGCGTCGGCGTCACCGGCGCCCTGCAGTGGAAGCCCTCTGACGACACGGTGCTGAGCTTCGACGCGATGTACTCCAGCCTGTCCAAGGACCAGCGCGAGGACTCGCTTGGGGCCAACCTGCATCGCGCGGCCAACCTCGGCGGCAAGACCCAGATCGTGGTGCGCGAAGCCGAGGTCGACAGCATGAACCGGCTCACCTACGGCGTGTTCGACAACGTCGACTTCCGTACCGAATCGACCGCGATCGAGGAGACCACCGAGTTCCAGCAGTACAGCCTGACCCTCGAGCAGCACATCAACGATTCGGTCCGCCTCGACGCGCAGGTCGGTCATTCGCGCTCGGACTACGAGCGCCCGGTGTTCTCGCTGGTGAGCTTCGACAACCAGAACCTGGACGGTTTCGTGCTGGACATGCGGGGCACCCCGGACATGCCGCGGATGACCTTCCCGTTCGACCTCAACAGCGCCTCGTCCTGGTCCTGGCTGGGCTACGGCGCCGTGCCGGTCAACAGCAACGGCACCGCGCGCGGCAGCAACATCAGCGAAGTCCGGCTCAATCCGCAGTATGTGGAAAACTCGTTCGACACCGCCAAGGTGGACCTGGAGTTCAACCTCAACCCGACCTTCACCCTGCGCGGCGGCCTGGCCTACAAGAGCTACGACATGAGCTCGGAGGAATACCGGCACATCAGCTACGGCCGCCTGGCCCAGGCGCTGCCGGCCGGGGTGACCGTAGGCGACCTGAGCACCTCGCTGGACGGCTTCGGCGCCAACCTGTCCGGGGCGCCGTCGAGCTGGCTGGTGCCGGACTTCGACCAGGTCGCCGAGCTTCTGGATATCTACTGCAACTGCGACAGCGGCGCGCGAGGCGGCGACTACCGCCTGGCGAGCGTCGGCCACTTCGGCGCGTCGAACAACAACTTCGAGGTCAACGAGCGCAGCCTGGGTAGCTACCTGCAGCTGGATTTCAACACGGACCTGATGGCGCGGTCGTTCCGTGGCAACGTGGGCGTGCGCGTGGTCAACACCCAGATCACCGCTTCCGGCTGGGCGCCGTGCGCGGCCAGCAACCCGGCCAACAATTCCGAGAACTGCCAGGCGTTCTTCGGCGTGGCCAACGCCACCTCCGCACCCGGTGACCGCTACCTGGTCGGCACAGAGGTCACCCACGACTACCAGGACGTGCTGCCGGCGATGAACCTGGCGTGGGACCTGACCGACGAGCTGGTGCTGCGCTTCGGCGCGGCCAAGACCATGGCCCGCCCCGCGCTGCTGTACCTGTCGCCGGGCGTCAGCGGTGGACCGACCCAGTACTTCGACGACGGCCGCACTTACTCGATCAACCTCGGCAACCCGCAGCTGGAGCCATTCCGCTCGACCAACTACGACCTGATCGCCGAATGGTACTTCGCCGAAGGCGCCCTGCTTTCGGGCGCGATCTTCTACAAGGACATCGAAAGCTACATCCAGCGCACCCGCCTGCTCAGCACGTGGGAGGACATGGGCTACTCGCTGGACCTGCTGCCGGCCGGCTTCGGCCCGGACACGGTGTTCAACGTGCAGAGCTACTTCAACACCCCCGGCGGCCCGCTCAAGGGCTACGAGCTGACCTACCAGCAGCCGTTCACCTTCCTGCCGGGCGCGTGGCGCAACTTCGGCGTGCAGCTGAACTACACCCACGTCGAATCCGAGATCACCTACCTGTTCAGCACCGCGGCCAACAGCAACACCACCGTGGTCACCGAGTACACCAACAACGACCTGATCAACCTCTCGCCGAACTCCTACAATGCCACGCTCTACTACGACGATGGCCGCTTCAGCGCGCGCCTGTCGACCAGCTACCGCGACGGCTACATCAGCGAGATCCTGACCCGCGAGAACGTCTGGGACCTGGACGGCAACCAGTTGATCACCCCCGACGTGACCGGCAAGGACTCGGTGCAGAATGTGGACTTCAACATGGCCTACCGCTTCGGCGACAACCTGACGCTCACCTTCGAGGCGATCAACCTGACCGATACGGCGGACTCGCGCTACGTCGACTCCACCCTGTCGATGCCTGACCGCTACACCGTCAACGGCCGCCAGTACTTCGTCGGCGCCCGCTACACGTTCTGACGTGATGTCCCAGGCGCGAACGGCCTCCCCAGGACGCGCAAGGGCCTTGCGCCCGGGCCCGCCGGCCTCCAGACGCCGGTGGGCCGCGGGCGTTTTCTTGTGGCTGACGGGGTTGCCCGGCGCGGCGTGGGCCATGGACGGGCGCCCGGTGCTAGTCATCGCCGCCGACGGCAGCGGCCGCTTCGACTGGGTCCAGGCCGCGGTCGACGCAACCGTGGCAGGCGCGATGTCGGCCACGATCCGGCTGCGGGCAGGCACCTACCGCGAAGTGATGTCCATCCCCGCCGGCCACGTTCTTCGCCGAAGCCGGCAACCGCGAAGCCAGCGTCGCCGCCGGGGGACCGGTTCCCTGGTCGCACCCGCTCACGCCGGAGCAGGCCGCCGCGTACTCCCCGATGCGATCCTCGGCCAATGGAGGCCGTTCCGATGAACCCCCTTTTCGGTCCACGCTTGGCGCTCGCTTTGGCGATGCTGCTGCCCACCGCATGCGCGAGCGCCGCGCCGGCCGTGAGTGCCAGCGACCCGGTGGCCGACAACATGCTGCTGCTGCAGACGCCATCCGGCGGCTGGTCCAAGCATTACCTGGGCCGGAAGGTCGACTACGGCCGCCGGTACGACGAAGCCGAGCGCGCCGCATTGCGCGCGCCGGGCCGCCATGACGACGCGACGCTAGACAACAAGGCCACCACCAGCGAGATCGCCTACCTGGCCGCCGCCCATGCGCGCACCGGCAACCCGGCCTACCTGGACGGCGCGCGCCGGGGAGTGGAGTATCTGTTGCGGGCCCAGTATCCGGATGGCGGATGGCCGCAGTTCTATCCGGACAGCTCTTCGTACCGGCACCAGATCACGCTCAACGACGATGCGATGGTGCATGCGATCACCTTGCTGCAGCAGGTCGCCGCGGGCGAGGGTGCGCTGGCGTCGCTGCAGCCGGAGTTCGGCACGAGGGCGGCCGCGGCCGCCAGGCGTGGCATCGACAGCCTGCTCGCGCTGCACGTGCGGATCTCCGGCACGCCCACCATCTGGGCCGCGCAGTACGACGAGACGACGTTGCAACCGGCCAAGGCCCGGGCGTACGAGCTGCCTTCGTTGGCCGTTGCCGAATCGGTGGGCGTGGTGCGCCTGCTGATGCGGCAGCCGCACCCGGATGCGCGCACGGTCGCGGCGATCGAATCCGCCGCCCGCTGGCTGGAGGCCCACCGTCTTCCGGACCTGGCCGTGGAGCGCATCGACGCGCCCTCGGAGGAGGCCGGTGAGGACGTGCGTGTGGTCGCGCGGCCGGGCGCTTCGCTGTGGGCGCGCTTCTACGACCTGGAGAGACAGCAGCCACTGTTCGTCGACCGCGACAGCCGCCCGGTCGCGTTCGCGGCGCTGCCCAACGAACGCCGCACAGGCTATGCCTGGTACGGCACCTGGCCGGAAAAGTTGCTGGCGCAGGAACTCCCGCGCTGGCGCGAGGTCCATGCCGCCGGCGCGGCGCCGCATTGACCCCGCAATCCCTTACGTTTGCGCCACTGGAACCACGAATCGATGAATGACCCCATGCGTCCGGCGCTGTTCGCCCTCGTCCTTGCCGCCGCCCTCGCCGCCGGCCCCGCCCCGGCCAGCACCGACACGGCGCCGAACCTGCTGTTCCGGGTCTCGGCCGACGCCGGCTTCGTCGCCGACCATGCCGGCGGCGACGCGGTGCCCAACTTCCAGGACAGGGTGAAGGTCGTCCCGACCGGCGTGCAGGGCGGGGCGATCGAATGGGCCGACGACGGCGTGCTGGCCTGGAACGCGCCGGGCAACATCTATGCCGAGCGCGGCACGCTCTCGTTCTTCTGGCGTCCCCGCTATGCGGTGGGCGAGGCGCCGTTCGTCATCTTCCGGGTCGGTTACGCCGACCACAGCAGCTGGGACATGGCCTGGCTGCGGATCGACTGGAACGGCCAGGGCTTCGATGCCTTCGTCACCGACGCCAACCTGGCGCGCACCCGGGTGTCGTTCGAGCTCGACAAGGTGCCCGGCCCACGGGACTGGACCCACCTGGCCTTCGCCTGGGACGAGACCCGCGGCGTGCGGCTGTTCGTCGATGGCAGGGAGGTGGCGAAGGTCGACATCGTCGAGCAGTCGGCCGTCGGTTGCGTGGCCTCGTGCGAGCCGCGCGCCGCGTTCGACTACGACGCCGCGCTCGACCAGCTCGGCCTGGCCGGACGGGTGATGGCGCCCTACCAGGTGCAGAGCCGCTACAACTTCCTGCGCGGCGGCGACTTCGACGAGATCCGCGTGTACGACCGCATGCTCGACGCGCCGGCCGCCGCCACGCTCGCCCGGCGCGGCGACCTCGCCGGCGCCCGGCCATCCACCTCGGTGGCCATCGGCGAGGGACCGCTGCGATCGGCCTGGCGCCACCGGTACGGCTGGGACCACGGCGCACCGCCGGGGCTGGCTTCGGCAACGACCTCGGTGCGCATGCTCGGCTTCCTGGACGTCAAGGACAAGAAGCAGTGGATGTGGAAGGGCAGCGACGGCATTCCCGAAACCACCTGGCCGGGCGTGTACAACCGTTCGCGCCTGCCCGGGCGCGACGACTACTTCCAGTTGCCGGACTGGAACACGTACGTGGAAGGCGGCCAGGCCATGGACCTGGCGATGCCCGACGAGCCCTTCAACCGGATCGAGATCCGCGGCGCTGCCTATGGGAAGGCCAGTCACGGCGAGGACGCCTCGCGGCAGCAGCCGTTGTTCGAGCGCGAGCAGGGCCTGGTCCGCACCTACGACCAGTTTCCCGCGCGCCGCGGCGGCCACGTGCGCTTCACCAACACCACCCCGGAAACGCCGATCCAGGAGATCTGGGCCTACCACGTCACCGATGCAGCCGAGCCGGAGGGCACGGTCAAGCAGGCCTACGTGGTCGACAGCCGCGTGCTGCCCGACTACGAGAACGTGCAGGCGCTGCGCCGCTACATCGATGGCCGCTTCCTGCCGCCGGGCCGGGCCACGGTGATGGCGCTGCCCAAGGGCGCCGGCTCGCGCAAGCGCGGCGACGACAGCCTGCCCATCGCCGCCGAACCGATCGTGCACGTGCTCATTCCGTCCAGCGTCGGCGCCGCGCCGGCGGCGCAGCCACTGATCCGCAGCTGGGCCTACAGCTGGGAGAACATGTACGACGGCCTGGACGGCGTGGCCATCGACCTCCCGGCGCTGGACCTGCCGGCCACGCGCGATGGCCTGATTCCGCTCAACATCCGCATCAAGGATCCGATCTGGCCGGCGCGCGACATGATCGATGTCTCGGTGTCGGTCAAGCCCAACCAGAAGCGCACGCTGTGGCTGGACCTGCGCGACCGCATCCTCACCGACCACAGCCTGTGGCTGAGCATCGCCTCGGCCGCCCCGGGCTTCAACGCGCACTCGCTCGATGGCGCCCAGGTCCGGCTGGTGTTCAAGGACCGCGCCGAGGCGAAGAAAGAGCACGTCGCCGACCGTTTCAACCAGGTGCGCGACAACTGGGGCTTCCTGGTCGAGGAACACACCACTTCCAAGCGCCAGCGCCTGTACGCCCGCGTCCATGCCGACCTCAGCGACCTGCTGCGCGTGGACCCGGACCACGAGCAGGGTCGCCGCTACTGGAACTACATCAGCTACAACAGCCAGGGCCGGCCGCCGTTCACCCTGCCCACCGCGCCGAAGGGCGTGCCGCAGTGGGCGTTCCTGCAGGCGCAGGACATGCAGTACGTGCGCCGGTTCATCGACTGGTGGATCGACCACCGCCAGGTCGAGTACGGTGATTTCGGCGGCGGCCTGTCCGACGACTCGGACCTGGTGCAGCAGTGGCCGGGCGCGGCGCTGATGGGGATCAAGCCGGACAAGCTCAATGCCTCGCTGACCGCGGTGTCCGATGCGATCTACCGCAATGGCATGTTCAGTGGCGGCCTCAGCACGATCGAGACCGACGAACTGCACGCGTACGAGGAAGGCATCAACGCCAACAGCGCGATGCTCTACCTCAACTGGGGCGACCCGCTGACCGTCGAGCGGCTGATGGAGACGGTCAAGGCCTACGACGAGAAGATCATCCTGCCCAACCCGCAGGGCCACCTGCTGTGGTCCAGCAACTGGTTCGGCGGCAACAAGGTCTACCGCGAGCCGAACTGGCAGTGGCAGAAGCCCTATTCGTTCCCGGCGCTGCACCCTGCGTTCCTGGTCGGCGACTGGAACGCCGATCCCACGGGCCGCAAGCTGGTCACCGGCCTGGCCGATGGCTACCTGGCCCATGCCTACACCGCCGACGACGGCACCTGGGTGCTGCCCAACGAGATCCACTGGGCCACCGGCAAGACCCGCGGCGGCGAACTGGTGAAGGGCTCCGGCGGCGGCGACACCATGCACCTGTTCTGGACCGCGTACCGCTGGACCGGCGACGAAAAGTACCTGCGCGCGCTCGACTACCGCGCCGGGCGCAGCGGCCCGGCCAGCCTGTCCAACCTGGGCGAGAACTTCATCGGCGTGCTCGGCCGCGAAGGCGACTGGGGCCAGGCGCTGGTCGAGGCGGCCGACCAGGGCGACACCGGCTTCGCCAGCCTCGCCGCCTGGCAGCAGACCGGCGACAAGAAGTACCTGGAGGCGATGCACGCGGAGTCGATCGAACTCAAGGCGCTGCGCGAGTACATGGTCACCGAAGGCCACTGGTGGTCCGACCGGGTCGAATCGGCCAGCGAGCTGCTGCAGCGCGAGCGCCTGGGCGGCGTGGCGCTGGAGCGCAACCAGTCCTACCCCGGCCATACCGTGAGCTGGCGCTTCGCCCGCGAGGACGGTGCCGAGCAGGTGGCGATCCTGCTGCCCGATGCGCGCCGCGACCGCTTCAAGGTCATCGGTTTCAATCTGGACGGCAAGGCGCATCCGGCGACGATGACCGGCTGGAACGTGGCGCCAGGCACCTGGCGCATGACCTCGGGGATCGACCGCGACGGCGACGACCGCATCGATGGCAAGGCGTCCACGCGCGAATTCGACTTCGAAAAGAGCGCCCCGGTGGACGTGGTGTTCCCGCCGATGCAGACCGTGGTGATGGAATTCGAGCTGCTCGAGAAGGGCGCGGCCGTGGAGACGCGACCGGACCTGGGCATCGGCCGCGGCGACGTGCGCGTGGCCGGCGATTCGGTCGAGGTGGTCGTGCACAGCCTGGGCCACGTGGCGACCGGTGCGGGCTATGCGGTGCTGGAGGACGCACGCGGTCGCGAGCTGGCGCGCGTGGCGGTGCCGGCGATGTCGGCGCCGACCGACCTGTTGCCCAAGACCGCAAAGGTGTCGCTGCCGCTGGGTGGCCGCAAGGCCGACGGTCTTTACGTGCGTGTCGCGCTCGAGGGCGAGGCCGAAGAAGTCACGCGCCTGAACAACCGGCGCGCGGTGCCCTGAGGCCGGCGCGCGCAGACAGCCGAGGAAGGCCGGTCTCGGCCGGCCCTTTCCCGGGGTAACCGCGCGTCGCCAACATGGGCCACCCTCGCGGCGTAGAGCCGGGCTTGCCCGGTTGCCCTTCGTCGCCCCCGCAAGCGCTGGCAGCCGGGCGAGCCCGGCCCTACGGGGGCAACACCTTCATCGATGCGGCTGTCGCCAACGCCGCCAGCAGCCACGCCGCCACGCGCTTGAGCAGCGCGGTGTCCAGTGCCCCCCTGGCAGCCGACTCGCGTGGCGCGTGGAAACCCACGACCAGCGCGTGCGCGGGCAGCGCGATCACCAGCAGGAAGGCGAGGATCCAGTCCAGGGTGTCATCGCCCAGGCGCGGCCAGAGCAGCGGCATCACTACCCCTGCGAACGCGCCCGCCAGCGCGGCCGTGACGGGTGTGGGTGTGATCTTCATGCGTCGGGTCCCGTCCGGTCGCCGCCGCAGTCCAGCGGTCGCGCGCATCGGGTGAGGGGCAGGCAATCGTCCTTCATGGAATCAGGTTGCGTCGCAGCGCCGGCACCTGTCGCGCCAGCTCGTCGGCGACGATGGCGGCGAAGAAGTCCGCGCCCTCGCGGCCCAGATGGGTGTAGTCGAACGCCGCCTTCGGCGCGCCCATCGGCTCGACGGCCGCATTGTCCTGCGGCGCGGCGGCCGTGGCGCCCGCCGATGCGGCCGGTGTCGCGCCGATCGTGGTGCCGGCCTGCGCGGCGGTGACCTGCTCCGGCAGCGGACGCGCCTGGGCCAGGCGCATCGCCTGCACCGGGCCCATGCCCTGCACCGCGGCCACGCTGCGCGCGTGCAGGTCGACGAGCGGTATATTCAGCTCGGCCGCGACCTTGCGCGTGGCTTCGACCCACGGCGCCAGGTCGTCGACCAGCATGCCCTCTTTGAACTGGCGCCGGGTCAGCGGCGTCAGCAGCACCGGCGTCGCACCGGCGGCGCGCACTTCGCGCACGTAACGGCGCAGGTTGTCGGGGAATTCGGTCGCCAGGGCGGTGGAGCGTCCGGGCTTGCCCGGCTGGTCGTTGTGACCGAACTGGATCAACACGTACACGCCACCGGCATAGGCGTCGGTGCGCATTTCATGCAGCGCGATCTCCCACGAACCCTCGGCGCGGTAGTTGTAGGTGCTGCGACCGCCACGGGCCAGGTTGATGCAGGCCATGAACGAGGCGACATGATCGGCGCAGAACGACGGCCCCCAGCCGCCCTGCACCGCAGTGGTCGAATCGCCCACCAGGATGATCTTGCTGGCGCGGACCGGGGTGACCGGCGGCCGCTCGCCGATCGAGGGATCGACCGCGGCCAGGCTGGCGGCGGATACGCCCAGCAGCAGGAGCAGGGACGCGTGGGCGAGAAGGCGACGGCTGGCAAAGGTCGAAGATGGGGACATGGGGCTCAAGAGGGTTGCGGGCGTTCTTGGCGGGCTCCGGTGCTCGTCGGCGTCCGGGCATGGCATCGGTGTCATCCGGCCACAAAGCTGGCGATGCGGACAATCCGACTTTAGCCGCGCCCGCGACGACCACGTGCTGCGGCGCAGGATGCCCGGGTCGGGCGGTGTCTGTTACGGTCCATTGACCATCGGTGTCATTTGGCCGTGCCGCGCGCCATGCACCGGACCCTCCCCCTGCCCCAAAGGACCAGTCATGGCCCTGCGCCCCTTGCATTCCCTGTTGCTGCTCGCCTTGCCCGCCCTCGCCGGTTACGGCCTGGCCAGCCTGGCCGTGCCCACGGCGCTGGCCGCCGACACACCGGCCAGCCCCTGGAAGCGCGGCATCGAGCACCAGCGCCAGGCCGACCTGGGCGACGGCACCTTCCTCAACCCCGTGTTCGCGGGCGACCGGCCCGACCCGTCGGTGCTCAAGGACGGCGACGACTACTACCTGACCTCGTCCTCGTTCGACGCCTATCCGGGCCTGCCGATCTGGCACTCGCGCGACCTGGTCAACTGGCAGCCGCTGGGCCATGCAATCACGAAGAACGTCGGCTCGATCTGGGCCCCGGACATCGTCAAGCACGAAGGCCGCTACTACATCTACTTCCCGGCCCGTACCGGCGGCACCGAGGGCAGCACGCGCAGCAATTACGTCGTGTGGGCCGACGACATCCGCGGCCCGTGGAGCGAGCCGGTGAACATCGGCCTGGGCCAGTACATCGATCCGGGCCACGCGGTGGGCGAGGACGGCAAGCGCTACCTGTTCCTGTCGGGCGGCGACTACGTGCAGCTGTCGGACGACGGCCTGCGCGTGGTCGGCGAACCGAAGCACGTCTACGACGGCTGGCAGTACCCGGAAAGCTGGGACGTGGAGAGCTACGCCCAGGAGGGCCCGAAGATACACAAGCGCGGCGACTGGTACTACATGACCACCGCCGTGGGCGGCACCGCCGGCCCGCCGACCGGGCACATGGTGATCACCGCGCGTTCGAAGTCGATCCACGGCCCGTGGGAGAACTCGCCGCACAATCCGATCACGCGCACCGTCGACCGCAGCGAACCGTGGTGGTCGCGCGGCCACGCCACCGTGGTCGAAGGCACCGATGGACGCTGGTGGATGATCTACCACGGCTACGAGAACGGCTACTGGACGCTGGGCCGCCAGGCGCTGCTCGATCCGGTCGAGTGGACCGACGACGGCTGGTTCATCGCCAAGGGCGGCGACCTCGGCCGGCCCATGGAGAAGCCCAGCGGAACGTCGGTCGGCCCGCACGGCATGGCGCTGTCGGACGCGTTCGACGGCAGCCGGCTGGGCCACCAGTGGTCGTTCTTCGACCCGGCCCAGGACGAGTACGCGCGCCTATCGTTCGGCGGCGGCGTGATGACCCTTCAGGGCAAGGGCAGCACGCCACGCGACAGTTCGCCGTTGACCGTGATCGCCGGCGACAAGGCCTACCAGTTCGAAGTGGAAATGGAAATCGAGCCGGGCGCGATCGGTGGCGCGCTGCTGTTCTACAACGACCGCCTGTACGTGGGCGTGGGCAGCAACGGCGAGAAGTTCGTCATGCACCGCTACGGCCAGGAACGTCCCACCAATGGACTGGCGCCCGGCAAGGGCGGCAGGCTCTGGCTGCGGGTGACCAACGACGAGCACATCGTCACCTTCCACACCAGCACCGACGGCAAGGCCTGGGAGAAGTACCCGGTGCAGATGGAGGTGTCCGGCTACCACCACAACGTCGCCGGGCAGTTCCTTGCGCTGAAGCCGGGCATCTACGCGGCCGGCGAGGGCAAGGTGCACTTCCGCGACTTCCGGTATCGCGCGCTCGACTATTGAGCCGGACGCCCGCCCGCCGGCGCCGTCACATCGTCCCGCGCTGCACGAACGGGGCCTGCTGCCAGAAGCGGCGCTCGGCCCCGCGTGGATCGTCGGCCAGCGCGGGCGGCACGTCGAACAGCAGCGTCTGCCGCCGCGCCATCGAGTACGGCTCCCAGCGCGGCAGGCCGGCGTGGTTCGGATCGCCATGCCGCGCCAGCGCCAGCAGCGCGTCGCTCATGCGGTCGGCCAGTGCCTGCGCATCGGCACCGTCGCCGGTACGCGAGCCTGGTTGGCGGATGTTGTCGAACACCAGCGGGATGTCGAGAGTGTGGAAGGCGCGGAACTTGCCGCCGTCGAGCGGCGAGCCCCAGTCCAGCTGGTAGGCCCAGGTCGGGGCGGCCGGACCGGCCTGGCGCGCGCGCGCCTCCAGTTCCTCCACCGCGCCGCGCCAGGAGCGCCCGGCCGTGGTCGCGGCGAAGAACACCTCCGACGGCGTGTAGTGCGGATACAGGCGGCGGTATTCGGCGACCACGAGGTCGGCGCGGATATCCACGAACTGTTGCGTTTCCAGCCGCGCGGGAAGCGCCTCCCAGTCCAGCTCGAAGTTGCGCGGGTCGTTGCCGAGGAAGGCGCGCGTCTCGTCGCGGGTGTTGCCGATCACCATCGGGATCGCCGCCGACTGCGGCGGCGCGTCGGGCCAGAACGGATGCCGCGGCAGCACTTCGCCATCCATGACCGGGCCGAAGTACAGGCGCGTGTCCTCCACCCGCGACAAGTCGCGCACGGTGGTCGCCTCCAGGATCTCCGCCGCAGGCAGCGCACGCAGGCGGGCGACCGCATCGGGCGCGGCCGGGTCGATGCCCAGCGTATGCAGGAACAGTTGCGCGCGCTGGGTCGCCGCGCGCGGACCGGCGGCGGTGACCTGCTGCCCGCTCATCGTCCACGCACGATGGAACAGTCCGCGCGCTGCCGGCATCGCCATCAGCGTGGCGATCTTCGCGCCGCCACCGGATTGGCCGAACACGGTGACGTTGCCGGGGTCGCCGCCGAAACCGGCGATATTGTCGCGCACCCACTGCAGCGCCAGCACCAGGTCGAGCTGGCCGGCGTTGCCCGACGCGGCCACGTCCGAGCCGCCGATCCGGCCGAGGTGCAGGTAGCCGAACGCATTGAGCCGATGGTTCACGGTAACCACGACCACGTCGCCGCGCCGGCACAGGCGCGTGCCGTCGTACAGGGGATCGCTGCCCGAACCGGTGTCGTAGCCGCCGCCGTGGATGTAGACCAGCACCGGCCGCTTGCCGCCATCGGCGAGGGCAGGCGTCCAGACGTTGAGGAACAGGCAATCCTCGCTGCCGGGACCGGCGCCCCCCCGCTGCGGCGCGGAGGCGGCGTAGGCCGTCGCATCGGCCACGCCGGACCAGGCGCGCGGGGCACGCGGGGGCTGGAAGCGCGCACCCGTGGTGTCGGCCCCATAGCGGATGCCCTTGAAGGCATGCACGCCCTGCTCGCGCAGGCCACGCACGCGGCCGGCGCGCGTGGCGCCAACGGTGCTCGCTGCGTCAGTCGTGGCGAAGGCCGGCGGGGCAAGAGCTACCAGTGCGATGCCGGCGGCGGTCGCCTGCAGCAGGCGGCGGCGTTGCGCGTCGACGGAAGGCGTGATGGGAGCAGGGATATCCGACATCGTTCAATCCTGGGGTGCGGAGGCAGATGCGGGCGCGTGGGCGTCGATCCAGGCCAGTGCCAGCGATGGCCACCGCGCCAGCGTGCCACCGGCCTGGCGCACGCCGAAGCCGTGCCCGCCGCGCGCGTAGAGATGGGTCTCGTGCTCGATGCCGGCGTCGCGCAGCGCGGCTTCGAACAGCAGGGTGTTCTCGACCGGCACGACCTCGTCGTCCTGCGCGTGCAGGAGGAAGACCGGCGGCGTGGCCGCGCCGACGCGGTTCTGCAGCGAGTAAGCCTCCACCGCCGCCGCGTCGGGTGCTTCGCCGAGCAGTTGCCGGCGCGAGCCCGGATGCGCGTGCGCACCCATGTCGATCACCGGGTACACCAGCAGCGCGTAGGCGGGACGCGCGTCGAGCGTGTCGGCGGCGTCGACCGGCGGATACACGCGCTCGGCGTGGCGCGTGGCCAGGCTGCCGGCCACGTGGCCACCGGCGGAGAAGCCCATTACGCCCAGGCCGTCGGGGTCGACGCCCCATTCGGCCGCGCGGTGGCGGATCAGCCGCATCGCCCGCTGCGCGTCGGCCAACGGAACTTCGCGCGGGTTGGCATGCCCTTCGCCCGGCAGGCGGTAGCGCAGCACGAACAGGGTCAACCCACCGGCCTCGGCGAACGCCGGCACCAGCGCGCTGCCTTCCTTGTCCAGCACCACCCGCTGGTAGCCGCCGCCGGGCACGACCAGCAGGCCGCGTCCGTCCGGACGGGCAGGGCGGTAGATGGCCAGCGAGGGCGTGCCGATGCGCTCGGCATAGCGGTCCGGTACCCGCGGGTCGCGGCTGCGCTCGACCACGCGCTGGCCGGCTGCGAGCGCTTCCGAACCCGGGGCGGCGGCGGGCCAGAGCGGGATTTCCACCGGCGGCACCGATGCCGGCAGTGGACTGCCGGGCGACGCGCCGCCGGCTGCGGGGAGCGCCGCGAGCAGCAGCCAGAGGCCGGCCGCGCGGATCCGGGGGCGACGCGCAGCGGGCCGGTAAAGCAGTCGCATTCCAAGGGCCTCCACATGTTGCGATGCAGCGTGCAGTGCCGCGTTGTCGCAGTGCACATTGCGGCATGACACCGGTTTACCATATACAGCTTCCGCGCCTGCTGTCGATCCGCGGCGCAACACGCTAAGCACATTCCCCGGGAGACACCTTGAGCACGCTTACAGGCCATCAGGACGATACGGCGCCGTCGCCGCAGTTGAGCGGCATCGCGGACCGCTTCGTCGCCGCCAGGCGCGCCGGCGCTGCGCTGGAAGGGTTTCCGGGGACCGTTCCCGATGACCTGGTCACCGCCTACCGGGTCCAGGACCTGGCCATCGCGCAGTGGCCCGACCGCGTGGTCGGCTGGAAGGTCGGCTACATCGCCCCGGAACGCCGCGATGCCTCGGGCGACGAGCGATTGCTCGGCCCGATCTTTGCCCGCCACTTCTGGAATGCCACCGGTGGCAGCATGCCGATCCCGGTGTTCGTCGGCGGCTTCGGCGCGGTCGAGGCCGAGTACGTCCTGCGCCTGGAGGCCGATGCGCCGGTCGACAAGCTGGACTGGACGCCCGATGAGGCGGCCGCGCTGCCTTCCACCCTGTTCATAGGCGTGGAAGTCGCCAGCAGTCCGCTGGCGACGATCAACCAGCTCGGGCCGCGCGTGGTGGTGTCCGACTTCGGCAACAACAACGGCCTGCTGCTCGGCGCCGAAATCGCCGACTGGACCTCGCTGGACGAGGCGCAGCTGCTGGCCGAGACCTTCATCGACGGCGCCAGCGTCGGCAGCGGCGGCGCCGAGCGCCTCCCCGGCGGCCTGCGCACGGCGTTCGCCTTCGCGCTGTCACGCTCGGCCCGGCGCGGCCGGCCGCTCAAGGCCGGCGAGTACATCGCCACCGGCAACGCCACCGGCATCCATGACATCGCCGCCGGGCAGAGCGCGCGCGTGGTGTTCCACGGGCATGGCACGCTTGACTGCCACGCCGTTCCCGCCAGCCAGGAGACGCCTGCATGACCGGCTTGAGCCGACGCCGCCTGCTGCTGGGCGGCGCCAGCGCCGCCTGCGCGCTGCCGCTGGCGTTCGGCGGCCGCGCGGTCGCCGCCGCGGACACGGTCGACGACGCCGGCCAGCGCGTCCTGACCGCGACCGACGTGCACGTATCGGACTATCCGACCGTCGAGGCGGTGCGCTGGATCGGCAAGACCCTTGAGGAGGAAACGGGTGGCCGGCTGAAGATCCGCCTCTACCACTCCGGCCAGCTCGGCCGCGAGGCCGAAGCGATCGACATGGCGCGCTACGGCGTGATCGACATCACCCGCGTGTTCTCCGGCGCCCTGAACAACGCCTTCCCGCTGACCCAGGCGCTGTGCCTGCCGTACGTGTTCGATTCGATCGAGCACCTGCGCCGCGTGGTCGACGGCGACGTCGGCGACGAGGTGCTGCGCGGCTTCGAGACGCGCGACCTGGTCGGCCTGGCGATCTACGACTCCGGCGCGCGTTGCTTCTACAACACCAGGCATCCGATCGTCGCACCGAAGGACCTGCACGGCATGAAGATGCGCGTCGCGGCCTCGGACATCTTCATCAAGCTGGTGCGCCTGCTCGGCGCCAACCCGACGCCGATGTCGCTGGGCGAGACCTTCTCGGCGATGGAGACGCGCATGATCGACGGAGCCGAGAACAACATGCGCAGCTTCCACTCCAGCCGCCATTTCGAGGCTGCCGGGTTCTGGTCGGAGACGCGCCATTCCTACGCGCCCGACATCCTGGTGATGTCGCGGGCCAGCCTCCTGTCGCTGGCTCCCGCCGACCGCGAACTGCTGCTGCGCACTGCCCGCGCCTCGGTGCCGGTGATGCGCGCCAAGTGGGACGAATCCGAGGGCGCGGCCCGCGAGGCGGTACTCGAGTGGGGCGTCCAGGCCAACGAAGCCGACCTGCCTGCGTTCCGCGCGGCGGCCCAGCCGCTGCTGGACGAGTACCACGGCAAGCCGGAAATCGAAGCCCTGTACCGTCGCATCCGCGACCTCGCCTGATCCGGGTCCCCATGAGTCATACGAGCGAGACCGCCACTTCCCTCCCGGCCAGCCCCGCGCAGCGCGCGCTGGACCGGATCGCAGGCATCGCCATCGCCGTGGCCGCCGCCGCCCTGCTCGGGCTGGTCGTGGTCCAGGGCTGGCAGGTGTTCACCCGCTACGTGCTCAACGACTCGCCCAGCTGGACCGAGCCGGTGACCCTGCTGCTGCTGGCCACTGCGATGAGCCTGGGCGCGGCGGCAGGCGTGCACACGCGACGGCATTTCGGCTTCTTCCTGCTGCACGACCACGTGCGCCCGGGGATCCGCCGGGCCATCGACGTGCTGGCCGCGCTGATCGTCGCCGCGATCGGCATGGTGCTGGCCTACTGGTCCGCGCGCCTGCTGCTCGACGGCCTCGACATCCGTGCCGCCGGCGCGAACCTGCCGCAGAGCATCAACTACCTGCCGCTGTCGCTGGGCGGCGCGCTGATGGCGCTGTTCGCCGCCCACCAGCTCGTCCAGGCGGTGGCGCCGCCGCAACACGCCGCGCCGCAGGCGCCGCCGCAGGAAGGGGACCTCTGACATGGCCATCGCGCTGCTGTTCCTCGTGTTCGCGATCCTGCTGGTGGTCGGCGTACCGGTCGCCTTCGCCCTGGCCGCCGCCTCGCTGGTGACCCTGCTGTACCTGGACCTGCCGTCGGTGGTGATGGTCCAGCAGGTCTCCGCCGGCGCCGGCTCGGCGTCGCTGATCGCCATCCCGCTGTTCATCTTCGCCGGCGAGATCATGATGCGCGGCGGCATCTCCGAACGCCTGATCGCGCTGGCCTCCTCGCTGGTCGGACGCATGCGCGGCGGCCTGGGCCAGGTCTCGGTGCTGTCGTCGCTGTTCTTCGGCGGCGTATCGGGCTCGGCCATCGCCGACGTTTCGGCGGTGGGCGGGACGATGATCCCGCAGATGGTCAAGCGCGGCTACGACCGCGACTTCGCGGTCAACGTCAGCATCACCGCGGCCCTCGTGGCGCTGCTGGTGCCGCCCTCGCACAACCTGATCCTGTTCTCGGCCGCAGCCGGTGGCGGGCTGTCGATCGCGCGGCTGTTCGCCGCGGGGATCATGCCGGCGCTGCTGATGACCGCCGCGCTGATGGTCACCGGATACGTGGTCGCGCGCCACCGCGGCTACGGCGTCGAGCCGTTCCCCGGCTGGCGCGCGGTGCTGGTGCGGCTGGTCTCGGCGCTGCCCGGGCTGGGCCTGGTCGCGCTGATCTTCGTCGGCATCCGCGCCGGCATCTTCACCGCGGTGGAATCGGCGGCGATCGCCGTCGTCTACGCGCTGCTGGTCACCGCGGTGCTCTACCGCGAACTCAAGTTCCGCGTGTTCCTGGAGACGGTGACCCATGCCGCGCGCAGCACCGGCGTGATCCTGTTCGTGATCGCCACCGCGGCGGTGTTCGGCTGGCTGCTGGCCTACCTGCAGGTGCCGGCGGCGGCGGTGGAGTTCCTGCAGTCGTTCGCGCACAGCAAGTACATGGTCCTGCTGATGATCATCGTCATGCTGCTGCTGCTGGGCACCTTCATGGACCTGGCGCCGATGATCCTGATCTGCACCCCGATCTTCCTGCCGGTGGCCAAAGCCTACGGAATCGATCCGATCCACTTCGGCCTGGTGCTGGTCCTGACCGGCGGCATCGGCCTGGTGACCCCGCCCGTGGGCTCGGTGCTGTTCATCGGCACGGCGATCGGCAAGATCACCATCGCCCAGAGCATGCGCACGATCTGGCCGTTCTGGCTGGCGGGCCTGGCCGTGCTGCTGGTGGTGGCGTTCTTCCCGCAGCTTTCGCTCTGGCTGCCGGACCTGCTGGCCTGACCGGATCCCGGCGCCCCTGGCGACCGGGACCCGCCAGCACCGCGGCTCCGGCTAGAATCGACGGACTCCACCCCGAACATGCCAATGCCAGCGCGCCCGACCCCCGCCCCCCCGTCCGCCCGGCCGCCCGCCGGCAAGGCGGCGACCATCAACGACATCGCACGGCTGGCCGGGGTTTCCAAGAAGACGGTCTCGCGGATCATCAACCACTCGCCGCTGGTCCGTAAGGACACCCGGGAGAAAGTGGAAACGCTGATGCGCGAGGTCGGCTACGTGCCCGACCCGCTGGCGCGGGGCCTGGCCTTCCGCCGCTCGTTCCTGATCGGCATGGTCTACGACAACCCGACCGCCCAGTACATCGTCGACATCCAGTACGGCGCGCTGGACGCGCTGCGCGAATCGGGTTTCGAACTGGTCGTGCACCCCTGCGACACCCGCAGCCCCGGCTACATCGACGGCGTGCGGCGCTTCGTCCAGCAGCAGAAACTGCACGGGGTGATGCTGATCCCGCGCGCCTCCGAGGACCAGAACCTGGCCGACATGCTCGCCGAGATGGGCTGCCGCTACACGCGCATCGTCCCGGTCGGTTTCGAGGACACCGACGGCCGGATGATCGTAACCCACGATCGCGACGGCGCGGCCGAGGCGGCCGACTACCTGCTGACCCTGGGCCATCGCGACATCGCCCTCATCACCGGTCCGCTGGCCTACCGCTCGGCGATCGAACGCACCGAAGGCTTCGTCGACACCCTGGCCAGGCGCGGCATCGAAGTACCCAAGTCGCGCATCATCGAAGCCAGCTACACCTTCGAGTCGGGCGTGGCCGCCGCCGAGAAGCTGCTGGCCGGCAAGCAGCGGCCGACCGCGATCTTCTGCGGCAACGACGAAATGGCCGCCGGCGTCTACAAGGTCGCCATGCGCGCGGGGATCAGCATCCCGCGCGACCTGTCGGTGGTCGGCTACGACGACAGCCCGCTGGCGGCGCGCCTGTGGCCGTCGCTGACCTCCGTGCGCCGCCAGACCCGCGACACCGGGCGCATCGCCGCGACCATGCTGATCCGCACCGACACCGGTCCGCTCCCGGTCGCCAGCGTGCGCCCGCACCTGATCGTCCGCGACTCCTGCCAGCCTCCCGCCTGACCTGATCCAACCACCGGGGGAAGCTCCGGTCTTTTGCCGCAACGCGGAATGACACCGGTTACCGTCCTTCGCTAGAATGGTCCCAATACAAGGCCAGAGCCGCCCCCGCGTCGCTGGCGCACCGCCCCAGGAGCCCGATCCGATGTACCAGAAGACCTACTACGCGACCCACCCCGGCGTCATGCAGGGCGCCAGCAACGACGAGCTGCGCGACCTGTACCTGATCGGCGAGCTGTTCGCCGCCGACGAAGTGCGGCTGAGCTACACGCACTACGAGCGCTTCGTGATCGGTGGCGCCGCGCCGGTGGCCAAGGCCGTGTCGCTGCCGAAGCAGACCGAGCCGGCCTCGGCCGCGGGCAAGCCCTTCCTGGAGCGTCGCGAGCTTGGCGTGATCAACGTCGGCAACGGCACCGGCACGGTCACCGTGGACGGCACCGCCTACACGCTGGGTCCGAAGGACGGCCTGTACGTGGCGATGGGCAGCGAGGACGTGAGCTTCGCCTCGGCCGACGCCGCCAACCCGGCCAAGTTCTACCTGACCTCGACCCCGGCGCACGCGCGCTTCGAGACCAAGCAGCTGTCCATCAAGGACGCGGTGGCGCTGGAGCGCGGCGCGCTGGAAACCAGCAACGAGCGCACCATCTACCAGTTCATCGTGCCGGCCACCTGCCAGTCCTCGCAGCTGCTGCTGGGCCTGACCGTGCTCAAGCCGGGTAGCGTCTGGAACACCATGCCGCCGCACCTGCACGACCGCCGCAGCGAGGTCTACTTCTACTTCGACCTCGGTGCCAACGACCGCGTCTACCACTTCATGGGCCAGCCGGACCAGCAGCGCCACATCGTCATGCAGAACGACGAGGCGGTGGTCTCGCCGCCGTGGTCCATCCACATGGGCTCGGGCACCAGCAACTACGCCTTCATCTGGGCGATGGGCGGCGAGAACCTGGACTACACCGACATGAACGTGCTGGACATCTGCCAGCTGAAGTAGCGCGCCGCAGGCGCAACGGGCGTAGAGCGGGGCTTGCCCCGCTGCTATTCCAAGCACGTACGAACAGGCCGGAGCCCAAACAGCCGGCTTCTCCACACGGCTCCAGCGGGGTAAGCCCCGCTCTACAGAGGATATGTCATGGCAAGCAACCCGTTCAGCCTCGAAGGCAAGGTCGCGCTGGTCACCGGCGCCAACACCGGCTTGGGCCAGGGCATCGCACTGGCGCTGGCCGCCGCGGGCGCCGACATCGCCGCCGCCGGCATCGTTCCCGCCGACGAGACCGGCGAGAAGGTGAAGGCCCTGGGTCGCCGCTTCCTCAACATCGAAGCGAACCTGATCAGCATCGAACCGGTCGAGCGCATCGTCGCCGAGACCGTCGCCGGCCTCGGCGGGCTCGACATCCTGGTCAACAACGCCGGCCTGATCCGCCGCGCCGACGCGGTCGATTTCTCCGAAAAGGACTGGGACGACGTGATGAACGTCAACATCAAGTCCGCGTTCTTCATGTCGCAGGCCGCCGGCAAGCACTTCATCGCCCAGGGCCGCGGCAAGATCATCAACATCGCCTCGATGCTCTCGTTCCAGGGCGGCATCCGCGTGCCGTCGTACACCGCCTCCAAGAGCGGCATCGCCGGCATCACCCGGCTGCTGGCCAACGAGTGGGCGGCCAAGGGCGTGAACATCAACGCCATCGCGCCGGGCTACATGGCCACCGACAACACCGCGCAGCTGCGCGCCGACGAGGACCGCAACAAGGCGATCCTGGACCGCATCCCGGCCGCGCGCTGGGGCGAGCCGGCCGACCTGGGCGGCACCGCGGTGTTCCTGTCCAGCGCGGCGTCCGACTATGTCAACGGCGCGGTGATCCCGGTCGACGGCGGCTGGCTGGCGCGCTGAACCCCACGTCGGGGCGCGCTCCGGCCGCGGTTGCGCATTCGTCGTGCCGCCGGATGCACTCTCTCCGCATCCGCGGCCTGAGCCAGTACCGACCCAGCCCCGCCCGGCCCAGCCGTCAGCGGGGCTTCTTTTTGCGAGTGACCATCATGCACATGCGCCTGCTGCCGATCGCCCTGGCGTTCGCCGCCCTCGCCTCGCTTGCCAGCGTGGCCGACGCATGGGCCGGGCCGCGCCGGGTGTTCATCGCCGGCGATTCCACCGCCGCCGAGTACGGCCCCGAGCGCGCGCCGCGCAATGGCTGGGGCCAGCAGCTGCAGGGCTTCCTCGACCCCGCGGCCTTCGAGGTGCGCAACCACGCGATGGGCGGGCGCAGTTCGCGCAGCTTCATCGAGGAAGGCCGGCTGGAGCCGGTCGCGCGCGAGCTGCGCAAGGGCGACGTGCTGCTGATCCAGTTCGGCCACAACGATGCCAAGTACGAAGATCCGCGGCGCTACAACGAGCCCGGGCAGGCCTATCCGCAATGGCTGATGCGCTACGTGTCCCTGGCGCGCGAGCGCGGCGCGACTCCGGTCCTGCTGACTCCGGTGTCGCGGCGCGTCTGGGACTTCGGCTCGCTGCTGGACACCCACGCCCGCTACACCCAGGCGGTGCGCGAACTGGCCGCGCGCGAACAGGTCGCGCTGATCGACCTCAACGCCAGCAGCACCGACTGGCTGCGCGCGCTCGGCGACCAAGCGTCCAAGGCGTACTTCGAGCACGTGCCCGAGCGCGAGGTGCGCGACGACACCCACTTCAGCGTCGCCGGGGCGACCATGGTCGCCTGCCTGGTGGTGCGCGACTGGAAGGCGCTGGACCCGGCGCTGGGCGCACACGTGGTGCGCGACACCGACTGCGGTGCACCGTCCAGCGCGCGCGCCGACCTGGCCGCGCAGAAGAATCCGTCTTCGGTCGTGCACGAGCGCGACCTTGCGCGGCAGCAGCCGGGTCCGCATGGCGGCGCGGGCACCACCACCGCCTATCCGCTGTTCGCCGAGGCGCCGGGGCTGTCCTTCGTGATGCGCAAGCGGGTCCTGCACAAGGGCGCCGGTATCGGCCTGCACCAGCACCACAAGGACGAGATCTACTACGTGCTCGCCGGCCGCGGGCGCTACGTGCTCGATGGCGAGGTCCATGACGTGGCCGCCGGCGACGCCATGCTGACCCGCCCCGGCAGCACCCATGCGATCGAACAGGTGGGCGAGGACGACCTGGTCCTGCTGTTGGCCTACCCTGCTTCATCTCGCTGAACAACTCATCATGCTGAAGGACGGACGGGACGTCTGTCCTGTCCTCCTGGCCGCCGGCGTTTTCCCGGATACAGCCGTCATTCCAACCTGCGCGGCTGGCAACACGCTTGTTTTCCGGGGGAACACCATGGCACGCCGAGATCGTCCGCCCTATCCGATCCCTTCACCGAATCGGACCCGCCGCGATGCGGCAGCGGGCGGACACTGAGGTGCAGCGCCGATGGCGTGCGGCCGGCTTGCCCGGGCGCCTTTCATCCACTTATTAACCGCCTGTCACGAAGCGTAGGCAGGCTGCGCCGACGGCCGTCCGCAAGGATGTCCGTCCCGCAAACGTCCCGTTCGCCGGGATGGCACCAGGAGCAAGGAACTATGGCGGCAGTTCCCGAGATCCGACCGCGTTGCATGATCTGGCTGGGGCGTCCCACGCCGCAGGAGCGCGATGTCCTTGCCGCGACCGGCTGGGACGTGCGCGTCATCGAGGACCCGCGCGGGGCGCGGATCGGCTTGCGCGGCGGCGACCGCGTCGCCGCCCTGCTCGACCTGCGCCACGCCGATGAAGCCTGGTCGACGGCGATGCTCGACCTGCTTGCGCCCCATTCTGATCTTCCGCTGGTGATACTGGGCGATGCCGACATGCCGCCCCGGGGTTGCCTGCTGCAACTGTGCGAGCCGCTGGACCTGGTCCAGATCCAGCGCCTTGCCAAGATCGTCGACGGCGACACGCGGCGCAGCGCGGGCGATGGCATCGACTGCCTGGTCGGCTCGAGCACGGCGATGCTCGCCGTGCATGCGAACCTGCACAAGTTCGCGCCGGTCGAATTGCCGGTGCTGGTGACCGGCGAGACCGGTACCGGCAAGGAGCTGGCCGCGCGCGCCCTGCACGAAATGTCGTCGCGGCGCGGCCGCCCCTTCATCGCGGTCAACTGCGGCGCCCTGCCGGCCAGCCTGGTGCAGGCCGAACTGTTCGGCCATGAGAAGGGCGCGTTCACCGGTGCCGCGGCGCGCCGGATCGGCCTGTTCGAGGCCGCCGACGGCGGCACCATCTTCCTGGACGAGATCGGCGACCTACCCCTGGACGCGCAGACCAACCTGCTCCGCGTCCTCCAGGAAGGCACGATCGAACGCGTCGGCAGCCACCACTCGATCCACATCGACGTGCGCGTGGTCGCCGCCACCCACGTCGACCTGGAGGAGGCGATCGCACACGGCCGCTTCCGCCAGGACCTGTTCTACCGCCTCGATGTCCTGCGCCTGCACATGCCGCCGCTGCGCGAGCGGGGCGCCGACGTGGAACTGCTGGCCCGGCACTTCCTGGCCCAGTTCCGCGAACAGCACCGGGTGCGCGCCCGCGGCTTCGATGCGTCCGCCCGCCGGCAGATGCATTCGCACCGGTGGCCGGGGAACGTCCGCGAGCTGATGAACCGGGTGCGGCGCGCGGCCGTGGTCAGCGAAAGCGAGCTGATCGACGCGCAGGCGCTGCAGCTGGGCGATGGCGTCGCGACCGGCGCGGACGCCCTGGGCGAAGTCCGGATCCATGCCGAGCGCGAGGCCATCCTGGCCACCCTGCGCGACTCGGGCTTCAACGTCAGCGAGTGCGCGCGACGCCTGCGCGTTTCGCGGGTCACCGTCTACAGGCTGTGCAAGAAGCACCAGCTCGAGCTCGAGGCGTTGCGGGTGTAGGAGCCGGGGAGACCGGACATTCGTCCGTGAAAAGGCGCCCGTGGCTGGAAGCTACGGCTAGGCCGGCGCCTACGCGCTCCCACCGCCTGCAGGCTGCGCCCTACAACGAGTATGGAACCCGGAAGCCGAGGCTGAAATCCGGCGCGTCCGGGGTCAGGCCGATGCCGAGCAGGCCGACGATGGTGGCCTGTTCGCTCAGCGCGTAGGTGACGCCCAGGTTGAACAGCGCCGAATTGGCATCGCTGCCGATCACCTTGGACCACGGCTGGCCTTCGTAGCGCGTCCGCGTACGGGCGCTGAGCCGGTTGCTCAGCGACATGCTGAAGCTGGTGCGCTCGTTGAACGCGAACGCCACGCCGGCGCCGAAGTAGAACGATTCGCCCAGCTTCACGTCGCCCGGGTTCACCGTGTCGGGATTGTTGTCGATGTCGTCGAAGCTGGACTCGAATGAGTAGGTGTAGCCGAAGTTTCCGTACAGGATTGCCGGATCACTGGTCTTCACCGCCGACACGCCGATGCTCGCCTGGTACGCGCCATTGCCCGTGGGCTGTTCCTCCGGCACGGCGAAGCGGATGAAGTCGTCGTCGTCGCGTTCCAGTACGCGCCACGGAATCCCGTAGGGCTCCTGACCGGTGGGCAGGGTCACGCCGGCGTTCAACACCAGCTCCGGGCGGCCGGTGGTCTCGGGCAGCATCAGGAAGTTGCCGCTGAGGGTGATGTCGCCGAGGCCACTGCCGGTGGTCTCCTCCTGCGCGATCGCGCCGGCGGCGCCGCCAGCCCCGCCCTTCTGGTAGACCGTCTTGCGCCACAGGTAGGGCGCATCGAGGTTGAGCGTCAGCTTCGGGGTAACGCCCCAGCGCGCCGCGAAGTTGTAGTTCATTGTGTCCGATTCGACGTTCTCGATGGCGATGTTGCCGAGGAAGATCGCGTCGAGGGCGAGGAAGCCATTGAGGGTCAGCTGCTTGCGGTCGTAGCGGTTGTAGGTGAGGCCGTTCTCGATCACCAGCCGCTGGTCGAACAGGGTGCGCGTGGCCTGCTTCACGTCGGCGACGCTGCGCGTCATCGATTCGCTCTTCGCCTTCTCCGCTTCGGCCGCGGTGCTGGCGTAGCCGGCCTGCGAGGGCGGCGGCGCGCTGTCGGCAGGAGGCGCCGCGGGCTGCGCGGCCACGGCGGCGGCCGCGGCGGGTGCGGAGGCGGTTCCGGTGGCCGCGGGCACTTTTCCCGCCAGGCGCGCCTGCAGCGCCTGCACCTGCATGTCCAGCTCGCGCAAGCGGCGTACTTCCTGCGCGTAGGCCGACTTCAGCTCGGCCAGCTGCTCGCTCAGTTGCCGCAGCTCGGCCTCGTCGGCCGGCGTGGCCCCCGGTGCCTGCTGCGCCGAGGCCGCTGGCGCGAATGCCGACGCGGCCAGCGTGGAGATGATCGCCAGCCGCAGGGCCGGAGTGGATGTAGCCGCCGTCTTCCTGATCACCTGCCTCTCCTTCTGGAACGGTCCGTCAGTAGCCGACCGCGATGCCGCGGCTGAGGGCAATGGCCTGCGCCACGTTCTGCGCCACGCCGGCGCGCGCTTGCGAGGTGTTGCGCACGATGTCCAGCTCCATCCAGTTGCTGGCGGTCTGGCCATCGCTGGACAGCATGATGGTCTGGCCCATGCCGCTGCGGTTGATCCACTGCTCGACCGCGCCTTGGCCGTCGATCTGCAGCAGCACCCGCGCCGCGTTGCCGTCCAGCTGGGCGACCGCGTTCATGCCGGCGGCGCTGGCGGTGGCGATGGTGGCCGGGGAGGCGACGGGATCCGGCAGGGCCACCGGGGGCGCCACGGAAACCGCCGTCGCGCCGCCCGCCGGTTCGGCGGTGGCGGGAGCTGCGCCTTCTCCGGTGGGCACCTGGTCGCGCACGGTTACCTGGGCCACGTTGTGGGCGGCGTTGTCATCGCCGGCGACCTGGATGCTCTGGGTTACGCCGGTGACGTTGGCAAGGCCGGCGTTGTCGATTTCGCGCTGGCCGTCGGGCGAAGGCGGCGCCACATCGACCGTTGTGATGCTCACGTGGGGCTGGAAGCTGACCACCGGCTTGTCCGGCGTGCGGGCGTCCATGGTCACCTTCATGCTGCTGGTCAGCTGCTGGCCGGCCTGGTTCTGCCAGGTCGAGACCATGGTCACGCCGAACCACGCCACGGTGTTGTTGCTGACCGTGTAGCGGCCGCGCATGTCACCCATTTCCTCGTCGGTCAGTTCGGTCAGGCCGGTGGCGGGCGTCGCCGCGGGCGAGGGCGAGGCCTGCGCCTGCGCGAAGGCGGGCAACGCGGCCGGTGCGGTCGCCAGTCCAATGGCGATGCAGAGCGTGCGTTTTCCGTTCATGTTCAACTCCTTTCAGAACAGGTCGGCATGGGTGAATCCGAAGTCGAGCAGTTCGGCATCGGTAAGCGGACCCTGCCGTGCGTAAAGCGCCCGCGCACTGGGCTTGGTGCTGGGCTGCAACAGAACCGTGTTTCGGTCGAAGTCGGTGCCGATAACGACGAACACCGCCCGCGACGGCCACGCCTCCAGGAAATCCGGCAGCGGCATCACCCGGTTGCCGAGGATGGGGTCGCCGATTTCGACCAGGTCGCCGCGGACCTGCTTGAGCACCACGAAGTGGCGGAACCCGTTGACGTCCATCAGTACCAGGCTGGGAACCCGTAGCGAGCGCAGGCGGTTCTCGTCGACCCGGTAGCCGCGGCCGCGCATGCCCAGCGACTCGACGTAGCGCTTGATGTCCAGCAGGGAGAAGCCGCGTTCCTTGACCACCTCGGGGTCGGCCAGGGTCAGCATGCCCTCGATCACGGTGTTCTCGTCCGCGTCCAGGTGGTAGGCGTACTTGAGGATCGTCGCCAGCGACGCGGCCCCGCAGCTGTAGTCCGTCTGTTGCCGGACCAGGTGGCGGAAGCGCGATTCGCGCATGCTTTCCACCGGCGTGTAGTACAGCGCCCCATTGGGGAGCACGCCGGAGAAGGCGATGTCCGCGGCCTGGGCGTGCGGCGCAGGAAGCGCGCACATCGCAAGCAGTAGGAGCAGGCTCGGCGGGAGCAGTCGCGGCATGGCGGCGGTTTCCGTTCCAGGACGTTGGGTGGCGATGGAGCGTCGGTCGGAGTGGAAGCCCCGTCCCGCGGGGGAGGCGGGACGGGGCATTCCGTGAGTTCCCGGTCACGGCGGATGGCCGGGAGTCACTCTTTCATCCCTTGCGGGATATGCGTACTGCGCTGCGTGGCTTACTCGCCGCCACCGCCACCGCCACCACCGGTGGAGGGCTGGGCGACGGCCATCGACAGGCTGTTGGCCTGCTGGTTGCCGGTGCCGGCCGACACGTTCACGCCGATGTTGCCGGTGGCACGCGCGAAGGCGTCACCGGACAGCGAGGCGGTGTTGGTGGTGTAGGTGTCCACCACGTTGCGGGCGATGGTCACGTAGCCGCTCAGGCTGGCCCACAGGTCGGCATAGCCGAGCTCCAGGAAGCCCAGGTCGCCTTCTTCGGTGCCCTCGTAGCTGCCGGAATCCTCGGTGTCGAAGGCGAAGCCGCCCACGCCCGGACGGTTCGGATTGGCGACGGCGCCCTGTGCGGCAGCATCGAAGTCGATGTGGCCGGTGTTGCCACCGCCCGGGTGGCTCTCACCCTGCCAGGCATCGGCATACAGGTTGCTCTGCTGGTAGGCCGCGCCCTCGCTGCTGGTCGTGCCGGACTCGGTGCCCTCGTAGCCGCCCGCACCCACGGCGATGGTGCCGCCAGCGACGCGCCCGCTGAGCGAGATGCCGACGCGGTCGTACTGCACGTCGCGCTTGGGCGCGTTGACCACGAAGTTGCCGGACGACTGCTGGTTGGAGCTGACCGCGGCAGAGGCGTAGCGCGAGGTGGCGACCGAGGCGGCCAGCGCGTTCTTCTGCTGGTTGTTGTTGCCCGAGGTCACGTTCACGCCGATGTTGCCGGAGGCGTCCGCGAACGCGGCGTCGCCGACGCTGGCGGTGTTGGTGTTGCCGATGTTCTTGGTGACGTTGGCCATGCCGGCCTGCTGCACGAACACCTTCGAATCGGCCAGGCCGAACGCGAAGCTGGCGTCGGCCGCGGACAGGGCGGCGGCGTTGTCCTGCTGGTTGTTGTCGCCGGCGGCCACGTTGAATTGCAGGTTGCCTTCGGCCGCGGTGGCGGTGTTGTCGGCGATGGACGCGTCATTGGTGAGGACGTCGTTCATGCCCAGGTTGCCGCTGTTGGACTGGCGGTTGTCGATCACGGCGATCGCGGCCGAGTCGATCTCCAGGTCGCCCGAAACGGTGGGGCTGCCGCTGAAGTCGATGTCGGAGGTCAGCGACAGGTCGGACTCCAGCTCGGCCGAGACGCCATGCTCGTCCACTTCCTTGTCGACGGTGATGTCGTGGTCGATGTTGACGTCTTCGTCGTGGTTGATGTCGGTGTCCACGACATTACGCTGGTAGTCCCAGCTCATGTTCTTGTTGATCGTGGTGTTCTTCTCGAAGTTGTCGCTGTACGAGGTGTCGATCGAATGGGTCGCGGTCGTCTCGCGATCGAACGAGTCGCTGTACGACAGGTCCATGGTCTTGCTGACGTCCGAGGTGTAGGTCTTGCTCACGTCGGAGCTGTAGGTCTTGTCGACGTCCGAGCTGTACGACTTGTCGACGGTCGAGGTGTACGACTTGCTCTTGCTCAGGTCGGTATCGATGTTCGTATCGATGGTGGTGTTGGTCGTCCAGTTGTTGACGATGTTGTTGTCGATGGTGGTTTCGGCGTTGGCGGCTGTCGCGGCGGCGATCGCCACGGCAAGCACGGTCCACTTCACGGTCCTTTTCATGGTGTCCTCTCTCTCTTGCTCTTTGGTTGGTTGGATTACCGCCTCACGGGCCGGGCGGGAGCGACAACGTCAGGACGTTGCCGGTCTCGTTGGCCGAACCCGCGATCTGATTGAGCTGGAAAACGCCTTCGAACCCACGCAGCGCGGTGGCTTCCACTGCCACCTTGCGACTGGCGGTCCTCCCCGCCGGGTTGAAGGCGGTTTGCCGCTCCGCCGACGCGGCAACGCCACTGGACAGCTGGCTGTCCGGCGTTTCGCGTATGCCCTGTTGCGCCAGCACCATCGCCACCGCGTTGTGTTCCGCGTTGCCGCTGCCACTGGCCTGGTTGATCGATGCGATGCCGCTGGCGCCCGCCAGCGCCGAGCCGCCGATGGTCGCGCTGGCGGCCACTGGCACGTCGTAGACGTCGTCGCTGCGTGCCTGGGAGGTGCTCACCTGCACCATGGCCGCGCCGTCGCCGATGGCGATCGCGCGCAGGTTGGACTGCTGGTTGAGGTCGCCGGCCGCCATGTTCACGCCGATGGCGCCGCTGCTGCCGGCCAGCGCGCGATCCGCGATCCGGGTCTGCGCCAGGTAGCCGAGCATGTCGGCGTAGTCATCGGCGGCACGCGCAGGGCCGGCTGCGAGCCAGGCGGCGCAGGCCAGCGCCAGCAGTGGCTGCCAGATGCCCCGTGCGGGGCGAGGGACGGCGACCGGCCTGCTCACGGACCGGTTCCCTGGTTGCCGCCCAGCGGGAACTGGGACAGTGCGCCGGTGACGGTCGAGCCGATGCCGCGGGTGGCGCCGGTCACCGCACCCGTCGCGCCGCCGACGCTGCGGCTGAAGCCGCTGCCGGAGAAGACGCTGCTGTCGCCCGTCAGCCGTCCCATCGATCGCTGCAGCGCCTGGCTGGTCATCTGCTCGGGCATGGTGACGCTGCCGCGCGCGTCCAGTTGGCCCGACGCCATGCCGGCGATCTCGTCGTCCGACATCTCCCCGGTGCCCAAGGCATGGTCGATCTCCCGGTTCGGGGTCGGATCGACGATCAGGGCGATACTGGGCGGCGCCTCGCGATAGGCGTGGCGGGCGTTGACGTCCCGCAACAGCACCATCTCGCCGCGCTCCGGATGCACGCCGACGTGGGCATCGGCGGCACGTACGGCGGCCGGAGCCGCCAGCAAGGCGAACAAGGGCAGGCAGACAAGGCGTCGTGACATGGATGCAGTCCCCGCGTATAGGCGGAGACAACAGCGCACGTCCCGTGCCAAGCCTTTTTTATTTTATTTATCAGTCGCTTGCGTTCTAACGCGAGGTTGCGCCCGTCCCGATGTGTTACATCCGTGAAGCGGTGCGGACATGTGTTCCGGCCGCCAGGGCCCGCCACTACGGCCTCCGCCATGCTGTTTCAGGAGTGATACACCCCGTGCGGCGGGTTTACAGTCGGCTCAGAACAGCTCGCGCTGGGCAGGCGCGGCCAGTGGCGGGACGAACCGGCTGCAGTCCAGCGCCGCCAGGGGCTGCGTGGGGTAGCCGGCACGGCGACGGGCGAGCGCGAAACGCCGCTCGAGCAGGTCGGCATAGGGGCCGCGGCCGCGCATGCGCGCGCCGAACCCGGACTCGTAGTCCCGCCCCCCGCGCATCTGGCGCACGGCCGCCATGACCCGCGCGGCGCGGTCCGGCATGTGCGCCTCGAGCCAATCGCGGAACAGCGGGGCGACCTCGTGCGGCAGGCGCAGGAGCACGTAGCCGGCGCTTGCGGCGCCGGCTCCGCGCGCCGCCTCCAGCACCGCCTCCAGTTCGTGGTCGTTGACCCAGGGGATCGCCGGGGCGAACAGCACGCCGACCGGGACGCCGGCATCGTGCAGCCTCCGCATCGCCCGGAGCCGGGCATGCGGCGCCGTCGCGCGCGGCTCCAGGCGCGCCGACAGCTGCGGATCGAGCGTGGTCACGGAGAAGTACACGTGCACCAGCCCCAGCGCCGCCAGGGGCTGCAGGAGGTCGAGGTCGCGTTCGACCAGGGCATTCTTGGTGACGAGGCTGAAGGGGTGGCGGCACTCGAGCATGACCTCGACCAGCCGGCGGGTCAGCTGCAGGCGGCGTTCGACCGGCTGGTAGGCATCGGTGTTGATCCCGAGCGCGATCGGGCTGGGGCGGTAGCCGGGCCGGGCGAACTCGCGCCGCAACAGTTCCGGGGCGTTGGTCTTGGCGAAGATCTTCGTCTCGAAGTCCAACCCGGGAGACAGGTTGAGGTACGCATGCGAAGGCCGGGCGAAGCAGTAACTGCACCCGTGCTCGCAGCCGCGGTAGGGGTTCACCGACTGGGAGAAGCCCACGTCCGGCGAGCGGTTGCGGGTGACGATGCTGCGGGCGATCTCCTCTTGGACCTCGGTCCTGGGCCGCGATGGGTCCGGGTCCGCCTCCGGCTCCGCCAGCGGCGCCCAGCCGTCATCGGCCGCCTCGACGGTGGTCGTTTCGAATCGCCCTGGCAGGTACTGCCGCGAGCCGCGGCCCTTGATCGTGTCGGCCATGGTCCAAGGCTACGCCCCCGGCGTCGCGCCAGGCGCGATGGCGGTCGCGCACTGGGGCCACGTTCATCACCGGGCCTGCGCCGCGCGCTCGCCTAGAATCCGCCCATGACCTATTTCGAAACGGCCTGGGCCTGGCTTGGCGAGCTGCCGGCCCTTGGGCTCTACCTCGTCCTCGCCTGGCTGGCATACGTGCTCGGCCTGAGCCTTTGGATCATCCTGCAGAAGCGGGAGCCGGTGGCCACGCTCAGCTGGGTGATGTCGCTGGCGTTGCTGCCCTACGTCGGCTTCCTGATCTATTTCCTGCTCGGTCCGCAGAAGATCCAGCGCCAGCGGCTGCGCCGCGGGCGGTCGCGTTCGGGCCTGGAGCAGTTTTCCGCGCCCAACGGCGACAAGCCCGAATGCTTGGAGCTGGCGCGGCTGGGCCAGGCCACCACTGGCCTTCCGCCTTCCAGCGCCACTTCCGCGCAGTGGCTGGTCGATGGCCACGCGAAGTACGAGGCGCTGTTGTCGGCCATCGCCGATGCCCGCCACCACGTGCACCTGGAGTACTACATCTGGGCACCGGACAAGACCGGCTTGCGCCTGCGCGACGCGCTCGTGGACCGCGCCCGCGAAGGGATCCAGGTGCGCTTGCTGCTCGACGCGGTCGGCGCCGGCAGCATGCGCCGGCGCCACCTGCGGCCGTTGCTGGACGCCGGCGCGGAGATCGGCTGGTTCCATCCGACGAAGTTCAGGCCGTTTACCCGGCCGTGGCTCAACCTGCGCAGCCACCGCAAGGTCGTCGTGGTCGACGGCCGGGTGGGGTTCGTCGGCGGCATCAATGTCACCGACGAGGAGAACGAAGCACTGCGACCCGATGCGTTCCGCGACCTGCACCTGCGCATGGAGGGCCCGGTGGTACGCAGCCTGCAACTGGTCTTCGTGGAGGACTGGGTCTATGCCGCCGGTTGCGACCCGCGCGCGTTCGGGGAGGCCGGGTACTGGCCGGAGGTCGAGGACGGTCCGATCGGCGCGCAGGTCCTGGTATCCGGCCCCGATTCCTCGTGGGAGGCGATCCATCGCCTGCAGGTGGCGGCGATCCACGAGGCGCGCCGGCGGGTCTGGCTGGTCAGCCCCTACTTCGTGCCGGGCGAGGCGGCGCGCATGGCACTGACCTCGGCGGCGCTGGGCGGCCTCGACACGCGCTTGCTGGTGCCGCGGCGGAGCGACTCCCGCCTGGCCACGCTTGCAGCGAGGTCGTACTTCGACGAGCTGCTCAAGGCGGGCGTGAAGGTCTACGAGTACGGGCCGCGGATGCTGCACACCAAGGCCCTGCTCGTCGACGAGGACCTGTGCATCGTCGGCAGCGCGAACTTCGACCACCGCAGCTTCAGGCTCAACTTCGAGATCTCGGCGATGTTGCGCGACCAGGACAGCTGCCAGGCGCTGGAGCGGCTGCTCGGGGGCGAGTTCGACCAGGCGGAGCGGGTCCGCGTCGACCGGGCGATGGGCCTGTGGCGGCACCGCCTGCCGGAAGCGTTCGCCCGCCTGCTATCGCCATTGCTGTAGCGGCACGACGGGCGGATCGCGGCGACGGACGCGCGGGTGGCAGAGGCGCCCGGCGAAGCGGCATCATGACCGCGCCCGGCGGCATCCGCGCCGCCAGGCCATCTTCCGGGGAGGTCCGCGATGCACTGGTTCTACCTGCTCCTGTCCCTTGGCGCGCTGCTGCTGGCGATCACCACCGTGCACGGCTGGCTCCTCCTGCTGTCGTTGCTGGCGGCGCTGGGATTCTTCCTCGCCTGGATCCGCGGCTGGTATCTCGACCGGATCGGCGGGCGCCAACAGAACGAGCTGGCGATGATCGACCCGGCCGAGCTGCGCCGGCTGCGCGAGCTGGCGGACGCGCGCAAGCGCGAGGCCGCCCCCGCAAGCGCGCCGCCGCAGGGGCCGGCACCGCCAGCCGCATGAGCACGCACCTCAGCGTCAACGTCAACAAGGTCGCCGTGCTGCGCAACTCGCGCGGCGGCCGCGAGCCTGACGTACAGGCGGCCGCGCTCGCCTGCCTCGAGGCCGGCGCCCAGGGCATCACCATCCACCCGCGTCCCGACCGCCGCCATATCGTGGCCGAAGACCTGCCGCCGCTGGCCGCGTTGGTGCGACGGTTCGGCGTGGAACTGAACGTCGAAGGCAACCCGTTTGCGCCGCCGCGCCCGGGCTATCCCGGCCTGCTCGCGCTGTGCGAGCAGGTTCGCCCCGCGCAGGTGACGCTGGTGCCGGACAGTGACGGTCAGCTGACATCCGACCATGGCTTCACCTTCGACGGCGACAACGCGGCGCTGGCATCGCAGGTGGCTGCGTTCAAGGCACTGGGCTGCCGGGTGAGCCTGTTCGTCGATGCGGGCGTCGCCGGCCTGGAGAAGGCTGCCGCGCTCGGCGCGGACCGCATCGAGATCTATACCGGGCCGTTCGCCGAGGCCTTCGCCGCAGGCGATGCGGCCAGCGAGCTGGCGTTGTGCGCCGATACGGCGCGGCGCGCGCGGGTCGCCGGACTGGGCGTCAATGCCGGGCATGACCTGTCGCAGGCGAACCTCGGCGCGTTCCTGGCACAGGTGCCGGGCGTTCTGGAGGTCTCGATCGGCCACGCACTGATCGGCGAAGCCCTCTACGATGGCCTGGATGCTACCGTCCGCGCCTACCTGGCCATCGCGGCAGGCGCCAACCCGGCCTGACGCCACGTCGCTCGCGGCGGCCAAGAGGCCGCAAAAGAAAACGCCGCCCGGAGGCGGCGTTTCACGGCGCTGGGTCCCCGGTCGCCGCCGCTGCAGGGGCGGCTTCCGTGGACGTCACCGTCTACTACGGCTGGACGAAGTTGATCTTCTTCATGTCCGCGTTCTTGGCCGAAGCGAGCACCCGCGCCATGACCTCGTACTCCGAGTCGGCGCTGGCGTCGATGCGCAGCTCCGGCTGGTTGGTCGGGTCGCGCTGCACTTCGGTCTCCATCATCTGCGGCAGCGCGGTCACCGAGACCGGGCTGTTGTTCCAGAAGATCTGGTTCGACGCATCGATGCGCAGCTCGATCGGCGGCGGCGGCTCCTTCGTGACCGGCGGCGGGTTGATCACCCGCTGCGGGAGGGCCACGTCGATCGGGTAGGTCATGATCGGCGCGGTCACGATGAAGATGATCAACAGCACCAGCATCACGTCCACGAGGGGCGTGACGTTGATGTCGGCCATGGGGCCCTTGCCGGAACCGGAACTGAAAGCCATGGCTTACTGACCCTTCTCTTTGGTGGCGACGAAGCCGATGTCCAGCATGCCGTTGCGCTGCGCGATCTGGGTGATGTCGTTGATCGTGCGCATCTTCGTGGTCTTGTCACCACGCAGGTTCAACTTGGGCTGGGGCACCTGCTGCGCGCTGCTGGACAGGCGCGACTCGAGGATCTCGCGCGAGATCTCCTCGTCGTTCCAGAACAGCGAGCCATCCTCCTTCACCGAGATGGTGATGGGCATGACCCGCGGTTCGTCTTCGTCCTTGGCGACGACGTCCGTTTCCGGCAGCTCGATCTTCACTTTGTGCTGCATCAGCGGCGCGGTGATGATGAAGATGATGAGCAGCACCAGCATCACGTCCACGAGGGGCGTGACGTTGATGTCGGCCATCGGGCCGCCGCTGTTGTCAGAACTGAAGGCCATGCGGGCTCTCCGTTACGTGCCTGGATCGTTCTTCGGGGTACCGGCTCAGCGAACGCGCGAGCCGGTGGCGAAGAAGTCGTGCAGATCGTGGGCGAACGAATCGAACTTGGCGATCGTCGAGCTGTTGATCTTGCTGAAGAAGTTGTAGGCGAACACGGCCGGGATCGCGACGAACAGGCCGATCGCGGTCATGATCAGCGCTTCACCCACCGGGCCGGCGACGGCGTCGATCGAGGCGGAGCCGGTGGCACCGATCTTGATCAGCGCGCCGTAGATGCCCCACACGGTACCCAGCAGGCCCACGAAGGGAGCGGTCGCGCCGACGGTCGCCAGCAGCACCATGCCCGACTGCAGCCTGGAGCTTTCGCGGGTCACGGCCTGGCGCAGGGCGCGATCGACGAACTCCGAACGGGTCAGGGTCTCGCCGAGGCCGGCACCGGTGCCTTCCGAACGCTGGTGGTGGGCGGCGGCCTGGGCGGCGTCCAGGGCGATCTTGGAGAACGGCTCGCTGCGCGGCTGCTCTTCCATCACGCGGATGGCTTCCTGGGCGTTCGGGGCGTCCCAGAACGCGTTGACGACGCGGTCCGCGTACGACTTCAGGCGGGTGTTCTTGATGGCATTGAAGATGGTCCAGTACCAGGACGCGGCCGACATGAAGACCAGCGTCAGCAGCACGATCCAGGAGACGGCGAATTCGCCCGGATTGGCGATCATCTCGGACAGAAGGTGGTCGAAGCCCATCTGCGTGAGGGCCGATGCGTTGCCCCCGGCGGCGGCGGCGATGAAGAGTTCCTGCAGCATGACGCTTACCTTTGGTTTGATTGGTGGAGAAGGAAGGCGGAAACGCTAGGCCCGGTTGCCGTGGCGGCGGACACCGCCACGGAGTGCGGACATCAACCCAGGGTGAAGTTCACCGGGACCCGGACGCGACCGGCCGCCTTCTGGCCGTTCACAGTAGCGGGATTGAAACGCCATTTGCGGGCGGCCTCCATGGCGGCGCGGTCCAGGTCGCGGTTGCGGCTGGACTTTTCGACCGACACGTTGGTGACCGTACCGTCGGCCGCCACGTCGATGACCAGAACCACCTCGCCCTCGATTCCGGCGCGCGCGGCGGCCGGCGGGTAGCGCGGGGGGTTCATGTTCTTGGAGGAGATGTCGACGCTGGCCGAGATGTCGGCGACTGGCGCCGGCGGCGCGGGCGGCGACGGCTCCTGGTAGACGTCGGTCGGACGCGGCTCGGCCACATCGATCGGCGGCGCTTCCGGCGGTGGCGGCACCGGCGAGGGCTTCGGCGGCGACAGCTCCTTGATCGGCGGCGGCGGCTTGTCCTGGGGCGGCGGCGGCGGCGGCGGCGGCGGCGGCGGCGGCGGCGCGTCGACCAGGGTGACGAGGACGTTGCGCTCCTTCTCCACTTCGGCCTTCGGCGCGACGGCGGGGATCAGCAGCAGCATGAGCGCGGCAGCGTGCAGCGCGATGACGAACGCAATACCGATGATTCGCGGCCAGCTCAGGCCGCTTTCCTCGGGTTCATCGTAGTTCCTGTGGACAACCAGTTGTTCAGCCATGCGCCTAGTAACTCAGGTGTGGGGCCAGGCCGCCGGTGGGAATTTCCACCGGGCAGCCCAGATTCTCGCGGGTGACACCGCATGAACCGCCAAGCATATACCAATCCCGCGCCCCTGTGCCTAGGGCGCGGCGCTTTTCCGTGACGTCACTTCAAGTTGATGATTTTCCTGGCATCCTCGGGCTTCTTGACGCCCTTGGCCAAGGCCTGCTGGGCGGCCTGCTTGGCCTCGGGGACGCGGCCTTCCTGCCACAGCACCCGGGCCAGGTTGAGGTAGGTCTCGCCGTCCTTCGACATCGGCGCGGCCTTCTGCCAGTTCTCGATCGCCTGCGGGATCTGCTCGCTGTAGTAGTACGACTGCGCCAGCGCCAGGTAGGTCTGGTGGTCCGGCTTCAGCACGCCCTTCTGCATGCCTTCGTTGATCACCGAGATGACGTCCTTCTCGCGACCGTCCATGTTGGCGTAGGTGATGTAGAGCTGCCGGTACTCGCGCTCGTCGCTGAGCTGGCCCGAGGCGCGCAGCTTCTCGAGGACGCCGGCGGCCTTGTCCATCTGGTCGGCCTGGGCGTAGACCGTGGCCAGGTTCATCTGCGCCTTCTTGTCAGCCGGATTCTTCGCCGCCAGCTTCTCGGCCAGCGCGACCGCGTCGGCATTCTGGTTGGCTTCGGCGTAGGAGGCCATCAGCAGCTGTACCCAGCTGTCCTTCGGCTCGGGACTGCTGTCGACGGCCTGCTTCAGCACCGGGATCGCCTCCTGGAAGCGCTCCATCTGGTACAGCGCCTGGCCCTTGAGCACCAGGTCGTCCGGCTTGGTCGACTTGGTTTCCGCCAGGAAGCGGTCCAGGGTCGCCAGGCCCGCCTGGTATTCGTCGTCGGCCAGCTGCAACTGCGCCAGCATCAGCATCGACTGGTAGTGGCCATTGTTCTCCAGGCCGTTGAACTGCAGCACCTGCTGCAGGTAGGCCTTGGCCGCGGCGGTGTCGTCGAGGTTGTAGGCGGCCTGCGCGGCGAGCTGCGATGCCAGCGACTTGTCGTACTCGTTGGCGCCCTCCAGGGCGATCAGCTCGTCGGCGAGTGTGCGGGTCTGCGCGTAGTCTTCTTCGTTGTACACGTCGATGAGCTTCTGCAGCGGCTTGCCCGCCTTCTTCGACGTCTTGGCTTCCGGTTGCTGCCGGGTCGCCTCCGGGTACAGCACTTCGGCCTTCTCGGACTTCTCGGACTTCTTGCTGGAGCGCGAGGATTGGGCCGATGCGTCGGCCACCACCATGCCACCGAGCGCTGCGCCGATGAAGATCGACAGGAGGACGTGCTTGCTGCGGAGTTTCATTGAATCACCTCGTGCGGAGCTCCGCCGGCAGGCGGGGCGGGAACCGGGTCGGCAACGCTAACAGAACCGGCTTTCTTACGGAATGCCACCAAAAGTGCGTTGTACCGCGGGTCAGGAACCGCACCGGGGCGTATGGCCGGCCTTGCGCGCGGCCTCGTAAACGGGCTGCAGCGAGGGCGTCCGCGCCTCCAGCGCCCGGATCCGGTTCTGTGGATCGGGATGCGTCGACAGCCATTCCGGCGAGCGGTTCGCCGACGCGGCCACCATGTTCTGCCACAGGTCCACGGCCTGGGCCGGGTCGAAGCCGGCCTGCGCCATCAGCTGCTGGCCGATCTGGTCGGATTCGGTTTCCTGGGTGCGCGAGAACGGCAGCAGCAGGCCCATTTGCGCCAGCGTGCCGCCGCCTTGGGTGACCAGGTCCGAACCGGTCTGTCCGTAGCGGGTACCGGCCAGCGCGCCCAGCACCGCCAGGCCGGTCGAGGTGGCGCTCTGCCGGGACACGCGCTCGTTGGTGTGGCGCGCATAGACATGGCCGATCTCATGGCCGATCACTGCCGCCAGCTGGTCCTGGTTCTTCGCCACCGTGAACATCCCGGTGTTCACGCCAACCTTGCCGCCCGGCAGCGCGAACGCGTTCGGACTGTCGTCGACGAATACCGCCGTTTCCCACTGCAGCTGGCGCCATTCGGGTGGCAGCTGCGCGACCAGGGCTTTGACCACGCATTGCACGTACGCGCTCTGCTGGCCCCCGGTCTGGGTCTTCTGCTTGCTCTTCATCTCGGCGAACGCCTGCGCGCCCATCTGGTTGAGCTGGCTGTCCGAATAGGCCATGTACTGCGTACGGCCGGTCGGCGACGTCGTGGTCGCGCATGCGGCCAGACCCGCCCCGAGCGCCACCGCCACTCCCAGATGCTTCCAGCGCATGTTCGGCTCCCGCCCTGTTCACTTTCGCGTTCAGTGTCCGCGCTGGCGGCTTAACTTTTCGTCAAACCCGCGTCAGGCGAGCCCGTGTACGGCCAGGGCGATGCCATTGTTCAGCGCGTGTGCAAGGAACGGTGCCCAGAGCGATCCGGTGCGCCAGTAAAGCCAGGCGAAGGCCGCACCCATGCCGCCATAGATGAGCCAGAGCTGCACTACCGCCAGCGGCGGATTGGCGCTGATGCCAGGCACCTCGTGGACCAGCGCGAAGGCCACGCTGCTCACCAGTACGCCGAGCCACGGCCGGCCCGCGGCCAGGAACCGGCCGAAGAACACCCGCCGGAACAGCAGTTCCTCATAGGCCGGGGCCAGCAGCACCGCGAACAGGAACAGGAAAACCGGCCATTGCCGGGAGGCTTCTTCGACCAGCGCCAGGTTGGTCGGTATCGGCGCGCTGCCGGCCTGTTCGCCGAGCCAGCCCAGCAACGAGCTGCCGAGGAACACCGCCACGCCCACGAGCACCGTCCACCCCCAGGTAGCGCGTTGCCGCAGTGCGGCATGGGCCAGCGCCCGTTCGGCCGCATCAGCGCGTCGGCGCCAGAAGTAGAGCACCAGCGCCGCGAATGAGGTCGCGCCCAAGGCAAAGAGCATCTGCGCCAGCGCACCGGGCTGGCCGATGCCTGCCTGGATCGCGGCTGCATCGCGGCCGACTTCGCCTGCCACCGCCATCGCACGCCAGGCGGTCCAGACTGCGGCCGCGGCAATGGTTCCACCAAGCACCAGCACGACCGCGATCAGGGCATCGAAGGCGAACGCGCGCAGCAGCGGGAACACCGAAGCGGCCGGGACCGGCGGCCGTGCCTGCCGCGGCTCCCCGGCCATGTCCGTCGACGCGGGATCAGACGTCGAGATTGGCGACCTTCAGCGCGTTGGTTTCGATGAACTCGCGGCGCGGTTCCACCACATCGCCCATCAGGGTGCTGAAGATCTGGTCGGCGGCCACCGCATCCTCGATGCGCACGCGCAGCAGGCGGCGCGAATCCGGGTTCACCGTGGTATCCCACAACTGTTCCGGGTTCATTTCGCCCAGGCCTTTGAAGCGCTGGATCTGGCGGCCCTTCTTCGCCTCCTCCAGCAGCCAGGCCTGGGCCTGGGCGAAGCTGGTCACCGGTTGCGAGCGGCCACCACGCGAGACCTGCGCGCCTTCGCGCACCAGTCCGTGCAGCAGGGCCGCGGCGTCGCGCAGCGGGCGCAGCTCGCCGTGCTCGAAGATCGACAGCGGCAGGACCTGCTGCAGCTCCTCGCCCATGTGCCGGCGGGTGATCTGCAGCGCGGCCGGGCGCCCGGCCTGGCCATCATCCTGGGCGGGAACGGCTGGAAGCAGCCTGAGCGCGAAGCGCGGCGTGCCGAGGCTGCCCCGGTTGAGGCGCGCCTCCAGGGCATCCAGCTCATGGCGCTCGTCGGTGTTGCGCGCCAGGTGCTCGGCATCGAGCGGGGTGAAGTCGATCAGCGCTTCGAGCAGCAGCGGATCGAAGCGGTGCGCGTTGCGCGCGATCGCGTCGCGCGCGCCGGCGTAGGCCAGCAGCAGCTTTTCCAGGCCTTCGCCGGTGACCGGTGGCTCGCCCTCGGCTGGCACCAGCGAGGCGTTCTCGACCGCGTTGCTGGCGAGGTAGGTATCCAGCGCCGCATCGTCCTTCAGGTACAACTCGGTCTTGCCCTGCTTGATCTTGTACAGCGGCGGCAGGCCGATGTAGACGTGGCCGCGCTCGATCAGCTCCGGCATCTGCCGGTAGAAGAAGGTGAGCAGCAGCGTGCGGATGTGGGAGCCGTCCACGTCCGCGTCGGTCATGATGATGATGCGGTGGTAACGCAGCTTGTCGGGGTTGTACTCGTCCTTGCCGATGCCGGTGCCCAGCGCGGTGATCAGCGTGCCGACCTCGGCCGAGGACAGCATGCGGTCGAAGCGCGCACGCTCCACGTTGAGGATCTTGCCGCGCAGCGGCAGCACCGCCTGGTTCTTGCGGTTGCGCCCCTGCTTGGCCGAACCGCCCGCCGAGTCGCCCTCGACGATGAATAGTTCCGACAGCGCCGGATCCTTCTCCTGGCAGTCGGCCAGCTTGCCGGGTAGGCCGGCGATGTCCAGGGCGCCCTTGCGGCGGGTCAGCTCGCGCGCCTTGCGCGCGGCTTCGCGCGCACGGGCCGCATCCACCACCTTGGCCGCGATGGCGCGGGCCTCGTTCGGGTTCTCCTGGAGGAACTCCTCCAAACGTGCGCCGAACGCGCCTTCAACTGCGGGCTTCACCTCCGAACTGACCAGTTTTTCCTTGGTCTGGCTGGAGAAACTGGGGTCGGGCACCTTGACCGACAGGACCGCGATCATGCCTTCGCGCATGTCGTCGCCGGACAGGTTGATCTTGGCCTGCTTGGCGATCCCGTTCTGCTCGATGTAGTTGCTGAGCGTGCGCGTGAGGGCCGCACGGAAACCTGCCAGGTGGGTGCCACCATCCTTCTGCGGGATGTTGTTGGTGAAACAGAACATCGTTTCCTGGTACGCGTCGGTCCACTGCAGGGCGACATCGACCACGATGCCGTGGTGCTCGCCGGTCACCGAGATCACGTTCGGATGCAGCGGCGTCTTCAGCTGGGCCAGGTGCTCGACGAAGCTGCGGATCCCGCCTTCGTACTGGAAGACGTCCTGGCGGCCTTCGCCGCGCTCGTCGATCAGGGTGATCTTGACGCCCGAATTGAGGAACGACAGCTCACGCAGGCGCCGCGCGAGGATGTCGTAGTGGAACTCGGTGTCGGTGAAGATCTCGGCCGCCGGCTTGAAGCGCAGCATGGTGCCGCGGCGGGTCGAAGCCTCGAGCTGCTTGAGCGGATATTTCGGCTCGCCCAGCGAGTATTCCTGCTGCCAGTGGAAGCCGTCGCGCCAGATGTCCAGCCACAGGTGCTCGGACAGCGCGTTGACCACCGATACGCCGACGCCGTGCAGGCCGCCGGAGACCTTGTAGCTGTTGTCGTCGAACTTGCCGCCGGCATGCAGCACGGTGAGGATCACCTCGGCCGCCGAGACGCCCTCTTCCTTGTGCGTGTCGACCGGGATGCCACGTCCGTTGTCGGATACCGCGACCGACCCGTCTTCCAGGATGCGGACGATGATGTCGTCGGCATGCCCCGCCAGGGCTTCGTCGACCGAGTTGTCGACGACCTCGAAGACCATGTGGTGCAGGCCGGTGCCGTCGTGCACATCGCCGATGTACATGCCCGGACGCTTGCGCACCGCTTCCAGGCCGCGCAGGACCGTGATCTTGCTGGAGTCGTAGGAGTCGTTGCCGGGGGTGGAACTCGGGGTGTGCTCGCTCATGCCTTCGCCGCAATCGGGGCCGGGCCGCGGCCTGTTGGCTGCGGACACCTTAGCTATAGGGTTGACGGGCGATTATACCCCACCGTGGCCATCTCCCCGACCCACCTACTGCGCCTGGCGGATGATGCGTCCCTGTTCCACGTGGAACACGCTTGCCCCGGCGCTTCGGTCCGCCAAGGCCTCGGTAGACTCGGTTGCGGTGATGAACAACTGCAGCCCGGGGCGTCCGCACAGATACTCCAGCACCCGCGCCTGGTGCAGGCGATCCAGCTCGGAGGGCAGGTCATCCAGCGCGATGACCGGCCACTGTCCGCGGCGCGCCGCATAGTCGCCGGCCTGGGCAAGCAGCACCACCAGCGCCGCGAGTTTGGTCTGGCCGCGCGACAGCGCCTCCCTGCCCGGCAATCCCGGCAACGCCAGGCTCCAGTCCGCCCGATGGGGCCCCACGCCGGTGTGCCCACTGAGCCGGTCCCGCTCCCGCGCCAGCAACAACGCATCCGCCAGCGAAAGGTCCTGGCGGCGCCAACCGGGGTGGAAATTCAGCCCCCCTAGCTCCAGGCCATGGGCGAGTCGAGCGCCCAGCTCGCGTACGGGGGCGATGAGCTCGCCGAGATAGCGTTCGCGAAATGCAGTCAGCCCCTCACCGGCATCCGCCAGCTCATGGTCCCACGCATCCAGCTGGCCGGTACTGCCCCCCGCCTTCAGCAGCGCGTTGCGCTGCTTCAGCGCGCGCGCATAGCGCCGCCATAGCGGGAGGAAGTCGGGTTCCACGTGGAACAACCCCCAATCGAGGAAGCGGCGCCGGTTCTCGGCGCCGCCCGCGATCAGCGCATGACTTCCCGGTTCAAAGGTGACCACGGCCAGCGCCGCGCACAATTGCCCCAGATGGGCGACGTCCTGCCCGTCCAGGCGACCGGTCCAGTCCTGCCCGCTGTGGCGCAGTCCTGCTCGCCTGCGCAACTCTCCAGGGACACCGGCCTCTTCCCACTCGACGAACACCTCGAGTGCCTGGGCGTGCTCGCGGACAAGCCCGTCACGGACCCGGCCACGAAAGCTCCGGCCGTAAGCCATCAGGTGCAGGGCTTCCAAGACACTGGTCTTGCCGGCCCCATTGGGACCCAGCAGCAGGTTCAGGCCCGGGCCCGGCGCGATCTCCACGCTATCGAAACGGCGGAAATCGCCCACGGCCAGCCGGGTCACGTGCATGGATGGCGCCTCAAAGCACGACGCCCGGGGTGAGCCGGGCGTCGTGCGCGTTCCACGTGGAACATGTCCGGACGTCGACCTGGAATCACAGCCGCAGCGGCATCACCACGTGCCGGCACTTGCTGCTGCTTGCCTCGCGGACCAGGGCCGAGGAGTTGGCGTCGCGCAGGGCGATGATGATGTTCTCCTCGCGCAGGGCGCTCAGGGCGTCCAGCAGGTAGTTCACGTTGAAGCCGATCGCCAGGTTGTCGACGCGGGTGTCGGCCTCGATCTCTTCCTGGGCTTCTTCCTGTTCGGGATTGTGGGCGCTGATCTTCAGTTGGCCGGGCGATACCTCGACACGCACGCCGCGGTACTTCTCGTTGGAAAGGATCGCTGCACGCTGGAGGGCGGCCCGCAGGACCTCGCGGTCCAGCTTGACCTCCTTCTCCGCGCCGATCGGGATGACTGCCTCGTAGTCCGGGAAGCGGCCGTCGATGAGCTTGGAGGTGAAGGTGACATCGTCCCGCTTGACCCGTACGTGGCTGCGGCCCAGCTCGAGCTCGAGCGCGCGATCCCCGCCTTCCAGCAGTCGCTGCAGTTCGGTGACGCCCTTGCGCGGGACGATGATCTGGCGCTTGGCCGCCACCGTTTGCTCCAGCGGCGCTTCGCACAGCGCCAGCCGGTGTCCGTCGGTGGCGACACAGCGAAGCGTCTGGTCGCGCAGGTCGAACAGCAGGCCGTTGAGGTAATAGCGCACGTCCTGCTGGGCCATGGCGAACGCGGTGCGCTCGATCAGCTCCTTCAGGCCTGCTTCCGGCACGCCGATGCGCTCGGTCGCTTCGACCTCGTCGACCGAGGGGAAGTCGTTGGCAGGCAGCGTAGCCAGGGTGAAGCGGCTGCGCCCGGCCTGCACCGTGACCTTGTCGCCGGACTGGCTCACGGTAACCCGGCTGCCGTCGGGCAACGCACGCACGATTTCGAACAGCTTGCGTGCCGGGATCGTGGTTTCGCCGTCCTGGGCGTCATCCACCGCTGCCCGCGCGACCATTTCCACTTCCAGGTCGGTGCCGGTCAGCGACAGCTGGCCACCCTGCACCTGGACCAGGAAGTTGGCCAGCACCGGCAGGGTCTGGCGGCGTTCGACGACATTGACGACCTGGGCCAGGGGTTTGAGAAAGGCTTCGCGTTGCAGAGTGAAACGCATGGGAATCCGTGCCTCTACGCTTTAAAGGAATGTGGAATAAAACTAAAAGCGGTGGTGCTGGAGTAGCTCCGGAGCTGTGGAAAACACCACTAAATCATTGAAACGAAACAGATGTTTGGCGGTACAAAGGGTGCGGACAAGGTGCCGTGCGCTGGCGGGAAAAGCTGTGGATGGATTTCGACGCCCGATTCTGTCCCCTGCTTATCCCCAGCCCGCCCCCGTGCTTTCCACTGGAAGTTCTTCCCGCAGCAGAATCTACCGCACCTGACCGCTGCGCTCACTCGCTGAGCTTGCGGATCAGCTTGTCCCAGTCCTCGCGCAGCTTGCCGTCGGTCTCCATGAGATTGCGGATCTGGCGGCAGGCATGCAGCACGGTGGTGTGGTCGCGGCCTGCGAACGCATCGCCGATTTCCGGCAGGCTGTGCTCGGTCAGCTCCTTGGTCAGGGCCATGGCCACCTGGCGCGGGCGCGCCAGCGAGCGGGTGCGGCGCTTGGACAGCAGGTCCTTGACCTGGAGGCCGTAGTAGTCGGCCACCGTCTTCTGGATGTTGGGGATGCCGATCGCCTGCTGCTGGGCGCGCAACAGGTCCCGCAGGGTTTCCTGGGCGAACTCGATGCTGATCGTGCGGCCGGTGAAGTTCGCGCGCGCGGCCAGCGTGTTGAGCGCCCCTTCCAGGTCGCGCACGTTGCTGCGCATCTTCTTGGCCAGCAGGAACGCGACCTCGTCCGGGATGTGCGCGCCGCGCTCCTGGGCCTTGGCCAGCACGATCGCGGCGCGGGTCTCGAAGTCCGGCGGATCGATCGCCACCGACAGCCCCCAGGCCAGGCGCGACTTCAGCCGCGGCTCCAGCCCGTCCACTTCGCGCGGGTAGCGATCGCAGGTCATGATGATCTGCTGGCGGCTGTCGAACAGCGCGTTGAAGGTGTGGAAGAACTCTTCCTGGGTGCGGTCCTTGCCAGCGAAGAACTGGATGTCGTCGATCAGCAGCGCGTCGATCTGCTGGAACTGGCGCTTGAACTGGTCGGCGGTCTTTTCCTGCAGCGCCCGGAAGAACGCGTTGTAGAACTGCTCCGAACGCAGGTACAGCACGCGTGCGCCGGGATTGGCCGCCCGCATCGCGTTGCCGGCGGCGAACATCAGGTGGGTCTTGCCCAGGCCGGTGCCGCCGTACAGCAGCAGCGGGTTGTGCGCGCGGTCGCCCGGGCGCAGCGCGGCCTGCCATGCGGCGGCGCGGCCCAGCTGGTTGCTTCGGCCCTCGACGAAATTCTCGAAGGTGTAGTGCGTGTCCAGGTTGCCGTTGAACGGCTCGGCCGGGACGGAGCGCGGCTGCGCGCCCGGCGCGGAACCGCTCGCGCCCGGGCGGGCGGCAGGCACCGGCTCGACCGCCCGGGGCCGGGACCCGATCTCCAGGGCCACGTTGAGCCCGGCGAAATGCTGGGCGAGCTCCCGGATGCGCGCCAGGTAGCGGTCGCGGACCTGTTCGACTATGAAGGCGTTCGGCGCGTACAGCACGACGCTGTCGGCGCGCTCCTCGGCCTGCAGGGGTTTGAGCCAGGTATGGACGTCCTCGGCCGGGAATTCGGCTTCGAGGCGTTCCAGACAACGGGGCCAGGCATCCATCGGAAAGGCAAAGCTCGTGGGGCGATCGCCGCGCCGCCATCGCGTCGCCGGACGACCGCAGGGGTCGGAGTGGGACTGGGCAGACTATCATCGGCCCCGGTGTTTCCCAAGACTTATTCACAGGGCATCCACAGCGTCCAAGGCGGCCCGCGGCGGCGCGGGCGCTAGGCGGGTTGACCCGACCGGCAGGCGCCCCGTAGAATTTCCGGTTCTTTCGATCCGAACAAGCCGAGTGCCGCCATGGCCACCAAGCGCACCTACCAGCCCAGCAACCTCAAGCGCAAGCGCGACCACGGTTTCCGTGCCCGCATGAAGACCGCCGACGGCCGCAAGATCCTGGCGCGTCGCCGCGCCAAGGGCCGCAAGCGCCTGACCGCCTGATCGCGCCGCGGTCCCTGCCCGGCATCGACGGGCATCAGCGGGGCCGCCGCGATCCGCAACACCTGATGACCTCCGACCCGCGCGCGCGATTCCCTCGCAGCGCGCGGGTTCGTTTGCGCGCGGAATACACCGCCGTGTTCGAGCAGGGCCGGCGTTCCGGCGACAGCCTGCTTGGACTGCACTGGGTACCCGGGCCGCAGCCCGCCCGCCTGGGCCTGGCGGTGTCGCGCAAGGTTGATCCCCGCGCGGTCGGCCGCAACCGGATCAAGCGCATCCTCCGCGAAGCGACCCGCCGGATGCGGCCGCAACTGGCCGGTGGCGACTATGTCGTGGTCGCGCGTCCGGCGGCCGGCCGGGCGGCGCGGGCGCAGATCCTCGAGGCCTACCTGAAACTGCTGCGCCGTGCCGGTGCATTGCCCCCCCCGGCCGCCGGCGGCACAATGCCCGCGGCCCTGTCGCCGAACACCCCCCGTCCCCCGACGCCCCCTTCCACGCCGGACTCCTGAGCCGGCCGAGCCTGCCTGCCCGATGAACCAGACCCGCGTATTCCTGATCCTTGCCTGGCTGATGGTGGCGATGCTGCTGTGGATGGAATGGGGCAAGGAGCAGGCCGCGCCGCCGACCGAGGCCACGACCACGTCCCTGCCGGCAGCCGGTCCGGACGCGGCCGCGATCCCCGCCGCCGTGCCCGCGGCGACCACGCCGTCCGCCGATCCGAGCGTGCCCGCCGCGTCCGTGCCGGCGGCCGCGTCCGTCCAGGCCCCCGTGTCGCCGTCGGCCGCCGCCGCCCGCGTTCATGTGCGCACCGATGTCCTGGACCTGGTCCTGGATGGCGGCAGCGTGCTGCAGGCGGACCTGCCCAAGTTCCCGCAGACCCGCCAGCCCGGCAGCGCCCCGGTCCGCCTGTTCGACACCGATCCGGCCCATCTCTATGCAGCCCAGGCCGGCTGGGTCAGCGCCAGCGGCGCGGCGCCCAACCACCAGTCCGGGTTCGTCCCGGCCGGACCCGAGCGTGACTTCGTCCTGGCCGACGGCCAGGAGCAGGTGGTGGTGCCGTTCGTCTGGCAGGGTCCGGACGGGGTCAGCATCCGTCGCACCTACACCCTCACCCGTGGTTCCTACGCGGTGGAAGTGCGCGACGAGGTGGTCAACCAGGGCAGCACGCCGTGGCAGGGCCAGATCTACCGCCAGCTGCTGCGCAAGCCGCCGCAGATCAAGCGCGGCTACACCCAGCCGGAATCCTTCAGTTTCACCGGCACGGCCTGGTACAACGGCGAGTACCAGCGCCGCAAGTTCGACGAGGACTACCTCGAGGACGGTCGCGTCAACCAGCGCACCGAGCGCGGCTGGATCGCGATGCTGCAGCACCACTTCTTCAGCGCCTGGATCCCCGAGGGCCAGCAGGCCTCGACGATCTCGCTGGATGCCTCGGCCAGCGGCGCCCTGGTGCGCGAACTGGGCGATCCGCTGTTGGTCGCCCCGGGCGCGACCGCCACCACCCAGGCGCGCCTGTACGTGGGGCCGAAGCTGGTTTCCGAGATCCGCGCCCAGCAGGTGCCGGGCCTGGAGCGCGCGGTCGACTACAGCCAGTTCTCGATCCTGGCGATCCTCGGCGAAGGCCTGTTCTGGGTGCTGAGCCACCTGTACGGGCTCTTCGGCAACTGGGGCTGGGCGATCATCGGCCTGGTGGTGCTGGTCAAGGCGGTGCTCTATCCGCTGTCGGCGGCGCAGTACAAGAGCTTCGCCAAGATGCGCAAGTTCCAGCCGCGCATCCAGCAGCTCAAGGAGCGCTACGGCGACGACAAGCAGAAGTTCCAGACCGCGATGATGGAGCTTTACAAGAAGGAGAAGATCAACCCGATGGGCGGCTGCCTGCCGATCCTGGTGCAGATGCCGGTGTTCCTGGCGCTGTACTGGGTGCTGGTGGAGTCGGTGGAGCTGCGCCACGCGCCGTGGATCCTGTGGATCCAGGACCTGACCGCGCGCGACCCGTACTTCATCCTGCCGATCATCAACGTGGCGGTGATGTGGTTCACCCAGAAGCTGCAGCCGGCGCCGGGCATGGATCCGATGCAGCAGAAGATGATGCAGTTCATGCCGGTGGCGTTCGGCGTGATGATGGCCTTCTTCCCGGCCGGCCTGGTCCTGTACTGGGTCACCAACGGCGGCCTGGGCCTGCTGCAGCAGTGGTGGATGATGAAGCGCCACGGCGAGCCGGCAGCGAAGGCCACCCCGGCCAAGTGACCGCGGCGCTGGCCCGGTTTCCCGCAAAAACCCGCCTTACAGGCGGGTTTTTGCTGTGCCAGACTGGATCGCGATGAGCGAGCGTCCGGCCAACGACACGATCGCGGCGATCGCCACCGCGCCGGGCGCCGGCGGCGTCGGCATCGTCCGCCTGTCCGGCCCGCGTGCGCTGGCGATCGCCGAGGCGATCGGCGGCCGGGCACTGCTTGCCCGGCGCGCCACCCGCGCAATGTTCTCCGATGCCGCGGGCGAGACCATCGACGACGGCATAGCGCTGGCGTTCCCGGGCCCGCACAGTTTCACCGGCGAGGACGTGGCCGAGCTGCAGGCGCATGGCAGCCCGGTGCTGCTGCGCCGCCTGGTCGAGCGCTGCTGCGAACTCGGCGCGCGCCCGGCCCGGCCCGGCGAGTTCAGCGAGCGCGCCTTCCTCAACGGCAAGCTCGACCTGGTCCAGGCCGAGGCGATCGCCGACCTGATCGCGGCCGCCGATCTGCGCGCGGCGCGGGCGGCGCGGCGCTCGCTGGAAGGCGCGTTCTCGCAACGCATCGAAGCGGTCGCGGCGACCCTGCTGCGCCTGCGGATCCACGTGGAGGCGGCGATCGACTTCGTCGACGAACCGATCGAGACGCTCGGCATCGACCGCGTCCGCGTCGACCTGCACGGCCTGTGCGACGCGCTGCGCCAGCTGCTCGCCGAGGCCGAACGTGGCCGCCGCCTGCGCGACGGCCTGCACGCGGTCCTGCTGGGTCCGCCCAACGCCGGGAAGAGCTCGCTGCTCAACGCGCTGGCCGGCGATGCGCGTGCGATCGTGGCCGATGTCGCCGGCACGACCCGCGACGTCCTGCGCGAGACCGTGCGCATCGACGGACTGGAGCTGGAACTGTCCGACACCGCCGGCCTGCGCGAAGGCGGCGACGCGATCGAGCGAGAGGGCATGCGCCGCGCCCATGCCGAACTGGCCCGCGCCGACGTGGCCCTGCTGGTCCTCGACGCGCGCGAACCGGGCGCCGGCCGCGATGCGCTGGCGGCCGCGTCGGCCGGAGTGCCGGCACGGTTGTGGATCCTGAACAAGTCCGACTTGGCCGATCCTGCGGCCATCGGCGAAGCGGCAGCCGACGAGGTGCGGGTCTCGGCCCTTACCGGCGCCGGCCTGGACGAACTGCACATGGCCTTGCGGCGGCTGGCTGCGGGAGGGGCTCCGGAGGCCGTCGAAGGTGAGTTCAGCGCGCGCGCGCGCCAGGTCGGGGAGTTGCGTACGACCCTGGCGCACGCCAGGGCAGCCACCGCCGAGCTGTCCGCCGAGCGGATGGAGCTGGCGGCCGAGGAACTGCGGCTGGCGCACCGGGCGCTGGGCCGGATCACCGGGCAGACCAGCGCCGATGAACTGCTGGGACACATCTTCTCCAGCTTCTGCATCGGCAAATAGGCCGCCGGGACTTGACCCGCGTCACGCTTCGCGGTGTCCGCCGGCCCCCGCCAAGGGACCGCGGCGCTTGTAGCCGGACCCCCGGCGGTTGACAATCCCCGGAGGATTGCGCGATCTAGGGGACGCGATCCATGCCGTATCCGAGTTTTTCCACGGGGGAGTTACCAATGCTGTCCATGACGATTTCGCCGAAGTCGCGGCTGTGCGCATGCCTGTTGCTGGCCGCCGCGCTCGGCGCCTGCTCCAAGCAGGAAGAAGCCGCGCCCGCAGCGGGCGCCACGCCCCCGGCCCCGAGCGCACCGGCCGCGGCCACTCCGGCGGCGCCGCCCGCCCCGGCGGTCGCGGCCACCGTCCAGGCGATGGGCGCCGACCAGCTGCGCGATGCCGCCAGCCAGGCGCTGCGCGAGAACCGGATGTACGCGCCGGCCGGGGACAACGCCATGGAGTACTACCTGGCGCTGCGCGACAAGCTGCCCGACGACCCGGGCGTATCCAGCGCACTGACCGACCTGATGCCCTACACCGTCATCGCCGCCGAGCAGGCGGTCGGCCGCGAGCAGTTCGACGAGGCCCAGCGCCTGGTGGCGCTGATCGAGAAGGCCGACAAGACCGCGCCGGCATTGCCGCGGATCAAGCAGAGCATCACCAATTCGCAGCAGGCGGTGGCCCAGCGCAGCGAGGCCGAAGCCGCGCGTGCCAAGGCCGAAGTGGAGGCGCGCGCCCAGGCCCAGCAGCAGCAGCTGGCGCAGCAGCAGGCCGCCGAAGCCGAAGCCGCCCGCCGCCTGGCTGCAGAAGCCGAAGCCGCGCGCGAGGCCGCGGCCGAACGCCAGGCCGCCGCGGCCCGCGAGGCGGCCGCCCGCCAGGCCGCCGCGCAGCAGGCCGCCACGCCGGCACCGGCGCCGGCCCAGCGCAACCTGCGTCCGATCAGCATGGCCTCGCCGCGCTACCCGCCGGACGCGCTGCGCGCCGGCACGTCGGGCGAAGTCCTGATCGAGTTCACCGTGGGCACCGATGGCTCGGTCACCGATGCGCGCGTGCTGCGCGCCAACCCGGCCCGCACCTTCGACCGCGAGGCGCTCAATGCGGTCCGCCGCTGGCGCTTCGAGCCGGTCGACGCGCCGGTGACCACCCGTCGCACCGTGGCCTTCAACCCGGGCGGCGGCTGACAGCGCCCCACCGGCGGAAGGCTAGGAAAAAAGGCCCGGCAATGCCGGGCCTTTTTCTTTTCCACTCCGGAACCGGCGGATCGGTCGCGACGGCTCAGGTCGAGATCGCCAGTTTCTCCTGGCGGTAGCGCATCACCGCCGCCAGCCACAGCAGCAGGGCCAGGCCCAGGCTGCTGCCCAGGTACACCGCCCAGACCTGCGCGGAGATCGGCTCGGCGCGGATCACCTTCAGCAGCAGCTGGTTCTGCGCCAGGAACGGCACCGCGAACTGCCACAGCTGGGTCTTTACCGGATTCACCATCAGCATCATGGTGGGGATCATCGGCATCAGCATCAGCCAGGTCATGTGGCTCTGCGCTTCCTTCAGGCTCTTCGCCGCGGCGGCGAGGAACGTGAGCAGCGAAGTTCCGATCAGCAGCATCGGCAGCAGCACGAACAGCATGCTGGCGATGGACATCAGCGACATGTCGAGGGAGCGGGCCATGCCGGTGGCGAACTGCGCGCTGAGCTTGATCGCCAGCAGCGACAGCAGCAGCGACACCACGCCGAGCAGGCAGGCGGCGACGATCTTGCCGCTGACGATCGCTCCGCGCGGGGCCGGCGTGGCCAGCAGCGGTTCCAGGGTCTGCCGTTCGCGTTCGCCGGCGGTGGCATCCAGCACCAGGGCCGCGCCGCCGAGGAAGGCGGTGATGATCAGGAAGTACGGCAGCATCACCGACAGCATCAGGCCGCGCTTGGCCTCGGGCGTGGACACGTCCAGCGTGCCGGTGTTGACCGGCTGCGCCACCGACGGGTCCATGCCCCGCGCCAGCAAGCGCAACGCCCCGACCTGGCCGCTGTACGCGGCCAACGCCCCGCGCAATCGTTGCCCGGGAATGCTGGAGTCGCGCTGCGTCGTGTCCAGCATCACCTCCACTAGCGCCGGCCGGCCGGCGCGCCAGTCCTCGGCGAAGCCCTCCGAGACGCGCAGGCCCACGTCCTGCCGCTGTTCGCGCAGCGCCGCTTCCAGGTCCGCCGGCGCTTCCACCGCCTTGATCCCCTGGGTGGCGAGGAACGCCACCAGGTTCGGCGCGCGCTCCATGCCGATGACAGGCACCTCCAGGACCTTGTCGATCTGGGTCTTGGCCCGCTTCTCGGCCAGCGCGCCCATGCCCAGGATCAGCGCCGGGAACAGCAACGGCCCCAGCAGCAGGGTCAAGGCAAGCGTGCGGCGGTCGCGGCCGATGTCGCGCAACTCCTTCAGCATCACGATCCACATCGTCGACAGCGTGCTCATGCGTGCAGACCCTCCTCGGAGCCGATCACCTTGACGAAGGCGTCTTCCAGGTTGCTTTCGCCGGTCTGCTCGCGCAGCTGGTCGGCGGTGCCCTCGGCCACGACCTGGCCCTTGGCGATGATCACGATCCGGTCGCAGAGCGCGGCCACCTCCTGCATGATGTGGCTGGAGAAGATCACGCAGCGGCCCTCGTCGCGCAGGCCGCGCAGGAAGTCGCGCATCGCGCGCGTGGTCATCACGTCCAGGCCATTGGTCGGCTCGTCGAGGATCACGTTGCGCGGGTCGTGGACCAGCGCGCGCGCGATCGCAGTCTTGGTCCGCTGGCCCTGCGAGAATCCTTCGGTCTGGCGTTCGAGGATCTCGCCCATGTCCAGCGCCGAGGACAGCGCGGCGATGCGTTCTTCCACGCGCGCGGCCGGGATGCCGTGCAGGCGGCCGAAGTAGGCGATGTTCTCGCGCGCGGTCAGGCGCTTGTATACGCCGCGGGCGTCCGGCAGCACGCCCAGCGCGCGGCGCACCGCCACCGGATCGGCCGCCGGGTCCACGCCATCCACTTCGATCCGACCCTGGTCGGGCCGCATCAGCGTGTAGAGCATGCGCAGCGTGGTGGTCTTGCCCGCGCCGTTGGGCCCGAGCAGGCCGGTGATCTGGCCGTCGTGGGCTTCGAAGCTGACGCCGGAAACCGCGTTCACGGTGCCGGTCTTGGTCTTGAAGCTCTTGTGCAGGTCATGGGCGCGGATCATGGCGCGGCTCCCGCTGGAATGTGTCGGCGCATCAGGGTTCCCATCCGTTGAAACTGGTGAAAGGCGGCACGTAGGTCATCGAATCCAGGCAGCCGGCATCCAGCGCCTTCGCATCGGTCGACTCGAGGAACTGGCCCAGCAGCCTGGGCATGCAGCCCAGGCCGAGGGTGCCGTGGGCCTGGCCGCGCAGGACCAGGTGGCGGCCGTTGGGCAGGGTCTGCAGGACGCGTTCGGCGTAGCGCGGCGGCGTCACCGGGTCCAGCTCGCCCGACAGCAGCAGGACCGGCACGTCCGACGACAGCGGCGCGGTGAAATCCTCCGGCCGGCCGCCATGCGGCCAGGTGGCGCAGGCAGCGAAGAACATGCGCGCCACCTCCGGGCCGAGCAGGGTGCCTTCGGCGCCGCCCTCCTGGTAGCGGTCGGCGTCCTCGGCGCAGATCACCGACCACTGCATGCCGCGCGCCATCGAGCCGCCCATGTTGCGGCCCATCAGGTCGTGCAGGGACATCAGCGGCGCGTAGCGGCCCTGGCTGGCCTCGTCCAGCACCAGCGGCAGCAGCGAAGCGGTCTGCGGCATGTACGAGAACATGAAGGCCAGCCCGGTGACGGTGTCGGCGCTGACCGTGCCGGTACGGCTCTCGCCGCTGGCCGGGTCGCGGTACTCGACCTGCGCCGGTGCGTCCTTGAGCTTGGCTACCAGGGCCCCGAGCTGCGCGCGCGCATCCTGCGGAAAGCGCTTGGCGCAGGCCGGCAGCTGGTGGCACTGCTGCGACTGCAGGCCGATCGCATCCTCGAAGGTGTGCGCGAACTCGCCACCGACCACCAGGTCGTTCGGCGCCACGCCGTCGAGCACGATGCTGCGCACGTGCTGCGGGAAGCGCCGGGCGTACTGCTGGGCCACGCGCGTGCCGTAGGAGCCACCGACCAGGTTGACCTCCTGCGCACCGATCGCCTCGCGCACCGCATCCAGGTCGGCGATGGCGTCGGTGGTGGTGTAGAAGCGCGGATCGGCGCGATCGGCCGCCCGTTCGGCGCAGCGCCGGGCGAAGTCCGCGATCGCCGCGGCGTCGACGGTGGCGGCGGCCTGCGGATCGGCGTCCCCGCCTTCGGGCGCGCACGACAGCAGGTTGGAGCCGCCGGTGCCGCGCTGGTCGACCAGCACGACGTGGCGCTGCTTGCGCACTTCCCTGAAGGCCGGATCCAGCTGCGGCCAGACCTGCACCGCCGACTGGCCCGGACCGCCGGCCAGGAAGAACACGGGGTCGTCGGTGGCCGACCCCTCGTCGGTCGCCGGCAGCCAGGCCAGGTTGAGCTTGATCCTGCGGCCGTCGGGCGTGGCCCGGTCTTCGGGAACCTCGAACGTGGCGCATTGCGCCTGCACGTTGCCGGCGGACATGCTGCTGGCCAGCGTGCACGGTTCGAAGGCGATGCCGCCGTAGTGGCGGGTGGAGCCGGTCGCCGCTTCTGGCGCCGGGGCGGAATCGCAGCCGGCGAGCAGAGCCGTCGAAACGGCGAGCACGGTGGCGGCGGTGAGCTGGCGGGTGTTGCGGGACATCATCGAAACGGCCCCTCTCGGTTGCACTTCTGGATGGAAAAGCGGTTGCGTGGCACGGTCACTCGGGCGAGAACACGTCCTCGATGCTCAAGCCGAACAGGCGCGCGATGCGGAACGCCAGCGGCAGGCTCGGATCGTACTTGCCGGTCTCCAGCGCATTGACCGTCTGCCGCGACACCTCCAGCCGCTCGGCCAGCTCGCCTTGCGACCAGCCGCGCGCGTCGCGCAGTTCGCGCAGGCGGTTGTTCACCGGTAGCGCCGCGCGACCACGACCTTGGCCAGGCCGTAGGTGAGGCAGACCAGCGGGAACAGCCAGATCAGCACCGCGCCGGCAGGCAGGTCGATGACCTTGGCCGTCTGCAGGAAGCCGCCCGCCAGGTAGAGCAGCGAGACCAGCGCGGTGGCAATACACACGGCTTCCAGCTCGATGCGCTGTTGCATCTCGTCCGAATCGCGGATGTAGCGGACGATGGCGCGCAGGGCGAACGCGATCGGCGGCACCGGCAGCAGCGCCACCAGGGCGCGCAGCGCCGGCGCCTCGACGTGCCGCAGCAGCCAGACCGAGGCGAACAGGACCAGGGTGTAGGCGCCCATCGCCAGCAGCAGCTCGCGGGTGTAGCGCCTGCGCAAGCCCGGCGAAGCCGAATCGCAGGGCTCGGGCAACTGCCCGCGCAGCAGCGCGGCGAAGGCCAGCACCAGCGCGAACACGAACAGCACCGGACCGGCCCAGGCCGGCAGCAGGCCGGGCCACAGGCGCGGGGACACCGCTCCGGCCAGGCCCGCCAGTACCGCCGCGGCCAGCAGGCCCCAGGTGGTCGTGCGCCGGCTCACGGCTGGATCCACCGGAAAGGACGGAGGTGGCGCGCCATCGCGGAAATCCTTGTCAAGGAAGCTTGACAGGACGATAGGGGCCCGGGCGCGGGCTTGTCAAGCTTCCTTGACAGCCAGGCGGACCGCTCCGCCGGCCCGCCGGGTGCTGCCGCGCGTGCGCCGGCAGCGGCGCGGCGGCCTACTTGTTGGAGACGTACTTCTCGCGCCGGATCTGCGGGATCGGCAGTCCGTACCCCTTCAGCGCCTCGAAGCAGGCATCGACCATGTCCGGGTTGCCGCACAGGTAGGCGATGTCGGTGGTGGGGTCCGGGGCGAACTCGGCCAGCTGCTGCTGCACGTAGCCGTGGCGGACATCCGGATGGGCGTGCGCCGAGCCGGCCGCGGGCAGTTCGCGCGACAGGCAAGGCACGTAGCGGAAGCGCGGATGCGCCTCGGCGAAGGCGCGGAAATCCTCCGCGTAAAGCAGTTCACCCGGCGTGCGCGCGCCCGCCAGCACCACCACCTCCAGGTCGCGTTCGGCCATGCGCTGCGCCAGCACCGGCAGCATCGAGCGGTACGGGGTGACGCCGGTGCCGGTGGCGATCAGCAGGTAGCGGCGGTTGTGGTCGCCGGGCATCAGGCAGAAGCGGCCATAGGGTCCACTGGCATTGACCCGGTCGCCGATGGCCATCCCCTCGAACAGTGCGGTGGCCGCGCCGCCCGCGACGTGGCTCACCGCGATCTCCACCGCTTCGCCCGGCCCCAGTGCGTGGTCGTGGATGGTGGACAGCGAGTAGCTGCGCCGCGCCGGCGTGCCGTCGGCGTAGTCGAAATGGATCTGGATGAACTGGCCCGGTATGAAGTCCAGTGGCTGGCCGTCGTCGCGGGCCAGCACGTAGTGGCCGATGGTGGGCGCCAGCATGCGGCGGTCGACGAGGCGGAGCGGGAACTGGACGGGCACGAGGGTCGTTTTCGCAACGGTGTGTGGCCGGGAGCGTACCCGGCGGCGGCCTATAATAGCCGCAGCCCCCGAACCAGGCGCCGGTACGCGGCGCGAAGGCGTCCATGACTTCCCCCGGCGAAGCAGCCGTGCCCGCGCTGCGCGTGCGCGACCTGCGCAAGACCTACGACAACGGCGTCCAGGCGCTCAAGGGCGTCTCGCTGGACGTCGCCCCGGGCGACTTCTTCGCCCTGCTCGGCCCCAACGGCGCAGGCAAGTCCACCCTGATCGGCATCACCAGCTCGCTGGTCAACCTCAGCGAAGGCTCGGTGGAAGTGTTCGGCATCGACCTCACCACCCGCCGCAGCGATGCGATGCGGATGATCGGGCTGGTGCCGCAGGAGATCAACTTCAACCTGTTCGAGCAGCCGTTCGACATCCTGGTCAACTACGCCGGCTTCTACGGGATCCCGCGCGAGGAGGCCGAGGCGATGGCCGAGGCCGAGCTGCGCCGCGCGCACCTGTGGGAGAAGGCACGGGTGATGAGCCGCACCCTGTCCGGCGGCATGAAGCGCCGCCTGATGATCGCCAGGGCGATGATGACCCGCCCGCGCCTGCTGATCCTGGACGAACCCACCGCCGGCGTTGACATCGAGATCCGCCGCGACATGTGGCGGGTGCTGCGCGAGATCAACGCCGCCGGCACCACCATCATCCTGACCACGCATTACCTGGAGGAAGCCGAGAGCCTGTGCCGGCACCTGGCCATCATCGACCACGGCACGATCGTCGAGTCCGGGCCGATGCGCGCGCTGCTGGCCAAGCTCGACGTGGAAGGCTTCCTGTTCGACATCGACGGCGCGCTGCCGGCGCAGCTGCCGGTGATCGAGGGCACCACCCTGGTGGCGCTCGACCACCACACCCTGGATCTGGACATGCCGCGGGCGATGGACCTCAACCGCGTGTTCGCCGCGCTGCAGGACGCCGGCATCCGCGTGCGCTCGATGCGCACCAAGAGCAACCGCCTGGAAGAGCTGTTCGTGCGCCTGACCGGGCCGAAGCAGGAGGCCGCCGCATGAAGCACGACGCCGACGCCACCGCCGCCGCCATCGCCGCTCCGCGCAGCGACGCGGCGCGCAACTGGACCGCACTGGGGACCATCGTCCGCCGCGAAGTGCGCCGCATCCTGCGCATCTGGGGCCAGACCCTGGTGCCGCCCGCGATCACGATGACGCTGTACTTCCTGATCTTCGGCGGCCTGATCGGCTCGAAGATCGGCGACATGGGCGGCTTCACCTACATGCAGTTCATCGTGCCCGGGCTGGTCATGATGAGCGTGATCCAGAACAGCTACGGCAACATCTCCTCTTCGTTCTTCGGCGCCAAGTTCGGCCGCCACGTCGAGGAACTGCTGGTCAGCCCGATGCCGAACTGGGTGATCCTGGGTGGCTACGTCGCCGGCGCGGTGCTGCGCGGGCTGATGGTCGGCGTGATCGTGCTGGCGATCGCCATGTTCTTCACCCCTGTACGCATCCCGCACCCGCTGGTGACCTTCACCACGGTGCTGCTGGGCGCGACGATCTTCTCGCTGGCCGGCTTCGTCAACGCGGTCTACGCCAAGAAGTTCGACGACGTCGCGATCGTGCCGACCTTCATCCTGACCCCGCTGACCTACCTGGGCGGCGTGTTCTATTCGGTCACCCTGCTACCGGGCTGGGCGCAGGCGCTGACCCACGCCAACCCGATCTTCTACATGGTCAATGCGTTCCGCTACGGCCTGCTCGGCACGTCCGACGTGCCGTTGTGGGTGGCCTACGCGCTGATGCTGTCCTTCGTGGCGGCCCTGTCGATGCTGTCGTTGTGGTTGCTGCGCCGCGGCGTCGGCCTGCGCAGCTGAGCCCGGCCATGCGCGTGCTGGTGCTCGGCGCCGGCGGCACCGGCGGCTACTTCGGCGGCCGCCTGGCCCAGGCCGGCGCGGACGTGACCTTCCTGGTTCGGCCGGCGCGCGCGGTGCTGTTGCGCGAACGCGGCCTGCGCATCCGCAGCGCGCTGGGCGACGCGGACCTGGCGGTGCCCACGACGACCGCCGAAGCGCTGCCGGCGTTGCCGCCCTTCGACCTGGTCGTGCTCAGCTGCAAGGCGTACGACCTGGAGAGCGCGGTCGAGGCGATCGCGCCGGCGGTCGGGCCTTCCACCGGCGTGCTGCCCATCCTCAACGGGCTGCTGCACTACGACCGCCTCGACGCGCGCTTCGGCCGCGCGCGGGTGCTGGGCGGGCTGTGCTTCATCAGCGCCACCCTGGGCGCCGACGGCGAGGTGGTGCACATGGGCGGGCCGGCCTCGATCACCTTCGGCCTGCGCGAAGGCAACACCGACACCGGGGTATTGGCCCGGCTGGCCGCCGCCTGCGCCGCCGCGGACGTCGACCACCTGCTAGCGCCGGACATCGCCCGCGCGCAGTGGATCAAGTTCAGCTTCCTGGCCGCGCTGGCGGCCGGTACCTGCCTGATGCGCAGCAGCGTCGGCGACATCGTCGCCAGCGAAGGGGGCGAGGCGTTCATGGCCGCGCTGCACGGGGAATGCCTCGCGGTCGCGGCTGCAGAAGGCCAGCCGGTGCCCGATGCCGAAGCCAGGACCGCGCGCGGCCACCTCACCCGCGCCGGCTCGCCGGTGACTGCCTCGATGTTGCGCGACCTGCAGGCCGGCGCCCCGGTGGAGGCCCTGCAGATCGTCGGCGACATGGTGCACCGCGCGCGCCGGGCCGGGCTGGCGGCGCCGCGGCTGCAAGCGGCCTGGATCCACCTGCAGGCCTACCAGGCGGCACGGCGGACCACGGACGCCTGAGGGCCCGGCTCAGCCGGGCAGGCGGAAGAACGCGCGGGCGTTGGCCGTGGTCTGCGCAGCGACCGCCGCGGCATCCTCGCCCCGGTCCCGGGCCAGCTCCTCGACGATGTGCGGCAGGAACGCCGGCTCGTTGCGCCGGTCCTTCGGCATCGGCCTGAGCGTGCGCGGCAACAGGTAGGGCGCATCGGTCTCCACCAGCAGGCGCGCGGCCGGGATGTGCCTGGCCAGTTCGCGCAGGTGCTGGCCGCGGCGCTCATCGCACAGCCAGCCGGTGATGCCGATGTACCAGTCATTGTCCAGGTAGTCGAACATCTCCTCGCGGGTGCCGGTGAAGCAGTGCACCACCGCCGGGCCGAGCGCGCCGTCGAAGCCCTTCATCACCGCCATGAAGTCGGCGTGGGCGTCGCGCTGGTGCAGGAACAGCGGCTTGCCGGTGTCCACGGCGATCTGCAGTTGCCGCTCGAACGCCTTGCGCTGGGCCGGCCGCGGCGAGAAGTCGCGGAAGTAGTCGAGCCCGCACTCGCCCACCGCCACCACCTCGGGATGCGCATGCAGCGCGCGCATCTCCGCGTCGCACTCGTCGGTGTATTCGGTGGCGTGGTGCGGGTGCACGCCGGCGGTGGCGAACAGCACGCCCGGATGCGCCCGTGCCAGCTGCAGCGCCAGCGGCGAATGTTCGCGGCTGGCGCCGGTGACCACCATCTGCGCCACCCCGGCCTCGCGGGCGCGGGCCAGCACCGCGTCGCGGTCGCGGTCGAAGCTGTCGTGGGTGAGGTTGGCGCCGATGTCGACCAGGTGCATGAGCGGTGAGCCTGTGAGGGCCGGCTATTGTAGGAGCCGGGGAGACCGGACATCCGTCCGTGGGAAAGCGCCCGCGACACGGGCGTCGGGGTGCCGTGGGACGTCGCCAGTGCCGAGGTGACGTTTCGCGGGCAAGCCCGGCTCCTACAAGGGTATCGGGCCCGTATCCTTGCCTGCATGGATTCCACCGCTTTCCCCATCTCGCCGCTGCTGCCGGCCATCGCCGACAGCCTGGCGGCGCATCCGCGCCTCGTGCTCGAAGCACCGCCGGGCGCCGGCAAGACCACCCAGGTGCCGCTCGCCCTGCTGGATGCGGCGTGGGCGGATGGGCGCCGCATCGTGATGCTCGAGCCGCGCCGTGTCGCCGCGCGCAGTGCCGCCGCGTTCATGGCGCGCCAGCTCGGCGAAGCGGTCGGCGAGACCGTCGGCTACCGGATCCGCTTCGAGAACAAGGTCGGCCCGCGGACGCGGATCGAGGTGGTCACCGAGGGCATCCTGACCCGGATGATCCAGGACGATCCCGAACTCGGCGGCAGCGGACCGGGCGGGATCGCCGCGCTGCTGTTCGACGAGTTCCACGAACGCCACCTGGCCGCCGACCTGGGCCTGGCGCTCGCGCTCGACGTGCAGGCCCAGCTGCGCGAGGACCTGCGCATCGTGGTGATGTCGGCCACGCTCGACGGCCAGCGCCTGGCGGATTTCCTCGACGCACCGCGCCTGTCCAGCGAGGGCCGCAGCTTCCCGGTGCAGGTTGCGCACTTTCCGGCGCGCCGGGAGGAATCGATCGAGGCGCAGGCGCGCCGGGCGACCGCGGAGGCGCTGGCGCGGCATCCGGGCGACGTGCTGGTGTTCCTGCCCGGCCAGCGCGAGATCGCGCGCCTGCAGGCGGCGCTGGAGGCGGCCGCCCTGCCGGCGGATACCGAAGTGCTGGCCCTGCATGGCGAGCTGCCGGTGGAGCAGCAGTCGCGCGTGCTGCAGCCGGCACCGGATGGCCGTCGCCGCGTTGTCCTGGCGACCAACGTCGCCGAGTCCTCGGTCACCCTGCCCGGGGTGCGGGTGGTCATCGACAGCGGCCTGGCGCGCGAGCCGCGCTTCGATCCCAACAGCGGCTTCTCGCGCCTGGACGCGGTGGCGATCTCGCAGGCCTCGGCCGACCAGCGCGCCGGCCGCGCCGGCCGCGTTGCCGAGGGCTGGGCCTGGCGCCTGTGGCCGGAGTCGCAGCGCCTGGAGGCGCAGCGCCGCCCGGAAATCGCGCAGGTCGAGCTGGCCGGGCTGGCGCTGGAACTGGCCAGCTGGGGCAGCGACGCACTGCGCTTCGTCGATCCGCCGCCGCCCGGTGCGTTGGCCGCCGCGCGCGAACTGCTGCAGCGGCTCGGTGCGCTGGCCGACAGCGGCGGCCTGACCGCCGCGGGCAAGAGGATGCTGGCGCTGGGCACGCATCCGCGCCTGGCGGCCATGCTGCTGGCCGCGCGCGACCCCCGCGAACAGGCATTGGCCGCCGACCTGGCCGCGCTGGTCGAAGCGCGCGATCCGCTGCGCAGCCGCGGCGACGCGCTGGCCGAGCGCTGGCGTGCGCTGGCCGCGTTCCGTGGCGGCCGCACGCCGGCCGACGCCAGCCGTACGGCGCTGGCGGCGATCGATGCCGCCGCCCGGCAGTGGCGACGCCGCCTGCGCTGCGACGCCGCGCCGCCGGACACCGTCGAGGCGCACGCAGTGGGCGACCTGCTCGCGCACGCCTTTCCCGACCGGATCGCCGCCCGGCATCCGGCCGATCCGTTGCGCTACCAGCTCGCCAACGGCCGCATGGCCAGGCTTTTCGAGGACAGCGCACTGCGTGGCGAGCCCTGGCTGGTGGCCAGCGAACTGCGCTTCGAACCGCGTGGCGACGCCCTGCTGTTGCGCGCCGCGCCGGTCGACGAGGCGCGGCTGCGCGAGGATTTCCCGCAGCGCTTCGTCGAACGCGAAGGCGCGGTATGGGATCCGGACAGGCGCGCGCTGGTGGCGCGCCGCGAATCGCGCTTCGACCGCATCGTGCTGGACAGCCGGCCGGCCGGGCGCGTGGATCCGGCCCAGGCGGCGCAGGCGCTGACCGATGCGGTGCGCGAGCTAGGCGTGTCCGCGCTGCCGTGGACCGATGCGCTGCGCCAATGGCAGGCGCGGGCGTCCTCGCTGCGGCAGTGGATGCCGGAACTGGCCCTGCCCGACGTCGGCGACGACGCGCTGGCGGCAACGCTGGATGCCTGGCTGCGGCCCGCCTTCGTCGGCAAGACCCGGCTCGATGCGTTGTCGGAGGAGGAGCTGGGCCAGGCGCTGAAATCGTCGCTGGACTGGACTGCGCGCCAGCACCTGGACCGGTTCGCGCCGGCGCGCATCGTCGTCCCCTCCGGCATGGAGCGGCGGATCGACTACGCGCTGGACGACGACGGCGTGGCGCGCCCGCCGGTGCTGGCGGTCAAGCTGCAGGAGCTGTTCGGCCTGGCCGATACCCCGCGCGTGGCCGACGGCCGGGTCCCGGTGCTGCTGCACCTGCTTTCGCCCGGCGGCAAGCCGCTACAGGTGACGGGCGACCTCAAGGGCTTCTGGGATCGCACCTACCCCGAAGTGAGGAAGGAGATGAAGGGTCGCTACCCGCGGCACCCATGGCCGGACGACCCGTGGAGCGCCACCGCGACCCACCGCGCCAAGCCGCGGGGCACCTGACCGGCCCGACCGGAACGTGGGGCGACCGCCGCGGCACGGGGCCGGCATCGGGGCAATGAACCGCAGGCATCGGCCGATGAACCGCCACGGCCTGGCTGCGGCGGTGCTGACGTATCGTCCACATGCCGTGGCCGACACTGGCCGCGCCTCCCACCTCTCCGCGGGGATCCCCCATGAGCAAGCTGACCATCATTTCCGATCGCGCCCTGGAGCTGGCCGAACAGGCCGGCGCGGGCCTGCGCCACGCCGGTTCGAGCCTGCGCGACGCCGGCATCGGCGCCGAACAGTGGATCAAGACCGGCGCCGCCCTCGGCGCGGCCAAGGCCGGCTTCAAGGTCGCCCGCGGCACCGTCCGCCGCCATCCGGTCGCCGTGGCCACCGCCGCGGCGGTGGTCGGCGCCGGCGTGCTGGCCTACGTGCTGTATCGCAAGCGCCGGCAGCAGCAGGCGCAGGAGCCGATCGAGGGCGAGTCCAGGCGCATGCCGCGCAGCAACGGCAACGCCTCGGCGCGCGCGCGCGCCAGCCGCCCCCGCCGGCCGTCGTCGACCTCGGCGTCGACCTGATCCACCCCGCGCCGGGCACGGTCTCCAGCAGCGATGGTGCCAACCCGGCGCCGTCGAGCGTGCCCGCGGCGCAGGGCTACACCGGCCAGCGTCATCGGTGACGCGCGCCCGCCAAGCGCGCGTCAGCCGCGATCCAAGGGGACCCAGTCCCCGGGCATCAGCCACCTGCCGTCCTGTGCACGGTCCAGTCGATACGGGCCGACCGCCACCCGCACCAGCCGCAGCGTCGGCAGTCCCACGGCCGCCGTCATGCGCCGCACCTGGCGATTGCGTCCCTCGGTGATCTGGAGTTCCAGCCACGCATCCGGCACGGTCTTGCGATAGCGCACCGGCGGGTCGCGCGGCCACAGCGCTGGCGCACCGATGCACCGGGCCTGCGCCGGACGGGTCGGTCCGTCATTGAGTTCCACTCCGTCGCGCAGGGCGCGCAGCTGCTCCGGACGCGGGTCGCCTTCCACCTGTACCCAGTAGGTCTTGGGCTGCTTGTGCCGCGGATCGGTCAGCCGGTGCGCGAGCGCGCCGTCGTCGGTGAGCAGCAGCAGGCCCTCGCTGTCGTGGTCCAGGCGGCCGGCCGGATACACGCCGGCCGGCAGGCCGAAGCCGGCCAGGGTCGGGCGCGGCGGCTGCGAGCGGTCAGTGAACTGGCACAGCACGCCATAGGGCTTGTTGAACGCGACCAGCATCGGGAATGCGGGACCTCAGCCGGTCGCCAGGCCGTGGCCGCCGAGCGGGCGCGTCTCGGTGCGCGAATCGAAGCCGGCGATCAGCGGCCGCCCGCGCGCGATCGCGTCCTTCACCGCCGGCAGCGCCAGCGAGCCCTGGTGGCTGGCCGCGCTGTCCCAGACTTCGGTGACCCAGAGCGCGTCCTCGTCGGCTGGATCTTCGGCGATGACGTAGCTCAGGCAGCCAGGCATCGCCGCAGTGCCCTCGAGCAGGACGGAGGCCAACGCGGCGCGCTGGCCCGGAATGGCGCGCATCCTTCCGATCAATCCATACATTGACGTGGCTCCGTTCGCGACGGGCGGGACCAGGACCGACGCGCCCGCCGCCAGCAAGGTGATGAAGCTGCGTCGGTCCATGGGTGTGCGGCGGGTTTACGGTGCGCGGCGGCAGCGTGCAGGCTGGGCCGCGGGCGCGGCCCCAGCGCGCTCACCCCCATCCGCTTCTCACTTTCTCACGAAGCGCAGCGTCATGCGGTCGCTCTCGCCGATGGCCTGGTACTTGGCGCGCTCGGCCTCGGGATGGTTGTTCGACGGCGGCAGGGTCCACACGCCGTTCGGATGGTCCTTGGTGTCGCGCGGGTTGGCATTGACCTCGCTGCTGCCAGCCAGCTCGAAACCGGCGGCCTTGGCCAACGCGATCACCTGGTCCTGGCCCACGTAACCGCTCTTGTCGTCGGCCGGCACGTCGCCCTTGGCGCGGTGCTCGACCACGCCGAGCACGCCGCCGGGCTTGAGCACCTCGTAGAAGCCCTTGAACATGCCTTCGGCCTGGCCGGCGCTGCGCCAGTTGTGCACGTTGCGGAAGGTCACCACCAGGTCTGCCGAGCCCGGCGCGCCGAACGACGGGGCCTTCGGGTCGTAAGCCACCACCACGGCCTTGTCGAACTGGGCGGCGCCGTCGGCGAACTTCTTCGCCAGCCCGTCCTTGCCGCGCTGGTAGTAGTCGCGCTGGCGGCCGGCCTCGAACGCTGCCGGATCGACGATCGCGGCCACGTACTTGCCGTCGTCGCGCAGGTACGGGGCGAGGATTTCCGAGTACCAGCCACCACCGGGGGTGATCTCCACCACGGTCATGTCCGGACGGATGCCGAAGAAGGCCAGGGTCTGGCCCGGATGGCGGTACGGGTCGCGCGCTGTGTTGGCCGGGTCGCGCCAGCTGCCGGCGATGGCCGCCTGCAGCGCCGCATCGGGCGCCGGCAGGGTGGCGCTGTCGGCCGGCTTGACCGCCTGCGCCAGCGGCGCGGCGAGTGCCAGGGCCAGTCCCAGCAGGCAGGCGCGGGAGAGCGGGGTGCGGTTCGACATCGCAAGGCTCCAGTCGATGGAAGGTGGCGGCGAGCCTAGCACGCGCGCGGTGGCGGCCCGTGTGCACGGGTCGGCAATGTCGACCCTGGCCGAAGAGGCGCGGGTGATCGGCCCCGCCGTGGAGCGCGACTTGCGCCCTGGCCTTCGTGGACAGGCCGCACCCGCAACCGCTCCGTCGTAGAGCGGGGCTTGCCCCGCTGCCGTGGCGGATGGCGCCTTGAACCCCCAGTGCAGCGGGGCAAGCCCCGCTCTACGCCAGCTTCAACGCATCCGGATAAGGCGGCGTGTCCGGCCATTCGCCGCTGCGCAGCTGCGCCTGCAACTGCCACCACCACTGCGGCCGGAACAGCTGGCCGTGCACGGTCTTCAGTGCGGCGGCAAGCGGACCCGGCAGGCCCATGAACATCGGGAAGCGCTCGGGGAACACATCTTCCGGCGCGACATGGAACCAGGGCTCGCTCGCGATCTGCTCGTCGTATGTCTGCGCCTGCGGCCACTCGCGGAACCGGCACTCGCCCACCGAACGGATCTCGTCGTAGTCGTAGAAGACCACGCGCCGGTGGCGCGACACGCCGAAGTTCTTCAGCAGCATGTCGCCGGGGAAGATGTCGTTGCGGGCCAGGTCGACGATGGCCTGGCCGTAGTCGAGCGCGGCCTCGCGCACCGCCTCGCCGGCCTGCTCGCGCAGGTACAGGTCCAGCGGCCGCAGCCGCCGCTGCACGTAGCACAGCGACAGCACCACGTCGTCGCCGTCCTCGGCCAGGCTGCCGGTGCAGCTCGCGCGCAGTTCGGCCAGCAGCGGAGGATCGAAGCGGGCACGCGGGAAGCGCAGGTGGCGGAACGGTTGCGCGTCGAGCAGGCGGCCGATCCGGTCCAGCCGGAACACCCGCTCGTACTGCGCCTGCACCTGCTCGCGCGTGGTCGCCTTCGGCCAGGCGAAACGGTCGCGGATCACCTTGAACACCAGCGGGTAGCCCGGCAGGGTGAACACGGCCATGACCATGCCCGGCGTGCCCTCGGCGCGGACCAGGCGCTCTTCCGGGTGGCCCTGGAAGTAGCGGAAGAAGCTGCGGTAGCGTTCGGTCTTGCCCTGCTTGGCGCGGCCGAGCACGGTGTACAGCTCGTCCACCGGCTTGTTCGGCAACAGCGTGCGCAGGAACACCACCGCGTCGCCGACCGTAGGCAGGTCGGCCTGGAAATAGCTGCGCGAGACGCCGAACAGCTGCGCCACGTCGGCGCGCCGGGTCAGTACCGCCTCGGCGCGGATCCCGCCGTCGCCGTGCACCAGCGCGATCACGCACGGCGAGAAGCGGTGCTCGCCGAACACGCGGCCGACCAGGTAGGCGCGGCGCTCGCGGTAGAACACCGTGTCCAGCAGCTCGATCCCGCGCACGGGGTGCCCGCCCCAGTGGGCCAGGTCGTCCTGCAGGCGGATGGCTATCGCCGCCGCGCAGCGCATGCGGTGCGCATAGGGCACGGCGAAGCGGTAGTTCTCCAGCACGCGCATGAAGGTGTCGGTCGGCCGCGTTTCCGACACCGCGTAGCTGTGCCGGGCGACCGGCGTAGTGATCGCATCGGTCGGTTCGATCTCCAGGGCGACGAACTCGATGGCCGGATCCACGCCGCGGGTGCGGAAGAAGCGCCGGGTCAGCGTGTTGTAGAACGTCTTGTACAGCTCGATGTCGACCAGGCCGTCGATCAGCGCCGCGTACGCCGCGCGCACGTCGATCCACGGCGCGCGCTCGTGCTGGCCGGAGGACAGCAGCGCGCCCAGGCGCCGGCCGCATTCTTCGATGCAGGCGTCGTACAGGTCCAGGCGCTCGGTCGCGTCCTCGCGCGCCGCGGCCCAGTCGCGGGTTTCGAAGCGCTTCTGCGCGCGACGGCTGATCGCGGCGAAGCGCGCGTGGTAGTCGTCGAAGGCGTCGCGGATCTGCGCGGCGATGGCATCGGCCTGGGTCATGCGCACATGGTAGGGCGCGCGCCGGCCGCGCGGCCAAGTTCCGTCGCGCGCATCGCGCCGTAGAGCGGGGCTTGCCCCGCTGCTGCAAAGATCTCGTCCCGAGAAGAAGCGGGGCAGGCCCCGCTCTACGGGGACAGCACCTCGAGCGTCTTGACCCAGACGTAGCGCCCGGCAGGACCCCGGTCCACTTCGCCCAGCAGTCGCACCCGGGTATCCGGACCGGCCTGTCGCCCGCCCCATACGCCGGAGGCGATCTCCACGCGGATCTCGCCAGTGTCGTCGCGGAGCGTGAAGTAGTCGCTGCGCTGGTGGTTGACGATGTTGCCGGTCAGGGTGACGTAGCTGCCGATGCGCGCGTTGCCGATGGCGGACACGGTGGTGGGCTGGCCGCTGGCACTGGGTCCGGTGAACTGCGCCATCGCGGCGGAAGCGGACAGCACGGACAGGCAGAACACGAAGGCGAAGACGATCCTCTTCATCGCGTGCACTCCTTGGGCGGGAAATGCCGGGCCGCAGCAGTGCCGGACGGCCGGCGCATCGATCATGCATGCGCCACGCCGTGGCCCCCGAATGCGTGGCCGTTGCGGTCAGCCGCGCGTCCCGGCCGCCTGTTCGAGCAGCCATTCGCGCACGGTGGCAAAGCCGGCGTGCGACAGGCTGCGCTCCGGGTACACGAGGTAGTGGCCGAAGCCGGCCTGCATCCGCTCCTGCGCCAGCGGCTGCAGCCGGCCAGCGCGGACCAGTGGTTCGGCCAGGGTCCAGCGCGCCAAGGCCACGCCAATGCCCTGCACCGCTGCCTGGTGCAGGGTCTCGGTGTCGTCGAACCGCGCGACATAGCGATCCGGCGGCTGCCCGCCGAAGCGCGCGAACCAGTCTTTCCAGCGATCGGCCGGATCGCCCAGCAGCGGCCAATGTGCGAGCTGGTCCGGGGCCGGCGTGCCGAGCCTTTCGACCAGCCCGGGACTGGCCACCGGCACGATGGATTCGTCGAACAGCAGCTCGGCGCGCACGCCCGGCCACTGCCCGCCGCCCAGGCGCAGTGCCAGGTCCACCGGCTCGCGCTCGAAGTCGACCACGTGGATGCTCGATTGCAGGTTCAGTGCCAGCTCCGGGTACCGCGCCAGGAACGCCGGCAACCGCGGCACCAGCCAGGCGGTCGCCATCGACGGGATCAGGCTCAGGGTCACCGTGTTGTCGCCGCGCACGGTGGCATGGCGCAGCGCGTGCTCGATAGTGGCCAGCGGACCGGCGATCGCGTCGAACAGGCGTTGCCCGTCCGGGGTCAGTTCCACCCCGCGCGGCCCGCGCGCCAGCAGGCGATGCCCCAGCCGCTGTTCGAGCAGGCGCATGCGATGGCTCAGCGCGCTCACGGTGAGGTTCATGCGCTCGGCCGCGCGGGTCAGGTTGCCCAGGCGGGCGGCGGTGACGAAGGCGTCCACCTGGTCCAGCGGGAGTCGGCTCATCTTGAACTCACCTCAAGCCTAGCTTGCTGATGTTTCGCTATGTGAGCGCAAATCGTGACCCTATCTTGGCAGTCATTCAAGCCGGCGTGGCGGCGCAGATAGGAGCGGTGTGATGGGCAGCGGGAACCGGAAACAGGTGTGGCACCAGCTGGCCGTGATGTACCAGGGCCTGCTGTTCCTGGGCGGCCACGTCGTCGATCACGACCTGGCCGCCGGCGGAGACTGCGGTCAGCGTAGCCGGGCTGCGGCGGACCAGACAGCCGCGCGCGCTCACGCCCCTGCGCTGCTCCGTCGCGATGCGTGGCGGAGGGATGCGGACACCGCGCTGCCGAAGTTGCGCCCAGAGGCCTAGGCATGTTCCTTCCTTGTTCCGCCGCCGCATACGCGTAGCTCTGGCCGGAGTCCATGGTGGAATCACCGATCAATATGAAAGGTCTGCCGTAGCTGCAACGCACCCCCTTGATTCGAGCCAGGACCCGGCGGGCGAGGCCTGGCTTTCCGGGTGGCCTGTCGCGGGGTAGCGCGTGGCCACAGCACGCTCCATCAACGGGAGAGGTGAACGAATGCGAGGAAGCTGTCATTGCGGAAATGTTCAATACGATGCGGACGTCTCGTTCGACATGCCGACATTCCGCTGCAACTGCTCGGTCTGCACGAAATCCAGAAGCTGGATCCTGCCCATGCAGGCGAGCCAGCTGGAGGTCCTGGAGGGAGGGGATTCCATCAGCGTCTATACCTTCGGAGAGGGAGCGGTCGAGCACTGCTTCTGCCGGCATTGCGGCATCAGGACATTCGGCCGCTCGAACGGGCGCTCACCCATGCATCCCTTCGCGGCAATCAACGTCTCGACCCTGGATCTGCCATCCGAAGATTTCATGAAGTTCGGCATCTCGTATCTCGACGGGGCGCACGACTCCCAGGAGCCACCGGATATCACGGCGTATCTCTGATCGCCGGGCGCGGAGAAGTGGCCGTGAAATTCATGCTGATCATTGCCCATGGCGACGAATTCACGCCAACGCAGGAGCTTGTTGGCGCCATCCATGAATGGATTTCCGAGAACGCCCATGTCGGAGTGCGGATTCATGGCAATCCCTTGCAGCCCGCCGCCACCGCAACGACCGTCCGAATTAGGGACGGCAGACAGCAAGTCGTGGCAGGGCCCTTCTCCCGCTCGAACGAGCAGATGTGTGCCTACGAGCTGGTGGAATGCGCCAGCATGGATGCTGCCGTCAGGCTCGCACTCACGCACCCCATGGCGAAGGCTGCAACGATTGAAGTCAGGCCGATCTGGCCAGAACTGGCAGTTGGGCAGGCGGTGTCCAGCGCCGTATGACGATCCGGTGGCCTCGACCTCATCCGCTGCGACTGGGAAAGGGACCAGGATGACAGTTCGCGGCAGCCATTGCCGAAGCAGATCCCAGTGCACGGATCGCAGCGCGGCCGGCCTGAAACGCCGACGCCCGGCTAGGGCCGGGCATCGGGGGCGTATGGCGACCTGCGTCGCGCTGCAGCTCAGCCCAGCATCGCCAGCGCGGCGTTGAAGGTCGCCGACGGACGCATCGCCGGACCGGCCTTGGCCAGGTCCGGGTGGTAGTAGCCACCGATGTCGACCGGCTTGCCCTGCGCACCGTTGAGCTCGCCGATGATGGCCGCCTCGCCTTCGGTCAGGGCCTTGGCCAGCGGGGCGAACTTCGCCTTCAGGCCCGCGTCCTGGTCCTGCGCGGCCAGCGCCTGCGCCCAGTACAGGGCCAGGTAGAAATGGCTGCCGCGGTTGTCCAGCTCGCCCACCTTGCGCGCCGGCGAACGGTTGTTGTCCAGGATCAGGCCGTTGGCCTGGTCCAGCGCGGCGGCCAGCACGCCGGCCGAGGCGTTGCCGGTCTGCTCGGACAGGTGCTCCAGCGAGGCGGCCAGGGCCAGGAACTCGCCCAGCGAATCCCAGCGCAGGTAGTTCTCCTCGACGAACTGCTGCACGTGCTTGGGCGCCGAGCCACCGGCGCCAGTCTCGAACAGGCCGCCGCCGGCCATCAGCGGCACGATCGACAGCATCTTGGCGCTGGTGCCCAGTTCCAGGATCGGGAACAGGTCGGTCAGGTAGTCGCGAAGAACATTGCCGGTCACCGAGATGGTGTCCTTGCCCTGGCGGATGCGCTCGAGCGAGAACTTCGTGGCCTCCACCGGCGACAGCACGCGGATGTCGAGGCCGGCGGTGTCGTGGTCCTTGAGGTACTTCTCGACCTTGGCGATCACCTGGCGGTCGTGCGCGCGCGCGGTGTCCAGCCAGAACACCGCCGGGGTGCTGCTGAGCCGCGCGCGGTTGACGGCGAGCTTGACCCAGTCCTGGATCGGCGCGTCCTTGGTCTGGCACATGCGCCAGATGTCGCCGGCCTGAACCTTGTGCTCGAACACGACCTTGCCCGCCTCGTCGGTGACGCGCACGGTGCCGGCGGCCGGGATGCGGAAGGTCTTGTCGTGGCTGCCGTACTCCTCGGCCTTCTGCGCCATCAGGCCCACGTTGGGCACGCTGCCCATGGTGGTCGGGTCGAACGCGCCGTGCGCCTTGCAGTCGTCGATCACTGCCTGGTACACGCCGGCGTAGCAGCGGTCCGGGATCACCGCCTTGGTGTCCTGCAGCTTGCCTTCGGCGTTCCACATCTTGCCCGAGTCGCGGATCATCGCCGGCATCGAGGCGTCGACGATCACGTCGCTGGGCACGTGCAGGTTGGTGATGCCCTTGTCGGAGTTGACCATCGCCACCGCCTGGCCGGCGGCGTACACGGCCTCGACGTCGGCCTTGATCGCGGCCTGTTGCGCTTCCGGCAGCGAGGCGATGCGCGCGTACAGGTCGCCGATGCCGTTGTCCGGGGAGAAGCCCACCGACGCCAGCGCCTCGGCGTGCCTGGCCAGCGCGTCCTTGTAGAACTCCGAGACCACCACGCCGAACATGATCGGGTCGGAGACCTTCATCATGGTCGCCTTCAGGTGCAGCGAGAACAGCACGCCCTGCGCCTTCGCATCGGCGACCTGGGCGGCGACGAACGCGGCCAGCGCCTTGCGGCTCATGGTCGAGGCATCGACGATCTCGCCGGCCTTGACCGCGACCTTCTCCTTCAGCACCACGGTCCTGCCGTCGTCCTGGACCAGCTCGATCTTCAGGCTGCCGGCGGCGTCGACGGTGGCCGACTGCTCGCTGCCGTAGAAGTCGCCGCCGTCCATGTGCGCCACGTGGGTCTTCGAGTCCTTGCTCCACGGCCCCATCCGGTGCGGGTGCTTGCGTGCATAGCTCTTCACCGATGCCGGCGCGCGGCGGTCGGAGTTGCCCTCGCGCAGCACCGGATTGACCGCGCTGCCCTTGGTCCGGTCGTAGCGGGCCTGGATGTCCTTTTCCTTCTCGTCCTTCGGCGCGTCCGGGTAGTCCGGCAGCGGGTAGCCCTGGGCCTGCAGCTCCTTGATCGCGGCCTTCAGCTGCGGCACCGAGGCGCTGATGTTGGGCAGCTTGATGATGTTGGCCTCGGGCCTGGTCGCCAGTTCGCCCAGTTCGGCCAGGTGGTCGCCGATCTTCTGCGCATCGCCCAGGTAGTCCGGGAACTGGGACAGGATGCGGCCGGCCAGCGAGATGTCGCGGGTCTCGACCTGGATCCCGGCGGTACCGGCGAAGGCCTGGACGATCGGCAGCAGCGACTGGGTCGCCAGGAACGGGGCTTCGTCGGTGAGCGTGTAGATGATCTTCGGCGTGTTCGACATGGTCTGGGCGGGCTCTCTTCGGTTCGACAGGCGGAACGGGAAGGCCGGCGGCGGCGGCACGGAAAGCGGTGCGGCCCGGCGCGGCGAAACCCCCGCATTGTCGCGTGTTTTGCCCGCCGCTGCGCGCGCGCCGGCCATGCCCGGCGGTATGGCGCGGGACTGTCCGGGACAGCGTTCGCGCGCGACACGCTCGCATCGGCCCGCCACGCGCGCTCCGCGCCGGCCTCCTTGGCAGGACGCGCCCGGGATGGACGCACGGGTGGCGGGTGCGGCGGTGCGGGCCGCCACGGCGGGCGGCCTTTACAATGCGCGCATGGATACCCACTACCCCACCGTACGGCTCAAGAACGCCTGGCGCTCCAGCCACCCCTGGATCTTCCAGAAGGTGGTCGACAAGCCGGCGCAGAAGCCCAAGCCCGGCGAGATCGTCGACGCCTTCGACATCGACGGCCAGTTCATCGGCCGCGGTTTCTACAACGGCCACTCGCGGATCGCGCTGCGCATCCTGGAAACCGATCCTGCGGTGGCCGTCGATGCGGCCTGGTTCGAGCGCCGCATCGGCGCGGCGGTCGAGTTGCGCCGCCAGGTGTTGAAGCTGGACGAGGTCTCCAACGCCTGGCGGGTCGTCCACGCCGAGGGCGACGGCCTGTCCGGGCTGGTGGTGGACCGGTACGACGACCTGCTGGTGGTCGAATTCTTCAGCGCCGGCATGTACCGCCACCGCGAGTGGATCTATGCGGCGCTGCGCGCGCACTTCCCCGGCGCGCGCATCTACAGCTTCGCCGACGAACACGTGCAGAAGCAGGAGAGCTTCGACTACCGCCCGGTCTACAGCGAGGGCGGCTCGCCGGAGCCGGCGGTCATCACCGAGCACGGCATCCGCTTCCGCGCCGACCCGGCCGGCGCGCACAAGACCGGCTTCTTCGCCGACCAGCGCGAGAACCGTGAATGGTTCTCGCGGCAGGTCGCCGGAAAGACCGTGCTGGACCTGTGCTGCAACACCGGCGGCTTCGCCGTGTACGCGGCCGCGCGCGGCGCCGCCGAGGTCACCGGCATCGACATCGACGAGGCGGTGATCGAGATCGCCAAGGGCAATGCGCGGCTCAACGGCGTCAAGCCGCGCTTCGTCCAGGCCGACATCTTCCCGTGGCTGCGCGACGCGGCCAACCGCGGCGACCGCTACGACGCGGTGATCCTCGACCCGGCCAAGATGACCCGCGACCGCGACCAGGTCATCACCGCGCTGAAGAAGTACCTGGACATGAACAAGCTGGCGCTGGGCGTGGTCAAGCCGGGCGGGCTGTTCGCCACCTTCTCCTGCACCGGCCTCGTCGCCGAGGACCAGTTCCTGGACATGCTGCGACGCGCCGCGTTCTACGCCGGGCGCACGGTGCAGGTGCTGAAGGTGGCCGGTGCCGGCGCCGACCACCCGTTCCTGGCCAACGTGCCCGAGTCGCGCTACCTCAAGGCGGTGTTCTGCCGCGTGCTGGACTGAGCCCGACGCACCCGCGCGCGATGCCGCCGGAGGCAGCTCCCTCGTAGAGCGGGGCTTGCCCCGCTGCCTTCAATGGGTTTTCGTGGCCAGACCGGCGCAGCGGGGCGAGCCCCGCTCTACGTCAAGCGGTGCGGACCATCGGCGTCAGCGTCCGAGCTGGCTGTTGCGCCGGGCATAGGCCACGTACAGCACGAAGCCGACCACGTTCCAGGCCAGGAAATACAGCTGGGTCTTCTGCGGCAGGCTCCAGAACAGGTAGGCGCAGCCGAGGATCGCCAGCGGGGCGACCACCCAGGCCAGCGGCGTGCGGAACCCGCGCGCGCGATCCGGCTCGCGCTTGCGCAGCACCAGCAGGCATACCGACACGGCGATGAAGGCGACCAGCGTGCCGGCATTGGCCAGCGCGGCGATCTCGTCCAGGCGGGCCACGCCGGCGAGGGCGGCGACCAGGATCGCGGTGAACACGGTGATCGCCACGGGCGTGCCGGTCCTGGGATTGACCAGCGACAGCGAACGCGGCAGCAGGCCGTCGCGCGACATCACGAAGAAGATCCGGCTCTGTCCGTAGAAGAACGCCAGCAGCACCGTCGGCAGCGCGATCACCGCGGCGATGCCGATGGCGGCCGCGGCCGGGCCGTGGCCGAGCTCGCGCAGGATCAGCGCCAGCGGCTCGGCGCTCTGCCCGAACACGGTGTAGGCCATCGCGCCGACGGCCGCCAGCGCGACCAGCACGTAGATCAGGGTGCAGCCGACCATCGAGCCGATGATGCCGATCGACAGGTTGCGGCTGGGGTCCTTGGTCTCCTCGGCGGCGGTGGAGATCGCATCGAAGCCGTAGAAGGCGAAGAAGATGATCGCCGCGGCGGCCATCACCCCCCGTTCGACGCCGTCAGCCCCCATCGACTTCGGGAAGCCGTACGGCATGAACGGCTGCAGGTTTTCGCCGTCGAACGCCGGCAGGGCGATGGCGATGAACACCGCCAGCGCGATCAGCTTGACCACCACCAGTACCGCGTTGAGCGTGGCGCTCTCGCGGGTGCCGGCGATCAGCAGTCCGGCCACGGCGAAGGTGATCAGGATCGCCGGCAGGTTGATGATCCCGCCAGCGTGCGGCCCGGCCGCCAGTGCCGGCGGGATCGTGATCCCGACCCACTGCATGAAGCCGACGAAATAGCCCGACCAGCCCACCGCCACGGTGCTCACCACCAGCGAGTACTCCAGGATCAGGCTCCAGCCCACGATCCAGGCCAGGGTCTCGCCCAGCGCGGCATAACTGTAGGTGTAGGCGCTGCCGGCGGCCGGCATCATGGTCGCCATCTCGGCATAGGCCAGCGCCGCGCAGGCGCAGACCATGCCGGCGATCACGAACGACAGCAGCACCGCCGGGCCGGCCTTGTCCGCACCGACGCCGATCAGGGTGTAGATGCCGGTACCGACGATGGCGCCGATCCCGAGCGCCACCAGGTGCGGCCAGGTCAGGGTCGGGACCAGGCGGCGGCCTTCTTCGTGCTGGGTGATGGTGTCGAGGGACTTGCGGCGGTGCCAGCTCATGGAAATCCTGCGGCGGAAGCGAAGCGCGGAGTGTGGCGCAATGCGGCGCAGCAAAGCCATGGCCCGGCTGCGGCCGGATCAGGCGGAGCCGGACCCGCGTCCGGAGTGGCGGCGGGCCGGACGGTGCCCGTGCAGGACGTAATCGCGCAGCGCGACCGCATTGTTGTGCTCCTCGTCGCGGGCGGCGTAGACCAGGGTCACCGGCCCGCGGACCAGGTAGCCGCGCAGCTGGGCCAGCGCCTCCGGGTTGGCCTCCAGTTCGGCGGCGTAGCGCGCGCGGAAGCCCTCCCAGCGCGCCGGATCGTGGTTGAACCACCTCCGCAGCGCGGTGCTGGGCGCCAGCGCCTTCAACCAGGCCTCGGCCTGCAGGTCCGCCTTCGACACCCCGCGCGGCCACACGCCGTCGACCAGCAGGCGCTGGCCGTCGCCCGGCGCCGGCTCCTCGTAGGCGCGCTTGAGGAAGATGGGAGGGCGGGCGCTGCTGGCCATGGCGGCAGTCTGGGCGCATCCGGTTGTAGTGGCGTGAATGGCGTGGCCGCCCGCGGCGCCGGGCACGACGCGAAGAGGGCGGCGCCGGCCGCCCGGGCCGGCGGGTCCGGTGCGGACAAGGCCGATGGCGGCGCCCGGTGTCGCGCCTGCCGAGACCGCCGCCGCTAGACTGGGCGCATGACCGACACTTCCCTGCTCTACCTGCTCGCCGGCCTGCTGCTGGCGGTGCTCGCGTTCCAGATCGCCCTGTTCCTGCGCCGTCCCGACGCCGCGCTCGAGTCGCTGCGCGCGAGGCTGGAGGAGGCGCTGCGCAACGAGCAGCGCGACGGCCGCCTGGAGCTGCGCCAGCAACTCGATGGCCTGGCCGCGACCCAGGGCCAGCGCATCGACGGCTTCGCCCGCCACCTGGCCGACCTGGGCACGCGCACCGATGGGCGCCTGGACCAGCTGCGCGACACCCTGACCGAGGACGCGCGCAAGGGCCGGCTCGAGGCGGGCGAATCGCAGCAGCGCTTCACCGAGGCGCTGTCGGCGCAGCTGCGCGAGCTGACCCAGCGCAACGAGCAGCGCATCGGCGAGATGCGTGCCACCCTGGAGCAACAGCTGCGCGCGCTGCAGGAAGACAACGCGCGCAAGCTGGAGAAGATGCGCGAGACGGTCGACGAGAAGCTGCAGAGCACGCTCACCACCCGCCTGGACTCCTCGTTCAAGCTGGTCTCCGAGCGGCTGGAGCAGGTCCAGCGCGGGCTCGGCGAAATGCAGCAGCTGGCCACCGGCGTGGGCGACCTCAAGCGGGTGCTGACCAACGTCAAGAACCGCGGCGGCTGGGGCGAGGTGCAGCTGGAGAACATCCTCGAGCAGACCCTGACCCAGGACCAGTACGCGCGCGGCGTGCGCGTGCGCCCGGATGGCGCGGAGATGGTCGACTTCGCCGTGCGCCTGCCCGGGCGCGGCGAAGCGGACGCGCCGGTGTGGCTGCCGATCGACGCCAAGTTCCCGCGCGAGGACTACGAACGCCTGCTCGACGCGCAGGAACAGGGCGACCCGGAACTGGTGCGCACCACCGGCGCCCAGCTGGAGCGTGCGATCCGCATCCAGGCCAAGTCGATCAGCGACAAGTACATCGCGCCGCCGCACTCCACCGACTTCGCGGTGATGTTCCTTCCGACCGAAGGCCTGTACGCCGAGACCCTGCGCCGCGCCGGCCTGACCGACGCGCTGCAGCGCGAGCACCGGGTGGTGATCGCCGGGCCGACCACGGTCACCGCGCTGCTCAACAGCCTGCAGATGGGCTTCCGCACGCTGGCCATCGAGCAGCGTTCCAGCGAGGTCTGGAGCCTGCTGGGCGCCGTGAAGAGCGAGTTCGGCAAGTTTGCCGGGATCCTAGAGAAGGCCGAAAAGCAGATCAACACGGTCGGCAAGAGCCTGGGCGATGCCAGCCGCAAGACCCGCACCATCGAACGCAAGCTGCGCGGCGTCGAATCGATCGGCCAGGACCAGGCGCAGGCGCTGCTCGGCGACTTCGGTCCGGAAGACGAGGTCGAAGCCGACGACACCGACGAGGCGTAGATACACTCCCCTGCCGCTGGCCGTGCCTGCGGGCGGCGAGTCCGCTTCGCGGCCGCCGCCGTACCATGCCGACCAATCCAGCGGGGTCCGGCCCCGCCCCCACAGGAGTTGCCCCGTGACCGACACCCTCGACGCCATTCCCGTGACCACCATCGACGGCCGGCCCGCCGCCCTCGGCGACTGGGCCGGAAAGGTGCGCCTGGTCGTCAACGTCGCCTCCAAGTGCGGCCTGACGCCTCAGTACGAGGGCCTGGAGAAGCTCTACCGCGAGAAGCACGCGGCGGGCCTGGAGGTGCTGGGCTTCCCGGCCAACGATTTCCTCGGCCAGGAGCCGGGCGACGAGGCCCAGATCGCCAGCTTCTGCTCGGTCAACTTCGACGTGACCTTCCCGATGTTCGCCAAGATCGCCGTCGTCGGCGAGGGCATCCATCCGCTGTACCGCGCGCTGGTGGCGGCGCAGCCGGCCGCGACGGGCGAGGGCCCGATGCGCGAGAAGCTGGCCGGCGCCGGCATCGCCGCCAATCCGGCGCCAGGGGTGCTGTGGAACTTCGAGAAGTTCCTCGTCGGCCGCGACGGCCGGGTCGTGGCACGCTTCGCCCCGGACGTCACCGCCGACGACCCGCGCCTGCGCGCGGCGATCGACGCCGCGCTCGCTGCCTGAGAAGACGTTCGCGGGAGGTTCCTCTCGCGGTTGCGGGCCAGACCAAGGGCGTACGGACCGGCGAGCTCCGGACGGGGCCGCCGTCCTGCCGCCATGGGGGTCGTCGCTCGCGCCGGCGTCCCTGCCTCAGCTCGCGACCGCGGCACATCCCTGTGCCGCTCGACCCCCATGGCGACAGGACGGCGTCCTTCCGGCGCGTCGAGGGCGTGGCTTCGATCGTTGCCCGGGGCTCGCAGCGATAGCGCACTCCGCAGAAGTCATGGAACGGCGACACGAGGCGCTGCTCCCGCAGTCACCCCCTCGATCGAAGCCACGACCCCGAAGATCCCCGAGGACGCCGTGTCCTGGGGAGAGGGCCCAAGTGGCACATGGATGTGCCACGACCCGAGTAAAGACAGGATGTCGTCCCGAGGGATGGGCCCTCTCCCCAGGGCACGGCGGCCCCCTCCGAAGCCGACGCTTCGACCAGCCACCGCGAAGCCGGCACTTCGGCCAGCCACCCCGGAGCCGACGCTTGAACGCCTCCTCCGAAGCCGGCGCTTCAACCGGCCAACCCCAGGACGACGCTCCGGCCATCCAAGCCGATCTTCGACCAGCGACCACGAAACCGCCCCTCCCCGAACCGCCTGCCAAGCCCCGCAGGCGTGCAAAGAAAAAGCCCGGGAGCGATCCCGGGCTTTCCATCTGCTTCGGCGCGTGGCGGCCTGCGCCTCAGCCGCCCGGAATCGGCACCGGCATCGCGTCGGCCGGCACGGTCGGATACGGATCCTCTTCCTCGAGGTAGTCGGGCAGGCCGTCGGACTGCTCGCGCCGGCGGCGGTCGCCCTCGATCTGGAACGTGCGCCGCTGCATCCAGGCGTTGCGGACCAGCGCGTAATCGTCCGCGGCGTCCTGGCGCATCACGTCCAGCGACAGCAGCTGCGAACGCGTGTCGACCAGCTGCAGGCCCTGCAGCCCGTAGCGGATCGCGTCTTCATCGACCTGCCGGGTCACCGACAGCGGCGCGTCGCCGACCAGCCCGAACACGTCGCGGACCGTGCGCGGACCGAACAGCGGCAGCTCCACGTAGCGCGAGCTGCGCCAGCCCCAGATGCCCAGGGTCTGGCCGAAGTCCTCGCTGCGGCGCTTCATCTTCAGGTCGCTGGCCGGATCGAAGACGCCGCCGATGCCCAGGGTCGAATTGACCACGAACCTGCCCAGCGTCTGCACCGCATGGCGCGGGCGGCCCTGCAGCAGCTGGTTGATGAAGGTCAGCGGCGAGCGGAGGTTGTCGAAGAAGTTGGTCACGCCCAGCCGCACCGGTTGCGGCACCACGGTCGCATAGGCCTGCGCCAGCGGCCGGGCGATGGCGTTGTCGACGACGTTGTTGAAGGCATGGATCCGGCGGTTCATCGGCTCCCATGGATCGAACGGCGCCGGCGCGGCGGTGCCGCCGTTGCCATCCGGCACCACCGCGGCGGGGGCCTCCCCGTACAGCGCGGCGTAATCGTCCTCGGCCGCGGTCGGCGCGCCCGCGGCGCCGGCATCGGCGGAGGCCGGCGCGGCGTCGGCGGTGGCTTCCGCCTCGACCGCGGCGGTCGCGCCCGCCGTGGCATCGGCCGGTACCGGCGCACTGTCGGCCACGGCTTCCGCCGGCACGCCGGCCCCGATGGCCTGGCCCGCCACCGGGGCGACGGCGGGCGCGGCGGCCGGCTTCGGCGCGCTGGCACAGGCGGCCAGCGCCAGCAGCATCGCGACGGACGCCAGGTTCCGGAGCACGCCGGTCATGGCGACGGGTCCGCGAAGCCCAGCGCCGCGTCGAGGCGGTAGGCCGCACGCAGTTCCGCCAGGCCCTCCGGCGCGCCGCTCACCTGCACCGCGGCGCCCTGCGCCGACAGCAGGTCGGCGGCTTCGGCCAGCAGCGCCAGGCCGGCACTGTCCAGGCGTTGCACGCCGGCGACGTCCAGCACCTGTGCACCCGGCAACTGCGCCAGCAGTGCCGGCCACGCGGCGGTGGCCGCGGCGCGGTCCAGGGCGCCGGACAGGCGCAGCACCGGCCCGTCGCGATGCAGCGACAGGGCGGTGGCGGCCTCAGCGCGCGCCATTGGCGTCCGTGCCGGGGCTGATGCTGCCGGCGCGCAGGTCGGCGGCGACCTGGGGGATCGACTTCTGCCGAAGCGGCGCGTCGAACTGGCTGCGGAAGGTCTGCACGTAGGACACGCCCTCGACCATCACGTCGAAGATCTTCCAGCCGCCGTTGTTGCGCACGTAGTAATCGACCGGGATCGGGTCGCCGCCTTCGCGCAGGATCTCGGTGGAGACCTTCACGCCGCGGTTGTTCGGCAGCGGCGACTCGCCCTTCAGGCGGATCCGCGGCTTGCCGTCGAAGCCGAGCAGGGCCGCGCCGTAGCGCTGCATCAGGTTGTCGGTCATCGCGTCGGCGAACAGCTTCACGTCGGCGTCGCTGGCGCCGCGGCCGTGCGGGCCCAGGACCAGTCGCGCCGCGTAGTCGCGGTCGAACACGTTGCGCAGCTCGCCATCGATGTAGGCGCGCAGGGTGTCCGGGTTCTTCTGGAACTCGGCACGCCGCTGCTGCAGCGTGGACAGGATGCGGGTGCCGTTGTCGACGACCTGCTTGCCCGGCGTGATGGTGGCGACCTGCTGGGCGTGGACGGCCACCGGCGCCGACGCCAGCAGCGGCAGTGCAAGGGCGAGGGAGAGGATGGAGGAGAGGGAAAAGGCGAGGGGCTTCATGGCTGCATCGCTTCGCTGGGGGAGGGTGTCGCTTCGTCGTGCGGTGGCGGCGGGGGCGCGCCCGCGCCGGCGCCGCCGCCGAACATGTACTTGCCGACCAGCTGGATCAGGTCGATCGCCGGCTGGGTGTAGGCGATCTCGTCGCCCGGTCGCAGCGGCTCGGGGTCGCCGCCCGGCTGCAGGCCGATGAAGCTCTCGCCGAGCAGGCCGCTGGTGAAGATGCCGGCGGAGGTGTCGCCCGGCAAATCGGCGTAGCGCTTGTCGATGGCGAGGGTGACGATCGAGTCGAACTTCACCGGGTCCAGGTCGATCTTCTCGACCCGGCCCACGACCACGCCGCCGATCTTGACCGGCGCCTGCAGCCGCAGCTGGCCGAGGTTGGAGAAGCGCGCGGTCAGCGGGTAGCTGCCGCCGCCGATGCCGAACTGGCGGTTGGTCGAGGCGAACGCCAGCACCAGCAGCGACGCCAGCGCCAGCACGAGGAAGGCGCCAACCGCGAATTCGAGCCTGGGACCACGGATTGCCATGGGTAGATACCTATCGGATCGCTTCTAAACGGGATTGCAACAAGGTGCTTGATCACACCCGGGGTTTTCATTCATTGCCTGCGGGCGGACGTGCAGGCGTGTGAAGCATTCACGCTGGCGGGGTTCAGGCGGAGGTCGCGCATGCACGAAGGCGACCGGGACGCCGCTCCTCACCTGAACAGCAAGGCCGACATCACGAAGTTCAGCATCAGCACCAGCAGCGAGGCGTTGACCACCGCCCGGGTGGTCGCCACCGAGGTGCCCTCGATCGTCGGCTCGGCGTGGAAGCCCGCGTACGAGGCCACCAGCGCGGCGGTGCCGCCGAACACGGCCGACTTCAGCAGCGCCACGCCGAAGTCGTCCCAGAAATCGACGCTGCCCTGCAGCGCCGACCAGAACGTGCCGTTGTCCAGGCCCAGCACCTGCACCGCCTGGAACCAGCTCGCGCTGATCGCCAGCGAGCAGAAGAACACGGTCAGCAGCGGCACGCACAGCACCGCCGCCCAGAAGCGCGGCGCCACCGCCTTGGCCACCGGGTCGATCGCCATCAGCTCCAGCGCCTTGATCTGGTCGGTGGCGCGCATCAGGCCCAGCTCGGCGGCGATGGAGCTGCCGGCGCGGCCGATGAACAGCAGCGCGGTCAGCACCGGGCCCAGTTCGCGGTACAGCGACAGGCCCAGCAGCGTGGACAACGCATCGGCCGCGCCGAAGGTGGTCAGGGTGCGGTAGCCCTGCAGGGTCAGCACCAGGCCCACGAAAGCGCCGCCGACGGCGATGATCGGCAGCGAGCGGCCGCCGATCTTGTAGATCTCGCGGGTCAGCTCGGCGAAGAAGTCGCGGGTCGGCAGCGAGGCGCGCAGCACCGACAGCGAGAACAGGCCGGCGCGGCCCAGCGATTGCAGGGTGGCGGCCACGGTCGCGGTACTCATGTCGCCGCCACCTCGCGGTTCGCCCGCGCCGGCTTCGGCACCGCGCCCTCGAACGGGATCGGGCCGTCGGGCTCGCCGTGCAGGAACTGGCGCACCAGCGGGTCGCCGCTGGCCTCCAGCTGCGCGGGGGTGCCGTCGAAGACGATGCCGCCGTTGGCGACCACCACCGCCTGGTCGGCGATCGGCAGGGTCTCGCGGACGTGGTGGCTGACGATGATGCTGGTCAGGCCCAGGCTGCGCGACAGGCGCCGGATCAGGCTCATGATCACGCCGGAGGCGATCGGGTCCAGGCCGGTCAGCGGCTCGTCGTAGAGCATCAGCGGTGGGTCCAGGGCCAGCGCGCGCGCCAGCGCCACGCGCCGGGCCATGCCGCCGGAAAGCTCGCGCGGATACAGGTCGGCGGCGGCGCGCAGGCCGACCGCGTTGAGCTTCATCGCCACCAGCCGCTGCAGCAGCGGTTCGGGCAGGCGGGTGTGCGCGCGCAGCGGCAGGGCCACGTTGCCGGCCACGCTCAGGTCGGTGAGCAGCCCGTTACCCTGCAGCAGCACGCCGATCCCCTTGCGCATCTCCAGCAGGTCGCGGGATCCCTGCGGCACGGACTGGCCGAACACGCGGACCTCGCCGGCGGCCGGCACCAGCTCGCCGGTCAGTGCGGCCAGCAGGGTCGACTTGCCGGTGCCCGAGGGTCCCAGCACGGCGGTGATGCTGCCGCGGGGGATCACCAGGTCCAGGTCGCGCAGGATCGTGCGCCCGCCGCGGTCGAGGCGGACGCCCTGCAAGGCGACGGCGTTGGCAGTCTGGATGGGCATGGGGGGCGATTGCGGTGGGGCGCCACAAACGACGCATCATGCGTCGCGGAAACTGAATCTTAACCCATCGATTGAACTGCGGAGTACAGGAATTGTCCCGGTCGCGGGCCAATCGCAGGACGTGGCCAAGGTCGTCCGGCCCGCCTTGAGGGCCGCGACGATTCCCACGCCTTCGCGACTGCCCAGAGCACGCACACGCCGGTTGCGCGTGCGCCCGGCGTCGCCTCCCGGCAGCTTCATGTCGCGGGCATGGCGTCTCGCCCGATGCGATACCGCTGCGGCAAGATGGGGCGATGACCGGCCCGGCCACCGACTTCCGCCTTTACCACTCCAATGCCCTGGACGTGCTGGCCGGGATCCTGGCCGAAGTGCTGCGCGAGCCGGCGCCGGGCCAGTCGCTGCTGGCCCCGGAGGTGGTGCTGATCCCACAGGTGGCGATGCGCCGCTGGTTGCAGGCCACCCTCGCCGCCGAACACGGCGTGGCCGCCAACCTGGAGTTCCTCACCCCGGGCGAGTTCGTCGGCCGGGCGCTGGCGGCCAACCTGCCGCCGGGCGAACCGCCGGTGCGCGACGAGCTCGACGCGGCCACCCTGCCCTGGCATGTGTATGCCGCGCTGACCGATCCCGGGGTGCTGGCCATGCCCCCGATGGCGGCCATCGCCGCGCATGTCGGCGACGGCGACCCGCTGCGTGCGTGGGCGCTGGCCGGCGAGCTGGCCGGCGTGTTCGAGAAGTACCAGGCCTGGCGTCGCGACTGGCTGCTGCGCTGGGAAGCCGGGGCCGACCCGGCCGACCCGCAGGCGATCCTCTGGCGCCGCGTCGCCGGCGGCCGCGCGCACCGCGCCCGCCGGATCCAGCAGTACCTCGAGCGGTTCGGTACGCCCGACGGCCCGTTGCCGGCGGGCCTGCCGCCGCGCCTGTCGGCCTTCGCCACGCTCAATGTCTCGCCGGACGTGCTGCGGGTGATCGCCAGCCAGGCGCGGGTCGGCAGCCTGCACTGCTTCGTGCCTTCGCCGGTGGCCGACTACTGGGGCGACCTGCAGCGCCTGCGCCGCGGCGAAACCCGCGAGGACGCCGCCGAACATCCGCTGCTGCAGCGCTGGGGCGCGGCCGGCGTGGACTTCATGCGCATGGTCGGCGACTACGAGGTGGTGCACGCCTCGGCCGACTTCGCCGTGCACGCCGATCCGGGCGAAGGCGGTGGCGCCCTGCGCGGCAGCCTGTTGCGGCGCCTGCAGTCCGACCTGTTCCAGCGCCGCCCGGTGCCGGGCGCGCCGCCGCGCGCGCAGGTCGACCGCCACGATCCGAGCCTGCAACTGCACGCCAGCCACACCCGCCTGCGCGAACTGCAGGTGCTGCACGACCAGCTGCGCGGACTGTTCGACGACCGCCGCTTCGATCCACCGCTGCAGCCGCGCGAGGTCGCGGTGCTGGCGCCGGACATCGACCCCTACCTGCCGTACCTGGACGCGGTATTCGGCCGCCGCGGCCAGGACGATGCGATCCCCTATGCGCTGGCCGACGCCAGCCCGCTGGCCAACGAGCCGCTGGCCGAGGTGTTCCTGCGCCTGCTGGCCTTGCCGGTGTCGCGCTTCGGCCTGCACGAAGTGCTCGACCTGCTGTCCACGCCCGCGCTGGCCGAGGCCAACGGCCTGGACGCACCGGCGCTGGAACGGCTGCAGGCCTGGCTGCAGGACGCCGGCGCGCGCTGGGGCATCGATGCCGGCCACCGGGCCCGGCTGGACGCACCCGAGGACGAGGCCTACACCTGGGCGTTCGCGCTGGACCGCCTGCTGCTCGGCCACGCCACCGGCAGCGACGCGCCGATCGTGCTGCCCGGCGGCCAGGTGCTGGCGCCGCTGCCGCTGCTTGAAGGCGGCGCGCTCGATGCGCTGGACGTGCTGGTGCGGCTGCTGCGCGTGCTCGCCCGCCACGCACGCCTGCTCGGCGAGGCGGCGCCGCCGGCGCAGTGGCGCGAGCGCCTGCTCGCCCTGCTCGAGGCGCTGCTGCCGCGGCCGCCGTCGAACCCGGCCACGCAGCGCGCGCTGGACCGCCTGCGCAGCCTGGTCGACGCGTTCGCCGCCACCGCCACCCGCGCCGGCTACGACGCCCCGGTGCCGGCCGAGGCGGTGCGCGCGCACTTCGCCGATGCCCTGGCCGAGGCCGATACCCGCGCGCCGCTGCTCACCGGCGGCGTCAGCGTCGGCCGCATGGTGCCGATGCGGTTGCTGCCGTTCCGGGTGATCTGCGTGCTGGGCATGAACGACGGCGAGTTCCCGCGCCGCGACCCGGCCGCCGGCCTCAACCGCCTCACCGCCGAACTGGGCAGCGCCAACCGCCGGCCCGGCGACCGCTCCACCCGCGACGACGACCGCTTCCTGTTCCTGCAGCTGATGGTCGCCGCGCAGGACGTGTTCTACGTGAGCTGGATCGGCAAGGACCCGCGCGACGGCGGCGAACGCGAGCCGTCGGTGCTGGTGTCCGAGCTGCTCGACGCCGCCGCCGCGCAGCATGCCGACCCGCAGGCGGCCGCGCGCGAACTGGTCGTGCACCACGCCCTGCAGCCGTTCTCGCCGGCCGCGTTCGGCGCCGGCGACGAACCGCGGCGCTTCTCCTACCGCGAAGCCTGGCGCGCGGCGGCCGCACAGCCGGCGACCCGGCGCACCGCGCTGCCGCCGTGGTTCGCCGGGCAGGCGCTGACCCCGGAGGAGGACGGCGCCGATCTTTCCATCGACGACCTGCGCCGTTTCCTGCTGCATCCGGCGCGCGCACTGGTGCGCCGGCTCGGCCTGCAGGTGCCCGAAGTGGAAGCGACCGGCGAAGACATCGAGCCGCTGGCCGCTCCCGGTCGCGGCCTGGAGAAGGCACGCCTGCAGCAGGCGGTGTTCGCGTGCCTGCTGCGCGGCGAGGATCCGGGCGCCACCCATGCGCTGCTGCGCGCACGCGGCCTGCTGCCGTCCGGCGCGCCGGGCCGGCGCGTGCTGGCATCGCTGCGGGGAAGACTGGCGCCGTACGCCGAAGCCTTCCTCGGCTGGCGTGGCGATGCGCCACCGCAGTCGCTGGCGCTGCCGCCGCTGGAGATCGACGGCGTGCGCCTGCACGGCCGGCTCGAGGACGCGTACCCGCATGGCCTGGCGCGGCTGCGCTTCGACGCCCTCAACGGCCCGGCCGCGATCCGCCAGGGCCTGGACTGGCTGCTGGCTTCGGCCGCCGGCATGGCGCTGCCGCTGGTGGCGTTCCACGAAGCCAAGGAGGGACTCGGCCCGCACGTGCGCACGCCACTGCCGCCGGAACAGGCGCGCGCTGCGCTGCGCCGGCTGCTGCAGCTGCGCGCGGCAGGCCTGCGCGAGCCGCTGCCGTTCGCGCCCTACAGCGGCTGGGAGCTGTACCGGCATCGCGAGCGCTTCGAGCACGCGGTGGAGCAGGCGCGCGCAAAGTGGCATGGCAACGGCCAGGGTTTCGCCGAAAGCGAGGACCCGGCGTTGCGGCTGGTGCTGCGCGGGCGCGATCCGTTCGCAGACGAAGCCACGCTGCTGCGCTTCGCCGACGCCACCCTGGCGGTGTTCGCCGCGGTCATCGACGGCGAGTCCTACGCGGGCGTGGATCCGGCAGCGCTCAAGGGCCTGGCCGATGCCTGGGACGCGGAGGACGCCGCATGAGCGGCGCGGACACCTACCTCACGCTGCCGCTGTCCGGCGTGCGCGCGATCGAGGCCTCCGCCGGTACCGGCAAGACCTTCACCCTGGCCACCCTGGTGGTGCGGCTGGTGCTGGAACGCGCGCTGCCGGTGGAGCGCATCCTCGCCGTGACCTTCACCGAAGCGGCCACCCAGGAGCTGCGCGCCCGCGTGCGCCGGCGACTGCTGCTGACTGCCGACATCGCCGCCGGCGCGCCATGCGATGCCGCGAATGCCGAAGCCGCACCCACCGCCGCCCTGATCGACGCGCACCTGGCCGCCAGCGGCGAGGCCCGCGACGCGGTGCGGCGCCGCCTGCGGGCCGCGGCCGACGGCATCGACCAGGCCGCGGTGTTCACCATCCACGGCTTCTGCGCGCGGGTACTGCGCGAGCATGCGCTGGAAAGCGGCCAGGGCTTCCATGCGCCGGAACTGCTGGCCAGCGACCTCGTGCTGCGCGAGGCGATCGCCGCCGACCTGTGGCGCGCGCATGGCCGCGACGACGACAGCGTCGAGGACCTCGCGGCGCTGTGGCCGCCGGGCCACGCGGCGCTGGCGAAGGACCTGCCGCTGCTGGTGCGCGAACCGGTCTTGCGGCCGCCCCCGCCCGGTCCCCTGCCCGATCCCACGCCGATGCTGCAGGCAGCCACGGGCGCGCTGCTGGAATCGGCACGCGTCCATGCCGACGGCTTCCGCGAGTCGCTGCTGGCGGCGGTCGACGGCAAGGTGCTGCACGGCGGCAGCTACAAGGCCGAATGGATCGAGGACCTGTTCGCCGCGCTGCGTCGCTGGTGCGCCGCCGGCGATCCGCGGCAGCCGTTCGCGCACGCCAAGCTGCCGCAGCTGCACCGCCAGACCCTGCAGGCGCGCACCGCCAAGGCCGCCACCGGGCGCACGCCCGATTCGCCGCTGTGCACCGCGGTGGAGGACTACGCCAGCGCGCTGGCGGCGATGGGCGACTACCAGGAGGCGCGCCGCGCCGCATTGCTGCATCGCATCCGCGCGGATGCGCGCCGCCGCCTGGCCGCGCAGAAGCAGCAGCTGCGGGTGCAGACATTCGACGACCTGGTCGACCGCGTCGCCGATGCGCTGGAAGGACCGCACGCCGGAGCACTGGCCAGGCAGCTGCGCGAGCAGTACGCCATCGCCCTGGTCGACGAGTTCCAGGACACCGATCCGCGCCAGTGGAAGATCTTCGACCGCGTGTTCGGCGCCGGCAGCGATGATCCGGCCCTGTTCGTGATCGGCGACCCCAAGCAGGCGATCTACGGCTTCCGCGGCGGCGACGTGGAAACCTACTTGGCCGCGCGCGCCACCGCGGAGCAGGCGCCGCCGCTGTCGCACAACTTCCGCTCGCGCCCGGCCGTGCTCGGCGCGATCGAGGCGCTGTACGCGCAGGCCACGGTCGCGGCCCGCGACGACGACAAGCTGGACCCGCCCTTCGTCGACCCGCGCATCGCGTTCCATGCCGTGCGGCCCGGCGGCCATCGTGCCGACCCCGACTACCTGCGCGACGGCGCACCCGCACCGGCACTGGTGCTGTGGCAGGCGCCGCCCCCGGACGAACCCGCCGGCGGCAAGCCGAAGCCGCACAGCGCCGGCCGCTCGCGGCAGCTGGCCACCGCGGCCTGCGTCGCCGCGATCCATGCCGTGCTGGCCGATGCCCGCGCCGGCCGCGCCACCATCAACGGCCGCCCCGTGCAGCCGGGCGACATCGCCGTACTGGTGCGCAAGCACAACGAGGCCACCCGCATCCGCGAGGCGCTGGCGGCGGTCGGCATCCCGGCGGTGGCCGCCGGCAGGCAGAGCCTGTTCGCCACCGCCGAGGCGCATGAACTGCATGCCCTGCTGCAGGCGCTGCTGCACGGCGGCGACGACGCCCGCCTGCGCGCGGCCCTGGCCACGGTGCTGGTCGGCGAGGACGCGCACCGGCTGGCTGCGCTGGATGCCGATGGCGCCGCGCTGCGCCAGTGGCAGGCCACCGCGCTGGGCTGGCGCGAGCGCCTGCAGCAGGGCGGCCCGCTGGCGCTGGTCGGCGACCTGTGCGCGCAGCACGCCACCCGCCTGCTCGGCCTGCTCGACGGCGAGCGCCGCCTGACCAACTACCTGCAACTGGCCGAACAGCTGCAGGAAGCGCAGCGACGCGCGCTGGGCCTGCACGGCCTGGTCGATTGGCTGCAGCAGGCCATTGCCGACGCCAGCGCCGAAGACGAAGCGCAGCAGCTGCGCCTGGAATCGGACGCGCGGCGGGTGCAGGTGGTGACCCTGCACAAGAGCAAGGGCCTGGAATACCCGCTGGTGTTCCTGCCCTTCGTCGGCATCGGCGGCAAGCCGGCGGACGCCGGCCGCCGCGTGGTGGTGCACGAGGACGACGGCCGCGTGCTGCACTGGAAGCTGCAGGCCGGCAGCAGCGGCTGGAGCGGCGCCGCCGAGGCCTGGAAGCGCGCGCAGCGTGCCGAGGATGCACGCCTGCTGTATGTCGGGCTCACCCGTGCCCGCGATGCGCTGTGGCTGGCGGCCGGCGCGTTCTACAACCACGCCCAGTCGCCGCTGTGGCCGATGGTGCGCGATCCGGCCGCGCTGGCCGCGCGCGCTCCCGGCAGCATCGTCCTCGATCCGGCGCAGCCGCCGGCGTCGCTGCCGTGGCTGCCGCCGCAGGACGAGGGCGAGGTTCCGCCGGCGCGCCAGCCGACCCGTCCGCTCGCCAGCGACTGGTGGGTCTACAGTTTCACCCAGCTGGCCAACGCCGACACCGGCCACGATCCCTCCAGCGCCGCGACCCAGCCGGCCGCCGGCGGCCGCGACGAACCGGCCGAAGCGGACGAGGCGGCTGCGCTGGCGGACGCCGGCGACGGCTTCGATCCGCGCTTCGCCGGCGCCCGCTTCGGCGTGGTCCTGCACGAAGTGTTCGAGCACGCCGACTTCGGTGCCTGGCGCGGCTGGCGTGCCGGCGACCCGGCTCCGGCCGGCGAACACGAGCGCATCGTCGAAGCCTTGCGCCGCGGCGGCTATGCGGCCGACGAAGTCGATGCCGGCATCGGCGTGCTCACCGGACTGGCCGGGCAGACGCTCACCGTCGCCCTGGCCGAAGGCACGTGCCTGGCCGACCTGCCCGAAGCGCAACGCCGCCCGGAGATCGAGTTCCAGTTCGCCCTCGCGCCGACCCGCATCGACCGCCTGCTCGCCCTGCTGCACGCGCACGGCCTGCTGCGCACGCGCCAGGGGTTCGGCGGCCGGCGCCAGCTCGAGGGCCTGATGACCGGCCTGATCGACCTGACCTACCTCCACGACGGCCGCTGGTACGTGCTCGACTACAAGTCCAACCGCCTGCCGGCCTACGACGCGCCGGCCATGGCCGAGGCGATGGAGCACAGCGAATACCCCCTGCAGGCGCTGGTCTACACCGTCGCCCTGCACCGCTGGCTGCGCTTCCGCCTCGGCGCGAAATACGACTACGCGCGCGACTTCGGCGGCGTGCGCTACCTGTTCTGCCGCGGCATCGACGCCGCACGTGGCGACGCGTCCGGCGTGCAGGCCTGGCGCTTCGAGCCGGAACTGGTGCACGCGGTCGACGCGCTGTTCGCCGGCCAGGCACGCGGGGAGGCGGCATGAGCCTGCTCGACGACCTGCGCCGCGCCGGCCACCTGCGCACCGTCGACCACGCCCTCGGCCTGGGCCTGCGCCGGCTGGACCCGGACACCCCGGACGAAGTGGCCACCGCCGCGGCGCTGGCGTCGCTGGCGGTCTCGGCCGGGCATGCCGGCTTCCGACCCGGGCGCCCGCGCGACCTGGTCGATGCCGACGTGCAGTGGCCCGACCCGGGCCAGTGGCAGCGCCTGCTCGAAGCCTCGCCCTGGGTCGCCACGCCGCCGGCGGGCGACGCGGAGACCGCCGCCGACGCACCGCTGGTGCTGGAACACGGCCTGCTCTACCTGCGCCGCTACCGCGAGTACGAGCGTCGCCTCGCCGCCGGGCTGCAGCGCCTCGGCGGTGCCGAGGCGGTCGACGAGGCCGCGCTCGGCGCACTGGCGCCGCTGTTCGCGCGCCTGTTCCCGCACGCCGCCGACGGCGACGACCGCCAGGCGCGCGCCGCCGCGGTGGCGCTGCGCCAGCGCCTGCTGCTGGTCACCGGCGGCCCGGGTACCGGCAAGACCACCACCATCGCCCGCCTGCTGGTGCTGCTGGCCGCGCGCGCCGCCGCCGCCGGCCAGCCGCCGCCGCGCATCGCCCTGGCCGCGCCCACCGGCCGCGCCGCCGAGCGCATGGCCGAGAGCCTGCGCAAGGCCGCGCAACTGCTCGCCGCCGACGGCATCGACGCCGGCCTGCTCGCGCCGCTGTCCACCAGTGGCTCGACCCTGCACCGCCTGCTGGGCACGCGCCCGGACGCGCCGGAGTTCCGCCACCACGCCGGCAACCCGCTGGAGGTGGACCTGGTGGTGGTCGACGAAGCCTCGATGATCGACCTGCCGCTGATGGCCAAGCTCGTCGAGGCCGTCCCCGATGGCGCGCGCCTGATCCTGCTCGGCGACCCGGACCAGCTGCCCTCGGTGGAGGCCGGCGACGTGCTCAGCGGCATCCTCGCCGCGTCCGGCGACGGCCTGCGCCTGGCCTCCGATGACGCGGCAGCGTTGCGCCCGCTGCTGGGCGAGGTCGACGCCGCCCGCATCGACGACGCGCGTAACGGGTTCGCCGCCCGCCACGTCCACCTGCTGCGCGGCTGGCGCCAGTCCGCCGCGCTGGACCTGGCGCCGCTGGCCGCCGCGGTGCGCGAGGGCGATGCCGCCGAAGCCCTGCGCCTGCTGCGCGGCCGCCCGCTCGATGGCGTGCACTACCACGCCGCGCTGGCCGACCCGCTCGCCGACGCATCCCAGCGCGAGCGCCTGCTCGCGCACTGGGCCGCGCTGGCCGATGCACCCGACCCGGCCAGCGCGCTGGCCCGCGCCGGCGAACTGCGCCTGCTCACGGCCGTGCGCGATGGCCCGCAGGGCGCGCGCGGCCTCAATGCGCGGATCGAGGCGTCGCTGACCGGCCGCCTCGCCGCCGCCCCCGCGCGTGGCCACGCCCGCAACGCGCGTGCCGAGGGCGCGTTCTTCCACGGCCGCCTGCTGCTGGTCACCGAGAACAGCTACCGCCACCGCCTGTTCAACGGCGACACCGGGATCTGCCTGCGCGACGACGACGGCCAGCTGATGGCCTGGTTCCCGGGCGAGGGCGCCGGCGCGCCGCGCGCGTTCCACCCGGCCACCCTGCCCGCGCACGACAGCGCCTTCGCCATGACCGTGCACAAGGCGCAGGGCTCGGAGTTCGACGCGGTGTGGCTGCTGCTGCCGGCGCGCGACGCGCGGGTGCTCTCGCGCGAACTGGTCTACACCGGCCTTACCCGCGCCCGCCGCGAACTGCACCTGGCCGCCAGCCCCGACATCCTCGCCACCGCGCTGTCCCGCCACGCCCGCCGCGTATCCGGGCTGGCTTGGCGGCTGGGAGCGGGCGACGGTTCCGATCCGGGCTGACGCCGATCCGCTCCCAGCCCATTCGGTGGTCCGCGCCGAATGCGTGCGTGGATGCGATGTCCGCTCCCCTCACTGTCCTGGCCCGATGACCCCCCGCACGTGCTGTCGCGGCCGGGAGCGTGCGCATCGACTCGACTAGCGCTGCAGCACTTGCGCCGATTGCACGGCTCCACCCAACGCCACCCGCGCATCCGCCGCCGGCGTCCTCCCGAACATGCGCCCGTACTCGCGGGTGAACTGCGGAACGCTTTCGTAGCCCACCGCATACGCGGCGCGGCTGGCGCTGGCGCCCTGCGACTGCATCAGGCGGCGGGCCTCGATCAGGCGCAGCTGCTTCTGGAACTGCAGCGGCGACAGCGAAGTCACCGCCTTGAAGTGCTGGTGGAATGCCGAGGCGCTCATGCCGGCTTCGGCGGCCAGGCGTTCGACCGGGATGCTGCGGTGGTAGTCGCGGCGCAACAGCGACACCGCGCGGGCGACGCGCTGCACGTGGCCGTCGGGCCAGCCGAGCTTGCGGATCGCATCGCCATGGCGGCCGGCCAGCAGCCAGTAGTGCATCTCGCGGACCAGCGGCGCCTGCAGCACGGGCAGGGCGTCGGGGCGCTCGAGCAGCTTCATCAGGCGCAGTGCGGCGTCGGCGGTTTCCGCATCGGTGGGGTCCACGCGCAGCGGCGCCGGGTCGGCGACCGGCGGCGGCGCCATCTGCGCCACCAGGTCGACGATCAGCGCCGGGTCCAGTTCCAGCACCAGCGAGTAGTAGGGCTCGGCGGCGCTGGCGCGGGTGACCTGGCTGACGGTGGGGATGTCGGCGGTCACCAGCAGCGAGTCGCCGGCGCTGAACTCGACCGTGCGCGCACCGGCGCTGACGCGCTTGGCGCCCTGCTGCACCAGGCATACCAGCGGCCGCTGCACGTCGTGCATCAGCTCGCTGGGCGAGGTGGCGCGGACCACGAGCAGCCCGGGGATCGGGGTGGCGATGGGGCCATCGATACCCTGGGCATCGGCATGGCGGCGCACAGCTTCGAGCAAGGTCGTCATGCCGCCAGACTAGCGCTTTGGGCGTTCGCGGTGCGCCGGGCTGGAGGATCAGGCAAGAACCGGCGAGGTTCCGGCAACCGCCGGCGGGGGCCGGGAGGGAAGCTGTGCTCCACGATCCACCCCCGACAGGAGACCAGCCATGAGCACCCTGACCCCGAAGAGCGCCCCCACCATCACCCTGGTCACCGGCGGCAGTCGCGGCCTGGGCCGCAACACCGCCGAGCACGTGGCCCGCGCCGGCGGCGACGTGATCCTGACCTACCGCAGCGGCGCCGACGAGGCCGCCGCGGCCGTCGCCGCCATCCAGGCGCTGGGTCGCAAGGCCGTGGCGCTGCAGCTGGATACCGGCAAGGTCGCGACCTTCGCCGCCTTCGCCGGCCGCGTGCGCGAGGCGCTGGCCAGCGAGTGGCAGCGCGACAGCTTCGACCACCTGGTCAACAACGCCGGCCATGGCGATACCGCGCCGCTGGCCGACACCACCGAGGCGCAGTTCGACCGCCTCGTCGACGTGCACTTCAAGGGCGTGTTTTTCCTCACCCAGGCGCTGCTGCCGTTGCTGGCCGACGGCGGCCGCATCGTCAACTTCTCCAGCGGCCTGACCCGCTTCGCGTATCCGGGCTACGGCGCCTACGCCGCGGCCAAGGCGGCGGTGGAGACGCTGACGGTGTACATGGCCAAGGAGTTCGGCAAGCGCGGCATCACCGCCAACGTGGTCGCGCCCGGCGCCATCGCCACCGACTTCGGCGGCGGCCTGGTGCGCGACAACGCCGAGGTGAACCGGCAGCTGGCCGCGATCACCGCGCTGGGCCGCGTCGGCGAGCCGGACGACATCGGCCCGATGGTCGCCAGCCTGCTGTCGCCCTCCAACCGCTGGGTCACCGCGCAGCGCATCGAAGTGTCCGGCGGCCAGGCGATCTGAGGGGCGGGCCGGCGGACGGGCGGGCCAGCCCCGTCCGCCGCCGCTTGCTTCCATGCATCGGGTTCGCGGCCGCTTCGTCGCATGTGCCCATGCGGGCGATGTCCGCCCTCGACGGCCGGCCGGGCGCGGGCGTGCTAGCGTCCGCGCATGCCCAGGACGATCGCCGCCAACAAGTTCAAGGCCCGCCTGCTGCGCCCGGCAAAGCCGGCGGACGCGGACTGGCTGTTCTTCGTGCTGCCGCAACAGGCAAGCGACAAGCTGCCCACCCGCAGCCAGGTGAGCGTGGAGGGCACGCTCGGCGGGCGACCGTTCCAGGTCACGCTGGATCCGGACGGCAAGGGCGGGCACTGGATGAAGGTCGAGGCGGAGCTGGCACGGGCCGCCGGTGTCGACGCTGGCGCCACCGTGGCCGTGCAGATGGCGCCGATGGCCGAGGAACCCGAACCGCGGGTGCCCGAAGACCTTGCAGCGGCCCTCGCCGCCAATCCCGGCGCGCGGGCCACCTGGGACGACATCACCGCGATCGCGCGCCGCGACTGGGTCCTGTGGGTCACCTCCGGCAAGAAGGCCGAGACCCGGGTCAAGCGGATCGCGGTGGCCTGCGACAAGCTCGCCAAGGGCCAGCGCCGCGCCTGCTGCTTCGACCGTTCCGGCATGTACAGCAATTCCCTCAGCGCGCCCGAGCCGGCCGAATAGGCGGCGCGACCTGCCTCCCGAGCCGGTGCCATCCCGGCCGCCACGCGCCGCGGCGCACACCGCTGGCGGCTACGCCGTCGCACGACCCCCGACTTCCGGCACCCGTGCCCGGTGTCGCCTGCAACTAACCTGAGGGGCCGACTGGCATGACCGCCGCGACCCGGAGAGCTTCTTGAAGACGACCCTGCTGACCGCCGCCACCCTGCTGGCCCTCGGCCTCGCCGCGCCGGCCACGGCCCACGACACCGACGAATGCGCCGACGTGGCCTGCACCCAGCACTGGCTGTACGAGGGCGCCGGCGACAGCGGCGGCGGCGACACCACCGCCGCCACCCGCTACGGCACCTGGGGCATCGATACGGCCGGCATGGACCGGACGGCCTCGCCGGGCGCCGATTTCTTCGGCTTCGCCAATGGCACCTGGGCGAAGAACACCCCCATCCCCGCCGACCAGTCCAGCTACGGCTCGTTCCGCGTGTTGCGCGACCTGTCCGAGGCGCGCGTGCGCGCGCTGGTGGAGGGCCATGCGCCGGGCGACCCGGCCACCGGCGGCGATGGCGCGAAGATCGCGGCGGTCTACCGCGGCTTCATGGACGAGGCGGCGATCGAGAAGCTCGGCGCCGCGCCGCTGCAGCCGGCGCTGGCGCGCATCCGCCAGGCGGATACCCACGCCGAACTGGCCGCGCTGATGGGCGCGCGCGACACCTTCAACGTCACCCTGTTCGGCCTGGGCGTGTCCGACGACCAGCGCGACCCGGACCGCTACACCCTGTACATGAACCAGTCCGGCCTGGGCCTGGGCGACCGCGAGATGTACCTGCGCGACACCTTCGCGCCGCAGCGCGAGCGCTACCTGGCGTACATCGCGCAGATGCTCGAGCTGGGCGGCTGGAACGACCCGAAAGGCAGCGCCGAGGCGGTGCTGGCGCTGGAAACGCGCATCGCCCAGGCGCACTGGACCCGCGCCGAGAGCCGCGACCGCGACAAGACCTACAACCCGGTGGCGTTCGACGCGTTCGCGGCCTACGCGCCGGGCTTCCCTTGGGCGACCTACTTCGCCGCCGCCGGCGTCGACCATGGCGATCGCGCGGTGGTGCGCCAGTCCACCGCGATCCCGAAGCTGGCGAAGATCTTCGCCGACACCGACGTGGCCACCCTGCAGGCCTGGCAGGCCTTCCATGCCATCGACGGGGCCGCGCCGCTGCTGTCCAGCGCGTTCGCCAACGCCCACTTCGAGTTCCGCGACAAGTTCCTGTCCGGCCAGCTCGAGCAGCGCGAGCGCTGGAAGCGCGGCGTGGCCCTGGTCGAAGCCAGCCTCGGCGAGGCGGTGGGCCGCGAATACGTGGCGCTGTATTTCCCGGCCGACGCCAAGGCCAAGATGGACGGGCTGGTGGCCAACGTGAAGGCGGCCATGGGCGCGCGCCTGGAGACGCTGGAGTGGATGAGCCCGGCGACCAAGGCCGAGGCGCGCGCGAAGCTGGCCGGCTTCGGGTTGAAGATCGGCCATCCGGAACAGTGGCGCGATTACAGCGGCCTGCAGGTGGCCAACGGCGACGTGGTCGGCAATGCGCTGCGCTCGCGCGCGTTCGAGTGGGACTACCGCCGCGCTCGCCTGGGCCAGCCGGTCGACAAGGCCGAATGGGGCATGACCCCGCAGACGGTCAACGCCTACTACAACTCGGTCAAGAACGAGATCGTGTTCCCGGCCGCGATCCTGCAGCCGCCGTTCTTCGATCCCGATGCCGATCCGGCGGTGAACTACGGCGCCATCGGCGGGGTGATCGGCCACGAGATCATCCACGGCTTCGACGACCAGGGCCGCAAGTCCGACGGCGCCGGCATGCTGCGCGACTGGTGGACGGCCGACGACGCGGCCAAGTTCGAGGCCCAGGCCGCCAGGCTGGGCGCGCAGTACGAGGCCTATGCGTTCCCGCAGCTGCCGGGCATGCACATCAACGGCCGCACCGCGATGGGCGAGAACATCGGCGACCTCGGTGGCCTGACCATCGCCCTGGAGGCCTACCGCCGCTCGCTCGGCGGCAAGCCGGCGCCGGTGATCGACGGCTTCAGCGGCGAGCAGCGCCTGTTCCTGGGCTGGGCGCAAGTATGGCGCACCCTGTGGCGCGACGACGCCCTGCGCCAGCAGCTGGTCAACGGCACCCATTCGCCGGGCCACATCCGCGCCTTCGCCCCGCTGCGCAACATCGATGCGTGGTACGCCGCGTTCGGGATCAAGGAAGGCGATCCGCTGTACATCGCCCCGGAAGACCGCGTGCGGATCTGGTAAGCCGCAGCGCGCGTCAGCGCACCGCCACCGGCCCCGTGCCGGTGGCGGCGTGGCTCAGACCTCGCCCTTGCGCGAGAGCAGCACCGCGAGCGGGCGGCTGCCGTCGAATTCGGCCAGCACCATCACGATGCTCGCGGTCACCGGCACCGCCAGGAAGGCGCCGGGCACGCCCCACAGCGCGGTCCACACGGTCAGGCTGACCAGGATCACGAACGGGCTGAGGTTGAGCGAGTTGCCCATCAGGTAGGGGTCGAGCAGGTTGCCGTTGAGGAACTGCGCCACCGACAGCGCGCCGGCCAGCAGCAGCGCGGTCTTGAGGTCGCCGAACTGCAGCACCGCGAACAGCACCGGCAGCACCACGCCCAGCACCGAGCCGATGTAGGGCACGTAGTTGAGCAGGCCGATGACCAGCGCCCAGAACGGCGCCAGCTCCACCCCGAACAGGGCCAGGATGACCCAGCTGGCGAAGCCGAGCAGCACGCTCAGCGCGGTCTTCAGCGCCAGGTAGGTGCCGATCCGGCCGTTGATGTCGCCGATGATCCGGCGCACCCGCGCCACCCGCCCGGGATCGTCGGACAGGCGGCCGAGCTTGGCGTCGAAGTGCCGGCGCTCAAGCATCAGGAACACCACGTACAGGCCGACCACGGTGAATCCGGCGAGCATCGCGCCGAGCCAGGCCAGGGTGGAACCGGCCAGCGCCTGCACGCTGACCTGGCCCAGCACCCAGTCGCGGATGCCCTGCCAGCTCGGCTCGGATTCGATGCCGAGCAGGCCTGCGCCCTGCTGCACCATCCACACCAGCTGCGCGCGGTAGTGCGGCACCTGCGCCACCAGCCGGTCGACGCTGTCCAGCGCCACCCAGCCCAGCACCAGCAGCGCGCCGAAGATCAACGCGGTGGCCAGCAGGTAGTGGACCTGCACCGGCAGCTTCGCGCCGACCACCGGCAGGCGCGCGGCCAGCCGCGCCGCGCCGATGATCACGTACACCACCAGGATCGCGAAGACGACCGGCACCAGGATGTCGCGGCCGACATGCAGCACCCAGCCGAGCAGCACCGCGAACACGGTGGCGTGGACCAGGGCGCGGAAGCGTTCGTTCATGCGGGCGGCCCATGGGTGGACGGGGGCCATTGTGTTGCATGCGCACCGGTCGCGCACCTGCCGGCGGCGCGCCGGTTCCGTCGCCGCGGGGCCGGCTTCGTCGGCGGCTGCGCGGTCCGGTCGCACCGCCATTGCCGCGTCCCGTCCATGGTTGCAGGCTGTGCAGCGCCGGCATCCTCGCGCCGGCAAGGAGCCATGGATGAAGACCCTGATCGCCCTGCTCGCCTGGTGCCTGCTGCTGGTGCTGTGTTGGCCGCTCGCCCTGCTGGCGCTGGTGCTGTGGCCGCTGGTGTGGCTGCTGTCGCTGCCGTTCCGGCTGGTCGGCATCACCTTCACCGCGCTGTTCGCGTTCCTGGCCGCGCTGCTGATGCTGCCGGCGCGGCTGCTGGGTGGCGGGCCACGTCCGGCCGCCGCTTCGTCCTGAGCACGCCGGCATCGCGCCGTCGCCGCCGGCGCGCGGCAGTCAGCCCGGCAGCGCGCGATAGCGGAAGTCGCGGAAGCGCACCGCTCCCTGGCCGGCGCTGTACAGGCCCGCGCGCAGGCTGAGGAAGTCGCCGAACACGTTGTGGTGGATGCCTGACACTTCCATGCGCGTGCCATGCAGCCGCCAGCTGCGGCCGCCGTCGAACGAGTAGCGCCAGGTCAGCACGTGCGCGTCATTGGTCAGCCGCACGCGGACCGGGCCATCGCCCTGGCGGGGTACCCGCGCCCAGGGATGCTCCTCGGCGTACTGGAAGGTCTTGACCGATTCCGGGGTGAGGCCCAGGCCGACGAAGGCCTTGTGGTTGTAGAACAGCAGCAGGCCGCCTTCGCCACCGTCAGGCACGTCCATCGTCACTTCGAGCTCGTAGCTGCGATCGACCAGCGTGCACAGCAGCGGCGCGCTGTCGGCCGGCGAGGTGCCCACGCCGGCCAGCGCGAGTGCGCCGTTACCGCGGCTGATCCGGGCCAGGCCGTTATCGCCCGGCTGGAACAGGCACCACTGCGTGCCCAGCCGGTCGCTGGAGAAATCGTCGGACAGTGCGGTGCCGGCGCTGGGCGTGGACGAGGGCAGCGGCTTGCGCAGGGGCCGCGACAGGTCGCCGCCCTTTGCGCGGAACCAGCCGTCGGCGCCCCATTCGACCGGCTCCAGCAGCACCTGCCGCCCGAGCGTGCGATAGCCGTTCTCGTAGCCGTGGTAGGCCATCCACGCATCGCCCGCCGGCCCGTCGACGACGGTGGCGTGGCCGCGTGACCACCACGGCTCCTCGACCGACAGCGTGCGCACCAGCGGATTGTGCGGGCAGTGCTCCCACGGCCCGTGCACCGAACGCGAACGCGCGGCGATGACCATGTGCCCGGTGACCGGCCCGGCGGTGCCGCCCACCGCGGTGACCAGGTACAGCCAGCCATCGCGCCAGAACAGCTTGGGGCCTTCCGGGGCGAAGTTCTCGGTGATCCATTCTTCCGGATAGCGCCACGGCTCATAGGCCATTTCCATCTCGCCGTCGGTGGCCAGGCCGTCGTCGGTGAGCCGGATCTTGCGGATGCCGTTGACGAACAGGTAGCGCTTGCCGTCCTCGCCGACCACATGGCCCGGGTCGATGCAGTGCTCGATGCCCAGGTCGACCGGATCGCTCCAGCGGCCGCTGCGGATGTCGTCGGTCCAGATCACGAAGATCCGCCAGCCCTTGTCGCCCGGATTGGCCGGCAGGTAGATGTAGTAGCGATCGCCATGCTTGCACAGGTCCATCGCCCAGACGTCGCCCAGCGACTGGTGCAGGGCGGGGCCCAGCGGCGTCCAGTTCACCAGGTCGGTCGAGTGCCAGAGGACGATCCCGGGCACGTCGCGGAACGAGGAGAACGTCATGTAGTAGTCGTCGCCATCCTTGAGGATGGTCGGGTCCGGGCGGTCGCCGGCGACGATGGGATTGAGGTAGGTGCCATCGCCCAGGTCGGCGCGGCGCTGGCCTTCGACACCGCGACGCCAGCGCGGCGGCGCCGTTACGCACGATTCGACCGCAGCGGCCGTGGCGTTGCCGCCGGAAAGCGCAGCCAGCGGTGCGGCCACCGCACCGGCGGCCATCGTCCTGAAGAGATCCCTGCGCGTGGCCATCGGCTTTCCTCTGGTTCTCGCGGCGAATCTAGCCGGCGGGCGCGCCGGCATGCCAGCCATGCCTGGCTGGCATGGCGCGCGCGTTTCCTGCCTTGAATCGAATCGAATCGATTCGTGCCGGGTTGACCCGCATCGCCTGCGTGGCCGGCCTCAAAGCGCGGCTTCGGACGGGGCCGCCGCCCTGCCGCCATGGGGGTCGTCGCTCGCGCCGGCGTCCCTGCCTCAGCTCGCGACCGCGGCACATCCCTGTGCCGCTCGACCCCCATGGCGACAGGACGGCGTCCTATTGGCGCTTCAAAGGCATGCCTTCGATCGTTGCCGGCGCCTGGAACGATCAGGCGTTGTGCGAAAAAATGGGCCAAAACGGCAAACGGCAACGGCAAACGGCAACGGCAACGGCAAACGGCAATACCCTGTCCTTGCCCGAAGTCCCACCATCAATCGAAGCCACGACCCCGAAGATCCCCGAGGACGCCGTGTCCTGGGGAGAGGGCCCAAGTGGCACATGGATGTGCCACGACCCGAGTAAAGACAGGATGTCGTCCCGAGGGATGGGCCCTCTCCCCAGGGCACGGCGGCCCCTTCCGAAGCCGATGCCAGGCCGGGCACGCTAAGGCGATGTTTCCACCTGCGCTCCGAAGCCGACACGTCGGCAGCCAGCTCCGAACAAAGATTCCTTCGCCAGCCGCACCCCAAGCCGCCGCAAAGAGAAAGGGCAGGCCAATGGCCTGCCCTTTCATCCTTCCGGCGCGGGTAACAGCGATTACACCGCGGCCTTCTTCTCCGCGATCCAGCGGTCCACGCGCTTCTCCAGCAGGTCCAGCGGCATCGCGCCGCCGCCCAGCACGGTGTCGTGGAAGCCGCGGATGTCGAACTTGTCCCCCAGTTCGGCCTCGGCCTTCTTGCGCAGGTCCTGGATCTTGATCATGCCGATCTTGTAGGCGGTGGCCTGGCCCGGGTTGACCAGGTAGCGCTGCACCTCGGACTTGACCGCCGCCGCCGGCACCGAACTGTTGGCGGTGAAGTAATCGATCGCCTGCTGCTCGGTCCAGCCCTTGGCATGCAGGCCGGTGTCCACCACCAGGCGGATCGCGCGCCACATCTCCGACATCAGCCGGCCGTACTCGGCGTAGTCGGTCTTGTAGGTGTCCGGGATCTCCTTGGCCAGCCACTCCGAGTACAGGCCCCAGCCTTCCGCGTAGGCGGTGGTGTTGTACTGGGTGCGGAACTTCGGGATGCCGGTCAGTTCCTGGGCGATGGCGATCTGCATGTGGTGGCCCGGCAGGCCCTCGTGGTACGCGATCACCTCCAGCTCGGTCTTCGGCATCGCGTTCATGTCGGACAGGTGCGCGTAGTACACGCCCGGACGCGAACCATCGGGGGTGCTGGGGTAGTAGTGCTGCGCCGCGCCGGGCTGCTCGCGGAACGCCTCCACGCGCTTGACCACCAGGTCCGCCTTCGGCATCAGGCCGAAGTACTCCGGCAGGTGCTTCTTGATGTTGGCGATGTCGGCGGTGGCCTGGTCGATGTAGGCCTGGCGGCCGGCGTCGGTGTTGGGATACACGCGCGCCGGATCGTTGCGCACGTGCTCGAAGAACGCCTGCAGGTCGCCCTCGATGCCCATCTTCTTCTGCAGCGCCTCCAGCTCGCCGCGCAGACGCGCCACTTCCGACAGGCCGAGCTCGTGGATCTGCTCGGCGGTCATGTCGGTGGTGGTGTTCTGCTTGAGCTGGTACTCGTAGTAGGCCTTGCCGTTCGGATGGGTGGTGCCCACGCCGGTGGCGTTGACCGCGGCCTTGGGCAGCTCCTCCTCGGCGAAGGCGATGACGCGCGCGTAGCCAGGCGCCACGTTCTCCAGCAGAGCCTTCTTCGCCAGCTCCTTCAGCTCGGCCGCGCGTTCGGCGGTGACCTTGCCGTCCTTGGCCAGCGCGTCGGCCTTGGCCTGGGCGTCGGCCCACAGCGCGCTGTCGGGGCCGTCGGTGAACGGCGCGCCGGTGACGACCTTCTTCGACTGGTCGAGCACGCCCTCGTAGGCGAACTTCGGCGGACGGATGCCCTGCGCGGTCGAGGCGCGGGTGCGCTCGAGCAGCTGGTCGAACACCACCGGCACCTTCTGCAGGCGCGAGACGTAGGCCAGGTAGTCCTTCTCGTCGTCGACCTGGTGGAAGTTGATCAGGAAGGTCGGCACCAGGTTCTGCATGCCGCTCATCTGGTCGAACGGATAGCCGTCGGCCAGGAACGGCATGCCGTCGCGCGCGCTTTCGTACTGGCGCTTCCACAGGTCCCAGGACAGCTGGGTTTCCGGATCGAGCCTGGCGTAGTCGAAGGTCGACTCCATTTCCTTGACCGACGCTTCCAGCCACGCGAGCTGCTTGCGGATCCCGGCCTCGGACATGTCGTCGATCTGGTCGTTCAGTTCCTTGCGGCCCTGGAACGAGAGCTGGATCGGGCTGAACTGCAGCTGCTCTTCATACTTGGCGTCGAACCAGGCGTTGAGGCGTTCGGATTCGGCCTTGATCTGCTCGGGCGTGGCGGCCGCGGCCGCTTCGGTGGCCGCCGGCGCGCCGGCGTCGCCGGCCGGCTTCGAGCAGGCGGGCAGGAACAAGGCCATCGACAAGGCAAGGGCCAGGGGGGTCAGGGCGGAAGCTGGGCGCACGGCGGACTCTCGGGTGAGTGGGACAGCCGATTCTGCGCCCAACCGGCGCCGATGGACCATGCGGATGGTCATGCTCCGGGCCGCGGGAAGGCCCGTTCGGGCGCCGCCGGGCCGTCCGGGGGCATCCGCGCGGCGGAGCCATGCGTATGACTCGGGTACGATGCACCCCCTTCGCCATCGGTACCCCGCCATGACCGACCAGGACAGCTCCGCCCCCGTCACCCGGGACCAGGCCGAAGAGGCCGTGCGCACCCTGCTGCGCTGGGCCGGCGAGGATCCCGCGCGCGAGGGCCTGCTGGACACGCCCAAGCGCGTGGCCGAGGCCTACGGCGACTGGTTCAGCGGCTACCGCGAGGATCCGCGTGCCTACCTGGAGCGCACCTTCGAGGAAGTGGCCGGCTACGACGAGATGATCGTGCTGCGCGACATCGAGTACGAAAGCCATTGCGAGCACCATATGGCGCCGATCATCGGCCGCGTCCATGTCGGCTACCTGCCGGACGGCAAGGTGGTGGGGATCAGCAAGCTGGCGCGCGTGGTCGAGGCCTACGCGCGCCGCTTCCAGGTGCAGGAGAAGATGACCGCGCAGATCGCCCAGTGCATCCAGGACGTCCTGCACCCGCTGGGCGTGGGCGTGGTCGTCGAGGGCACCCACGAGTGCATGACCACCCGCGGCATCCACAAGCGCGGGGTGAGCATGGTGACCTCGAAGATGCTCGGCAGCTTCCGCGAGGACGCGCGCACGCGCGCCGAGTTCCTGCGCTTCATCGAAAGCGGCCGGCGCTGAGCGCGCCGATGGCGGTGCAGGCCTGTCCATGCGGCAGCGGCCAGGCGTATCCGCAGTGCTGCGGCCGCTGGCACGCCGGCGAGCCGGCGCCGGATGCGCAGGCGTTGATGCGCTCGCGCTACAGCGCCTACGTGCTCAAGCTGCGCGATTACCTGCTCGCCACCTGGCATCCCGCCACGCGCCCACCGGCGGACGAACTGGGCCTGGACGACGCGCCCGGCGCGCGCACCGCCTGGCTCGGCCTGGAGCTGAAATCGCACGGCGCCACCGGGCAGGACACGGCCGAGGTCGAATTCGTCGCCCGCTTCCGCGTCGGCGGGGGTCGCGCCCAGCGCCTGGTCGAGCGCAGCCGCTTCGAGCGCATCGACGGGCGCTGGTTCTACCGCGACGGCGACCTGGGCTGAGCGGCCGCATCTGTTGACTTCCGGCAGGTCACGCCGGACCCGCGCCGACCTAGAGTGGGTGCACCACGGCACCGGGAAGGCGCAGCATGAACAGCGACAGCACCCCTGCGGCCACGCCGCCCGCGCCGGGCGGGCACACGCCGCGCCGGTTCCTGCGCCGCCTGTTGCGCGGCCTGGCCTGGCTGGCGCTGTTGCTGCTGGTCCTGGCGGCGCCGACGCTGGCCTACCACGCCCGCTGGAGCTGGCCGCGCGCCACCCTGCCCGAGGTGGGCGCGGCGCAGGAGCAGCAGCGCGCCGCGCCGGCCATGGATCCGGCGCTGGCCACGCGGCTGATGGCGATCGTGCGCGAGGCCCGCAGCACCTCCGGCCTGCCGTCGCTGTCGGCGGCGGTAGCGCGCACCGATGGACTGGACTGGGCCGGCGCCAGCGGCTGGGCCGACATCGATCGCCGCCAGGCGGCGGGCGTGGCTTCGCGTTATCGCACCGGCAGCATCGCCAAGCCGATCACCGCGGTGGCGATGATGCGCCTGGCCGAAGCCGGCGCGCTCGACCTCGACGCGCCCGGCGCCGAGGTGGTGGCCGGCCTGCCCCCGGGCCTGGCGCCACTGACCGCGCGGCAGCTGGCCTCGCACACCGGTGGCGTCCGCCATTACTCGCCGATGCCCTGGGGCTGGTGGTGGCCGGGCTGGTTCGAGGCCAACTCGCAGCAGCACTATCCGAACGTGGAGGCCGGGCTGGCCCTGTTCGCCGGCGACCGCCTGCGTTTCGCGCCGGGCACGGGCTTCCAGTACTCCACATTCGGTTATTCGCTGCTGTCGCGGCTGCTGGAGGGCGCGGCGGGGCGGCCGTTCCCGGCGCTGCTTGCCGCGCAGGTGTTCGTGCCGGCCGGCATGACCGGGACCGCGGTCGACACGCCCGGCGCGATGCCCGACCGGGTCGCCTTCTACGTGGGCGAGGGCGGCCGCTACACCGTGGCACGCCCGGTCGATTCGAGCTTCCGCATCGCCGGCGGCGGCCTGGTGTCCACGCCGACCGACCTGGCGCGCTTCGGCGTCGCGGTGCAGGACGGCCGGCTGCTGTCGGCCGATGGCGTCCGGCGAATGTGGACCGTGCAGCCGCTGGCCGACGGCAGCGCCAACCCGCAGAACTACGCGCTGGGCTGGCGGGTGGACGAATCGACGCGCCTGTTCGTCAACGGCAGGCCGTTGCAGGTGGTCCACCACGGCGGCAGCCAGGCCGGCGCCGCCGCCTTCCTGCTGCTGGTGCCGGAACAGGGGCTGGCGGTGGCGGTGATGGCGAACTCCAGCGACGGCCGCGCGCAGGTGCAGGACACGGCGCTGCGGCTGGCGCAGGAACTGCTGCAGGCGCCAGCAGCGATGGAAGCGTCTGCCGACGCGGACTGAGCGCGGCGCGTGCGCGTGTGCGTTGGCGGCGCCGTGAACGCCGGCCATGCCGCGCGTCCTAGAATGCACCGCAGGCCATGGAGACGGCAGCCGTGCACGCCCCCACCTTTCCACTCCGCATTTCCGCCCCGGTTCTCGCGCTGCTGCTGGCGCTGCCGTTGCCGCTGTGCGCGCAGGACGCGGCCTTCCAGCGCTGCCTGGCGGCGATGCAGCCGCAGGCCGCCGCGCGCGGCATCGATGCGGCCACGTTCGCGCGCTACACCGCCGACCTGCAGCCCGATCGCACGGTGCTGCCGCTGCTCGACGCGCAGCCGGAGTTCACCACGCCGATCTGGGACTACCTGGCCGGGCTGGTCGACGACCAGCGCGTGGCCGACGGCAGGGCGATGCTGGCGACCCATCGCGACCTGCTGGCGCGCCTGCAGGCCCAGTACGGCGTCGATCCGGAGACGGTGGTGGCGGTGTGGGGCGTGGAGAGCGACTACGGCCGCATCACCGGCAAGCGCCCGCTGCGGGTGTCGCTGGCCACGCTGGCCTGCGAGGGCCGGCGCCAGGACTTCTTCCGCGGCGAGTTCCTCGCCCTGCTTTCGTTGCTCCAGGCGGGCGACCTGTCCGATCCACAGTTGACCGGATCGTGGGCGGGCGCGTTCGGGCAGACCCAGTTCATTCCGAGCACCTACGCGCGCATCGCGGTCGATGGCGATGGCGATGGCCGCCGCGATCTGGTTGCCAGCGTGCCCGATGCGTTGGCCTCCACCGCCCATTACCTGCAGCGGGCCGGCTGGCGCACGGGCGAACCGTGGGGCTACGAGGTCAAGCTGCCGCCGGGGTTCGACGCATCGCTGGCCGGGCGCACCGCGCGCCGGCCGCTGTCGGACTGGGTGGCGCGGGGCGTCGCCCGGGCCGACGGGAGCGCGATCGCGGCCAGCGACGAACGCAGTGCGCTGCTGCTGCCGGCCGGCCGCGACGGGCCGGCGTTCCTGGTGTTCCGCAACTACGACGCGATCTATTCGTACAACGCCGCCGAGAGCTACGCCCTGGCCATCGCCACGCTGGCCGACCGCCTGCGCGGCGGCGCGGGCATCGTCGCCGCCTGGCCGACCGACGATCCGGGCCTGTCGCGTGCGCAGCGCCGCGAGCTGCAGGCGTTGCTGCTCGCCCGCGGCCACGACATCGGCGCGGTCGACGGCATGGTCGGCACCGCCACCCGGCGGGCGATCGCCGCCGAGCAGGCGCGGCTGGGCCTGCAGCCGGCCGATGGCCGCGCCGGCCAGCGCATCCTGGCGGCCCTGCGTGCCGCAGCCCCGCCCGCGCCCGCGCCGGCCACGGCGTTCGGGCTCCCGCCCGCTTACGCGACGCTGGTGCACTCGCCCTCGCCCACCACCCGAAGGACAGTGAAGATGCAGGACGTTCCCGGCCTCAGCCTCGGCAAGCACCACGGACTGGACGCCTTGCTGGTGGACACGCCGCTGGCCACGGCGGCGGTCTCGCTGTTCGGCGGGCAGGTGGTCTCGTTCGCGCCGGCCGGGCAGCAGGACGTGTTCTGGCTGTCGCCGCTGCGGGCGGAGCTGCCGACCCCGATCCGCGGCGGCACCCCCGTGTGCTGGCCGTACTTCGGCCGCCAGGGCCAGTCGAACGAGGTGCCCGCGCACGGCTTCGTCCGCACCGTGCCGTGGCAGCTGGTCGCCGCCAGTCGCGAAGCCGACGGCACCGTGGTGCTCGAGCTGGAGCCACCGGTGCTGCAGGACCTGGCGCTGCGCCTGCGCATGCAGCTGCGCATCGGCCGCACCCTGGAGCAGCGCCTGTCGACGACCAATGCGGGGACGCAGCCGGTGCGCTTCACCGAAGCGCTGCACAACTATTTCCGCGTCGGCGACGCGACCACGGTACGGATCGAGGGCCTGGACGGGCTGACCTTCCTCGACAAGAACGACGGCGGCAATGCCCACGTGCAGCAGGGCCACTGGGACCTGCACGATCCACGCGACCCGGGCCGCGCCGACCGCCTGTTCCCGGGCGCCGGCGGCAGCTACCGCCTGGTCGACCCGGGCCTGCGCCGGCGCATCGACCTGCAGGTGGGCGGCGGGCGCAGCGCGGTGGTGTGGAACCCGGGCGAAGCCGGCGCCGCGCGCATGGCCGACGTCGGCCCGCACTGGCGCGAGTTCGTCTGCCTGGAAGCGGCCAACGCCGGCCCCGACGTGGTCGAACTGGCACCCGGCGCCACCCATACCCTGGTCCAGACGATCTCGGCGGCGCCATTGTAGGAGCCGATCCTTATCGGCGACACCGATGCCGCAGGTGATCGCGGGTGACCAGACGCCCCGGAGTCGCCGATAAGGATCGGCTCCTACACCACGGGGCGCGGATAGGTGGCGAGGCCGTACACTGCGCGACTTCGGGCTGCGACGCGCAGGCGCTTCGGGCGACGCCGCCGGCACACACAGGACATGCGAGTGGATTCCTCCCTGCATCGGCCGGCCGCGCGGCGCGCGGCGCTGGCCTTCATCTTCGTCACCGTGCTGATCGACGTGCTCGCCTTCGGCGTGATCATCCCGGTGCTGCCGCACCTGGTGGAGGCCTTCACCGGCGGCGACATCGCCAGCGCCGCGCGCTGGGTCGGCGTGTTCGGCATGGTCTTCGCCGCGGTGCAGTTCGTGTCCACGCCGGTACAGGGCGCGCTGTCGGACCGCTACGGGCGGCGCCCGGTGATCCTGCTGTCATGCCTGGGGCTGGGCCTGGACTTCGTGTTCATGGCACTGGCCGGTTCGCTGCCGATGCTGCTGGCCGGACGGATCATCTCCGGCATCTTCTCGGCCAGCTTCACCACCGCCAACGCATACATCGCCGACGTCACCCCGCCGGACCGGCGCGCGAAGAGCTACGGCATGATCGGCGCCGCGTTCGGCCTGGGTTTCGTGATCGGCCCGCTGATCGGCGGCTGGCTGGGCGGGATCGACCTGCGCCTGCCGTTCTGGTTCGCCGCGGGGCTGGCGCTGCTGAACTTCCTCTACGGCTGGTTCGTGCTGCCCGAGTCGCTGCCGCCGGAGCGCCGCTCGCCGCGGTTCGACACGGCCCACGCCAATCCGTTCGGGGCGCTGGTGCTGCTGCGCGCATATCCGCAGGTGTTCGGCCTGGCCGCGGTGGTGTTCCTGGCCAACCTGGCCCACTACGTCTACCCGAGCATCTTCGTGCTGTTCGCCGACTACCGCTACCAGTGGGGGCCGCGCGAGGTGAGCTGGGTGCTGGCGGCGGTGGGCGTGCTCAGCATCATCGTCAACGTGGGCCTGGTCGGGCGCACGGTCCGGGCGATCGGCGAGCGGCGCACGCTGCTGCTCGGCCTGGCCTGCGGCGTGGCCGGCTTCGTCATCTACGGCCTGGCCGGCCACGGCTGGCTGTTCCTCGTCGGCTTGCCGGTGAGTGCGTTGTGGGCGCTCGCCGCGCCGGCGACGCAGGCGCTGATCACGCGCCAGGTGGGGCCGGAAGTGCAGGGGCGCATCCAGGGCGCACTGATGAGCCTGACCAGCCTGGCGGGCATCGCCGGGCCGCTGGTGTTCGCCAACGTGTTCGCGATCTTCGTCGGTGCGGATGCGCCGGCGCAGCTGCCGGGGGCACCGTGGCTGCTGGCGGCCCTGCTGCTGGCGTGCGCCTGGTTCGTTGGTTGGCGTCACGCCCCGCGGCATCCCGCGCCTGCGTAGGAGCCGATCCTTATCGGCGACACGGGCGCCGCCGGTCGCAGCATCGCGCGGGAAGCGGTGACGCCTGCATTACCGGTGGTTCGGGTGCCCGACTGCCCCGGGCCGCCGATAAGGATCGGCTCCTACAATTCGCGCCGCCGGTGGCCACGGGTGGTGGCCACCGGCGCGAGCGTCAGTCGTTGTCCACGGTCAGGATGCGGCCATCCTTCGCGTCGACGCGCACTTCGATGTTCTTGCCGTCGTCGCGCTCGGCGTCGGCCTTCCACACGCCGTCGTCGTAATCCACGTCGTGCACCTTCGAGTAGCCGGCGGCGGTCACCTTGGCCTTGACGTCGTCGGCGGTGAGGTTGGAGACGACGTCCTCGGCATAGACCTTGCCGGTGGCGTCGACGCGCAGGTCGATGCGGTTGCCGTCGGCGCTGGTGGCATCGGTTTCCCACATGCCGTCCTCGAACTCGAGGTCGTCGATGCGGGTGTAGCCCTGCTTGGTCAGCAGTTCGCGCACCTGCGGCTCGGTCAACGACGCGGCCTTCTCGGCGGCGAAGGCGGCGGGGACGGTGGCCAGGGAAAGCAGGGCGATGGCAAGGGGGCGCAGCGTCATGTCGTTCTCCGGTGGGTTGGGGACGCCCACCCTGCACCGGCCCACCTCAGGGTCCGGTGAACGCGGCGATGTCGATACCGGGACCGTTCAGCGGCGTGAATGCCGGGCAGCAAGTCCACGCCAGGGCGGCTGTTACGCTGGCGCCCCGATGAGTGAAACCGCAGTCGCCAGCAAAGCCACCCGCACACGCAGCGCACGCACGGCCGGAGCCGCGGTCGCAATGCGCACGGCCACGCATTCCGCACACAGGGCGGTGGAGTCGCTGCCGCTGATGCGTGCACTGATGTCCGCCGACATCGACCCCTCGACCTACACCGACGTGCTGCGCCGGCAGTGGCGCGTCCATGCCGGCTGGGAGCAGGCGAACGCGGACTGGCTGCGGGCGCAGGCGTGGGCCTACCGGCCGCGCACGCCGGCATTGCGCGCCGACCTGGACTGGTTGCAGGCCGGAGCGCCGGACGGTGCGCCGATGCCGGCGCCCCGGGTGGTGGACGACGCCAGTGGCTGGGGCATGCTCTACGTCGTGGAAGGCTCGGCGCTGGGTGGCCAGGTGATCGCCCGGCACCTGCGCCGCACCCGGCCGGAGCTGGCCGGTGCCCTGCGGCACTTCGGCGCCGCGACGCCAGCGGGCCAGGAATGGCCGCGCTTCCAGGCCCTGCTCGAGCGGCACCTGCGCGATGCCACCGCGCTTGCCCGCGCGATCGACGGCGCGCGCGCATTGTTCGCCCACTTCCACCACCACCTTGCCGGCGCTCGCGCATGACCGGGCCTGCCGACCTCGACGCCTGCGCGCGCGAACCGATCCACATCCCCGGATCGATCCAGCCGCACGGCGTGCTGCTGGTGGTCGATCCGGCCGACGGCCGCGTGCTGCAGGCAAGCGCCAATGCCGCCGCCGTGCTGCTGACCGACGGCGTCGGCCGCGTGGCCGGCGAGCAGTTCGGCGCGCTGGTGCAGGTCGATCCCGGACAGGCCGCGTGGCTGCACCCGACCGAGGGCGTCGTCCACGTGCCCGCGGCGCCCTGCACGGTGGTGCAGACCGGCGACATCGGCTGGAACGCGGTCTGGCACCTGTATCCGCGCCATTGGCTGCTGGAACTGGAGCCGGCGCGCGGGGCTTCGTCGCTGGCGCTGACCGACGCCTTGCGTGCGCAGCGCCAGATCGACCGCGCCGGCAGCATCGCCCTGGCCGCGCACCACGCCGCCGCGGAGATCCGGGCGCTGACCGGCTACGACCGGGTCATGGTCTACCGCTTCGACGAGCACTGGCACGGCGACGTGATCGCCGAAGTCCACCGCGCCGGGCTCGAGAGCTACCTCGGCCTGCATTACCCGGCCAGCGACATCCCGGTGCAGGCGCGCGCGCTGTACCTGCGCATGCGCGTCCGCCAGATCGTCGATGTCGGCTACGTGCCGGTGCCGATCGAGCCGCTGCTCGACCCGCGCGACGGGCAGCCGGTGGACCTGAGCGACGTGGCGGTGCGCAGCGTCTCGCCCGTGCACTGCGAATACCTGGCCAACATGGGCGTGGCCGCGACCCTGGTGGCGTCGCTGGTGGTCAACAACCAGCTCTGGGGCCTGGTCGCCGGCCACCACTACCAGCCGCGCTTCATCGACGCGCCGCTGCGCGACGCCTGCGAGGCGATCAGCCAGGCGCTGGCCGCGCGCGTGGGCAGCCTGGCCGCGATCGAGCGCCTGGCCGACGAGGAAGTGCTGCTGACCGTGCGCGAGAAGCTGATCACGGCGTTCTCCGAAGCAGAGGCCTTCACCCCGGAGATACTCGACGGCCTGGCGCCGCACCTGATCGACGTGGTCGACGCCGACGGCGTGGCGGTATTCCATGGCGACCGGGTCAGCCGCCACGGCGCGCTCCCGGACGAGGCGTCGCTGGCGCGGATCCGCGAGGCCATGGAGGCAGCCGCGCCGGCGCGCGCCGGCGACGCCACCGGCGTGCTGCATGTGGACGCGATCGGCGAGGCCTTTCCACAGCTGGCCGACCTGGCGCCCGATGCGGCCGGGCTCGTGTACGTGCCGCTGGCGCCCAAGGCGCGCAGCGCGTTGCTGTGGACGCGCCGGGAGCAGGTGCGGACCGTGAACTGGGCCGGGAACCCCGCGCTGTCCAAGCTGGCCGACATCCCCGGCGCCAGGCTGTCGCCGCGCAAGAGCTTCGAACTGTGGCAGGACATCGTGCGCGGCCGCGCGCGGCCGTGGTCGCCGCTGCACCTGGAATCGGCGCGTAGCCTGCGCCTGCTGATCGAGTTGATGGAACGCAAGCGCGACCGCCAGGACCTGGCGCTGATGGAAGCCACCCTCACCCGCATGCGCCACGGCGTGGCGATCATCGAGCGCACCGGGTCGCCGGCCACCAGCCGGCTGGCATTCGCCAACCCCGCGTTCGCCCGGGCCAGCGGCTCCGGCACCACCGCGCTGATCGGCCAGGCGCTGGCGTCACTGGAGCCGGTGCTGTCGGCGGCAATGGCCGCCGCGCGGGTGGAGCAGCGCCTGGGCGAAGGCCGCGCCTTCGGCGAATGCCTGCCGTTGCAGGGCGAGGATGGCGTGCTGCGCGACTGGCTGTTCGAGTTCGAGCCGCTGCAGGCTGGCGATGACGCCCAGCACTGGCTGTTGCAGCTGCGCGAAGCGGATCCGCGGCCGGAAGGCGGCCGCTAGCTAGCGCAGTTCGACCCGCGACTGGCCGAGCGGCACGCCCATCGGTCCCCAGCGGGCCTCGACGATCACGCCCCCGCCGTCGCGGTCCAGCGCGACCACCGTGCTGGCCCGGGTGCCGTAGTCGTCGCCGCGGATGAAGGCCGACGACAGCCAGCGCTCGCGCTCCAGCCCGATGCCGGTGTCGGGCAGTTGCGCGTCGGGCCAGCGGGTTTCGTCGGCGAGGGCCGCGAACAGCGGCGCGAAGTCGTCGTCGCCGCCAGCATCGATCCAGCGGCGCAGCGCGGCGCCGAGCGCGACCGCCTTCGGCCACGGCGTGTCGAGCTGCGCATTGGACAGCACGTGCACGCCGGGGCCGGGATGGGCCATGCGCGGGTGCGGCAGGTTGCCGGTCCAGGTGCAGTCCTGGGCGTCGGCGAGCAGCAGGTTGAAGGGGCGGTACGCCGGGGCGTCGGCCTGCAATGCCCGGGCACGCACCGCCGCGCCTTCGTCGCCGCGCAGGTAGTCGCTGGCGAGCAGGCCGCGCGACAGCCCGTCCTGCGGCGCGCGCAGGTCGCGCACGTTGGTCACCAGTGCGCAGCGGCCGCGTCCGTCCACGCCGAGCCAGGTACCGCCGGCTTCCAGGTCGCGGCCGGCGACGATGCCGGAGCCGTCGTCCCACGCGGCCAGGGCCGCGGTCGGGCGCGCGTGGAACTCGTCGCGGTTGCCGGCCAGCAGCATGCGCCAGCGCGGATGCGCGTTCCAGGCGAAGGCGACCACGCACATGGCTGCAGGCCTGCGGCGGTCAGGCGCGCATCGACGCGCGGCGGCGCGCGGCGGCGACCCAGCGCACGGCCACCGCCGGCGAGGTGATGCACACCGCCTCGTCGGTCACGGTCGTCACCGCGCGCTCGAGCAGCTGGATGTCGGCCTCGTGCTGGCGCGCCACGTGCGGATCCTCGAAGAACACCGCGCGCTGGCAGCGGCGCTCCAGCACCAGGTCGGCGATCTGCGCGTCGCCGCCCATCGGCCCGCTGAGGAAGCGGTGCACCCAGGGCGCGTCCTGCGGCCAGCCGCGGCTCCAGGCCATCTCGTTGAGGCGCTGGCCGGTGGTGCCGGTGGCCACGCGCCGCTCGAAGCGCGACAGCAGGTCGTAGTGCTCCGACGCGAAGGCCAGCATCTGCGGCTTCATCGCGTCGTGGGCGATCATCGCCAGTGTCTGGGACTCGAACGCGTGCAGGCGGTCGGCGCCCGGATCCGGCGCCAGCCCGGCGAGGATGCGCTCGTTCTCGATCCAGTCGCGGGCGCTGGCCACGGTGGAAATGAAGGGCTTGCCGTGGATCACGCACTGGCGCTTGAGCGCCACCGCTTCGGGGAAGATCGAGGACGGGTCGACCGGATCGATGAGGTAGATCGCGCCGTCCAGCGTGCGCGCGTCGCCTTCCATGCCCACGACTTCGGCGACCAGCTTCATCAGCCCGCCTTCGCGCCCGTAGGGATAGCGCTTCAGCCCGGCATGGCCGGCGAGCATGCCGGCCGCGGCGATCGCATCATGGGTGCGGCCGACCGCGTGCAGCTCCAGGCCCAGTTCGCGGATGCCCGCCTCGCTGGCGCGCAGCCAGCGGAACAGCGCGGCGTCCTCGGTGGCGTGGTGCAGGCGGTTGGCGGCGAGGCCCAGGCGCATGGCTGGCGTTCCGTCGGTGCGGCGGGAACGCCAGTCTAACCGCCCGCCCCGCTAGAGCAGCCAGTCCTCGACCAGTGCTGGCATCGGCGCGTCGTCGATCGGGTTGGAACCATGGATGCGCAGGCGTTCGGCGTCGCCCTGCGCGTGTGCGGTGGTTGCGCCCGCAGCCAATGCCAGCAGCGCGAACGCCGCGCGTGCGATCAATGCGGTCATGATGATCACCGCCGCGAAGCGCGGGGAGCGTGGCCAGCGTCGATGACAGCACGATGGTCGCGTACCCGCCTCGCACACGACCGGCGACCGTGCGGTGACGAGCCTGCGACGCGACCGTCGCCACGTAGAGCGGGGCTCGCCCCGCTGCCACGTGCCACGTAGAGCGGGGCTCGCCCCGCTGCCCCGCGTCAGGTCCGCGCCGCGCGCGGCTTCAGCACCAGCCGCACGACCACGCCCGCCAGCAGCCCCCAGAACGCGGCACCGATGCCGAACAGCGCCAGCCCGGAGGCGGTGACCAGGAAGGTCACCAGCGCGGCCTCGCGTTCGTCCTCCTCGCGCAGCGCCGTGGCCAGGCTGCCGCCGAGCGTGCCCAGCAGGGCGATCCCGGCGATGGCCACCACCAGTTCGCCCGGGAAGGCGGCCAGCAGCGCGGCGACGGTGGCGCCAAACACGCCGATAAGCAGGTAGAACACGCCGGCCCACATTGCGGCCACGTAGCGGCGCGCCGGATCCGGATGCGCTTCCGGGCCCATGCAGATCGCCGCGGTGATCGCGGCCAGGTTGAGCGAGAACGCACCGAACGGCGCCAGCAGCACGGTCGCCACGCCGGTCCAGCCGATCGCCGGCGAGACCGGGACCGGATAGCCCGAGGCGCGGATCACCGCGATCCCCGGCACGTTCTGCGAGGCCATGGTCACCACGAACAGCGGCAGCGCCACGCCCAGCACGGCCGCCAGGCTCGGTCTCGGCGTCGTCCAGACCGGGCGCGCCAGTTCCAGCGACAGCCCGTCCATGCGCATCAGGCCGGTGGCCGCGGCCACGGCCACGCCGGCCGCCAGGGTTGCGATCACCGCGTAGCGAGGCCACTGGCGCCGCGCGACCAGCCAGGCGGCCAGCATCGCCAGCACCAGCAACGGCTGGGCCTGGATCGCGCCGAACGCATCCAGGCCGAAGCGCAGCAGCACGCCGGCGAGCATGGCCGCGGCCAGCGGCAGCGGAATGCGCCCGAGCATGCGCTCGAAGATCCCGCTGAACCCGGCCACCACCACCAGCAGCGCCGCCAGCAGGAAGCCGGCGACCGCCTCGTCCATCGGCACGCCGGCGGTGCTGGCCACCAGCATCGCCGCGCCCGGCGTGGACCAGGCGGTGACCACCGGCATCTTCCAGCGCAGCGACAGCGCGATGCAGGTCAGGCCCATGCCGATGCCCAGCGCCCACATCCACGAAGCCGTCTGCGCCGGCGTGGCGCCCAGCGCCTGCGCGGCCTGGAACACGATGGCCACCGAACTGGCAAAACCCACCAGTACGGTGACGAAGCCGGCAGCAATGGCCGACAGTGACTGGTCGCGCAGCAGGCGACGGAACGTGGATGCGCTCATCGCCGCCATTGTGGCGTGCACGCGCGACGCGCGGGACCCGCCGCGCGCGACGCTGCGTGCCGGCAAGTGGACGACGACCGGCCCGGCGCAGGGCCGGGCCGGCGGCCGGTCAGCGGATGAACGCCCCGCTGCGGCGCAGGTTGCGGGTGCGCGCCTGGGCTAGGAAGCTGATCGTCGCCAGCAGCACGAACACCACCAGCGTGCGCGCGGTGACCGGCATCATGCCGTTCGCGGCCTGCGCGCCGAAGATCAGGGCCAGCCCGGTGACGCTGAAGTAGGCCCCGGCGATCGCCGAGGACAGGATCGTCAGCCATTGCCCCAGGTAGCGTCCGCCGAAGGCCCCGGCGCCGACGCCGGCCAGCGCCAGCACGGTCAGCAGCCAGCTGCCGCCGATGCCGACCAGCGAGGCGAAGAACAGCGCCAGCACCAGGCCGAGGATCGCGCCGGCCGCGTACACGGCCAGCGAGGCGAACGAGTACAGCACCCCGCCCAGTGCCGCGCCGAGGATGATGGCGATGATGGTCTGGATCGCCGGGCTGGGTCCGCCGCTGATCGTGCCCAGCGTGGCCGAGACCAGGCCGAAGCCGATGTAGAAGCCGGCGAAGGCCAGCACGACCCGGAACATGGTGGCGCCGTACACGATCATTACCGTGCCGCAAGCCAGGGCGATCACGCCCCAGAGGAACGCGTGGTCCATCGCACTACTCCCGTCGGGTGGGACGTGCGCGGATCGTAGCAGGGCTGGCCCGCGGCCGGGCCTGGCCGCCGGCGGCCGGATTGACCGTGATCAAGGAAGCGGCCACGGCACGGGGATACGTTGGACTTCCCCCTGTCCCATCCGGCGAGGATCGACCATGGACAAGACGATGAAGGCCGCGGTCGTGCGCGGTTTCGGCCAGCCACTGGTGATCGAGGAAGTCGCCGTGCCCCGCCCGGGCCCGGGCGAGGTGCTGGTCAGGATCGAAGCCTGCGGCGTCTGCCACACCGACCTGCATGCGGCCGAAGGCGACTGGCCGGTCAAGCCGAATCCCCCGTTCATCCCAGGCCACGAGGGCGTGGGCCACGTGGTCGCCGTCGGCACCGGGGTCGTGCATGTGCGCGAAGGCGACCGGGTCGGCATTCCCTGGCTGTACTCGGCCTGCGGCCATTGCGAGCACTGCCTCGGGGGCTGGGAGACGCTGTGCGAGGCGCAGCAGAACACCGGCTATTCGGTCAACGGCGGCTTCGCCCAGTACGCCCTGGCCAACGCCGGCTATGTCGGCCACTTGCCAAAGGACATCGGCTTCGTCGAGATCGCGCCGGTGCTGTGCGCGGGCGTGACCGTCTACAAGGGCCTGAAGATGACCGACACCCGCGCCGGCGAATGGGTGGTCGTGTCCGGCATCGGGGGCCTGGGGCACATGGCCGTGCAGTACGCCAGGGCGATGGGGATGAACGTGGCCGCGGTGGACGTGGACGAGGGCAAGCTGGCGCTGGCCAGGCGGCTGGGCGCGACCGTCACGGTCAATGCGCGCACCACCGATCCGGCGGCGTTCCTGAAGAAGGAGATCGGCGGCGCGCACGGGGCGCTGGTCACCGCGGTGTCGCCGAAGGCGTTCGAGCAGGCGCTGGGCATGATGCGCCGCGGCGGTACGGTCTCGCTGGTCGGCCTGCCGCCGGGCAGCTTCGCGCTGGACATCTTCGGCATGGTCCTCAACGGGATCACCGTGCGCGGCTCGATCGTCGGCACCCGGCTGGACCTGCAGGAATCGCTGGAGTTCGCCGCGCAGGGCAAGGTCGCCGCGACCGTGGCCGCCGACCGGCTGGAGAACATCAACGACATCTTCGCGCGCATGCATCGGGGCGAGATCGAGGGCCGTATCGTGCTGGACATGGCGGCCTGACTGCGGTCGGCAGTCTTCGGTGATCGTGGCCAGCCGATCGATGCGCTGGCTTCGATCCTGGCTGGACGAAGCGCTGGCTCCTTCGGGGGCCGCCGCACCCCGGGGCCATGGCCCACCCTTCGGGACGACGTCCTGTCTTTACGAAGGGCCGTGGCACATCCCTGTGCCACTTGGGCCATGGCCCCGGGGTGCGACGTCCTCGGCGATCTTCAAGGTCGTGGCTTCGATCAGGAAAAGCCCGAACGCCACGCCAGCGCAGCCGCGACCCCTCGTGGAGTGCCATCACTCCTGGGCATCGGAACGACGAAGCCACGAACCCAATGCACCCGAGGACGTCGTTCTGCCGCACCGGGGGTCGAGCGGCACAGGGATGTGCCGCGCTCGCGATTTGCGGCACGGACGCCGGTATGAGCGACGACCCCCGGTGCGGCAGAACGGCGGCCCCCTCCGGAGCCGACACCCGCCTGCATTTGGCTTTGGTGTTCGCTTGGGCCTGGGCCTGGGCTCGGGCGTGGGCCTGGGCTGGGACCCAGCCATCTTCAGTCGGCCCTGCCCGCAACCGGAAGTGGATAAAGAGAAGGCCCCGGTCTCCCGGGGCCCTTCGTACGTCGCCTTTCAAGTGCGCTCAGGCCGCCGCCGGCTCGGCCGGTTGCGCCTGAACCGCCAGCAGCTCGGCGATGCTCTGCGCCGCATCGCGCCCCTCGGCGACCGCGGTGACCACCAGGTCGGCACCGCGCACCGCATCGCCGCCGGCGAACACGCGCGGATGGGTGGTCTGGTACGGCAGGCGGTCGCTGCCGCCGGCCACGATCCGGCCGTTGGGCGTGCCTTCGATGCCCAGCGCCGACATCCACTCCGGCACCTCGGGCGAGAAGCCGAATGCGATCACCACCACGTCGGCTTCGATCACCGATTCGCTGCCCTCGATCGGCACCGCGTTGCGGCGGCCGCGCGCGTCCGGCTCGCCGAGCATGGTTTCAACGACCCGCACGCCGGTGACGCGATTGTCCGCGTCGGTCTCGATCGCCAGCGGCTGGCGGTTGAACAGGAAGCGCACCCCTTCCTCGCGCGCGTTGCCGACCTCGCGCGCCGAGCCGGGCATGGAGGCTTCGTCGCGGCGGTAGGCGCAGGTCACCTTGCCGGCACCCAGCCGGATCGCGCTGCGCACGCAGTCCATGCCGGTGTCGCCGCCGCCGAGCACGACCACGCGCTTGCCGGCCAGGTCGGGCAGCTTGATCTTGTCTTCCCAGCCGGCGATCGGCCTTCCCCACGTGTCGTTGCCGGCGACGATGCGGCCGTTCTGCACCAGGAACGGCAGCGCCGGCAGTACGCCCTCGCCGTCCTGGCCGGGCAGGCCGCCATCGGTGTAGCGGTAGGCGCCGGTACCGAGGAACACCGCGTCGTACTCTTCCAGCAGCTGTTCGATGGTCACGTCGCGGCCGACTTCCACGCCCAGGCGGAACTCGATGCCCATGCCTTCGAGCACCTCGCGGCGCTTGGCGATCACCGCCTTGTCGAGCTTGAAGGTCGGAATGCCGAACTGGAGCAGGCCGCCGATCTGCTCGTAGCGGTCGTACACCACGGCGTGGATGCCGGCGCGCGCCAGGCGATCGGCGCAACCGATGCCGGCCGGGCCGGCGCCGACCACCGCCACCCGCCTGCCGGTGGCCACGACCTCGGACAGGTCCGGGCGCCAGCCCTGGGCGAAGGCGGTGTCGACGATGTACTTCTCCACCGCGCCGATGGTCACCGCGCCGAAGCCGTCGTTGAGCGTGCAGCTGCCCTCGCACAGGCGGTCCTGCGGGCAGACGCGGCCGCACACTTCCGGCAACGGGTTGGTCGAGTGGCACAGTTCGGCCGCCTCGAGGATGCGGTTCTCCTGGACCAGCTGCAGCCATTGCGGGATGGCGTTGTGCACCGGGCACTTCCAGCTGCAGTACGGGTTGCCGCAGTCCAGGCAGCGCCCGGACTGGTGCGCGGCTTCGGCCTGCCCGAACTTGCCGTACAGCTCGCCCCAGTCGCCGGAAGTGCGTAGCTCCAGCGGGATGCGTCGCGGCATCTCGCGCGGCAGGTCGAGGAATTGGAAAACTTGCTTGCGGCTCATGGCTGTCTTTTCCGTCGTCCCCGCGTAGGCGGGGACCCAGTGACTACGCTTCGTTGGGTCTTCAGGCGGTCGCGGGTTTTCGCGCCCGCGCGCCGAAGGCGCTGGGCTCCCGCCTGCGCGGGAGCGACGTAGTAATTCGTGGACCCCGCTGGAGGAAAGCCCCCTTGGCAAGGGGGCGCCCCGAAGGGGCGGGGATCGGAAGTGCGAAGTGGGGCCCACAGTTTGCAACGCAAACTGCGGGAGCTTCTATGCGGAGCATGGAAGCGGCACCCGTCATGCCGCTCTCCGCAACGTGTCGGCCAGCGACTCGATGCTCGCCGCCTTCGGCTTGACCAGCCAGAACTTGCCGACGTAGTCGCGGAACTCGTCCAGGATCTGCTGCGCCCAGATGCTGCCGGTCAGTTCGCGGTGGCGGCTGACCAGGCGGTGCAGGTGCTGGCGGTAGTTCTCGAAGCCTTCCGGGCTGATCCGGTGGATGTCGATCAGCTCGTGGTTGTAGCGGTCGACGAAGTCGCGGTCCTGGTCCAGCACGTAGGCCAGGCCGCCGGTGAAGCCGGCGCCGAAGTTCAGGCCGACCTTGCCCAGCACCAGCACCACGCCGCCGGTCATGTACTCGCAGCAGTGGTCGCCGGCGCCCTCCACCACCGCCAGCGCGCCGGAGTTGCGCACCGCGAAGCGCTCGCCGGCGCGGCCGGCGGCGAACAGCTCGCCACCGGTGGCGCCGTACAGGCAGGTGTTGCCGAGGATCGGCGTGCTGCGTGCCTCGTAGCGCGCGCCGCGCGGCGGGCGCACCACCAGGCGGCCGCCGGCCATGCCCTTGCCGACGTAGTCGTTGGCCTCGCCTTCCAGCTCCAGGTGCAGGCCGCCGGCGTTGAACGCGCCGAAGCTCTGCCCGGCGGTGCCGCGGAAGTGCAGGGTGATCGGCGCCTCGTCCATGCCGTGGTTGCCGTGCGCCTTGGCGATCGCGCCGGACAGGCGCGCGCCGATGCTGCGGTCGGTGTTGTGGATCAGGTAACGATGCTCGCCGCCGGACTTGTGGGCGATCGCATCGGCCAGCTGGATGTCGAGCTGGGTCGCCAGGCTGTCGGGCGATTCGTACAGGCGCGCGGCGGCGCAGCGGTCCTCGTCGCGCGGCGCCGGATGCAGCAGCCGCGACAGGTCCACGCGCACGCCTTCGCGCGGGGCGATGTCGAGCTGGCGCAGCAGGTCGGTGCGGCCGACGATCTCGTCCAGCGAGCGCGCGCCCAGCACCGACAGCCACTGCCGCACTTCCTCCGACAGCAGCCGGAAGAAGTTCTCCACGCGCTCGGGCAGGCCGGTGAAGTGCTGCTCGCGCAGGCGCTCGTCCTGGGTGGCCACGCCGGTGGCGCAGTTGTTGAGGTGGCAGATGCGCAGGTACTTGCAGCCCAGCACGATCATCGGCGCGGTGCCGAAGCCGAAGCTGTCGGCGCCCAGCAGCGCGGCCTTGACCACATCCAGGCCGGTCTTGAAGCCGCCATCGGTCTGCAGGATGGTGCGGTCGCGCAGGTCGTTGGCGACCAGCGCCTGGTGCGATTCGGCCAGGCCCAGTTCCCAGGGCCCGCCCGCGTAGCGGATCGAGCTGATCGGGCTGGCGCCGGTGCCGCCGTCATGGCCGGACACGGTGATCAGGTCGGCGCCGGCCTTGACCACGCCCGCCGCGATCGTGCCCACGCCCGCGTGCGAGACCAGCTTCACCGACACCAGCGCCTGCGGGTTGACCTGCTTGAGGTCGTAGATCAGCTGGGCCAGGTCTTCGATCGAATAGATGTCGTGGTGCGGTGGCGGACTGATCAGGCCGATGCCCGGACGCGCGTAACGCAGGCGCGCGATCAGCTCGTTGACCTTGTGCCCGGGCAGCTGCCCGCCTTCGCCGGGCTTGGCGCCCTGGGCGACCTTGATCTGCAGCACTTCGGCATTGACCAGGTACTCGGGGGTGACGCCGAAGCGGCCCGAGGCGACCTGCTTGATCTTGCTGCGCTTCTCGGTGCCGTAGCGGGCCGGGTCTTCGCCGCCCTCGCCGGAGTTGGAACGCCCGCCCAGCCGGTTCATGGCGATCGCCAGCGCCTCGTGCGCTTCCGGCGACAGCGCGCCCAGCGAGATGGCGGCGGTGTCGAAGCGGCGCAGCAGGTCCGAGGCCGGCGCCACCTGCTCCAGCGGCAGCGGCACCTCGGCCTTCTCCAGTTCCAGCAGGTCGCGCAGCGCCGACGGCGGACGCGAGTGCACCGCCTCGGTGTAGGCCTTCCAGTCGGCGGCATCGCCCGTGCGCGTGGCGCGCTGCAGGGTCATGACCACGTCCGGGTTGTACATGTGGTACTCGCCGCCGTGCACGTACTTGATCAGGCCGCCGACCTCGGGCTTCTTCAGCTCGTTCCAGGCCGCGGCCTGCAGCTCGCGGGCGTCGCGGTCCAGCCGCTCGAAGCCGGCCCCGCCCACGCGCGACGGCGTGCCGCCGAAGCACAGGTCGACCACCTCCTGCTCCAGGCCGACGATCTCGAACAGCTGCGCGCCGCGGTAGCTGGCGATCGTGGCGATGCCCATCTTCGAGATGATCTTGGACAGGCCCTTGTACAGGCCCTTGCGGTAGCTGCGGCCGACCTGCGCCGTCTCGCCGCCCTTCTTCAGCTGCAGGATGCCGCGCCGGCCCATGTCGAACAGGGTCTGGTACGACAGGTACGGGTACACCGCGGTGGCGCCGTTGCCGAGCAGGCAGGCCATGTGGTGCGGGTCGCGCGCGGTGCCGGTCTCGATGATCAGGTTGGCGTCGCAGCGCAGGCCGACCTTGCACAGGTGGTGGTGGACGGCGCCGGTGGCCAGCAGCGCATGCACCATCGGCCGGCCCGGCACCGGATAGCGGTCGGACAGCAGCAGCATGACCATGCCGTCGCGGACGGCCTGTTCGGCCTCGCGGCAGATCCGCTCGATACCGGCCTTCAGGCCTTCCTCGGTGCTGTACGACAGGTCGACCAGGCGGTTCTTCTCGGCGTACTGCGGCATCACCATCAGCTGGCGCAGCTTGCGCTGCGACAGCACCGGCGAGTTGAGGATGATGTGGTTCACCGTCTCCGGGCCGGCATGGAAGATGTTGGTCTCCTTGCCCAGCTGGGTGGCCAGCGACATCACGCAGTCTTCGCGCAGCGGGTCGATCGGCGGGTTGGTGACCTGCGCGAACGCCTGGCGGAAGTAGTCGTACAGCGGCCGGTTGCGCTGGCTGAGCACCGCCATCGGCGTGTCGTCGCCCATCGAGCCGGTCGCTTCCTGCTCAGTCTCGGCCATAGGCCGCAGCACCAGCTCCACTTCTTCGGTGCTGAGCTGGAACAGCTTGTGGTAGCTGCGCAGGGTCTTCTCGTCGAACGGCTCCTCGGCCAGCGACGGGTCGATCAGTTCGGTCTGCAGGTAGGTCACGCCCTGGTGCAGCCACTGCTTGTACGGCGCGCGCCCGCGGTTGATCCGGTCCACCGCCTCGCTGTCGAGCAAGTCGCCGCGACGCAGGTCGATGGCGATCATCTCGCCCGGGCCGAGCTTGCCCTTGCGCACGACCCGCTCGGTCGGCACCTCCCACACGCCCGCCTCGCTGGCGACGATGAAGTGGCGGTCGGAGGTGAGCAGCCAGCGCGACGGCCGCAGGCCGTTGCGGTCCAGCGTGCAGACCGCGTAGCGCGAATCGAGCGAGACGATGCCGGCCGGCCCGTCCCACGGCTCGGTGTTCAGGCCGTAGAACTCGTAGAACGCGGCCAGGTCCGGGTCCTTGAACTCCAGCGACTGGGTCGCCGGCGGCACCAGGATGCGCAGCGCCTGGATCAGCTCCATGCCGCCGGACACCAGCAGCTCGAGCATGTTGTCCAGGCTCTGCGAGTCCGAGCCGTGCATCGACACGATCGGTTCGAGCTCGGCGACGTCGAACTTCGGCGTCTTCCACACCTTGCCGCGGGCCTGCGCCCAGCGCCGGTTGCCCTCGATGGTGTTGATCTCGCCGTTGTGGGCGAGCATGCGGAATGGATGCGCCAGCGGCCAGCGCGGCAGGGTGTTGGTCGAGAAGCGCTGATGGAACACGATCGCGCTGGAGGCGAGGTCGGCGCGCTGCAGGTCGGTGTAGAAGCGGGCCAGCTTGTCCGGCAGGACCATGCCCTTGTAGCCGATGGAATGCGGCGACAGCGTGACCACGTAGTAGTCGGCGCATCCTTCGCCGGAGTCGGGACGCAGGCGCTGTTCGCTGCGGCGGCGCGCCAGGAACAGCGCCAGCGCGAAGGCCTCGTCGTCCTGGCCGCTGCCGGCCTCGACGAACAGCTGCTGGATCGCCGGCAGGGTGTCGCGCGCCAGCTGGCCGCAGACGCCGGGGTCGGTCGGCACCACGCGCCAGCCCTTGACCACCACTCCGACACGATGCAATTCGCCCTCGAGTACGTCGCGGCAATGGGCGGCCTGGGCTTCGTCGTGCGGCAGGAACACCAGGCCGGCGGCGAAGCGCGCGTTCGCGCCCAGCACGATGTTGGCCTCGTGGGCGAGCGCACGCAGGAACGCGGCCGGTTTGCGGATCAGCAGGCCGCAACCGTCGCCGGTCAGTCCGTCGGCGGCCACGCCGCCGCGGTGGGTCATGCGCGAAAGCGCGGCGATCGCCGTGTCGACCAGCGCGCGGGAGGGCTGGTCGTCGAGCTGGGCGATCATGCCGAAGCCGCAGGCGTCGCGTTCGGAGTTCGGGTCGTAAAGCCCGTGGCGGTTGCGGGGGGCCATCTGCATCTCGGAAAAAACAGGCGTGCCGGGCGCTGTTTCCCGGACGCAAGCGAAGGCGACACCGCACCGGTTTCTTTCGAAACTGGCGCTACCTGAATGTCACCGGAAGCCCGACTAAAACATAAGTGTTGCGGTGCCGCAACCGGCCTCCGCCAGGCAAAAAAGATGCATTCGAAACCGTCGCGTGAAGCCGGGCGTGCCCGGCTTTGGGCGCGCCTGCGATCGCGCGTGCAGCCGGGCGGTTCCGGCATTTTCCACGGGTGGCTTCAGCCGGGCGAGCCCGGCTCTACGGGTGCGTGGGAAGCGGGGCAAGCCCGCTCTACCGCGTCAGCCGCAGCGCACGGCGACGATCTTCTTCGTCGCATCGACTTCGATGTTCAGGCGCTCGCCGTCGAATTCCATCGTCACCATCTGGTCGGGTTCGAGCACGCGCACGGTCTTGGCGCCGGCGTCGGCGCGGGCCTGTTCGGCGGTGGCATCCTCCAGCACCTGGCCGACCAGGCCCTGGACCTGGGTGGCGTCGCAGGTGGGCGCCGGGGGCGGCGCATCGGCGGCGCCATTGGGCGGCGGCACCTTGGCCGACTCGGCGGCCTGCTGTGCGGCGGTGATCGCCTGCTCCTGCTCGGTGCCGTCGTCTTCGGGCGTGTTGCCCGGCGAACAGGCGGCCAGGACGGCGACGAGGGCGAGCGGCAGGAGGCGGGTGGCAGGTGCGGTCATGGGCGGTTTCCCGGTTGAGGTCGACATCCAGAGTGCCGCAGGGAACATTCGCGATGCGTTAACCGTTAAGCCGCCGCGGGACGCGTTGACGTGGACACTGCGCCGCCCTGCCGAGACTGTCGCCTCCCTGGTTCCAGGCATGGCCGATGTCGACCGCTTCCTCCGCCGCCAGCAGCGACAACGCACACGACGCCGACCGCGCCGGCCTGGTCCACGTGGCCGACGGCGAAGCTGGCATCCGCCGGCGCCGGCAGGGCTGCGGCTTCTCCTATCGCCGCGCCGGTGGCGGCCCGGTTCGCGACCCGCGCACCCTGGCCCGCATCCGCGCGCTGGCGATCCCGCCGGCCTGGCAGGACGTGTGGATCTGCGCCGATCCGCGCGGCCACCTGCAGGCCACAGGCCGCGATGCGCGCGGGCGCAAGCAGTACCGCTACCACCCGGAGTGGGCGCGGCACCGGGGCAGCGGCAAGTTCGAGCGGATCGTCGCCTTCGGCCATGCCCTGCCGGCGCTGCGCCGGCAGTTGCGCCGCGACCTGGCGCGCGAGGGCCATCCGCGCGAGAAGGTCCTGGCCATTGTCGTGGCGGTGATGGACGACACCCTGCTGCGGATCGGCAACGACGCCTACCGCCGGCAGAACCGCTCCTATGGCCTCACTACCCTGCGCAACCGCCACGTCGCGTTCCTGGCCGGCGGCCGCGCGCGGATCGCCTTCCGCGGCAAGGGCGGGCAGCCGCAGGAAGCGGTCCTGGACGACCGCCGCCTGGTGCGGCTGATGCGCCGCTGCCGCGAGCTGCCCGGGCAGTGCCTGTTCCAGTACCGCGACGACGACGGCGCGCTGGTGCCGGTGCGCTCCAGCGAGGTCAACGAATACCTGCGCCAGGCCATGGGCGAGGCGTTCACCGCCAAGGACTTCCGCACCTGGGGCGGCACCGTGGCGGCGATGCGCGGCCTGGCGGCACTGGGCGTGGCGCCGGAGGCCGAACGCGAATGCGCGCGCCTGCAGGGCGAGGTGGTGCGTGCGGTCGCCGACGAACTGGGCAATACCCCGGCCGTGTGCCGCAAGGCCTATATCGATCCGGCTGTATTCGAGGGCTGGCGCCGCGGCGAACTGGACGGCATCGCCGGGCGTTGCCGCGGCCCGCGCCAGTGGGAGCAGGCCGCGCTCGTGTTCCTGCGCCGCGCGCATCGGCCGGTGCGCGCCCGGCGCGGCACGGGGCAAGCCGCGTCCTAGCTGCAGGACAGGCCGGTGATCGCGTTGTTGCGGCCGGTTTCCACGGTCAGCCGCGAGCCGCCGCTGGTCACCGGCACCGGCGCATTCGCGCCGCCGGGGCGCATTTCCGCACCGCGCACCACCTGCACCTCGGTGCTGTCGCTGTCCACGCGCGCGCGCTGGATCGTGGCATCGGAGGCGGCCAGGCCGACCGCGCCGCGCACCTTTTCCGTATGGCACTGGCCGGAAATGGTGCCGTCGATCGGCGCGACCCCGGCGATCTGCGGGCCGGCGCAGGCGGCGAGCAGGCAGGTGGCGGTGGCGAGGCTGCAGGCGAGGATGCGGGACATGGCACGGCTCCGGGGAATTCGGGCCTCCAGCCTGTCGCGCCCGGCGTTGGCGGCGGATGAAGGCCGGGTATTCCGCCCGGGGATGGCGCCCCGCCAGCCACGGCATATGCGGCGCCGGGCAGCCGGACCGGGCATGATCGGCAGCTTCGACAGACCGGGGAGCACAGCGTCGATGCACATCAACCACCCACAGGATGCCGGCGCCGCCGGCACCGCCGGCACCGCCGGCACCGGCACCGCACCGTCCTCGCGGCTGCTGCCGCTGGTGATCACGCTGTTCTTCGCCTGGGGCTTCTGCACGGTGCTGGTGGACGTGCTGATCCCCAAGCTCAAGGCGACGTTCTCGCTCAACTACGCCGAGGCGATGCTGACCCAGTTCTGCTTCTTCCTCGCCTACTTCGTGGTGTCGATCCCGGCCGGCCTGCTGGTCAGCCGGATCGGCTACCTGCGCGGCATCGTGCTCGGCCTGCTGGTGATGGCCGGCGGCTGCCTGATGTTCTCGCCGGCGGCCTCGTCAGGCTGGTACCCGGCGTTCCTGGCCGCACTGTTCGTGCTGGCCGGCGGCATCACCCTGGTCCAGGTCGCGGCCAACCCGCTGGTGGCCGGGCTCGGCGATCCGGCGCGCGCGCACAGCCGGCTCACGCTGGCGCAGGCGTTCAATTCGTTCGGCACCATGATCGGCCCGCTGTTCGGCTCGGCGCTGATACTCGCCGCCGGGGTGTCCGAGCCGACCCCGGGCATGGACGCGGCCGCGCTGGCCGCATTCCGGGTCGAGCAGGCCGGCCACGTGCGCCTACCCTACATGATCATCGCCGCGGTGCTGGTCGGCCTGGCCGCACTGTGCTGGTGGGTGCGGCGCTCGCCGGTGCCGGCGGTGCGCCCGGTCGGGCACGCCGACTACCGGCGCCTGCTCGGCATGCCGCGGGTCAGCCTCGGCGCGCTGTCGATCTTCCTGTACGTCGGCGCCGAAGTGGCGATCGGCAGCGCCCTGGTCAACTACCTGATCATGGCCGGCGCGACCAGTTCCGAGCACGCCGCCGGCAACCTGATCGCGGTGTACTGGGGCCTGGCGATGGTCGGCCGCTTCATCGGCTCGTGGGTGCTGCGCTTCGTCGCCCCGGGGCTGGTGCTGGCGGTATGCGCGGTCAGCGCCGCGACGCTGGCGGTGCTGGCCGGCACGGTGCTCGAAGGCACCGTCGCGGCGGTGGCGATCCTGTCGATCGGCCTGTTCAACTCGGTGATGTTCCCGACCATCTTCACCCTGTCGATCGACGGCCTGGGCGAGGACACGCCGGGCGCGTCGGGCATCCTCTGCCTGGCGATCGTCGGCGGCGCGATCGTGCCGCTGCTGATGGGCCTGGCCGCCGACCGCATCGGCCTGGCGCTGGCGCTGCTGGTGCCGGCGGTGTGCTACCTGTGGATCGCCGCCTACGGCCTGCTGGTGAAAGCCGGGATGATCGGCTCGGCACCCGCGGCGCCGGCACCGGTAGCTTCGGACGCCTGAGCCGTGGCGGACGAGCCGGCGCGCGCGCTGCCACGCTTGCTGGTGTTCGGCGAGGCGCTGACCGACTTCGTCCGCACCGGCGCGGACACCTGGCGCAGCGTCGCCGGCGGTGCGTGCTGGAACGTGGCACGCGTGGCGGCGACGCTGGACGTGCCCACTGGCTGGGCCGGCTCGGTCAGCGACGACCTGTTCGGCCGCGACCTCATCGACAAGTCGCGCGACGCTGGCCTGGACCCGCGCTTCGCCCAGGTGGTCGATGCGCCGCCGCTGCTGGCGATGGTCCACCAGCTGTCGCCGCCGCAGTACTTCTTCACCGGTTCGGCCGACCTGGCCTTCGATCCGTCGCGCCTGCCGGCCGGATGGGAACGCGCCTGCGAGTACGCGCACTTCGGCTGCATCAGCCTGGTCCGGCAGCCGCTGGGCGCGCGCCTGGTCGCGCTTGCCGAGTCGCTGCACGCGGCAGGCGTGCCGCTGAGCTTCGACCCGAATTGCCGCAACCTGATGGGCGCGGATTACCCGCCGCTGTTCGAGCGCATGGCCGCGCTCGCCGACACGATCAAGCTGTCCGACGAGGACCTGCGCCACGTGTATCCCGGGCTGCCGATGGACGCGGCCCTGGCCCGGGTGCGTGCGCTGGCGCCGCACGCGACGTTGCTCTACACCCGCGGCGCTGACGGGATGACCGCCTGGTCGGACGATGGCGCGGCGATCGAACAGCCGGCGTTCCTAGTGGCGGTGGCCGATACGGTAGGCGCTGGCGACGCCTGCGTCGGCGGGTTCCTGGCGAGCCGGTTGCAGGCGCCCTATGCCGCCCTGGCGACCCACGTGCGCTTCGCCGCCGCGACCGCCGCCGCCGCCTGTACTCGTCCGGGCGCGCACGCCCCGTCCCGCGCCGAAGTCGAGGCCCTCCTGTAGGAGCCCATCCTCATGGGCGACCCGAGGACGTCCAAGGACGCGCAGGGTCGATCCGATGTATCGCTTCAGGCGAGCAAGGAACCGCCACCCGCCATGTCGACAGGGACCTCGGGGCGCCGATAAGGATCGGCTCCTACACCGGCGTCCCCCGCCACGAAGTCGAGGCCCCCTGCTGTAGGAGCCCATCCTCATGGGCGACCCGAGGCATCCACGGGCACCGACGGCACGCGCAATCCCGGGTGGCATCGCCTACACCACCCGCAACACCTCGTAGCACGCGCCCATGGTGTGGTAGTCGGTCTTGCCGGCCGGGCTCTTCTCGTCGGTGAGCTTGCGGTTGTCCGGCCCGAGGATGCGGTACCACGCGCCGTGCTCGTGGTCGACGAAATGGCGCCAGCTGTAGTCCCAGAGGCGGTCGTACCACTGCCAGTAGCCCGCCTCGCCGGTGCGCCCGGCGAGCAGCGCGGCGGTGGCCAGCGCCTCGGCCTGCACCCAGAAGTACTTGTCATCGTCGTAGAAGCCGCCTTCCATGTCGTTGCCGTAGACCAGGCCGCCGTGACGGGGATCCCAGGCCATCGCCACGGCGCGGTCGAACAGCGCGCGCGCACGTGGCAGGTGGCCGGCATCGGGCGCGTGGCGGTCGAGGACCAGCAGCAGCTTGGCCCACTCGACCTGGTGGCCGGGCTGGAAGCCCCATGGGCGGAAGATGTTGCTGCGGTCGCCGCGGTTGTAGTCCCAGTCCACCGACCAGTCGTCGCGGTAGTGCTCCCAGACCAGGCCACCGGCGAGCGCGGCCTGGCGGCCGGTCATGTTCGCCGCCAGCAGCTGCGCGCGCTGCAGGTAGCGCGGCTCGCCGCTGGCCTCGAACGCCGCCAGCCACGCTTCGCAGGCGTGCATGTTCGCGTTCTGGCCGCGGTACCGCGACAGTTGCCAGGCCGCCGTCGCCTCGTCGGCATACAGGCCGTGTTGCGGTTCCCAGAAGCGTCGTTCCATCAGCTGCCAGGTCTCCTCCAGCCAGCCGCGTGCTTCCTCCATTCCCGCTTCCAGCGCCTTGGCATAGGCGAGCACGACGAAGGCCAGGCCGTAGCAGTGGTTGGTCGCGTCCTGCACCTGGCCGTCATGCAGCACCCAGGCGTAGCCGCCTGTACCGGGATTGCGGTGCGCGTCACGCAGGAAGGCGATGCCGTGGCGCACCGCCTCTCGGTAGGCCGGGTCGCCGAACGCCTGCCAGGCCATCGAGTAGTTGAAGACGAAGCGCGTGCTGCTGACCAGGTGCCGGGTGCGCGGGTCATAGACCGTGCCGTCGTCCTTGAAGAACTGGAAGAAGCCGCCGGCCGGATCGATGCAGCGCGGATGGTAGAAGGCCATGGTGTCGCGCACGTGTCCGAGCAGGAACTCGCGCGAACGGAAGTCGGGCAGGGCGGAAGCGGAAGTGTTCATGCGGGGCGCTCGCGTGGCGGAATCGGCGCCGCAGCGGCGCGCCGGGCAAGCGTACCCGCGGCGCGCGTGCGGGGCCTATGGGCGATGCGCATAGCGGCTATGCCGCAGAAGATTGTTGGCCCGTGAGGTTGCGCCGACTCATCGATGCCGGCACGGATGGCGACGTGGCTGGACGGCGCGGCCGGAAGCGGTGATCCTCGTCGACGCAGGCGGATGTCCGATGCCCGGCCACACATCGGCGCAATCCATCCTGGCCGGTCACCAGGGCATCGTGCCCCTCGTACCCGCCCGGCGACTCGGGCACCATGCGACCGAGGCCATGCGGAAGAACGCCCGTGGAGGTGTAACGGTATGACCACGCGCCGACTGCGTATCCCGCCACGCTGGCGGTCACTGCTTCCGTTCGCCGGCATCGCCATGGTGGTGGGTGGCCTGGCCGCCGCCTTCGCCTGGACGGCGGGCTGGCTGACCCCGGAGCGCGTCACTGCGCCACGGCTGGTGGACGCCATCGAGAACGGCGAGCCCCATGCGGGCTTCCGGCGCGCGCACGCGCGTGGTGTGTGCGTGGCGGGGTGGTTCGAGCCCACGGCCGAGGCGACGTCGCTGTCGCGGGCCCGGGTGTTCTCGCAGGCGCGCACGCCTGCCATCGGTCGCATGTCGATCGGTGGCGGCGACCCGCTGGGCGCCGAGGCGCAGGCACGCGTGCGCAGCCTGGCGCTCCAGCTGGATACCGACGACGGCCAGCAGTGGCGGCTGGCGATGAACAGTTTCCCGTTCTTCGCGGTATCCACGCCGCAGGCGTTCGCCGAGCAGGTCGTGGCCTCGCGGCCGGACCCGGCCACCGGCAAGCCCGACCCGGGCAAGATGCAGGCCTTCCTCGGGCGCCACCCCGAGGCCGCCCGCTTCATGGCATGGGCCGGGTCGGCGCCGTGGTCGAGCAGCTTCGCCAACACCGCTTACAACGGCGTGCATGCCTTCGCGTTCACCAATGCGGAAGGTGAGCGCCGCTATGTGCGCTGGTCCTTCGTGCCGCAGGCGCCGTTCGAGCCGCTGGCGCCGGCGCAGCGCCAGGCGGCCGAGGCCGGCTATCTCACCGACGAGTTGGCCGCCCGGTTGGCCAAAGGCCCGTTGCGCTGGACGCTCGAGCTGACCCTCGCCGAGCCGGGCGACCCGATCGAAGATCCCTCGCAGCCCTGGCCGGTAGCGCGGCAGCGCGTGGCCGCCGGCACCCTCGTGCTCGAGCGCGCCTACGACCAGGCCACCGGTGACTGCCGCGACGTCAACTTCGACCCGACGGTGTTGCCGGCGGGGATCGCGCCGTCGCGCGATCCGGTGCTGGCCGCGCGCGCGGCGGCGTACTCGGTGTCGTTCAACCGCCGCCTGCGCGAAGTTGCCGCCGGCGCCGGCCAGGCCACGGGAGACGCCGAATGAGTGGCGATCGCACGCATTTCACCCGCACCGCGCGCTGGCTGCACTGGTCGATGGCGGCGATGATCCTGGCGATGCTGTTCATCGGCGTGGCCATGGTCACCTCGCTCGAGCTGCGCCCCTGGCTGCTCGACCTCCACCGGCCGCTGGGCCTGCTGGTTCTGCTGCTGGCGTTGGTCCGGCTATGGCACCGGCGCCGGAACCCGCCGCCCCCGCTGCCCGCCTCCCTGCCCCGGTTGCAGGCCCGCCTCGCCCGTGCCTCTCACGTGGCGCTGTACACACTGATGTTCGCCATGCCGCTGCTGGGCTGGGCGATGAGCTCGGCCGGCGGCTACGTGGTGGCCCTGCCTTTCGGCTTCGCGTTGCCGCCGCTGGCGCCCCAGCATCCGGCGCTCTACACCCTGCTGCGTGGCGCCCACGGCGCGCTCGGCTATGCCTTTTTCGCCATCGTGCTCGTCCACGTCGCCGGGGCCCTGCACCACGCCTGGGTGCGGCGCGATGGCGTTTTCGAGGCGATGACCGGCAAGCGGTGAGCCAGGCCCGAGCCGGTCGTGGCCCTCACGCGGACCGGTGCAAGCAGTGCGTATGCGGCGAGCGAGGAATCGTCGCGCGCTGCGGACGGCGCGCGCGATGGCCGGCCGTCCCGGTCGGTGACCGGCGTGTCGCAGGGAATTGGCGCGCCCGGAGGGATTCGAACCCCCGACCAATGGCTTCGGAAGCCACTACTCTATCCGGCTGAGCTACGGGCGCGTGGCCGGGCATTGTAGCGGAAATCGCCCGGCTGGCGCCGTTGGCAGGCTTCCGGGTCCTGCCAGCGCGAGGGGGTGCCTGCAGGTTCTCCCAGCCCGAGCACGGCGCCGGGCGACGGTCGCCAGCCAGCGGATCCTCACGGCGTTGACCCGACGAGCGCTTCTGAAGGGATATGTGACTAAAGTCAGATTTATCATGCGTGCCGTCATGCGCTAATCGCGCGTGTGCCCCTCGCGTTTGCGGGGGGGTCTCCGGGGAAGGGAGGCGCCAGGCGACGGATGGTGGCCTGGCGTGTGCAGGCGGGGGATCGGATAAACCTCATCGGGGTGGTCGTCGACGACGGCCGCCAGCGACGCATGCGCCTATGCGTCGCCCGCCTGCGTCCTCTCGCCCCGGGTTCCCGTGTCCAGGCCGAAGAAGCAAGAGAAGAATGCAGGATGTCGTTTGAGTTCGAAGTGGGCCACCCCACGCTACCCACTTCGTCCAGTCCTGGTCCGGCCCGGCAGGAATGTTCCGCAGTGGCGTCGCCGCCGGCGACGCTCTCTGCCGTCCCGTTCCCTTGCGGCCGATCCACGCAAGGTCCCGGCCGCTTCCCGCGTCCCCGGCGGAATCGCCGCGATGCCCTGCTTTTGGTGCTGGCTGTCCTGCCGGCCAGCATGATCGCCGCGCATGCGCGGGAGCCGGGGGCCGAGGAAGCCCCTCCGCCCGGCCAGGTCGTGCAATCGGCGACGGCGCCGGCGGCACTCGACATGCACGGGGCCATCGACGCAGCCCTGTCCTGGCACCCACGGATCCGCGATGCGCTCGGCTCCTTCCAGCAGTACGGCGACTATGTCGACGTGGCCCGCGCCGGCTACCTGCCGCAGGTCCGCGCCGGCCTGAACACCGAGCAGGGAAACCGCGAGATCGCCGGCTACGACAGCCGGCGCCTGCATCGCTTCACCATGACCGTCTCGCAGATGCTGTACGACTTCGGCAAGGTGTCCAGCGAAGTCGACCTGGCGCAGGCACAACGGGCGTCGGAGCAGGCGGGCGTGTTGCTGGCGATCGACGACGTAGCACGCGAGGCGGCACAGGCCTGGATCGAGGTGGATCGGCAGAAGACCCTGCTGGAGATCGCGCGCGAACAATCGCATGGAATAACCGCCATCGCCGACCTGGTTCGCGAGCGCCATGCCCGCGGTGCCGCGCCCCTGTCGGACGAGATGCAGGCGCGGTCCCGAGAGGAGGCCGCGCGCGCGAACGAAGTGGAGGCGGAAGCGCAGCTGCAGCGCTGGCGCACGCGGCTGCAGCTGCTGACGCGCACCCGGGCGCTGCCGGAGACCGCTGGGGAGCCGGCGGCGGAGTTGCAAGGGGCTTGCGCAGCCGGAGAGGCCCGGCTGCCGCCGCCGCAGGTGCTGATGGCCCAGGCGCAGCAACTCGCGGCCCAGGCCGACGTTCGCCGCGTGCGCGCAGGCAGCCTGCCGACCCTGTCGCTGGACGGCTCGGTCAGCCGCGGCCTGGACGATGCCTCGCGGCAATACGGCGACTACGACGGCACGGTGATGCTCAACCTCTCCGGGCCGTTGTACGAAGGCGGCGGCAACCGGGCGCGCCAGCGCGCCGCCGGCCACGGGTTGACCGCCGCCGATGCGGCGCTGGAGCGCGCCCGCCTGGACGCACGCCAGTCGTTGCAGGACGCGCGCCTGCGCGCGAGCGGCTACCAAGCGCGTGAGCGCCTGCTCGCCGGTCGTACCGACAGCATCGAGCAGACCCGCGGCCTGTATCGCCAGCAGTACCTGGACCTGGGCACCCGCTCCCTGCTGGACCTGCTCAATGCCGAGCAGGAATACCAGCTGGCCCGCCTGGACGCGGCCAACAACCGTTACGAACTGCAGCGCGTGCAGGTCGATTGCCTGTACGCGTCCGGCCGCATGCGCGAGGCCTTCGCTTCCGACCCCGCGCAACTGGAACCGCTGGAAACCTTCCGATGAACGTTGCACATGCCCTGCCGCCGGCTACTCCGGTGGATGCAGCAATCCCCGACCTGGCGCCCTGGGTGGATGCGATCCTGCGGGTCGCCGCCCACTACCGCATCGACTGCTCGCGCGAGGCGATCCGCATTGCCTCGGCCTGGAACGGCCGGCAGGCGGGCACCGAAGCCGGCATCGAGCGGGCGGTGGCCGCCCTCGCCCGCCAGGCTGGCCTGGCCGTGCGCTGGGTCGCCGCCGATGCCGCGCAGCTCACGTCCTGGCGCCTGCCGGTGGTGGTCGAACTTCGCGGAGGGCAGGTCGGCGTAATCACCGCTGCCGGTGGCGAGGGCTGGACGTTGGCCTTCAGTGGCGATGCCGGGCTCGACAGTCACCTGCCAACCGGCTCGCTGCAGTCCTCGATTCGACGAATGGCGGTGATGCGCCCTTTGCGCTCGGCTCCCGATTCGCGCGTGGACGACTACCTCAAACCGTTCGCACCGGACTGGTTGCGATCGCTTGTCCTGTCCGACCTGCGGCCCTACGGTCATGTCCTGCTGGCATCGCTGGTGGCCAATGCCATGGCGTTGGCCGGCGTGCTGTTCTCGATGCAGGTCTACGACCGCGTCATTCCGGCGCAGTCGCATCCCACGCTGTACGTGCTGTTCGGTGGCGTGATGCTGGCGACGGTCTTCGCCTGGGTCATGCGCCAGGCGCGCACCCGGATCATCGAGGTGCTGGGCAAGCGCGCCGACTTGCGCATCTCAGACCGCGTCTTCGGCCACGCCATGCGCGTTACCAACGCCGCGCGGCCGAAGGCGACCGGCACGTTCATCTCGCAGCTGCGCGAGCTGGAGCAGGTCCGGGACATGATGACCTCGACCACCGTCGCGGCCATCGCCGACCTGCCGTTCTTCGTGCTGTTCTGCCTGGTGTTCGGGTTCATCGCCGGCGGGCTGGTCTGGATTCCGGTGGCCGCCATGGTCGCCATGGTGGTGCCGGGGCTGCTGGTGCAGAAGCGGCTGCGCGCCCTGGCCCAGGCGGGCATGCGCGAGGGCGCCTTGCGCAACGCGATGCTGGTGGAGGTGGTGCAGGGCGTGGAGGACATCAAGCTCCTGCAGGCCGAGCCCCGCTTCCAGCAGCAGTGGAACCACTACAACCTGGTCGCCGCGGACTCGGGCATGCGGCTGCGCGACCTGGTGGGTACGCTCAACAACTGGTCGCAGACGGTGCAGGCCGTGGTCTTCGCGGTCGTGGTGTGCGTCGGCGCGCCGATGGTGATGGCCGGCGACATGACCACCGGCGTGCTGGTGGCCGCCTCGATCCTGGCCGGCCGCATGCTGGCGCCGCTGGCCAGCGTCACCCAGCTGCTCAACCGCTGGCAGCAGGCGAAAGTGGCCAAGGAAAGCCTGGATGCCTTGTTGCAGTTGCCGGTCGACGCACCCGAGCATGGCCAGCGCATCCAACGGCCGGTGCTGCATGGCGACTACGCGCTGCGCGAGGCGGCGTTCAGCCACGATGGCGAGGCCACGGCGCTGGAAGTCGATTCCCTGGCGATCGCGCGCGGCGAGAAGATCGCGGTCCTCGGCCGCAATGGCGCCGGCAAGTCGACCCTGCTGCGCGCGCTGTCGGGAATGATGATGCCCGCGACGGGCCAAGTCCTGCTCGATGGCGCCAGCCTGGCCCACCTGGATCCGGGCGATGTCCGCCGCGACGTCGGGTTCCTCGCGCAGGAAGCGCGCCTGTTCCATGGCACCCTGCGCGAGAACCTGCAGCTGGGTGCACCGTCGGCCACTGATCGGGAGCTGGAACACGCGCTGCGCACGGCCCAGGCCTGGGACTTCGTGCAGGGCCTGGCGGCGGGCCTGGATCACCGCATCCTGGAAGGCGGCCTCGGCCTGTCCGGTGGGCAACGGCAGGGATTGCTGCTCGCCCGTACCCTGTTGCGGCAGCCACGAGTGCTGCTGCTCGACGAGCCGACCGCATCGCTGGACGAGGCCGCTGAGCAGCATGTCATCCGCACCCTGGGCAGCATGACCCCCGATACCACGCTGGTGGTCGCCACCCACCGCAGGCCCGTACTACAACTGGTCGATCGGGTGATCGTGGTCGACCGCGGCCGGATCGTCGCCGATGGGCCGCGGGATGAGGTGCTCAAGCGCCTGTCGCAGGCCGCAACGCAGTCCCCGGCGACCAAAGGAACGGGCGCATGAGGCCGGTCGTCGATGATGTGTTCGACCTGGACGAAGCCGGCGCCAGCCGCTCCTCGCGGGTGGTGCTGTGGATCGCGGCGTTCCTGCTCGCGTTCCTGGGCTGGGCCTGGTTCTTCGAGATCGACGAAGTATCCAGCGGCGGCGGACAGGTGATTCCCATCTCGCGCGAACAGACCATCCAGTCGCTCGAGGGTGGGATCCTGGCGCAGTTGGCGGTGGCCGAAGGCGACATCGTCGAGGCCGGCCAGGTGCTGGCCCAGCTCGATGCCACCCGCGGCGAGTCCAGTGTCGAGGAGACCGCGGCCAAGTACCGCGCCGCGCGGGCGGCCTCGGTCCGGTTGCAGGCGGAGGTCGATGGCCGAGCGGCCCTGCAGTTTCCCGAAGAGCTCGACGGTCATGCCGACCTGGCTGCGGCCGAGACCGCGTTGTTCCGCCAGCGCCGGGCGAGCCTGCAGGAGTCGTTGTCCGGCCTGCAGCGCTCGCGCGAGCTGGTCGGTCGCGAGCTGGAGATCACCGAGTCGCTGCTCAAGACTGGCGCGGCCAGCAACGTCGAACTGCTGCGCCTGCAAAGGCAGCGCTCGGAGCTGGACCTGAAGATCGCCGAAGTGCGCTCGGAATACATGGTGCGCAGCCGCGAGGAGCTGGCAAAGGCCAACGCCGAGGTGGAGTCGCTTTCTTCGGTGATGCGTGGCCGTGCCGACTCGCTGGACCGGCTGACCCTGCGCTCGCCCGTGCGCGGCGTTGTCAAGGACATCGAGGTCACCACCCTCGGCGGCGTGGTTCCGCCCAACGGCAACCTGATGACGATCGTTCCGCTGGGCGACCGCCTGCTGGTAGAGGCGCGGGTATCGCCTCGCGACATTGCCTTCATCCATCCGGGGCAGGATGCGCTGGTCAAGGTCACCGCCTACGACTACGCCATCTACGGCGGGCTGCCCGGCAAGGTGGTGACCGTCTCGCCGGACACCATCCGCGACGAGGTCAAGCCCGAGATCGTCTACTACCGCGTGTTCGTGCGCACCGACAGCGACGAGCTGCGCAACAAGGCCGGTACCGGGTTTCCGATCGTGCCCGGCATGGTCACCACCGCCGATATCCGTACCGGCAGCAAGACGGTGTGGCAATACCTGATCAAACCGATGAACCGAGCGCGCGAGGCACTGCGCGAGCGCTAGTCCGACCGTCTGCAACAGCCGGCCAGCGCAGCTGCCCGGTTCCAACCCAGGAGAGCAAGCACGATGTCGCTTACGTCAGAAGTGGTCTACAAGTCCAACGGGGTACGCGTGGCCAGCGAGGCCACGAGCATGCAGCTCGAAGGCCCGGCGACGGTGAAGCTGGGCGTGGACCCGCAGTCGGTGCTGCGCTTGGAGCGTGCCGGCGACGACCTGGTGCTGGTGCTCAAGGACGGCCGCAAGGTCACCGTGTCGGACTTCTTCGCCGTCGACGCGCAAGGCCAGGGCAGCGACCTGGTGCTGCAGGGCCAGGACGGGGTGTCCTGGCTGGGTGAGCGCACCGGGGCCGGTGCGGACTTCCACTTCACCCAGATGCCGGCCGAAGCCGCGCCTGTGGCGGCCGCGGCCGGAGCCGGTGGCAGCAGCATGCCCTGGGTGCTGGCCGGCCTGGGCGGTGCCGGCGCCCTGGCGGCGGCCGGCGGCGGCGGGGGTGGCGGCGGCGACGACAGCCCGGCGCCAGCGGTGAACAACCCGCCCACCGCCACCGCGCAGCCGCTGTCCTTGGACGAGGACACGCCGGGCTTGGGCCGGATCACGGCCAGCGACCCGGACGGCAACACGTTGACCTACCGGCTGGCCACCGGCCCGACCCACGGCAGCGTGACCGTCGACCCAAAAACCGGCGCCTACGACTACACGCCCAAGGCCCACTACCACGGCGAGGACAGCTTCGCGATCGCGGTGGAGGACGGCAAGGGCGGCAGCACGACGGTGACCGTCAAAGTGACGGTCACGCCGGTCAACGATGCACCGTACGGCATTGACTACACCCATGAGGGACTGGAAGACCTGTCGTTCTCCTCCTCGATCGGCGCTTCGGATCGGGACGGCGACACGCTGGTCTACAGCCTGGCCACCGGTCCGCAACACGGCAGCGTGGTGGTCAACCCGGACGGCACCTACGTCTACACGCCGGCGGCCAACTACCACGGGGTCGACACGTTCACGGTACTGGCCGATGACGGGCATAGTGGCACCGCGTTGAACAAGGTGACCATCACGCTCGCACCGGCGAACGATGCGCCAACAGCGCTGTTCGAGGAATTCTTCTCGCCGGAAGACGCGGTCTTCAATGGCCGGATCAAGGCGAGCGATCCGGAGGGAGATACGCTCTCCTACGCCCTGGACCGGGCGCCGGCTCATGGCACCGTCACGGTCAACGCCGATGGAACCTACACCTATGTTCCGGATGCGGACGTCAACGGCTACGACGAATTCACGGTAACCGTGAGCGACGGCAACGGCGGGGTCACCACTACCGGCGCGAGGATCTTCTTCGAACCGGTCAACGACGCGCCGACCGTGGAAGACCAGGTCGTGACCACGCTCGAAGACACGCCCGTCAACGGCCAGGTGATAGCGCAGGACATCGATGGCGACGCGCTGGATTACATCCGAGGGTCGGACCCGGCGCATGGCAGGCTCATCATGCGCTTGGATGGCACGTACACCTATATCCCCGACGACCACTTCCATGGCACGGATACGTTCACCGTCATCGCGCGCGACAACAAGGGCGGCACCGCCACCAGCACAGTCACGGTCACGGTCGAGTCGGTGAACGACGCACCGTGGATCCTGCCGCAGACCCTGGCAACCGAAGCGGAGACGCCCCTGACAGGAGCGGTCATCGCCATCGACTTCGATGGCGATGCGATGTCGTACCAGCTGGCACCGGTGCCGGCAGGCACCACCGCGGGTCATGTGGACATGCGCGTCGATGGTACATACACCTATACGCCGGCCGCCGGATTCGCGGGCACGGACCGGTTCCTGGTGCGGGTGACCGACAGCCAAGGCCTCGTTTCCGACGAATGGCTGACGGTGGAGGTGGCACCGCCCAACCAGGCGCCGATAGTCACTTCGAACGAACCGCTCGTGGTTGATGAGGACACCCGCGGATGGGGCTCCATCACCTTCTCGGATCCCGACGGAGCCTATCTGGTCTATCGGATCCATACGGCCCCCGCCCATGGCAGCGTCACCATCAGTACGGTCGGGCACACGACGCTCCAGTATTCCTACGACCCCGACCCGGATTACAACGGGCCCGACAGTTTCGTGGTCGAGACGAGCGACGGTCGAGGCGGAGTCACGACTGCGACAGTGATGGTCACGGTGAACCCGGTAAACGACGCGCCGATCGTCACCCCGGCAATGGTGTCCGGGATCGAGGACACGCCCGTGCACGGAAGCGTGACCGCCACCGATATCGATGGCGGAACCTTGACCTACCAGCTGTGGGGCGGAGCCGGTTACGGCAGCGTGGTGGTCGATACTGCGACCGGCAGCTACACGTACATGCCTCCGTCCGGCTTCACGGGCACCGATGATTTCGTCGTGCGGGTGGACGATGGGCAGGGAGGCAGTACCAACGTCACCGTGTACGTCACAATCACACCGGTGGTCGATGCGGCGATGTTCTCGATGCAGCCGCTGGGTGCATATGCATCCGGCGACGGCATTCCGGCCTTGCCGGTTGGATCGATCGATACCCTTCCCGATGGTGGCCACGGGGGTATCATGGGCCGGTGCGAGTCCGGCGTCGGTCTAGGAACGGCTATGCAGGGGGAGCTCCCAACGGCCGGTTCGCACGTCCTGCCGGCCCTGCACGAAGTGCTGGTCGGCGCCGACGATGGCGGTACGGCTATCGGCTTGTTCGCTGAAGCCGCAGTGCGGTCGTCACCGTCGATGGGAGTGCCCCAGGCGGCAGGGCTGGAACTGGGGATTCTCCATGTCTCCAATCCAATCGACGATATCCAGTCGCAACACGAATTGCCCCTGGTCTGATATCGCCGAGCGCTGGTAGGCCCGGCGTCCCATTACGGACGCCGGGGGCCAGCTATCGCCGGCTCTGGAAACGAACTCTGGGGTGTGGAAAAGGGCGTCAACGGCTACTGCAGCCACGGCTTTCTAAGAGTACTCGTCGGGCGGAAACGCCTGGCGGACGGGCACGGCCGCGTACCTCCCGGGCTATCGCTTCCGAAAGGCCCCTCTTGTAGGAGCCCATCCCGATGGGCGAAGCCGCGTGCGTCGGCAGGGCTCCGCCCTCGCGGATGCCCTCACGGGTCGGATGAGCTTCTGCACGCGTTCACGCGCGTCCGCCCCTGGTCTGCGCATGCGGTTGCTATCCTTCCCCCATGCCCTACGAACGCTACGAAACCCCGGTCCACGTGCCGCCACCCTGGTGGCGCGAGCGCCTGTCGCAATACTGGAAGCTGGTGCGAGGCGACCGCCCGATCGGCGTGCTGCTGCTGCTGTGGCCGACCTGGTGGGCGTTGTGGCTGGCGGCCGGTGGCGTGCCGCCGCTGTGGACGCTGTTCGTGTTCACGGCCGGCGTGTGGCTGACCCGCTCGGCCGGCTGCGTGATCAACGATTACGCCGATCGCTGGCTCGATCCGCAGGTGGAGCGCACCAAGGCGCGCCCGCTGGCCACCGGCGCGGTGTCCGGGCGCGAGGCGCTGGCGGTGTTCGCGGTGCTGATGCTGGCCGCGTTCGCGCTGGTGCTGACGCTGAACCGGCTGACGGTGTGGCTGAGCTTCGCCGGCCTGTTCCTGGCTTCGACCTATCCCTACCTCAAGCGCCACACCTACCTGCCGCAGGTCTACCTGGGCATGGCGTTCGGCTGGGGCATCCCCATGGCCTTCGCCGCGGTCCAGGGCACGGTGCCGGCGCTGGCCTGGCTGCTGTACTGCGCCAACATCCTCTGGGCCACGGCCTACGACACCTGGTATGCGATGGTCGACCGCGAGGACGACCTGCGCGCCGGATCGAAGTCGACCGCGATCCTGTTCGGCGACCTGGACCTCGTCGCGCAGGGCATCCTGTATGCGTTGACGCTGCTGGCGCTGGTCCTGGTCGGTCACCAGGCGCAACTGGGGACGGCGTACTGGGCGGCGCTGGGAGTCGCTGCGGTGCTGGTGGTCTGGGAATTCTGGATCGCGCGGCATCGCGAGCGCGGTCCGTGCTTCCGCGCGTTCCTGCACAACAACTGGATCGGCGCGGCGGTGTTCGCCGGCATCGCCGTGCAGTACACCCTGCCCTCCGCCGGGTAAACCCGCGGCGGCGGCGCTGCTCCGGCGAGGCGGCGGATCCGGCGTGTGCAGCCGGGCAAGCCCGGCTCTACGCGCTGCTCTTCCCCAAGATGTCATCTACATACATCGACGCGCCCGCGACTTCGCCTGCATCGCGTGCACGCCATGGCGTAGAGCGGGGCCTGCCCCGCTGGCCTTCTTCCGGCGTGGCCTCCGGCGTGCGTCGCCGGGCGAGCCCGGCGCTACGCTCAGCGGATCTCCAGCGGCGCGAAGCCCTTCACCAGGTCGTCGATCGCCTTGATCTGGACCAGGAACGGTTCGAGCTTGTCCAGCGGCAACGCACTGGGGCCGTCGCAGCGCGCGTGGTCCGGATCCGGATGCGCTTCCAGGAACAGGCCCGCCAGGCCCACTGCCATGCCGGCCCGGGCCAGCTCCAGCACCTGCCGGCGGCGGCCGCCGGACGCCTCCGCGCCCGACTCGCGGCGCTGCAGGCTGTGGGTGACGTCGAAGATCGCCGGCAGGCCGCCGGTCGACTCGACCATCTCGCGGAAGCCGAGCATGTCCACGACCAGGTTGTCATAGCCGAACTGCGCGCCGCGCTCGCACAGGATGATCCGCTCGTTGCCGGCCTCGCGGATCTTGCTGGCGATGTTCTTCATCTGCGACGGGCTGAGGAACTGCGGCTTCTTGATGTTGACCGCGCGCCCGGTGCGCGCGATCGCATCGACCAGGTCGGTCTGCCGCGCCAGGAACGCGGGGATCTGCAGCACGTCAACGACCTCCGCCACCGGCGCGGCCTGCGCCACCTCGTGCACGTCGGTGATCACCGGCACGCCGAGCTGCTTCTTGACCTCCTGGAAGATGCGCAGGCCTTCCTCCAGGCCGACGCCACGGTAGGAGTGGATCGAGGAGCGGTTGGCCTTGTCGAACGAGGCCTTGAACACGTACGGGATGCCGAGCTTGCCGGTCACCTTGACGTAGCGCTCGGCCGCGAACAGGGTCGAGTCGAGGTCTTCCAGCACGTTGAGGCCGCCGAACAGCACGAACGGCGCGTCGTTGGCGACGGTGACGGCGTGATTGATCTTCACGGCGACGGGCTGGGGAGTCATGGGTGGCCTCGGTTCGGTACGGGAGGAATGCCGCGCGCTGCGGCGCCTCGTATAGGCGCCGCGCGGCATGCAGGCGGGCATTCTCCCACCGGCGACCGGCCTTGCCTATGGAGTTGCGCGGGGCGGGAAGCCGCCCGCTCCCGCGCCCGCTCCCGGCCCGCGTCGGGCGATGGAAGCGGGCGGTCGCAACGCGGCTAGGCGGCCAGCCGCCTGCGCATGTAGAACGCCAGTGCGACCTGCAGCGCGCCATAGAGCAGCGCGCCGATCGCCAGCCACACCGCCAGCGTGGCCACGCCGATGTTCGGCCGCGCGATGAACAGCAGTCCCAGCAACAGGGCGAGGATGCCGCTCAGGGCCAGCAGCCAGTTGCCCTCGACCAGGCGGCGCATCTGCACCGCGAACACGATCCTGGCGATGCCGGCGACGACCAGCCAGATCGCCAGCAGCCAGACCAGCACGGTCGCCACCATCTGCGCCTGGAAGATCGCCAGCAGGCCGAAGCCGATCGACGCGGCCGCGTACAGCAGCAACAGCCAGTTGGGCAGCGCCACGTCCTTGCGGAACACGCTCAGCAGGCTGACCACCCCGTCCGCCAGCGCCAGCAGGCCGAAGGCCATGATCAGCACCCATACGGTCGATTGCGGCTGGAACAGGGCGAACAGGCCGAAGCCGATCGCGAACAGGCCGTACAGCAGGAACACCCACCAGGCTCGGGACATGACGGACTCCACAGGCGTGAGTTGGCGCCGGCGGCCATGGCCGCCGGCGATGGGTCGCGGTTGCCGGATCAGGCTTGCAGCGGCTTGTGCTTGCGGAAACGGAAGCCGGCGAACACCTGCAGCACGCCATAGGCCAGCGCGCCGGCACCGATCCAGATGGCGGTGGTGAACAGGCCGATCGCCGGATTGCGCAGGAACGCGATGCCCAGCACGATCGCCAGCACGCCGCTGAGCGCGATCAGCCATTCGCCGACGATCTCCTTGCGCACGCGGATGGCGAAGACGATGCGGAAGATGCCGGCGATGACCAGCCAGAACGACAGCATGAAGAACAGGATGCCCGCGGTGGCCTTCGGGTTGGAAACCGCGACCACGCCGAAGGCGATCGAAGCGACCGCGTAGAACAGCAACAGGAGCTTGGGGATCGCCACGCGCTTGTCGAACAGCGCCAGCAGGCTGGCGATGCCGTCGGCCAGGGCCAGGATGCCGAAGGCCCAGGCCATCGCCACCAGCGCCTGGAACGGCTTGGCCAGGGTCAGCAGGCCGAAGGCGATTCCGATCAGGCCGAACAGTACCGAGACCCACCAGCTGCGTCGTACCTCTTCCGCTGTACCCGCTTGCATGCTGCCTCCTGCGCCATGAGGGGGAGCCGCGATGGCCCGCCGGCGTGCCCGGGATACTCCTGTGCGCCGGCCACTGTCAAATGAAGACCCCGTGCCACCCCGGCCCGCGCACGGCGAGGGGTCGCCGCCACTCATGGCACGCGTGCGCAGATCCACGCATCCACCCGTGCCACCCCGGCCGTGCGCAACGCGGTGGCCGCCGCATGCAGGGTCGCGCCGGTGGTCATGACGTCGTCGAACAGGACCACGTGCGCGGGGAGCAGTCCGCGCGCCACGCGGAACGCGCCCTGCAGGTTGCGCCGGCGGGCGGTGGCGTCGAGCTCGGACTGGGCCGGGGTATGGCGGACCCGCGCGAGCAGGTCCGTGCGCAGCGGCAGGCGCAAGCGGCGGGCCAGCGGGCGCGCCAGCTCCAGCGCCTGGTCGTAGCCGCGTTCGCGCAGCCGGGCGTGGTGCAAGGGCACCGGGACCAGTGCGCCGGGGCGCTCGCAGCCGGCGAAGGCGGGCGCCATCAACTGCGCCAGCAGGCGCCCGGCCGCCAGGTCGTTGTGGAACTTGTGCCGGCGCAGCAGCCGGTCCACCGGCGCCGCGTAGACGAAGGCCGCACGTGCGGCCTGCAGGGGCGGCGGCCGCTGCAGGCACGCGCCGCAGGCGGCGGTGGCCGGCAGCGGGAGTGCGCAGCGCGGGCAGGCCTGGCCGGCCAGGGGCAGCGCGCACGCGCAAGCGGTGCAGAGGTCGCGGTCGCCCTCGCCCGGCTCGCCGCAGGCCATGCAGCGTGGCGGCAGGAGCCGGGCGGCCAGGGCGGCCAGCAGGCCGGCCAGCTGGCCGGGCCTCCGGTGGGTAGTGGAGGGGTCGTAAACCATCGGGGTGGATTCCGGGTTGACAGGTCGCGGGTGGCTTTCCAGACTGCCCCGCCCGGTCCAGTGCCGCCGTCAGGAAACCTCCCGCCATGCCTTCGGAAACCCGCCATGACTGGCGTCGCGAGGAACTGCTCGCCCTGCTCGACCTGCCGCTGCCGGAACTGCTGTTCCGCGCGGCGAGCGTGCACCGGGCCAATTTCGACCCGGCCGAGGTCCAGGTGTCGACCCTGCTGTCGGTCAAGACCGGGGGCTGCCCGGAGGATTGCGGCTACTGCCCGCAGGCGCAGCGCTACCACACCGGCGTGGACGCGACCAAGCTGATGGACGCCGCCGACGTGCTGGAGAAGGCCCGCCAGGCCAAGGCGGCCGGTGCGTCGCGCTTCTGCATGGGCGCGGCCTGGCGCAGCCCCAAGGACCGCGACATCCCCAAGGTGGCCGAGATGATCGCCGGGGTGAAGGCGCTGGGCCTGGAGACCTGCGCCACCCTGGGCATGCTCTCGCCGGCCCAGGCCGGCGCGTTGAAGGACGCCGGCCTGGACTACTACAACCACAACCTGGACACCGCGCCGGAGTTCTACGGCGAGGTGATCCAGACGCGCGACTACCAGGACCGGCTGGACACGCTCGGCCATGTCCGCGACGCCGGGCTGAAGACCTGCTGCGGCGGCATCGTCGGCATGGGCGAGACCCGCGCCCAGCGCGCGGGCCTGCTGCAGGCGCTGGCCAACCTGCCGGCGCACCCGGACTCGGTGCCGATCAACCGCCTGGTGCAGGTGCCCGGCACGCCGCTGGCCGGTACCGCCGAGCTGGATCCGTTCGAGTTCGTGCGCACGATCGCGGTGGCCCGGATCACCATGCCGCGTTCCATGGTGCGGCTGTCGGCCGGGCGCGAGGCGATGTCCGACGAGTTGCAGGCGCTGTGCTTCGCCGCCGGTGCCAACTCGATCTTCTACGGCGAGAAGCTGCTGACCACGGGCAATCCCGACGTGGAGCGCGACCAGGCGCTGTTCGCGCGGCTCGGTCTGCGGCCCATGCCACTCGTTCATTGTGAATCCGGTCACGGAATCTCGACGGGGGCTGGCGCTACCGTGCATGCCGACATCCTCGAGCCGTCGCCCGCCTGCGGACGCGCGGCCTGACCACGCCGCGCAACGCTCTCCGGGGGGAGGGGCAACGATGGCCCGTACCGACATCCACGAACGCGTCCTCGCCCAGCGCCGCCAGCGCATCGCGCAGGGGCGCCTGCGCGAGCGGCGTACGGTGACCCGCCGCGACGGAGTGCGGGTCGAGGTCGACGGCCAGTGGCTGACCGGCTTCTGCAGCAACGACTACCTGGGCCTGGCCTCGCAGTTCGAGGTCGGCGCCGCCCTGCAGGACGCGGTCTCGCGCGAAGGCACCGGCGCGACCGCCTCGCACCTGGTCTGCGGCCACCACGCCCTGCATGCGCAGCTCGAGCGCGAGATGGCCGAATGGCTCGGCGTGCCGCGCGCGCTGCTGTTCGGCAGCGGCTTCGCCGCCAACCTGGCGGTGCAGCAGGCGCTGCTGGAGGACGACGATGTCTGCGTCCAGGACCGGCTCAACCACGCCAGCCTGATCGACGCCACCCGCCTGGCGGGCGCGCGCCTGCGCCGCTACCCGCACCTGGACCCGGAAGGCGCGATGCGCCAGCTGCGCAACGCGCCGGGCGGCGCGGCGATGCTCGCGACCGATGGCGTTTTCAGCATGGACGGCGACATCGCGCCGTTGCGCGCGCTGTCGCTGGTCGCGCGTACCCAGGATGCGCTGCTGTACGTCGATGACGCCCACGGCGTCGGCGTGCTGGGCCCGCAGGGCCGCGGCACCGCGGCCGAGGCCGGCCTGGGCGTGGCCGACGTGCCCCTGCAGCTGGTCACGCTCGGCAAGGCGCTGGGCGGCTACGGCGCAGTGGTCGCCGGCGACGCGGACCTGGTCGAGCATCTCGCCGGCACGGCCCGCCCCTACCTCTACACCACCGCGCTGCCGCCGGCCCTGGCCGCCGCGTCGCTGGCCGCGTTGCGGCTCGCCCGCCGCGACGACTGGCGCCGGACGCGGCTGCAGGAACTGGTCGGCCAGTTCCGCACCGGTGCCGGCCGCTTCGGCCTGGAGCTGATGCCTTCGAGCACGCCGATCCAGCCGGTGCTCTGCGGCGACGAAGCCACGGCCACCGCGATGTCGGCGGCGCTGGAGCGACGCGGTTTCCTGGTCACCGCGATCCGGCCGCCGACCGTGGCCGAGGGGCGTTCGCGCCTGCGCGTGACCCTGACCTCGCTGCACACCCCGCAACAGGTCAATGCCCTGCTCGGCGCCCTGGCCGAAGCCCGCGACCGCCTCGCGCGCGAAGCCGCGGCCTGACCGGGCCGTCGCGGGCCGGCGCCCACGTCGCTGTAGGAGCCGATCTTCATCGGCGACCCGGCGCACTTCGGCATGCCCGCGGCGCCTCGCGATCCGGTACGCCCGTGTCGCCCATGAAGATGGGCTCCTACGGCGCCCGCGCCGTGCCGCCGTCGGCGACAATGGCGCCATGCATATCGAAACCCTGGGCCATGGCCCCGACCTGGTCCTGATCCACGGCTGGGCGCTGCACGGCGGCGTGTTCGCGCCGCTGGCCGAGCACCTGGCGGACCGCTTCCGCCTGCACCTGGTCGACCTGCCCGGGCATGGCTACAGTCGCGATCCGCACCAGCCGCTGGAGCTGGCCGGCGTGGCCAGCATGATCGCCGCGCGCACGCCGCCGGCGATATGGCTCGGCTGGTCGCTGGGCGGCCTGTTCGCGCTGCGCGCCGCGGCCACCCTGCCGACGGTGCGCGGCCTGGTGATGGTCGCGGCGACCCCGCGCTTCGTCCGCGCCGCGGACTGGCCGCATGCGGTCGACGCCACCGTCTTCGGCCGCTTCGGCGAGGAGCTGGCGGGCGACTACGCCGGCACCCTGGACCGCTTCATCGCCCTGGACACGCTGGGTTCGGAACACGGCCGCGCCGAGCTCAAGACCCTGCGCGCCCTGCTGCACGCGCGCGGCGAGCCGGACCCCGAAGCGTTGCAGGCGGGCCTGCGCCTGCTGGAGGCCAGCGACATGCGCCGCGCGCTGCCGCGCCTGGCGGTGCCGAGCCTGTGGCTGGGCGGTCGCCGCGACCGGCTGGTCGATCCGCGCGGCATGGCCGCGGCGGCGGCGCTGGCGCCGCGTTCGCGCTTCGTCGAACTGGCCGGGGCCGCGCACGCGCCTTTCCTGGGCCACGCGGCCGACGTCGCAGCGGAGATCGGCGCTTTCGCCGACAATATCGCCCCCTGACGCCGCCCTTCCCCGCAATGGACCCGCTGTTCGACTCCCGCCACGTGCGGCGCGCCTTCTCGCGCGCGGCCGCCGGCTATGACGCCGCCGCCGCGCTGCAGGCCGAGGTGCGCACGCGGCTGCTCGAGTCGCTGGCCTATCTCGACGACCGCCAGCCGTCGGTCGTGCTCGATGTCGGCAGCGGGACCGGCCACGCGGCGGCGGCGATGAGGAAGCGCTGGCCCAGGGCGCGGGTGGTCGCGCTGGACCTCGCCTTGCCGATGCTGCGCCAGGCGCGCCGGCAGGCCGGCTGGTGGAAGCCGTTCCACCGCGTCTGCGCCGACGCGCGCGCCCTGCCGCTGGCCGAAGGCAGCGTCGACGTGATCTTCAGCAACCTGTGCCTGCAATGGGTCGAGGACCTGCCGGCGGTGTTCGCCGGGTTCCGCCGCGTGCTCCGGCCCGGCGGCCTCATGCTGTGTTCGAGCTTCGGCCCGGAGACGCTGGCAGAGCTGCGCGAGGCGTTCGCCCAGGCCGACGCGTCCCCGCACGTGAGCCCGTTCGCCTCGATCGCGCAGTTCGGCGACGCACTGTTGTCGGCCGGTTTCCGCGACCCGGTAGTCGACCGCGACCTGTTCAACCTGACCTACCCCGACCTGCCGGCGCTGATGCGCGAGCTGCGCGCGATCGGTGCGACCAACGCGATGGCCTCGCGCCGCCGCAGCCTGACCGGACGGGCGCGCTTCGCCGCCGCCGCCGCCGCCTACGAACCCCTGCGCGACGGCCAGGGGCGCCTGCCCAGCAGCTGGGAAGTGATCTACGCCCAGGCCTGGGCGCCAGCGCCCGGCATGCCGATCCGCGAAGGCGGCCATGAAGTCGCCGCGGTACCGCTGTCGCAGATCCCGATCCGCCGGCGGCCGCAGCCGTAGGGCCCCCTCTTCCCGGGCGACACGTTCAGCGGCGCGACCGCTGGCCTCGCCCGCGCCTGCAACCCATGGCGTCCCGTCCCTGCGTGCGTCGGGTCGCCGATGAGGATCGGCTCCTACAGCGCCAGCGACGCCTCTCGGCATAGGCGGCGGCGGTCCCTCTCTTTGTAGGAGGCCATCCGCATGGGCGACACGGGCGTCGGGGAACCGGTGGCGTCGCCTGTGCCGGTCACCCCATGGCGTCGCCGCATCGGCGTGGCAGCAGGCGGCCGATGGCGGTGCTCAGCGCGATACCTGGGCGATCCAGTCCTGCAGGTTGTAGTAGTTGCTCACCCGCGCGATGCGGTCGTCGCGGATGTCGAAGAATGCGCCGCCCGGCAGCACGTACGGCTGGCCGTGCGCCGGCGGCAGGCCTTCGTCGTCGCGCAGGTACTGGCCATGGACCACGTACTCCGCGGCGGCGCGGTCGCCGTCCTGCGAGGCCAGCACCACGATGTCGCGCAGCTGTTCGCGGTAGCTCGCATCCATGCGCTGCATGAACATGGCGAACGCCGGCTTGCCGGTTTCGCGTGCGCCCTGGTTGAGGTCGTGCACCACCTCCTCATGCAGCAGCGCGAGCATCGCCTCGCGGTCGCCACGGTTGAAGGCGGCGTAGTACGCGAGGACGAGTTCGATGGCGCGGTCCTGGCGGCGGGTGCCGTCGATCTTCATGGGGATGTCCGCAGTTCGAGGGGGGGCATGATACTCCCGGGCGCGGGGCTCCAGCCTGCACGTGCCCGCGCGCCAGCCCGCTCAGGCGACGCGCGCCACCAGGTCGCGATGGAAGAAGTACACCTCCTGCAGCAGGAAGCGCCATTGCGTGTGCACGGTGCGGAAGCGCGTGCTCGGCGTCGGCGAGCCGACCGCGTCGATGCCAAGTTCACGCGACAGGCGCAGCGCGCGCGACATGTGCAGCGGGTCGCTGACCACGATCACCTGGTGCAGGCCGCGCTCCTGCATCAGCTTGCGTGCCTGCAGCAGGTTCTCACGGGTGTTGCGCGAGACCGCTTCGATCATGATCGCCGAGTCGGGGATGCCTTGCTGCAACGCGTACTTGCGCGCCACCTGCGATTCGGCGAACGGCGCACCGTTGCCGTAGCCGCCGGTGAACAGCAGCACCGGTGCATAGCCGCGGCGGTAGAGGTCCAGGCCATGGTTGATCCGCTCCTTGAACACCGGCGACGGATTCTTGTGGTACGCCGCGGCGCCCAGCACGATGATCGCGTCGGCCTGCGCCGCCTGGTCGCGCTGGCCGACCCAGACGATCCAGCCGGCCACGCCGAGCAGCCAGGCCAGCGCGAGCAGCAGCAGGCGCGCCAGCCAGCCGGACCAGCCGCGGCGGCGCCCGCGCCGCGCCGACGCGCTCATGCGCGCCATGGCAGCGCCTCGAGGTCGACGTTGCCGCCGCTCAGGACCAGCCCGACCCGCTTGCCGGCGAAGCGCGCCGGCTCGGCCAGCACTGCGGCCAGCGCGATCGCCGAGGACGGCTCGACCACCTGCTTGAGCACCTGCCAGGCCAGGCGCATCGCCGCGATCGTGGCGTCGTCGTCGACCACCACGACCCCGGCGCCGGCGGCTCGCAGCAGTTCGAAGTTGGGTGCGCCCAGTGCGCCGCGCAATCCGTCGCAGACCGTGTCGGGCACGAAGTCGATGTGACGCTCGCCGGCCGCCAGCGAGCGCGCGGTGTCGGCGGCGCCGGCCGGCTCGGCCAGCACAAGCCGGCAATCCGGCGCCACCGCGGCAAGCGCCAGCGCGGTGCCGGCAGCCAGGCCGCCGCCACCGACCGGCACGACCATCACGTCAGGTGCGCCCGCCTGCCCGGCCAGTTCCAGCGCCGCCGTGCCCTGGCCGGCGATGACCCGGGCATCGGCATACGGGTGCACCAGCAGCGCGCCGGTGGCCTGCTGGACCTGGGCGCAGGTCGCCTCGCGCGCGGCCTGGGTCGCCTCGCAGCGCCACAGGGTCGCCCCATGCCGCTGGATGTTGGCCAGCTTGGCGGCGACCGCCCCGTCGGGCACGACCACGTGGCAGGCGATGCCGCGGGTCCGCGCCGCCAGCGCCAATGCGGCGCCGTGGTTGCCGGACGAATGGGTGACCACGCCGTGGGCCGCCTCCGCCTCGGACAGCGACCACACCGCGTTGCAGGCACCGCGGAACTTGAAGGCGCCGCCGCGCTGCAGGTGCTCGGCCTTGAACAGCAGCTGGCAGCCGGCCATCGCATCGAGCGTGCGCGATTGCAGCACCGGGGTCAGGTCGGCATGGCCGGCGATGCGGGTGGCGGCGGCGAGGACGTCGTCGGCGACGGGCAGTGCGGCAGGCATGTGCGAAGGTTAGCGCATCGGCGCGCCGCGCCGCCGCGCCTGAACCGTTGCCGCCGCGACCCGGTGGGTTAAGCACGTATTCAATGCGCCACGCCGAAGCTGGATCCACATAACGCGGGGGGACCGCCATGAAACTTCGACTGATCACCGGCGCGGCGCTCGCGCTGGCGCTGGGCGGATGCACCACGTATGGCTACGTGGGCGATGGCGGCGGCTACTACACCGGCGCGCCGACCACGCAGTACAGCTACTCCGGGTACGGCTATGGCTACGGCGGATACGGTTATGGCGCGCCGTACTACGCCTACCGCCCAGGGGTCTCGTTCGGGCTGTCCTATGGCTACCCGTACTACTACTACCCCGGCGGTCCCTATCGCCCGCCGTACTACGGGCGTCCGTACTACCCGCGGCCACCGCATTACCACCCGCGTCCGGACCACGACCACGACCATGGCCACGGCGGCCGTCCCGACCACGGCGGCCGGCCGGAGCGTCCGCCGGTCGCCAACGACGGCCAGCCGCCGCCGCTCAATCGCGCGCCCTGGCGCGACCTGGAACGGCTGCGCCGTGGCGAGTACGGCGAAGGCACGCCGCCGCCGCGCCAGCCGCGACCGGGCACGCTCGACGCGGGCGGTGGGCCCGTGGTCGGCGGCCAGGTCGGTCCGCGACCGGGCAATGGGGTCCGGCCCGCACCGCCGCAGGGGTACCGTCCCCCGGCCACGCGGGTGTCCGGGATGGGGGGTGCTGACGCCGGCGAACGCTCGATGGCGCCACGTCCCTCCGGGCGCAGCCAGAGCGCGCCCCAGCGCAGCGCTCCGAGGTCGGATGCCACGCGCCAGAGGTCGGGCCGGAGTGCGACGCACGACACAATCGAGCCCTGAAAAATCGCTTGCTTTTGGCCTGAGTCTGGTCGCAATCTAAGGCCGTACGTGACCGGTTGCGTCAGGTTCTGACCCGACTGGCCCAGTCCATGTCGATGTCCGGCAGGGAAATCTGGATCCCCCCTGTTCCGGCCCTGTCGGACGTCGACGCCCCTACGGCAGCCCGGCCCCGGCCGGGCTGCCTGTTTTTGTGGGCGTCGTCACGGCGGGTGGGCTCGGGACAAAAAAATGGGGCCGGCAGTCCCCCGACTACCGGCCCCTCGGCTTCCCCATCGCGCGCGTGGCTGGCCCCTGTTCCAATTCCAGCCCGCGCCCCCGACGCATTGCCGCGATGGGTGCACGGGATGGTTACCGCAGGAAGCGTGCCAACGCCGCCAGGCCGTTGGGCCGACTGGCGGTAGAATCGCCACCCCGCGGCAGTCTTCCCGCCGCCGGCACCGACCCCGCCCATGAGCCACTCCTTCCACCACTACGACGTCATCGTGATCGGCGGCGGCCATGCCGGCACCGAGGCGGCGCTCGCGTCCGCGCGCGCCGGCGCGCGCACGCTGCTGTTGACCCACAACATCGAGACCGTGGGCGCGATGAGCTGCAACCCGGCCATCGGCGGCATCGGCAAGGGCCACCTCGTCAGGGAGATCGACGCGCTGGGCGGGGCGATGGCAAGGGCGGCCGACCTGGCCGGCATCCAGTGGCGCACGCTCAACGCGAGCAAGGGCCCGGCGGTGCGCGCCACCCGCTGCCAGGCCGACCGCTCGCTGTACCGCGCCGCGATCCGCCGCATCGTCGAGGGCCAGCCGAACCTGACCGTGTTCCAGGCCGCGGTGGACGACCTGCTGATCCAGAACGGCACGGGCGAGGGCGACGCCGTACGCGGCGCGGTCACCCAGACCGGACTGCGCTTCCACGCGCCCGCCGTGGTCCTGACCGCCGGCACCTTCCTCGCCGGCAAGATCCACATCGGCGAAACCCAGTACACCGCCGGGCGCATGGGCGACCCGCCCGCCACCACCCTGGCCGCGCGCCTGCGCGAGCGCCCGTTCGCGATCGACCGGCTCAAGACCGGCACGCCGCCGCGGATCGACGGCCGCACGCTCGACTACTCGGTGATGGAGGAGCAGCCCGGCGACGACCCGATGCCGGTGATGTCGTTCCTGGGCGACGTGCGCGAGCATCCGCGCCAGGTGTCGTGCTGGATCACCCATACGTCCGAGCGTACCCACGAGATCATCCGCGGTGCGCTGGACCGCTCGCCGCTGTACACCGGCCAGATCGAGGGCATCGGCCCGCGCTACTGCCCCTCGATCGAGGACAAGGTGGTGCGCTTCGCCGAAAAGGCCAGCCACCAGATCTTCGTCGAGCCCGAAGGGCTGGACGTCGTGGAGATCTACCCCAATGGCATCTCCACCTCGCTGCCGTTCGACGTCCAGCTGGAGCTGGTGCGCTCGATCCGCGGCTTCGGGAACGCGCACATCACCCGGCCCGGCTACGCGATCGAGTACGACTTCTTCGATCCGCGCGGGCTGAAGGCGACGCTGGAGACCAAGCTGGTGGCGGGCCTGTTCTTCGCCGGCCAGATCAACGGCACCACCGGCTACGAGGAGGCGGCCGCGCAGGGATTGCTGGCGGGGCTGAACGCGGCGCGCTTCGTGCGCGGCCACGACGGCTGGTCGCCGCGGCGCGACGAGGCCTATCTCGGCGTGCTGGTCGACGACCTGATCACCCACGGCACCACTGAGCCGTACCGCATGTTCACCAGTCGCGCCGAGTACCGGTTGCAGCTGCGCGAGGACAACGCCGACCTGCGCCTGACGGCGAAGGGTCGCGAGCTCGGCGTGGTGGACGAGGCGCGCTGGGCGCGGTTCGAGGCCAAGCGCGAGGCGATCGAACGCGAAACCACGCGCCTGGGCGCGCTGTGGGCCGCGCCGGCCAACGTGCTGGGGCGCGAGTTGGAAGCCGTGCTGGGCGTGGCGGTCAGCCGCGAGACCAGCGCGCTGGACCTGATCAGGCGCCCGGAACTGGGCTACGCGGCGCTCATGCGGGTCCCGGCGCTCGGTCCGGGCGTGGATGACGCCCAGGTGGCCGAGCAGGTCGAGATCGGGATCAAGTACGCCGGTTACGTCGAGCGCCAGCGCGAGGAGATCGCGCGCCAGCAGCGGCATGAGGAGACCGCCATCCCGGCCGCCTTCGACTACGCCGCCGTGCGCGGCCTGTCGGCCGAGGTGCAGCAGAAGCTCGAACGCGTGCGTCCGCTGACCATCGGCCAGGCCCAGCGCATTCCCGGCATGACCCCGGCGGCGATCTCGCTGCTGCTGGTCCACCTGGAGCGCCTGCGGCGCAGCCGGGTGGCCTGACCGGCGACCGGACCGGGCTCGCCTGTCGTAGAGCCGGGCTTGCCCGGCTGCTTCTCGCGACGCGCCCCAGGTGGCGGAGTCAGCCGGGCAAGCCCGGCTCTACGGACGCCACCGCGCCCAGGTGCTGGCATCGAAGCCGGGGCTGGGGCAGGCTGGGGCCATGCACGCGCCGGGCGAACCGGGGAAGACGCCGTGGTACGCCGCCACCGAAGCGGGGGTGCTGCGGGTATCGATCATCGCCACCGCGATGGTGGCCGCGCTGGGCATCGCCTTCGGCCTGCTGTCGGGCTCCTACGCGATCGTCTTCGACGGCATCTATTCGCTGGCCGACGGCGCCACCAGCGTGGTCGCGCTGCTGGTCGCGAACCTGATCGCGAACTACAACGCCAGCGGCACGTCGAACCGGCGCCTGGTCGAGAAGTTCACCATGGGCTTCTGGCACCTGGAACCGATGGTGCTTGGCGCCACCGGCCTGCTGCTGTCCGGCGCCGCGGTCTACGCCTTCATCAACGCGGTCGGCAGCTTCATGGCCGGTGGCCGGCCGCTGCAGTTCGGCCAGGCCATCGTCTACGCCGTGGCGACCGTGCTGATCAGCCTGGCGATGGCCTGGTACGGGCGTCGCGCCAACCGGCGCCTGCGCTCTGACTTCATCGCGATGGACGTGCGGGGCTGGCTGATGTCGGCGGCAATCACCGCCGCGCTGCTGGCCGCCTTCGTCATCGGCCTGGCGATCCAGGGCACGGCGCTGGAATGGATCTCGCCGTACATCGACCCGGCGGTGCTGGCGCTGGTGTGCCTGGTGGTCTTCCCGATCCCGCTCGGCGCTGTGCGACAGGCGCTGGAGGAGATCCTGCTGGTCACGCCGACCGAACTGAAGCAGCACGTGGACCGGGTGGCCGGCGAGGTGGTCGCGCGCCATGGCTTCACCGGCTATCGCGCCTACGTGGCCAAGGTCGGGCGCGGCCGGCAGATCGAGCTTTACTTCATCGCGCCGTCCGGCTGGCCGGCACGCACGCTGGAAGAATGGGATGCGCTGCGCGACGAGATCGGCGAAGCGATCGGCGGCGATTCGCCCGACCGCTGGCTCACCATCGCCTTCACCACCGACCGGGGATGGGCCGAGTGAGGCCGCCGTCGTAGAGCGGGGCTATGCCCCGCTGTTGCGGTCAAGGGGAAACCAGGGCAACGGGGCAGGCCCGGCTCTGCGCACGAGGGCGCGGGTCAGCTGCGGCGAAGGCCCTTGAGTGCATCGGCCATCGCGCTGTTGAACGGCGCGGCCTGCTGCGCCGGACGCGCGTTGCCGCCGCCGCCGCGATTGCGGTCGTTGCCACGCGCGTCGCGCGGCGCGCCGGTCCGCGCGGCCTCGCGGCGTGCGGCCTCGCGGTCGCCCGGCCGCGGCGCGGGCTGGCCCGGCTCATCGTCCAGGCGCCGGGTCAGGGCGATGCGCTTGCGCGCCACGTCGACCTCCAGCACCTTGACCTTGACGATGTCGCCGGCCTTCACCACCTCGCGCGGATCCTTGACGAAGCGGTCCGACAGCGCCGAGATGTGCACCAGCCCGTCCTGATGCACGCCGATGTCGACGAACGCGCCGAACGCCGCGACATTGCTGACCACGCCCTCGAGCACCATCCCCGGGCGCAGGTCCTTGATGTCCTCCACGCCGTCGGCGAACCTGGCCGCCTTGAACTCCGGGCGCGGGTCGCGGCCGGGCTTCTCCAGTTCCTTGAGGATGTCGCGCACGGTCGGCAGGCCGAAGCGCTCGTCGGTGTACTGCTCGGCCTTGAGCGAGCGCAGGAACGCGCTGTCGCCGATGATCTGCTTCACCGCGCGGCCGCTGCCGGCGAGGATGCGCTCGACCACCGGATAGGCTTCCGGGTGCACCGAGGACGCATCCAGCGGCTGCTCGCCGTCGGCGATGCGCAGGAAGCCGGCGCACTGCTCGAAGGTCTTCTCGCCCAGCCGCGGCACCTTCAGCAGCGCCTTGCGCGAGGGGAAGGCGCCGTTCTGGTCGCGGAAGGCGACGATGTTCTCGGCCACCGTCGAGGACAGGCCGGAGACGCGCGCCAGCAGCGCGGCCGAAGCGGTATTCACGTCCACGCCGACCGCGTTCACGCAGTCCTCCACCCGCGCATCGAGCGCGCGCGCCAGCCGGTACTGGTCCACGTCGTGCTGGTACTGGCCCACGCCAATGGCCTTGGGCTCGATCTTGACCAGCTCGGCCAACGGGTCCTGCAGGCGCCGGGCAATGGAGACCGCGCCGCGCAGCGACACGTCCAGGCCGGGGAATTCCTTCGCCGCCAGCTCGGAAGCCGAGTACACCGAGGCGCCGGCTTCGCTGACCACGATCTTCTGCATCTTCAGTTCGGGCACCAGCTTGAGCAGGTCGCCGGCCAGCTTGTCGGTCTCGCGCGAAGCGGTGCCGTTGCCGATCGCCACCAGCTGTACGCCATGGGCGACGCACAGCTTGCGCAGCGAGGCCAGCGACGCGTCCCACTGGCGCCTGGGTTCGTGCGGGTAGATCGTATCGGTGGCCACCAGCTTGCCGGTGGCGTCGACCACGGCGACCTTCACCCCGGTGCGCAGGCCCGGATCCAGGCCGAGCACGGCCTTTGGCCCGGCCGGTGCGGCCAGCAGCAGGTCCTTGAGGTTGTCGCCGAACACCGCGATCGCCTCGGCCTCGGCCTTCTCGCGCGCCTGGTTGAACAGGTCCAGCAGCAGGTGCAGGTGGATCTTGGCGCGCCAGGCCAGGCGGCAGGCATTGCGCAGCCAGGCATCGGCGGCGCGGCCGCGGTCCTCGATCCCGGCATGGCGGGCGATGCGGCCCTCGGCGTAGGCGTTGCCGGTCTCGGCGTCGGTGCCCGGGTCGAGCTCCAGCTGCAGGAATTCCTCGCGCCGCCCGCGGAACAGCGCCAGCAGGCGGTGCGAGGGGATCTTCGCCAGCGGCTCGGCGTGGTCGAAGTAGTCGCGGAACTTCTCGCCGGCCGCTTCCTTGCCTTCCACGACCTTGGCGCGGATCACGCCGTGGGCCTCCAGCCACTGGCGCAGCTCGCCGAGCAGCGCGGCGTCCTCGCCCCAGCGCTCGATCAGGATCGCGCGCGCGCCCTCCAGCGCGGCCTTGGCGTCGGCCACGCCCTTGTCGGCGTCGACGAACGACGCGGCGAACGCCTCGGGCACCTGCGAGGGATCGGCGAGCAGGCCATCGGCCAGCGGCTCCAGCCCGGCCTCGCGCGCGATCTGCGCGCGGGTGCGGCGCTTCTGCTTGTACGGCAGGTACAGGTCCTCCAGCCGCGACTTGCTGTCGGCGGCCTCGATCTCGGCGCGCAGTTCGTCGGTCAGCTTGCCCTGCTCGTCGATGCTCGCCAGGATCGTGGCGCGGCGCTCTTCCATCTCGCGCAGGTAGGCCAGGCGCACTTCGAGGTTGCGCAGCTGGGTGTCGTCGAGGCCGCCGGTGACTTCCTTGCGGTAGCGGGCGATGAACGGCACGGTCGCGCCCTCGTCGAGCAGGTCGACGGCGGCGACCACCTGTGCCGGCTGCGCGCCGATCTCCCCGGCGATGGTCTGGGCGATCTTGCGCGCGAGCGCGGCGGAGAGTTCGGTCATGGACTGCGGATTCTGTGGCGGAAAGCGGAGTCCGATTGTGGCAATCGCCACCGGCCGATGTAAGCCGTTGACAAGCCGTCGCCAGTCGCGCAGCCGGATGCCGGTTTCAGGGCGCCGTACGCCGCGCTTCCGGCGCCAGGGTCTCGATCACCTTCCCGCTCGCGTCGAGGAACTCGATCGCGCCATGTCCCTCCGGGGTCACCGTCAGGCGCAGGCGCGGCCGGTTCTGCCGATCGGCCAGCGCGATCGCCGGCGTGCCGTCGGCGGCCACGGTCATCGCGATGCGGGTGGCGCCGTCGGTGCCGGGGATGATGCGGTCGCCCAGCGCCGGCTCGCGATGCACGGTCGCGCGCTGGTTCATGCTGAAGCTGACCGAGCCGTCGGGCATCACCCGCCAGCCGACCGCGTCGCCGTTGACGTGGTCCTGGGCCAGCACCGTGGCGGTGCCCTCGATGTCGGCCACGCCGTAGCCGCCGCGCTCGTTGCCCTCGGCATCGAACATCACCAGCCCGGACACGGGGAACGCGCGCTTGTACTGGATGCCGTCGATGACCGGCGCCGGCGTGGGCGAGGCCAGGGACAGGCGGATCACGTTGTGCTCGTCGACCACGTCGATGCGGCGCACCACCAGGCGTTCCTGGTCGACCGAATCGACCCGCGTCTCCGGGGTCCGGGTGGCCACCATCTTCTGCAGCGCCTGCATCGACGGGCGCGACCCCGGCTCTGCGGCACGCGACGGCGCGCACGGCACGGCGATGGCGAGAAGGACGAGCGCGGCGGGGAAGGTCTTCATGCGGTTCCTTGTTGTTCCTGTGGACGGGCGGATTCGCGGCGCGCGCTGCGATCAGCCATCCAGTCCCATCTCCCGCAGCAGGTGCGGCGCCGGATACACCTGGTCCATCAGCCAGCGCATGTAGCGCATGTCGACGTGGATGGCGCGCTTGTAGCGCGGATCGAACCACCAGCTGGCGCTGACCGCTTCCCAGTTGCTGTCGAAGTTCAGGCCGATCAGCCTGCCGTGCGCGTCGAGCACCGGCGAGCCGGAGTTGCCGCCGGTCGTATCCAGGTTGGTGAGGAAGTTGACCGGCTGGGTGCCCAGCGACGCGTCGGCGGTGCCGGCGAAGTCGCCGCGCGCGATCGCGTCCAGCAGCGGCTGCGGCGCGTCGAAGGGAACCTGCCCGGTGTGCTTCTCGAGGATGCCGGCCACGCTGGTCAGCGGCGAATAGGTCACCGCGTCGCGCGGTTGCAACGCCTCCAGCCGGCCGTAGCTCACGCGCAGGGTGCCGTTGGCGTCCGGGTACAGCGGCCGGCCCTGGTGCGCGCGCCATCCGGCGAGCACGGCCATGTACACCGGGCGCAGGCGCAGCAGCTCGCCGTCGCGCGCCTTGCGTTCGTCCTCCAGCCGCAGCTGCGCCGGTACCAGCCGGGCAGCCAGCTGCAGCAGCGGATCGGCCGGCAGGGCGGCGCCCTGCCTGGCCGCCGCGAAGGCCGCCATCCGCGCCGCTTCATCGCCCAGCGCGGTGCCCGCGTACAGCGACTGCAGGGCCGCCGCCAGCTCCGCCGGGGTGCGGCCGAACGCCGCATCGAACTCCGCCAGCCGCTGCGCATCGGGCAGGCGCTGGTAGCGGCCGAGCAGCTCGCCCAGCAACGCCTGCTCCACCGCCGGGTCGTAGCGCCGCTGCACCTGCTTCAACGTGCCCTCGATCAGGGCCAGGTCGCGCGCCTGGTAGCCGGTTTCGCGCGCCGGGTCCGGCTTGCCCGCCTCGATCCGCAGCCGCTCCAGCACCAGCGCCGAGCGCAGCAGCTGGCTCTGCGACACCACCAGGCCCAGCAGCAGGTCGCGCTCGCGCATGGCAGACGCCTGCGCCAGCACCTGGTCCAGTGCCTCCAGTTCGCGGCGGTCGCCGCGCGCGGTCGCGCGCAGCATGTCCCGCTCGTCCGCCGCGCGCTGGCCGACCGCGTCGCTGCGGCGCAGGCCATCGAGTTCGCCGGCGGCGCGCTTGCGGTTGTTCTTCAGCGACTGCAGCTGCGAGGCGTACAGCGTGCGCGCCTGCGCGTCCTGGCGGCCGGCCGCCTCGATCGCCGCGATCAGCGCATCGAATACCTCCACCCGCGCCGGCAGGGTCCATTGGACCTGCTCGGCGAACTCGGCCGCGGTGCGGTGGCGATAGGTGGTGCCCGGGTAACCGGCGAGCATGGCGAAGCTGCCCTCGTGCGGGCCTTCGCTGGCGACCTGCAGGTGCGACGGCGGCTGGTAGGGCACGTTGTCCGGCGCGAACGCGGCCGGCTTGCCGTCCGGGCCGACATAGGCGCGCAGCAGGGTGAAGTCGCCGGTGTGGCGCGGCCACATGAAGTTGTCGGTCTCGTCGCCGAAATTGCCGATGCTGCGCGGCGGCGCGTAGACCAGGCGCAGGTCGCGCAGCTCCAGCTGGCGGATCCGGTAGAAGTCGGTGCCGTTGTACATGTTGGCCACGCTGCAGCGGACACCGGCCTCGCGTTCGCACTCGGCCACGACCTGCTTGCTGGCCGCGTCGACGGCATCGAAGTAGGCGCGCCCGCGCTTGCCACGCGCCGAACCCAGCACCTGGTCGGTGACCTGGTCGAAGCCGATCGTGACCAGCACCCGGAAGTCGGGGTTGGCCGGCAATTCCCCGGCGCGGTCGGCGGCGACGTAACCGGCGTCGATCAGGTTGCGCGCCGGCGTGCTGTTGTACTGGATCACGCCGAAGGCGACGTGGTGGTTGGTCAGCACCAGTCCGTCGGCGGACACGAACGCGCCGGTGCCGCCGCCGGCGCGCACCACCGCGTTGAGCGGCGCGGCGGTCAGGTCGGCCAGGGTGGCTGGATCGCCGGCGTAGCCGGCTTCACGCAGCTGGCGGTCCAGTTGCGGCAGCTGCGAGGGCATCCACATGCCTTCGTCGGCGTGCGCGTGCGCGGCCAGGGCGGCCAGGCAGGCCAGGGCGGCGCGGGCGAGGCGGCTCGGCGTCGCCCGCGCGGCCTTCGTGTTCTGGGTCATCGGCGGTCCATCGATGCAAGCGGACCGGTGACGTTAGCGGCCGTGCGCGGCGCGGACAACCGCCGCAGGTCATGCGCGGGCTCAGCGCTCCGTGCGCCAGTTGACCGAACCGCGCGTCTCCACCGTGCTCGATTCCAGCTCGATGTCGAAGCCCTTGCGCAGCAGGTACTTCAGGATCACGACTTGGCCTGCACCGACCATCGACACGCCGTAGCCGACATACAACCGCGGCGACAGGTACTTGCCGACCCCGACCACCGATCCGCCCAGCGCGCGCGACTGCATCACGCCGGCGTCGTCGAAGCCCAGCCGCGTGCCGATCTGCGCGGCCAGCAGGCCGGTGCCCGCCGACATCGCGGCCGAAGTCGCGGTGACCTGCTGGGCCTGGTCGCGGGTCGCGCCTTCCAGGCTGCGCCCCAGCATCAGGTAGGCCAGGGCCTCGGACTGCGGCATCGACGGGTTCGACCAGACGTTGAGCTGGGGCGCGCTCACGTGCCCGGACACGTCGATGCCGGCGATCACGTCGCCGACCCGGCGCTCGGCGCGCACGTTGATGCGCGGATCGGCGATCTGGTTGTTGCTCCAGGTCAGCTGGCCGGTGGTGATGGTCAGGTCCTGGCCGTAGGCCTTGTAGCGGCCGCCCACCTCCAGCGCGCCGGTGGCCACCATCTCGTGGCCCGGGCGCGAGCGCACCTGCAGGCGGCCGCCCATCGTGCCCTGCAGTCCGTAGCCGGTGACGCTGACGTTGTTGTCGCGCAGGATCAGGGCCAGGTCCATGTCCAGCGGCGCGCTGGCCTGCTCTTCCGGGTCCGCCGGGTCCACCACCACCACGTCCTCGGAGACGGAGGCGCCCTGCTCGAGCCGCTCCAGGTTGACCGTCGCTTCGGTGACCTCGACCTGGCCGCGCAGGACCATGGTCGGCCCGTCCATGCTGAACTGCAGGTCCGGGTTGGCGGTGGCCCTGAGCATCGGCGTATCGGCGATCAGCACGTCCTGGCCGCGGATGTCCAGCTCCAGCGGCGTGGCCTGGCCGAACCAGGACAGGCTGCCATCCACGGTCAGGCGGCCGCCGCCGGAATCCACCGACGCCGACAGGCGTGCCGAGCCGTCTTGCTGTGCATCCAGGCTGCCTTCGCCATCGGTGAGGCTCAGGCCCAGCGCCGGCAACTCGCCCTGGAAGTCCTCCAGCAACAGCTGCCCGGCCATCAGCGGCGTCTCCCGGGTGCCGCGCACGCTCATGTGGCCGCGCACGACCCCGCGCGGGCGCACCAGGTCCGGCGAGAACAGCTCCAGCCAGAACAGCTGCGAAACGTAGGTATAGAGTTCGCCGGTCAACGGCGAATACGGATCCCAGCCGGTGTTGAAGGTCGCGTCGACGTAGCCGTTGCCCTGGAAGCCGGTGCCGAGCCGGCCCTGGATCTTCTGCGGGTCGAAGGTGAGGTCGAAGCTGAAGTTGTCGTAGCGGGCGATCTCGCGCCGCGCGTTGTTGCCCAGGCGCATGCCGCCTTCCGGCGACTTCAGGTGCACGCCGCCGACCCAGCGGTTGCCTTGGGGGCGGATGTCGGCGTCCAGGGTGAGTTCGCCGCGCAGCACCAGCGCCCGGCCACCCTGCTCCGGCAGCCACGGTGCCAGCAGGGTCAGTGGCAGGCGCTCGCTGTTCACCACCAGGCCCTGGCGCGGCCAGTCGGCCTGCGCGCACAGCGAGGCGTCGCCGTGGGCGCCGGCGGTAGCCAGGCAGGCCGGCTGCAGCTGGAACCGTTCACCGACCAGGGTGAACTCGGCCGGCGACGACAGCGCCCAGGCGTTGCCGCGCGCTGGCTCGATCCGCAGCTGGTCCAGCGAGCCGCTCCAGCCGGCGCCGCGGCGCTGCACTTGCCCAGCGATGCTCAGGCCCGCGGCCTGCGGACTGTCGGCCTGCACCTGCAGGCGCAGGTTCTCCACCGCCCCCTGCGCATGCACGGTGAGCTGCTGAAGCGGAATTCCCACCTGGAGCTCGCTGCCCTGCACGGTGAGGTCGCCGTTGCTGCCCCGCCAGGGCAGCTGGCCGCGCAGGTCCAGCGCGTTCGCGCTCCACTCGTCCCAGCGCAGCCCGCGACCCCGCAGGTCGGCCTGCACGTTCGGCGCCTGGCGGGTGCCGGTCAGGCGCAGCGAGCCCTCCACCGTGCCCGCGGCGGTCGGCAGCAGGTCGTCCAGCTGCAGCGGCTGCAGCTGCGCGGTGATGTCGAGGCGGTCCCCGACGCGGCCGTTCGCGCGCACGCGGCTGTTGCCGAGCGACAGGGCCAGGTTGCCCTCGCCCTGGTCGCCGCGCAGCACGAAGCGGCCGTTGCCCGACAGCGGGCGCCCGCGCAGGCGCCCACCCAGCGACTGCACGTCGGCCTGCGCGTCGAAGCCGCCCGTGTCGCGGGCACGGCCGGTGGTGGCGATGCGGCCCTGGACATTGCCGTCCCAACCCGGCGCGAAATAGCCGGGGTCGAAGCCTTCCAGCACCAGCGCCAGGTCCCAGTGCAGCACTCGGTCCCAGCCGGCCTCGCCGGTGGCCTGCAGCGTGCCGGTGGGCATGGTCGCCTGCAGCGCGTGGATGCGTGCGCGCGATTCGTCGCCGCGCAGGTCCAGCACCAGGTCGGCCTGCTGGTCGCCGCGGCGCAGGGTCGCATCGCCATAGGCGGCCCACTGCTGCAGCGACCCGGCCAGGCCCAGCGCCGCATCGACGCCGATCGCCGGCGCGGCCGGATCCTCCCCTTCGAACACCAGGTCGCGGGCCACCAGCGAGAAGCGGAAGCGGCCGTCTTCCGGGTCGGTGAAGTCTGCGCGGCCCTTGAGCACCACCTGGCCACCCTGCGCTTCCAGCACCAGCGGCGCGACGGTCAGCACCTGGTTCTCGAGGTGGACCTGGGATGGGGCGATGGTCAGCTGTTGCGTGCCGCGGCCGACTTCGCCGGACAGGCTGGCGCGGCCGCCGGTGCCGCTGGCGACGAAGTCGAACGTGACCGGCTCGGCCGCCGGTTCGCCGCCGGTGAACAACGCCGGCTCCAGGCCCTTGCTGCTGGCCTGCAGGCGCCACGCCGGCGCATCCTCGTCGCCGCCGAGGGTGAGCGTGGCGCGCAGCGGGTCCGGCGCGCGCCCACCGATGCCCACTTCCATCTTTGACAGGTCGCCGCGTGCGAGCAGGCCCAGCCGCGCCGGACTCTGCCCGCGCGGCGCCGGCAGCACCGCCGTCACCAGGATGTCGCTGCGATAGTCGTGCACCGGCTCGTAGCTGCCGTGCACGGTGAACAGCCCCAGGTCGCTGTCGATCGCCAGGCGCTCGGCATGCAGCGAGCCGTTGGCGATGTCGATGCCGCCGCGCAGCGAGCGGATGTCGATCACGTGCTCGCCGCCGGAGCTGACGTCGAGGCCGTCGATCACGATCCGGTCGGCCTGGATCGCGATCGGCATCTCGATCGGCGGCAGCGACTCGGGCCAGCGCGGCAGCTCGAACGGCTCGTCGCTGCGCGCCAGGTTGAGCGTGGCGCCCTCGATCTCGAACGCATCCAGGCGCAGGCGCCGGCCCAGCAGCGGGCGGATGTCCGGGTCCAGGTAGGCGCGCCTCGCGGTGAAGCGGTAGTCCTCGTAGCGGAAATCGAGGCCGTGGATCGTCAGTGGCCCGGCGATCGGGCCTTCGACCTTCTCCCAGGTCAGGGTCGCGCCGACCGGCAGCCGCGACATGATCTGCGCCAGCAGCACGTCGCGGCCGGCCACCGTCTGCAGCAGCCAGTACACAAGCACCACCGCAGCGACCACCATGGCCAGCACGCCCAGTCCGGACCAGGCCCAGAACCGGCGCCGGCGGTAGAAGCGCGGGCGCGGCCGCGGCGCGGGTGCCGGCGACGGCGACGGCGACGGCGGGGATGCCGGCGTGCTCACAGGTTCGCCCCCAGGCTGAGGTAGATCTGGAAGCTCGAATCGGGGTCGTCCAGGCCGTGGGCGATGTCGATGCGCACGCCGCCGATCGGCGAGCGCCAGCGCGCGCCGACGCCGACGCCCACGCGCAGGTCGAACTCACTGGGGCTGTCGAACGCGTCGCCGGCATCGACGAAGCCGGCCATGCCCCACGGCCCCGCGTTGAAGTAGTGCTCGTACTCGACCGAGCCGGTGACGACGTAGCGCCCGCCGATGGCGAAGTTGTCCGGTGGCGGCGTGCGCGGGCCCACCTCGCGCCAGGCGTAGCCGCGGATGCTGCGGTCGCCGCCGGCGAAGAAGCGCAGGCTCGGCGGCATGGCCACCAGGTCGCTGGTCCAGGTGGCGCCGGCTTCGCCGCGCACGATCAGGCGGTCGGCCTCGCCCACGCCCTGGAACCAGGTGCCGCTGGCCCAGCCCTGGAGGAAGTTGGTATCCGAACCCAGGGCTTCGGAGCCGGCGCGCGTGGCCAGGTTCAGGCTCAGGCCGTGGCGCGGGAACAGGCGGTTGTCCACGCCGATGTAGCTGCCGGTCACCTCCGGGTAGAACAGCGTGGAGTACGTGTACAGGCGCTGGCCGGTGTCAGCGTCCATGTCGTAGCTCCAGCGCTCGCGCAGGGCGATCAGCGAGCCGGTCGCGGTCCAGCGGTCGGTCAGTTCGCCGCTGCGGCTGGCCAGCAGGCGCACGTTGCGGAAATCGATGTAGTCGGTCTGCTCGTCGTAGGCGCTGAACGCGCCGGTGTACCAGCCGTCGAGCCACGCGAACGCGGGAATGCGGTACTGCACCAGCAGGTTCTTGCGGTTCTGCGCGTAGTCCACGTCGGTGACCAGCTTGTGGCCGCGGTCGTTGACGTAGCGGCGCTCCATGCCGAAGCGCACGCCCATGCCGCTCTCGGTGCCGTAGCTCAGGCCGGCGGTGTAGACCGTGCGTTTGGCCAGCGCCAGGGTGACGTCGATCGGCACGCGCAGGTCGTCGGTGGCCTGGTCGGTGAGCGGCTGGATGTCGATCGCGCTGAAGTAGTCGAGCTTGACCAGCGACTGCCGCAGGCGGTCCAGCTTGCCCTGGTGGAAGTAGCTGCCCTCCTCCCAGGTCACCAGCTTGTCCAGCAGGCCGGGCCGGAAGAAGTCCTGGTGGAAGGTAGTCGGCCCCATGTCGTAGCGGAAGCCGCTGTCCCAGACCAGGTCGATGTCCGCTGCGAGATCGGCGCGGGTCACCCGCACCTCGCGCTCCATGAAGTCTGCGTCGAAGTAGCCGCGCTCGGCCAGGCGGCGGCTGATCCCGTCGCGGCTGGCTTCGTAGGTGCCGTGGTCGAAGGCATCGCCCTGGCGCGGGCGGAAGGCTTCCAGGTCGCGCGCCAGGTACTGGTCCTCGCCGCCGGGCCCGACGATGGCCACGTTGGACTCGCGCACGCGCACCGGCTCGCCGGGCTCGACCGTGACGATCACGGTGATGCGGTCCTCGGCGTCGCGTGGCGAATCGACGGTGATGGTCGGCGAGTAATAGCCGAACGGCTCCAGCGCCTGCCGCGCCTCGCGCTCGGCGTTCAGCAGCAGGAACTCCAGCCGCGACTCGCCCTGGCGCTTGCCGATCTCGTCGTTGACCGACAAGGCCAGGCGGACGTTGTTCAGCAGGGCCGGCTGGTCCTCCAGGCCGCGGATCTCGACGCGCTCGATGGTGCCGCGGGCCAGGGCGGGCAGGGCCACCAAGGCCAGGAGCAGCGCGAGGATCGGGCGGGGTCGCATGCGCGCAGGATAACGGGGCCGGTACCGGCCCCGTTAGCGCGTCCTCACGGCGGCAACGTTCAGGTTGACAGCTGGCCGATCGCCGCCACCGCGCCGAAGCGGTCGGCCAGCCGCTTGAGCAGGGCCAGGCGATTGGCGCGGATCGCCGGATCCTCGGCGTTGACCATCACCTGGTCGAAGAACGCATCGACCTGCGGCCGCACCAGCGCCAGCCGGTTCAGCACGCGCACGTAGTCGTGCTGGTGCAGGGCGGCGGTGGTGTCGTCCAGTGCAGCCTCCACGGCTTCGCCCAGCGCGCGCTCGGCCGGCTCGGTGAACAGCGCCGGATCCTCCATCGCCGGGATGGCGGTGTCGGCCTTCTTGAGGATGTTGCCGATGCGCTTGTTGGCCGCGGCCAGCGCCTCGGCTTCCGGCAGGGTGGCGAAGGTGCCGATCGCGTCGATGCGGGTGTCGAAGTCGTACAGCGAGGCCGGCTTGAGCTCGGCCACCGCGTTGAAGTGCGCGGCCGGCACGCCCTTGTCGGCGTAGTAGCCGCGCAGGCGGTCGAGGATGAAGTCGTAGAGCTCGCCGCCCAGGAGGATCTCGTCCAGAGACGGCTTGCCCTCTCCACTCACGGGCTTGAGTGTGCCGAGGCGCTTCATGTCGGCGGCGACGGTCTCGATGGCCGCGTCCAACATCTTCTGCAGATCGAGTGTGAGACCGCTCTCGATCACCGTCCGCGCCAGCCCCAGCGCGTTGCGGCGCAGGGCGAACGGATCCTTGTTGCCGGTCGGCTTCAGGCCCGCGGCGAAACCGCCGGCCAGCGTGTCCAGGCGCTCGGCAATGGCCAGCACCTTGCCCAGCGGCGACAGGGCGATGTCGTCGCCGGCGAAGCGCGGCTGGTAGGCCTCGTCGATCGCCAGGGCCACTTCGGACGGCTCGCCCGCGGCCAGCGCGTAATGACGGCCGGCAATCCCCTGCAGCTCGGGGAATTCATTGACCATGCGCGACTGCAGGTCGTTCTTGGCCAGGGTCGCGGCGCGGCGCGCCTGCGCCGGATCGGCCCCGACCTGCGTGGCGATCGCCTCGGCGAGCGCGGCCACGCGCGCGACCTTGTCGGCCACCGAGCCCAGCTTGGCCTGGTAGGTGACGGTCATCAGGCCGTCGCCCATCGACACCAGCCCCTGCTTGAGGTCCTCGTCGAAGAAGAACCTGGCGTCGGCGAAGCGCGGGCGGATGACGCGCTCGTAGCCCTTGCGCACTTCGGCGGCGTCGCGCGACTCGATGTTGGCGATGCCGATGAAGTGCTCGGTTAGCCTGCCGCCGTCGCTGAGCACCGGGAAGAACTTCTGGTTGACCTCCATGGTCTCGATCAGCGCTTCCTGCGGCACGGCCAGGAACGCGCGCTCGAAGCTGCACAGCACGGCCGCCGGCCATTCCGTCAGGCAGACCACCTGCTCGAGGTTGTCGTCGGTCATGCGCGCGCTGCCGCCGGCCTGGCGGGCGGCAGCCTCGACCTCGGCTACGATGCGGGCGCGGCGCTCGACCGGGTCGACCAGCACGTGCGCGGCGCGCAGGGCATCGATGTAGTCCTGCGGCTGGCCGATCCACACCGGCTTGTCGTGTTCGAAGCGGTGGCCACGGCTCATCCGGTCGGACTTCACGCCCAGCACCTGCGCCTCCACCACGTCCGACCCGAGCAGCAGCACCAGCCAGTGCACCGGGCGGGCGAAGGCGTAGTCGTGGTCGCCCCAGCGCATCGGCTTGGGGATCGGCATCGCCGCGATCGCCTCGGCGACGATCTCCGGCAGCAGCGCGGCGGTCTGCGCGCCCGGCTTCACCGCACGGTGCACGAAGCGCTCGCCCTTGGCATCGCTGGTGCGTTCCAGCGCGGTCCACTCGATGCCCGCCTTGGCGGCGAAGCCTTCCAGCGCCCGGGTCGGCTTGCCTTCGGCGTCCAGCGCGATGTTCAGGTACGGGCCCAGCACTTCGCTGCGCTGCTCGGGCTGTTCGGCATCGACCGCCGGCAGCAGCACCGCCAGCCGGCGCGGGGTGTACAGCGGCCGCGCGTCCGCGGCGTCGAAGCCGACGCCGCGCTTTTCCAGCGCCGCGACCACGCCGTCGAAGAAGGCCTGCGCGAGCCCCGGAAGCGCCTTGACCGGCAGTTCCTCGGTGCCCAGTTCGATCAGCAACGGCTTCATGCGATGGATTCCTTGGTGCCCTTGGGTTGCGGGGTGAAGAAGGGGGCGTAGTGGGCGCGGAACACGTCCAGCGCCTCGCAGCGGGCGACGTGCGCTTCCAGCGCCGGCCAGGGCGACAGGTCGAGCGGCAGGGACTGCGCCGCGTAGTTGGCGTAACAGGCGACGGTGATGTCGGCGAGCGTCATCGCTCCGCTTGCGAGCCAGCGGTCGCCGCGCGCCGCGCAGGCGTCGTCGAGCGCCGCCAGGGCGCCCTCCACCTGGACGCGGTTGCGCTCCAGCAGCGCGGCCGACCGGTGTTCCGCCGGATGGAAGATGCGCTCGAGCACGCTGGCCACGCAGCGGTCGGCCGCCCCACTGGCCAGGCCGACCAGGCGCATCGCCTCGCGCCGCTCGGCGCCGCCGGCCGGCATCAGCATCGCCCCGCCCGGTTCGTGTTCCAGCCAGTCCAGGATCGCGGCCGACTCGGTCAGCACCTGGCCGTCGGCCAGCACCAGCACCGGCACGCGGCCGAGCGGGCTGTACTGGCGGATGCGGTCGAAATCGGCGCCGACCGACCAGGCGCGATGCTCGAACTCGTAGCCGAGCAGCGCCAGCGCGATCGCCACGCGCCGGGTGAACGGCGAGTCGTACATGCCGATCAGGATCATCGTGCCGTCGACTGCGGGGCGGCCGGACATCAGGCCGTGGCTCCGCGCTTCAGGCCCGGGAAGCCCAGCTTCTCGCGTTGCGAGTGGTAGGCCTCGGCCACGGCCTGGGCCAGCTTGCGCACGCGCAGGATGTAGCGCTGGCGCTCGGTCACCGAGATCGCGCGGCGCGCGTCGAGCAGGTTGAAGCTGTGGCTGGCCTTGCACACCTGCTCGTAGGCCGGCAGCGGCAGGCCGGCCTCGACCAGCTTCAGCGCCTCGGCCTCGCAGGCGTCGAAGCGGTGGAACAGCTCGGCCACGTCGGCGTGCTCGAAGTTGTAGGTGCTCTGCTCGACTTCGTTCTGGTGGTAGACGTCGCCGTAGGTGACCACGCCCTGCGGGCCGACCGTCCAGACCAGGTCGTAGACGTTGTCCACGTTCTGCAGGTACATGCACAGCCGTTCCAGGCCGTAGGTGATCTCGCCCAGCACCGGCCGGCATTCCAGGCCGCCGGCCTGCTGGAAGTAGGTGAACTGGGTCACCTCCATGCCGTTGAGCCACACCTCCCAGCCCAGGCCCCAGGCGCCGAGGGTCGGCGATTCCCAGTTGTCCTCGACGAAGCGCAGGTCGTGCACGCGCGGATCGATGCCCAGGGCCTTCAGCGAACCCAGGTACAGCTCCTGGATGTTGTCCGGGTTGGGCTTCATCACCACCTGGTACTGGTAGTAGCGCTGCAGGCGGTTGGGGTTCTCGCCGTAGCGGCCGTCGGTGGGGCGTCGCGAAGGCTGCACGTAGGCCGCGTTCCACGGCTCCGGGCCCAGCGCGCGCAGGAAGGTGGCCGGGTGGAAGGTGCCAGCGCCGACCTCCAGGTCCAGCGGCTGGATCAGCACGCACCCCTGCTCGGCCCAGTAGGCGTTGAGCGCCTGGATCAGTCCCTGGAAAGTCGGTCCGGTCATCGGAATTATTGCGCTGCGGAAAAGCGGGCTAGTATAGGGCCGAGCCCCGTGCCATGCGGGTTTCGGCCGTTTCAACGGCTACTTTTCCGCCGGTTCGCCGCCTTGAATGTTCCCCGCGCGCCTTTCCTGATCGTCGAGACCGGCCAGCCGGTGGACAGCCTCAAGCGCTACGGCCGCTTCCCGCACTGGATCAGGGTCGCCGCCGGGTTGTCGGCGCACGAGGTGGTGGAGGTCAACGCCGAACGCGGCGACCCGCTGCCGCCGGCCGCGGACCTGGCCGGGGTGATCGTCAGCGGCTCGGCCGCCTTCGTGACCGACCGCGCCGAATGGAGCGAGCGCACCGCCGGCTGGATGCGCGAGGCCGTCCACGCCGGCACGCCACTGTTCGGCATCTGCTACGGCCACCAGCTGCTGGCCCATGCGCTGGGCGGCCAGGTCGACTACAACCCGGCGGGGCGCGAGTCGGGCACGGTGTTCATCGACCTGCACCCGCCCGCGTTCGAGGATCCGCTGTTCGCGGCGCTGCCGGCGCGCTTCGCCGCCCATGCCACCCACCTGCAGACCGTGCTGCGGCCGCCGGAGGGCGCCACCGTGCTGGCCCGGTCCGAACAGGACGGCTGCCACGCCTTCCGCTGGGGCGAGCGCGCCTGGGGCGTGCAGTTCCACCCGGAGTTCGCCACCCACCACATGCGCGGCTACGTCAACGCGCGCGCCGATTGCCTGCGCCGCCACGGACGCTGCCCGCGCACGGTCGCGCGCGAGGTCAGCGCCGCGCCGCTGGCGCGCAGGCTGCTGCGACGCTTCGTCCAGCATGCGCGCGGCACGCCCGCCCGGCCCGGACATGCCTGAACAACCCCGCGGCCGGCGTATGCCGCCGCGCGCGCTTGGCCGATAATGCACGCGCGCCTCCGACGTCGGGGCGCGGCAACGGGAACGGGATGGACACGATACGCAAGCTGCCGGCTTCGGACGGCGCGGAATGGTTGCTGGGCGGCTTCGCCCTGCTGCGGCGCGCACCGCTGGCGCTCGGCGCGCTCGGCGCCTTGTGGGGGCTGCTGGCGTCGCTGGTGATGACCGTGGGCCTGGCGGTGCCGGCGCTGGCGACGATCCTGCAGCTGCTGGTCGCGCTGGCCGGGCCGGTGCTGTTTGCCGGGCTGTTGTGGGCCGTGCGCGAAGTCGCGCACGGGCGCCCGGCAATGCCGGCGCACCTGTTGCAGGGCGTCCGCGAAGGCCGGGTCGCGCAGTTGCTGACCACGCTGCTGCCGCAGCTGGCGGCCGGCCTGGTACTGGGCGTGCTGCTGCTGGTGCTGGTCGGCAGCGAGCAGTTGCAGGCGCTCGCCCGGGTCAGCAACGAGCTCAACGCGATGGCCCAGTCCGGGCAGCAGCCGAGCCCGGAGCAGGTGGAGGCGCTGGTGGCGACCCTGCCGGCCGGCCGCATCCTGCTGTGGCTGCTGCTGGGCGTGGTGGCCGCCATCGCCGTGGCCATGACCGTCTTCGTTTCGGTGCCGCGGATCCTGTTCGAGCACCGCGACGGCCTGCCGTCGATGCGCGACAGCCTGCGCGCCTGCCTGCACAACCTGCCGGCGATGGCGGTGTTCCTGCTGCTGGCGATGGTGGCGATCTTCGCCATCTATTTCGGCGTGCTGCTGGTCACGCTGGTGTTGCAGCTGGTGGCCGGGCCGGTACTGGCGATGTGGATCGCGCAGCTGCTGCTGATGGCGGTGCTGATGCCACTGCTGGCTGGCGCGACCTACACCGCCTGGACACGCCTGTTCGGCGAACCGGTCGCGGGGGCGTCGGCGCCGCTGCAAGCCGGCCATCTCGAGGCCTGAACGGCCCCGGGGCGTTCGCGCCGTCAGGGCGACGGCGCGGTATCGGCCGGTCGTGGCGCGACCAGCTTCGAGGCCAGGATTCCGGCCTCGTACAGCAGGCACATCGGGATCGCCAGCAGCAGCTGCGAGATCACGTCCGGCGGGGTGATCAGCGCAGCCAGGACGAAGATGCCCACGATCGCGTAGCCGCGGCCGGCCTTGAGCTGCTCGGGCGTGACCCAGCCCAGCAACACCAGGATCACCAGCGCCACCGGCAGCTGGAAGCTGGCGCCGAAGGCCAGGAAGATCACCAGCACGAAGTCCAGGTAGGCGTTGATGTCGGTCATCATCGCCACCCCGTCGGGCTTGATCGCGGCGAGGAAGCCGAACACCGACGGCAGCACCACGAAGTACGCGAACGCGCAGCCGGCATAGAACAGGATCACTGCCGAGGCCAGCAGCGGCAGCGCCAGCTTCTTCTCGCGCTGGTACAGCCCCGGCGCGACGAACGCCCAGGCCTGGTACAGCAGCCAGGGCGCGGTCACCACCAGGGCCACGAAGAACGCCAGCTTGATCGGGGTGAAGAATGGCGAGGCGACCTGCACGGCGATCAGCTGGCCGCCGGCCGGCAGCTTGTCCAGCAGCGGCTGCGCCAGCCACGCATACAGCTTGTTGGCGAACGGCAGCAACGCCAGCAGCACCACCACCAGCCCGGCCAGCGCGCGCAGCAGGCGCGTGCGCAGCTCGAGCAGGTGCTCCATCAGGCTGCTTTCGGTATCGGACTCAGGGCCGGCGGGATTCATCGTCCGGTCCTTGCAGTGGTGGGGTTTCCGGACCGGCCACGGACGGGCCGCCTTCGACCTCCCGGCGCACGGCGTCGAGCTCGCGGCCGGTGGCGTGGAGTCCTTCCTGCACGTGCGCCTGCGCCTGCCCGAACTCGTCCTGCAGGCGCGTCTGCGCCTGCTTCAGGGCGGCCTGGGTCTCCTGCATGCTGCGCTTGAGCTCCTCGGCCTCCAGTTCGCGCTCCAGTTCGGACTTGACCGAGTACCACTGCGCGCGCGCGCGGCGCACCCACAGCCCGGCGAAGCGGGCCGCCTTGGGCAGCCGTTCCGGACCGAGGACCACGAGGGCGACCACCGCGATCAGCAGCAGCTCGCTGAAACCGATGTCGAACATCCGCGTACGGCCGACGCGGGATCAGCGCTCGGCGCGATCGCGCTCGGACTGTTCCTTCGACTCGGCGCTGCGCTCGTTGCCGAGCTGGCCGGCCGGCTTGTCGTCCGGGTCGCGCATGCCTTCCTTGAAGCCCTTGACCGCTTCACCCAGGTCCTTCCCGGCGTTGCGCAGGCGCTTGGTGCCGAACACCAGCAGCACCACGACCAGCACGATGATCCAATGCCAGATGCTCAGACCGCCCATGGCACGCTCGCTGTAATAAGAGGAACAAGGGCCACAGGATAGCGCAGGGCGCGACGCGCGGCGGCGCTACCTCAGGGCAGCGGTTCGGTCCGGGTCGACTCCTCGCCCACCGGCTCGAAACCCTGGGTCGGGGCCGGGCCGGACGCGGCCGGCGCCGGCGTCGCTGCGGGCGCTTGCGTGCCCTGGGTCTGCGCGGCCGGCGCCGCCGGGTCCGGGACGCTTGCGGCCACCGCGGGCTCCGTTCCGGCGCCGGCCCCGGTTCCGCGCGCCACCCGGGCGTTGTGGGTGGATTCTTCCAGCTGGTCGCGGAAGGCCACCACCGCCGAGGGCGGCGTCACCTGCGAGCGCCCTTCGAACACCATCCGCGGCGTGGTCGTGGCGCCGTAGATGCTGGCCTGCGCGTCGCGATCGATCTGGAGCACCGCGCCGTCGAGCGAAACACCGGCAAACAGGCCGCGCGCGCGCGACCATGACCAGATCTCGGCCTTGAGCTGGCCATCGGTGGCCGCGGCGGCATTGCGGCCCACCGGGCCGGCGGCGACGCCGGCATCGGCGCCGAGGGTGAACTTGCCGTTGACGATATCGTCCAGGCTGCGGTCGTTGCGAAACACCAGGACCACGTCCGACGACTGCACGCCAGCCTGGAAACCGATGCTGCCGCCGGTCAGGGTCACGAACACCGGGTTGGTCCAGGTGCCGTCCGCGCCCTTGACCGACATCAGTCCGTGGCCGCGGCGGCCGCCCAGCACAAGGCCGGCCTTGATCGTGTCGGGGATGACCACGATGCCGCGGGCTTCGTCGAGCAGCTTGTCCGGGATCGCCTGCTCGGGGATCTGCTGGATCTCCGAGAGCACCCGCACCGCATTGCGCGCGCGCTCTTCTTCGGTGGGGGCGGCCACGGCCTGTCCGGCGACGGGCAACAGGATGGCCAGCGACAGCAGGATGCTCGGAAGGCGCGACATGCATGACTCCGGATGGGGCACGTGCGGCCGGGGCCGCGGATCGTCGTGAACTTAATGAAGCGGCAATGAATCCTGCCTGAGGCCGGCCAGCCTCCTCCAGCGCCGCTTCCGAAGCATGCAGAACCCGCGCGACCCAGGCGGCGGCTCTGTCAGAATGGGCCATGGCCAACGACTCCGACACCGCGCTGCTCGCGGTCAACCTGGGTACGCCCGACGCGCCGACCGCGCCGGCCGTGCGTCGCTACCTGGCCGAGTTCCTCGGCGATCCGCGGGTTGTCGCGATCCCGCCGCTGCTGTGGAAGCCGCTGCTGTACGGGTTGATCCTGCCGCTGCGCGGGCCGCGCTCGGCGGCCAACTACGCCAAGGTGTGGATGGACGAGGGCTCGCCGCTGCTGGTCCACACCCGCCGCCTGGCCGCCGCGCTGCAGGAGCGGCTGCCGGACTGGCGCGTGCTGCCGGCGATGCGCTACGGCAACCCCGCGCTGCGGTCCATCCTGCGCGAACTGCGCGCCTCCGGCGTGCGCCGGCTGGTCGTGCTGCCGCTCTATCCCCAGTACTCGACCACCACCACCGCCTCGGTGGCCGACGTCGTCGCCGAGGAAACGCAGGGCATGGACGTGACCCTGATCGAGGATTACTCGAGCGACCCGGGCTGGGTCGCCGCGGTGGCTGGTTCGATCGCCCGCTACCGCGGCCAGCATGGTGCCGGGAAACACCTGCTGTTCTCCTTCCATGGCCTGCCGCAGCGGGTGGCCGACGCTGGCGATCCGTATCCCCAGCGCTGCCTGGACAGCGCCACGGCGGTGGCCGCGGCGCTGGGCCTGGCCCCGGAACAGTGGTCCCTCGCCTACCAGTCCCGCTTCGGCCGCGAGCGCTGGCTGGAGCCCTCCACGCTCGACGCGCTGGATCGGCTCGCCGCATCGGGCGTGCGCGAGGTGGACGTCGCCTGTCCCGGTTTCGCGGTCGATTGCCTGGAAACCCTGGAAGAAGTCGCGCTGGGCCTGGCCGAGCACTTCGAGTCGAAGGGCGGGCGGATGGCCTACATTCCCTGCCTCAACGATGCGCCTGCGCACGCCGATGCGCTGGCAGGCCTGGCGCGCTGCGCCGTCGGCAGCGACGGGTGAGCCCGCGCGAAGTCCGCCTGCCCGTTGCCTGGGGTGAACTGGCCGGGCTGCGGCGGGAATCCCCGGGCCAGCCACGGGTGATCGCGCTGCACGGCTGGCTCGACAATGCCGCCAGCTTCCTGCCGATGCTGCCGCATCTGCCGGGGCTGGACCTGCTGCTGCTCGACCTCCCCGGCCACGGTCGCAGCGCGCACCTGCCGGTCGGAACCGAGTACGGATTGACCACGCACGTTCATGCGGTGCTGGATGCCGCCGATGCGCTGGGCTGGGAGCGTTTCGCCCTGCTCGGCCACTCGATGGGCGCCGCCATCGCGTCGCTCGTGGCCGTGGCCGATCCGTCGCGGGTGGAGCGGCTGGCGCTCATCGAGACCCTTGGCCCGCTTTCGGAAGCGCCCGGGAACACCGCTTCGCGCCTGCAGCAGGCCGTGGCGGCCTCGCGAGGCCGCGCGACAGGCGCGTCGCTTCGTGTCTTCCCGGACCTGGGTCTGGCCGTGCGTGCGCGCATGCAGGCCAGCCAACTCGACCAGGCCAACGCCCGCCTGCTCGTGGAGCGCGGCACGCGTGCGGTGGCGGGCGGGTACGTCTGGTCCAGCGATCCGCGGTTGACCCGCCCGGCCGCGACACGGCTGGCCGAGCCGCAGGTACAGGCACTGCTGGCCGCGATCCCCTGCCCGGTCCGCTTCCTCGGTGCCGAACCTGCCCAGTCCTACTTTCCCGAGGCCGTTCGCGATGCCCGGCTGGCCGTCGTGCCGGACGCCGCGGTGGCGGTGATCGCCGGCAGCCACCACCTGCACATGGACCAGCCCACGACGGTCGCGTCCTTCTTCCTGGACTTCCTCGCCGGCTGACCCGGCATCTCCGCCGTCAGCCGCTCCACCATCGACAATCCCGGCGCCAGCAGGGACGATGCTGGCGACGGAGAGAGGGATCCTGGCATGGGGCTGTATCCGCTGTTCGCCGACCTGCGTGGTCGCGAGGTGCTGGTGGTCGGTGGCGGCGAAGTCGCCGCCAGGAAGGTCGCCGCGCTGCTCCGGGCGGGCGCACTCGTCCGCCTGCACGCGCGCGAGGTGCTGCATCCGGAGGTCGCCACCGCATTGGCCGACGGCCGCATCGTCCGTCTGGCCGGCGAGTTCGACCCGGCATGGCTGGACGCCGTCTGGCTGGTGGTGGCGGCGACCGACGATTCCGCGTTCAACGCAGGCCTTGCGGCCGAAGCCGGGCGCCGGCGTCGGCTGGTGAACGTGGTCGATGATGCGGTGCTGTCGAGTTTCCAGGTGCCGGCCGTGGTCGATCGCGCGCCCCTGGTGGTGGCGATCTCGTCGGGGGGCGCGGCGCCCATGCTGGCCCGCCGCATCCGTGAACGCCTGGAGACCGAGCTCGGCCCCTCCCTGGGCAGGCTGGCGGGTCTGTTCGCCGAACACCGCGAGCGGATCCGCCTCCGGCTCCCCGACCTGTCGGCACGCCGCCGCTGGTTCGAGCGCATGCTCGATGGCCGCATGGAGTCCGCATTCGAACGTGGCGGCGACGCGGCCATGGAGGCCGCGTTCCTGGAAGAGGTGGAGCGCGCCGCCGAATTGCCGCCGCAACCGGCGGTGGTCGCGCTGGTCGCGGCCAGCCCCATGCCCGACCTTTACACGCTGCGTGCGCTGCGCGCCTTCAACGAAGCGGACATCATCGTCGTGGGCGAGGGCGTCGACGCGGCGATGCTGGAGCCGGCGCGCCGCGACGCCCGGCGAATCCCGGCAGGCCCGGACCCGGCTGCGTTGTTGCGCTCGCTTGCCGCGCCGGGCGCGCGGATCGTGTGGGTCCACCAGCAGCAGGGCTCCGGCGGCAGCCTCGCCGCCCTCGAAGCCGCCTGCAGCGGGTCGGGAATAGCGGTTCGCATGATTCCGGCCGTCGCCTGAGCAGGAAATTTCGCCGGGGGGCTTCCCAACGCGGGAGCGTCCATGCACAATGCGCGCCCCGCCAACGACCGGCCTCCTTCGGGAGCCAGCAGCGGCGGGGCCGGAAGCGAAAACCCTCCAACAAAGGTGTTGCAGTTCTCCGGAAGCCGCCTATAATGTGCGGCTCCCTCGGCGGAAACGAATCACGCGATTCGCAGCCACCAGGGCGGAAACGAAAAGATCCCTTCACGGGGTGTTGACGGATCCGAAACGAGCTGCCAGAATGTGCGGCTCACCTCGACGGAAGCGGTTCGCCGCTGAAGATGAGGGGAAGATGAAAACCCCGCAACGCGGTGTTGACACTTCCAAAATGAGCTGCCAGAATGTGCGGCTCACCTCGACGGAAACGTCGGGACACGGATGAAGGCGCTGAGGCCGATTCCGACGCTCTTTGAAAGTGTGCGCAGGTAACTTGTGCGGACGCCTGCAGGAAGGATGACTGTCCATCTTGCAGACGTTTTAACAGCAACAAGTCAAATGCTTTATAGCAAGCGATACGTAGCTGGGTAGAACTTCTGCAGCTGAAAGTATTGACCTTCGGGTCTGTAATTTTAAGTGAAGAGTTTGATCCTGGCTCAGAGTGAACGCTGGCGGTAGGCCTAACACATGCAAGTCGAACGGCAGCACAGGAGAGCTTGCTCTCTGGGTGGCGAGTGGCGGACGGGTGAGGAATACATCGGAATCTACTCTGTCGTGGGGGATAACGTAGGGAAACTTACGCTAATACCGCATACGACCTACGGGTGAAAGTGGGGGACCGCAAGGCCTCACGCGATTGAATGAGCCGATGTCGGATTAGCTAGTTGGCGGGGTAAAGGCCCACCAAGGCGACGATCCGTAGCTGGTCTGAGAGGATGATCAGCCACACTGGAACTGAGACACGGTCCAGACTCCTACGGGAGGCAGCAGTGGGGAATATTGGACAATGGGCGCAAGCCTGATCCAGCCATACCGCGTGAGTGAAGAAGGCCCTCGGGTTGTAAAGCTCTTTTGTTGGGAAAGAAATCCTGTCGGTTAATACCTGGCAGGGATGACGGTACCCAAAGAATAAGCACCGGCTAACTTCGTGCCAGCAGCCGCGGTAATACGAAGGGTGCAAGCGTTACTCGGAATTACTGGGCGTAAAGCGTGCGTAGGTGGTTGTTTAAGTCTGTCGTGAAAGCCCTGGGCTCAACCTGGGAATTGCGATGGATACTGGGCAACTAGAGTGTGGTAGAGGGTGGCGGAATTCCCGGTGTAGCAGTGAAATGCGTAGAGATCGGGAGGAACATCCGTGGCGAAGGCGGCCACCTGGGCCAACACTGACACTGAGGCACGAAAGCGTGGGGAGCAAACAGGATTAGATACCCTGGTAGTCCACGCCCTAAACGATGCGAACTGGATGTTGGGTTCAACTTGGAACCCAGTATCGAAGCTAACGCGTTAAGTTCGCCGCCTGGGGAGTACGGTCGCAAGACTGAAACTCAAAGGAATTGACGGGGGCCCGCACAAGCGGTGGAGTATGTGGTTTAATTCGATGCAACGCGAAGAACCTTACCTGGTCTTGACATCCACGGAACTTTCCAGAGATGGATTGGTGCCTTCGGGAACCGTGAGACAGGTGCTGCATGGCTGTCGTCAGCTCGTGTCGTGAGATGTTGGGTTAAGTCCCGCAACGAGCGCAACCCTTGTCCTTAGTTGCCAGCACGTAATGGTGGGAACTCTAAGGAGACCGCCGGTGACAAACCGGAGGAAGGTGGGGATGACGTCAAGTCATCATGGCCCTTACGACCAGGGCTACACACGTACTACAATGGGAAGGACAGAGGGCTGCAATCCCGCGAGGGGGAGCCAATCCCAGAAACCTTCTCTCAGTCCGGATCGGAGTCTGCAACTCGACTCCGTGAAGTCGGAATCGCTAGTAATCGCAGATCAGCATTGCTGCGGTGAATACGTTCCCGGGCCTTGTACACACCGCCCGTCACACCATGGGAGTTTGTTGCACCAGAAGCAGGTAGCTTAACCTTCGGGAGGGCGCTTGCCACGGTGTGGCCGATGACTGGGGTGAAGTCGTAACAAGGTAGCCGTATCGGAAGGTGCGGCTGGATCACCTCCTTTTGAGCACGACAGCATCGTCCTGTCGGGCGTCCTCACAAGTCACCTGCATTCAGAGTTCCTGGTCCGACAGCGGACCGGGGAAGTCCCTTTTAGGGGCCTTAGCTCAGCTGGGAGAGCACCTGCTTTGCAAGCAGGGGGTCGTCGGTTCGATCCCGACAGGCTCCACCATATGAGTATCGACTTTTGGGTCTGTAGCTCAGGTGGTTAGAGCGCACCCCTGATAAGGGTGAGGTCGGTGGTTCGAGTCCTCCCAGACCCACCACTCTGAATGACAAGCGCACACACTTTCGAATTTACGCACCAGGCGTTGAAGCCCGGTACGTGCTCTTTTAAAACTTGTGATGTAGCGAGCGTTTGAGATGTCTATCTCGACGTGTCGTTGAGGCTAAGGCGGGGGCTTCGAGCCCCTAAAAATTGAGTCGTATGTTCGCGCTGGTGGCTTTGTACCCCACCGGCACGTCATTAACTCCGAGGCGACTTGGGGTTATATGGTCAAGCGAATAAGCGCACACGGTGGATGCCTTGGCGGTCAGAGGCGATGAAGGACGTGACAGCCTGCGAAAAGCGCGGGGGAGCTGGCAATAAGCTTTGATCCCGCGATGTCCGAATGGGGAAACCCACTGCTTCGGCAGTATCCTGCAGTGAATACATAGCTGCTGGAAGCGAACCCGGTGAACTGAAATATCTAAGTAACCGGAGGAAAAGAAATCAACCGAGATTCCCTAAGTAGTGACGAGCGAACGGGGACTAGCCCTTAAGCTGGAATGGTTCTAGAAAAACAACCTGGAAAGGTTGGCCATAGAAGGTGATAGCCCTGTATTTGAAAGGGCCACTCCAGTGAAGACGAGTAAGGCGGGGCACGTGAAACCCTGTCTGAACATGGGGGGACCATCCTCCAAGGCTAAATACTCCTGACCGACCGATAGTGAACCAGTACCGTGAGGGAAAGGCGAAAAGAACCCCGGAGAGGGGAGTGAAATAGACCCTGAAACCGTGTGCGTACAAGCAGTAGGAGCCCGCAAGGGTGACTGCGTACCTTTTGTATAATGGGTCAGCGACTTACAGTTCGTGGCAAGCTTAACCGTATAGGGGAGGCGAAGGGAAACCGAGTCTGAATAGGGCGCATAGTCGCGGGCTGTAGACCCGAAACCGGGTGATCTAGTCATGCCCAGGGTGAAGGTGCCGTAACAGGTACTGGAGGCCCGAACCCACTCCCGTTGCAAAGGTAGGGGATGAGGTGTGATTAGGAGTGAAAAGCTAATCGAACCCGGAGATAGCTGGTTCTCCTCGAAAGCTATTTAGGTAGCGCCTCATATGTATCCTCTCGGGGGTAGAGCACTGTTATGGCTAGGGGGTCATCGCGACTTACCAAACCATTGCAAACTCCGAATACCGAGACGGACTGTATGGGAGACACACGGCGGGTGCTAACGTCCGTCGTGAAAAGGGAAACAACCCAGACCCACAGCTAAGGTCCCAAATTATCGCTAAGTGGGAAACGATGTGGAAAGGCACAGACAGCCAGGAGGTTGGCTTAGAAGCAGCCACCCTTTAAAGAAAGCGTAATAGCTCACTGGTCGAGTCGGTCTGCGCGGAAGATTTAACGGGGCTAAGCGATAAACCGAAGCTTGGGGTGCATAACTTTGTTATGCGCGGTAGAGGAGCGTTCCGTAAGCCTGCGAAGGTGGATTGAGAAGTCTGCTGGAGGTATCGGAAGTGCGAATGCTGACATGAGTAACGATAATGCGGGTGAAAAGCCCGCACGCCGAAAGCCCAAGGTTTCCTTGCGCAACGTTAATCGACGCAGGGTTAGTCGGTCCCTAAGGCGAGGGCGAAAGCCGTAGTCGATGGGAAGCAGGTTAATATTCCTGCACCTCGCGTGAGTGCGATGGAGGGACGGAGAAGGTTAGGTGTACCGGGCGTTGGTTGTCCCGGGGAAAGGCGGTAGGTTTGGATCTTTGGCAAATCCGGGATCCTTTAAGACCGAGCACCGAGACGAGCCCTTTAGGGCGAAGTCACTGATACCACGCTTCCAGGAAAAGCTCCTAAGCTTCAGCTCACGAAGACCGTACCGTAAACCGACACAGGTGGGTAGGATGAGAATTCTCAGGCGCTTGAGAGAACTCGGGTGAAGGAACTAGGCAACATGGCACCGTAACTTCGGGAGAAGGTGCACCCTCTTTGGTGGCCCATGCGGGCTATAGCTGAGGAGGGTCGCAGAAACCAGGCCGCTGCGACTGTTTATCAAAAACACAGCACTCTGCAAACACGAAAGTGGACGTATAGGGTGTGACGCCTGCCCGGTGCTGGAAGGTTAATTGATGGGGTCAGCCGCAAGGCGAAGCTCTTGATCGAAGCCCCAGTAAACGGCGGCCGTAACTATAACGGTCCTAAGGTAGCGAAATTCCTTGTCGGGTAAGTTCCGACCTGCACGAATGGCGTAACGACAGCGGCGCTGTCTCCACCCGAGACTCAGTGAAATTGAAATCGCTGTGAAGATGCAGCGTTCCCGTGGCAAGACGGAAAGACCCCGTGAACCTTTACTATAGCTTTACACTGAACGTTGAGTTCGTCTGTGTAGGATAGGTGGGAGGCTTTGAAGTGTCGGCGCTAGCTGGCATGGAGCCATCCTTGAAATACCACCCTGATGTGCTTGACGTTCTAACCTAGGCCCGTAATCCGGGTCGGGGACCGTGTATGGTGGGTAGTTTGACTGGGGCGGTCTCCTCCTAAAGAGTAACGGAGGAGCTCGAAGGTACGCTCAGCGCGGTCGGACATCGCGCACTGTGTGCAAAGGCATAAGCGTGCTTGACTGCAAGATCGACGGATCAAGCAGGTAGGAAACTAGGACTTAGTGATCCGGTGGTTCTGTATGGAAGGGCCATCGCTCAACGGATAAAAGGTACTCCGGGGATAACAGGCTGATACCGCCCAAGAGTTCATATCGACGGCGGTGTTTGGCACCTCGATGTCGGCTCATCACATCCTGGGGCTGTAGTCGGTCCCAAGGGTATGGCTGTTCGCCATTTAAAGTGGTACGCGAGCTGGGTTCAGAACGTCGTGAGACAGTTCGGTCCCTATCTGCCATGGGCGTTGGAGATTTGAGAGGGGCTGCTCCTAGTACGAGAGGACCGGAGTGGACGAACCTCTGGTGTTCCGGTTGTCACGCCAGTGGCATTGCCGGGTAGCTATGTTCGGAAGCGATAACCGCTGAAAGCATCTAAGCGGGAAGCGCGCCTCAAGATGAGATCTCCCGGGACACAAGTCCCCTAAAGGAACCATCAAGACTAGGTGGTTGATAGGTCAGGTGTGTAAGCGCAGCAATGCGTTGAGCTAACTGATACTAATGATCCGTGTGGCTTGACCATATAACCTCAAGTGGCCTTGGACTCGACGATGACGTCGATAGCCATCCGCCGCTCACTACATCACAAGTACTTATGCGAGACGGTGCGGTATGCACGGTCTGTCCCTTGCGGGCAGCCATGTTCACCAGCACGCTCCAACCGTCTCCCTGATGAAATTAGCGTTGTGGAACCACCCGATCCCATCCCGAACTCGGAAGTGAAACGCAACAGCGCCGATGGTAGTGTGGGTCTCCCATGCGAGAGTAGGTCATCGTCAGGGTTTTTATCCGAAACCCCCAGCCGACAGGCTGGGGGTTTCTTCTTTTCCGGCTCCTGCTGCCGGAGGGAACGTTATCGCCCTGGTAATCCCCGACCGATTCAGATGGTGGCTCGCAGCTCGCAGCCCGCGATGACCGAGACCGTCGCGCTGTCGAGCGATCCTGCGTCGGGAGGCCTCGCAGAGCGTCGAAGGCCCGTGCCCAGGCCCCATCTGCGCGGTCGACGCGGCGGACACTGACGCCATGAAAGTGGTCTAGCGGTGCGCTAGTGCGTGCGCGGTGTCCGCAAGTTGGCTGTCATCGCCACGGGTCAAGCCGGACCCCCTCCCCCGCGGAATGCCAGGCATCACCGGGGCGCAGGCCATCACATTGCGCCGAGCGCCATGCCGCCGGACGTGGAGCGGGGGAGGCCTGGAGTCGGGGTTCCCCGCGTGCCGCATGTGGCGGTCGAGCCGATCCCGGGCCTGCCTGACAACGACGTTGCTTCGACGTTGACCGATCGGGCCATCACGGCGAGCCGTCGCCGAGCTTCAGTCTTGAGCCCCGCACTGGAGGCGGCGCAAGGCGGCGGATGTCTGGCGACGTTCGGATTCCAGGTCGAGGCCTTCTGGCAGCGCCCCGGAATCTGCAGCGTGCAGCTGAAAAGCAGGAGGGCCCGCAGCTCTCGATGCGGGCCCTCCTGGTTGTGTTGCTCAGAGGTGCTGCGACTGTTATGGCGCGGCGGCCTGCTTGCCAGCCATCGCCTCGTCGCGCGCGGCCTTGAACGCATTGCCTTCGTACCAGTTCGGCCAGCGGTCGCCGCCGGCCAGGTCCTGGCCGACGCCGTACAGCGCCTGCAGGTCCTCGACGATGCCGTCATACCGCCAGCCATCGTGGATCTCGTCGCTGGGCTGGTGGTAGCGCTTGGCGTACTCGGCATTGGCCGCCTTGCCGGCGTCCAGGCCGCCCTCGCGCAGGTCATTGCCGCCCTTCGCATACAACGCCGGCACGCCGGCCTTGGCGAAGTTGAAGTGGTCGCTGCGGAAGTAATAGCCGGCGGCGGTGTTGCCCTCTTCGGTCAGCACCCGGTCCTGCTGGTCGGCGTGGACCTTGAGCATGTCCTCCAGCTCGGAGTTGCCGAAGCCGGTCACCACCATGTCGCGCGAGCGTCCGCCCACGGACATCGCGTCGAGGTTGACCACGCCGGCGATCTTGTCCAGCGGGAAGGTCGGGTGGGCGACGTAGTACTTGGAGCCGAGCAGGCCCGACTCTTCCAGCGTCACGGCGACGAAGACCACCGAGCGTTCCGGTGGCTGTTCCTGGTGGGCGAACGCTTCGGCGATCTCCAGGATGCCGGCCACGCCGGTGGCATTGTCGACCGCGCCGTTGTAGATCGCGTCGCCCTCTTCGCCTTCGTGCTTGCCCAGGTGGTCCCAATGGGCCATGTACAGCACCGCTTCGTCGGCGCGGGCCTTGCCCGGCAGCACGCCGATGACGTTGCGCGAGGTCTTGCTGGCGGTGGTGCTGGCCAGGTCGACCGACAGGGTGGCGTCGAGCGGCACCGCCTTGAAGCCGGGCTTGTTCGCCATCTTGTAGGCGTCTTCCAGCTCGATGCCGGCGCCGGCGAAGAGCTTGCGCGCGGCTTCTGCCGTCAGCCAGCCCTGCACCGGCAGGCGCGGCTCGGGATCGTCGCTGGCGGGCAGGTCGTACTGCGCGCCGGACCAGGAGTTCTTGACCACGTCCCAGCCGTAGCTGGCGCCTGCGTCGTCATGGACGATCAGCGCGGCGGCGGCGCCCTTGCGCGCGGCCTCCTCGAACTTGTACGTCCAGCGGCCGTAGTAGGTCATCTTCTTGCCGTCGAAGAGCTTGTCGTCGTCGGCATGGAAGCCCGGGTCGTTGACCAGGATCACCACCGTCTTGCCGGTCCAGTCCTGGTCGCCGTAGTCGTTCCACTGCCGCTCCGGCGCATCGACGCCATAGCCGACGAAAACGACCGGGCTGTCCTTGACGCTGACCTGCGCCTGGCCGGTGCGGGTACCCACCACCATGTCGGTGCCGAAGGCCAGCGCCACCGGCGCGCCATCGATGGTCAGGTTCAGCGTCGTGGCGGGATCGGCGGTGGTCTCGACCATCGGCACGTCCTGGAAATAGCTGTCGCCATTGCCCGGCTGCAGGCCGATGCGCTGCATCTGCGCACGGATGTACTCGATCGTGCGTTCTTCCCCGGCCGAGCCGGGCGCGCGGCCCTCGAACTCGTCGGAAGCCAGCGTCTGCACCAGGTCCTTGAAGTCGCCGGCATCGATCGCCGGCGCGAACGAGTGCGTGCTGGCCGGAACGGCGGCAGTGGCCGCGTCCGGCGCGGTCGCCGGGGCGGGAGTGTCGGCCTTCTTGCAGCCGGCGAGCGCGAAAGCGCCAGCGGCCAGGCCGATCAGGATTTTGCGGGACATCGGAACTCCGGATGGGGCGGCGGAGTTCCGATTCTAGCCAAGCTGCGCCCGCTCAGTCCTGCGGCGCGGTCTCGGTTTCGAAGCGGACCGGCTCGGCCCCCGTCACCTGGCCGATCCGCGCGGTCCGGTGCACGTACAGGCTGACTTCGCGACGGAACTCCATCGGGCCGCTGACCTCGGCGTCCGGGCCGATCACCACCCGCGGCCTGCGCTTGGGTGCGCTCTGGAACCAGCTCTGGGGACGTTCGACGGTGATGCCGCCACGTACGTGCGAACCGATGCCCACGGTGATGTCGCCGTTGACCGTCTCCAGGTTGCCGGCCACCTGGGTCCGGACCAGGCCGATGGCGCCGTTGACCGTCTCGATGTTGCCGCCCACGGTACCGCCACTGTCGACGAAGACGCTTCCGTTCACGGTTTCGATGTCGCCGGCCACCTGCACGTCGCGCGCGAGCCGGATCGCGCCGTTGACGGTCTCCAGGCTGTCGACGCGGGCACCGCTCTCGACGTGGATGCTCCCATTGACCGTGCTGGCGTCACGGGCCTGGACGTTCTCGGCCACGCGCACCGCGCCGTTGACGGTCTCGAGGTCGCCGTAACGCTGGCCGGCCGAGGTCTCGATGCTTCCGTTGACCTTGCTGATGTCGTCCTCGGCGATGGCCGGGAACGAACAGGCCAGGGCCAGCGCGAACGCCAGGCGTGCGGCGGTACGGTTCACTGGGGTGCGGGTCATGGCGGTTCGCCTTTTCATGGTCCGGAGACAGCATACGACCACCCTTGGCTACAATCCGCCACTGTCTGAAGTCACTGGACCGAAGTCATGGAAGTTCCGGGCGCGAGCCCCCGCCGCGAGCAAGGTCCGTCCTGGCCAAGGGTCGGCGCCCGGCTGCGCGGTCTGGTCCAGCGGGGAGCGGGCGCCGGGCTGGCGCTGTTGCTCGCGATGGGTGGCGTGCCGACGGTGGTGCACGCCCAGTCGCCGAAGGCGGCCGAACAGGAACTGCGCAAGACCCGCGCCGAGCTGCAGCAGATCGGCCGCGAACGCCGACGGCTGGAAGGCCAGCGGGGCGAGGCCGCCCAGCGCCTGCGCCGGGCCGACGAGCAACTGGGGCGCTCGATGCGGGCGCTGGCCCAGACCGAGCAGGCGCTGCTGCACGAACGCCAGGCGCTGGCCGAACTCGCGCAACAACGCGAGCGGATGCAGCGTGAACTGGGCGAGCGCCGCCAGCGCCTGGCGACCCTCCTGCGCAGCGCCTACATGGCGGGCTCGCAGGCACCCCTGAAGTTGCTGCTGGCCCAGGATCGCATCGCCGACGCCCAGCGTGCATTGGGCTATTACCGTTATGCGCAACGCGAACAGGTGCGCCAGGTCGCCGGGCTGACGAGCGCGCTGGAACAGTTGGCGGCGACCGAAGCGGAGATCGACGCGCGGACCCGTCAGCTGGAGGCCCTGCAGGCCGAGCAGCAGGAGCAGTTGGCGACCCTCAAGCGCGATCGCGGCGACCGGGCCAAGGTGGTGGCCGATCTCGACGCGCGCTACCAGGACCGCCAGTCGCGCGAGAAGGCGCTGGGCCAGGACGTGAAGTCGCTGGAGCGCCTGCTGGCCAACCTGCGTGCCGCCGCCGCCCGTGCCGCCGCCGAACGGCGGGCCGCGGCCGCCGCACGGGCGGCGCAGGAACCGGCCGCCACGCCACGCCCGTCGACGCCCGGCAAGGTGCCCCCGCGGGTCGCATCGGCTACGCCGGCCCCCAAGGTCGGAGGACTGGGCTGGCCCGCCAGCGGCGACCTCCTGGCGCGCTACGGCGGTCGCTTGCCCGATGGCCGAACCAGCAGCGGCGTGCTGATCGGCGCGGCGGCGGGCAGCCCGGTCAATGCCGTCGCCGACGGAACGGTGGTGTTCTCCGAATGGATGACGGGCTACGGCCTGATCCTGATCATCGACCACGGCAACGGCTACATGAGCCTCTATGCCCACAACGACGCCTTGCTGCGCGATGCCGGCGACCGCGTGCGCCGCGGCGATCCGGTGGCGAAGGTCGGCAGTTCCGGCGGGCATGGGCGCCCTGCGCTGTACTTCGAACTGCGCCGTAACGGCCAGCCGGTGGATCCCACCACCTGGCTGCAGCGCCGCTGAACTCCGCGGCCGGTCGGGTTGGGGAGTTCAAGCGGCATTGTGCCGGGCTTGCCGCATAATCGGGCGACTACGCGCCTGACGCGTCCTGGAGTTCCGAATGCGCCGTCATTTCCTGTCGCTGCTGCTGGCCCTGCTGCCGGTCGCGCCCGTGGCCGCCCAGCAGGCGCAGCCACCCGCGGAGCCGCCGCGCGGCGCACAGCCGCCGGAACAGCCGGCAGGGGACGCTCCGCCGCCCGAAGCGGCGCCCCCGGAAGCCTCGGTGCCCGCCAGCGACGATCCGGATGGCGCCGATGAAGGGGCCGCGGCCGCCTCGCGCGTCCCGCTGGCCGAGATCCGCCGCTACGTCGCCGTCTACAACGCGGTCAAGGAGGCCTATGTCGATTCCGTCGATGACCGCGCGCTGATGCAGTCGGCCATCGCCGGCCTGCTGCTCGACCTGGATCCACACAGCGCCTACCTGGACAAGGCCGAGAGCGAGTCCTTCGACGAGCAGACCACCGGCGCCTACGATGGCATCGGCGTGGAACTGCTGCAGCAGAACGACAACACCCTGAAGGTGATCGCGCCGATCGACGACACGCCGGCCGCGCGTGCCGGCATCCTCGCCGGCGACACCATCATCGCCATCGATGGCAAGCCGATCGCGCAGGTCGAGGCGATGGAGCCGTTGCGCGGCGAGCCCGGCAGCAAGGTCACCGTGACGGTGGTCCGCGAAGGGCGCGACAAGCCGTTCGATGTCACGCTGGTGCGCGAAACCATCAAGGTGACGAGCGTGCGCAGCCGGATGCTGGAGCCCGGCTACGGCTACGTCCGGATCAGTACCTTCCAGGCCGACACCGGCGCCGATTTCCAGGTCCAGCTCGACCGGCTGCAGGCGCAGGCCGGCGGCCACCTGCGCGGCCTGGTGCTGGACCTGCGCAGCAATCCCGGCGGCCTGCTGACCGCGGCGGTGCAGGTCGCCGACGACCTGCTCGACAAGGGTGGCATCGTCAGCACGCGCGGGCGCATCCCGATCAGCGACAGCCGGTTCGACGCCACGCCCGGGGACCGCATGAAGGGCGCGCCGGTGGTGGTCCTGGTCGACGCCGGCTCGGCCAGCGCGGCCGAGGTGCTGGCCGGTGCCCTGCGCGACAACAACCGCGCACGCGTCGTCGGCAGCCGCACGTTCGGCAAGGGCTCGGTGCAGACCGTGCTGCCGCTGGACAACGGCGACTCGGTCAAGCTCACCACCGCCCGCTACTACACGCCCAGCGGGCGCTCGATCCAGGCCAGCGGCATCGTCCCGGATACCGAGCTCACGCCGGATCCGGCGCTCATCGGCGGCGACGAGGTCCCGGCCAGCCTGGCCGAGATCAGCGAGGCGACCTTGCCCGGCCACCTGCGTGGCGACGACGAGGGGGCCGAAGGCTACCGGGCAGGCCAGCCGTTGCCCGGCGACAAGCCGATCAGCGCGGCCCTGGCCGAACTCAAGAAGCAGGTGGCCAGGGCGCCGGCGGCGGTACAGGCGCGCTGAGCCGCGCGCCTGCGAACCAGGCCGTGCCGACGGGGGCGGTCCCGGTTCCGGGGATCAGCGCTTCGGGTTGGCCGGCAGCGGGAACGGAGTCACGACCTTCTCGCCGGTGGCCGCGTCGCGGATCGCCGACTGCCCCTTCCGTTCGACCTCCTCGACCCGGACGATGCTCTGCATCGGCAGGTGCAATTTCCGCGTGTTGCCGAACTCGTCGCGCAGGCGCTCCTCGGTGGGGTCGACAACCAGGCCTTCGTGCACGTCGAAGACCAGTTCGCCCACTTCGGTGAATCCCCACAGGGAGCTGCCGGCGATGTGGCGCGCGTAGAGCTCGTACACCTTGCCGTGGTTGAGGAACGTCACCTTGTACAGGGGCTTGGCCATCGGAGTGGAGGAAAGGTTGGGAATGGCGGAAGGATGGGGGCGCGCCGCCAGGATCCAAGGTCGCGCGCCGGCTCAGTAGCCGCGCTGCCGGCGCATGCGCCGGGCGATCCCTGCGCGCACCACCAGCGCGAATCCCGCGCCGAACAGGAAGCCGGCCACGTGCGCGGCCCACGCCACCTCGCCGAAGGCCGGCCCGATGTAGGCGAACACCACCTGCAACGCCGCCCAGATGCCGATCAGCAGGAATGCCGGCGCACGCACGAACTCCAGGAACAGGCCCAGCGGCAGCACCACGCCCAGGCGGGCCCCGGGAAACAGCGCCAGGTAGGCGCCGATCACCGCCGACACCGCGCCGCTCGCGCCGATCACCACCCGGTCCGGGCTGTCGATCACCAGCACCGCGGCCAGGTTGGCCACCGCGCCGCCCAGCAGGAACAGCAGCAGGAACCGCCAGGGTCCCATCGCCCGCTCCGCCGGCAGGCCGAAGATCAGCAGGAACACCAGGTTGCCCAACAGGTGTGCCCAGTCGGCATGCAGGAACAGGGCGGTGAACAGCCGCAGCACGCTGCCGTCGCGCAACGCCGCCAGCCAGGCATCGCCCCCGCCCAGGCCGTGCCCGAGTGCGCCCCATGCCAGCCACAGGCTCCGACGGGCCTCGTCGGGGCGGCCCAGGGACCAGAGGAAGGCCAGCCACAGGGCGGCGAACAGCAGCGGCGTGGCCCAACGCAGGGCGGCCTTCTGGCGCGTGGGCAACGACACGAACATGGACGCCACTATCGCTGATGCGGGCGGGCGCCTCCAGCCGGAAAGGCGCTGCTGCCCGGGGAAGGCGCCAAGGCGTGACTTTCGGCGTTATTGTCTGGTTAAACGCAACGGGTATACTCCAATACGGCGTCGTATGTCGGGAGGGGACTCCGACGGATGCAGGCAACCCCGGGAGGGGGTGGCTTGCGGGCGCTGGTGCCATTCCCAACCCCCGTCATCCGGAGAGACAAGAAACATGCAACTCGCCCATTCCCTCACCCGTATTTCCGCGCTTGCCCTCGGCGTCGCCGGCGCACTGGCCTGCGGCCAGGTCCATGCCGCGGCGTTCCAGCTCAAGGAAAACAGCGTCAAGGCCCAGGGCCGCGCCATGGCCGGCGCCGCTTCGGCCAAGGGCGACGCCTCGGTCGTCTCCAACAACCCGGCGATGATGTCGACCTTCGACCGCGCCACCCTCCAGGGCGACGTCACCGCGATCGACCTGTCGTTCGAGTTCGAAGGCAGCGGCTACGCCGCCTCCGGCACCCCGCTGCAGCAGCCGCTCACCGGCGGCGACGGCGGCGATGCCGGCGGTGTCAGCCCGGTTCCGGCGATGTCGTTCATCCTGCCGCTGGAAGGCAGCTTCGAGTACCTGACCCTGGGCGCCATGGTCAGTGCGCCGTTCGGCCTGAAGACCGAGTACGACGACGGCTGGCAGGGCCGCTACCACGCGCTGAACTCGGACGTGAAGATCATCGACCTGACCCTGGCCGCCTCGGTGGAACTGGGCGACCACTTCTCCGCCGGCCTGGGTGCGGTGATCGAGCGTTCGGACGTGACCCTGTCCAACGCGATCGACTTCGGTACCGCGCTGTGCGGCAATCCCGCCACGCAGGCGCTGTGCTTCATGCCCAACCCGATCACCGGTCCGTTCGGCCCGCAGAAGAACGACGGCGAAGTCGAAGTGCACGGCACCGACACCAGCCTGGGCTTCATCGCAGGCCTGAGCTGGCGTCCGACCGATGCCGTCTCGATCGGCTACTCGTACCGTTCGGAAGTGGACCACGAGCTGACCGGCGATGCCGACTTCACCGTGCCGACCAACGTCGCCACCATCCTGGCCGCTACCGGCCAGTACGCGGACACCGGCGCGCTGGCCAAGCTGACCACGCCGAACGTGCACACCCTGAGCGCCACCTGGCAGGCCACCGAGCGTTTCGCGCTGATGGCCGAGACCTCGCGCACCGGCTGGAGCTCGCTGCGCGAGATCCGCATCGAGTTCGACAACCCGCGCCAGGCCGATTCGGCCGAGGACTACAACTGGAAGGACAGCTGGTTCTACAGCGTCGGCGGCGAGTACATGCTCAACGATGCGTTCACCCTGCGCGCGGGCGTCGCCCGCGACGACTCGCCGGTCAGCTACCCGTACCGCACCCCGCGCATGCCCGACCAGGATCGCATGTGGTACGCCGCCGGCCTGACCTGGGCGGTCAGCGAGAAGTTCTCGGTCGATGCCAGCTACGCCTACATCGACCTGGTGGACACGCCGGAGATCGACATCCTGTCCTCGAGCCGTTCGCGCCTGACCGGCTCCTACGATGGCGGCGCCCACCTGTTCGGCGTCTCGGCCCAGTACCGCTTCTGAGCCAGGCCCGGCAACACGGCTGAAAAAAGAAAGGCCCCGCTCCGGCGGGGCCTTTTTTTCTTTGCCCGGGCGTGTAGGCCGGGTGCGCCGCCGCGATCAGTAGGGCAGGCCGGCCACGTCCAGCTCGATCGACCACACCGCGCCGGCGCCGGTGAGGTACAGGGTCTTGCGTTGCGCGCCCCCGAAGGCGGCGTTGGTGATGTTGGCGTCCACGCTGATGGTCGCCAGCGCCTCGCCCTGCGGCGACAGCACGCGCACGCGGCGGCGGTTGTGTTCGGTGAGGTAGATGTTGCCCAGGCAATCGACCGCCAGGCCGTCGGGCACCTGCACACCGGTGGCCAGGTCGCGCTGGCCGCGCGGCTGGCCGTCGACCAGGTCATAGGCGCGCAGCACGCCCTGTTCGCCGCCGCCGGCGACGTAAAGCGTGCGCTCGTCGGGCGACAGGGCGATGCCATTGGGATTGGCGATGCTCTCGTCCACGACCGACACGTTGCCATCGGTGCCGACGCGGTAGACGCGGGTCTTGTCCTGGCCGCCGGGCCCGGCCGCGCGCTGGAAGTCCGGGTCGGTGAACCAGATCGTGCCATCGCGGGCGATGGCCAGGTCGTTGGGCGAATTGAACGGCTGGCCCTGGAACTCGCCGACGATGCGCATCCGCGAGCCATCGACCAGGTCGAAGCGCGAGAGCTCCTTGCGGTCGTGGGTGGCCGCGACCAGGGCGCCGTCCGTGCCGAGCGCCAGGCCGTTGCTGCCGCTGGCCTCGACCGCCGTCTCCAGGCGCCCGTCCGCCGTGAGCCGGCGGATCCGCGAGGGAAAGCCGTCGGCGAAGGTGAAGTCCGAGAAGTACAGCGCCTCGCCGTTCCACACCGGACCTTCGTACAGCCCCCTGGAGCCGTCGCCGTCGGCCGCCGCAATCCGCGTGGCGGTCAGGTCGCCGCTGGGCGCGGTACCGGGGGTAGCCGGGCAGAGGGGATGGGCGGGGCTGGTGGAAGGCTGCGCCGCTGGTTCGCCGGCCGCTGCCGCCGGCGCGGGTGTGGCGTCCGTCGCTGCCGGTGGTTGCTCCTGCTCGCGCTGGCAGGCGCCCAGCACCAGGGCAAGCAGGGCGGCGGACGAGGCGGTGCGGGTCGGCGACTTCATCGGATTCAAGGCTCCCTCGGGTGGAGCCCGCATCCTAGCGTGCCCGTCCCCGGCGGGCGGCCGCCTCAGTCCGACAGCAATCCGCGCAGGGTGGCCTTCAGGCTGCGGCCGTCGCGGTGGAAGTACGCCCGCTCCTCGCGCCAGGCCGGGAAACGCAACTCCACCTCGCGCCAGAACGCGGGCGAATGGTTGGCCTGCAGCAGGTGGCAGAGTTCGTGCACCAGCACGTACTCGAACGCCGAGGGTCGGGCCAGGACCAGGGCGAGGTCCAGCGCCAGGCTGCCATCGGGCGCGAGCGAGCCCCACTGCGAGGACATCACCTTCAACCGCAGCTGGCGTGGTGCGCGCGGCAGGCCGGGCAGGTAGGCGGGCAGCCAGCGGCCGACATCGGCGCGCGCCTCGGCCTCGTAGAACCCGCGCAGCGCGCGGCGCAGGGCCGCTTCGGAGGCCCTTGCCGGCAGCTGGACGTGTATGCCTGCTTCGTCGCGGGCGATGCGGATGTAGCGGCCCGGCTGCCAATGCAGCGGCAGTGACTGGCCGCGCAGCGGCAGGCTCGTGGTCTCGCCCGGCACCAGCGCGGCGACGGCGGCGTCGGCCGGCAGGTGCCGTTCGAGCTGGGCCGACAGCCAGGTCCGGTGCTCGTGCAGGAAGCGTTCGCCGGCGACCAGGCTGGCGCGCATCGGCAGGGTCAGGCGCGCGCCACGCTCGTCCACGCTGAGCTTGAGCCGGCGCGCGCGGGGATCGCGCACGCGCTGCACGTCGATGCGGCGACCATCTTCGAGTTCAAGTTCGACCGTATCGCGCTCGACGCGCCGGGGCGCGCGGGCGATAAGTCGGTGGAGCAGTGAAGGCATGCGCGGATTCTAGGCGCAAACCGCCAGGTTCGCCCTTGCGCGCGCAGAGTGCCGGTCGCGCGGTCGTGCCTGACGGCTCAACGAACGTTCAGCGGCTGGTTGAAGCTCGAAATCCGGAGCGCATTGCCGTAGTTGGGGATGTACGCTTCCCGGCGTGGATCCTGCTGCGCATTGGCTTCCCGATGCCAGAGACCCAGCAGGCGCTCGCACTGGTCTGCCAGGCCGTCCGGATAGCGGGTCTTTGCGAATGCTTCATCGCTGCAGCGTGCGATGAATCTACGCCCGGAGGGAGTCAGGGTCGAAGGCGTGTACAGCGACGGAATGACGGCAGGCCTGGATTCGGAGGTGGCAGGCTCCGGTTGGGGAGCAGCCTGCACGGTCGACGAAGCAAAGGCGGCTGCGAGCACGACGGACAGCGACAGCGGCTTCATCGATGCGACCTCCCTGGCGAGCGGTTGAGGTCAACCTTAGTCCTCGAAAGCCGGACGAACAAGCGGGAACGCCGCTGGCTGCCGCGCCGGTATTCAGCCCCGGCTCCCGGCGCATCCGGTGCCAGCTGCAACTCCAACGCCGTGCGTCGCTACCCGGTGACAGTGTTCAGCCGCCGGGGCCGGCGGATGGTGGAATCATTGGAATCCCGCGTGGCGCGCCGAAACCGTCGACGCCACTGCCGGGTGCGCCTTGGCGGTTGCCGCGGCCGCTGGCCTCGGCCCGCCAGAGCTCCAGCAGCGCAGTGCACTTGCGGGCGAGCTTCTGCGGGAACCTCGCGCGGGCGAAGTCATCCTCACTGCAGTGGGCCAGGAACTCGTGGCCCGACCGGGTCGGCGTCTCCGGCAGCTCCTCGGCCGGCGGGACCGTCGTCCCGGTTGCCGGCGCGGTCGGAGCAGAGAAGGACAACGCGACAAGCAGGGGGATCGACTTCATCACAGCACTCCGCCACAGGCGCGGACCCGACCTTATACCTGTACGTGGCGTGCTTCAACGGGCCGCATGCCGCGCCCCGCGACGGCCTCAGGCTTCGGCCCTGCTCAGCTTCAGAGCCGCCTCCAGCACCAGGAACAGGCGCCGCACTTCGCCCGACAGCAGCGCGAAGCGCGCATCCAGTTCGGCGCGCAGGTCGTCGCGCTCGGTGCTCTCGAGCTGGTCGACAGCGCCCTCCAGGAACTTCAGCTTGCGCACCACCAGGTCTTCGCCGAGGACGAAGGACACATGGTCGTCCAGCACCAGCGCCAGCTTCGTCACCTGCTTGCCGGCCTCCAGGTGCTTGGCGATCTCGTCGCTGATCAACTCCTGGTTCTGCGCCTTGACCACGGCGCCGCCGTCCATCGCGTCCTTCAGCTCGCACTCCTCGCCCAGCGATAGCCCCTCGGGCAGGGGTTCGCCGGCGATCCAGGCGGTGAGGACACTGCGCGGCGCCACCTCGGCGTTGGGAGGAATCGCCGGGAAGCTGCCCATCGCGCGGCGGATCTCCGAAGCAACTGCTTCACCGCTCTTGCGCGAAGACGTGTCCACGGCCAGGAAGCCGTGCTCCAGGTCGAGCAGCGCGTCGGTACGCGAGCTCTTCACGAACGCGCGCGGCAGCAGCTCGTGCAGCAGGTCGTCCTTCAACCGCTTGCGGGCCTTGCCGCCGAGCTTGCGCCCCTCCTTGTCCTCGATCTCGGCGACCTTCTGCGCGAGCAGGTCGTTGACTACCGAGCCAGGCAGGATCTTGTTCTCGCTGCCGACCGACAGCCAGATGGCGTCGCCGATGCGGTGCGAGAGCACGTCTTCGCCACGCCCGAACGGCGAGATGAAGCCGCTCGACGACAGCTCCAGCGGGCCGACCGGCTTGAGCGCGGCCTCCGGCAGCAGGGTGTCGAGCTGGGTGAAATCGTGGGTGGTGGGGAAGCGGAAGAACGTCAGGTTGCGGAAGAACATTCGGAATCTCGGGTCATGGGGAGGCAGGCGCGCCGCGCGCCGTGCAGGAAACCAGTCGCGCGTCGCAGGGCGCGCGATGCGCGGTCAGGCCGGTGTGGACGGCCCGTCGTCGTCGGGCGCGCCATCGTCCGGCGTGCCGGCCAGCCAGGCATGGGCATCGGCGCGCGCGGCGCCTTCGCGGTGGCCCAGGGCGAGGAAGTCGAACAGCTTCGGGTCCGACAGCTGCGAGGGGCGGATGTCGCCCAGTGCGCGGGAGATGGTCTCGATGCGCCCGGGCGACTCGCGCTCCCACTGCTTCATCATCAGCCCCACCTGCTTGCGCTGCAGGTTCTCCTGGCTGCCGCACAGGTTGCAGGGGATGATCGGGAACTGGCGCGCGGCCGCGTACTCGACGATGTCGCTTTCGCGCACGTAGGCCAACGGGCGGATCACCACGTGCCTGCCGTCGTCGGACAGCAACTTGGGCGGCATGCCCGAGAGCTTGGCGTGGTGGAACAGGTTGAGGAAGAACGTCGCCACCAGGTCGTCGCGATGGTGGCCCAGCGCGATCTTGGTGAAGCCGTGGGCCTCGGCGTACGCGTACAGCGCGCCGCGCCGCATCCGCGAACACAGCGAGCACATGGTCTTGCCTTCCGGGACCACCCGGCTGACCACCGAGTAGGTGTCCTGCTCGATGATGTGGAACGGCACGCCCAGCGCACGCAGGTACTCCGGCAGCACGTGCTCCGGAAAGCCGGGCTGCTTCTGGTCCAGGTTCACCGCCACCAGTTCGAACGGCACCGGCGCCTTGCGCTGCAGCTGCAGCAACACGTCCAGCATGGTGTAGCTGTCCTTGCCGCCGGACAGGCAGACCATGACCTTGTCGCCGGCCTCGATCATGCCGAAGTCGGCGATCGCCTGGCCGACCTGGCGGCGCAGGCGCTTGGCCAGCTTGGCCTGCTCGCGGTGGACCACGCGCGGATCGGCGTGGCGGGGCTGGCTCCGGCGCGAAACCGGTTCGGGAAGGGGCAGGACGGCGCTCATACGCCGTCCATTCTACCGGTCGGCGCCGGTGGCCGCCGCGCGCCGCGCGCCGCCGGCGTGGCGGGGCACGGGTGTAAGCTTGCAATCCGTGGAAGCCTCCGATCCCAGCACCGTCGCCGAGCGCATCGCCGAACTGCGGCGCGAGCACCGCGCGCTGGACGAGCGCATCCAGCAGCTGGCGGCCAATCCGGAAGACGACCTCGAGTCGAAGCGCCTGAAGAAGCGCAAGCTGCAGCTGAAGGACTGCATCGCCCGGCTGGAGAGCCTGCTGATCCCCGACGAGCCGGCCTGAGTTGGCTCCGCCCGGGGGCTTCAGCCGCAGGACGGGCCGCTGTCCTGGCCGGCGGCGCAGCGGGCCGTGCGCAGGTCCTCGCCCGCCGCCCGGGTGTAGTGGTTGTCCTCGCCGAGCTGGCGCCGGTAGGCGCCGTAGGCGTGCTCCAGCAGTGGCACGGCGTCGCTGGGCCGCGCCTGCGCCAGGTGCGAGCGGGCCAGTCCCACCTGCACTTCCAGGGTATGCGGGTTGTCGGCGCCCAGCGCCCTGATCGAACCGGTGAATACCTCGTCCAGCAACCGGCCGGCTTCTTCGTGGCGACCGAGCGCCAGCAGGTTCATGCCGTGAAGGTAGCTCGCGCGGAGCCAGGTCGGGCTGCCGCGGTCCTCGAGGGTGGCGAACTCCTCTGCGATCCGGTCGAACTGCCGCTCGGCCTGCTCGAAACGCCCGGCGCGGCTGTGCAGCACGGCGAGGTTGGTGCGGGCCTTGATCCGGGCGATGTGGTCCTGCGGGTCGACGCGCAGCTGCGCGGCGATGGCGCCTTCGCACGCCGGCTGGCCGCGGTCGTACTGCTGGCGCCAGATGTACCAGTAGCAGTTGGCGCGGTGCGAGAGCAGGGTGGTTTCGGCGTCGTCCTGCCGCAGCCGGGTGCGCACTGCATCGGTGGCTTCGATCAGGCTGCGGGCCTCGTCGAAGCGCGAGTCGTCGGTGAGGTCGGTCGCCAGGCGGTAACGGGCCTGCTGGGTGCGTGGATCGTCCCGGCCCAGGTGCTGCTCGAACAGGGCCACCGCGCGCCGTTCCTGCTCGATCGCCCGTGCGATCTGCATGGACTCGCCGTACACCTGGCCGATGGTCATGCGCACGGTCGCCTCGACCACCGGCTGGTCCGCCAGGCGCCGGTCGATGTGCTCCACCGCCTGGTCGATGGCTTCGCGGAGGGTCGGTTCGCGCCTGCCGCCCGACGCATAGGGCGAGGCGGCGGCGAGCACGTCCTCGTTGAAGAAGCGGTTGACCGCGTCGGCGATCGCGGCGTTCTCGCGCGCGTGGCGGCTGGCCACCTCCATCGCGGCGCGCGCCGTTTCCACGCGCTGTTGCTGCCACAGCGAGACCAGCAGCACCGCGCCGAGCACCGCCATGCCCGCCTGCAGCCAGCGCCGCCGCTGCTGCAGCTTCTGCAGCTGCAGGCCTTGCAGCCGGGCGGCTTCGGCGCGCTGACGCTCCTCATCGCGCGCCGCGCGCCGCACCGGCAGGCTGCGCACCCGCTCGGCCAGGGTGCGAGCGTCGACCAGCCGGCGCTCCGGCCGTGCCGCCGCGGCCAGGGCGATGTCCTCCTGCAGCAGCGGGTCGTCGATGTCGTGTTCCCAGCCGGGCGCCAGCGCACGACGCAGGTCGCCCACCGCGAGCTGGTACAGCAGCACGCCGAGCGAGAACACGTCGCTGCGCTGGGTCGCCGCTTCGCCGGCGATCAGCTCCGGCGCCAGGTACAGCAGGCTGCCCGCCTGCGGCGAGCCGCCGCCGGCCACGCCCAGGGTCAGCCCCAACCCGGCCAGCTGCGGCGAGGGGGCCGCCTCGCTCGCGCCCAGGTCCGACAGCACCACTTTCCAGCCACCCTCCCCATCCGGCCTGGGATACAGGTTCTCGGGCTTGAGGTCCTTGTGGATGACGCCGATTTCATGGAGCCCGGCGACGGCGTCGCAGAGGGCGGCGAACAGGTCCAGCCGCTGCCCGTGCGACAGTGCGCCCAGCCCGCCGCAGGCACCCGCCCAGACGTCCAGGTTGCCGTCGGCGAAGTACGGCAGCTCCAGATAGCAGGGCGGCTGTTCGAGGTTCCAGCCCAGCACGCGCGCGACCGGACTGCGTTCGGCCATGGCAGCCTCGATGTAGCGCGACAGCGCGATCTCGCGCTTGAGGCCGCGCAGCCCCCCAAGGTCGCGGGCGAACTTCACCACGCGCTGCTCGCCCTTGCGCGATTCCATCAGGAAGGTGATGCCGGCGGCGCCTTCGCCCAGCTGCCGGGTCAGGGTCCAGCCGGTCCGGCACGGTACGGCGCCGCCGAGGGGCGGGAGCTCGGCGCCCATGCCCCGGAGCGCGGCGGCCGGCGTGGGCGTCGCGGTGAACGCGGCTGGGCCGTTGAGTCGATAGCCATAGCCATGCACTGCGCGGAGCATGTCGGCTGATGGGCCCAGGGCCAGCCTGAGGCGGCTGATCGCCTTGGCCAGCGAATTCTCGCCGACGACGCGGGCCGGCCAGCCGGCCTCCAGCAACTCCTCCTTGGTCACGACCTCGCCGGAATGTTCAAGCAGGTAGCGCAGGATCTGGTGGCTGCTGCGGTCGAGCATCCGCTCGTTCCCGGCGACGACGAGCCGGCCACCGGGCTCGTGCAGCACCGCGTCGCCGAAGCGCCATTCGCCGAGTCCAAGGCGGGCGACGCCGGCCGCCTCGCTCGCGGACTGGTTCATTGGATGGATCCCCCCATGGGAACGCCGGCCCGTCAGGACCCCGGGTCGATTCAGCGGCCGGCGCAGAGCGGACTTTAGCCGAGCAGGCGCGGATTTTCACGGGCGGAGGCGGGGGACACGCCGGTCCGGGGATTCAGAACCTTTCAGAACCTTTCAGGCCGAGGGAAAGAATCCGACAACGGCGCGGACTACAAATGCCTCCGTCGGCGCCGCAGCTCCGGCCAGTGCATCACGCCCGGCCACCGGGAAACAGGGGAAGGAAGATGAAGTGTGATTTGCATATCCGGTGGACTGCCTGCCTGGCGCTGGCGGGCTTGCTGGCCGTGACCTGCGGCGCCGACGCCCGCGACCGCCGGCCACCGCTGCAGAACCGCAATGGCGTGCAGGCGCGCGATCTGGATCCGGGCCAAAGGGGCCTGGTCACGGGCGTGGGCATCGAGAGCCAGGATATCCAGGCGATGACCAACCAGATGGCGCGGGACATCTTCGCCAGTGGATTCCTTGGCCGCTTTGCCACGCCGCCGCGGGTCCTGATCGACGAACAGGAGTTCCGCAACGAGGGGTCGCAGATCATCAATCGGCGAATGATCACGCAGCGCCTGCTGGTCGAGCTCAACCGCGCGGCGCAGGGACGCATCAGCTTCGTCGGCCAGCGCTATGCGGGCATGGTCGCCAAGCAGCGAGACCTCAAGCGAGAAGGCGTGACCGACGTGGGGACCGCCGGGATGACCCAAGGCCAGGCCGGCGTCGACTTCTTCCTGGGCGGGGCAATCATGACCCTGGACAGCCGGGATCCGAGAACCGGCGTGGTCCAGCGGCTGAACCAGATCGCCTTCGAGCTGGTGGACGCGGAGACGGGCGAGCTCGCCTGGACCGGCATGTACGAATTCCAGCGGGCGGCGGCCGACGACGTCGTCTACCGCTGAGCCGCAAGACCCCACCGCCGGCGGCGCCGGCGAGAACCCGGAGCAATCCCATGAAGAACGCATTCCTGGGCGCCGTAGGCGCGCTCGCCCTGTCGCTCGCCGGTTGCGCCTCGACGCCCTCCGCGCGGCCGCAGGCCCTGCTCAAGTGCGACTACCAGGCGCTGAAGAAGAATGCGCCGGCGGGCGGCCCGGCCCTGACCTCCGTGGCCTATGGCTCGGTGCGGGACATCCCGGCCGACGCGGTGCTGATGAGCGACAGAGCGCTTTACCACAGCGTGATTGTCCAGCATCTCAGCACCACGGCCACTGCCGGCGGGACGGTGCAGGTCACCGCGCGCCTGGCCAACTGCACCGGTGCACCGATGGACGTGCGCGCACGGGTGGCGTTCCTGGACGGGAACATGGCGCCGGTGGAGGGTGTATCGGCGTGGCGCCCGGTGTTCCTGCCGGCCGGCGGCATGGCCGTGTACCAGGAGTCGTCGCTCTCGCAACGGGCAGCGCACTACTACATCGAACTGGCGCCGAACTGAGCCGGGATCCCCATGCGCATGACAGTATCCATCCTGCTCGGGCTGGCGATGGTGCCGCCAATGGGCGTCCACGCGCAGCAACGTCCAGCGGCGGCGCAAGCGTCCATGCGGCCGGGGCAGCCGCAGGTGATAGCACAGCAGCGGGCGCCGGCCGTTGCCGCTCACGCCCCGTGGGATTCGTTGCGCCGCCAGCTGGGCACGCGCAACCGGGTGATGCTGTTCTGGGATTCGGAGCTGGACGATGCGGTCAGCACCCGCTATCGCGAGGTGGAGACCGTTGACCGCAGCAGCCGCGCCAGTGCGGCCCAAGCCGACGGCGTCGCCTATACGCATGCTGGCCCGGTCGGGATGACGGTGGCCGGCGCGAGCGCCGGCACCCACCAGCGCACCGAGCGGTTCCTGGAGGCGGATGCGCCCTCCGGTCCGCGCGCGCGAGGCGAATCGCGGTCGATCCAGTCGCAGTTCATGGACCACTTGCGCCAGGGCGGCGTGCGCTTCATCGACCGCACCCTGGCTACGCGGCTGGCAGGCCAGTCGGTGGAGGGCGAACGCCCCAACGTGCATGCGATCGAGACGCGGGCGCTGGCCGGCCACGCCGACTACCTGATGCAGGTCACCTCTGAAGCCGATCCCGGTACCGCGTCCGGCCGCAGCTTCCACGTGACGCTGCTGTCGGTGGCCAGCGGCGAAACCCTCCTGCAGTTCGAGACACCCGCGGAAACGGAACCGGCGGCGCCCGGTCGCTATGTCGCCACCGCCAACGGCTTCGAGCGCGAAACGCCGCAGCGCGACGGCGTGGCCGACACCGCGCGCGCACTGGCGCTGGAGACCGCACGACGGATGGATGGAGCACTGCATCGATGAAAGCCCGTTGGATGACCCTGTCGCGCCTCGCCGCCACGGCGCTGCTGGCCTTCGCCGTGCCCGTCCTGGCGCAGGAGCCGGCCACGGCGTCCTTGCCCGATGGCCTGCGCAAGTACTACGACGCGCTGCTGGCCGAGGGCGAGTGGGGCGCCGTGCTCAACCTGCAACGCGTGGGGCTGGAGGCGATCGACCAGGGCCGTCCGGACGTGGCGGCGCGCGCTTTCGATGCCGCCATCGCCCGGATCGAGCTGATCTACGCCGATTCCCCTTCGGCCAGGAAGGCCCGCTCGATGTGGTCGGCCGAAGGCGTGAAGGACTTCAAGGGCGAACCCTACGAACGGGTCATGGCGTACTACTACCGCGGCCTGCTGTTCCTGGCGGAGGGCGATTATGGCAACGCGCGCGCCGCTTTCCGCTCCGCCGAGTACCAGGACACGATCAGCAACGACGAGAACTACGCCGGCGACTTCGGGCTGATGTCGCTGCTCGCCGGCTGGGCGTCGCATTGCGCCGGTGACGAGGGCATGGCCGAGGAGTTCTACCAGCGTGCCGCCGGGCAGCAGCCGCAGGGACTGGTGGCGCCGGCGCCGGGCAGCGACACCTTGCTGCTGGTCGAATCCGGCACCTCGCCGGTGAAGTCGGCGACCGGTTCCTATGGCGAGGCCCTGCAGTTCAAGGCTGGCGACAATCCGTTCGTTGCGGTGTCGGCCGGCACCCAGGCGGTTCCGGTGCTGGCGGATCTGGGCTGGCAGGCCAGCACCCTGGGTGGTCGCCAGGTCGACGCGATCCTGGACGGGAAGGCAAGTTTCCGTGGCGGCGCCCAAGGCGTCGGAGAGGTCGGCATGCTTGGCGCGCAGGCGGCCATCTCCTCGGGCGACGGCGGCGCCGCCGGTGCGCTCGCGGTCGTCGGCGTGGCCGCGGTGCTGATCAGCGCGGCCGTGAAGGCCAAGGCCGACATCCGCTACTGGGACAACCTGCCGGACCGGATCTACGGCCGGTTCGCCGGGCCGGGCGATGCGGCGGCCGCCGCCGTCTCCGAAACGGATGGCGGTGGCGAGACCTATCCGGTTCCCGCGGCGGTCATCGACCGGCGGGCGGGACGCTGCCGGCTGGTGCTGCACCGCACGCGCGAACCGGCCACCCTGCGGGCGCATGCGGTGACCAATCTTTCGGAAGCCGAGCGCAGGAAGCTGTACAAGCGCAACGAAGAACGCGACCGCGCATTCCGCGACGAAATGGCGGCGCTGTTCCTGTCAGCCGATGTCGCGATGGGGGAAGTGCCATGAAGGCGGGGATACATGTGGCGGCACTCATCGGGGCGTCGCTGTTGCTGCCCGGATCGGTCCGGGCAGCGGACGAAGGCGTCGCCGATCCTGCCGTCTGGGGCCCCTACGTCCAGTGGGTGGGCAAGACGTACGTGCGCCAGCAGCAGGAAAGCCCGTACGGGGCCTACCGCGTCGCCTACGAATGGAAGGAGCCGGGGAAGGTCATCCAGGAGACCGGCTACTACCAGGATGGCCGGGTGTGGTTCACCCAGCTGGTCACTCCGGGCAAGAAGCCCGGCGAGTTGGCCACCGACCTCAAGCCTGGGCCGAAGGGGAGCTGGCGCATCGTCGATGCGCAGACCCTCGCTTCGAACACGTTCTTCGGCTACCAGACCCTGCGCCGCGCGACCGATACGGCCACCTACGAGGAACAGACCCTCAAGGGTGGCGCGGTTGAGAGCCGGCGCGACTATGTGGACATGGCCTCCGGACAGTACCAGGCGCATGTGGACCAGCTGGCCGCCGAGCAGGCACAGAAGAATGCGCAGGCGACCGCGGAGCTCCGTTCCGCGGGAGTCCCGGACGAGGCCGCCGGACCGGTGCCGGAGGACCGGGTGCTGGCCTACCAGGAGCCCGTCCGCGGACCGGCCGGGGTTCTTCGCATCACCCGGGGCAAGGCCTGGGAAGCATCGGCCTGCTACATGGCCGTGTACATCAACGACCGCCTGGCCGCGCGCGTGGACGAAGCGGAAACCGCCACGTTCAAGGTTCCGGCCGGCGAGGTGCGCGTGGGTGTAGCGACCGATCCGGCCGGGCGCGGCACCTGTCGCGCGGGCCAGTCCGACCAGGCCGTGCATGTCACTCCGCTGGCCAGGGGCCAGTCCGTGCACGTCTACTTCAAGCTCAGTGGCGGCGTGCGCTTCAGCGAGGCGCTGCTGGAGTCGGCCGCGCCATAGGCCGGCTGGGAGCGGCCACCGGTGCCCGCCGGCAGCGGTCCGGTCGGCGGCCCCGGGTGCGTACCGCGGACCGCCGTCGGTCCGCGGCCGGACTCAGTCGGCCGGCGCCGGCTCCACCGCCTCCGGCCGCGCCGCTTCCGGGCTGACCCGCTCGATCGTGTGCCGCAGTTCGCGGCCCAGGATCAGCTTGGCGTCCTTGGCCCAGGCGTCGAGGCGGTCGTCGAACAGCAGCTTGCTGTTCTGGTCCGGCCACACCAGCTTCAGTTCGCGCAGCTTCTGGATGAAGCTGCGGAACAGGCTCTTGTCGAAGAACTCGGGCGCCGACTCGGCATAGAGCAGGCTCAGCCGCTGCGCCGCCAGTTGGCACAGGCTCTCCAGTTCCGCCGCGCCGAGCGTGCCGGGGCCGTTCTTCACCAGCACCGAAATGGCGATGTAGTAGCGCTCGAACGCCTGCTGGAGGGTGTGGCCGATCGCGCGCAGGCGGAACACCTCGTCGCTCTGGCCCTGGTTGCGCTGCAGGATCCCGCCCTCGTCGTCGTTGATCTGCTGCAGCAGGCCCTCGCGCACGAACACGTCGACGATCCGATCCACGCGCTCGGCGAACTCGTCCTGGTTCCACGGCAGGAACAGCTCGGCCTGCAGGAACGGATAGACCGTGCGCCCTAGCCGGACCAGGGTGCGGCGGCTCATGCGCCGGTTGTGCTGGAAGCAGCAGGCGATCCACGACGAGGCGGTGAACAGGTGCACCACGTTGTTGCGGAAATAGGAGAGCAGCACCGCGGTGTCGTCGTCGACGTTGAGCACGTCGCCCAGCGGATGCGGGATGCGGTTGAGCACGCCGATCTCCTCGCCGTGGGCCACGATTTCCTGCGGCGTGTGCGGGGTGACCGTGAAGCGCTCGGAGTAGGGCAGCTCGGCCAGCAGGGTCTTGGACAGGGCGATCTGCGCCAGCAGGTCGGCCTCGCCCATCGCGTGCTTGGGCGTGGACAGGATCGCCAGCGCGAGCAGGTTGATCGGATTGACGTCGGCGGCGCCGTTGACGTTGACCTGGATCTTCTGCGCCAGCGCGTCGACCGTGTCGGCCAGCCAGGCCGGCTTCTCGTCCTCGCCCAGCGGCCGGCCGTCCCAGGCCGGCGCGCGCTCGGACAGGACCTCGCCCAGCCGGATCGGCTCGCCGAAGTTCACCACCACCTGGCCGTAGTTGCTGCGCAGCACCTTGGGGATGCCCCACAGCAGCGACCAGATCGACTCCTTCTCCTTGGGCTTGCCGGAGAGCTCGTCCAGGTAGCTGTTGCCCTCCATCAGCTTCTCGTAGCCGATGTATACGGGTTGGAAGAGAACGGGCCGGGTGGGCTGGCGCAGGAACGCGCGCACGGTCATCGCGATCATGCCGCCCTTGGGCTGCAGCAGCCGGCCGGTGCGCGAGCGGCCGCCCTCGACGAAATACTCCAGCGAGTAGCCGCCGGAGACGAGCTGCGCCACGTACTCGGTGAACACGGCCGAGTACAGCGGGTTGCCGCGGAAGCTGCGGCGCATGAAGAACGCGCCGCCCTTGCGCAGGATCGTGCCGACCACCGGCAGGTTGAGGTTGATGCCGGCGGCGATATGCGGAGGCACGATGCCGCGCTCGTACAGCAGGTACGACAGCAGCAGGTAGTCCATGTGGCTGCGGTGGCAGGGCACGTAGACCACTTCGTGGCCGGGCGCGACTTCCTTGAGCTTGTCCAGGTGGTGGACGAGCACGCCGCGGTAGATCTTGTTCCAGACCGGGGTGAGCAGGAAGCTGGCCGAACGCACCACCGGGTGCGAATAGTCGGCGGCGATCTCCCAGGCGTAGGCATGGGCCTTCTTCCAGGCTTCGACCGGCTTGGAGTTGTCGCGCCGGGCCTGGTCGGCGATGGCCTCGCGCACGGTCTCGGCGGCGAGCACCTGGTCGACCAGCAGGCGCCGGGTCGACAGGTCCGGGCCGATGATGGCCGCGCGGATCCGGCGGAAGTGCGCGCGCAGCACGCGCTGCAGCTTGCGCACGGTGCGCTCGGCCGGCAGGCCCTCTTCGACCGTCTCGCGCAGCGACACCGGCTCGGCGAAGCGGACCAGGGTGTCGCGGCCGTTGAGCAGGATCGCCAGCAGCCGGCGGAAGCGGCCGACCAGCGCCCAGTTCTCCGAGAACAGCACCGAGAACCAGCCGCTCTGCCGGTCCGGGGCGCGGCCCACGAAGATCGACACCGGTACCAGGCGCACGTCCAGCGCCGGGTCGGCGCGGTGCGCCTGCAGCAGCCGCGCCAGCGAGTCGGAATGGGTGCGCTTGGCCGGGCGCTGGTCCGGGATCAGCGGCGCGGCGTTGCGGCGCGACAGCGCCACGTAGGCGCGCTTGCGCCCGGTGGGGTCGCGCGGCAGCGGCACCAGTGGCGAGGGCAGGCCGGCCTGGCGGCAGGCCTTGTCCAGGATCAGCGCGTTGGACAGGCCATAGTCCTCGAGCACGTAGCAGACCGGGCGCGGGTCGGCGTGCATGTCCAGGTCGGCCGGCTCCAGCTTGAGCTCCAGCCACGGGTCGGCAAGCCAGCCCATGAAGCGGGCCCACAGCGGCCGGCGCGGGGTGGCCGCCGGCCGGTTCGCGAGCGGGGCCGGGACCACGGCCTCGGCTGGGGTGCCAGCCGGCGGGGGCGCCGCGGCCGGGTCCGCGGCATCGCTGCCGCCGGCAGCCGGACGGGGGGCGGGCGCCGGCTTGCTGCCGGGCGGCGGCTCCGGAAACGGAAAGGAATTCTGTTCAGGCATGTCGGGATTATCGCGCAGCCGCGGGCCCGGCCGGTTCAGCCGGCACCGGCGGGGCCGGCAGGTCGGGCAGGGTCGGCGGGGCGGGCGACGCGACCGGGGGTTCCACCAGCAGGCGCGCGGCGTGGTCGAGGTAATCGGTGAGGTACCAATGGCCGTCGCGCCGGGTGAGGCTGACGGTGGTGTCGATCTCGCTGCCGGCGAGTGGATAGTGGATGCGGACGGTGGCGCGGTCGCCGTCCTCCTCGACCAGGCCGGTGCGCAGGTCGGCCAGGCTGCGGTCCAGGTCCAGGCCGTAGTCGGCCAGGACCGCCTTGACGGTGGCGGCAAACGGGCCCAGGCGGTGCAGGCTCTCCTCCATGCCGGCCGCGGCCAGGGCCTCGTCGCCGTCGAGGCCGGTGGCCCGGGCCGCGGCAGCCAGGCGGTCGATCGCCGCCTCGGCGCGCGCGCGGTCGCCCAGCGGCGCGGTCGCCGACCAGGTGCCCAGGGCGCCGATGACCTGGCTGTAGTGGCCGCGTTCCTCGGCGCTGTAGTCGTCCTGGGTGCGCACGTACTGCACGCCGAACAGGGCCAGCGAACGGGCGGCGTTGCGCAGCGCCGCGTCCTGTCCGGCCATCTGCCGCTCGAACGAACGCCGCAGCGCCTGCTCCGATCCAGGCGCCGACAGTGCGCCCAGCAACGGGCCCAGCTGTTCGTCCAGGGGCAACTCGGTCACCGGCCAGCGGCTGCGGCCCTCGGCCCAGGCCCGGGCCAGGGCGGCATGCTCCTGCGGCGGCAGGGCATCACGGGCGAAGGCCTGCAGGTCGTTGTCCTGCAGGTGGGTGGCGAGCTGGCGCACCGCACCGGCCGGCTCGCTGGCCGCGCCGGGCAGCTCCGCCGGTGGCGGTTCCCGACGGCAGGCGGCCAGCGCCAGCAGCGCGACAAGCATGCACAGCCGCAGGGCGGGGGCCGGCCGGGTCCAGGAGCGCAGTCGGGGCATGGGCGGCATCCGCAGGGTCCGCGCCGAGTGTGGCGGCACCCGCGGCGCGCGGGCAAGGCGTCCGGGAATAAAAAAGGGAGGCTTGCGCCTCCCTCAATCCGGCTGGGCCGGAGGACATCGTGTTGTGGCACGGTTCCGGCCAGGAGCCGGACGCGGGCATCGTAACGCCGCCGTTAACCTTAGGCAATACCTTAGGTTGATGTACACAAGAGATTGATTTTATTGACCAAGTGCAACGGCGATCTCATGCTGGATCGCCTGTGCCGCAGCCCGCGGATCGTCGGCCCGCCGGATCGGACGGCCGACCACGATGGCGTCGGCGCCGTCGGCGAACGCCTGGGCCACGCCGACGCTGCGCTTCTGGTCGTCGCCGGCCGGGCCGCCCGGGCGGATGCCGGGGCAGACGATCGAGAACCCGCCGCCGAGCGCGCGCCGGATCGGACCGGCTTCCAGGCCCGAGCAGATGACCCCGTCGATGCGGGCCGCCTGCGCGGCGCGGGCGCGCTCGAGCACCACCGCTTCCGGTTCGCCGGCGATGCCCATCGAGCGCAGGTCGCCGGCGTCCATCGAGGTCAGCACGGTGACCGCCAGCAGGCGCATGTCCGAACCGGCATTGGCCTCGGCGGCGGCCTGCATCATCGCCGGGTGCCAGCCGTGGATCGTGCAGTAGCTCACCGGCCAGCGGCCCAGGCCGCGGACCACCCCGGCCACGGTGGCCGGGATGTCGAAGAACTTCAGGTCGACGAACACCCGCTTGTTGCGCGCGGCCAGGTCGTCCAGCACCTGGAAGTACTCGCCCGAGGCCAGCAGTTCCATGCCGATCTTGTAGAAGCGGACGCTGTCGCCGAGCCGGTCGATCCATTCCAGCGCCTGCGCCCGGCCGGGCACGTCCAGGGCGAAGATCAGGCGCTCGTCGGTGGCCAGTGCCAGCGGCGGACGGGCGTTCACCGCGCCACCTCCAGCGCGGCGCGCTTGGCCGCCCGGCGCGCGTCGCGCGGCTGGCGCCAGTCGTTGTCGAACAGCGCCGGCTCCCAGCTGCCGTAGGTCGGGTTGGGCAGCATCCACCAGCGCTCGCCGAACCAGTCCTCGTAACGGTCCAGCAGCGCCTGGCGTCCGGCGGGGGTGTTGTCGTAGACCCGGGCGAAGTCGCCCAGCTGGTCGCCGAACTGCATCAGCACGCGGTACTGGCGCCCGGCCAGCTGGCGGCGGCAGTCCTTCTCCGAACCGTCCTGCTCGCAATCGGCCACCACGGTGCCCAGGCCGAGGAACACGCCGTCATCGGCGACCGGCAGTCCTTCGCTGCGCAGGTTGTCCAGGGTGGCCTGCTTCAGGTGCACGGCGCGGTTGGAGATGTAGACCAGGGTGATGCCCCGGGCATGGGCGGCGCGGGCGAACTCGACGACGCCCGGCAGGGCCTTGGCCTTGCGTTCCTCGACCCAGGCGTCCCAGGTCGGATCGCTGTACTCGGCGCCGTCGCGGACCAGCCGCGCCTGGTAGGGCGAGTTGTCCAGCACGGTCTCGTCGATGTCCAGGATCACCGCCGGCTTCAGGCCGCGGGCCGGGTTGCCACGTTCCTCGGGGACCAGCGCGTCCCAGTCGGCCTGCTTCAGCGCCGCGTCCAGGTGGTCGGTGGCGGCGCGATAGGTCTGCGCGGCGGCGGCGCGGTATTCGGCCGAGCGTTGCACCCAGAGCACGGCGTTGAGGTTGTCGTCGGCCGGCACCGACGGAGCGGGCGCGGTGGCGACCGGCACGGCGGCGGGCGCCTGTTCGCGCACCGGCTGGCACGCGGTGGCCAGCAGGCCGGTGGCCAGGGCGGCGCAAATCAGGGAAAGACGCATCGAGCGCGATCTCGGCGGCGGCGGGGGCGCCAGTTTAGCGGCTGGCCGGCGGCGGCTGTGTTTCGACGTCCGCTGCAGGATCGATCAGTCGGTGGCAGGCAGGCGCACGAGCAGGTCGGTCACGCCGACGTCCACGCCGCACTGGCTGAACAGCGTGGTGGCCTGGCCGCGGTGGTGGGCCTGGTGGTTGAACAGGTGCAGCAACAGGTGCGAGAGCCGTCGCCGCTGCACGTCGCCTCGCATGTTCCGGTACTGCAGGACCTGGTCCAGGTCGGCGTCCGCGAGCTGCCCGATCCATTCGACGATGACCGCATCCAGCTGCCGGCGCGTGTCCCACCATTGCGCCAGGTCGGCGCACGGGCGCGCGTCGAGGGCCGGCGGCATGGGCATGCCGGCCACGGCCTGCAGCGCGGTCCAGTGCGCATCCCGGCCCCCGCCGCCGAAGCGCTTGAGCCACACGGTGTCGGCCACGACCAGGTGGTTGAGCGTGCCCAGGATCGAGCCGAAGAACGCGCCGCGCGGCGCATCCAGCGCGTCGGCGGGCAGCGCCGCCGCGGCGCGGTGGAGGTTGCCGTTCATCCAGCGGTTGTAGTCGGCCATCAGCTGGAAGTGGTCGCGCATCGCCAGTCCTCCGCGGTCTCGAACAGCAGGATGTCCTCGTCCTTGCCCGGCAGCCGCACGCTGCCGGCGTCGCGCAGGCCCAGCCGGCGCAGCAGCGCGATCGAGCGTGCGTTGTCCGGCGAGACGATCGCCAGGACCTTGCGCAGGGCGAATGCGTCGCGGGCCAGCGCCAGTGTCGCGCTGGCCGCCTCGAACGCGTAGCCCTGGCCATAGAACTGGGGCAGGAAGGCGAAGCCGATGTCCGGGCCGGGCAGGCCCTCGCGCACCACCAGCCCGCACAGGCCGATCGCCGCGCCGCCGTGGCGCGGCTCGACCACGTACATGCCCATGCCATCGCGGCCGTAGCCGGCGAGCGGGCCCTCGCGCAGGTAGGCGCGTGCCTGCTCCAGGTCGCGCACGCCGCGGTCGCCGATGAAGCGCAGGAAGTCGGGCTGGTTGAGCAGCTCGAGCATGAATGCCGCATCATCCTCGTGCAGCACGCGCAGCCGCAGCCGCGCGGTGGTGGCGATGGCCGCGGGCGCGCTCATTCGCCGAGCAGCGCCTGGATCGCGGCGAGGCTGGCGTTGGCCCGCTCCTTCTTCGCCGCCGCGTCGGCGACCGGGTCGGCGCCGTCGCGTTGCAGCTCGGCCGCCGGCAGCTCGTCGAGGAAGCGGCTGGGCTTGAGCCGCACCTTCTCGCGGAAGCGCCGCGTCTCGCGGCTGTAGCTGAGCCACAGCCGGGCCTTGGCGCGGGTGATGCCCACGTACATCAGCCGGCGCTCCTCCTCCAGCGAGCCCTCCTCCAGGGCGGCCTCGTGCGGCAGGGTGCCATCCTCGCAGCCGACGATGAACACGTAGCCAAACTCCAGCCCCTTGGCCGCATGCAGGCTCATCAGCCGCACCTGGTTGCCGCCATCATCCTTGTCGTTGCGCGACAGCAGGGCGAGCTGCGCGGCCAGGTCGCCGGCGGTCGCGCCGCGCGGGCCACCCTCGAACCACTCGGCCAGCTCGTCCAGGTTGGCCTTGCGCCGCTGGAACGAAGCCTCGTCCTTGCACTGCGCGCGCAGGTCGGCGAGCAGGCCCGATTTCTCCGCCAGGCGCCGGACCAGCTCGGACGCGCTGAGCTTGCTGGCGTGGTCGCGCAGGTCGGCGATGGCGTCGTTGAACGCACCCAGGCCGTTGGCCGCGCGTGGCGGGAGCTGCTGCAGCGCGCCCAGCGATTGCGCCGCGCGCGACATCGGCAGGTGCTTGCTGGCGGCCAGTTCGGCCAGCCGCGCCAGCGAGGTCGCGCCGACCTCGCGCTTGGGCGACTGCACCGCGCGCAGGAACGCGGCGTCGTCCTCCGGGTTGGCGATCACCCGCAGCCAGGACAGCGCGTCCTTCACTTCCTGGCGTTCCAGGAACGCGGTTCCGCCAGTGAGGTGGTAGGGCACGCGCAGCAGCTGCAGTGCCTTCTCCAGCACACGCGACTGGTGGTTGCCGCGGAACAGGATGCAGCATTCGTTCCAGGGCACCTGCTTGGATTCGTGCAGGAACGCGATCTCGGCCGCGACCTTCTCCGCCTCGTGCTCGTTGTCGCGGCACTCCCACACGCGGATGCGCTCGCCGTCGGCCTGGTCGCTCCACAGCGTCTTCAGGTGCTGGTGCGGGTTGCGCGCGATCAGCGCATTGGCCGCGCGCAGCACGCGGTTGGAGCAGCGGTAGTTCTGCTCCAGCTTGATCACCTGCAGCGCGGGGTAGTCGCGCTCCATCTGCTGCAGGTTCTCCGGGTTGGCGCCGCGCCAGGCGTAGATGCTCTGGTCGTCGTCGCCCACGCAGGTGAAGTTGCCCTTCGGCCCGGCGATCGCCTTGAGCAGGCGGTACTGGGCGTCGTTGGTGTCCTGGCACTCGTCGACCAGCAGGTAGCCGATGCGCTCGCGCCAGGCGGCGACCACCTCCGCGTTCTCCTCCAGGATCTGTACCGGCAGCCGGATCAGGTCGTCGAAGTCGACCGCGTTGAACGAGGACAGGCGCGCCTGGTAGCGCGCGTACAGCTTCGCCGCCTCCATCTCGCGGGTGGAGCGGGCCGCGGCCAGCGCCTGCTCGGGCGACAGGCCGGCGTTCTTGGCGCGGGAGATCAGGTTCTTCGCGTCGTCGACCGCGTCGGGCTTGGCGCCGGGCATCAGGTCCTTCACCTGGGCGGCGCTGTCGTCGGCGTCGAAGATCGAAAACCCGCGCCGCAGCCCGGCGGCGGCATGCTCGATCTGAAGGAACTTCAGCCCCAGCGCATGGAAGGTGCAGATGGTCAGTCCCTCGGCCGCCTCGCCCTTGATCCGCCTGGCCACGCGCTCGCGCATCTCCTTCGCCGACTTGTTGGTGAAGGTGATCGCGGCGATGCGCCGCGCCGGGTAGCGGCCGGTGCCGACCAGGTGGGCGATCTTCTCGACGATGACCCGGGTCTTGCCGCTGCCGGCGCCGGCCAGCACCAGCAGCGGGCCCTCGTCATGCAGGACCGCGGCGCGTTGGGGGGGATTGAGCACGATGGGCGCAACGGGTGGAACGGGCCGGGCATTCTACCCGGAGCCGCCGGCCGGCCCCGGGCGTGACTTGTGTCCCAGTGACGAAGGGGGTGCGACGGTTGCCCGGCGATGGCCGTACCTTCCATCGCACCCCAAGGGAGTGGAGCGCCATGTACCGGAACCCGCCGTCGCCCGACCCGTCCCGCCGCCGCGGCCGCTCCTTGATCCCGTGGATGTTGGCGCTGGGCCTGCCGCTGGCCGCTTCCGCCGCGGCCAGCACCGAACCGGCCGGCCCGGTGCGGCTGCTGCAATGGGAGGGCGAGGTCGAGCGCCCCAGCTTCGGCAACTACGTCGGCGAACCGGACATCGCCCCGGAACTGCTGACCGAGGGCTTCCTGGCCGCGCACCCGGACATCCGCTGGCGCCGCGAGGGCCTGCACGCCTTCCACCACAAGCGCTACGACGAGGCGCACACGATGTTCCGGCGGGCCGCCAGCTACGCCGACAAGGCCTCGATGGCGATGCTCGCCGAAATGTACTGGAAGGGCCTGGGCGTGGCCCAGGACAAGCCGATCGGCTATGCCTGGATGGACCTGGCCGCCGAGCGCATGTATCCGAACTTCACCATCCTGCGCGAGCGCTACTGGGGCGAGCTGACCCAGGCCGAGCAGGACGCGGCGATCGAGCGCGGCCAGGCGCTGCTGGCCGAGTTCGGCGACGACGCGGCCAAGCCTCGCCTGGAGCGCATCCTCCGCACCGAGGGCCGCAAGGTGACCGGCAGCCGCACCGGCGCGGTCGGCTTCGTGCGGATCATCCCGATGACCGGGCCGATGGCCGGCAAGAACACCACCCTGCGCGCCGAGGACTACTATCGCAAGGACTACTGGGAGCCTGAGCGCTACTGGGCCTGGCAGGACGAGGTGTGGAAGGCCCCGCAGAAGGAAAACGTCGACGTGGGCGACGTGGAGCAGGTGAAGCAGGCCGATTGAGGAAGCCGATGCACCAGGCAGGGCGGGCACGCAGGACGCGGGGCCGGGTCGTCGTCGCGATGATGGCGGCGGGACTGCTGTGGCTGCCCGCCGCCGCCCAGGTGACGACCCAGGCCCCGCTCGGGCCGGTCGGCGTCAACGCCAGCCCGGCCGCCCAGCGCGCCGCCGGCGTGGCGGTCGAGCTGCAGGGCGACGAGCCCCTGGCCCAGTACCTGATCCTGCGCTTCATGGAAGGCCATCCGGACCTGGCCTGGCGCATCCGCGGGCGCGAGGCCTATGCCCGCGGCGACTACGAACGCGCCCGCGAATGCTTCGAGCGCGCCGCGCGCTTCGCCGACAAGCCCTCGCAGGCCATGCTCGGCGAGATGCACTGGGAAGGACTGGGCGGACCACGCGACCGCGCGCTGGGCTACGCCTGGATGGACCTGGCCGCCGAGCGCTATTACGAGGACTTCTACCTCCTGCGCGAGCGCTACTGGTCGCAGCTGGGCGCGCAGGAGCGCGAACAGGCGCTGCGCCGCGGCCAGCCGCTGCTGCGCAAGTACGGCGACGACAAGGCCAAGCGGCGGCTGGCCCGGGTCCTGGCCCGCGAGCGCCCCGACCAGCTGGCCATCGGCGGCTTCTTCGGCAACCTGCCGATCATTCCGCCGTCCGGGGCCGGGCGCGATTCGATCACCCTGCGCGGCAGCGAGTACTTCGACGACACCTTCTGGGAACCCGACGCGTACTTCGCCTGGCAGGACACGATCTGGAAGACGTTGCTGACCACCGGAAGGGTGGAGGTGGGGGATCCCGCGCGCGCGGGGCCGGCGGCCGCCGACTGAGCGCATCGCGGCCGGGCGCGGCGGCCGTAGAATCCGCCCATGGCCAAGCTCTACTTCTACTACTCGGCGATGAACGCCGGGAAGACCACCACCCTGCTGCAGTCGGCGCACAACTACCGCGAGCGCGGCATGCGCACGCTGATCCTGACCCCGCGCCTGGACGACCGCAGTGGTCGCGGCGGCGTCGTCGCCTCGCGCATCGGCTTGCGCGCAGAGGGCACCGCCTTCGACCGCGACACCGACCTGGAGCGCCTGGTCGGCGCCGACCTGCTGGCCCACGGCCCCCTGGGCTGCGTGCTGGTGGACGAGGCGCAGTTCCTCAGCCGCGCCCAGGTGTGGCAGCTGAGCGAAGTGGTCGACCGCATGCGCATCCCGGTGCTCTGCTATGGCCTGCGCACTGACTTCCGCGGCGAACTGTTCGAAGGCAGCCAGTACCTGCTGGCCTGGGCCGACGAGCTGCAGGAGATCAAGACCATCTGCCACACCGGCAAGAAGGCGACCATGAACGTGCGCGTGGATGCGCAGGGCCGGGCGGTGCAGGACGGTCCGCAGGTGGAGATCGGCGGCAACGAACGCTACGTGTCGGTCAGCCGCCCGGAGTTCAAGAAGGTCATGCGCGGCGAAGGCGCGATCGAACCGCTGCAGGTGCCGCTGCTGTGAGCGGACGCGGACGGGCGACATGCGATGCCGGCCGCCGCCACGTGGGTTCGGCGGGCCGTCGCAATCGGCATCGGTGCGGGTAGCGAGCCATCCATGAATCCGCTTGGCGCGCTGCTGGGCATGGAGCTTCCAGTCATCCAGGCGCCGATGGCCGGCACGCAGGACGAGGCGCTGGCCATCGCGGTGGCCCAGGCGGGCGGGCTCGGTTCCATGCCTTGCGCGATGCTGGATCCGGCAGGATTGGAGCGGGCGCTGGTCCGCTTCGCCGCGTTGCCCCGGCCGGTCAACCTCAATTTCTTCTGCCACGCGATGCCGGCGCCGGATCCGGTTGCCATGCAACGCTGGCAACGCGCGCTGCAACCGTACTACCGGGAGTTCGGCATCGAGCCACCGGCACCGGGCGTGACCGGCGTGCGCCGGCCGATCGATGCGGCCACCGTCGGCCTGCTCGAGGCGTTCCGCCCGAAGGTCCTGAGCTTCCACTTCGGCCTCCCCGAACCCTCCCTGCTGGCGCGGATCAAGGGATGGGGCGCGGTGGTCCTCGCCACGGCTACCACCCTGGAAGAAGGGCGCTGGCTGGAAAGGCGCGGCGCGGACATTGTCATCGCCCAGGGCATCGAGGCCGGGGGACACCGCGGGCAGTTCCTCGCCGGGGATCTGGCCGGGCAGCCCGGTACGCGCGAGCTCGTCGCCGCGCTGGCAGGGTCGTTGTCGGTCCCGGTCGTCGCTGCCGGCGGGATCGCCAGCCGCGAGGACGTGCGGGCCATGCTCGACGCCGGCGCCAGCGCGATCCAGGCCGGCACCGCCTATCTGCTGTGCCCGGAAGCCACGACGAGCGCCGTGCACCGCGCCGCGCTCCGCCAAGCCGGGCGCGATACCACCATCACCAACCTGTTCAGCGGTCGTCCGGCACGAGGTCTCGTCAACCGGCTCATGCGCGAGCTGGGTCCGCTGTCCAGCCTTGCCCCGGCATTCCCGTGGGCATCGCAGTCGCTGGCGCCACTGCGTTCCGTGGCCGAAGCGCGTGGCCTGGACGACTTCAGCCCGCTGTGGTCGGGCACGAGTCCGGGTGCTTTCCCGGGGCTGGATGCGCCAGGCGTGACCCGGCGACTGGCGGGGATGGATCGGACGGGAGCGTGACCGGTATCGGCGGCATCTTCTTCAAGTCCGAGGACCCGAAGGCGCTGGGCGCCTGGTACCGGGACCACCTGGGCCTGGACGTGTGCGAGTGGGGCGGCGCGCTGCTGCGCTGGGGCGGGCCGGACAGCGAGGCCGGGGTCACGGTGTGGAGCCCGTTCGCGCACGACACCACGTACATGCAGCCGGGCACAGCGTCGTTCATGATCAATTACCGCGTCGCCGACCTGGAGGCGTTGCTGGCGGTGCTGCGCAGCGAGGGCTGCAACGTGGTCGCCGGCACCGAGACTTCCGCGCAGGGCAAGTTCGGCTGGGTCATCGATCCGGAGGGCAACAAGGTCGAGCTGTGGGAGCCGGCCGAGGGGATGTAGCCGGACGCAGCTTCGTCCTGGCCGGCACGCGGCCGCGAACAAGGGTCCGCGCCGCCGTTCGATCACACACGGGGAGGTTGCATGTCAGGTTCGAGGGTTGTGCAGGCGGTGGTCTGCCTGGTGCTGGGCGTCGCGGTGGGCATCGCCTCGGTATTCGTGCTGGCCCACACCGCGGCGATCGCTGCGCCGGAAGGCTTCTTCGCCTGGTTCAAGCAGGCCGGTTCGATCGAGGCCGGGGTGTTCTCCTGGGACCTGTTGGTCACCTACGGCCTGGGGGTCGGCCTGCCCGCCTTCATCGTGGCGCTGCTGGCGTTGCGCTTCGTGGTGGCGGCGACCGCCGGGTCGGCGCTCGCGTTCGCGGCCGGCGTGCTGCTGGCGATCAACGGGTTGGCGCCGCTGTGGTTCGGCCATCCGCTGGACACGGTGTCGCAGCGGCCGTGGTTCTACTACGCGCTGGAAGCCAGCCTGGGTTTGGCCACCTGGGCGGCCTGGTGGATCGCACGCCGCTGGCAGCGCAGCGCCGCGAACGCACGGCAGTTCACCGTGACCCGCGACACGGCCTAGGTGGCGGCTGCGCCCGCCGGCGCGCAGCCCACCCCGGAAGGGCGGGGTGGAACAAGGCGCCTCAGTAAAGCCGACGCTCCGACGCCGGCGGCGGATTCCACTGGTACAGCCAGGTCTCGCTGAGCGCGCGGCCTTCGTGGCGCAGGTACAGGCGCAGGTCGAGCTGGCCGGTGGAGTCGTCGCCCGGATAGACGTCGAACATCGCGCGATAACCCTCGATCGCGTGCAGCGGCCGCGCGGACACGGTGTCGAGGCGGCCGCGGCTGGTTTCCACCACCGCTTCGACCGTCGCATTGCGCTTGGCCAGCGCCGCCAGTTCGCCCCCGGCGAAGTCGACCGCGAAGCGCTGGGAGAACTGCTCGCGCTTGAAGCCGATCACCCCGCCCAGCCCGGTGCGCGTGGCCACCGCCTGCGCCAGCGGCGGCTGCACCGGCGGCTGCTCGCCCCAGTACAGGCGATAGCCGTACAGCAGCTCCTGGCCCGGCTGCGGCCTGGCCTGCGGAGTCCAGAACGCGACGATGTTGTCGAAGGTCTCGTCGATGGTCGGGATCTCGACCAGCTGCACCGAGCCCTTGCCCCAGCCATGCTTGGGCTCGACCCACAGGCTCGGGCGCTTCTCGTAGAACACGCCGTCGTCCTGGTAGTGGTCGAAGTCGCGGTCGCGCTGCAGCAGGCCGAAGCCGCGCGGGTTCTCGTCGGCGAAGGCGTTGTAGCGCAGGTGCGCGGGGTTGCCCAGCGGCCGCCAGATCCACTCGCCGTTGCCGCTGTGCATCGCCAGGCCGTCGCTGTCGTGGATCTCCGCGCGCCAGTCCCAGTCCATGCGCCGGTCGTTCTCGCCGACCTGGTACATGCTGGTGGCGGGAGCAATACCGATGCGCTCGATTTCCTTGCGCGGATACAGCGCCGCGTCCACGTCCATCACCAGCGGTTCGCCCTTGGTGATGGCGAAGCGGTAGGCGCCGGCCACGCTGGGCGAATCCAGCAGCGCGTAGACCACCACCGTTTCCGAGCCCGGCGCCGGGCGCTCGAGCCAGAAGGCGGTGAAGTCGGGGAATTCCTCCGGCCGCGGCATGCCGGTGTCGATCGCCAGGCCGCGCGCGGACAGGCCGTACTGCATGCTCGAACCGACCGCGCGGAAATAGCTGGCGCCGAGGAAGGCGGCCCAGTCGCGGCGGATGTCGTCGGGCGAGTTGAGGCGGAAGCCGGCGAAGCCCAGGTCCTGGGGCAGCTTCTGGCCCTTCAGCCCGCTCTTGCCGAAGTCGAACATCGCCGGGTCGTAGGCCAGTTCCTGCGCCTGGCCGCCGGCGACCTCGAACATGCGCACCGGGCGCTTGAAGTAGATGCCCAGGTGGAAGAACTTGGCCTGGAACTTCGAACCCGGCACGTCGCCCCACAACGCGTGGTCCTGGCGGAAGGCGATGGACTGGTACTGGTCCCAGTTCAATGCCGCGACCGGCGGCGGCAGTACGTCGCTGCGCGGCGAGAAGGCCTTGCCGGCCAGTGCCCGCGCATGGCCCTTGAGCCAGGCGTAGTCGAACGGGTGGCGCTCGCCCAGCGGCAGCGGGCTGGCCATCGCGTCCAGCAGCGGAAGCGGCAGGCCGAAGGCGGCCAGGGCGGCCGAGGCCCGGGTCAGGAACTGGCGTCGTTGCATGGCGCGTCGTGGTGGCGGGGGCGCGCCATCTTACGCACACCGCGGCGCTGCGAGGAGCCGGCCGCGAACACCGTTCAGCCGCCGCCGCGGGCCACCGTCATCCCGCAGGCGCTGGCCAGGCGGGCGACCTCGCGGACCAGGCTGCCGCCTTCCGGACGCGACTGCCGCAGCTGCTCTTCGAGCAGGCGCAACTGCCGCGCACCGGTGGCGAGGTCCCCGTCCAGGCAGCTGGCCTGGGCCGCGAACGCCTGCGCCTCCCAGCGTATCGGCGCCAGCGACGGCGCTTCCGGCAGCCCGTCGGCGAAGCGTGCCAGCGGGGCACCGTCGCCTTCGCGCGCCGCCAGCCGCGCCATCGCCAGTTGCGAATGCAGCGTGCGCGGATCGTCCGCGCCGTAGCCGAGCCGGGTCAGCTGCGCGCCACGTTCGAGCCAGGGCCTGGCCGCCTCGACCTGGCCGGCGTCGAGCAGCATCTGGCCCATCCGCCGGTCCAGGTCGCCCACGGCCGCATGGCTGGCCCCCAGCCGCGCGGCGCGGACCTTGCGCGCTTCCGCCAGCGTGGCCAGGGCGGCATCGGCTTCGCCGGCCGCCTGCTGCGCGGCGGACAGGTCGGCCAGGCCGTAATCGAGCAGGTAGCGGCCGTCGGGCTGGCGCCAGGTGTCGACGGCGCGGCTGAAGGCCGAGAGCGCGGCGGCGTTATCGCCGCGCTCCAGCGCGAGGCGGCCCAGCGCGCACAGGCTCAGCGCGGTTTCGCGGTGGCGCGGACCGAGCGTGGCTTCGGTCGGGCCATGCTGGGCGTTGAGTTCCCTGCCGGCGTCGGCCAGGCGGCCCAGCTGCAGGAATGCCAGGCCCAGCTGGCGGCGGACCGCCAGCGTCGACGGATGGTCCGGCCCATGCAGTTCCAACGCCAGCGCCAGGGCCGAGCGCAGCGCCGCCTCCGCTTCCTGCGCCTGGCCGCGGTCCAGGTACAGCACGCCCAGGCTGCGCCGGATGTCGACCATCAGCGGATGCCGGTCGCCCAGCCGCGCGCGCAGTTGGCGTTGCGCGGCGAGGAACTGCTCGATCGCCGCATCCGTGCGCGCGGCGTCGGCTTCCATCGAGGCCAGGTCGATCATGCCTTCGGCCACGCCGGCATCATCGCGTAGCACGTCGCGGCGGATCTCGATCGCGTGTTCATACCATTGCCGCGCGGCGACCGGTTCGCCGAGCATGCGCTTGCAGCGGCCGAACTGGAGGCTGAAGTCGGCCGCCTGCTGCGGCCATTGCGCCTGCACCTGCATCGCTTCGCCGGCCAGCGGCCGCATGCGCTCGATGCAGTCCTGCGAGCGGCTGAGCAGGCGCAGGACGCGGCCGTGCTGGCTGGCCGCGTCCAGGCGCAACCCGACCGGTGCGCCGGCATCGGTTTCCAGCAACTGCTGCTGGCGTTCGGACAGGGCCAGCGCTTCGCGGTAGTCGCCAATGCCCAGGTACATGCGCGAGATCACGCCCAGCAACTCGGCGCGCGCGCGCGGCTGGTCCTCCAGCTCGCTTTCTCCCCGGCGGGCGCCGGCCGAGAGCAGTTCGCGCAGGGCCATGCCCTGGTGGCGCTGGGTGCCGCCGGCATGGTCGAACAGGCCCAGCACGAAGCGCTGCAGCGCCTGCGCGCGGGCGGCTTCGTGCCGGGCCTCGACCGCATGCCACAGCGCCAGGCCGAGCGCGGCCACCAGCACCAGCACCGCCAGCGAGCCCAGGCCCACGCCCCAGCGGTGGCGCTGCAGGTACTTCTGCAGCTGGTAGCCGATGCGCGGCGGCCGGGCCTCGACCGGGCGGCCCTCCAGGTGCCGCTCGATGTCGCGCGCCAGCGCCTCGACCGATCCGTAGCGCCTGGCCGGAACCTTGTGCAGTGCCTTGAGCGCGATGTTGTCCAGGTCGCCGCGCAGCCGGCGCGACAGCTTGCGCGCCTGGCCCGGTTCGACCTGCCCGGCCTCGGCCAGGCGCTGCACCGCCACCGACGGGCGCGGCGGCGAGACTTCCAGGATCGCGCGTTCCCATTCGGCGTCGCTCTGCCGGCGCAGGCGATAGGGCTTGTCGCCGGCCAGCAGCTCGTAGAGCACCACGCCCAGCGAGTAGACGTCGGTGAGCGTGCTTACCGGTTCGCCGCGCACCTGCTCGGGCGCGGCGTAGTGCAGGGTGAACGCGCGAACCTCGGTGCGCGCGTGCGAGGCGTCGGTGCCGTCGCGGTCGAGCAGCTTGGCGATGCCGAAGTCCAGCAGCCGCACTTCCTGGTCGGCCGCCACCAGCATGTTCGAGGGCTTCAGGTCGCGGTGCACGATCAGGTTGGCGTGCGCGTGGCGCACCGCTGCGCATACCTGCAGGAACAGGTGCAGTCGCGCCTCCACGGGGAGCGCGTGCTCGCGGCAGTAATCGGTCAGCGGCACGCCTTCGACGTATTCAAGCACCAGGTAGGGCTGGTCGCCCTCGCCGATGCCGGCATCGAGCAGGCGGGCGATGTTGGGGTGCTGCAGGCGGGCGAGGATTTCGCGTTCGCGGGAGAAGCGCAGGCGCAGGTTGGGGTCGGCGTAGCCGGGGCGCAGCAGCTTCAGCGCCAGCTGGCGCTGGTACAGCCCGTCGGCGCGTTCGGCCAGCCAGACCTGGCCCATGCCGCCTTCGCCGAGCAGGCGCTCGAGCCGGTAAGGCCCCAGGCGGGTGCCTTCGCGCGAGGCCGGCCGGGTGCCGGGCAACGGGTCGTGGAGGAAGGTCGGGTCGGTGTCCTCGACCGCGAGCAGCTCTTCCAGTTCGGCGGCCAGCGCCGGCTCGGAGGCGCGCAGGCGCTCGAGTTCTTCGGCGCGCCCGGTGGGCGGCAGGTCCAGGAGCGCGTCGAGCAGCGGGGACAGGCGAAGCCAGCGCTCGGCGTCCATGGTCGCCCGCGTCCCCGCGCCTGGTCAGTCTTCGCGCATGGCGGCGAGCAGGAACAGCCGGGCCTTCTGCCAGTCGCGGCGGATGCTGCGCTCGGAGCGGCCGAGCAGTTCGGCGATCTCCTGTTCGGACAGGCCGGCGAAGTAGCGCAGTTCGACCACCTTGGCCAGCTTGTCGTCGACGGCCGCCAGCCGCTCCAGGGCGGTGTCGAGGGCTAGCAGGTTCTCGTCCAGGCGCAGGCTGCTCTCGGCTTCCTCGGGGATCTCGGCCACGCGCTTGAGGTCGCCGCCGCGCTTGCGTGCCATGCGGTTGCGGGCGTAGTCGACCACCACGCTGCGCATGGCCGAGGCGGCGTAGGCGAAGAAGTGGGCGCGGTCCTCGAAGCGGGCGCCATTGCTGGCACCGACCAGCTTCAGGTAGGACTCGTGGACCAGCGAGGTGGGGTCGAGGGTGTTGTTCTGCTGGCCGGACAGCTGGCGGCGGGCCAGGGTGTGCAGCTCCTGGTACAGCGTGCCCAGGACACGGTCCAGCGCCTGGCGGTCTCCGCCGCGCGCGGCATCCAGCCACACGGTGATCTCGGGGGAACTGTCGGGGACATCGGCCATCGTCATCTCCATGACCGCGGCGAGGGGCCGAATATAGCGGCTTTTGGCGTTGCGGGCGTCCACCGGCACCGGCTGCGGTTGGCACGATGCATGCCGGCGGCCACGGGGGCGCGGTGCGACTCTCCGGTGGATCGTCACCGTCGGGTATCCCGGCCCGGTGGCCGGGATCCGGGCCGATAGGCGTCGCGCGGTCGCGGCATCAGCGCTGGCAGCGCGCGCACCACACGCTGGCGCGCTGGCCGATGCTGGCCTCGCGCAGCGGCGCTCCGCAGTTGGGGCAGGGCAGGCCGCCGCGGCCGTACACCGCCAGTTCCTGTTCGAAGTAGCCGGGCGCGCCGTCGGGATTCAGGAAGTCGCGCAAGGTCGTGCCGCCGCGGGTGATGGCGTAGGCGAGGATCTCGCGCACCGCGCCGGCCAGGGCGGCGTAGCGTTCGCGCGACACCTTGCCGGCCGCGCGGGTCGGCGAGATGCCGGCCCGGAACAGGCTCTCGGCCGCGTAGATGTTGCCCACGCCGACCACGATGCGCTGGTCCATCAGGAACGATTTCACCGGCGCGCTGCGCCCGCGGCTGCGCACGAACAGCCAGTCGCCGTCGAAGGCGTCCGACAGGGGCTCCGGGCCGAGGCCACGCAACAGTTCGTGCTCGGTGCCGGCCGGCTGCCAGAGCAGGCTGCCGAAGCGGCGCGGGTCGGTGAAGCGCAGCACGCGGCCGGAATCCAGCGCCAGGTCGACATGGTCGTGCGCGCCGACGGGCGTATCGCCGGGCAGCACCCGCAGCATGCCGGACATGCCCAGGTGCAGCAGCGCGCTGTCGCCGGCATCGGTGTCCATCAGCAGGTACTTGGCCCGGCGGCGGACCGCGGCGATGCGGCGGCCGGGCAGCTGTTCGCCGACCTCGGCGGGAATCGGCCAGCGCAGGTCGGGCCGGCGCAGGACCACGCCGGTGACCCGCCGCCCCTCCACGTGCGGGGCCAGGCCGCGGCGGGTGGTTTCGACCTCGGGAAGTTCGGGCACGGTCAGCTCCCGGCGGCGGCCAGGTAGTGGACGCCGCCTTGCGCGTCGCCCTCCGGCCAGACCCGGACCGGGCCGCCGAAGGCGCGCGAGAGCAGCTCGCCGTCCAGCGTGGCCCGGCGCGTGCCGTCGGCCAGTACCCGGCCCTGGTGCAGCACGACCACCCGGTCGATCTCCGGGATGATCTCCTCGATGTGGTGGGTCACCAGCACCAGGGTCACGCCCTGCGCGGCCAGCGTGCGCAGCATCGCCAGGAGGTGGCCGCGGGCGACCAGGTCCAGGCCGGTGCCCGGCTCGTCGAGCAGCAGCGCCTGCGGGCGGTTGACCAGGGCGCGGGCGATGAGGACGCGGCGGGCTTCGCCGGTGGACAGCTCGGCGTACAGGCGCCGGCGCAGCGGCAGGGCGTGGGCGCGCTCGAGGGCCTCGGCCGCGCGCTGCCGCATCTCGTCGGTGATTTCGCGGAACGGCGGCACCACGAACGAGGCGAACAGGCCGCTGAGCACCGCCTCCTCGGCGGTGAGCCGGGGCATGTCGGCCAGCGTGGCGCCGAAGTCGCCGGTCACGATGCCCAGCTGGGAGCGCAAGCGGTCCACCTGCCAGCGGGCCTGGCCCAGCACCTGCACCGGCGCGCTGCCGCCGGTGCGCGCCAGCGGGTACAGCTCGCGGGTCACCAGCTTGATCAGGGTCGACTTGCCGCAGCCGTTGGCGCCGAGGATGGCGGTGTGCTGGCCCTGGTCGATCCGCAGCGACAGCTCGTGGAGCACCCGGACCTGGCCGCGGACGACGCTGGCGCGGTCCAGTTCGATCAGGGGCGGCCGCTCGGCGGCGGGGGCGTGAAGAACGGCGGGAGCGGTCATCGACGGGGGCGGTTCCTGGCGCGGACGCCGCAGATGAACACCATACGCGGCGGACAGGTGAAGTTTGCCGGATCAGGCCCCATCATGTCGCCACGCGGGACGGTTTCCCGCGCTTCTTCACGCTCCGGGGTTTGCCGCGATGCTCGATGTGCTGTTCGATTTCCTCGTCTCCGGCGTCGCCGGCCTGGGCTGGTGGGGCATGCTGGTCGTGCTGCTGGTCTTCACCCAGCTGACGATCTTCTCGGTGACCTTGTACCTGCACCGCAGCCAGGCCCATCGCGGCGTGGATTTCCACCCTGCGCTGAACCACTTCTTCCGCTTCTGGACCTGGTTGACCACCTCGATGATCACCCGCGAGTGGGTCGCCATCCACCGCAAGCACCACGCCAAGGTGGAGACCGAGGAGGATCCGCACAGCCCGCAGACGCGCGGCATCGGCAAGGTCTTCTGGCAAGGCGTGGAGCTGTACCGCGAAGCGCGTGCCGACCGTCCGTCGATCGAGCAGTACGGCAAGGGCGCGCCGGACGACTGGATCGAGCGCCACCTGTACACCCCGCACGCTAACCTCGGCCCGACCGCGCTGCTGTTCATCAATTTCGCCCTGTTCGGCCTGCCGGGCGTCGCCCTGTGGGCCATCCAGATGGCGTGGATCCCGTTCTGGGCCGCCGGCGTGGTCAACGGCCTCGGCCACTGGTGGGGATACCGCAACTTCGAGTCGGCCGACACCTCGACCAACCTCACCCCGTGGGGCGTGTGGATCGGCGGCGAGGAGCTGCACAACAACCACCACGCGTTCCCCAGCTCGGCACGCTTCTCGATGCGGCGCTGGGAGTTCGACATCGGCTGGGCCGCGATCAAGGGCCTGGAGAAGGTCGGGCTGGCCAAGGTGCTGCGCGTGGCGCCGAGCCTGGACATCCGCCCGAACATCACCGCACCGGATACCGAGACCCTGCGCGCGCTGCTGTCGCACCGGTTCCAGGCCATGACCGACTACCAGCGCAACGTGCTCAAGCCGGCGTTGCGCGAAGAGGCCGCCGCCGCCGGCGCCCGGCTGCGCGAACTGCTGCCGCGGCGGATGCGCAAGGGGCTGGTCGACGATGGCCGCTGGCTCAAGCCCGATGCGCGCGAACAGCTGCACGCGTGGGTCTCGCAGCGGCCGCGGATCCAGGCGCTGGTCGAGCACCGCGCGCGCCTGTCGGCGCTGCTGGAGGCGCGCAGCCACGACGCGGCCGAGCGCCTGCGCCAACTGCAGGCCTGGTGCCAGGAAGCCGAAGCCAGCGGCATCCGCGCGCTGCAGGACTACTCGGCACGCCTGAAGGGCTACGCGCTGGCGCACTGATGCCGGGCAGCGCTCGCCACGCACCGCCGCCGACCAGGCCCGGACGCCCGCGTCCGGGCCTGCTGCTTTGCGCGGGTTGGCTGCTGGCTGCCAGCGCCACCGCCGCCGCCCAGGTCGAGCACACCGGCGACTACCTGGCAAGGATGGACGGCGACGGCGACGGTCGCATCTCGCAGGCCGAATACGTGGCCTGGATGGGCTACGCATTCGAGCGTATGGATGCCGACGGCGACGGCGTGCTCGCCATCGCCGAGCTGCCCGGCGGCAAGGGCAAGCCGATCACGCTGGAAGAGCACCGGCGACGCCTGGCCGAACGCTTCGTGCGCCAGGACGCCAACAAGGACGGCTACCTGGACGCGCGCGAACTGGCGGCGCCGCCGCTCTGACCCGTTGCGGGTCCGTTCCTTGTAGGAGCCGATTTATCGGCGACACGGGCGTCGGCACGATCGACACGTAGCCTGCGCCGACGTGGCGTGTCGCCGATAAATCGGCTCCTACAGGGAAGAGCCGTCGCCCTGTCCCGTTCGCGGCGGGTCGACCAGCGGCTGGCCGTTCTGCAGCAGCCACAACATGATCGTCTTCTGCCGCACGTAGTTGGCGCTGACGAACGACTCGACCAGCCCCGGCCAACCATCGAGGAAGCCGGCCTTGAGCACGAAGCCGCGGAAGAATCGCCAGGCCGGCGCCAGCACCAGCTTGCCCAGGGTCGCGCGCTTGCCGCGGGCAAAATCGTGCTCGGCCATCATCCGCGCATAGCGCTGCTTCTTGTCCAGAAGCTGGAGGAAGGAACGGTAGGGATGGTGCAGCAGGTCGCCGGCCAGCAGTGCGACCGGGCCGTCGACCGATACCGCCTCGTGGATTTCGCGATCCCCGCGCCAGCCGGCACGGCGCCGGTCGAACAGGCGCAGCACCCGGTCCGGATAGGCGGTGCCGTGGCGAAGAAAGCGTCCGTAGTACTCCGACATCCGCGCGAAGCGATAGCCGGCGGCACGGGCGAAACCGCCTTCGCGCTCGGCCTCGATCGACGCGCGCAGCCGCGCATCGACGCGCTCGTCCGCGTCCAGGCTCAGCACCCAGTCGTGCGCGCACTGGTCGACCGCGAACTGCTTCTGGCTGCGGAAGCCGTCGAAGGGACGGACCAGGACCCGCGCCCCGGCGCGTTGCGCGACCTCGCGGGTGCCGTCGGTGGAGCCGGAGTCGACCACCACGATCTCGTCGCAGAACGACAGCGAGGCCAGGCAGTCGCCGATCCGGTCGGCCTCGTTGAAGGCGATGACGCAAGCCGACAGCGGGACCCGGCCCGCCACCGTGACGGCCGCGGCGACCGTGGTCGATGCGGCGGCAGGCGTGGCAACGGCGTGGCGGTCGGCGGTCATGCGGCGGAGCACGGCACGGAAGGTGCGCAAAGCCTAGCAGGGGCTGGCCGGGCCGGCGCGCGCCGGTGCGATAATCCCCGCCGTCCCAGCGCACCCGGGAGTGCGACGTGCCCAAGCATTACCTGCTGTACGGTTCCGAGCGATACGCGCTGGCGATCCTGCGCCCGATCCAGGCCGCGATCCGCGCGCGCGGGGACCGGACCGCGTGGTTCTTCGATGGCCCCGGCGCCGAAGACCTCAACCCGGACGAGACCCTGCTGGACGTCGAGCAGGTCCGCGCCTGGAACCCGTACGCGGTGATCACCTCGTCCAACGCGGTGCCGCACTTCTTCCCGGGGGTGAAGGTCGAGACCTTCCACGGTTTCGATGCGGGCAAGCCGCGGCACATCTACATCCGCGGCTTCTTCGACCTGTACTGCACCACCGGCCCGCGCGACACCGCGGCCTTCGGCGAGCTGTCGAAGGAACTGGGCCACTTCGCGGTGACCGAGACCGGCTTCCCCAAGATCGACCCGTTCATGGCGCAACTGGGCGATGCGCCCGAGCCCGTGCGGCAGCCGCCGGTGATCCTCTACCACTCCACGTTCTCGCCTTCGTGGAGTGCCGCGCCGGTGCTGTACGACGAGATCGCGCGGCTGTCGCGCACCGGGGAGTGGCGCTGGATCGTGACCTTCCACCCGAAGATGGATCCGGAGGTCGTCGCCCGGTACAAGGCGCTGCAGAACGAATACCTGACCTTCGCCGAGAACGACAACATCCTCGACCTGTTCCCGCAGGTGGACATGATGTGCTCGGATACCTCGTCGGCGCTCAACGAGTTCCTGCTGACCTACAAGCCGGTGGTGACCTTCAAGAACCGCCGTCCCGGGCCACAGCTGATCGACATCGACGATCCGGCGCAGTTCGAGCCGGCGATCCGGCGCGCGCTGTCGCGGCCGCCGGAACTGATGGCCGCGGTGCGCAAGTTCGCCGACCAGCTGCACCCGTACCGCGACGGCCGGTCCAGCGAGCGCGTGCTCGATGCGATCGACGCCTTCGTCGCCGCCGGCGGGCGCAACCGCAAGCCCAAGCCGCTGAACCTGTGGCGCAAGCTGAAGTTGCGCAGGCGGATCGGCTACTGGGGTCCGGCCCGGGTCTGACCCGGTCGTCCGCTCACCAGCGCAGTCGCCGCGCGGCGAGGGTGCGCCCGAGCTGCGCGTAGAGGGCGCGTGCCTCCTCCACGGGCAGGTAGCGGATGCGCAGTGGCGGCGACATCCCGCCGGCGCCGGCGGTATCCATCCACAGCGACGCGGTGCCCAGCCAGCGGTCCAGCGGCGAGCGCTGCAGGCGCAGCGCCTGCAGCTTGTCGATCTCGGCGAAGCGCCACCAGCGCGACCACCAGCCGCCGCGCACCGCGACCAGGCGCGCGTCGACCGAATAGCCCATGCGGCCGGCCTGGCGCCACGCCGCATACGCCGACCAGGGCAGCCACAGCAGCACCAGCAGCCCCCAGCCGCCCAGCTGCCAGGCCAGCGCCGCGGCGACCACCAGGTTCCATGCGACGCTGCCGGCGAACTGCCGCCACCAGGCATTGCGCGGCAGCGGGCGCCAGTGCGCCGGCGGCCAGGCGGCGCCCGGCAGCAGGTGCAGGGCCAGCGCATCGCAGGCGCCGGGAGTGGCGATAGGCGCCAGTTCGCGCAGCTTGCGCGGGTCGTCCTCGCGGCCGCCGGTGGCGGTGTCGATGCGCAGGCTGCGCCGTCCGAACCAGCGGTGCAGCAGCGTCTCCTGCAGGAACCAGGCCTGGATCCTGCGCGGGGCGACGCTGCTGCGCACGCGTGCGAACAGGCCGCGCTCGACCGTCAACCGGCGCTGGGTCTCGCTCAGGCGGAAACCGTGGTACTGGCTCAGTGCCAGCGCGACCGAGAGCAGCCGCAGCAGGAACACGAACAGGCCGGCCACCGCCAGCATGGCGCTGGCGATGCCGGGCCAGCCCAGGTGCAGCTCGCCGGCGTACCCGGCCGCCTGCTGGAACGAATCCTCGGCGTAGCGCGCGATCAGCCGCTCGTCCGGGAACAGTTGCCAGAGCAGGCCGAAGCCGGCGGCGAACACGATCATGCCGCGGTTGGACACCAGGCCCAGGCGCACGATCTCGGCGGTCGTCAGCGCCAGCAGCGTACGGCTGCCGGAGTCCGCCTGTCCGTTCCCGCCGGCGTCGACCGCTGCGGCGTCTACCGCTTCGGCGCCGTGGTGCCGCACCAGCCGTTCCAGCGCCAGCGCATCGTCGATGCCCAGTACGCGCATGTGCGCCTCGGGCTTCTGCCCGCCGGCCGATTCCAGCCGCACTTCGGCCACGCCGAACAGCCGGTGCAGCAGCGACTGGTGCAGCCCCACGTTATGGATTCGCGCGAACGGTATCTCGCGCTGCGAGCGCTGCAGCAGGCCGCTGCGGATGGTGATGCCGTCGCGGCCGATCCGGTAGCGGTAGGTGAAGTACTGCAGGACCGACACCAGCACCAGCGCACCGACGCCAAGCAACGGCGCCAGCTCCCACCAGCCCTCGGAACCACCGCGCCGCCCGGCAAACAGCAGCACCACCAGCGGCACGATGAACTGCCGCAGCTGCTGCAGCAGCACGAACAGCCACGACCACCGATGCAGCCGCTGCTCGGCCGGCGCGGCCGGGGACGCGTCCAGCCCGCTCACAATGCGTCGTCGGCTTCGACCTGGCGGGCCAGGTGCGCGCGCAGCGCTTCGGCATCGTCCAGCGCCAGCAGAGGCAGCTTCACCGCGGCCATGCGGGTGCCGGCGGTATGCACCACCAGCGTGGCCAGGCCGAGCCTGCGCTCGAGCGGGCCGCGCTCCAGGTCCAGGTGCTGCACGCGCGAGACCGGCACCAGGGTCTCGGTGCGCCACAGGCCGCCACGGCGGGTGGCGAAGCCGTCGGCATCGAGCTTCCAGCCGATCCGCCGGTGGCGCAGGCGGCCGACCAGCGCGCCCAGCGCCAGGCCGGCCAGGCCGGCGACGATGCCGGCTGGCAGCCGCGACACCTCCAGCAGCGCCGAGGCGAGCAGGCCGACGCCGAACGCGGCAGGCAGCGCGAATGCGAAGCCGACCCCGAGCGCATGCAGCAGTGCGCCTCGCGCCGGCAGCGGATGCCAGTCGGCGGTCGCGGCAGGTACGACGGGATCCAGGGGAGGAGGGCTGGCGGCCGGAGAGTCGGTCACGGAGTTCCGTGGGTCGGGGAGGTCACCGGATCGTAAGCGTTCACGCGGCCGGATGCGCGCCTGCAGCAGTGGGCGCGCCGCGCAGCCTGCGGTTCCGCCTGCCTTAGGCCGGGCGCTTGGCCCATTCGCGACGCTCGTACGGATTGATCTCGCCGCTGCCCGGCGGCCGCAGCGTGTAGCGCTTGTACGTCCACTGGTACTGGGAGGGATCGCGCCGGGTGATGCGCTCCACCTCGGCATTGAGGCAGGCGACGGCGGCGACCGGATCCGGGTCGCCGATCGCCGCCGGCGCCGGTTCGAGGTGCAGGGCGAAGCCGGGGCCGTCGCCGATGCGTTCGCACCAGGCCAGCAGCACCGGCGCGCCGGTGCGTTCGGCCAGGCGCGACAGCAGGGTCATGGTCAGCGCCTGCACGCCGAAGAACGGCGCGAACTCGCCGTCGCCGGCCTTGGGCTGCTGGTCGGGCAGGATCCCCACCGCCCTGCCTTCCTTGAGCGTCTTCCACAGCTGGCGGACCGCCGCGCCCTCGGCCCGGACCTGGCGGACGTTGTCCACACCGCGGACCTGCTGCAGGAACTCATCACCCACCGCCGAGTCGGGCGGCCGGTAGACGATGGCGATCGGGCCGCGCGACGCCAGCCACTGGTTCAGCAGCTCCCAGTTGCCGAAGTGGGGCGCGGCGACGATCACGCCGCGGCCGGCCGCCAGGGCCTGGTCGTAATGCGCCACGCCGTGCGCTTCCCGGATCAGGGCGAGGTTCTCCGCCGGGGGCCGGGTCCAGAGCTTGAGCGTTTCCAGCGCCTGCCGCGCGGTCGTGCGCAGGATGCGGCGATGCAGGGCGTCGCGTTCGGCGCCCTGCACTTCCGGGAAGGCGAGCTCGAGGTTGCGCCGGGCGACCCGGCTCTCGCGCGCGTCGCCCAGCCGCCACAGGGCGGCGATGCCGTCGCCTAGCGCGTACACCACCGGCCAGGGCAGCGCGCCCAGCAGGCGGGTGGCGGCGACGAGCAGGCGGGCCTGGCGGTGGGCGGTCATGCCGCAAGTCTAGCCGCCGAACGGCCGCGGCCCGCCCGTCGCGCGCCGTCGCGGTGCCCGGACGGTTGGCAAATCCGCCCCGCGCGGCCAATGCTGTCGCCTCCCGACCCTAGGAGCCCGTCGCATGCTCGCCCTGATCCAGCGCGTCACCCGGGCCTCGGTGGAGGTCGACGGCGAGATCGTGGGCCGCATCGACCAAGGATTGCTGGCGCTGGTCGGCGTGCAGCCGGGCGACGACGACGCGCAGGTGGCGCGAATGACCCAGAGGCTGCTGGGTTACCGGGTTTTCGCCGACGATGCCGGCCGGATGAACCGTTCGCTGGCCGATTCGGGCGGCGGGCTGCTCCTGGTGAGCCAGTTCACCCTGGCCGCGGACACCGCATCGGGGATGCGCCCGGGCTTCAGTACGGCGGCGGCGCCGGAGGAGGCTGAACGGGTTTTCAACCGGCTGGCCGAATCGTGCCGCCTGGCCCATGCCGGCGGGGTGGAAACCGGCCGCTTCGGTGCCCATATGGTGGTCAGCCTGGTCAACGACGGCCCGGTCACCTTCCTGCTCCGGGCCTGAGTCGCGCTGAACGCGAGCCGCCTGCAAGTCGTTGACGCACAAGGAAAGCAGGGCCCGAGGGTCGGTGCCCTGTTATAATGCTAGGTTCTCTTCACCACACTCAAAGCCGGTGGCGCCGCACATGGCCAACGAACGTCCAGCCCAGCAATCCGAAATCAAGCAGCTCATCAGCAAGGGCCTGGAGCAGGGCTACCTGACCTACGCCGAGGTCAACGACCACCTGCCCGACGACATCGTCGACGCGGAGCAGATCGAAGACATCATCGGCATGATCAACGGCATGGGCATCGATGTCCATGAAGTCGCGCCCGATGCCGAAACCCTGCTGCTCAACGACGGCAACACCGGCAACCGCGAGATCGACGATACCGCCGCCGAGGAGGCCGCCGCCGCGCTGACCGCGCTGGATTCGGAAGGCGGCCGCACCACCGACCCGGTGCGCATGTACATGCGCGAGATGGGTACGGTCGAGCTGCTGACCCGCGAGGGCGAGATCGCCATCGCCAAGCGCATCGAGGAAGGCCTGGGCCAGGTCCAGGCCGCGCTGGGCAGCTTCCCGTGGTCGATCGAGCTGCTGCTCGAGGAGTACGAACTGCACAAGGCCGGCAAGAAGCGCCTGGCCGAAGTCGTGGTCGGCTTCAACGACCTGGTCGAGGAAGTGCCGGAGCCGGCGCCGGTCGTGGCCGTCGACGACACCGACGCCGAAGCCGACGAGGACGAAGACGAGGACGTCGCCGACGACGAAGAGGCCGAAGCCGGCCCCACCGGCCCGGATCCGGCCGAGGTCGCGCGCCGGATGGAGCTGCTGGCCGCCGACTACGCCAAGTTCAAGAAGGCCAACGCCAAGGCCGGCCCGCAGGCCAAGAACGTGATCAAGATGCGCGGCGAGATGGCCGAGCAGTTCGTCACCTTCAAGCTGCCGCTGGCCCTGACCGACACCCTGGTGCGCAAGCTGCGCGAGGTGATGGGCGAGATCAAGGACCACGAGCGCCGCGTGCTGCACCTGGCCACCGTGGTCGCGCACATGCCGCGCAAGGACTTCATCCGGGCCTGGGAAGGCAACCAGGTCAACCTGGAGTGGGTGGACGAGGTGCTCAAGCGCAAGCAGAAGTGGTCGTCGGCGCTGCGCGAGGTCAAGGACCAGATCGTCGCCGAACAGCAGGCCACCATCGCCATCGAGCAGGCCATGCACCTGGACCTGGCCGACATCCGCGAGATCGGCCGGCAGATGGCCTACGGCGAAGCCAAGGCGCGCAAGGCCAAGAAGGAGATGGTCGAGGCCAACCTGCGCCTGGTGATCTCCATCGCCAAGAAGTACACCAACCGCGGCCTGCAGTTCCTGGACCTGATCCAGGAGGGCAACATCGGCCTGATGAAGGCGGTCGACAAGTTCGAATACCGCCGCGGCTACAAGTTCTCGACCTACGCCACCTGGTGGATTCGCCAGGCGATCACCCGCTCGATCGCCGACCAGGCGCGCACCATCCGCATCCCGGTGCACATGATCGAGACGATCAACAAGCTCAACCGCATTTCCCGCCAGATGCTCCAGCAGTACGGCCGCGAGGCCACGCCGGAGGAGCTGGCCAAGGAAATGGACATGCCCGAGGACAAGATCCGCAAGGTCATGAAGATCGCCAAGGAGCCGATCTCGATGGAGACCCCGATCGGCGACGACGAGGACTCGCACCTGGGCGATTTCATCGAGGACACCAACGTGGAGTCCCCGATCGAGAACACCACCAACATCAACCTGTCCGAGACCGTGCGCGACGTGCTGGCCGGGCTGACCCCGCGCGAGGCCAAAGTCCTGCGCATGCGCTTCGGCATCGACATGAATACCGACCACACCCTCGAGGAAGTCGGCAAGCAGTTCGACGTCACCCGCGAGCGCATCCGCCAGATCGAGGCCAAGGCGCTGCGCAAGCTGCGCCACCCCAGCCGGTCGGAGCAGTTGCGGAGCTTCTTGGATATCGACTGATCCATCGTGCCGGCGTCATGCAACAACGGGCCCCGCATCGCGGGGCCTTTTTTTATTCGTGGTGTGCCGGTCTGGCCGCTGCCGGTCGGGCTCCACTACACTCGCGTTCTGCGCGGGCCTATAGCTCAACGGTTAGAGCAGGGGACTCATAATCCCTTGGTTCCAGGTTCGAATCCTGGTGGGCCCACCACATGCCCGGGCGGCGCGGTGTCCGGCCCCCGTCCGGGGCGCCGGTCGTCACCATCGCCCGAACACGTGTGCGCCGGCTGCTGACAAGGTGGTACGTTTGGCCGGCCCGCAGGACGCGGTGGCCAGCCGGGGCTGCCCTCCAATGGCGAGGCTGGATGTCCATTCCACGAGCCAGCAGGAGAAAGCCATGAAAAGCAATGCCAGCAAGGCGGTGCTGATGTCGATCTTCGTATCCGCCGGCGTGCTTGCCGGCTGCGCCAGTACCCCGCGCGATGCCAACACCTTCGGGCGTGGCGTGTCGGGCGAGGTCCAGAGCGTGGAGTGGGGAACCCTCGAGGCGGTGCGTGCGGTGGCGATCGAGAGTGGCCGTCGCCTCACCAGCGACACCCCAGCGGTCGAGTTCACCGTGCGCCTGGACTCCGGCAAGTCGATCGTGGTGGTGCAGCCGGGGTCGGTGGGCGACTACCGTGTCGGCGACCGCGTGCGCGTCACCAATGACGGCTCGCAGACCCGGGTGGCCCGCTGAGGGTCTCACCGACGCAATCACGGTGCTGATCCAGGCGCGTGGCCAGCTGTCGCAGCCGGCCACGCAATGTTCGGGTCGGAAGAAGGCCGATGCAGGCCCGATCGGCTAGAACCACCAACGCACGCCTGCCACCCAGCGCGTTTCGCGCGTCGCCTCGTCCTCGGCCCGGCGGTAGTCGGCGGTGTTGCCGAAGCTGCGTTCGTGGACCAGGCCGACATAGGGTGCGAAACGCCGGGTGACCTCGTATCGCAGGCGCAGCCCGGCTTCGGCCGAGGACAAGCCCGAGCCGATGCCGCGCGCCGGGTCGTCCTGGCCATGCAGTTCGATCTCCAGCACCGGTTGCAGCACCAGCCGGTTGGTCAGCAGCAGCTCGTACTCGGCTTCGGCGACGAAAGCGCTGTGTCCACGCTCGCCCAGATAGGCCGTCGCCGAGACCTCGAACTTGTATGGCGCCATGCCCTGCATGCCCAGCGCGGCCCAGCTCTGCGACGGCCCTGGCGCGAAGTCATGGCGGATGCCGGCCACCACATCCCACCATGCACTGATGCCACGGCCATAGAGCACCTCGATGTCGGCAGCAGTGGTGTGCCCGTGTTCGCGCTCGCCTTCGCTGCGCAGCCACAGGCGCTGCACGTCGCCGCCGAACCAGGCGCTGCCTTCCCAGGCCTGGCCGGTGCCGGGATCCGCATCCCAGGCTTCGAAGCGGTTGAAGCGGACCAGGCTGTTCAGCGGGGCCCCGTGCGCGTGGCCTTCGTGCAAGAGCGGGAACGCGGCAGCGCGGTCGGCGTCGGTCGGCACCGGTACCGGTTCGCGTGGCAGTCCATCGGCGGCGGGCGGTGTTGCATGGCCGGCATGGGGGTCGGACGCGCTCATCCGGTGCCCGGCATGCGGGTCGATGGTTGCGGAGGCGGGTGGCACGCTGTCCTTCCGCGCGTGCTGCGCATGACCGCCATGGGGATCGGCATGCGCAGCATGCGCCGAATGATCATCCGCAACGGACCCCGGCACCGCCGCGTGGCCACCATGCGGATCGTCGTCGGCCGCGGCAGTCGCGGCTGGCTCTTGCCTGGGGTGGGCTTCGCTGTCGTGTCCGACCTGCGCGTCTTGCACGGAATGGTCGTGCGGCGGCGTTTGCGCGCGAGCGTCGGCGGACCAGGCAAGCAGGCCCGCGATGGCGGCGGCAAGCATCCACGGCCGGTTCATGCGCGTTCCTCCACGCGCACTTCGCGCATCATGCCCGCTTCCATGTGGTAGAGCAGGTGGCAGTGGTAGGCCCAGCGACCGAGTGCGTCGGCGCGCACGCGGTAGCTGCGGCGCGTGCCAGGCGGCATGTCGATGGTGTGCTTGCGGACCTGGAACGCACCGTCGGCATCCTCCAGGTCGCTCCACAGTCCGTGCAGGTGGATCGGGTGCTGCATCATCGTGTCGTTGACCAGCACGATGCGCATGCGCTCGCCGTAGTTGAGCCGCAGCGGCTCGGCGCTCGAGAACGGGATCCCGTCGAACGACCAGGCGAACTTCTCCATGTGCCCGGTCAGGTGCAGCTGCACTTCGCGGCCGGGCTCGCGGCCATCGGGGTCGTCGAACAGGCTGCGCAGGTCGGCATAGGCGAGCACGCGGCGGCCGTTGCCGCGCAGGCCGATGCCGGGATCGTCCAGGCGCGGCCCGGTGGGCGAGGACTGCATGTCCACCAGCGGGTTGCCGCGTTCGCTGGGCGGATGCACGACCGCACCGACGCCATGGGAGGACGCCGCGTGCATCGAGTGGCCCGGACCGGCTGCGGTCCCGGCCTGGCTGGCGTCGGCAGGCGATGACATCGCCGCGCCGCAGCCACCTTCCGCGCCATGCGCCATCGCCGCGCCGCAACCGCCTTCGCCGTCGTGCTTCATCATCGCGCCGCAGCCGCCCTCCACCGCCGACGGCCCATGGCCGTCGTGCGCGCCGTGGCCCATGTCCTCCATCGTCAGCAGGGGACGCGGATCGTTGGCCGGCACCGGTGCCGCCAGGCCATGGCGGACCGCCAGCGTGCCGCGGGCGAAGCCGGTGCGGCCCATGTCCTGGGCGAAGATCGTGTAGGCGTCCTGGCCGGACGGTTCGACGATCACGTCGTAGGTCTCGGCCGCGCCGATGCGCAGCTCGTCGACCGTCACCGGGTGCACGTACTGGCCGTCGGCGGCGACCACGGTCATCTTGAGCCCGGGGATGCGCACGTCGAAGTAGGTCATCGCGCCGGCATTGACCAGGCGCAGCAGCACCTTCTCGCCGGGCCGGAACAGGCCGGTCCAGTTGCCCGCCGGTGGCTGCCCGTTGAGCAGGTAGGTGTAGGTGTGCCCGTTGACGTCGGACAGGTCGCTGGGGGTCATCCGCATGCGGCCCCACATGCCGCGGTCGGCGAGCGTGGCGCGCAGGCCGTCCTCGCCCACGTCGCGGGCGAAGTCGCCGACGGTGCGCTTGTAGTAGTTGTCGTAGGACGGGGCCTTCTTCAGCCTCCGGAACAGCGCCGCAGGTTCCAGGTCGGTCCAGTCCGACAGCAGCAGCACGTGCTCGCGGTCGTAGCGGTACGGGGGCGGCTGCAGCGGATCGACGATGATCGCGCCGTACAGGCCGGCCTGCTCCTGGAACATCGAATGGCTGTGGTACCAGTAGGTGCCCGATTGCCGCAGGGTGAAGCGGTACAGCCAGCTCTCGCCCGGCGCGATGCCGTCGAAGCTCATGCCCGGCACGCCGTCCATGTTGGCCGGCAGCAGGATGCCGTGCCAGTGGATCGAGGTAGGCGCGTCGGCGAGCCGGTTGGCCACGCGCAGGGTGACCGTATCGCCCTCGCGCCAGCGCAGCAGTGGCGCGGGCAGCCGGCCGTTGACGGTGATCGCCTGGCGCGGCTGGCCGGTGATGTTCACCGTGGTGGCACCGATGTCCAGGTCGAACTTGGTGCCGGTGAGGGCGCCTGCGGCGGCGGTCGAGGCGAACGCCGGCGCGCGCAGCAGCCCGCTGCCGCCGGCAAGCCCGGCGAAGGCCAGGCCCTGGACGAAGCGTCGGCGCGACAGCGCCGCCGGAAAGGAAGGCGGGAAGGAACGGGTATCGGTCATGACGGATCCAGCGGTGTCCCGCGCAGTCGATGCGCAGGCTCGCGACGAGGGACCGCGCGGGCGCGCGGCGGCGGCTCGGGGACGTGTCAGCCGATCGGCGGGCGATTGGGTGGCGCCGGGGCCGGTCCGCCACGGGTGACCGAACCGCGGGCCTGCGGGCGGTTGAACGGCGTCGCCGTCGGCACGGCGCATGCCGTGCCCGCCAGCGCGGGCGCTGCGGAGGGGCAGGCGCATGCAGGGCCGCAGGGGTGGGTGCCGTCGCCATCCGCGCAGCAGTCGCCGGCCGACGTCGTTCCGGCGGGCTTGTCCTGCCCATGGTGCAGGTCCATGTCCGCGGTGGTCGCCGGTGCCTGGTGGCAGGGGGACGACACGTGCCGCTCGACCGCTGTGGGCGCCGCCGACGTGCTGACGCCGGCCGCCGCATGGGCGTGCGCCGGCGCGCCTGGCAGCAGGGCCAGGACGAACACGAACACGGCGAGGCGCGACAGGAGGTTCATCGGTGGGGGCAGGACGGCTGCCGCCACGGTAAGCCAGGAAGGTCGATCGATCAACGCACGGCGCATGAACAACGTGGCCAGCCTGCGGCGGCGGCGCTCACGCGTCGGCGCGGGCGTTCTGCGTTGCCGGTACCTGGGCGGCCAGCCAGGCACGCAGCGAGGCCGGCTTCACCGGTTTGGTCAGCAGCCGGTAACCGCGCTGGCGGGCGTGGCGCTTGAGGTCGTCGCGGCCGTCGGCGGTGAGGAGGGCGCCTGGAATGGCCCCGCCGGCGGCGCGCAGCGCATCGAGCGCATCGAGGCCGTCTAGGCGGTCGTGCAGGTGGTAGTCGACCAGCATCGCCTGCGGCGCGCTGTCGACCACCCGCGCCAGCGCCTGGTCCACGGTGCTGGCGGTGATCGCGGTGGCCTGCCAGCGCGAAAGCAGGGCGCGCATGCCGTCCAGGATCTCCTGGTCGTTGTCCACGCACAGCACCCGCAGTCCGGCCAGCGAGCCCGGATCCGGCAGGCCGGAGGCCGACCGTGGCGCCGGCATCGGCGGGGCCGCGGCGGCGCGCGGCACGGTGATCGAGAACATGCTGCCGCGCCCCACCGCGCTGCGCGCGTCCAGCCGGTGCTCGAGCAGGCGCGAAATGCGCTGGCAGATCGACAGGCCCAGCCCGAGGCCGCGCTCGCCCCAGTCGAAGGGCTGCTGGTAGCGGTGGAACTCGTCGTAGATCTGGCGCATGTGCTGCTCGGGAATGCCCGGACCGGAATCCCAGACCTGCAGCGCGACTTCGTCGCCGTGCACGCGCATGCCCAGCACGATCCGGCCCTGGCGGGTGTAGCGCAGGGCGTTGGCGAGGAAGTTCTGCAGCACGCGGCGCAGCAGGCGACGATCGCTGCGGACATGGCAGGCACGGGCGTGCACGCGCAGGTCCAGCCCGCGGCCGGCCGCCACCGGCGCGTACTGGGCGGCCAGTTCGCGCAGCAGCTCGCCGGCGTCGAACGCGCGCACGTCCGCCTGCAGCGCGCCGGTGTCGAGCCGGGAGACGTCGAGCAGGCCGTCGAGCAGTTCCTCGGCCGCGCGCAGCGAGGCGTCCACGCGCTCGGCCAGGTGCTGCTGCTCGTCCGGCTGGCCGCTGTCGCGCAGCGCCGAGGCGAACAGGCGCGCGGCGTTGAGCGGCTGCAGCACGTCGTGGCTGATCGCGGCCAGGAAGCGGGTCCGCGACTGCTGGGCGTTCTCCGCCTCGCGGGTGCGTTCAGCCACGCGCTGCTCCAGGTTCTCGTTGGCTTCGCGCAGCGCCTGCTCGGCATGCTTGTAGGCGGTGATGTCGTTGTAGCTGGTGACGTAGCCGCCGCCGGGCAGGGCCTGGCCGCGCATCTCGATCACGCTGCCGTCGGCGCGCACCCGCTCGAACACATGCGGCCGGCCGTTGCGCATGTGCTCGATGCGCCGGCGCACCTGGACCTCGATCTCGCCGTCGCCCAGTTCGCCGCGTTCGGCGTTGTAGCGGATCAGGTCGGCGACCGGACGGCCGACGTAGAGCATGCCCGCCGGATAGCCGAACATCTGCTGGTAGCGGCGGTTCCACGCCACCAGGCGCATGTCCGGATCGACCACGCTGACGCCGGCGCTGATGTTCTCCAGGGTCGTGGAGAGGATCTCGCGGTTGAAGCGCAACTCCTGGCCGGCTTCGTCGAGCAGCGACATCACCTCGCTCAGGTGCATGCCCGAGCCGCGCAACACGCTGGTCAGCACCAGGCGCGCCGAGGCGGCGCCGATGGAGGCCGCCAGCAGCCGCTCGGTGAACTGGATCCAGGCCCGGTCGGCCGCGGCCGCCGGCTGCAGTTCGCGGCCGAGCGCGATCGCCTGCTCGGCGAAGGCGCGGCGTGCGTGGCGTTCGCCGACGATCCGCACCGCCAGCGCGAGCAGGTCGCCGATGCTGACGTTGCCCGGCCACTCGGTCGGCACCAGGGTCTGCCGCTCTGCATAGGGGTCGAGGAACGGCGCGATCCGCAGCCGCTCGTCGACGCTGGGCCGCCAGCGCGCGGACACCAGCATCATCACCGCGCTGTTGAGCAACAGCGACCAGAACGTGCCGTGGGTGAGCGGGTCCCAGCCGCTGAGGCCGAACAGCTGCTGCGGGCGCAGCCAGTGCAGCCCGAACGGGCCGGCCTCGATCCAGGCCTGGTCGAAGTGCCCGGAACTGGATAGCGCCGGCAGCAGCAGCGTGTAGATCCACGTGGCGAAGCCGGCCAGCAGCCCGAACTCCACGCCGCGCCGGCTGGCGCCGCGCCAGTACAGGCCGCCGATCAGGCCCGGCGCGAACTGCGCCACCGCGGCGAAGGCCATCAGGCCATAGGCCGCCAGGGTCGTGTCGCCGCCGATCCAGCGGTAGTACGCATAGGCGGCCAGCGCCAGCAGCAGGATCGACAGGCGCCGCACCCAAAGCACCAGCGAAGCGACGTCGGCAGCGGCATGGCGTTCACCCCAGCCGCGGCGCAGCAGCACCGGCATCACCAGGTCGTTGCTGACCATCGTGGCCAGCGCGATGCTCGCCACGATGACCATCCCGGTGGCGGCGGAGAACCCGCCGACGTAGGCCGCGAGCGCCAGCGCATCGCGGCCCTCGGCCAACGGCAACGCCAGCACGAAGGTGTCGCTGGACACGCCGCCGTTGCCGCCGAACAGCGCCACGCCCGCCGAGGCGATCGGCACCACCATCAACGAGATCACCAGCAGGTACGCGCCGAACATCCAGCGCGCCTTGCGGATGTCGGCGACGTCGCCGCATTCGACCACCGCCACCTGGAACTGGCGCGGCAGGCAGACGATGGCGAGGAAGCTGAGCAGGGTCTGGGCGAGGAAGCCGACCGGCGGCGACTCCTGGAACAGGGTCCTGGCCGAGTCGGCGATCCGGGTCTGGTGCCCGCCCAGCCAGCTCCAGGCGAACAGGCCGACCGCCACCATCGCCACCAGCTTGACCAGCGATTCCAGCGCGATGGCCAGCATCATGCCGTGGTGGTGCTCGGTGGCGTCGACCTGGCGGGTGCCGAACAGGGCCGCGAACAGGGCCATCAGCAGGGCCACGTACAGCGCCGGGTCGGCGGCGATCCCGACCTGGCCGGCATCCTGGCCCGACAGCACGGTCAGGCTCATCGCCACCGCCTTGTACTGCAGTGCCACGTAGGGCACCACGCCGACCAGCGCGATCACGGTGACCAGCGCGGCCAGGCGCCGGGAACGGCCGTAGCGGGCGGAGATGAAGTCGGCGATGGACACCGTGTTCTGGCTGCGCGCGATCAGCGCCAGCCGTTCGATGATCCGCCAGCCGAACAACAGCAGCAACAGCGGTCCGAGATAGATCGGGAGGTAGCCGATCCCGTTGCGCACGGCGCTGCCGACCGCGCCGTAGAACGTCCATGACGAGCAGTACACGGCCAGCGCCAGGCTGTAGACCGCCGGCCGCAGCCACGGCCGGTCCGGATACATCGGGCGGCGGTCGCCCCACCACGCCACCGCGAACAGCAGTGCGGCGTAGCCGACCGATACCAGCAGCAGGATCCAGCTCGGGACCAAGGCGGTCCTCCTCAGCCCGGGCCTGCGAGTGTACTGCTGCGCATGGTCACCGCGCGTACGGTCGCGCTTGCCTGCCGGGTCCTGCGACGGCAAGCTCGCCCCTGATGTCGAACCAGGCGCCAGGCCGGGTGGGCCCGGTGGCCCGCCAACGCGCGCGCCACCAAGGGACCACGGGCATGCAGCAGGGTGGGAAGGGCGCGAAAACGCATCCGGGCACGGGCGAAGGCGATCGGCGCCTGCCGCTGCGCGAGAAGGTCGGCTACGGAATCGGCGATTTCGGCTTCAACCTGTATTGGGCCAACATCTCGGCGTTCCTGCTGATCTTCTACACCGACGTCATGGGCCTGGCCGCGGCGGCGGTCGGCACCATGCTGCTGGTGACCAAGATATTCGACGCGGTCACCGATCCGCTCATGGGCGCCCTCGCCGACCGGACGAGCACGCGCTGGGGCCGCTTCCGGCCATGGATGCTGTGGGGCGCGCTGCCGCTGGCGGTGGCCGGCGTGCTCACCTGGACCGTGCCGGGCCTGGAGGGCGGCGGCCGCCTGCTGTGGGCCTATGCCACCTTCAGCCTGATGATGCTGGCCTATACGGTGCTGGCGATGCCGTACTCGGCGCTGTCGGGCGTGATGACCGCCGACAGCCAGCAGCGCACCACCCTGATCAGCTTCCGCTTCATCGCCGCGTTCGCCGGCACCACCGTGGTCAACTGGCTGACCCTGGACCTGGTTCGCTGGCTCGGCCGCGGCGACGAGGCCCTGGGCTGGCAGCTGACCCTGGGCCTGTACGGGCTGGTCGCGATCGCCTGCTTCGCCACGGTGTTCCTGTCCACGCGAGAACGCATCGAACCGCCGCGCCAGGCGCAGCGCACGCCCGTGCGGCAGGACCTGCTGGACCTGCTGCACAACCGGCCCTGGCTGGTCCTGTTCGCGCTCGCGCTGATCATCATGGTCACCATCGTCATGCGCAGCGGCTCGCTGGTGTACTTCCTCAAGTACCACGTCGAGCGGCCGGAACTGACCGGCGCCTTCCTCGGCAGCTACTCGATCGCGCTGGCGATCGGCGCGGCGTCGACGCCCCTGCTCACCCGCTTCGCCGACAAGAAGCGGCTGCTGGCCTGGCTGATGGCCGGCGTCGGCGTGCTCAGCTGCGCGATGTACTTCGTCCCGCGCGACGCCATCGGCGCGCTGCTGGCGCTCAACTTCGCGATCGGGCTGCTGCTCGGTCCGAAGTCGCCGCTGGCATTCTCCATGTACGCCGACTGCGCCGACTACACCGAGTGGAAGACCGGCCGCCGGGCCACCGCGATGACCTTCGCCGCGGCTACCTTCTCGCAGAAGCTGGGCGGCGCGCTGGCGTCGGCGCTGATCGCCTGGGGCCTGGCCGCGATGGGCTACGTCGCCAACCAGGCGCAGAGCGATGCCTCGCGGCTGGGGATCGTGCTGTTGCTGACCGTGGTCCCGGGCGTGGTGGCGCTGCTGGCGGCCTGGGTGATGCGGTTCTATCCGCTCGACGACCCGGCCCTGGCCCGGATCCAGTCGGACCTGCGCGCGCGGCGCGAGGCGGCGGCATGAGCGGCGCGCCCTGCAGGTTCGAGGCCGGCGGGCAGCGCGTCGTGCTCGACAGCGCCACTGCCATGCCGCAGGCGTCCACGTTCCTGTGGAACCGGCGCATGCTGCTCCAGCTCAACTGCCGGGGTTACGCCACCGCGCAGTTCATGCAGCCCGAACCGGCCAAATACGCGCATGCGCCGACGCTGGAAGCCAGGACCTTCATGCAGCCGGAGCAGCCGTACTACGCCCACCACCCGGGGCGCTTCTGCTACGTCAAGGACGAGGACGGGCCGCTGCTGTTCTCCGCGCCGCATGCACCGGTCAACCGCGCCCCCGACAGTTTCGCGTTCTCGGTCGGCACGGGCGACGCGGCGTGGACGGTGGCATGCGATGGCATCGAGGTGGAACTGGCGGTGCTGCTGGCCGCCGAGGACGTGGCCGAGCTGTGGACGCTGCGCGTGCGCAACCGTTCCGGACGCGCGCGGCGGCTCAGCGTGTATCCGTACTTCCCGGTGGGCTACATGTCGTGGATGAACCAGTCCGGCGCCTGGCGCGCCGACCTGGGCGCGATCGTCTGCCAGAGCGTCACCCCGTACCAGAAGGTCGCCGACTACTTCCGCCAGCGCGATTTCCTCGACCGCACCGTGCTGGTCGCCGAGCGCATGCCTGATGCCTGGGAGGCCAACCAGGCCGCGTTCGAAGGCGAAGGCGGGCTGCGCGCGCCCGATGCGATCACCGGGCAGGAGCGCCTGTCCTGCGGCGATGCCCTGTACGAGACGCCGGTGGCGGCGCTGCAGTATCGGCTGGCGCTGGAGCCGGGCGAAGAGCAGGAGTACCGCTTCGTGTTCGCGCCGGCGCGCGACGACGCGCAGGTCGCCGCGCTGCGCGCGCGCCACCTGTCCGCGCGCGCTTTCGCCGAGGCGGCCGCCGCCACGGCGGCCTACCTCGACGAAGGCCGCGGCTGCCTGCGCATCCGCACGCCCGATCCGTGGTTCGACGGTTTCGCCAACCACTGGCTGCCCCGCCAGGTCTACTACCACGGCGATTCCAACCGCCTGACCACCGACCCGCAGACGCGCAACTACCTGCAGGATCACATGGGGATGGCGTACCTGCGCCCGGCCACGGCGCGCGCGGCCATCCTGCATGCGCTGTCGCAGCAGGAAGCCAGCGGCGCGATGCCCGACGGCATCCTGCTCGTGGAAGGCGCGGAGCTGAAGTACATCAACCAGGTGCCGCATACCGACCATTGCGTGTGGCTGCCGGTGTGCCTGCAGGCGTACCTGGACGAGACCGGCGACGACGCCCTACTCGACGAACCGGTGGTCGACGGCGACGGCCGCGGCGCCAGCGTGGCCGAGCGGATCGACCAGGCCATGCACTGGCTGCTGCGGCAGCGCGACGAGCGCGGGCTGAGCTTCATCGCCCAGGGCGACTGGTGCGATCCGATGAACATGGTCGGCTGGCAGGGGCGCGGGGTCTCCGGCTGGCTGTCGCTGGCCAGCGCGCATGCGCTCGGCCTGTGGGCGGACATCTGCGCGCGCCGCGGGCGCGCGGCGGAGGCCGTGGCGTTCCGCCAAGGCGCCCAGGCGTTCAACGACGCGATGAACGCCCACCTGTGGGACGGCGACTGGTACGGCCGCGGCATTACCGACGATGGCGTCGCCTTCGGCGTGGCCGCCGATGCCGAGGGTCGCATCTACCTCAACCCGCAGAGCTGGGCGATGCTCAGCGGCGCGGCCGATCCGCAACGGCGCGGGCGGTTGTTGGCCGCGGTCGATGCGCAGCTGGTCTCGCCGCACGGCGTGGCGATGCTCGATCCGCCCTACACCGGCATGCGCGACGACGTCGGCCGGCTGACCCAGAAGTTCCCCGGCTCGGCCGAAAACGGCGCCGTGTACAACCACGCCGCCGCGTTCTACCTGCACAGCCTGTACCACGTCGGCGAGGCCGACCGGGCCTGGCAGGTGCTGCGCGCGATGCTGACCGGGCCGGATGAGGCCGAGTGCGTGCAGCGCGGGCAGCTGCCGGTGTTCGTGCCCAATTACTACCGCGGTGCCTGGCGGCTGCATCCGCGTACCGCCGGCCGCTCCAGCCAGCTGTTCAACACCGGCACCGCGGCCTGGCTCTACCGCTGCCTGGTGGAGCGCCTGTTCGGGCTGCGCGGTGATGGCGCGGGCCTGCGCATCGAACCCCAGCTGCCGTCGCACTGGACGCGTGCGTCGGCGTGGCGGCGGTTCCGCGGCGCCGAGTTCGAGGTGGAGATCGAGCGCGTCGCCGACGCGACCGAAACGCGGGTGTGGGCCGACGGCGCGTTGCTCGCCGGCGGCCGCCTGCCTTCGATCGAGGCCGGGCACCGCTACCGGGTGCGGGTGGAGCTGCCGGCATGAGTGGCGCTGCAACCGTAGCCGTGGTGATGGGCGTGTCGGGGAGCGGCAAGACCACCCTGGCGCGCGCGCTGGCCGCTGCCTGGACGGCGACGTTCCTGGACGCGGACGACTTCCACAGCGACGAGGCGCGGGCGTGGATGGCCAGCGGCCGGCCGCTGACCGACGCGATGCGGGTTCCGTGGGTCAAGCGCATCGCCGCGGAGCTGCGGCGGCGGGTCGCCGCGGGCGAACGGGTCACCCTGGCCTTCTCGGGACTGCGCCGTGGCCACCGCGACCTGCTGCGCGCCACCGGACTGCCGATGCGTTTCCTGTTCCTGGAGGGCGATGCGTCGCTGATCGCCGAGCGCATGCGCGCACGCAGCGGCCACTACATGCCGGTGTCGCTGCTCGACAGCCAGTTCGACGCACTCGAGGATCCGCGCGGCGAAGCGGATGTCACCGCGTTGGCGGTCGCACTGGCGCCGGAGGAGCAGCTGGCGCAGGCGCTGGCGGCGCTGGTGTAGGGTCGGCGCAGGCGCGGCGACCGCCAGCGTGCGCGCGAACAGCGTGGCGGGCATCGCCTTTGCAATAAGGAGCGGGCAGGCCAGCGGAAGTCGATCTGGCATCCACCTCGGTGTCGCCGATGAGGATCGGCTCCTACATGGAGGGCGCGACGGGATCGTCGCCGAGCCAGTCGCGGGCGACGGCTTCGGCCTGCACGCGCAGTTCGGGGATGGCGATGCTCTCCCAGGCCTCGCCCACGCGCAGGCTGCCGATCACGCGCAGGTCGTCCTGCGCATCGCCGGCGGCGTCGAGCATCCGGCCTTCCCGGTCCGTGGCCAGGCCGATGCCATGCGCGCCCGCGCATGCATGGCCATCGCCGAGCAGCTGGTCGAGCAACGGGTTGCGCATGGCCTGCACGCGCATTTCCAGGCCGGTGGCATTGATGACGTGGTCCACGTCCAGCGCCAGCAGGCCGCCGTTGCGGGTGCGCGCGGTGAGCTGCACGCAGCGCTCGCCGGCCAGCGCCATGTCCAGCCGCGCGCGGTGCACGTGCAGCCGGCCGGCTTCGCGCAGGTCCTGCAGCACCGCATGCACCGCCGGGGCGACCCGGTGCCGGTGGATGTCCCAGTGGCGTGCCGCATGGCGCAGGAAGCGGCGCTGCTCGACGGCCGGCAGCGAGCGCCACAGCGCCTGGCCATGCGGGCGCAGCCGTTCCATCACCGCCTGCCAGGGCAGGCCATGCGAGGCGGCGGCGCGCATCTGCCGGCGCAGGGCGCGCAGCCGTTCGCGCGCGCCCAGCGGATGCAGCGCGTCCACCTCGAACCCATGCACTTCGTGCGTGCATGCGTGCGCCAGCGGCAGCAGGCCGTGGCGCGAAAGCAGGTGGATATGGCCGCGATGGCCGTTCGCGGCCAGGGTCACCACCGCGTCGGCCATGCTCAGGCCGGTGCCGACGATGCACACGTCCGCGGCGGCGTCGATCGCGGCGACCCCGGCGTAGTCCCAGGCATCGACCAGGCGCGGCCGCGCGAGCGAACCGGACCCGCGCACCGGCAGCGGCCGCGGCGCGTTGCCGGCGGCGAGCAGCACGCGGGTCGCATCCGCCTGCCCGCCCGGCCATTCCAGCCGCCAGGTGCGGTGCTGGCGTTGCAGCGTGGCGATCCGTTGCGGCACCACCTCCAGCGTGGCGACGCTGGCCGCGCGTACGGCCTCGAGGCGATCGGCCAGGTAGGCCGCATAGTCGCGCCGCGGCGCATAGCCGCGCGCCAGTGCTTCCCGGCCGCTACCGGCGTGGCCGGGGCGTGCCGCCAGCCAGTCGAGGAAGTCGTCGGGCCGGTCGGCGAACGCGCTCATCCGCCCGGTCGGCACGTTGAGCAGGTGCTCGGGACGTTCGGTCGAATAGGCCACGCCGCGGCCCGGTCGCCCGCTCGGCTCGAACAGGACGATCCGCAGCGGCGAGGCGGCCCGTCGCAGGCACTGGATCGCGGCCAAGGTGCCGGAGGCGCCTCCACCGATGATCGCGATGTCGAAACCGGACTGCATGCGGGCGATTCTACCGGTCGGCCCCGCGGCGGCGGGGCTACATGAACGAATCGGCCAGGCGCGAGAGCCCTTCCAGGCTGCGCCGCCAGGACGGTCGCCGGCGCCACTGGTCCAGCGACAGCATCTCCGAGTGCAACAGGTAATCGGCCTCGATCTCGTGCATCCGCGCCACCACGCCCGCGTCGTAGCAGAGCAGGCCGATCTCGGCGTTCAGCGCGAACGAACGGATGTCCAGGTTGATCGAGCTGACCAGTGCGACCGAGTCGTCCACGCTCAGGTGCTTGGCATGCATGAAATGCGGCTGGTACAGCGCGATCCGGACCCCCGCCTCGAGCAGTTCCTCGTAATAGGACTGCTGCGCCAGCAGCAGCAGGCGCTTGTTGTTGGTCGCCGAGAGGATCAGCTGCACGTCCACCCCGGAGAGCGCGGCAATGCGCAACGCGCTCATGGTCGCGTCGTCGGGGACGAAGTACGGCGTGGTCAGGACCAGCCGGTGCTGGGCCAGGTGGATCAGCGAGTTGACGGTCTCGCCCGCGTTGCCGAACGGATAGGCCGGACCGCTGGGCAGCAGCTGCGCGGCCACGTCGTCGGCGTGCACCGGGCGCAGCGGCGAGACCTCGAGCGTCTCGCCGGTCTCCAGGTACCAGTCGCTGGCGAACACGGCCTCCATGTGCGAGACGATCGGTCCGCGCGCGCGCGCCACCAGCTCGCGGTTCGGATGGCCGGGGACGAACACCGCGTCGGCCAGGTTCTGCGAACCGACGTAGCCCACGTGGTCGTCGATCACCGCGATCTTGCGGTGGTTGCGCAGGTCCATGCGGCTGCTGCGCCGCCAGCGCAGGCCGCCGGGCATCATCCGGTGCACGTCCACGCCGGCCGCGCGCAAGGGCGCGGCGAAGCGCCGGTAGCCACGCTTGGCGCCGACCGCGTCGAGCAGCACCCGGCAGCGCACGCCACGGCCGGCCGAGCGCCTGAGCGCATCGGCCACCGCGGCGCCGACCGCGTCGTCGAACATCAGGTAGTACAACAGGTGCACGCGCTCGCGCGCCGCGTCGATGTCGGCGATGAGCGCGGCGATCGAGCCGTCGTAGTCGTCGAGCAGTTCAACCGCGTTGCCGCGCACCGGCATGAAGTCGCCCATCCGTTCCACCAGCGGCACCGTTTCCGCGGCAGGCCCGGTCGGCGGCGGCTCCCAGCGCAACGCGCGCTGCGGCAACTGGCCCTCGCGGATCGCCGCCGAGGCCTGGTCCTGGCGCCGGCGGCGCTGCCTCGAGATCCACGGCTGGCCGACCAGCAGGTACAGCGGCAGGCCCAGCAGCGGCAGGAAGAACACCAGCAGCAGCCAGCTGCGCGCCGCGGCGGGCACCGAGCGGCTGGGGATCCACCACAGCGCGGCCAGGCGGATGCTCCAGTCCAGGGCCAGCAGGGTGGTGCCGAGCGTCCAGTAGTCCATGGCGCGGCCGGTTCGGGGCGGGAGCCCCGATTCTGCCCGGAAACCGCGCCGCCGGCGCCACAACGCAAAAGCCCGCCTGGAGGCGGGCTTTTGCGGATCGAACCGGGCGCGGGCCCGGCAGCCGGAAGGCTTACTTGATCTTGCCTTCCTTGTAGATCACGTGCTTGCGGATGGTCGGATCGTACTTCTTGATCTCCATCTTGCCGGGCGTGTTCTTCTTGTTCTTGTCGGTGGTGTAGAAGTGGCCGGTGCCGGCCGAGGAGATCAGGCGGATCTTGTCGCGCTTGGAAGCCATGGTCGATTACTCCTCAGATCTTCTCGCCGCGCGCGCGCAGCTCGGCCAGAACGGAGTCGATGCCGTTCTTGTCGATGGTGCGCAGGGCAGCGGTGGAAACACGCAGCTTCACCCAACGGTTCTCGGAGGCCACCCAGAAGCGGCGCTCGTGCAGGTTGGGGAGGAAACGGCGGCGGGTCTTGTTGTTTGCGTGCGAGACGTTGTTGCCGGTCTGCACGCCCTTGCCGGTAACTTGGCAAACGCGGGACATACGCACCTCGAAAGGTCTGGTGTCGCCCATAGCCCGGGAGACGGCGGCCCCGCGGCCTCTCCCCCGTTGCCTGGCAAAGGCGGGATGGGCCGTACGCGATGCGGGAAGGGATTCGACCGTTGTGGCGGCCCCGGATCGCGCTCCCGGGCCGCCGATCCGGACGGGCCGGACACAGCGAGCCGCGCATTATGCCGGGGCAAGTGGCTGATTGCAACCGGGATTCATGCGGGGGAGCAGCCCCGGCGCCGGACGTTCAGGGCGCCCGGGGCGACCCGCCAGCGGCCTCGCCGGCCCTGGCCGCGGCGATGAAGGCGCCGATCCGCGCCTCCAGCACCGGCAGCGGCACCGAGCCCTCGGCCAGGATGGCGTCGTGGAAGGCGCGGATGTCGAAGCGCTCGCCCAGCTCGGTCTCGGCCCGGGCGCGCAGGCCGACGATGGCGATCTCGCCCAGCTTGTAGCTCAGCGCCTGGCCGGGCCAGGAGATGTAGCGGTCGACCTCGGTGGTGATCTCGTGCTCGGACAGGGCGGTGCGCTCGCGCAGGTAGGCCAGCGCCCGGTCGCGGCTCCAGCCGTAGTGGTGGATGCCGGTGTCGATCACCAGGCGGCTGGCCCGCCACATCTCGTAGGTCAGCCGGCCGAAGTCCTCGTACGGCGTCTCGTAGATGCCCATCTCCTTGCCCAGCTTCTCGGTGTACAGCGCCCAGCCTTCGCCATAGGCGGAGATGTAGCTGTCGCGGCGGAACGCCGGCAGCGCCTCCTGCTCCTGGCTCAGCGCCGCCTGCAGCGCGTGGCCGGGGGAGGATTCGTGCAGGGTCAGCGCCGGCAGGTTGTACAGCGGCCGCGAGGGCAGGTCGTAGGTGTTGACCCAGTAGGTACCCAGGCCGCCGCGGCCGGCGGTCCAGAACGGGGCGATGTCGTCGGGCACCGGCACGATGGTGAAGCGGCCGCGCGGCAGGGTGCCGATGTAGCGCCCGATCTGGCCGTCCACGCGCTTGGAGATCCAGGCGGCACGGTCGAGCAGCTGCTGCGGCTCGGCCACGTAGAACTGCGGGTCGGTGCGCAGGAAGCGCAGGAAGTCCTGGAACCGGGTCGCCTCGCTGCCGCCGTCGAAGCCGAGCTGGTCGATGATGGCGTCCATCTCGCCCTGGATCCGCGCCACTTCGTCCAGGCCGATGCGGTGGATCTGCTGCGGGGTCAGGTCCAGCGTGGTGTAGCGGCGGATCTGCTGGCGGTACCAGGCCTTGCCGTCGGGCATCGCGCTGGCCGCCAGGGTGGTGCGGGCCCGTGGCACGTATTCGTCGCGGAAGAACACCCGCAGGCGCGCGAAAGCCGGGATCACCGACTCGGCGATCGCCGCCCGCGCCGCTTCGCGCAGCGCCTGCTGTTCGGCGGTGGGGATCCGCGCCGGCAGGTCCTTGAACGGCGCATACAGCGCCGATGCGGTCGGGTCCTCCAGGTCGGCGACCGCGGCGATCGAACCTTCGCGTCCCTCCAGCACCGGGCGCGGCACGCTGAAACCGCGCGCCAGGCCGTCGCGCATGTTCGCCACCTGCTGGTCGAAGTAGCGCGGGACGTCGTGGAGGCGTGCGATGTAGGCGCGATATGCGGCCGCGGTCTGCATCGGCCGGCGGGCCATGAAGTTCAGGTTGGACCAGAACGAGCTGTCCGAGTTGAACGGCATCTGGTAGCCGCGCAGGCGGACGTCGTCGGCCAGGTCCTGGACCTGGGCACGGTAGATCGCCAGGTTGATCCGGTTGGCTTCCGACAGCTGTGCGGTGTCCAGCGCATCGAGCTGGCGCAGCACTTCGTTCCAGACGTCCAGGCGCGCCTGCTGCGCCGCGGCCGAAACGTCCGGCAGGCGCGGATTGAGGTTGCCTTCCTCGGCGACGCTGTCCTCGTCGCCCAGGCCGTTCTGCGCCTGGCGCCAGGTCCATTCCTTGCCGTAGATCGCCTCGAAGCGGGCGTCGACCTCGTTGACGGTGGCTGCGACGGGCGGCCCGGCATGCGCCGCGATCGCTGCGGGCAGGGACAGGGCGAGCAGGAGGGCGACGGCCAGGGGACGGATCATGGAAGGTCGGGGCATGCGGGGAGGCCCCGATGATCCCATCCCCATGCATCCGGGCCCATGGCCCGAAAGTCGTGAGGGCCCGTGACCGCGGTCGCGTCGCTACCGGCGGATCGCGCGGTTCGGGTGCCGCGGACCTGCATGCATGCGCACCGCGCGCCCCCGGTTGATCGCAATCAATGCGCGCGTGCGTACGGGCGATATGGTCGGGCCATCGTCCGGAGGGCCAACGAAATGCACCCCATACTGCGGGAAATCCTGCTCGAACCCGTCGGCTGGCTTGCCATCGGCGGCAGCCTGGTCATGTTCGGCCTGGGCATCGCCCTGGCGGTGTTCATCCGTCGCAAGGTGCGCGGTTCGCGCCGCGGCGACTAGCTAGTGCGTGCCGCGGTCGCGCCGCCAGCCGCGATGGCGGATGTCGAGCACGAGGTTGTACAGCGCGACGAAAGTCGGGAACAGGTTCTGCAGAACGCCGACCGAGTCCTGCTTGGCCGAGAACAGGAAGTAGCTCAGCGTCATCACGCTGCCGACCACGCTCATGTACCAGAACAGGCGCGGGATCACCGGCCGGCCGGCGCGCCGGGTGGCGACGAACTGCACCAGCCAGCGCGCACCGAACATCAACGCACCGGTATAGCCGATCAGCTTCCAGCCGGTGACGTGCAGGCCGCTCCAGGCCAGCCATTCCAGCTGCCGGTTCAGGTCGAACAGCCCTGCCTCCATCTCAGCGCTCCTCCACCGCCGTGCGGCGGCTGCGGGTGATCAGCCAGGCCACCCCGCGCAGGTCGCGGATGCCGACCAGCGCCCGGCCCAGGTTGTTGTACTTGGACACGCCGGTGGTGCGCGGCCGGTGCGCGACCGGCACGCTGACCGTCTTCCAGCCCGCGCGCTGGACCAGCGCCGGCAGGTAGCGGTGCATGTGGTCGAAGTAGGGCAGGTCGAGGAACACCGCGCGCTCGAACAGCTTGATCCCGCAGCCGGTGTCGGGGGTGTCGTCGCGCAGCATCCGCGCGCGGATCACGTTGGCCCAGCGGCTGGCCCAGCGCTTGGAGCCGGAGTCGCGCCGGTCCACGCGCCAGCCGGCGAACAGCTTGACCTCCGGCGCGGCGGCATCGCGGGCGGCCATCAGCTTCGGGATGTCGGCCGGGTCGTTCTGGCCGTCGCCGTCGAGGGTGGCGATCCACGCCCCGCGCGCGGCCTTGACCCCATTGCGCACGGCCGTGCTCTGCCCGCTCTGGCTGGCATGGTGCAGCACGCGCAGCTCCGGCACCTGCGCCTTGAGGGACTGCAGCACGGCGAGGGAGTCGTCCTTCGAGTGGTCGTCGACATAGACGATCTCGAAGGCGGCGCGGCCGCGCAGGGCGGCGACGATCTCGCCCACCAGCGGAGGGATGTTGTCGCGTTCGTTGAACACCGGGACGACGACGGAAAGCTCGGGTGGGTTCATGGCGTCGCTTGCGAAGGGGAAGGGATGTGGTTCAGGCCGCGTCGCCGAAGTAGGCGCGGCACCAGTGCACGACCGGCGGCAGGCCGCCTTCGATCGGGGTGCGCGGGTCGAAACCGAACGCCGCGTGCGCCCGCGAGGTGTCGGCCATGGTCTCGATCATGTCGCCGGGCTGCATCGGGCGGTACTCCTTGAGCGCGGGCCGGCCGGCCGCCTGTTCGATGACGGCGATGAAGCGCTCGAGCTCGACCGGCGTGTGGTTGCCGAGGTTGAACACCTCGTGCGGCACGCCTGCGCCGCCAGCCTGCCGGTCGAGCGCGCCCAGGATGCCGTCGACGATGTCGGAAACATGTGTGAAGTCGCGGCGCATGCGGCCGTGGTTGAACACCTCGATCGGCCGCCCGGCCAGCACCGCGCGCGAGAACAGCAGTGGCGCCATGTCCGGCCGGCCCCAGGGGCCGTACACGGTGAAGAAGCGCAGGCCGGTGGCACGCAGCCCGTACAGCTGGGCGTAGGTGTAGGCCATCAGCTCGTTGGCGGCCTTGGTCGCCGCGTACAGCGAGCGTGGCCGGTCGATGCGCTGGTCCTCGGAGAACGGCGGGGTGGCCGAGTCGCCGTAAACCGAGCTGCTGGATGCGTAGACCAGGTGGGCGATGCCGCGGTGGCGGCACAGTTCGAGCACGTTGACGAAGCCGTCGAGGTTGCTGGCGACGTAGGCATGCGGGTTCTGCAGCGAATAACGCACGCCGGCCTGCGCGGCCAGGTGGACGACGCGATCGGGGCGGACTTCGTCGAACAGCGCTGCCATGCCGTCGCGATCGACCAGGTCCAGGTGGCGGATGTCCAGGCCCGGGCAGAGCGCGGCGACCCGGTCGCGCTTGAGCTGCGGATCGTAGTAATCGTTGTGGTTGTCCAGGCCGACGACACGCTCGCCGCGTGCGGCCAGGGCCTGGCAGGTGTAGGCGCCGATGAAGCCGGCGGCGCCTGTGACGAGGACGGTCATGGGGGAGCCCGTGGCAGCTGCCGGCATTGTCGCAAGCGCCGGATGAACAGGGAATCGCCCGTTGCGCCTGCGCTTGTAGGAGCCGATTCATCGGCGACCCGATGCAGGCGTCGATACCACCCCTGTTGCATGGCCGTGCCCAGGCAGACCGGCTATCGGCGGATGGGATCGTGTGTGGGTCCGCTGGGTGGTCGGGTCGCCGATGAATCGGCTCCTACAGCGGCGGCGTCAGCCCTGGCGCGGGCGCAGCCGTTCCAGCACGCCGTCGAGCGTGTCCAGGTCGGTGTAGTGGATGACCAGCTTGCCCTTGCCGCCCTTGCCGTGGGCGATGGCGACCCGGGTGCCGAGCGATTCGGACAGCTCGGTCTCCAGCGTGGCGATGTCCGGCTGCTGCGCACGCGCGGCGCCCGGCTTGCGCGCCGCGCCGCCGCCCGACGGCACCTTGCCGGCCGCGAACTGCTGGGCCCGGTGCTCGACCTCGCGCACCGACCAGCCGTTCTCGGCCGCCTCGTAGGCCAGCTTGCTGGCCAGTTCGGGCGACAGGGTCAGCAGGGCGCGGGCGTGACCCATCTCCAGCCGGCGCGCCTCGACCAGGGCGCGGATCGCCGGCGGCAGGTCGAGCAGGCGCAGCAGGTTGGACACCGCCGCGCGCGAGCGGCCGACCGCGGCGGCGGCCTCGGCGTGGGTCAGCGAGAACTCGTCGATCAGCCGCTGCAGGGCCTGGGCCTCTTCCAGCGGGTTGAGGTCTTCGCGCTGGATGTTCTCGATCAGCGCCATGGCGATGACGGTGCGGTCGTCCAGCTCGCGAAGGACCACCGGCACCTCGCTCAGCCCGGCCAGCTGCGAGGCGCGCCAGCGGCGCTCCCCCGCGACGATCTCGTACTGACCCGGCGCCAGCTCGCGCACCACGATCGGCTGGATCACGCCCTGGGCACGGATCGAGGCCGACAGCTCCTCGAGCTTGTCCGGGTCCATGTCCTTGCGCGGCTGGTACTTGCCCGGCTGCAGCTGCGCCACCGGCAGGGTGCGCAGCACATCGCCCGGCTGCGGCTGTTCGACCTGCGCCGGCGCGGTGGCGGTGGCGGCGCCCTTCGGGCCGAGCAGCGCTTCCAGCCCGCGGCCCAGGCCGCGTTTCTTGGCCGTGCTCATCACGCCACCTCCGCCGGATGCGGGCGGCTGGCGCCGCGTTCGCGCTCGGTCTGGCGGCGGATCACCTCGCCGGCCAGGCCCAGGTAGGCCACGCCGCCGCGCGAGGCGGCGTCGTAGCCGACGATGCTCTGGCCATGGCTGGGTGCCTCGGCCAGGCGCACGTTGCGCGGCACGATGGTGCGGAACACGCGATCGCCGAAGTGGTCGGTCAATTCGGCCGACACGGCGTTGGCCAGGTTGTTGCGCACGTCGAACATGGTCCGCAGCACGCCTTCGATCTCCAGGCCCGGGTTGAGGCGCTGGCGCAGCGCCTCGATGGTCTCCATCAACGCGCTCAGCCCCTCCAGCGCGTAGTACTCGCACTGCATCGGCACGATCACCGAGTCGGCGGCGGTCAGCGCATTGAGGGTCAGCAGCGACAGCGCCGGCGGGCAGTCGACGATGATGAAGTCGTAGTCGCCGCGCAGCGGCTCCAGCGCTTCCTTGAGCTTCTGCTCGCGGCCGTCGAGCTCCATCAGCTGGATCTCGGCGGCGGTCAGGTCGATGTTGCCGGGCAGCAGGTCGAAGCCTTCGGCGGTGGTGACCCGGATCGAGCGCGCGTCGCGCTCGCCCAGCAGCACGTCGCAGGTCGAAGCCTCCAGTTCGCGCTTGTCCACCCCGCTGCCCATGGTCGCGTTGCCCTGGGCATCCAGGTCCACCAGCAGCACCCGCTTGGGCGCGCGGGCCAGGCCGGCGGCCAGGTTGACGGCCGTGGTGGTCTTGCCGACGCCGCCCTTCTGGTTGGCGATGGCGATGATGCGGGCCATGCGGGAGCTGCCTAGGTGCGGGACCGCCCAGGGTCCGGAACGGGCCATTATGCGGATTTCACGGCCCCCGTCCCACCTCGACCAGGTGCCGTTCGGCGCCCAGCCCCGGCACGGCCAGCGGATGCACCGCCAGCGCGGTCCAGCCGGGCGGCAGGGCGGCGATTTCCTCGACCGGGTTCACGCCTTTCATCGCCAGCAGGCGTCCGCCCGGGGCCAGCAGGTGGCCGCCGACCTCGAGGATGCCGGCCAGGGTATCCATCGCCCGGGCGGTGATCTGGGCGTAGGCGCCCGGCTCGTCGACCGCCTCGGCGCGCGATTCGGCGACCCGGGCATTGCCCAGCCTGAGCTGGCGCACCGCCTCGCGCAGGAACCGGGCCTTCTTGCCGTTGCTCTCCACCAGGGTGACCTGGACATCGGCGCGGGCGATCGCCAGCGGAATGCCCGGCAGGCCCGGCCCGGTGCCCAGGTCGGCGAGCGCGCCGGGCTGCACGTAAGCCTGCATCGCCAGCGAATCGAGCAGGTGGCGGACGACCATCTCGTCCGGGTCGCGGATCGCGGTGAGGTTGTAGGTGCGGTTCCAGCGCAGCAGCAGCGCCAGGTACTCGAGCAGCGGCGCGGCCAGCGCGCGGTCCAGGCCCAGTGCGGCCAGGCCGTCGTCCAGGCGCTGGCGCAGGGCGGGGGGGAAGGGGGTGTCCATGGGGAGGCAGTATCGCCGATGGCCCATGTTGGCCGGTGCGCCTCCTGCACGAAGCTCGATCGTCACCGACGACCCCTCGCCCCGCGCCGGCGGCTGCGCCGGAATTTGCGCTCCGCCTGCGGGCGGCTCGACGCGCCGGCTGCAGCCAATGGCAAGTTGCGAAAGCCAGCCATGCACGGGGCGCCCTGGACCGTCGGGCGTCCGGCCGGAAAGGGTCGCCGATGAAGATCGGCGCCTACGGGGAGCGCGGGCGCCAGGCGAGGGCGGCGCGGTAGCCGGGCTGCGGCTCCCACTCGTGCAGTTGCCAGCGCCCCGGCTCGCCCAGCGCCGGATCGCAGGCCACCAGGCGCAGCGGCGCGTCCGCCGCGTCGTCCATGCCGCTGAATTCCAGCCGGTGCAGGCCGAACGCCAGGCCACGGCCGTGCGCCTTCAGCAGCGCCTCCTTGGCGCACCACAGGCGCAGGAACGCGGCCTCCCGCGCGTCGGCTGGAAGCGCACGCAGGCGCCGGGTCTCGCCGGGCGTGAAATAGCGGGCGGCCAGTTCCAGCGCGCGCGGCCGCGGCCGCCAGCGTTCCAGGTCCACCCCCAGGACCACGTCGCGACCCAGCGCCAGCAGCAGCTGCTCGCCGCTGTGGCTCCAGCCGGCATCGCGATCCTGGTACGGCGCCAGCAGTCGCGGCCGGCCCCATTCATCGCGCGCCAGCGGGGGCGAGGCCTGGGGATCGCCGAGCCAGTGCGCGAGGCGGTCGCGCACCTGCGGCTCCCCGCGCAGGCCCGGCTCGTGCGGCAGCGCGATCACGTCCACCGGACCGAACCGCCACTGCTGCGTCTGCGCCGACACGCTCAATGCTCGCGTCCGCCATCCGCGCACGGATATACGGTCGCTTCACGCCCCGGCGCGTCTGATGTCCCGGCGCATCCTGCGATGCGGGATGGATTCCGTGGAAAAACCGAGGAGGACAAGAGCATGGGTATCATCATCTGGTTGATCGTGGGCGGCATCGTCGGCTGGCTCGCCAGCCTGCTCATGAAGCGCGACGCACAGCAGGGCATCCTGCTCAACATCGTGGTGGGCATCGTCGGCGCGGTGCTGGCCGGCTGGATCTTCGGTGGCGGCATCAACGAAGCCATCACCATCCGTACCTTCCTGTTCTCGATCGTCGGTGCGGTCATCCTGCTGGCGATCGTCAACCTGTTCACGCGCGGCCGGGTGCGCTGAGGCCAATACCGGACAGGGGATGGCGGGGCCCGGCTTGCCGGGCCTCCGCTTTTATGGCGGCCCGACGCCTCGTGCGAAGGGCCCGTTCGACCGGCGTCGCCCGGTGCCATTCCACCCCGCGCGCGATCACCGCGCCAGCTCGATCCAGGCCGGGGCATGGTCGCTGGGACGCTCCCAGGTCCGCGGTTCGCGATCGATCCCGGCCGCCGCGAGCTGCGGCCGCAGGGCCTCCGACACCAGGGTCAGGTCGATGCGCAGGCCCAGGTTGCGACGGAAGGCGGCCTGCCGGTAATCCCACCAGCTGAACACCCCGCCCTCCTCGTGCAGCAGGCGGTAGCCGTCGTGCAGGCCGGTCGCGAGCAGGTCGGCCAACGCGGCACGCTCGGGCGCCGAGGTGAGGATGTGGGTGTCGTTCCACACCGCCGGGTCGTGCACGTCGCGTTCGTCCGGGGCGATGTTGAAATCGCCCAGCACCACCAGCCGCGGATGCGCGCGCGCTTCCTCGCGCAGCCAGGCGTGCACCGCGGCCAGCCACTGCAGCTTGAGCTCGTACTTCTCGGTGCCGACGTCCTGGCCGTTGACCACGTACAGGTTGACGATCCGCAGGTCGCCGATCGTGGCGCTGATCGCCCGCCGGTGCTCGTGCTCGAAGCCGGGCACGCCGACCAGCACGTCGCGCGGTTCCTCGCGCGACAGGATCGCCACGCCGTTGTAGGTCTTCTGCCCGGAGAACACGCTGCGATAGCCGAGGCCGGCCAGCGCGGTATCGGGGAACTTGTGGTCCTCGAGCTTGGTTTCCTGCAGCCCCACCACGTCGGGGCCGAACGCGCGCAGCCACTGTTCCAAGTGCGGCAGGCGCACGTTGAGCGAATTGACGTTCCAGCTGGCGATCTTCATGGAGCCGATGCGCGTGGGGTCGGGCGCATAGCATAGCCCCGCGTCCGCACGCGGCGCCGGCTCAGCGCAGCAGCAGGTCGATCATCCGGCGGATGCGCGGATACGGCGGGTGCAGCAGGTCGGTGGCGCTGCGCCGGGCCTGCCACAGCACCGGCACGGCCTTGGTCATCGCATCGAAGCCGGCGCGGCCGTGGTAGGCGCCCATGCCGCTGGCGCCGACGCCGCCGAAGGGCAGGTTCTCGGCGGCGAAGTGCAGCAGCGTGTCGTTGACGGTCACGCCGCCGGCCACGGTGGCGCGCAGGATCGCCTCGACCTGGCGGCGGTCGTGGCTGAAGGGATACAGCGCCAGCGGCCGGTCGCGCGCGTTGACGAAGGCGATCGCCGCGTCGAGCGAATCCACGCAGCGCAGCGGCAGGACCGGGCCGAAGATCTCCTCGCGCATCAGCGCCAGGTCGTCGGGCGGATCGAGCACCAGCACCGGCGCGAACAGGCGCTGCGCCGGATCGTGCAGGTCGGCCAGCGGCAGCACCTCGCAGCCGCGCGCGCGGGCCTCGTCGAGATAGCCCTGCAGCCGGGCGAACTGGCCGTCGTTGATGATGCGGCTGTAGTCGCGCGCGCCGTCGCCCAGGTCGCCGTAGCGCTCGGCGACCTGCGCCCGCAGTTCGCGCACCAGCGCGTCGCGCCGCTCGCGCCCGACCAGCAGGACGTAGTCGGGCGCGATGCAGGTCTGCCCCGCGTTGAACCACTTGCCCGTGGCCAGGCGCGCGGCAGCGCGGTCGAGCGGATAGTCGGCGCAGACGATCGCCGGGGACTTGCCGCCCAGCTCCAGGGTGAGCGGGGTCAGGTTCGCCGCGGCCGCGGCCATGACCTTGCGCCCGACCGCGGTGGAACCGGTGAACACCAGGTGGTCGAACGGCAACGCGGCGAACGCACCGGCCAGGTCGGCGCCGCCCTCGGCCACGGCCACGCGCGAGGCGGGGAAAACCTCCGACAGCAGCGAATGCAGGAAGCGGGTGGTGCGCGGCGTATGTTCGGAGGGCTTGAGGAACACGTGGTTGCCGGCGGCGATCGCGGTGGCCAGCGGGATCAGCGCCAGGTTGACCGGGTAGTTCCACGGCGAGATCACCCCGACCACGCCCAGCGGCATGGGGCGGAGCTGCGCGCGCGCCGGCCACAGCCGCCAGCCGGCGCCGACCCGGCGCGGCTTCATCCACCCGCGCAGGTGCCGCAGCAGGTGGTCGATGGCGGTCAGCACGGTCATGCCGTCGGCGAGCAGGCTCTCGTCGTGCGAGCGGTGGCCGAAGTCGGCGGCCACCGCCCCGGCCATTTCCGGCAGGCGTCGCTTGAGCGCGGCGCGCAGCCGGTGCAGGTCGTCGCGACGCTGCTCGTAACCCGGCGGGTGGGCCTGCCAGGCCTCGCGCAGCTGCCGCAACGCGGGCCGAAGGCCGTCGACGGCGGTCACCGGCTCCTGCTGCGGCCCACCATTACCGCCGTCGCCGTCGCCGTCGCCGCCGCGCCCGGTGGCGGTGGCCGCCGCGATCGCGGCGTTGGCTGCGGTGATCGCCGTGTTCGCGGCGGCGGTGGCGGCAGTGGCGGAGGTCGTCATCGCCGCAGTCTACGGCCAGCCATGGAGGGGAATTCAATACAATGGGCCATGGCCGGATTTCCCCCCTTGCGACCCTATCTCGACCAGGCCCCGCGCCTGGGCGCGCGTGTCTACATCGATCCCGCCGCCACCGTCATCGGCGACGTCGAACTGGCCGACGATGCCTCGGTCTGGCCGGGCTGCGTGCTGCGCGGCGACGTCAACTACATCCGCGTCGGCGAACGCACCAACATCCAGGACGGCACCATCGTCCACGTCAGCCACCACAGCCCGTTCAACCGGGCCGGGCACCCGACCCTGATCGGCGCCGACGTCACCGTCGGCCACGGCACGATCATCCACGCCTGCACGATCGAGGACCTGTGCCTGATCGGCATGGGCGCCTGCATCCTCGATGGCGCCACGGTGAAGAAGTACGGCTTCGTCGGCGCCGGCGCGGTGGTGGGCCCCGGCAAGGTGGTCGGCGAGGCGGAGCTGTGGCTGGGCAACCCGGCCCGTTTCGCCCGCAAGCTGAGCGACCGCGAGATCGAAAGCCTGCACTACTCGGCCGCGCACTACGTGCGGCTCAAGGATCGCTACCTGGGCATCGGCGACTGACCGGCCGGCGCGGGCTGCCGGCGTCTGGCGGTACCGCGCTGCCGCTGCCGGTCCGGGCTGCCACTGCCAGTCCGATCGGCTGCAGGCTGCCGACGCAGCGCGTTGCCTGTTCCGCTCAGGGCGCGGTCGCCGCTTCCAGCGCGGCCAGGATCGCCATCGCCGCCTCGCGGCTGCCGCCGCACATCTCCGGGCCCGGTCGCAGCGACGCGCAGAACGCGGGACGTTCCGGGCGGCCGAACAGCCGGCAGCGCAATGCCCCGTCCAGCTGCACGCAGGGCACGCCCGCCGGCTTGCCCTGGGGCATGCCGGGAATGGGCGAGTTGATCGAGGGCGCCGTGCAGCAGGCGGCGCAGCCGCCGCGGCAGGCCGGTGGGGTGTCCATGGCGCACAGTCTATGCGCTGGGCAAGCGGGTGGCCGGGCCGCTAAAGTCGGGACCGGGGAAAACGACGAGGGAACGCATGCCGCTACAGGCCGTTGCCGGGCACGGGGGTGTGCAGGCCACCGCGTCGCCGGCCGTCGCCATGCTGGACACGTACCGCGAGGTGCTCACGCCCGAGGGCGTGGTCCTGCACCTGCCGGCCGCCGGGCCGGTGCCGCGCGCACTGGCCTGGCTGATCGACCTGCTGCTGCGCGGGGCGATCCTGCTGGCGCTGTCGATGGTGCTCGGCGCGCTGGGCGGCCTGGGCGGAGGGCTGTACCTGGTCGCGCTGTTCCTGGTGTTCTGGGCCTATCCGATCGTGCTGGAGGCGGCCTGGCACGGCCAGACCCCGGGCAAGCGCGCGCTGGGACTGCGCGTGGTCGCCGGCGACGGCGCACCGGTAGGCTGGCTGCCGGCGGTGGTGCGCAACCTGATGCGGACGGTGGACATGCTGCCGTTCGCCTACGCCACCGGCCTGGTCGCCTGCCTGTGCGACCGCCATGGCCGGCGCCTGGGTGACCTGGTCGCCGACACCCTGGTCGTGCACGTAGCGCCGAGGCGCATCGATCCGGTGCTGCCGCCGGTGCCGCCGCAGGCGCCGGGCCAGTCGCTCTTGCCCGACGAACAGGCGGCGATCGTCGCCTTCGGCGAGCGCGCACCGCGGCTGTCGGCCGCGCGCCAGGCCGAGCTGGCCGCGTTGCTGCAGCCGCTGACCGGTACCGCCGGCGGCGAGGGCGTGCGCCGCCTTTACGGGATCGCGAACTGGCTGCTGGGGCGCCGCTGATGTCGCCTCGAAGCGGAGCGGGCCGGTGAAGCAGGAGCAGTTCGTCGTCCGCCACCGGGCCGAGTGGGACGCCTTCGAGCTGTGGCTGCAGGCGCATGGCGACGGTGGCCGCCGCCGGCCCGGCACGGCCCCGGTCGGGCTGGACGACGGCGAGGTGCCTGCGCGTTACCGGCGGTTGTGCCAGCAACTGGCGCTGGCGCGGCGACGCGGCTACAGCACGCCGCTGCTGGAGCGGCTGCAGGGCCTGATGCAGCGCGGGCACGCCGTGCTCTACCGCGCGCGGCCGCCACGCTGGCGTCGCGCCGCCGGGTTCCTGGTCGCCGGCTTCCCGCAACTGGTGCGCAGCCAGGCCGGCTGCATGTGGGCTTCGCTGGCGCTGTTCGCGCTGCCGCTGGTCGGGCTGTTCGTGCTGCTGCAGTGGCGGCCGGAACTGGTCCACCACGTGCTCGACCCGCGCCAGATCGCGCAGATCGAGGCCATGTACGACCCCTCGGACGCGCGCCACGCGCTGGGCCGGGACGCCGGCAGCGACTGGCAGATGTTCGGGCACTACGTGATGAACAACATCAGCATCGGCCTGCGCACCTTCGCCGGCGGGCTGCTGGCCGGGGTCGGCACGATCCTGGTGCTGATCGCCAATGGCGTGAACATCGGCGCGGTGGCCGGCCACCTGCAGGCGATCGGGCACGGCGATCCGTTCTGGCGCTTCGTCGCCGGGCACGCGCCGCTGGAGCTGACCGCGATCGTGATCGCCGGCGGCGCCGGCCTGCGCCTGGGCCTGGGCCTGGTCGCGCCGGGGCGACGCCGGCGCCGCGACGCGCTGGTGCACGCCGGCCGCATCGGCGCGCGCCTGTGCCTGGGAATCACGGTGATGCTGCTGCTGGCCGCGTTCGTCGAGGCGTTCTGGTCCTCGACCCAGTCGGTCCCGGCCTGGGGCAAGTACGCCGTATCGGCGGTGCTGTGGCTGGCGGTGATCGGCTGGCTGTGGCGCGGCGGCCAGGGCGTGCCCCCGGGGGAGGACGCCGATGCGCCCTGAAGACCTCGACGTCGCCTTGCGCCCGCGCTCCTCGTGGGAAGCGATGGAACTGGGCACCGCGCTGCTGCGCCGCCACGCCGGCGCGATCTGGCGGCCGTGGCTGCTGGCCACGCTGCCGGTGCTGGCGCTGCTCAACGCGCTGGCCTGGTGGACGGACCTGTTCTGGCTGGCGGCGGTGCTGCTGTGGTGGCTCAAGCCGGCGTTCGACCGCATCCCGCTGTACGTGTTGTCGCGCGGCGTGTTCGGCACCAGCCCCACCACCGCGCAGGTCCTGCGCGCGCAGTGGCGGTTCGGTCGCGGCGCGCTGGCCGGCTACCTGCTGTGGCGCCGGTTCTCGCTGGCCCGCTCGCTGCTGATGCCGGTGGACATGCTCGAAGGTACCGCCGCCGCGCAACGCCGTGCGCGCCGGCGCGTGGTCGGCGGTCCCGCCTACGCGCAGGGCGCGCTGCTGACCTGGACCTGCTGGCTGTTCGAGTTCGCGCTGACCCTGGGCTCGTTGGCCGCGGTGTTCATCGCCATTCCCGCCGACCTGCTGCCCGACTCGGTGCGCTCGTTCTGGCGGGTGGTGCTGGCGGGGCCGCCGCCATGGATGGAGCTGGGCATGAATGTCGCCGGCTGGCTGGCGATGTCGCTGGTCGGGCCGTTCTACGTCGCCGCCGGCTTCGGCCTGTACCTCAACCGCCGCACCGAGACCGAGGCCTGGGACGTGGAGCTGGCCTTCCGCCGCCTGCGCGAACGCCTGCATGCGCGGACCGCCGCCGGGCTGGTGCTGGCGGTGCTGGCCTGCGCCTGGCTGCTGCCGGCACCAGCGCAAGCACAAGCGCAGGCCGCAGCGCCCGCGCCGACCCGGCAGGTGGCGGGCGATGCGGATGCGCCGGCCACCCTGGCGCAGGTGTTCGGCCCGGACCTGGCCGAAGACGCTTCGTTCCGCAAGGCCGCGCAACGCGCCTACGACGATCCGCTGTTCGGCGGCGAGCGCACGGTGGTGCGCTGGAAGCGCAAGCCCACGCCCGGGCGCGACCTGCCGGAGATCGAGGGCCCCGACCTGTCCGGCCTGGCCGCGCTGCTGTCGCTGGTCGCCGAGTGGGGGTTGTGGGTCCTCGCGGCGGTCGCGCTGCTGGCACTGGTGGTCACCGCGCCGCGCTGGCTGCCCTGGTTGCAGGGCACCGGACGCCGCGCCCCCGCCACCGCACCGCCGGTGCAGCGCGCGCCGCTGGCGCTGCCGGAAGCGCTGCCCGACGACATCGCCAGCGCCGCGCGCCGGCTCTGGCAGCAGGGCCGGCATCGCGATGCGCTGTCGCTGCTCTACCGCGGCAGCGTCGAGGCGATGGCGCACGAGGCCGGGATCGAACTGCCACCCGGCGCGACCGAGGCGCAATGCCTGCGTGCGTCGCGGCGGCTGCCGGCCGATGCGGCGCGCGAGCTGTTCGCGCGGGTGGTGCGCACGTGGCAGTACGCCGCCTACGCCGGGCGCCTGCCAAAGGACACCGAGTTCGAGGCGATGCTCGACGCCTCGCACGCGCAATGGGGATGGGGTCGATGACGCCACGGGCGCAGCGATGGCTGCAGGGCACCGTGCTCGCGCTGGTGGGCGCGGCCGCGGTGGTCGCCGCGGTGGCCTGGTTCCTGCACACCCATGAGCGGGTCGAGGAGCAGGAACCGGAACCGGCCAGCGGCGAGGTGCTGTGGAACCCGCTCTACGCCCTGCGCCAGAGCCTGGTGGCCGACGGCCAGCGCGCGATCAGTCGCCAGCGCCTGCAGCCCGAGCTGTTCGCCGGCGCGCCGGGCGACACGGTGCTGCTGGACATCGACCCGGCGCGGATGCGCGGCGACGAGGTCGATGCCCTGCTGGACTGGGTCGACCGTGGCGGCCACCTGCTCGTGCGCACGCCGCCGCCGGGACCGGGCGACGGGGACGAAGACGACGCCGCGGCCGGGTCCGCCGTGCCGCCGTTGCTGCACCGGCTCGGCGTGGAAGCCTTGGCCGCGCCGCAATGCGTGCACCTGCAGGTGGAGGCCGGCGATCCGCACGTGGAGCTGTGCGAAGGGCGGCGGCTGCGGCTGGGCGATGTCCGGCCGCGCCTGGCGTGGGGCGACGCCGAGGCCGGCCATGCCTTCGTGCGCATCGACCACGGCCGCGGCACGGTCGACCTCCTGGCCGATTTCGATTTCCTGCAGAACCCGCAGCTGGACGAGGCCACCCACCAGGCGTTGGCGCGGCAGTTGCTGGCGCCCAACTACGGACACGGCACCGTGCACCTGGTCCACGCCACGTACCTGCCGTCGCTGTGGTGGCGGCTGGCGCGCCATGGCTGGCCGCTGTGGCTGCCGCTGGCGTTGCTGCTGGCCGGTGCGCTGTGGCGTCGTGCGCAGCGTTTCGGGCCCTGGTTGCCTTCGCCGGCGGGCGCGCGCCGTTCGCTGCGCGAACACGTGCGCGCCAGCGGCGCGCTGCTGCATCGCCTGGGCCAGGCGCCGCTGCTGTACGAGGCGGTGCGCGAGGCGTTCCTGGCGCGCTTGCGTCGCCGCGACCCGGCCACCGCCGCGCTGGCCGGCGAGGCCCGCGTGCAGGCGCTGGCCGAGCGCATGCAGTTGCCGCACTACCTGGTGCGCGACGCGCTCAGCCGCAACGGCGTGCAGGACCGTCAAACCTATCTTGCGCGCGTGCGCACCCTGATCCAGATGAGGAACCGGCTATGAACGACACCGTCACCCCCGAGGCCGCCACGCCGATGACCGGCACCGCACTGGCCGAGCGCGTGGAGGAGGTCCGCACCGAGGTCGCCAGGGCATTCATCGGCCAGGACGAGGCGCTGGACCAGGTGCTGGTCGCGCTGTTGGCCGGCGGCCATGTCCTGATCGAGGGCGTGCCCGGACTGGGCAAGACCCTGCTGGTGCGCGCGCTGGGCCAGGCGCTGGAACTGGATTGGGCGCGGGTGCAGTTCACCCCGGACCTGATGCCCAGCGACGTCAGCGGCCATGCGGTCTACGACCCGAAGACCGAGAGCTTCAAGATCCGCCGCGGCCCGGTGTTCACCCACCTGCTGTTGGCCGACGAGATCAACCGCGCGCCGGCCAAGACCCAGTCGGCGCTGCTGGAAGTGATGCAGGAAGGGCAGGTGACGATCGAAGGCCGCTCGTTCGCGCTGGCGCCGCCGTTCATGGCCCTGGCCACCCAGAACCCGGTCGAGCAGGAGGGCACCTATCCGCTGCCCGAGGCGCAGCTGGACCGCTTCCTGCTCAAGGTGCTGATCGGCTATCCGAAGCTGGAGGACGAGAAGCGCCTGGTCGAGGCGACCACCGGCGGGCGCAGCGGCGGCGATTTCGACCTGTCGCAGGTGCGGCGCGTGCTCGATGCCGGACAGGTGCGGGCGATGCAGGAAGGCACCGCGCAGGTGGCAGTCGACCCGGCGGTGCTCGACTACGCGGTGCGGATCGTCGCGGCCACGCGCAAGGCGCCCGGCATCGCCCTGGGCGCCGGTCCGCGCGGCAGCATCGCCCTGGTTCGCGCGGCGCGCGCGCAGGCGGTGCTCGGTGGCCGCGATTTCGCCACCCCCGACGACGTGCGCGCCATCGCCCTGCCGGCGCTGCGCCACCGCATCACCCTGGCGCCGGAGCTGCAGATCGACGGGCAGTCGGTGGACGAGGTGCTGAATGGACTGCTGGCCCGCGTGGAGGCACCGCGCCAGTGAGCGGCCATCGCGCGCATTCGCCGCGGGGTCATCGCCGGTGAGGCCGGCGCCGGCCCTGATGGTCGTGCTCGCAGCCTGGGCGGCGGTGGGCGCGTGGGTCCTGGCCGGTCGCGCGCCGTGGGCGGCGTGGTGGTGGACCGGTGCCGCGCTGGCGATGCTTGCCGCGTTCGATGGCCTGCGCCTGCGCCGGCAACCGACGCCGCAGGTGGAGCGCGCGCTGCCCGACGCGTTGCCGGTCGGCCACAGCCGCGACGTGGAACTGCAGTTCACCTCCACCCGCCGCCAGCACCTGGAGGTGTTCGACCTGCACCCGGTCGGCTGGCCGGTGCAGGGCCTGCCGCAGCGGCTGCGCCTGGCGCCCGGCGAAGCCACGACGATCCGCTACCGGCTCACCGCCGCCGCACGAGGGCTGGCGGAGTTCCCCGGCACGCAGTTGCGCCTGCGCTCGCCGCTGCGGCTCTGGACGCAGTCGCGCATCGCCGGCGCGCCGCGCCAGGTGCGCGTGTATCCGGACTTCGCACCGCTGGCGCGGCTGGCGCTGTTCAGCGCCGAACAGGCCTCGCGCCTGGTCGGCGCGCACCTGCGCCGGCGTCGCGGCGAGGGCACCGACTTCCAGCAGATGCGCGAGTACCGCGTCGGCGACAGCCTGCGCCGGATCGACTGGAAGGCCACCGCCCGCGCCCGCAAGCTGGTGTCGCGCGAATACCAGGAGGAGCGCAACCAGCAGCTGCTGCTGGTCGTCGACACCGGCCGGCGGATGCTGGCCAGCGAAGGCGGGCTGTCGCACTTCGACCACGCGTTGAATGCCGCGCTGGTGGTTGGCTGGCTGGGGCTGCGGCAGGGCGACGCAGTCGGCCTGCTTGCCGGCGGCGGGCCCGAGCGCTGGGTCCCGCCCAAGCGCGGCATGGGCGCGCTGGACGGCCTGCTGCGCGCCAGCTACGACCTCGACCCCGCGCCGGTGGCCACCGACTACCTGGCCCTGGCCACGCGGCTGGCGCGCCAGCATCCGCGCCGCGCGCTGGTGATGCTGGTGACCAACGTGCGCGACGAGGACAGCGAGGAACTGCTGGCCGCCGTGCGCCTGCTGCAGCGCCGGCACCTGGTCTGCGTGGCCAGCCTGCGCGAGCAGGTGCTCGACGCGGTGCTCGATGCGCCGGTGGCGACCCTGGACGATGCGATCGACGCCGGCGCGGTGGCCCATTACCTGGCCCAGCGCGCGGCCGCGCACGACGCACTGCGCCAGCACCGGGTCATGACCGTGGACGTGGCACCGGCCGACCTGCCGGCGGCGCTGGTCGAACGCTACCTGGCGGTCAAGCGCGACGGACTGCTGTAGCCTGTAGGCCACTCATCCAGGATGCGGGAGCAGGCCATGGCGACGGGACAGGGTTCGGCCGGCAACGTGATCGCGGCGCTGTGCAGCTTCTTCGTGCCCGGCCTGGGGCAGCTGCTGCAGGGGCGGGTGCTGTCGGCGATCCTGTGGTTCCTCGGCGCGTGCATCGCGTTCGTGGTGACCTGGCTGCTGACCCTGTCGCTGCTGCCGTTCGGCTGGTTCGTGGTCAGCGTGTTCGCCTGCATCAACGCCGCGCTCTACCGGCGCCCGCCGGGCTGACGCCCCGCCTCGCTTACGTCAGGTCGCCTCGCCCGGATCGCGCGGGTGTTCACGCGCGCGGAAGCGAGACCTCGACCCAGGCCGGCGCATGGTCGCTGGCCTTTTCCTGCAGCCGCACCCATCGGTCCACGCCGGCGCGCCTGAGCCCGGCGGCCAGCACGGGATTGAGCAGCAGGTGGTCGATGCGCAGCCCGCGATCGCGCTGCGCGTGCTGGCGGAAATAGTCCCAGAACGTGTACGGCGCCTGTTCCGGATGCAGGTGGCGCAGCGCATCGGTCCATCCCTGCGCCAGCAGGCGCGCGTAGGCCTCCCGCACCTGCGGCTGGATCAGCGCGTCCTTGCGCCAGGCCTTGGGATCGTAGACGTCGTCGTCGGTGGGAATGACGTTGAAATCGCCCAGGATAGCCACCGGATGGGGTTGCCCGACCAGGCCGCGCGCGTGGTCGGCCAGGCGCTGCATCCAGCGCAGCTTGTAGTCGAACTTGGGCCCCGGTTGCGGGTTGCCATTGGGCAGGTAGATCGCGGCGACGATGACGCCATGCACCGCCGCCTCGATGTAGCGGCTCTGGGTGTCGGCGCGGTCGCCCGGCAGGTCGCGCCGGCTTTCCACCGGCATCACGCCACGCCCGAGCAGCGCCACGCCATTCCACGAGCGCTGGCCGCGCCAGATCGCACCGTAGCCGGCCTGCTCCAGCTCGGCTTCCGGAAAGGATCCGTCGGGCGCCTTCAGCTCCTGCAGGGCGACCACGTCCGGTTCCTCGCGCGCCAGCCACGCCAGCAGGTGCGGCAGGCGCGTGCCGATCCCGTTGACGTTGAAGGTGGCCAGCTTGAGTGTCCTGCGTCGCGGCATCGCCCGCCTCGCCCGTCCGGTCCGGGCCCATGCCAGCGCAACCGGTGCGAAGGGCGCGTCATGCCGCGGAGTCAGGCCGGGAACAGGCCCGCCTGCGCCGCGGGATAGACCAGACCATCGCCCGCCGGTCGCGCCGCCGGATGCAGCGGATGCGGCTGCGGCGGCGCGTCGTCGATGATATGCAGCACTTCATGGCCGCGATGGCTCAGCAGGTCGGCGACCAGCCGGCGATGGCAGCGCCACCACAGCACCTCGGCGCACAGCAACGCCGTGCGTTGCCCGGCCGCCAGCGCCAGCGCCCGCTCCAGGGCGTGCGCGAACTCGGCACTGGCCATGTGGTCCGCATACCCCTGGAAGGCGGCGTTGCGCCATGCGCCGTTGGGCGAGCCGGGCTGGACCGGTCGCCGCCCGCCCAGCCCGGGCAGCCACAGATAGGCGATGCCCGTGCGCGGCAACGCCTCGCCCATGGCTTCGCTGGCGAACCAGGGATGGCGGCGCGACCCCGGGAAGCGACGCACATCGGCGATCGCCTCGATCCGGTGGTGCCGCAACAGCGCCACGAAGTCGTCCCACGGCCGCGTGGAGTGGCCGACCGTCCACAGTGCGGGTAGTCCGCCCGGGCTGCTGGCGCCACTGTTGCAGGCGAAGTCCGGCTCTTCCACGGGCGCTTGCTTCACGGCAGGTTCCGTCGGCGGGGGATCAACATGCCGAAGCTAGCGCAGCACGCATCCAGGCCAGGTGAGTCCGCGGGGCTTCAACGGCTGAAGCAGTCAGGAACCGCGCGATCGCGGTGGCCGGTCTGGATGCTGCGTTCACGCGCGGGGTGACACCGTGGCGCCATCCCCCACCGCCGATGCCTTATGGACGCCGCGCCGCTCGTCACCTTGAACATCCGCCTCGCCGATGCCTATCGGGTCGAGGACCACGGGCTGCGGGTGCTGGAGTCCATCTCGGACAACCGCGCCCTGCCCGAGCGGGTGCGCAGTCGCGCCGACCTGCACGGGGTGGAGACCAGTGCGCAGCGCGCGAGCATCCTGCACGCGTTGCAGATGACCAGCCCGACCCTGGCCCAGCGCCTGACCGGATCATCGGCCGAACCGCTGCCGCGCACGGCGACCCTGGCCGACTGGAGTCGCCTGGAGCGTCGCGAGATCGCCGCCTATGCCGACCTGCTGCCCTATCTGCGCTTCGCCGGCATCGAGGGGTTGGCGAGCGAGTGCGCCGCCGCGCTCGACCTGCAGCGCTCGGTGCTGCACTGGCTCGAGTCGCTCGACGCGGCGGAGGCGCCCGCGCTGGCGGCGCCGATGCCGGCGGGCTTGCGACTGGCGTTCTGAGGTGTGCGGCCCGGCAGGACTTCGTCCTGGCCGGATCGGGCGTCGCAAGTCAGGTTAGCAGGGCTGCGCGCTGGACGCGGCGCAAACGCTCGGCGGTTCCCGCACGCCAGCCGCATCCAGCGCCTGCAGCAACGGCGCCAGCGGCAGCGCGGGCGCGGTGCCGCGGTGGCCGTGCACGGTATGCGCGCGCAGCAGCGAGTTGAGGATCGCCTCCTCGGTGGCTTCGGCCGTGGCCTGGAACAGCGGCGTCATCATGTCGTTGGCGACGCTGGCGGCCGGCTGCACGCGCACGTCGGGCCGGCGGCGATTCTGCGGGGCGGTGGAGAAGGCGATCACGTAGTCGCCCGAGCCGTTGGACATGTCCGACCCGGTGCGGGCCAGGCCGGTCAGCGCCCGCGTGGCTAGGCGCCGCAACGCCGCCGGGTCCAGCGGCGCGTCGGTGGCGACCACGATCATGATGCTGCCATCGCCCGCCGAGGGGGCCGGCAGGCTTGCCTGCGCGACTTCCGCCGGATCGGGCAGCGCCTTCCACACCGGTACGCCGGCCACGGTCAGGTGGCCGCCGAAATTGCTCTGCACGAGCACGCCCACGGTGTGGCCGCCCTGCTCCGGGGGCAGCCGGCGCGAGCTGGTGCCGATGCCGCCCTTCCAGCCGAATGCGACGGTGCCGGCGCCGGCTCCCACCGCGCCTTCGCCGACCTCGCCATGGGACAGCCGCGCCAGTGCCTGCTCCACCTGCGCGGTGCCCAGCGGACGCGCGCGGATGTCGCTGAGGTAGCCGTCGTTGGTCTCGCCGACCACGGGGTTGATCGAGCGCACCTGCTCCATGCCCGGTTGCGCGAGCAGGTGCGCGGTGAGCGCATCGGCCACCTTCCACACGCCGAGGGTCCCGGTCAGCAGGATCGGCGTCTCCAGCTCGCCCAGCTCCTGGACCTGGGTCACGCCGAGCAGCTTGCCGAACCCGTTGCCGACCACGACCGCCGCGGGCACGCGTTCGTGGAACAGGTTGCCGCGATGCGGGACGACCGCGGTAACGCCGGTATTGAAGCGGGTGCCCTGCGCCAGCGTCGCGTGGCCGACGCCGACACCGTCCACGTCGGTGATCGCGTTGCGCGGCCCGGGCGCGAGCGTGCCGACGACAATGCCGACCTCGCGTGCGCGCGGACGCGGGGTCTCGTCGGCGAAGGCTCCGGCAGGAAGGCTGAGGGCGATGAGGCAGGCGAGCAGCAGCCGGGCCGGCAGGATGATTTTCATGCGGCCCATGCTAGCCGCTGCGGCTTCGCTGCGCCGGCCGACGAAGGATCGCCGGCCGGCGCGGGTGAGTCCCAACCGGTCAGCGGAAGATGTCGCCCATCACTTCGACGACCAGGCCGCTGCCCAGCGAGACCAGGATCAGGTCGTCGCCTGCCACGCGCCATTCGTGGCCGGCGTAGACCGGCAGGTCCCGCAGCATGGGTCCCGGCACCATCTTCTTGGCGATGCCCGGCGGCAGCGGCTTGCCGCGGGCCAGGTTCTTGCGGATGCCCGGCGGCAGCGGGGCGTAGCCGACGTAGCCGTGGCGTTCGGCGATCCGGCGGGCGTCGCCGCTGCCGATGCTCACCGACAACAGGCCGCCGACGTCGGCGTCGACGCGCACGCCCGAGGGGCTGGCGTACTCGTGGCCCTGCTTGGCGTTGCCATGGCCCTTGCCGTGGCCTTTGCCCTCCGGCGGAGCGGCGAGGGCGGGCAGTGCCAGCAGGCCGGCCATGGCCAGGGAAGAAAGGGCGATGGCGTGTTTCATGGTCGCGTTCCTGTCGGGTGGTGGACGGCGCTCGACGCCGCGGGTATGCGCTAGATACCCGTCGCCGCCCCGCGGCGCCGTGAACGGAGTCGAAGAACCGCCAGGTCGCTGGGCTTCGGTTCAGCCTGTGGATGCGGTCGGCTAGTCCGCCGTCACCAGCACCGGGTCGCGCTCGCGCAGCGCCGCGTAGACCGCGTCGGTCTGCGGCCGCACGCCGTGCCAGTGCTCGAAGGCCTCCGCGGCCTGCTCGACCAGCATGCCCAGGCCGTCGACGACGTCGTGGCAGCCGGCCGCGCGCGCCCAGGCGAGGAAGTCGATCGCCGCCTCGCCGTAGTTCACGTCCACTGCCAGGGTGCGGCTGTTGACCAGCGACAAGGGTGCGCTGAATCCGTTGCCGTCGCCGCGCCCGGCCGAGGTGGCGTTGACGATCAGTTCGAAGTCGCCGAGGTCGCGCATGTCCTGCCAGTAGCGCGAGTGGGCGCGCTCGGGTTCGCCGAGCGCATCGGCGAGCGCGTCGGCGCGCTCGGGCGACCGGTTGACGATGACCAGTTCGGCGATGCCGGCGTCGAGCAGAGCGGGGGCGACGCCGCGCGCCGCGCCGCCGGCGCCCAGCAGCAGCGCGCGGCGGGCGCGCAGGTCCAGCCCCTGGCGGCTGGTCAGGTCCCTTACCAGGCCGGCGCCGTCGGTGTTGTCGCCATGCCACTGGCCGTCGTTGCGGGTCAGGGTGTTGACCGCGCCTGCCCGGCGGGCGCGGTCGCTGGTGCGCGCGCACAGCGCGAAGGCGGCCTCCTTCAGCGGCAGGGTCACGTTCGCGCCGCGGCCGCCCTCGCCGGCGAAGCGTTCCAGCGCGGTGGCGAAATCCACCGGCGCCGCGTCGATGGCGGTGTACTCCAGCGCGATCCCGAGCTGGTGGGCGAAGGCGGAATGGATGCGGGGCGAAAGCGAGTGGCTGATCGGGTGGCCGAAGACGGCGTATCGGGCGGTGGACATGGCGTGGTATGAATCCGCGGATTGGGGAACCTGCCGGGAGCGACCACCATGAAACGTGCACTGGGCGTCGCCGTCGCCTGCAGTCTACTCTGCGGCCCGGCGCTGGCGCAGCTGGCCGAGTACGGCATCGAGGGCATCTGGACGGTCTCCACCCGCGATGCCGAACTGCGCGGCAGCGTCTCCCCCGACGGCAAGCGGATGGTCTGGGGAAGCGACCGGGCCGGGGGCCCTGGCGGGGGCGACCTGTGGCAGGCGCGCAGCGAGGACAAGCGCTGGCTCGACCCGCAGCCGCTGCCGTTCAATACCCCGGCGCTGGAAGCCGAGCCCACCTTCAGCGTCGACGGCCGCTGGCTGTACTTCGTCTCCGACCGCGCCGGTGGCGCCGGGGGCCGTGACCTGTACCGGGTGGCGGTGGACGGGGACGGCTACGGCCAGCCCGAGTGGCTGGGTGCGGCGGTCAACACCGATGCCGACGAAGGCTCGCCCCTGCCGAGTGCCGACGGCCAGTGGCTGCTGTTCGCCAGCAATGGCGGCCACGGCCAGGGTGGATACGACCTCAAGCTGGCGCGCAGCGCCGGCGGGGGCTTCGTCCTGCAGGGCCCGGTGCCCGGGGTCAACAGCGGCCATGACGAGTTCGACGCGGCGTGGCTGGATGGCGGCCGCGCCCTGGCGTTCGCGCGCGGCGACGCGGAAACCGGGGGCGTGCGCGTGTACCTGGCGGCCTGCGACGGCCGCCAGTACGCCGGCGCGACGCCCTGGACGCTCTCGTTCAATACCGAAGGCGGCTACACCCGCGCGCTGGTCGCCGATCCGTCGCGACCGGGCGAGGGGACCGTCACCGGTTCGGCGCGGTCGCCCAGGGCCGGCAAGACCGATCTTTACCGGATCGTGCTGCCGACCGTGCGTGGCCAGGACGGTTGCCTGGCCGGGCAGGGTGGCTGAGCGCGCTCAGCCGTCGCGCAGCCAGCGCGCCGCATCGAGTGCGTAGTAGGTCAGCACGCCGTCGGCGCCGGCGCGCTTGAATGCCAGCAGCGCCTCCAGCGCGCAGGCCTTCTCGTCCAGCCAGCCGTTGGCCGAGGCGGCCTTGAGCATCGCGTACTCGCCGCTGACCTGGTAGGCGAAGGTCGGCACGCCGAACGCATCCTTCACCCGCCGGATCACGTCCAGGTAGGGCAGGCCCGGCTTGACCATGACCATGTCCGCGCCCTCGGCGATGTCGAGTTCGACCTCGCGCAGGGCTTCGTCGGAATTGGCCGGATCCATCTGGTAGGTGAACTTGTTGCCCTTGCCCAGGTTGCCGGCGCTGCCGACCGCGCTGCGGAACGGGCCATAGAACGCCGAGGCGTACTTGGCCGCGTACGACATGATCCGGGTGTTGACGAACCCGGCCGCTTCCAGCGCCTCGCGGATCGCGCCGATGCGCCCGTCCATCATGTCCGACGGCGAGAGGATGTCCACGCCGGCGGCGGCATGGACCAGCGACTGCTTCACCAGCGCCTCGATGGTGGCGTCGTTGAGGATGTAGCCGGATTCGTCGATCAGCCCGTCCTGGCCGTGGGTCGTGTACGGATCCAGCGCCTGGTCGCTCATCACGCCCAGCTCGGGGAAACGCGACTTCAGCGCGCGGATCGCGCGCGGGATGATGCCGTCCTCGTCCCAGGCGATGCGGCCGTCGGCGGTCTTGGCCGACGGGTCGGGCACGCCGAACAGGTCCAGCACCGGCACGCCCAGTTCCAGCGCCTGCTCGCCCACGCGCAACAGCTCGTCGACCGAGAGCCGCTCCACGCCCGGCATCGACGGGACCGGCGCGCGGCCCTTCTCCTCGTGCACGAACACCGGATAGATCAGGTCGTTGCTGGTGAGCAGGTGCTCGCGCATCAGGCGGCGGGAGAAGTCGTCGCGGCGCATGCGCCGCGGGCGGACGTAGGGGAAGCTCATCGGCGGCTCCGGGAAAAACAGGCGTCCATGATACGCGCCGCCCCGGCCGGGCCTGTCCGGTTCATGGTCGCGGCGTCCGGATGCGGCGGGGTTGCTGGCCGATTCACGCGCGGCGGAGGATGATGCGGTCCATCGCCATCGTCCCCGGGGGATCGCCATGCGCCTGCACATCGCCGCGTTGACCGCCGTACTCATGCTGTCCGGCTGCGCCGGGTCGTCGAAGGTCATGGTCGGCCAGGCGCGGCCGGCGATCGATCCCGCGCAGGTCCGGATCTACACGGTCGTGCCTGCCGGCTCGCAGGAGATCGCCCAGATCGAAGCCAGCAGCGCGATCGGCTTCGGCACCCAGGGCCAGACCGATTCGGCGGTGGCGCGGCTGAAGGCCGAAGCCGCCGCGCTCGGAGCCAACGGCGTCGTGCTGATGGGCGTGGGCGCGTCCGGCTCGTCCGGCGGCGGCGTGTCGGTGGGCGGCGGCAGCTGGGGCAGCAGTTCCTACGGCGGCGTCGGCATCGGCATCCCGACCCAGCAGAAGAAGGCCGTCGGCATGGCGATCTGGGTGCCGCCGGGCGCGGTGCCGGCGGAGGTGCCGATGCCGGCACCCGCGGTCGAACCGGACACCCCGGCCAAACCCCTGTAGGAGCCGATTCATCGGCGACCCGACGCCGTCGGGCGGGCGATGCCCACGACTTGCGCCCTCGGGTCGCCCATGAGGATGGGCTCCTACAGCCGAGGGTGTAGCGGCTTGCGAAAAGGTGGTCCCCGTCAGGGCGCTTCTTCTGTAGGAGCCGATTTATCGGCGACCCGACGCCGCCGGGCCGGCATCGCCTACGCTGTGCGCCCTCGGGTCGCCCATGAGGATGGGCTCCTGCACCCGGGGACGGCGGCGCGTCCGTCAGGCCCCGGGCTTCAGGCAACGTGCGAAGAAGTCCTCGGCCAGGCGGTAGCGGTGCAACGCATCCTTGCCCGACAGGCCGTGCTTGGCACCGGGGTAGGCCATCAGCTCGAACGGCTGGCCGCGCTGCTGCAAGGCCGACATCACCGCGGTGGTGTTGGTGAACAGCACGTTGTCGTCGGCCATGCCGTGGACCAGGAGCAGCTTCGGCGCGTCCGCGCCGACCAGGCCGTCGATGTGCGTGAGCACGCGCGCATCGCGGTAGCCGTCGGGGTTGGATGCCGGCAGGTCCATGTAGCGCTCGGTGTAGTGGGTGTCGTACAGGCCCCAGTCGCTCACCGGCGCCCCGGCCACGCCGCAGGCGTAGGCGTCGGTGCGGGCGAGCAGCATCAGGGTCATGTAGCCGCCGTTGGACCAGCCGTGCACGCCGATCCGCGCCGGATCGACCCACGGCTGCGCCTTCAGCCAGTCGATGCCGCGCAGCTGGTCGTCCACCTCCACCGTGCCCTGGCGGCCGTACAGCGCGCCGCCGAACTCGCGCCCGCGCCGCGGCGTGCCGCGGTTGTCGAGCGAGAACACCACGTAGCCCTGCTGGGCCAGGTACTGGTTGAACAGCGCGTCGCTGCGCGCCGGCCAGGACCGGGTCACGGTCTGCGCGGCCGGTCCGCCGTAGACGAAGACCACGACCGGGTACTTCTTCCGCGGATCGAAGCCGTCGGGTTTGATCAGGCTGTAATGCAGCGGCGTGGTGCCGTCGGCGGCGGTGACCGTGCCGAACTCGACCGGGCGCTGCGCGTCGCGGAACGCGGCGAACGGATGGTCCGGGTCCGACAGCTCGTTGCGCAGCAGCGTCGCCAGCCGGGTGCCGTCGTTGCCGTACAGCTCGATCTGCGGCGGCGTGCCCGGCGCCGACCAGCTGTCGACGTAGACGCTGGCGTTGCGGGCGAAGCTCGCCGCGTGCATGCCTTCGGAGGCTGACAGGCGCTCGATCGCGCCGCCGGCCAGCGGCACGCGGTACACGTGCTTTTCCAGCGGCGAATCCCGGGTGCCGGCGAACCACGCGTAGCCAGCCCTCGCATCCACGGCCAGCACCTCGTCGACGACCCAGTCGCCGGAGGTCAGCGGCGTGAGCGTGGCGCCGTCTTCGGAGGCCAGGTACAGGTGCTGGAAGCCGCTGCGTTCGGACGACCAGAGGAAACGACCGTCCGGCAGGAAGCGCAGGCTGTTGTGCAGCGGCACCCAGGTCCTGGAGGTCTCGGTGGCCAGGATGCGCTGCGCGCCCGTGGCCAGCGTGGCCTCGACCAGCTCGAGCGTCTTCTGGTCGCGGGACTGGCGCTGGAAGGTGAGCCGCTTCGCATCGCGCCAGTCGACGCGGGCCAGGTAGATGTCCTGCTCCTTGCCCAGGTCGATCCAGCGCGGCTTGGTCCCGGCCGCGGGTGCGATCACGCCCAGCCTCACGGCGACGTTGGGTTCGCCGGCGGCCGGGTAGCGCTGCTCGATCACGTCGGTGCGGTCGGCATAGACTTCGTAGCGCTTCTGCACCGGCACCGGCGATTCATCGATCCGGGCAAACGCGATGGCGCTGTCGTCCGGCGCCCACCAGTAACCGGTATGGCGGTCCATCTCCTCGTCGGCGACGAATTCGGCCACGCCGTTGCCGATCGTGTCGCTGCCGTCGAAGGTCAGCTGGATCTCCTTGCCGCTGGCCAGGTCGATCACCCACAGGTTGCGGCCCCGTATGAAGCTGGCGAACCCGCCACGGGGCGAGATGCGCGGATCGGTGGCGAAGCCGCCGCCGGAGGTGAGCTTGCGCACCGCCGCGGGGCCGGCGCGCTCGAGGTCGTAGAGGTAGAGCTCGCCGCCCAGCGGAAACAGCAGCGCCTTCCCGCCCGGCGCCCACTGGTAGTCGACGATGCCGGAGTAGGCGGCGATGCGTTGCCGCTCGCGGCGCGCCTTCTCCTCGTCGCTGAGCGTCTCGGCGCCGGGCAGCACCACGCTGGAGTCGGCCAGCAGCCGGGTCTGGCCGCTGGCGATGTCGTACTCCCACAGGTCCAGCCGGTTGCGGTCGCTGTCCTTGCCGCGCAGGAACGTCACCCGCGTGCCGTCCGGCGACACCTGCGGCTTCATCAGCGTCGGTCCGGACAGCGGCGCGCTGCCGGTGATCGCCTCCAGGGTCAGTTTCGCGGCATGGATCGGGGCGGTAGCGAGCATCGTCATAAGCAGGACCGGCAGGGCAAGGCGCATGCGTGGGGATTTCCGTGGGCGGCTGGTCGAAACAGGAGCGGATTGTAGGCGTCGTCGGCGGTTGGCCGGCCATGGCGGCGGGAACAGGCCGGAACCCGTTTCGGGCCAAGACATGTCCCGGGTCATGTCCGAAGCTGACCTGTCGCATGACAGCGTTGTCCGATTCGGATGCGCCCGGAGACTGCATGAATGGACAAATGCTCCCAATTGGCCGCATATGCTGGCTTCTTCGCCGAACGTGAAAAATGGTGCGCCGTCCGCCGGCGGGAATGTCGACGATCGGCCTGGTGCGAGCGTGACATTAGGCCTGACAGCCCCAGCAATCGTAGGTGGGCGACGGGCTTCCAGCCCGCCGCCAGACGAATCAAAGAGATAGCGCTAACATTCAGCTATACCTCGATGCGTTTTTGCGCATGACAGCGCTGTTCTTTGTTGCCGCGCAACATCAAATCACGGCGTTTTTTGCGTTTTTTTAGCGTTTTCCCGGCTCCGCGCGTCGCTGGTTTGACAACGCTGTCAGACCAGCCCCTAATCCGCCGCGTCGGCGACTGTCCGGGGACAGCGTCTGGCCATAACTCAATCGAATTCGTGCGATTCCGGGAGGGAGAACCCATGAACCACAAGCAAGCCTTGCCCAAGAAGCGGCTGCTCACGTCCGCGCTGCTGCTGGCGCTGGCGCCGGCGACCCATGCCATCGCGCAGGACCAGGCGCCGCAGGCGGCCGCAACGGCCGATCCGAACGCCGCGGTCGACCCCACCGAGCTCGACACGGTGGTCGTCACCGGCATCCGCGCCAGCCTCACCTCGTCGATGAACCTCAAGCGTGACGCGCAGGGCATCGTCGACGGCATCGTCGCCGAGGACATCGGCAAGTTCCCCGACACCAACCTGGCCGAGGCGCTGCAGCGCATCTCGGGCGTGTCGATCGACCGCACGTCCAGCGGCGAAGGCTCCAAGGTCACCGTCCGCGGCATCGGCCCGGACTTCAACCTGGTCCTGTTCAACGGCCGCCAGATGCCGGCCTCCAACCTCGGACCGGGTGGCGGCGGTACCTCCAACTCGCGCTCCTTCGACTTCGCCAACATCGCCGCCGAGGCGATCTCGGCCATCGAAGTGCACAAGACCGGCCGCGCCGAACTGCCGGCCGGCGGCATCGGCGCCACCCTGAACGTCAAGACCGCGCGTCCGCTGGAGATCGGCGAGCCTCTGGCCAGCGTCGGCTTCAAGGCCGTCCACGACACCTCGGCGCGCAACCTGCCGCAGAGCTACCCGGGCGCGATCGTCACCCCGGAAGTCTCGGGCATCTTCAGCAACACCTGGGCCGATGGCACCTTCGGCATCACCCTCAGCGGCAGCTACCAGGAGCGCGAGTCGGGCTACAGCCAGGCCAGCGTGGCCGACGGCTGGATCACCTTCGCCGGCGACTCCAACAGCTGGAACGCGCTGCCGCTGCCGGGCCAGGGCTATTCGGACCGGATCACCAACCGGCCGGGCCTGGACGACGTCTACGCGCGTCCGCAGAACACCGGCTACAGCGTCAACGGCGTGCAGCGCCAGCGCACCAACGGCATGCTGACCATGCAGTGGGCGCCCAGCGACAGCGTCACCGCCACGCTGGACTACGCCTACATGGAGAACAAGGTCCAGCAGCAGCGCAGCGAACTGTCGGTGTGGTTCAGCCAGACCGCCGGCGACAGCTCGTGGACCGACGGCCCGGTTTCGGCGCCGATCATGTACGAAGAGGAATACACCAACGCCGACCTGTCGATGGGCGGCATGCAGCTGGCCACCAAGAACAGCGGCGACTCGCTCGGCTTCAACGTGGAGTGGGAAGTCAACGACTCGCTGAAGCTCGCGTTCGACTACCACAACTCCAGCGCCGAATCGCGCCCCGACAGCCACCTCGGCTCGGCCGGCGTGCTCGGCGTGGCCGCCTACGTGCGCGGCAACACCACCGTCGACTACAGCGGCGAGATCCCGATCGTCAACGTGCAGCTGCCGCCGGGCATGAGCTCCGTGCCGGCATCGGCGGCGCTCGTTACCGGCTCGGTGTTCCAGAACAGCTACAACAAGTCCGAAGTCGAGCAGCTGCAGGCCGATGGCCGCTTCGAGTTCGGCGACTATTCGGGCCTGGATTTCGGCATCGCCGCCACCGAGGTCAACAACCGCACCGCCGCGGCGGTGATGCAGCGCGATACGTGGGGCGGCGTCGGCACGCCGGGCGACTACGACGACAGCATCTGGACGGCCGACAACATGTCGCGCTACTTCGACAGCTTCGGCAACAGCGACAACCCGATGTGGACCGACGACTTCCTGGTGTTCGACTTCGAGCGCCTGCGCCAGGCCGCCATCGCCGTCTCCGGCTGCGCGAGCTGCTACGAGATGCCGACCGAGTTCACCGACGACCTGCGCACCACCGAGAAGTCCAAGAGCGCCTACCTGCAGTACACCACCAGCTTCGACTGGTCGATGCCGCTGGACGTTGCGGTGGGCGTGCGCTACGAACAGACCGACGTCGATTCCTCGGCGCTGGTGCGCATCGCCAACGGCATCTCCTGGGATTCGGCCAACGAGCTGTACGTGACCTACCAGCCGGGCCAGGGCTTCACCGAGCTGGAGGGCGACTACGACTACTTCCTGCCGAACCTGGACATGGCGTTGCACGTGACCGACGAGATCGTCGCGCGCGCCAGCTACAGCGAGACCATCGGCCGGCCGGGCTGGCAGCAGATCCAGGGCGGCCAGCGCCTGGCCAACATCGTCCGCGTCGACGGCGGCGACGGCAGCAGCGGCAACCCCGGGTTGGAGCCTTTGCTCTCGCGCAACTTCGACCTGTCGCTGGAGTGGTACTACGGCGAGTCGAGCTACGCCTCGATCGGCTACTTCCGCAAGAACATCAAGAACTTCATCAGCGACACGATCGTGCGCGAGACGCCGTTCAACCTGCACACGCCGGTGGGCGGCGCGTACTGGAACGCGGCACTGGCCGACGGCTGCGCGGCGGGCGACATGGTCTGCATCCGCAACTACATCTTCACCAACTACGCCGGCTCGCCGGGCGTGACCGTCACCGGCACCGATTCGTCGGGCGCGCTGACCGGCAGCATCGTCGGCCAGCCCGGCGATCCGATCGCCGGATTCGACATCACCATTCCGGCCAACCAGCGGTCCGACCACCTCGACGGCTTCGAGGTCAACGTCCAGCACGTGTTCGGCGAGTCCGGCTTCGGCCTGGCGGCGAACTACACCAAGGTCGATTCGGGCCTGACGTTCGACAACAGCGACCTCGGCACGCAGTACCCGATGATCGGGCTGAGCGACTCGGCCAACCTGGTGGCGTTCTACGACAAGAACGCCTGGCAGGTGCGCGTGGCCTACAACTGGCGCGACGAGTTCCTCAACGGCATCGGCGGCGGCGGCACCCCGCCGAACCCGAACTGGACCGAGGAGTACGGCCAGGTGGACGCGATCATCAGCTACGAGGTGATGGAGAACCTGACGTTGAGTCTGGAAGGCATCAACCTGACCGACGAGACCCAGCGCATCCACGCACGCCACGAGAACATGGTCCGGTTCGCGACCCAGACCGGCCCGCGCTACATGTTTGGCGTCCGCTACCGGTTCTGACGCTCCATCGCAGTGGGCTTGCCAGGCGATCCCTCCCAGGTCGCCTGGCGGAGAGGGGCCGCTGGATACGTCCAGCGGCTCCTTCTCCATCCACGCATGCATGATGCTTCGGCCGGCTTTCCTGTACCCCGCAGATCGGGCACGATGCCGCAGGACGCCGCATCCGCGCCCGGCAACCGCCGACCCACGATGAGCAATCCCGTTCTCCTGAACCACGTCGAGCACCGCGACCTGCGCGTGGACGACCGCCGTGGCGCCGCGTTCGGCGACGACGTGATGTACGCGCCGGCGGTGCCGGCCGAGTTCCGCAGCCTCCAGGCCCACTACCCGATCGTGTTCCAGCGCGACGCCGCGGGTGGATTCCATCCGCTGGCGCTGCTGGGCCTGCGGCAGGGCGAGAACCTGTTCCTGGAGGGGGAGCGCTGGGACGCCACGTACATCCCGCTGGCCATCCAGCGGCAACCCTTCCTGATCGGCGTGTCCGGTGGGGAACGCATGGTCCACGTCGACCTCGACCACCCGCGCGTGCGCGCCGGCACCGGCGAGGCGTTGTTCCAGGGGCCGGGCATCGCCAGCGAGTTCCTCGAGCGCGCGCGCACGACGTTGCTGATGCTGCACGACGGCATCCTCGCCATGCCCGCGTTCGTCGACGCGCTGCAGCGGCACCAGCTGCTGGAGTCGTTCGTGCTGGACATCCGCCTGGACGACGGCTCCGACAACCGGCTAGCCGGCTTCCACACCATCGACGAACAACGCCTGCACGCACTGGACGGCGCTGCGCTGGAACAGCTCTCGCGCGACGGCCACCTGCTTCCCGCCTACATGGTGCTGGCTTCGCTGTCGCGCTTCCGCGACCTGATCGAGCGGATGAACCGCCGCCGTGCTGCCGGTCGCTGAGCCCATCCGCGAAATCGCGGGAGTGGCGCCGGACGCGCTGCCGGACGAGCTGCTGCGCTCGACCGAGCCGCTGGTGCTGCGGGGGCTGGTCACGCAATGGCCGATGGTCCAGGCCGCCGGCCAATCCACTTCCGCCGCGATCGGTTACCTGAAGCGCTTCGACCACGGCGGCATGCCGGTGGTGGCGACCGTCGCCCCGCCGGAAGCCGCCGGCCGCGTGTTCTACGACGACGACATCCAGGGCTTCAATTTCCGCCGCGAGAAGATCCCGCTGGCGGTCGTGCTTGACACGCTGCGCAAGTACGAGGCCGACCCGGCGCCGCCGCTGATCTACGTGGCCTCCACCACGGTCGACACGTTCCTGCCCGGTTTCCGCGAGGAGAACCGGCTCGGTTTCGGCGACCGCGATCCGCTGGCCAGCATCTGGATCGGCAACCGCAGCCGCATACCGGCGCACCAGGACGTGCCGGACAACCTGGCCTGCGTGGCTGCGGGACGCCGCCGGGTGACCCTGTTCCCCCCTTCGCAGCTGGCCAACCTCTATATCGGCCCCCTGGACCACACGCCCGCCGGGCAGGCGGTGAGCCTGGTCGACTTTCACGCGCCCGACCACGCGCGCTTCCCGAGGTTCGCCGAGGCGCTGCGGCATGCCCGCGGCGCGGAGCTCGAGCCGGGCGACGCGGTGTTTATCCCGAGCATGTGGTGGCACCACATGGAAGGGTTGGAGGCGTTCAACGTGCTGGTCAACTACTGGTGGCGACAGTCGCCGGCATGGATGGATACGCCGATGAACTCGCTGATGCTGGCGATCATGAGCGTGCGCGACCTGCCGCCGGCCGAGCGCGCGATCTGGAAGGACGTGTTCGCCCACTACGTGTTCGACTACGACGAGGCCGAGGTCGCCGGCCACATCCCCGAACCGGCGCGCCGCGCGCTGGGCCCCATGGACGAAGCCCGCGTCCGCCACCTCAGGGCGCTGCTGCTCAAGCGCCTGGACCGTTGAGTACCCCGAGATGACCCCTTCCGATCCCGTGACCCGCCCCCGCCCCGTCAAGCGCGTCGTCATCGCCGGCGGCGGTACCGCCGGCTGGATGGCCGCCGCCGCCCTGTCCAAGACCCTGGGAAAGGTGCTCGACATCACCCTGGTGGAATCGGAGGAGATCGGCACCGTGGGCGTGGGCGAGGCGACGATCCCGACCCTGGTGACCTTCCACCGCCTGCTCGACATCAAGGAGCAGGAATACATGGCCGCGGTGCAGGGCACGGTCAAGCTGGGCATCTCGTTCGAGAACTGGAAGGACGTCGGCCACCGCTACATTCACTCGTTCGGCATCAGCGGCAAGGACCATTGGTCGACCGGCTTCCAGAACTTCTGGCTGCGCGGCCGCGAGGAAGGCCTGGCCAGCGAGTACAGCGACTACTGCATCGAGCTGCAGGCCGCGTTGCAGGACCGCTTCTCGCACCTGCCGCGCTACCACGTGAACTATGCCTACCACATGGACGCCGCGTTCTACGCGCGCTTCCTGCGCGGCTTCAGCGAGCGCCACGGCTGCAAGCGGGTCGAGGGCAAGATTGTCGATGTCGCCACCGACGGCGAGGGCTTCATCTCCTCGCTCAAGCTCGAGCGCGGCGAGGTCATCGAGGGCGACCTGTTCATCGACTGCACCGGATTCCGCGGCCTGTTGATCGGCAAGACCCTGGGCGTGGGATTCACCGACTGGTCGCACTGGCTGTTCAACGACAGCGCGCTGGCCACCCAGACCACCGCGGTGCGCGATGCGGTGCCGTACACGCGCGCCATCGCCGGCAGTTCCGGGTGGCAGTGGCGGATCCCGCTGCAGCACCGGGTCGGCAACGGCATCGTCTACTCGAGCCGGCACATGGACGACGACCAGGCGCGCGAAGAGTTCCTCGGCAGCCTCGAGGGCGAGGTGATCAAGCAGCCGTGGCCGGTGCGGTTCAAGCCCGGCCAGCGCGAGCAGTGCTGGGCGAAGAACTGCGTGGCCCTGGGCCTGGCCGGCAGCTTCATCGAACCGCTGGAATCGACCACCATCCACCTCATCCAGCGCGGCATCGTGCGCCTGCTGCAGACCTTCCCGCAGGTGATCACCCAGCCGGCGATCGACGAGTACAACGCGCGCCTGGACGAGGAGCTGCAGCACGTGCGCGACTTCGTGGTGATGCACTACCACATCAGCGACCGCCGCGATTCGCCGTACTGGCGGGAGATCGCGGAGATGCCCATCCCCGACACGCTGCGCCACCGGATCGAGCTGTTCCGGGAAACCGGCGAGGTATTCCACGTGCCGGGCGAGCTGTTCGGGGTCAACTCCTGGGTACAGGTGATGCTGGGGCAGGGCATCCAGCCCAGGCGCTACCACCCCACCGCGGATGTCATGAGCCAGGCCGACCTGTCGCGGTTCCTGGGCGACATCCGCCAGAACGTGCTGCATACCGTGCGGCAGATGCCGATGCACATGGACTACATGCGCAGCTACGCGCCGGCGCCGGTGCCCGAGGCGGTGCGCGTCGCGGGCTGAGCCGCCTGCGTAGAGCGGGGCTTGCCCCGCTGCTCTTCACTCCCTTGCGTCAGGAGCTCGTGCCCTGCTGCCCGCGGCGCGTGGAGTCGTAGAGCGGGGCTTGCCCCGCTGCCGTGGAGCGCATGTACCGCCAAGGGCAGCGGGGCAAGCCCCGCTCTACGAAAGCCCAAGCCTCGGCCGCGAGGTCCGCTCAGCGGCCGAACAGTTGCCTGCGCTGCTCGTCGGTCAGCGGCTTGCCCGCGTCCGGGTTGACCTGCGCGGTCAGCGCGTAGGCGCGTGCGGTCGCCGGGCGCGCGGCGATCGCGGCGTGCCAGCGGCGCAGTTCCGGATACGGCTCCAGGTCCAGCGGCGCCTTGGTGTACGGGTTGATCCACGGATACGCGGCCATGTCGGCGATCGTGTACTCCTCGCCAGCGATGAAGCTGCGCCCGGCCAGGCGCCGGTCGAGCACCCCGAGCAGGCGCTGCACCTCGCGCGTGTAGCGGTCGATCGCGTAGTCGATCCTTTCCGGCGCATATACGTTGAAGTGGCCGTACTGGCCGGTCATCGGGCCCAGGCCGGCCATCTGCCACATCAGCCACTGGTTGACCTCGACCTTCTGCCGCACGTCGGCGCCGAAGAAGCGCCCGGTCTTGTTGGCCAGGTAGACCAGGATCGCGCCGGATTCGAACACGCTCAGCGGCGCGCCGCCGTCGGCGGGGGCATGGTCGATGATCGCGGGCATCTTGTTGTTGGGCGAGAAGGCCAGGAACTCCGGCTTGAACTGGTCGCCCTTGCCGATGTCCACCGGCTTGACCGTGTACGGCAGCCCGGCCTCCTCGAGGAACAGGGTGATCTTGTGGCCGTTGGGCGTGGGCCAGTAGTACAGGTCGATCATGCGGCGACTCCTGGGAGGGGGAGCCGCGAGTGTAGGCCCCGGCGACGCGCCGGGGATGGATCACACCGTTCCCGGCCCGGGGCGGCCGCGACGCCGCTTGGCAGGCAGCGGCGCGGCCGCTACCCTGCGCCGTCCCTTTCCCCGTGCAGCCCCCATGTCGCATCCGCAGACCACCGGCGCGCCGCGCCTGAGCCCGCTGTCCACCCTGATCTTCGCCTCGCGCTGGCTGCAGCTGCCGCTGTACCTGGGGCTGATCCTGGCCCAGGGCGTGTACGTGTTCCTGTTCGGCAAGGAGCTGTGGCACCTGATCCACGAGGCGCGGGGACTGGGCGAGCAGCAGATCATGCTGATCGTGCTGGGCCTGATCGACGTGGTGATGATCTCCAACCTGCTGGTGATGGTGATCGTCGGCGGCTACGAGACCTTCGTCTCGCGCCTGCGCCTGGAGGGCCATCCGGACCAGCCGGAGTGGCTGAGCCATGTCAATGCCTCGGTGCTGAAGGTGAAGCTGGCGATGGCGATCATCGGCATCTCCTCGATCCACCTGCTCAAGACCTTCATCGCCGCCGGCACCCTCAACGGACTGCCGTTCTGCCCGCCCGAGTTGCTCGCCACGGCCGCGGCCAACATCGGCGCGACCCGCTGCAGCACCCTGACCACCGACGGCGTGCTCTGGCAGACGATCATCCATTGCGTATTCATCCTGTCGGCCATCGGCATCGCCTGGACCGACAAGCTGATGACCAACGTCAGCGCCAAGCGCGAGCACGAAGCCCACCACTGAGGCCGCACCGGCGCCCGCGCGGGTACTGGAGCGCGCAGCCGTCCCGGTCCACCGGCTTCAGGGACGCTTGGCCGCCACCGCGTAAAATGGCGGCATGGATGTCTCCCACCTGCTCGACGACCTCAATGCCGCCCAGCGCGAAGCCGTATCCGCCCCGCCGGGCCACTACCTGGTGCTGGCTGGCGCCGGCTCCGGCAAGACCCGGGTCCTGACCCACCGCATCGCCTGGCTCAACGAGGTCCAGGGCGTGCCGGCGCACGGGATCCTGGCCGTCACCTTCACCAACAAGGCGGCCGGCGAGATGCGCGCGCGCGCCGACGCGCAGCTGCGCCACGGCGCGCGGGGCATGTGGATCGGCACCTTCCACGGCATCGCCCACCGCCTGCTGCGGCTGCACTGGAACGAGGCGCGGCTGCCGGAGTCGTTCCAGGTGCTGGACAGCGACGACCAGCTGCGCCTGGTCAAGCGCGTGGCCCAGCAGCTGGAGCTGGACGACGGCCGCTTCCCGCCGCGGCAGATCGCCTGGTGGATCAACGCGCAGAAGGACGAGGGCCGCCGCCCGGAGCACATCCAGCCCGGGGACGACCCGTGGACCGATGCGCTGCGCCGCGCCTACGCGCTGTACCAGGAGCGCTGCGACCGCGCCGGGCTGGTCGACTTCGCCGAACTGCTGCTGCGCGCGCATGAGCTGCTGCGCGACAACCCGGCGTTGCTGGGCCACTACCGCGCCCGCTTCCGCGACATCCTGGTCGACGAGTTCCAGGACACCAACGCGATCCAGTATGCGTTCGTGCGCGTGCTGGCCGGTGACAGCGGCCGGGTGTTCGTGGTCGGCGACGACGACCAGGCCATCTACGGCTGGCGCGGCGCCAAGGTCGAGAACGTGCAGCAGTTCCTGCGCGATTTCCCGGGCGCGAAGACCATCCGCCTGGAGCAGAACTACCGCTCCTCCGCCAACATCCTCAACGCCGCCAACGCGGTGATCTCGCACAACCCCGACCGCATCGGCAAGCAGCTGTGGACCGACAGCGGCGAGGGCGAGCCGGTGGACGTGTACGCGGCCTACAACGAGATGGACGAGGCGCGCTTCGTGGTCGAGCGCATCCGCCAGTGGGTGCGCGACGGCGGCAGCTGGCGCGAGGCGGCGGTGCTCTACCGCAGCAACGCGCAGTCGCGCGCGCTGGAAGAAGTACTGCTGGCCGAACAGGTACCGTATCGCGTCTATGGCGGCATGCGCTTCTTCGAGCGCGCCGAGGTCAAGGACACCCTGGCCTACCTGCGCCTGGTCGCCAACCGCGCCGACGACGCCGCCTTCGAGCGCACCGTCAACACGCCGGCCCGCGGCATCGGCGACCGCACCCTGGACGAGGTGCGGCGCCGCGCCCGCGAATCGGCGGTCTCGCTGTGGCAGGCCGCCAGCGCGCTAGTGAGCGAGAACGCGCTGGCCGCCCGCGCGCGCAACGCGGTCGCCGGGTTCCTGAGCCTGGTCGAGGCGCTGGATGCGGAAACCACCGACCTGGCGCTGAAAGACCGGGTCGACCACGTGCTGGCCCGCTCCGGCCTGCGCGAGCACTGGAGCAGCGAGGCGCGCGGCCAGCTCGACGCCGAATCGCGGCTGGAGAACCTGGACGAGCTGGTCTCGGTCGCCTCGCGCTTCTCGCGCGCCGAACTGGACGACGACCAGGAGAGCATGAGCGAGCTGGTCGCGTTCCTGTCGTATGCGGCGCTGGAGGCCGGCGAGGGCCAGGCCCAGGCGGACGAGGACGGCGTGCAACTGATGACCCTGCATTCGGCCAAGGGCCTGGAGTTCCCGCTGGTGTTCCTGGCCGGCGTGGAGGAAGGCGTGTTCCCCAGCAGCAAGTCGCTGGAGGAAAGCGGCCGGCTGGAGGAGGAGCGCCGCCTGGCCTACGTCGGCATCACCCGCGCGCGGCAGAAGCTGGTGATGACCTACGCCGAGAGCCGGCGCATCCACGGCATGGACATGTACGGCATGCCATCGCGCTTCCTGCGCGAGATCCCCGGGCACCTCCTAAATGAGGTGCGGCCGCGCGTGCAGGTGGCCCGGCCCATGGCCGCGCCGCCGCGGGTCGCGCATCCGGTGCTGGAGACGCCTGCGCTGAAGCTGGGACAAAGCGTGGCGCATGCCAGCTTCGGTCGTGGCGTGGTCACCGACTACGAGGGCAGCGGCGCGCATGCGCGCGTGCAGGTCAATTTCGACGACGCCGGCAGCAAGTGGCTGGTGCTGGCCTTCGCCAACCTGCAGCCGCTCTGAGCGCATCGCCCGGCACGCCGCACGGCTGGCCGGGCAACGATCCGTGCAGGAACCGTTTCATCGGCGACGCGTGCGTGCGAGCACGAGGTCGTCGCCTGTGTCGATGGCGTCGCGTCGCCGATGAATCGGCTCCTACAAAAAGACGCCGCAATTCCGGCACTCCCGGCCGCCGGCCCGCCCGCCTCCATGGCGGCGGTTGCCTGATCCGCGCGGCGGGTGTGCAATGCGGATATGTACCCCGGGGGAGCCCGCCATGTACGACCGCATCCTGATCGCCACCGACGGCTCGGAACTGGCCGGAAAGGGGCTGCGCCATGGCCTGGCGCTGGCCGCGGCGCTGCGCGTGCCGGTGGTCGTGGTGACCGTGACCGAACCGTGGATGCCGGCCTTCGACGATGCGCTGGCGCTGTCGGCCGACCCGGCGATGCAGCAGGAATACCGCGAGGGCTGCGCGCATTCGGCCCAGCGCATCCTGCAGGACGCGCTGGGCCAGGCCGCCGCGGCCGGCGTGGCCTGCGAGACCGTGCACGTGCCCGACGGCTTCCCGTCGGATGCGATCGTGCAGGCCGCCGCCAGCCACGGCGCCGGCCTGGTGGTGATGGCCTCGCACGGCCGACGCGGGCTGGGCCGGGTGCTGCTCGGCAGCCAGGCCCAGGCGGTGCTGGCCAAGGCGACCGTGCCGGTGCTCGTGGTGCGCTGAGGCCGCAGCGAGCGGTGCTCCTGCATGGGAGCCAGCGCCGCCGTCGTTGTAGCCGCCGCCGCCCGCGCCGCGACGGCGTCGACACGGCGGCACCTCGCGGCCCGGGTGTCCGTGTCGCCATCCACGCCGCGTCGCCGCAGCGAGGGCGTGAGGCCGCTTGCCTGCCGCAGCCGTGGCCGTAGACCGGCGGCCTCAGGCCGCGCCGCTCAGGTGCTCGTGCAGGATCACGCTGCCGATCGCGATCATGATCACGCCGCCGAGGATCTCGGCGCGCTTGCCGGCCAGCGCGCCCAGGACCCGGCCGAGCATGATGCCGGTGGTGACCATCACCAGGGTGCACAGGCCGATGACCGTCGCCACCACCGCGATCGGCGCATTGAGGAAGGCCAGGCTCACGCCCACCGCCATCGCGTCGATGCTGGTGCCCAGGCCGGTGGCGGCCAGGCCCCAGAAGCCGTGGTGGCGTATTGCCTGGCCGTCGTCGTCGCTGTCGGGCCTGAAACCGTTCCAGATCATGTGCAGGCCGAGCAGGCCCAGCACGCCGAAGGCGATCCAGTGGTCCCAGGCGGTGATGTAACGCGCGGCGGCGTGGCCGAGCAGCCAGCCGATGACTGGGGTGATGGCCTCGATCGCGCCGAAGATCAGGCCGGCGCGCAGCGCCTGGGGGAACCGGGGTCGCTGCATCGCCGCGCCCTTGCCGACGGCGGCGGCAAAGGCGTCGGTCGACATGGCGATACCGATCAGCAGGATCGAAAACGGGCTCATTGAACGCACCGGGCTGGAAGGGCGGACACGGCCCGCCAGCGTCCAACCACGACGCGCCGGCAGGCCGTTGGTCTCGCCAGTCCCGGTGGCTGCGGATCGTCGATCCGGGCCGCGGGTTGTCCGCGCCACGGCCACAGCGGGCCGAGCATGTTGACGCGGACGCTCCGGGCATGGCGCTCAGAGCAGGCTACTCCCCAAGGAGGGACGCGCAGGATACCACGCAGGCCGAGGCGGCCCGGCGGCCGCGGCCCGTGGACCCGGCGCCGGCCGACCGTGCCGATGTGCACATGCGGCCAAGGTCCGGGCCGGTAGGATCGGGATCCGGCCACTGTGCGCCGCCAGTCCACGGAGTCACGACCATGCACTGCCCCTCGCGCCGCCGCTTCCTCGATTCAGCCCTCGCCACCTCCGTCGTCGCCGGCCTCGGCGCCCTTGCCGGCGTGGGGCCGCTGTTCGCCGCGCCCGCGGCATCCGCACCCCTGCTCACCCGCCCGATCCCGTCCAGCGGCGAACAGCTGCCCGTGATCGGCGCCGGCACTTCCGGCAGCTACGACGTGGCGATCGGTTCGCCCGAGTACGCCCAGCTGCAGCAGGTGGCGAAGATCTTCTTCGACGGCGGCGCCAGGTTGATCGACACCTCGCCCAACTACGGGCGCTCCGACGAGGTGGTCGGCAGCCTGCTGCACGACGGTGGCTGGCGCGACAAGGCCTTCATCGCCACCAAGATCGCCGCCGACAGCCGCCAGGCGGCCGAAGCGCAGTGGGCCGAATCGCTGCGCCGGCTGCGCACCGGCAAGGTCGAACTGCTGCAGGTCCACAACCTGCGCGACTGGCAGACCCAGCTGGCCTATGCGCGCGAGCTCAAGTCGCAGGGCAAGACCAAGTATGTGGGCGTCACCCATTACACCGATGCCGGCCTGCCGGAACTCGAGCGGATCCTGCGCGGCGAAAAGCTGGACTTCATCCAGATCCACTACTCGGTCAATTCCACCAATGCCGCCAGGACGGTGTTGCCGCTGGCGCAGGACAAGGGCGTGGCGGTGATCATCAACCGCGCGTTCGACGACGGCAAGCTGTTCGCCAGGGTCAAGGACGTGCCGCTGCCGGGATGGGCGGAGGAGGCGGGGGTGACCTCGTGGGCGCAGATGTTCCTCAAGTTCGCGATCAGCCATCCGGCGGTCACCGTGGTGATCCCGGCCACCGGCAAGCCCGAACGCCAGCTCGACCAGCTCAAGGCCGGTCGCGGGCCGTTGCTGACGGCCGTGCAGCAGCAGGAGCTCGTCCGGCAGTTCGCGGCCTGAGGCGCGGAGGATGGGCGCGCCGGATCATTCGCATCGCGCGGCTTGGCTGTCGCGCCTGTTCGGGGTGAGGCTGCACGAGGCGCCGGCGGTCGCCGCCGGGCTGGCGATGTTCTTCCTGCTGTTCACCGGCTACTTCATGCTGCGCCCGGTGCGCGAGACGATGGGCGTCGCCGGCGGGGTGGACAACCTGCAATGGCTGTTCACCGGTACCTTCGTGGCAACCCTGGCGGTGCTGCCGCTGTACGGCTGGATCGCCTCCAGGGTTGCGCGGCGGACGATCGTGCCGTGGGTGTTCGGGCTGGTGGTGGCCAGCCTGCTTGGCTTCGCCGCCAGCCTGGCCCTGCAGCCGGAGAACGTCTGGGCCGGCCGCGCGTTCTACATCTGGATCTCGGTGGTCAACCTGCTGCTGATATCGCTGGCCTGGAGCGTGCTGGCCGACGTGTTTGCCAGCGCCGAAGCCAAGCGCCTGTTCGCGCTGATCGCCGCCGGCGCCAGTGCCGGCGGCCTGCTGGGCCCGCTGCTGGCCACGGTGCTGGTCGGGGTGCTGGGCCATGGCGGATTGCTGGTGCTGTCGGCGTTGTTCATCGCCGGCAGTTCGGCGATGGCGTTGTGGTTGCACCGCTGGCGCGACCTGCATCCACTCGACAGCGCGGAAATGCCGATCCAGCGCCGGCAGCCGCTCGGCGGCAATCCGTTCGCGGGCGCCACCGCGGTCTTCCGCTCGCCGTACCTGCTGGGCATCGCGCTTTTCGTGGTGCTGCTGGCCACGGTGACCACGTTCCTGTACTTCGAGCAGGCGCGTTTCGTGGCCGAGCTGTTTCCCGATCGCGAACGGCAGACCCAGGTATTCGGCCTGATCGACACCGTGGTCCAGGCACTGGCGATCCTCACCCAGCTGTTCCTCACCGGTCGCATTGCACAGCGGCTCGGCGTGGGCGTGCTGCTGGTCGGCGTGCCGTTGGTGATGGCCTTCGGCTTCCTGTGGCTGGCGCTGGCGCCGGTGTTCGCGGTGTTCGTGGTGGTGATGGTCGCCCGCCGCGCCGGCGAATATGCATTCGTGCGACCGGGCCGGGAGATGCTCTACACCGTCGTCCCGGCCGAGCAGAAGTACAAGGCGAAGAACTTCATCGACACGGTGGTGTACCGCGGCGGCGACGCGCTCAGCGCCTGGGTCAAGCGTCTGCTGGACCTGATGGGCGAGCACCCGGCGCTGGCGATGTTCATCGGTGCCGGCGTCGCCCTGGCATGGGCCGGCACCGGCCTCGCCCTGGGCCGCGCCCAACGCCGCCGCGAATCGTAGAGCGGGGCTTGCCCCGCTGCTCTTGGCGGCCTGCGTTTCCGGGAACAGGGTAGCGGGGCAAGCCCGGCTCTACGCGAAGCGTGTCGCGCGTCGCTGCGTGTGGCGGCTTTGGACTTCGTAGAGCGGGGGCTGCCCCGCTTCCTTGCCTACTCGTCCGCCGACTCGGTCTCCGCTTCCAGCTCCAGGAAGCCGCCCGACTGCCGTTGCCACAGCTGCGCATACAGCCCGCCATGGACGAGCAGCTGCTCATGCGTGCCCTGCTCGACGATCCGGCCCTGGTCCATCACCACCAGCCGGTCCATCGCGGCGATGGTCGACAGGCGATGGGCGATCGCGATCACCGTCTTGCCCTGCATCAGCCGGTACAGGTTCTCCTGGATCACCGCCTCCACTTCCGAATCCAGCGCCGAGGTCGCCTCGTCCAGCACCAGGATCGGCGCGTTCTTCAGCAGTACCCGGGCGATGGCGATGCGCTGGCGCTGGCCGCCGGACAGCTTCACCCCGCGCTCGCCGACCTGCGCGTCGTAGGCTCGCCGGCCCTTGGCGTCGACCAGCTCCTGGATGAAGCCGTCGGCATTGGCTTGGCGTGCGGCCTCGACCAGCTCGGCCTCGCTCGCGTCCGGACGCCCGTACAGGATGTTCTCGCGCACCGAGCGGTGCAGCAGCGAGGTGTCCTGGGTGACCACGCCGATCGCGGCGCGCAGCGAGTCCTGGGTGACGGTGGCGATGTCGGTGCCGTCGACCCGGATCGCGCCGCCCTCGCGGTCGTAGAAGCGCAGCAGCAGGTTGACCAGGGTCGACTTGCCGGCGCCGGAGCGGCCGACCAGGCCGACCTTCTCGCCCGGGCGCACGTGCAGGTCCAGGCCCTCGATCACGCCGCCCTGCTTGCCGTAGTGGAAGGTCACGTGCTCGAAGCGGATGTCGCCGCGCACCGGGCCGATGTCCTTCGCGTCCGGCGCGTCGTCGACCGTGGCTGGCAGCGCGATCGAGTTGATCCCGTCCTGCACCGTGCCGATGTTCTCGAACAGGGCCGACATCTCCCACATGATCCACTGCGACATGCCCATCAGGCGCAGCACGAAGGCGATCGCCACCGCGATCGCGCCGACGCTGACCGCATCGTTCATCCACAGGCCGATGCCGGTGGACGCCACCGCGAACAGCAGCAGCATGTTCAGCGTGTCGTTGCTCACGTTGACGATCGTGGCCAGGCGCATCTGCCGGTGCACCGTGTCGAGGAACTCGCCCATCGATTCGCGCGCGTAGTCCTCCTCGCGGTGCGAATGCGAGAACAGCTTGACCGTGGCGATGTTGGTATAGCTGTCGACAATGCGGCCGGTCATGGTCGAGCGCGCGTCGGCCTGCTCCTGGGCGACCTTGTTCAGCCTCGGGATCGCGTAGCGCAGCAGGATCGAGTAGGCGACGATCCAGCCGGCGAACGGCAGCATCAGCCGCCAGTCGGCCGAGGCGGCCACGATCAGCGCGCCGCCGAAATAGACGATCACGTAGTTGCCCACGTCCAGCAGCTTGATCACCGTCTCGCGCACGGCCAGCGAGGTCTGCATCAGCTTGGTCGAGATGCGCCCGGCGAACTCGTCCTGGAAGTAGCCCATCGACTGCCGCAGCAGGTAGCGGTGCACCTGCCAGCGGATCCGCATCGGGAAGTTGCCGAGCAGGGTCTGGTGGATGACCATCGCGCTGAGCAGGTTCAGCGCCGGCATGACCAGCAGCACCACCACCGCCATCAGCGCGAAGTTCCAGCCTTCCTCCTGCAGGAAGGTGGCCGGGGTATGGCTGGAGAGGCGGTCCACGATCGAGCCGGTGAACGCGTACAGCGACACCTCGGTGATCGCGATGGCCGTGGTCAGCAGCGCCATCAGCGCCAGCCACGGTTCGGTGCCGCGCGTGTAGTGGCGGCAGAACGCGTACAGCGAGCGCGGCGGCTGGGTGGCGGGCGCGGCCGGATACGGGTCCAGCCGGTTTTCGAACCAGCGAAGCATCGTCAGATCCTGTCCATGGGCACGGAGCGGGATCGGCGTCCGTGCAGGGAGGGCATTGTCCTGCAATCGAGCGCCGCGGGCACGCCGCGGCCATCGCAACGGCGCCAACGCAGTGTTTCAGCCGTCGAGCGCGCCGCTGAAGTGGAACGAGACGATGCGCAGCCGTTCGCGCAGGTAGAACGCGTGGGCATCGATACGCTGGGTGCCGGAGTCCAGCTGCAGGCTGCGGCAACCCAGCGCGCTTGCCTGCGCCTTCAGCCAGTCCAGCAGGGCCTTGCCGTGGCCGGCGCTGCGGGCGGCGCTGTCGGTCACCAGGTCGTCGACGTACAGCAGGCGGCCATGGGCGAGCATCTCCTGCACGCGCCAGCCGGCGAACGCGCGTACGATGCCGTCCTCCACCAGCACGGTGGCCCGCCAGCCTTCGGCCTGCTGGCGCAGCGCCTGGGCGAGGAACGCTTCCTCGTCCAGGTGCGGACGCAGCTGCGCCACCACCGGCCAGGCCGCGCGCAGGGTCGCCGGATCATCGGCCGCGCGGATGTCGGGAGCGGCTGCCGCGTTCACCACGAGAACAGCTTCCAGTAGGTCTGCGGGATGTCGTCGGCCTGGTCGCGGTCCAGCGCGCCGTCGCCGTCGCGGTCGTACAGGTAGTACGGCGCGCCACGCGCCGGGGTGATCTTGACCATGCGCAGCTGGCCGCCGACGCGGTATTCCTCGAGGGTGTCGCCGTTGCCCAGGTCGCGCGTGGCGACTTCCGCGCCGGTGACGTCCACCGGCGCGCCGCTGCTGGCGCAGCCGGCCGGCAGGCCGGCGACCAGCGCCAGGGACAGCAGCAGGACCGGGGCGGAACGGGGCGGCTTGCGCATGGCGGTGTCTCCTCGGGGTTGGTCCGCATTATGCGCCAGGCCGCCGTGCACGCCAGGCGGCGGTCGCGCCGCCCGCTGGACGGCGGCATCGATCCGCGACCAGTAGAATGCCGGCATGACACGCCTAGTCCTGATCGACGGTTCCAGCTACCTGTACCGCGCCTTCCACGCGCTGCCGCCGTTGACCAACAGCGCCGGCGAGCCGACTGGCGCGCTGTTCGGCGTGGTCAACATGCTGCGCGCCACGCTCAAGGAGAAGCCCGACCATATCGCCTTCGTGGTCGACGCCCCGGGCAAGACCTTCCGCGACGACCTGTACCCGGCCTACAAGGCCAACCGCTCGCCGATGCCCGACGAGCTGCGCGCGCAGGTCGAGCCGATGTGCCAGATCGTGCATGCGCTGGGCATCGACATCCTGCGCATCGATGGCGTGGAGGCCGACGACGTGATCGGCACGCTCGCCGTGCAGGGCGCGTCGGCGGGTATGGACGTGACCATCTCCACCGGCGACAAGGACTTCGCCCAGCTGGTGCGCGCGCCCGGCGTGGCCGCCGGCTCGATCGCCCTGGTCAACACCATGAGCGGCAGCCGGATGGATTCGGACGCGGCGGTGATGGAGAAGTTCGGCGTGCATGCCGGGCAGATCGTCGACCTGCTGGCGCTGATGGGCGATGCCATCGACAACGTGCCCGGGGTGGAGAAGTGCGGGCCCAAGACCGCGGCCAAGTGGTTGGGCGAGTACGGCAGCCTGGATGGCGTGATCGCCAGCGCCGGCCAGATCAAGGGCAAGATCGGCGACAACCTGCGCGCGGCGCTGCAGCGCCTGCCGCTGAACAGGCAGCTGGTCACGATCAAGACCGACGTCGCGCTCGAGCGCGACGCCGCCTCGCTGCGCCTGCGCGAACCGCACGTGGACGACCTGCGCGCGCTGTACGGCCGCTACGGCTTCAACCAGGCGCTGAAGGAACTGGATGCCGGCGCGGTAGCCGGCAATGCCGGCCCGGCGCTGCCGGTGGCGGAGAAGGAACCCGGGCGTTCGCGCGGCAGCGGCTTCGTGTCTGCCGCCGTCCAGGCACCGGCGGGCCTGGATCCGGCCCTCGCCGCGAAGGGCGAATACGAGACGATCACCACGATCGAGCGCCTGCAGGCGTGGATCGGACGGCTGCGCCAGGCGGGGCAGTTCGCCTTCGACACCGAGACCGACAGCCTCGATGCGATGCGCGCGAACCTGGTCGGGCTGAGTTTCTCCGCCGAACCCGGTGCGGCGGCCTACCTGCCGCTGGGCCACGACTATCCGGGCGCACCGGCGCAGCTCGGTCGCGCCCAGGCGCTGGACCTGCTGCGTCCGCTGCTGGCCGACCCGGCCGTGCGCAAACTCGGCCAGCACGGCAAGTACGACCTCCACGTGATGCGCCGGCACGGCGTGGAGCTGGCCGGCTACGACGACGACACCCTGCTGGAGAGCTTCGTGCTGGACTCGGGCAGCGCCCGCCACGACATGGACAGCCTGGCCCGCCGCCACCTGGGCTACGAGACGGTGAAGTACGAGGACGTCTGCGGCAAGGGCGCGAAGCAGATCCCGTTCTCGCAGTGCGCGCTGGACGATGCGACCCGCTACGCGGCCGAGGATGCCGACATCACCCTGCGCCTGCACCGGGTGCTGTCGCCGCGGCTGGCCGCCGAGCCGGCGCTGGAGCGCGTGTACCGCGAGATCGAGATGCCGCTGGTGCCGGTGCTGGAGCGGATCGAGGCCAATGGCGTGAAGGTCGACATGGACGAGCTGCGCCGGCAGAGCGCGGACCTGTCCAAGCGCATGCTCGCCGCGCAGCAGAAGGCCACCGAGCTGGCCGGGCGCGCGTTCAACCTGGATTCGCCCAAGCAGCTGCAGGCGCTGCTGTTCGACGAACTGCGCCTGCCGGCGCTGGTGAAGACGCCCAAGGGCCAGCCCTCGACGAATGAGGAAGCGCTGGAGGCCATCGCCGACCAGCACGAGCTGCCGCGGGTGATCCTGGAATATCGCGGCCTGGCGAAACTGCGCAGCACCTACACCGACAAGCTGCCGGAGATGGTCAATCCGGACACCGGCCGGGTGCACACCAGCTACCACCAGGCCGGTGCCGCGACCGGGCGGCTGTCCTCGTCCGACCCGAACCTGCAGAACATCCCGATCCGCACCGACGACGGCCGCCGCATCCGCCGCGCCTTCGTCGCCCCGCCCGGACGCAGGCTGGTGGCCTGCGACTATTCGCAGATCGAGCTGCGGATCATGGCCCACCTGTCGCAGGACCCGGGCCTGGTGCGCGCGTTCGAGTCCGGCGCCGACGTGCACCGTGCCACCGCGGCGGAAGTGTTCGGCCGCAAGCTCGAGGATGTCACCGGCAACGAGCGCCGCGCGGCCAAGGCGATCAACTTCGGGCTGATGTACGGGATGAGCGCGTTCGGCCTGGCCAGGCAGTTGGGCATCGGCCGCGGCGAGGCGCAGGATTACATCGCCCTGTACTTCAGCCGCTACCCGGGCGTGCGCGACTACATGGAGCGCACCCGCGAGCAGGCGCGCGAGCGTGGCTACGTGGAGACCGTGTTCGGCCGGCGCCTGTACCTGGAATACATCCGTGCCGGCAACCAGGCCCAGCGGGCCGGCGCCGAACGCGCGGCGATCAACGCGCCCATGCAGGGGACCGCGGCGGACATCATCAAGCGGGCCATGATCTCCGTGGACGGCTGGCTCGCGGGCCACCGCGACCGTGCCCTGATGATCCTGCAGGTCCACGACGAACTCGTGTTCGAAGCGGACGAATCATTCGTCCCGACCCTGGTGGAAGAGGCCGGCCGGCTGATGGCGTCGGCGGCGCAACTGAGCGTCCCACTGGTGGTGGACAGCGGGACCGGCAGCAACTGGGACGAGGCCCACTGACAGCCTCTCCTTGGCAAATCAGGCACTTCCGGGTAGGCCCGGAACCAGGGGGCATTCCGTTACATGGCGTTCCACGCCCTGCGAATGAATCCGTGCTAAATCCAGCGGTTTCTTAACCGGATTCTTCACGAACCGTCAATGTACGGAATGGTGTCATAGCCCTCGACAGGTGCAACGCCTGTCGCGGATCTCTCCCTTCCCCTGGAGCAGATCTACCGGAACGGGACTCCTCCCCAAGTCCCCGTTCCCAGCCCCGTCGACCTCCCCCTGGTCGCCGGGGCTTTTTATTTTCCGGCGCCTGAATGGCCGCCACCCGGGCAGGGCCGAGGCTGCCGTGGCCCACCCGGATGGGGTCGGGGTCTTCGCCGGGCCGGACTGGCCCGCGGCTACAGCCAGTCCCGGGCGACCAGGTAGTCCTGCAGCCGGGCTTCGGCGCTGCCGGGTTCCGGCTGGTAGCCGTACTCCCAGCGCACCCGCGGCGGCAGGCTCATCAGGATCGACTCGGTGCGCCCGCCGCTCTGCAGGCCGAACAGGGTGCCGCGGTCGTAGACCAGGTTGAACTCGACGTAGCGGCCGCGCCGGTAGAGCTGGAACTCGCGCTCGCGCTCGCTGAACGGAGTGTCGTGGCGGCGCTCGACGATCGGCAGGTAGGCGTCGAGGAAGCCGTCGCCGACCGCGCGCAGGTAGGCGAAGTCGCGCTCGAAGTCGCCGTGCAGGTCGTCGAAGAACAGCCCGCCCACGCCCCGGGTCTCGTTGCGGTGGCGCAGGAAGAAGTATTCGTCGCACCAGCGCTTGTGCTCGGCGTAGCGCTCCGGGCCGAACGGGGCGCACAGCTCGGCCGCGGTGCGGTGCCAGTGCGCGACGTCTTCGTCGAACGGGTAGAACGGGGTCAGGTCGAAACCGCCGCCGAACCACCAGGCCACCGTCTCGCCGTCGCGCTCGGCGCGGAAGTGGCGGACGTTGGCGTGGGTGGTCGGCAGGTAGGGATTTCGCGGATGGAAGACCAGCGAAACGCCGGTGGCGCGCCAGGAGGCGCCGGCCAGTTCCGGGCGTGCGGCGCTGGCCGACGGCGGCAGGCGCGTGCCGGACACGTCGGAGAAGCCGATGCCGGCCTGCTCGAACACCGCGCCGTCGCGGAGGATCCGGGTCCGGCCGCCGCCAGCGTGGCCGGTGCCGCCCTCCGGCTGGCGGGTCCAGGCATCCTCGGCGAAGCGGGCGCGGCCGTCGGCCGCCTCGATCGCTGCGCAGATCCGGTCCTGCAGGCCGGTGAGATAGTCGCGTACGACGTCGAAATCAGGGTCCATGGACCCATTCTAGCCGCCGCGTCCCGGCCCCCATTGATCGCGATCAAGCCCGCCGGGGCGGCCAGGTCAGCGCGGCGCGGACCGGAACTGGTCGCGGACCGCCGGGGTGCACAGCTTCCACACGATCCAGCCATGCAGGGCCGCGAACACCAGCGCGCCCGCCAGGCTGGTGACGAAGGTGGCCGTGCGGTTGAACCGCATCTGCGCGGCGAACCGCTGGCCCTCGGGCGAGGCCAGCATCTCCGCCGGGAACATGTCCTGCAGCCCGTCGAAGAACGGCCCGATCAGGGCCAGGGCGGCGAAGTTGGCCAGCGCTCCGCCCACCAGCAGAAGGATGAAAGCCATCCGGGCCCATTCGCGACGCCGGAGCAGGCCCCAGGCGGCGGCCAGGAACAGTCCGGCCACGAGCAGCAGCGCCAGCGACAGCGCATGGCGCTGCTCGAGCGCCCACAGCACGCCGCGCGGCACCTCCGGCTGGGCGGCCAGCCGCGCCACAGCCGCCTCCGGCAGCAGCAGGGCCAACAGCATCTGCGCCAGTGCCCAGGCCACGCCCAGGGCCGCCAGCACCAGCGAGATGCGGGCCAGCACGGTGACGAAACTGGCGGCGGCGGGCAGCGGTGGCGGCGTGTTCATGGAGCTCCCGGGGGGTCGGACCTCCGCCATTGTGCCGGCGCGCGGCCGTGGAACGAACCCGTGGATGGTGCCGGGTCCGGGTGGACCCGGACCGTCCGCGACCCGGTGGTGGCAGGCGGCCGCGCTCCCGTCGGCCTCCAGGTGCGGGGACCAGGTTCGCGCATCGCGATGGCGCCGGCGTGGATGACGCCCGCCAGGCCTCCGTCGGCGCATCTGCGACGGCGTGGCCGCCGGCAAGCCGTGCTCCTATCGGGGATCGACCAGGGCAGGCAGGATGTGGCCGGCACTCAGCGGCGCCACCGCAACCGGGAACGGTGGTCGTGGCGCGATCCAGGCCAGCTCGGCGATCTCGGCGCGCGCCTGCGGTTCGCCCTGGACGTCCACCACGAAGACCTCCGCGCGCACCCGGCGCCCGGGCTCGTTGACCGCCGCGTCCTCGAACTCGCCCAGCCGCCGCGCGCTGGCGGCGAGCAGGCGCACGCCCAGCTCCTCGTCCAGCTCGCGTGCCAGGGTGGCCAGCGCGTCCTCGCCCGGCTCGCGCTTGCCGCCGGGCTGGATGAAGGTGGACGAGCCGTGCTTGCGCACCAGCAGGACCCGGCCCTGGCCATCGACGATCACCGCGGCGACCGTGCGGATCGTACCGGGTGCAGCGGTGTCGTCGCCCGTGCTCACTTCAGGGTGCGCTCGAACAGCTTGAGGATGCGCTTGTACTCGTCCAGCCAGGAATCGGCGCGGGTGAAGCCGTGCCGCTCCAGCGGATACGGCGCGATCTCCCAGTCGTCCTTGCGCAGCTCGATCAGGCGCTGGGTCAGCACCACCGAATCGCGGAAGAACACGTTGTCGTCGATCATGCCGTGGGCGATCAGCAACTCGTCCTGCAGGCCCTGCGCGTATTCGATCGGCGAGGACTTGCGGTAGGCCTCCGGGTCGAGCTCGGGCGTGTTGAGGATGTTGGACGTGTACTCGTGGTTGTACTGGGTCCAGTCCACCACCGGCCGCAGCGCGGCGCCGGCCTTGAACGTGCCCGGCGAACGGAACAGCGCCATGAAGGTCATGAAGCCGCCGTAGCTGCCGCCGTAGATGCCGGCGCGGTCGCGGTCGCCCTGGTGGTTGGCCACCACCCAGTCCAGCCCGTCCAGGTAGTCCTCCAGCTCCGGGTGGCCCATCTGCCGGTAGATCGCGGTGCGCCAGTCGCGGCCGTAGCCCTCGCTTCCGCGGTAGTCCAGGTCCAGGACCACGTAGCCGCGCTCGACCAGCAGTTGGTGGAACATCTGCTCGCGGAAGTAGTTCGGGTAGCGCGCCGAGACGTTCTGCAGGTAGCCGGCGCCGTGCACGAACATCACCACCGGGTACTTGCGGCCCGGCTCGTAGGTCTTCGGGCCGTAGAACTTGCCCCAGATGCTGCCGGCGCCGTGCTTCGACGGCACCTGCACGTAATGCGGCCGGATCCAGTCGCGCGCCTTGAATGCGGCGCCGCGGGTGTCGGTCAGCACGCGGGCGTCGCCGCCGGTGGACGGCACCACGGCCAGCTGCGGCGGCAGGTAGCTCTCCGAATACCGCACCAGCACCTGGCGGCCATCGGGCGAGAGGCTGAAATCCTCGACGCCGTCCAGCGCGGTGATCTCCTTCACCTGACCGCTGGCCAGGTCCAGCGCGCAAACCTCGTAATCGCCCGGCCACTTGCGGTTGCACAGCAGCAGGAAGCCGCTGCCGTCGGCGGTCGGCACCGGCGAGGAAGCCTCCCACTGGCCGGAGGTGCGCTGGCGCGGACGCTCGTTGCCGACCTGGGTGTACAGGTGCGACCAGCCGGATTCCTCCGACAGCAGCCACAGCGTGCGGTTGTCGGCCAGCCAGCCGAAGTCGTTGAAGTTCCAGTTGATCCAGGCCGGGTCGGTGAGTCGGTGGCGAGGCTGCAGGCGGGCGCCTTCGAGGTCGACGCTGGCGATCCAGCGGTCCTTGTTGTCGATCGCACGCAGCATCACCGCGGCGTTGCGGCCATCGCCGCTCCACTGGATCCGCGGGCCATCGCCATTGTCGCCGGCGGTGGTCACCTGCACGCCACGGTTGCCCTTGAGCGGCTCCTTGCCGGCGGCGCGGCGCAGCGTGGCCAGCGGGTCGGTGGCGATGCCCGGCAGGACGTCGAAACCGAGCTCGCGCACGCTGCCGTCGCGCGCATCCACCAGCCACAGCCGGTGCGGCAGCGGATCGTTGCGGCCGACGCGGGTGCGTACGTCCTCGAATTCCTCGTAGCCGGACTCGGTGACGTAGGTCGGCATCCTGCCTTCGCGGCCGGCGTCGGCGTCCTTCCTTTTCGTCACCACCAGAAGATGGCGCGCGTCGGGCGACAGGCTGCTGTCGACGATCTCCACCTCGTCGCCGAGGAAGGCCGGGGCCGGGGCGCGGGTCGGGTCGGCCTTGCGCCAGGCGTCCTCCTGCGCGCGCTGCGCGTCGCGCTGCTCCTTGTCGCGGCGCAGGGTGTCGATCGTGCGCAGCTGCTGCTCGCGCAGCGCATCGGCCTTGGGCGACGCGGCCGGGTCCTTCTCCGCCTTCAGCGAGGCGACCTGCGCCACGCCGCCGCCGGCGTTCCATTTGAACCAGTCGTTGCCGGCGCGCCAGGTCACGCCTCCGTCGGCGGCGAAACGCGGCTGCGATTCGGATGCCGCGCTTCGGGTGAGCTGGGTCAGCGCGCCGCTGGAGAGGTCGCGCAGGAACACGTCGCCGTTGCGGACGAAGGCCATGCGCCGGCGCTGGGCGTCGTAGACCGGGTTGGCCGCGTCCAGGCCGCCGCGCTCGCTGTCGGCCACCTTCCGCAGCGCCCCGCCGGCCACCGGCTGGCGCCAGGTGTCGCGGATCTGGCCGCCTTCGCGCCGCAGCAGCAGTTGCGCTTCGCGGCTGTCCCAGCTCCACCAGGCGCGCTCGACCGGCGCGCCGATCCAGTCCGGGTCGGCCATGGCCTGTTCGATGGTCAGGGCCTCGGTCGGCGCGAGGGTGGGGACCGGCCCGGCGGCAGCCGTCGTGATCGGCGGCTGGACGAGCAGTGAGATGGCAAGAAGGGCCGGAGACAGCGCGCGCAGGGGCGGTCGGGACATGGGCATGGCAGGCAGGGAACGGAAGCGGGGCAGGGTAGCAGTCCCGCCAGGGGCGGCCACTGTGGAAGGTCATGCCGCCACGCCCCTGGCCCGCGCCTGGTGCCGGGCCGGGCGTCTTGCCTGGCCGGCCGGCGCCGGCCAAGCTAGCCGGCATCGCAGGGCAGGCACCGGCTTGCTGCACAGGGAACGCAACGCCACCGATGTCCGCCGTCATCCACGCGCATATTCCCGGCTCGGGGCAACTGGCCCTGGCCTCGGGCGATCCGCAACGCGTGCTGGTGTTCGGCGCCGCCGGCCCGGTGACGCTGGCCGACTTCCTGGCCCAGGCGCAGCACCTGGCCGGATCGTTGCCCGAGGCGCGACACGTGGTCCACCTCGCCGAGGACCGCCATCGCTTCCTGCTCGGCTTCTGCGCCGCGGCGATGCGCGGCCAGGTGGCGCTGCTGCCGCCGTCCGGAGCGCCGGGCACGGTCGCCGAGATCCTCCAGGCCCACTCCGCCGGAGGCGCCTACTCCCTGGACGGCGAGGCCATCTCGCGGTCGATGCGTGAGCACCCGCAGGCGCCGCCCGCGGTGCCCACGGTCGAGGAGGCCGCACTGGCCGCGGTCGGTTACACCTCCGGCAGTACCGGGCGGCCGCAGGCGCATGCCAAGACCTGGGCGGCCTTCGCCACCGGCACGGTGCAGAACCTGGCGGCGCTGGCGGACCTGTGGGGCGGGGAACAGCCGCAGATCGTCGCGACGGTGCCGCCGCAGCACATGTACGGCATGGAACTGTCGGTGCTGTTGCCGCTGCTGGGCGGCGCGGCGGTACACGCCGGCCGTCCGCTGCTGCCGGCCGACGTGGCGCTGGCGCTGCAGCAGGCTCGGGCGCCACGGCTGCTGGTGACCACGCCGGTGCACCTGCGCGCGTTGCTGCAATCGGGCGTGGCGCTGCCGCCCCTGGCCGGCATCGTCTCGGCCACCGCGCCGCTGCCGCGGGAACTGGCGGCCGAAGCCGAGGCGCGCTGGCACACCGAGCTGCGCGAGGTGTTCGGTTCGACCGAAACCTGCGTGATCGCCCGCCGTCGCACGGCACACGAGGAGGCGTGGACGTTGCTGCCGGGCGTGCGCCTGGCGCCGCAGCCGGACGGAACCCTGGTGCAGGCCGCGCACCTGCCGCAGCCGGTGCTGCTGGCGGACCTGGTCGAATTGCAGGCGGACGGCCGCTTCCACCTGCGTGGACGCCAGGCCGACCTGCTCGAGATCGCCGGCAAGCGCGCGTCCCTGGGCGACCTGACCCGGCGCCTGCTGGCCATCCCCGGCGTGCAGGACGGCGTGGTCCTGCAGCTGGATGCAGGCCGCGGCGACGGCATCGGCCGCATCGCCGCGCTCGCGGTGGCGCCGGGGCTGGCCGCGCCGGCGATCATCGATGCGCTGCGCCGGTCGGTCGACCCGGTCTTCCTGCCACGACGGCTGCGGCTGCTGCCCCGCCTGCCGCGCAACGCGACCGGCAAGCTGTGCCGCGAGGAGCTGCTCGCCTTGCTGGAGGGTGCCGGGCCCGCGCGTTCATCCGCCGTGCCGGAAGCCGGCGGCGACGCACCCTAGAATCACGCCGCCGCACGCCGCGGCGCACCGGCTTCCCGACCGTCTTGAATCCCCGGCACTCCACCGTCCCGACCCCGCGCACCGCGCCGCCGCTCCTGGCCGCCGCCCTGTTCGTGGCCGCGCTGCTCGCCGGCTGCGGCGGGACGCGCCCGGAAGCGCCGCCCCAGGATCCGGTGGCGCCCATGCCGCCCGCCCGCGTCGATCCGGTGGTGCCCCCGGTGAAGATCGGACTGGCCCTGGGCGGTGGCGCGGCCAAGGGCTTCGCCCACATCGGCGTGATCAAGATGCTGGAGGCCAACGGCTTCAAGCCCGAGGTGGTCGCCGGTACCAGCGCCGGCAGCGTGGTCGGCGCGCTTTACGCCAGCGGCATGGACCCGTTCCAGCTGCAGGAGCATGCGGTGGCGCTGGACGAAGCCAGCATCCGCGACGTGCGCCTGTTCTCCGGCGGCCTGGTGCAAGGCCTGGCATTGCAGGACTACGTCAACGAACAGGTCGGCAAGCGGCCGATCGAGCGCATGCGCAAGCCGTTCGCCGCGGTGGCCACGCGCCTGGAGACCGGCGAGCGCACCGTGTTCGTGCGCGGCAACACCGGCCAGGCGGTGCGCGCGTCCAGCAGCGTGCCGGGCGTGTTCGAGCCGGTGACCATCGGCAGCTACCAGTACGTGGACGGTGGCGTGGTCAGCCCGGTGCCGGTGGATGCGGCGCGCGAACTGGGCGCGGATTTCGTCATCGCCGTGGACATTTCCAGCAAGGCGCGCGGGCGCCGGCCCGACGGCATGCTCGGCATCGTCAACCAGTCGATCGCGATCATGGGCCAGCGCCTGGGCGAGCAGGAACTCACCCGCGCCGACGTGGTGATCCGGCCGAACGTGCTCGACTACGGTTCGGCCGACTTCACCCGCCGCAACCAGGCGATCCTGGAAGGCGAGAAGGCCGCGCTGGCGGCGTTGCCGCAGATCCGCGAGCAGGTACGGAAGCTGCAGGCACAGCGCCTGGCGCAGGCCCGCGAGAAGCAGGCACGCGCCGACGCAGCCAAGGCCGCGCTGGCGGCGCCGGCGACGGTGGCCTGCGAGGACGACGGCTGGCGCTGGAATCCGCTGAAGAAGAAGGACGAGGCCTGCGGCGAACGCCGCTGAGCCGCTCCGCTCACGTTTTTGCCGTGTTCCGTCGCCAAGCTCCGGGGCCCGCGTAGAGCGGGGCTTGCCCCGCTGACTGCGGTGCCCCTGGCTAAAGGCAGCGGGGCAAGCCCCGCTCTACGGGCGGCCGTGGCAGCGGGGCGAGCCCCGCTCTACCGGGGCGCGGCGGCCGAGGTGTCGTCGTGGTAGACCGCGTCGCGGAACGCCTTGTGCAGGGGCATCGTGCCTGGCGGCAGCCACTGGGCGAACAACACCGCGGCGATCCGGTTGGCCGGATCGACCCAGAACAGGGTGTTGGCGGCGCCGTCCCAGAAGAACTCGCCGACCTCGCCGGAGGGCTCGTTCGCCGTCCGCGGCGAGGCGGTGCGCACCGCGAAGTCGATGCCGAAGCCGACCTGGCCCTTGCCCGGAAGCCATGAGCGCTCGGTGAGGCCGATCGACGCGGGCAGGGCGTCGCTGGCCATCAGCCGGATCGTGGCCGGCTGCAGGATCCGCGCGCCGTCCAGCTCGCCGCCCTCGAGCAGCATCCGGCTGAAGCGCATGTAGTCGTCCAGCGTGGACACCAGGCCCCAGCTGCCGGGGGTGAGCGCGCGCTTGCGGCCATTGAGCTTGAGCGCCTCCGCGTCGGCGACCCGGCTCATCACGCCGTCGTCGCTGCGCATGTACAGCGCGGCCAGGCGCGCGCGGTCGGCCTCGCGCAGGGTGTAGCGCGTGTCGTGCATGCGCAGCGGGTCGAACACATGCTCCTGCAGGTACGCATCGAACGGCTGGCCGGACAGCACTTCGACCAGCCGTGCCTGCACGTCCACGGCCGGCGAGTACACCCAGCGCCGGCCAGGGTGGTAGAGCAGCGGCACGCGGGCGATCCGGCGCACTTCCTCGGCCAGGGCGTGGTCCAGGTTCTCGGGGTCGGCCCGGCGATAGAGCTCGCCGAGCGGTCCGGCCGCGCCGTTGCCTTCGACCAGGCCGGCGGTGTGGCGCATCAGGTCGCGGATGGTGGGCGCGCGCGCCGGCGTTTCCAGCAGCGGCTTGCCGTGCACGTCGGTGCCCGCGTACACGCGGATGCCGGCGAACTCGGGCAGGTGCCTGGCCACCGGGTCGTCGAGCTGGAACCTGCCTTGCTCCCACAACTGCATCAGCGCCACCCCGGTGACCGGCTTGGTCATCGAGAAGATCTGCACGAGGGTGTCGCGCGCCATCGGTCGGCCGGCTTCGCGGTCGGCCTGGCCGAACGCCCCGAAGTAGGCCTCGCGTCCGTCCTGGTAGACCAGCGCCGACACGCCCGGCAGCTTGCCGGACGCGACGTACCCGGAAAGCACGCGGTCGATGCGTTCGCCATCGATGCGGGCGACATCGGCCGCGCCCTCGGCGGCAGGCGCCGGTTCCGCTGCACCGGCTGACGGGGCGGGCAGGCAGGCGAGTGCGAACATCAGGACGAGCAGCTGCGTTCGGTGCATCGGAGTTCCTCCCGGGGACCCGGAGCGTGGCGGCGGTACGACGGCGGCATCGGCGCGTCGCGCCGGCGCGGCAGTATCGCAGTGCGCGGCGCACGGGCGGCAACGGTTGCCGGCGAAAGGAAAGCGGATGCGACGACCGGCGCGGCGCGCGGTCGGCTCAGGCCTGGGCCAGGCCGTGCACTCCGTCGATCTCCACCTGCAGCTCGCGCCGGCAGACCTGGGCGTGCAGCAGCAGCCGCGGGACCGCCGGATCGAGCCGCGCGGCCAGGTGCGCGGCGACCGCGGGTGCCGCCTCGCGGTCGCGCACGTAGACCTTGAGCAGGCTGCCCGCGCCCAGCGCGGCGGGCAGCTCCGGCGCCTGGCGGCGCGCGGTCGCGACCAGGCTGTCGAGGTTGGCCAGGGTCTCGTCGAGTTGCGCCTGCAGCGAATCGGAATGCTGCGAGGCATGGCCGACGATCGCGGCGGTGCCGGACAGCAGCAGCGGCATCGCGCTGCCGGCGGGGGGCAGCATCGCCCGCGCGAAGCTGGGCGACTGCGGGCCGTACTGGCGCGGATACCGGTAGGCGCTGACTTGGCGCGGGTTCTCGACCGGCGTGCCGGGCTCGCGCGAGGCCAGCCAGTACACCTGCAAGCGGCGGCGGCCGTCGCAGCTGCCGATCGCGGTCGCCGCCGGCAGGCGCGCGGCGTCCAGCGCGCCCATGCCGGCGACCCGGCCCACGCAGAAGCGGCGGTAGCGCTCCTCGTCACCCTCGCCGAGGGTGATGGCATCCATGTAGTTCCAGATCCGGAGCAGGTGCGGGGTGTCGCGGCCGGCCATGAACGCGGCCATCCGCGCATACGCCCGCCCGGCGGCATCCTCGATCCCGGCGTGCCCTTCGTCGACCTCGATCGCGCCGAACAGCAGGCCGCCATCGCTGGCCCAGGCCACCTCGCCATCGCGGCCGTGCCGCACCGGGCCGCGTGCGTGCCAGACCTCGATCAGCGGCGGCGCGTCGTCCAGCGGCTGCAGCGGCACCCGCAGCCAGCGCGGATCGTCGCTGGCGGGGGCGGAGGAGCCGAAGCCGAGCACGGCCAGCACGCGGTCGTCGGCCAGCTGCCGCGGCAGCGTGTCCGCGGCGGCGTAGCGGAACTCCAGCCCGGGCGCTGCCGTGGTTCCGGCGTGGCCCGGGAACGGTTGCGGCCGGCTCACGGGTTGCCGCCCTGCAGCGTGTCCCCGCTGAAGCGCTCGCCGACCTGGCGACGCCGGCGCAGCCAGCCGCGCAGCGCCTTCGGCGCCAGCTGCAGCGCGGTCAGCGCATAGACCAGGCGGAACACCCGCAGCCGCCAGCGCACGGCCTTGTTGTCGAACACGTCGCCGGCCAGCATCGAGATCACCGCCTGTTCCAGCTGCAGGGTGTTGCGCGGCTGCGCGAACAGGGCCTCCATCACCGGGGTGGTGAAGCGGTAGATGAACCAGGAGAAATAGCGCAGGCCGCGGCGCAGGCGCCTGTCCATCGCGCGCTGCTCGGCGGCTTCGCGCGAGGGGTCGCGCAGGATCGCGTCGACGGTCTTCGCGGCCTGCTCGCCGCCGTTCATGCCCAGGTAGACGCCGGAGGAGAACACCGGGTCGATGAAGGCGAACGCGTCGCCGGCCATCACCCAGCCCGGACCATGCATGCGCGTGCAGGTATAGGAATAGTTGCCGGTGGCGTGCACCGGCGCGATCCGCCTTGCATTCCCCATCCGCGCCCACACCGAGGGGGTGTCGCGCAGGGTCTGCATCAGGAACGACTCGTTGTCGCCGCTGCGGGTCTTGAGGTACTCGGGGAAGCACACCGCGCCGACGCTCATCACGTCGCCGGTCAGCGGGATCAGCCACATCCAGCCGTGGGCGAAGCGCTCGACCGTGATGTTGCCGGCCTCCTCGCCCTCGCGTCGGGTGACGCCGCTGAAGTGGCTGAAGATCGCCGCCGACTGGTGCGCCGGGTTCTTCTTCTTCAGCTTGAGCTTGCTGCCGAGGAAGGTGTCGCGGCCGCTGGCATCGACCAGGTAGCGCGGACGGAAGGCGAGCGCGTTGCCGGCGGCGTCGCGCGCATGCACCCGGGCCGGGCGGCCATCGGCGCCGAACTCCACCTGCTCGACCTTGACCTGCTGGCGCGCATCGACCCCGTTGGCCAACGCGTTATCGAACAGCAGCGCGTCGAACTCGGCGCGCTTGACCTGGTAGGCGTAGCCGAACTTGGGATCCAGTGCGCGGTCGAAGCGGAATACGTTGATGCTGTCGCGGTCGCCGCGCATCGGGAAGTCGGCGCCGGGCTTGTGCACGCCGATCTGCTTCACCTGCTCGAGCACCCCCAGGCGTTCGAGGATCGGCAGGTTCATCGGCAGCAGCGACTCGCCTATGTGGAAGCGCGGGTGCACGTCCTTCTCGAGCAGCGTGACCTTCCAGCCGCGGCGGGCCAGGAACGTGGCCGCGGTCGTGCCGGCCGGGCCGCCGCCGATCACCAGCACGTCGACGGCCACCTCGCTGCCGCCGGCCTCCGCCCCGTCCGCCGATTGCTGCCGCGCGGCTGGCGCGGTCGGGGGCGGCGGCGATTCGGAAGGGGTCATGCGCAGGCGGCCGGAAGGGGGCGTGGGGAGGCCGGAATGATAGCGCGGCAGGCCCCGCACGGCTTCACGAAGCGCCCGGACTTGCGCGTCGGCGGCCGATGCCGGATCGTGGCCGGCCTTGCGCAGTCCCGGACCCGAAACGATGTCGCAGACCGAAGCCGAACGCGAACTGGCCGAACTCCTGGTCGAGAGCCTGAACCTGGAGGGCGTGGACCCGCACGCGATCGACCCGGAGGCGCCGCTGTTCAACGACGGCCTGGGCCTGGATTCGATCGACGCGCTGGAACTGTCGCTGGCGGTGGGCAAGCGCTACGGGGTGCAGCTGCGCGCCGAAGGCGAGGACAACCGCCGCATCTTCGCCTCGCTGCGCGCGCTGTCGGCGCATGTCCAGTCGCAGCGCGCCGGTTGACGTGACCGCCGCCCCGGCGGAGCCGGACAACCGCCGCGACGCGGCGCGGTCGCTGGTCCTGCCGGTCCAGCTGGTGCTCGGCGTGCTGTACCCGTTCCTGGCGCATGCCGCCAGTACCCGGGGCGGTGCCTGGGCGGCGTTGGCCCTGGCCGACCTGGTCCTGTTTCTGCTCGCCGCGCCACTGCTCGGTCGTCGCTGGTGGGCGCTGGCGCTGCTGGCCGCACTGCTGGCGGCGTTGGCCTGGGGCAGCGGGACGGTGTGGCTGGACCTGCTGCTGCTCGCCCCGCCGGTGCTGTTCACCGCATGGCTGGCCTGGTTCTTCGCGCGCAGCCTGCGGCCGGGGAGGTCCCCGCTGGTCACCCGTATCGTCACCGCGCTGTACGCGCAGGCCGGCTGGGAGATGCCCGACGGCCTGCCTGCCTATGCGCGCCGGCTGACCGCCGGCTGGGCCGGACTGCTGGCCTTCCTGGCCCTGGCCAACCTGGCGCTGGCACTGTGCGCGGTTCCGGGCGGGGTGCTGCATGCCTTCGGCATCGCGCCGCCGGTCGCGGTCCCGCACTCGGCCTGGTCGTGGTTCGCCAACCTGCTCAACTACGGCTTGGTGGGCGGTTTCATGCTCGGCGAGTACCAGTACCGCAAGCGCCGGTTCCCCAGGCGCCCCTACCGCAACGGCCTGGACTTCGCGCGGCGCATGGCCGCGCTCGGCCCGGCGTTCTGGCGCGACCTGCTGCGCTGAACGCACCGACCACCGCCGGCGACGGCCGCGGCGCGCAAGCCCGTTATCCTTGGCGGATGCATTTCGAGATCCCGCACGACGATCCCTGCCTGGCCGGGCACTTCCCGGGGCGACCGCTGGTCCCCGGCGTGGTCCTGCTGGAACGCGTGCTCGCCGCGATCGAGACCGGTGGCGCGATCGCCGGACCGCTGCGCCTGCCGCAGGTGAAGTTCCTCAGGCCGCTGCTGCCGGGCCAGCCGGCGCGGGTGGTGCTCGACGGTGCCGCGCCGCGCTGGCGGTTCGAGGTGGTGGGCGAGGAGGGCGTGCTCGTGCGCGGCGAACTGGTGGCGGGAGCCGGCGTCGATGGCTGAATCGCAGGTGCGTGCGCCACCGTCCTGGAAGCACCGGCCCGAAGGCGGCACCCGCGGTTCGCTGGCCCTGATCGTCGGCATCGCCCGCCACGGCGGGCGCGGCCTGGCCCGGCTGTGCCTGTATCCGATCACGCTGTACTTCCTGCTGGTGCGCGGCCCGGAGCGGCGCGCCTCGCGCGCCTGGCTGGCGCGGGTGCGCGGGCGCGGCGCCGGCCCGTGGGACGTCGCCCGCCACATCCACACCTTCGCCTCGACCATCCTCGACCGGGTGTTCCTGCTCGGCGGGCAGACCTGGCGCTTCGACATCCGCGTGCACGGGCTGGACCCGCTGGTGGCCCTGGTCGACCAGGGGCGCGGGGCGCTGCTGTTCGGCTCGCACCTGGGCAGCTTCGACGCGTTGCGGATCCTGTCGCGGCGACGGCCGGGGCTGAAGGTCCGGATCGTGCTCGACCGCACCCAGAACCCGGTGCTGACCGGCATCTTCGAATCGCTGGATCCGGCGCTGGCGCAGTGCGTGATCGACGGCAGCCAGCCGGGCGCGGCGATCGCGCTGGAGATCCAGCACGCGCTGCAGTCCGGCGAGCTGGTCGCGCTGCTGGTCGACCGCGCGCAACCGCACGAGGACACCGCGCCGGCCCCGTTCCTGGACACGCCGGCGCCGTTCCCGCTCACGCCGTGGAAGCTGGCCGCGGCGCTGCACGCGCCGGTGCTGCTGTGCTTCGGCCTGTACCGCGGCGGCAACCGCTACGACCTGCACTTCGAGCCGTTCGCCGACCTGGCCACCGCGCCGCCGCCGCGCGCCGCGCGCGCGCAGTGGCTGCAGCAGCAGGTACACGCCTACGCGGCGCGGCTGGAACACCACGCGCGGCGGATGCCGTTCAACTGGTTCAACTTCTACGACTTCTGGAGCGGACACGAGCGATGACTGCAGCAACCCATCCGTGCCTGCGCCTGGCGCTGCTGGCCGGCCTGCTTGCGCCGGCGTGCGCACCCGCCGCCCCCGGCCCCGGGGCCGACTGGATCCTGCAGGCGGTCGCCCGTCCGGCGCCCAGCCGCACCGTATTCGTCGAACTGCGCGAATCGCCCATGCTCAAGCAGCCGCTGCGGCTGCAGGGCGAGTACCGGCGCGAGACCGATGGCCGGCTGGTGCGCAAGGTGCACGCGCCCTATGCGGAGACCACCACGCTCGCCGCCGGCGAGGCGGTGGTCGAACGCGCCGGACGCGCGCCGCGGCGGATCGCGCTGTCGCAGGTGCCCGAACTGATGGCGGTGCAGGCCGGGTTCGGCGCGCTGCTGGCCGGCGACCGCGAGCTGCTGCGAACGACCTACGAGGTGGAAGCCGGCGGCACCCGCGAGCAGTGGACGCTGCGACTGGTGCCGCGTGATCCGCGGCTGGCGCGCTCGCTCGCGCGGATCGACCTGTACGGCCGCGGCGCCGAGCTGCGCTGCGTGGAAAGCCATCCGGCCAAGGGGCCGCCCCAGCGCACCCTGATGGCCGGCGCGGCCGCCGCCGCCGACGGGGTGGCCGAACCGGCGGCGCTGGCGGCGCTGTGCCACGGCGGTGCGTCGCGATGACCGGTACGCCGGGCGCGGCCGCGCGGCTGGGCCTGCTGCTGGCCTGGATCGCGTTGCTCGCGGCGGTGGGCTGGGCACTGGGCCGCGGCCTGCGCGTGGAAGAGGACCTGCGCCGCTTCCTGCCTACCCCGCGCACGCCGGCGCAGGTGCTGCTGGTCGACGAACTCGGCGAAGGGCCCGGCTCGCGGGTGCTGCTGCTCGCCCTTTCCGGCGCGCCGCCGGAGGCGCTCGCGGCGCGCTCGCAGGCGCTGCGCGCCGCGCTGGCGGCGCGACCGGAGATCGCGCTGGCGGCCAACGGCGAGCACGGCGGCCTGGATGCGATCCCCGCGCACCTGCACCCGTACCGGTACCTGCTGTCGCCGACCCTGGACACCCAGCCGCTGGATGCGGCCTTCCTGCAGGAGGAACTGCAGCAGCGCGTACAGGACCTGGGTTCGCCGGCCGCGGACCTGGTCGAACCCTTGCTGCCGTCCGACCCGACCCTGGAGACGCTGCGCCTGGCCGAGGCATGGCAGCCGGCCAACGCGCCCGAACGCCGCCACGGCGTCTGGTTCGACCGCGCCGGCGCGCAGGCCCTGCTGCTGGTGCAGACCCACGCGGCCGGCTTCGACAGCGCCGGCCAGCAGGCGGCGGTGGCGGCCATCGACGAGGCCTTCGCCGCCACCGCGGATACGCGGCCCGCAGCTGCCGCGACCCGGCTGGAAGTCTCCGGCCCCGGCGCTTTCGCGGTGGCCATCCGCGGACGCACCGAACGGGAGATGCGCTGGATCGGCACCGCCGACACGATCGGCCTGTTGCTGTTGCTGGGCCTGGCCTACCGGCGCTGGAGCATGCCGCTGCTCGGCGCGCTGCCGCTGGCCAGCGGCGGGCTGGCCGGGCTGGGGGCGGTGGCCTTGCTGTTCGACGGCGTGCACGGCATCACCATTGCGTTCGGTTTCACCCTGATCGGGGTCGCGCAGGACTATCCGATCCACTTCTTCAGCCACCTGCGCCCGGGCCAGTCGCCGCACGCCAGCGTGCGCGCGTTGTGGCCGACCCTGGTCACCGGGGTGGCCTCGACCTGCATTGCCTACGCGACCTTCCTGTTCTCCGGGGTCGAAGGACTCAAACAGCTGGCGGTGTTCACCATCGCCGGCCTGGGCGTGGCCGCGGCGAGCACGCGCTGGCTGCTGCCAAGGCTGGTGACGCCGGCGCGGCGCGATCCGGCCGACTCGCGCGTGCTGGGGCGGTTGTGGCGCGCGGTCGAGCGGCTGCCGCGTCCACGCGTGGCGCTGGCGGTGGTGGCATCGATGGCGTTGGCGGTGGTGGTCTTCGCGCCCGGTGCGTTCTGGCAGAACGACCTCTCCCGCCTCACCCCGGTGCCGCCGGCCGACTTGCACCGCGATGCGCAGCTGCGCGCGGAACTGGGTGCGCCGGACGTGCGCTACCTGCTCGCCCTGCAAGGCACCGATGTCGAAGACGTGCTGCAGGCGTCCGAGCGCGCCGCGCCGTTGCTGCAGCAGTTGCAGGCCCGCGGCGTGCTCGACGGCTACGACCTGGCCGCGCGCTACCTGCCGAGCGTGGCGACCCAGCGCGCCCGCCAGGCCGCGCTGCCGGCCGAGCCGCAGCTGCGGCAGGCGCTCGCCGCGGCGTTGCCCGAGCTTCCGTTCCGCGACGATGCCTTCGAGCCGTTCGTCGCGGACGTCGCGGCTGCGCGCGCGGCCGCGCCGCTGACCGCCGACGACCTGGCCGGCACTCCGCTGGAACTGCCGGTGGCCGGGCTGCTGGTACGCGCGCCGGACCACGCCACCGCGCTGGTATCGCTGACCGGGCTGCACGATCCGCAGGCGCTGGCCGCGGCGGTCGCGCCGCTGGGTGCGCAGCTGCTGGACCTCAAGCAGGCCTCCGAGTCGCTGGTCGCGCAGTGGCGGGTGCGGCTGCTGGCCGCGCTGGCGGTGGCGGCGCTGCTGCTGGCCGGCACGGTCTGGCTGGCGCTGCGCGAACGCGCGCGCGTGCTGCGGGTGCTGGCGCCGATGGCGCTGGCCACGCTGCTGATCCTGGCCGTGCTGCGCGCGCTCGGCGTGGAACTGAACCTGTTCCACCTGGTCTCGCTGATCCTGGCCGCCGGCCTGGGCCTGGACTACGCGCTGTTCTTCGACCATGCCGGCGACGATCGCGGCGAGCAGCTGCGGACCCTGCACGCGGTGATCGTGTGCAGCCTGACCACGCTGCTGGTGTTCAGCCTGCTGGCGTTGTCCTCGATCCCGGTGCTGCGCGCGATCGGCGGCACGGTGGCGCTGGGCGTGGTCTTCAACTTCGCCCTCGCCCTGCTGGTCGCGCGTGCGCCAGGCAAGGGGGCTGCGGCATGAGTGGCGTCGCGCTCGACCGCGCCGGCATCCTCGCGCGGGTCCCGCACCAGGGCGCGATGTGCCTGTGGGACGAGGTCCTGGACTGGGACGCCACGCGCATCCGCCTGCGCGCCGGCAACCATCGCGACCCGGTGCATCCGCTGCGCGCGCGCGGACGCCTGCCGGCGCTGGCGTTGTGCGAGTACGGCGCCCAGGCCATGGCCGTGCATGGCGGCCTGTTGGCCTCGGCGCAGGGCGGGCGTGCGGCGGCGGGCGTGCTGGTGGCGTTGCGCGAGGTGGTGCTGGCGGTCGACCGCATCGACGACCTGCCCGGACTGCTGGAGGGCGAAGCCGAACTGGTCGCGGCCAGTGCGGCGAGCCAGCAGTACGCGTTCCGCCTGCTCCACGACGGTCGCGTGCTCGCCAGCGGCCGCGCCGCGGCGATGCTCCGCACGTAGGCGCCGATCCGGATCCTCCTCCTACAATGCAGGCATGACAGCCCACCAGACTCCCACCCGGCGCGCCCTGGTCACCGGCGGCAGCGGCGACATCGGCGGCGCGATCTGCCAGGCCCTGGCCGCGATCGGCATGGAGGTGATCGTGCATGCGCACGGCAACCTCGCCCGCGCCGAGGCGGTGGCCGCGTCGATCCGCGAACGCGGCGGGCGCGCGCAGGCGCTGGCCTTCGACGTCGCCGACGGCGCGGCGGTGGGCGCGGCGCTGGAGCCGCTGCTGGCCGGCGGCCGCATCGACGTGCTGGTCAACAACGCCGGCATCCACGACGACGCGCCGATGGCCGGCATGACCGATGCCCAGTGGCAGCGGGTGATCGACGTATCGTTGCACGGCTTCTTCCACGTCACCCGTCCGCTGCTGCTGCCGATGGCGCGGGCGCGCTGGGGCCGCATCGTCAGCGTGTCCTCGGTCGCGGCGGTGCTGGGCAACCGGGGCCAGACCAACTACGCCGCCGCCAAGGCCGCGTTGCACGGCGCCAGCAAGTCGCTGGCGCGCGAGATGGCCAGTCGCGGCATCACCGTCAACGTGGTCGCGCCGGGGGTGATCGAAGGCGCCATGGCCGGCGCGCAGTTCCCGCCCGAGGCGGTGAAGCAGCTGGTACCCGCCGCGCGCGCCGGGCGGCCGGAGGAGGTGGCTGCGCTGGTGGCGTTCCTGTGTTCGGACGCGGCCGGTTACGTCAACGGCCAGGTCATCGGCGTCAACGGCGGCATGGCCTGAGCCGCTCAGCGGCCGGCGCCGCTGCCCGCGTCCGCTTCCACGGGTGAGGCGCGCCAGCCGCACAGCGCGAGCAACGGCCCGGTCATCAGGGTGGTGGCGATCGCCAGCACCAGCAGCAGCGTGAACATCTCCGGCCCGATCAGGCCGGCGTCCAGCCCGACCTTCATCACGATCAGCTCCATCAGGCCGCGCGCGTTCATCAGCGAGCCGACCGCCAGGCTGTCGCGGGTCGACAGGCCCGACCACTTGGCGCCGAGGCCGCCACCGGCCACCTTGCCCAGGACCGCCACCAGCAGGACCAGCAGCAGTGCACCGAATCCGGCGGCGGTGAACGCGCCGGTGCTGGTGCCGAGCCCGGCCAGGGCGAAGAACACCGGCATCAGCAGCACCAGGGCCAGGTGTTCTATGCGTTCGACCAGGCTGTGCAGCAGGCGGTCGTCGCGCGGCAGGCAGGTGCCGAACAGGAACGCGCCGAACACCGCGTGCAGGTGCAGCCATTCGGTCGCCGCGGCGCAGGCGAACAGGCCGACCAGCAACGCGGCCAGCACCGTGCCCGAAGGCCGGCCGTCATGCGCGTGGCGATGCAGCAGCCAGGCGTACAGCGGCCGCAGTCCGCCGTAGACGACCGCCAACAGCAGCGCCAGGCCCGCCAGCGTGCGCAGCAGCGTCGTCCAGTCGCCGCCACCGGTCAGCGCGACCAGCAGCGCCAGCACGATCCAGGCGGCGACGTCGAGCAGGGCCGCGGCCGACAACGCGAGCCTGCCGACCCGCGTGTGCTGCAGCCGCCGGTCCTTGAGGATCCGCGCCAGCACCGGGAAGGCGGTCACCGCCAGGGCCACGCCGAGGAACAGCGCGAACGGCCAGAACCCGATCCCGGCCGGCGCCAGGGTGCCGTGCAGCAGGGGCGCCACCGCCAGGGCGAGGGCGAACGGCAGCAGCGCCGAGAGCCCGGCCACGCGCGTGGCCGCGACCACCTGCGCGCGCGCGCCGTCCGGAGCGCGCAACTCGGCGCCGATCACGAACATGAAAAGCACCAGGCCCAGGGTCGCCAGGGCCGACAGTCCTGGCAGCGAGGCGGCGGGGAACAGCGCCGCATGCAGGTCGGGCAGGGCGGCGCCGAACACCACCGGCCCCAACAACAGGCCCGCCGCCATCTCGCCGATCACCGGCGGCTGGCCCAGGCGCGCCAGCAACAGGCCGCACAGGCGTGCGACGACCAGGATCACGGCGATCTGCAACAGCAACAACCCGGTCATCGAAGCTCCGCCCTCCCAGGCAACCGCAGACTTATACCAAGGGCGGCGGAGCGGGCGACAGCGCGCCGCCGCCGCTTGCGCCGCGCCGCCGCTCAGCCGCCCGGATCGACCCGCGGCGGCTGCAGGCGCACGCGCCGGTACTCGTTCCACACGTCGCCATGCCGGAGCACCTGGCGGACCACGTGCGAGGTGATCCGGTACAGGTCGCGCAGCGGGCGGAAGTGGCTGTGCCGCAGCGGGCCGCCGTCGCCGCCGCGATAGCGCGTCTCCACCGGCACCGACACGCAGTGCACGCCGAGACGGCGCGCGGCCGAGATCAGCAGTTGCGCCTCGAACACGAAATCCTCGCCCGGCACGTCCTCCAGTGCGATCACGCAGGCCGGGTAGTAGCGTTGCCCGCTCTGGGTATCGGCGATCCGGTGGCCGGCCGCCCAGGCCACGCCCCAGTCGCCGAAGGCGTTGGCCATGCGCCGGTGCGGCGGCGCCGCTTCGCGGTGGCGCAGGCGCGCGCCGATGATGATGCAGCGCGGGTGCCGGGCGGCGGCGTCGAGCAGGCGCGGCAGGTCGGCCGGGTCGTGCTGGCCGTCGCCGTCGATGGTCAGCACCCCGCGCGCGCCGCGAGCAAGCGCCTCGGCGAAGCCGGTGCGCAGCGCCGCGCCCTTGCCGAGCCGCCGCGGATGCCGCAGCACGGTCACCGGCAGCCCGTGCAGGCGGTCGCCGGTGCCATCGTCGGAGCCGTCGTCGACCACAATCACCCAGGGACAATGCCGCAGCGCCTGCTCGACCACCTCGCGGATCCGTAGCGCTTCGTTGAGCGCGGGGACCACCACCGCGACCTCGCCCGTGCGGGCGACCGCCTCAGCCATGGTCCAGCTCCACCCGCAGTACGCGGCCCGGGCCGGCGGGCAGCAGCGCGACGCCGTCGCCGCGCGCGATCGCGGCGAACAGGACCAGCAGCGGCGCCATCGCGTTGCCGGCGGCCACCGGCGCGGCGACCGCGGGGGCCTCGCCGTCGACCAGCACCAGCCTCAGGCGCGGCCGTCCGGCCGTAGCCGGGCCGAGCACGAGCGCGCCGCCGAGCAGGCCCTCGGTCGGCGCGACCTGGCGCAGCAGCCCCGGTGCCTGGCCGTCGTAGCCGACCAGCAGCACCGCCCCGGCGCCGGTGGCCAGCTGTGCCAGCGCCTCCAGCAGGCCCATCGCGAAGTCCGCGCTGATCGCGGTGGCCGGCTCCATCGCCCCGGCGGCGATCGTCCAGTAGCCGGCGGCGGCGTTGTGCACGGAGTTGTGGAAGCGGGTCGGCGACAGTTCCAGCGGCGCGGTGGCCAGGGTCTGGCACAGGTGTTCGGTGATCGCCAGGTCGCCGTAGGTGGAAACGAAAACCGACGGCAGCGTCGAAGGATCGCGCCCGGCGTCGAGGCAGGCGGCCTGCGCCGCCTCCAGCGCCACCAGCACCGTGTCCGGCGCGCGCCGGCGCTCGTTGGGCGGCAGCAGCGCCGGGGCCGGGCGGGTGCCTTCCTCGACGGCCGCGCCGGCGAGCAGGCCGCGGAAGGCCGCCCACGAGGGTGCCTGCGCGGTCCACAGGCCGAGGCCTTCGATGCCGGCGGTGAGCGGGATGGCGGTCATGCGCGCGAAAACACCAGCGAACAGTTGTTGCCGCCGAAGCCGAATGCGTTGTTCATCGCGTGCTCGATCCTGCGTTCCTCGTTGGCGAAGCGGATCTGCGGTCCGCAGGCCGGGTCCGGGTCGCTGCTGTTGAGCGTGCCCGGCAGCCGTCCGTCCTCCAGCGCGAGCAGCGCCAGCACCGATTCGACGATGCCGGCCGCGCCCAGCGTGTGCCCGGTCCAGCCCTTGGTGGAACTGGCGTGCAGGGTCGGCGGGAACATGGCGGCCACGGCCCGCGCCTCGACGCTGTCGTTGGCCGGCGTGGCGGTGCCGTGCAGGCTGAGGTAGCCGATCGCGTCCGCAGCGAGGCCGGCGCGGGCCAGCGCGCCGGCCATCGCCCGCTGCGCGCCCAGGCCCTGCGGGTGCGGCGCGGACATGTGGTGGGCGTCGCTGGATTCGCCGTAGCCGGCCAGCCAGCCGCGCGCGTCGCGCGGTTCGCGCTCGAGCAGGGCGAAGCCGCCGCCTTCGCCCAGCGACAGGCCGCGCCGGTTTGCGTCGAACGGACGGCACGGCTCGGGCGAGACCAGCTGCAGCGCGTTGAAACCGTACAGGACGCTGCCGCACAGCGTGTCCACGCCGCCGACGATGGCCGCATCCGCCAACCCGGCCTGCAGCATCCGCGAAGCCAGCGCGAACACCTTGGCGCTGGACGAGCAGGCGGTGGCCACGGTCAGGCACGGGCCGCGCGCGCCGATCACCTCGGCGACGAAGTCGCCCAGCGCGTGCGGGGTGTGCACGAGCACCCGCGCCAGGGCGTCGGGGATGCGCCCGTCGCGCTGCTGCGCATAGGCCGCTTCGGTTTCGCCGATGCTCGAAGTCGAGGTGCCGACCAGCACCGCGACGCGGGTGGCGCCATGGCGCGCGACCGCGCCGCGCACCTCGTCCAGGAAGCCGTCCTGGTGCAATGCGTGCCAGGCCAGGCGGTGGTTGCGCGACTCCCATTCGGCCAGTTCCGATGGCAGGGGCGCCTGCTCGAGCCCTTCGACCCGGCCGATCCAGCAGTCCAGCCGCGGCACGTCGCCGAAGTCGTTGCGGCGCAGCCCGCTGCGACGGTCGTGGATCGCCTGGCGATGCGCATGCAGGCCGGCGCCCAGCGCGGTGGTCGCGGTGTGCGCATTGATGGCGAGCGGGATGCTCCGCGGCGGAGGAGGGATCGACTGCAACGGAGCGGCTGGCCGGCTGGCGTGTAGGTGGCTGGCGAGTATAGCCACAGGCCTGCGTCGCCCCCGTGTTGGGGAACATGAACCGCCGCGCGCCGGCGGCAGCGGACGCGCTCGCTTCCGCGCATGGCGCATTTCCGACACAATCCCCGGGATTCCCCACTCCTGAAGCAGGGCGCGGCGCGCGCGCATGCAAGCCTACGTCTACAAGAGCCGACGCAAAGCCGACACCTTCGTGTTCCTCGCCGCCCGCGACGACTTCGCGAGGCTGCCGGAGGTCCTGCGTGCGCAGCTGGGCGAGCTGGCGTTCGTGCTGGAAGTGGCGCTGACCCCGGACCGCCGCCTGGCCCAGTCGGACCCGCAGCTCGTGCGGGCGAACCTGGCCACGCGCGGCTTCCACGTGCAGTTCCCGCCGACCTCGGTGGTCGCCGCGAACCTGCGGGGGGAATGCGACCTTGACTAGCTCCGACCGCCAGCGCCGGATCGCGCTGGGCGCGGGCGTGGCCGGCGTCGTGCTCGCCCTGCTGGCCGGTATCCAGGGGCCGGCGAGCCTGCTACCGGGCCTGCTTGCCCAGCTGGCGCTGGCGCTGGCGGTGTCGTGGTGGGAGGGCACGCGGCCGTTGCCGCGGGACCTGCGTGCGCTGCGGCCGGCGCTGTCCGGCCTGCTGCTGCTGTGGGGGCTGGGTTTGCTGCTGGCGTTCGCCCTGCTGGCCTGGCCGCTGCAGGCGCTGCGGCAGGGCGGCGGGATCGGCGCGGCGCTGGGCGCCAGTGGCATGGCCGCGGCGGTGCTGCTCGCGCTGTGGCGGACCTGGCCGGTGTGGCAGGCGCTGGAACGCGAAGACGGCCTGCTGGCCGCCGCATGGCGCCGCTTGCCGCAGCAGGACAGCGGCAGCTGGTCGGGGCTGGGCGTGGCCGCCGCCGTGGCCGCGATCCTGGCCGGGCTGCTGCTGCTGGGCTGGCCCGGCCTGGTCCCTTCGCCGGCACGCTGGGGCCTGGCGGCGGCGCTTGCGCTGGCGCAACCGTTATTGCACCTGTGGGTGCAGCGGGCGCCGCGACCGCAGGCGGTCGCCGGTCCGCTGGAATTCCTCGCCGCCGCCGCCTCGCCCGGATCGGCGGAATCCCCGGCCGAACCGGTGCCCGACGCCGGCGACCTGGCCGGCGCGCTGTACGCGGCCGCGCGCGGCGGCCGCGTCGACCGTGCCCTGCAGTTGCTGGATGCCGGCGCCGACGCGCATGCGCCGCCACCGCCGGGCGACCGCGACCAGCGTTGCCTGGCCGCCCTGGCCGCGGTGCTGCCGGACCTGCGCCTGCTGCGCGCGCTGATCGCGCGCGGCGTCGACCTCAATGGCGGGGGCGGCACGTCCCCGCTGCTGGCGGCGACCCGCGACAGCTGGCACGGCCGGCCGGAAGCGGTGATGACCCTGCTGGCCAACGGCGCCGACCCGCGCGCCACCGATGCCGATGGCAACACCCCCCTGCACCACGCCGCGCGCAGCACCGACCCGGGCGTGGCCGCGCTGCTGCGCGACGCCGCCGCCGACATCGATGCGCTGAACCACGACGGGTTCTCGCCGCTGGGCGTGGCCTGCGCGAGCGGCAACTGGCGGTTGGCCAAGTTCCTGCTCGAACGCGGCGCGCGCCCCGAGCCGGCGGACGGCCAGCCGGCGCTGCTGGCCGCCGCGGCCAGCGAGGAGGACGATCCGGCCGGCGTGCAACTGCTGCTGAAGTTCAAGGCGCGGGTGGGCACCCCCGGCCGCGGCGCGCGTACCGCCCTGCACGAGGCGGCGCTGGCCGGCCATGCCGACATCGTCGCCGCTTTGCTGGCCGCGGGCGCCGACCCGCAGGCGCGCGACGCCGGCGGCCGCACCCCCTGGTTGGAGGCCGCCCGCGCCCTGCGCGGTGGCGTGATCGAGCACCTGGCCGCGCAGCGCATCGACGTCGGTGCCATCGACGGCGAAGGCCGCAACGCGCTGGTGCTCGCGGCCGGCGCCGAACAGGCCTCGCTGGCGCTGGTGCGTCGCCTGCTCGAGCTGGGCGTGGATCCGGCGCAGGCCGACACCACTGGCCGCCGCGCGGTCGACGTCGCTGCCGAGGCCGGGCGCTGGTCGATCGTCGCCGCGCTCGATCCGGCATACCCGCTGCCGGCGGCGGTGGCCGACGCGGCCGCCGACCAGCCGGTCGAGGAGCGCCCGCCGCTGGCGCTGCTGCGCGATGGCCTGCAGGCCGGACGGCTGGAAGGCCTGGCTTCGCTGGCGCGGCTGTGCGCGCCGTCCGAACTGGGCAGCTTGCTGCACGATCCCGCGTTGCGCGCGCATGCGCCGGCCGTGGCCTGGCTGCTGGCCCATGGCGCCGACCCTGAAACGACGGCCGCGGGCGAAACCGCGCTGACCGCCTTGCTCGACCATGGCGGCGACGCCGCCGCGGCGATCCACGTCCTGCTCGGCCAGGGCGCGTCGCCGGCCGGCGGCGGTGGCCTGGCCCGGTTCCTCGCCGCCTGCGTGCAGCGCGACCAGGCCGGGCGCGGCAACGAGCAGCTGGCACTGGACCTGTTCCTGCAGGGCGCCGATCCGTTCGCGCCGTCACCCGCCGGCGACCCGGCGCTGTCCCTGGCGGTACGCCTGGGCTGGCTGCGCCTGCTGGATGCGCTGCTGGACGCAGGTGTCGACCGCGAGACGCGGGACGGCCACGGCATGACCGCCCTGCACCTGGCCGCCGCGCTGGGTCGCGAGTCGGCGCTGCGCCGGCTGGTCGCGCAGGGCGCCTCGCCGGACGCGCGCGCCGCCGACGGCCAGACGCCGCTGGGCGTGGCCCTGGCCAGTGGCCGCCGCGACCTCGCCGACTGGCTGGACTGGCGGGTGTGGCCGCTGCCGCGCCGCCCGCTGCGCGCCGGCGACGTCGTCTCGGCGGCCATGGCCGGCGATGCCGACGCGGTACGCCGCCTGCTCGAACTGGGATTCCCGGTCGATGCGGTCGATGCGCAGGGCTGCACCGGCCTGCTGCGCGCGGCCGGCGGCGGCCATGCGGCCGCGGTCGACCTGCTGCTGGCGCGCGGTGCCGATCCGCAGCACGCCGCGCACAGCGGCGCGACCCCGCTGTCGGCCGCGGTGAGCATGCGCCAGACCGCGATCGTCAGTGCGCTGCTCGACGCCGGCGCCGACCTCGAGCACCGCCTGCCCGGTGGCGTCACCGTGCTGATGCTGGCCTGCGCGCTGGGCATGCCCGACATCGCCGCGCGCCTGCTGACCGCCGGCGCCGACATCGATGCCGGCGACAGCCAGGGACTGGCGCCGCTGCACTGCGCCGCGCTCTATGGCTTCACCGGCCGCGACCGCACCCGCCTGCTGGCCCTGTTCGACACCCTGCTGCTGGCCGGCGCCGAAGCCGACATGCCTGCCGCCGGTGGCGTGACCCCGCTGCTGCTGCTGCTCGGCGCGCGCGCCGAGCCGGGCAGCGCCTGCGACGAGCCGGTGGTCATGGCCGGCCTGGAGCGGCTGCTCGAGGAGGGCGTGTCGCTGGAAGTGCAGGATCCACGCGGCTTCGGCCCGCTGCACCTGGCTGCGCTGCATGGCCTGGGCGCGGTGGTCCAGCGCCTGCTGCGCGCCGGCGCCGACCCGGACCTGCGCGACACGCTCAACCGCAGCCCCCGCGAGATCGCGGTGATGCGCGGCTTCGTCGACGTCGCCGCCGAGTTCGCTCCCGCCCAGACCGGCGTGTCGATGGCCCGCTTCCTGCGCGAACCGCGCGGCTGAGCCCGGTCAGCCGGCGCCGCCCGGCGGTGGCGCCTCCGGCGCCGCCGGCGGCGGCACTGCGGCGCTGCGATCCTCGTCGGCGTCGAACAGCCGCAGCAGGTCGGTGCGCGCCTGGCGCGCGCTCTGGGTGACGGCCGCATCATCGTCGTAGACCAGGTACTGCTCGCGCAGCAGCGCCTCGTCGTGTTCGCGGAACCAGCCCACGTGCTCGGCGGCGATATCGGCCGGCATGCCCAGCTCGCGCAGCACCCGCTCGCCCACTTCCAGGCTGCTGCCGAGCAGTTCGCGGTACGGCTCCACGCCCAGGTCCATCAGCCGCCAGGCATGCTGCCGGTTGCGCGCGCGCGCCAGGATCTTCGCCTGCGGATAGAGGCGGCGGATCAGGCGTACCGCGCGCAGGTTGCTGTCCGGATCGTCGGTGCAGACCACGAACACGCGCACGTGCTCGGCGCCGGCCGCGCGCAGCAGGTCGGAGCGCGTGGGGTCGCCATAGAAGATCCGGCCCCCGCTGCGGCGCACGTCCTCGACCTGCTCCGGGCTGCTTTCCAGGGCCACGTAGGGAATGCGCTGGGCGGCCAGCAGCCGCACCACGATCTGGCCGAAGCGGCCGACCCCGGCCACCAGCACCTGCGGCTGCAGCTGCGCGCCTTGCGGGATGTCGTGCGCGTGCGCGTGCGCGGGTGCTGGTGCATGTTGCGCTTCGTGGCGGCGCACGCGCGCGTCCAGGGCCAACAACAGCAGCGGCATCAGCGCCATCGACAGGCCGACGATCGCCACCAGCCGGTCGTGGTTGTCGGTCGAAACCAGGTCCACCCGCAACGCCTCGTGGAAAACGACGAAGGCGAACTCGCCGCCAAGCCAAAGCGTGCCGCCGAGCATCAGCGCGTGCGACGGCACCAGCCTGGCGATCCGGCCGATCCCGTAGAGCACGCCGAACTTCACCAGCAGCAGCAGGGCCACGCCGCCGGCGACCAGTACCGGTTCGCCAGCGATGCGGTCCAGGTCGATGCCCATGCCCACGGCGATGAAGAACAGGCCCAGCAACAGCCCCTTGAACGGAGCGATCTGCGATTCGACCTCATGCCGGTATTCCGAATCGGCCAGCAGCACGCCGGCGATGAACGCGCCCAGCCCCGGGCTCAAGCCGGCCTGCTGCATGATCCAGGCGCTGCCCAGCACCGCCAGCAGCGAGGTGGCGGTGAACACTTCCGGCGCCTGCGTGCGCGCGACCACGCGCAGCGCCCGGTGCATCAGCAGGCGGCCACCGAAGTACACCAGTGCCAGCGCGCCCAGCGCCTGGCCGACCGCGGTCCATGTCAGGGTCTGGTTCTTCACCCCGCCCAGCAGCGGTACCACCGCCAGCAGCGGGATCGCGATCAGGTCCTGGAACAGCAGGACGGCGAAGGCGAGCTTGCCGTAGTCGCTGCCCAGCTGCTTGCGCTCGGACAGCAACTGCAGGCCCACCGCGGTGGAGGACAGGGCCAGGCCGAGCCCGGCGACCAGCGCGCCCTTCCAGTGGATGCCGTAGAGCAGCAGCGCGCCGGCCAGCAGCAATGCCGAGACGAACACCTGCGCGCCGCCGGCGCCGAACACCGGCCGGCGCATCAGCGCCAGCCGCGCAGGCGACAGTTCGAGGCCGATCACGAACAGCAGCATGACCACGCCGATCTCGGCCGCGCCCAGGATCCGGTCCGGATCGTTGACCACGCCGATCCCGTCCGGCCCCAGCAGCACGCCGGTGGCCAGGTAGGCCAGCACCGCGACCATCCCGAAGCGGCGGAACAGCGGCACCGCCACGATCGCCGCCAGCAGCAGGACCAGGGTGAGTTCGAAGTTGAGGCTGGTGGGCATGGCCGGTCCCGTTTCCGTACGGGGCCGATTATGGGCCGGCGCGCGCAGCGCGCCGAGCGTCTGCTCCGCGCGCCGGGGCCAGGCCGTTGCCGGACGGTGTCGGCGGCGTCGGCCAAGTGGCGGCCGCCCAGGGTGGTTGCAGCAAGGGTGATGCGCCGTCAGCCGGCGCCCAGCTGCAGCAGGTGCCGGCCGAACTTGCCGCCGGGCGTGGCGGTGACCACGGCGACGGCATAGGCGAAGACCAGCGCGCTGGCGGCGAGCGCGGCCAGCGTCGGCCAGCGCAGCGGGCGCGGCAGGGCAATGCGCCTGTGCATGTTGCGGATGAAGAATTCGGCAACCAGGAGGTTGGGGACGAAGAACAGGTAGAGGATCGCGTAGTCGAACGGCCCGAACGTGTGGCCCTTGCCGACCCCCAAGCCGCCGGTGAGGTCGTTCCAGGCGCGGATCTCCAGGTCGAACACCCACGACCCGAGCACCATCGCGAACAGGCGGATCGCCCAGGCCCGGTGCAGGTCGTAGCGGCGTGCCCGCGCGTGCAGGTACGCCATGACCGCGCTGAGCATCAGTACCGCGCCCCAGATCGCGAAGGCGACCGATGCCGCCGGCGCGTAGGCGCCGTGGGTCGCGATGAACGCCATGCCGCCGGCGCCAGCGAGGAACCCCGCCGACACGTAGACCCGTCCGGTCCAGCGGTGGACGAGGCGATGGCCGGTGCGGATCCGCGTCGAGAACAGGATCGGCCAGGCCAGCACCAGGATCGCGCCCATGGCGAAGTGCAGGCCGATGCCAAGGTTGGCGACCCTGTCCGACGCCGAGCGCATCGGCTGGCCTGCCACCAGCGGGCCCCATTGTTCGAAGTTCTGCGGCGTCGCTCCGCTGGCGCGCAGCACGATGTACAGGCCGAACGCCGCCAGGCCTGCCAGCGTCGCGGCCTGGAACACGCGAGCGAGCCAGCGCAGCGGCGGATCCGCATCCGGCGGTGCCGTTCGGGCCGGTCCGGCGGACGGGCGGCGGCGCACGGCCGCCGCTTGCTGCACGCGTGTGGTCGCGGAGCGCATGCGCTCAAAGGCGGGCAATGTCGGGGGCTTTTGCGCCGAACCAGGCGTTCCCGTATGCCTGCCGTGCGGCGCCTTCCGCCTGGCGGTCGCCCTTGCGCCGGTAGACCTCGGCCAGCCCCGCCAGCGCCCAGCCGTTGCCACGCGAGCGCAGCAGCGATTCGCGCAGCACCCTTTCGGCGTCGTCCAGCCTGCCTTGCCGCAGGTAGACCGAGCCGAGCGACTGGCGGATCGGGTAGTACCAGTAAGGCGGCTCCATGTAGGCGAGCGCGTCTTCCAGCGCGACGGCCTGCTCATAGGCGTCGGCCGCGGCCCCGAGGTTCCCGCGGGCGTCGGCAAGGCGGGCGGTGGCGGCCAGCCGCGCGATCTGCACGATCTCCTTTCCGGGTACGTACCAGTCGAGGTACGGCTGGAAGTCGGCGCTGCGTTCGATGCCTTCGATGGCGGCGATCTCGCGCTGCGCGGCATCGAAGTCCTTCCCGGCGGCGTGGGCCAGTGCCCGGGCGTAATGCGCCAGCGCCGATACCAGCACCTGCTTCTCCGGCGGTGCCTCGAGCGCTAGGACCTGGGCCGGCTCGCTGAAGGTGGCGTGCGCCAGGTGCGGCGCGGCCTTGATCGGCTCGAGCACGGGGAACTGGCCGACGACATCGTCTCCCAGCGTGGCGTCGAGCTTGTCCGCCGCCTCGATCGCGGTCGCGCCGTCGCCGCCCATCTGCGCCGACACCAGCACGAAGTGGATGTTGTGCGGATAGTAGGCCGCCTTGTAGAGCGGGTCGGAGGGCGAGGTCGCGAAGTAGGCTTCGTCGACGGCCATCGCGCGCTTGTTGGCCTCCAGCGATTCCTTGAACAGGCCCACGCGGTAGTAGATGTGCGCCGGCATGTGCACGATGTGCCCGGCACCCGGCATCAACGCCGCGAGTCGCCTGGCATGGGGCAGGCCGCGCTCCGGCGAAGCCGAAGCCTCGACGGCATGGATGTAGAGGTGGATCGCGCCAGGATGCTCCGGATTGCGCGCCAGGACCGTTTCGAGCGTCGCCAGCATCTCGCCCGCGCGGCCCTTGGGCCGGGTTCCCGCGGCCTCCCAGTAGTCCCACGGCTGCGTGTCCATGATCGACTCGGCGAAGAGCGTCTGGATGGTGTCCTCGTCCGGGTATTGCCGGGCCACCACACCCATCGCGTCGGCGAAGGCGGCATCCAGGGCGGCGCGGTCGGCGCCTGGATCGGCCGAGTAACGCTTCTGCAGCGCCGCGATCAGCGCGCGGTCCCGCGCCGGCGCGGCGGGCGCCAGCTCCACCGCCCTGGCCAGCGCGGCGAGCGCCGGCGCCACGGCTTCCGGCGGCATGGGCGCATTGATGTTCGGGCCCAGCACCAGGGCTTCGCCCCAGTGGGCCATCGCCAGCTTCGGATCCGCCTGCTGCGCGGCCTGGAACGCGCGCTGCGCCTCGGCGTGGTTGAACGCGAATGCCCAGCGCAGGCCCTGGTCGAAATAGGCCTGCGCCGTCGCGCTTGTCGTGCCCACCTCCAGGCCCAGCGTGCCCAGGTTGTCGTACAGCGGAACCGCGCCCTGCGCAGCCTTCATCGGCGGCGAGGGGAACGGCCGGGTCTCGGTGGCCTGCGCGAGCACCAGGGCATCGAGCAGGGCGGGGCGACCTGCGGCGGGCGCCGAGCACACGCCGCCGCCCGGGGCGAGCAACGGGTCATAGGCCACCGCCGGCTCGGGCGATCTCCCCATCACCCAGGCGGAGCCGCACAGGCCGGCCAACGCGATGGACAGGACGACGGGGCGGGGCGAAGGCTTCTTCATGGCGGATCCTCGAGCGGGTGGCCTGTCAAGGAACGCGGCCAGCGACGGAGCAGGGCCAGCGTGCCGCGGCCGGCGCCGCAAGTCCTTAGGGCAGTCGCAGGCCAGTCGCAGGCCAGCGTGTAAGGCCGCAGGGCGCCACGGGTCGATGCGATCGGAAGCCCCCCTATACTGGCTCCGATGGTCATGGCCCTCTCGGGGATCGCATGTCGCCGCCTGCTCCCGACCGCCTCGCCTTCGACGACCTGGTCATCGATTTCGCCGGTCGCCGGCTGTTGCGCGGTGGGCGCGAGCTGGCGCTGGAGCCGAAGGCGTTCGCCGTGCTCGCATTGCTGGCCGCATCGCCCGGCCGGGTCTTCACCCGCGACGAGATCCTCGATGCGATCTGGGGTCACCGGCACGTCACCCAGAGCGTGCTGAACCGGATCATGAGCCTGTTGCGACAGGCGCTGGGCGAGGACGCGCAGCACGCGCGCGTGCTGCACACGGTGTATGGCGTCGGCTACCGCTTCGACCTGCCGGCGCCCGCGGCGACGGCTGGAGCGGAGGCGCCCGACGTGGCCGCCGTGGACCCGCCACCGCCACGGCGACGAAGGGCCTGGCCGGTCGCCGCCGCGATCGCCGGGCTGCTGGCGGTGGCCGGCGTCGCATGGCTGCTGGTGGAGGATGCGCGGCCCGGTCCGCCGCCGGCGGCCGGCGCGGCAGCGGGGGCCGCTGCGCCGTCGCTGGCGGTGCTGCCATTCGCCGACCTGTCCCGGGCCCGCGACCAGGAGTACCTCGCCGACGGCCTGGCCGAGGACATCCTCAACCAGCTCGCCCAGTCGCAGTCGCTGCGCGTGGTGGGGCGCACGTCGAGCTTCTCGTTCAAGGGCCGGAACGAGGACCTGCGTTCGATCGGCCGCCAGCTCGGCGTCGACCACCTGCTGGAAGGCAGCGTGCGCCGCGACCGCGACCAGCTCCGGGTCACCGCCCAGCTGGTCCGTGCCGACGACGGCACCCACCTGTGGTCGAAGACCTACGCGCGCGAACTGCGCGACGTCTTCGCCGTGCAGGAAGAGATCGCGCGCGACGTGGCGCAGGCCTTGAGCGTGAAGTTGGACGTGGCCCGGTTCAACCGCGAACAGGGCGGCACCACCAGCGTCGATGCCTACGACCGGCTGTTGCGCTGGCGCAGCATCGTCATGCGTGGACAGCTGGATCTCGAGCACGACCGCGAGCGCCTGCAGCTGGCGCGCGAGATGGTGGTGCTGGACCCGCAATGCGTGCTCTGCCGCGACCTGCTCGCGCGCTCGCTGGACTCGGTGGCGCGGGAGCTGGGCGCGGCGGCGGGCGGGCCGCTGCGCGCCGAGGCGCGGCAGGTGCGCGCGGAGATCGCCCGGGTCGCGCCGGACAGCTGGATCGGCAGGCTGATCCGCGCCGATGCGTTGTGGCGCGGGGGCGACCGGGCCGGGGCGATCGACCTGGCGCGACAGGTGGTGGATTCCGGGCCGCCGACCAAGGAGCGGGTCTGGGACTACGCCTTCATGATCTACGCGATGGGCCACCTCGAAGAGGCCACCGCCCTGGTGGAACGGGTGCGCGCGTTCGAGCCCATGGCGTTGTACCTCTCGCGCGACCTGCAGTACGACTACACCGCGGCGCGTCGCTTCGACGATGCCGAGGCCGAGTACCGGCGCGCCCGCGTGCTGGACGGCAGCCAGCTGTCGCCGGACTACCTGGCGTTCTTCCGCCAGCTGGCGGGCAGGCGGGTCGCCGCGTCGGAGGAACTGCGCGAACTGCATGCCCGGCTGCTGCGGCAGGGCCGGGAATTCGACACCCCGTTCTTCCACGAGCTGGGCACGGTGCTGGACGACCGCGGGGCGATGCTCGCCCTGGTGCGCCGGGCGCTGGTGGACGATGCCTATGGCGGTGGTGCCGGCGCGGCCTACGTGTGGACCAACCTGGCCGATGCGCTGGGCGATGCCAACCTGGCCGTGGCCGCAATGCGCAGGGACCTGTCGGGCTGGGAGGGGTTCGACCGTGGCGCGATGGCCCCGCCGCCGTACGTCGCGCTCTGGAACGCGCCGTACTCGAAGGTGCGCGCGCACCCGGAGTTCAAGCGGTTGCTGGTGGAAACCGGGGTGGTCGACTACTGGCGCCAGACCGGAAAGTGGGGCGACGGCTGCGCGCCGGTGGGCGAAGACGATTTCCAGTGCCGGTGAGCGGCAGGCGGGCGGGTCGCGCCTGACTACGCCGCCGAGCGCCGGTCGCAGGAGCCAGCGCGGCGCATGCGGCGGGCCGGGAAAAGGCGAAGGCCGGCAGGACCGGCCTTCGCTGCACGCGACCGGGCGGAACCGGCCTTCAGTTGCTGGCCTTCTGCTCGACCTTCTCGCCGAGCTTCTGCACGTCCTTGCCCAGTCCTTCCATGGTGTTGCACGCGCAGAGCGTGGCGAGCGAGAACGTGGCGAGCAGCAACAGGGCAACGGAACGCTTCATGTGTCTCTCCTGGAGACGAGGTCGGTCAGGGTGCAAGGATCGCATGCCGGGCCGTCCGCCCGCGAGGTCGGGGAAGGCCGGCGGTGCGTGACGCGAGCCGCAAAATCCGGACGGCGGGGATGGCCGGCCGGTCGAACAACGAAAAGCCCCGCGATGCGGGGCTTTTCGTCACCGATGCGGCGCTGGAAATCAGCGCTTCATCGAGCTGAAGAACTCGTCGTTGGACTTGGTGTTCTTCATCTTGTCGAGCATGAACTCCATCGCGCCGATCTCGTCCATCGGGTGCAGCAGCTTGCGCAGGATCCAGATCTTCTGCAGCAGTTCCGGCTCGATCAGCAGGTCCTCGCGGCGGGTGCCCGAGCGGTTGATGTCGATGGCCGGGAACACGCGCTTCTCGGCGATGCGGCGCGACAGGTGCACTTCGGAGTTGCCGGTGCCCTTGAACTCCTCGTAGATCACCTCGTCCATCTTGCTGCCGGTGTCGATCAGGGCGGTAGCAATAATGGTCAGCGAGCCGCCTTCCTCGACGTTGCGCGCCGCGCCGAAGAACCGCTTCGGGCGGTGCAGGGCGTTGGCGTCCACGCCGCCGGTCAGGACCTTGCCCGAGGACGGCACCACGTTGTTGTAGGCGCGCGCCAGGCGGGTGATCGAGTCCAGCAGGATCACCACGTCCTTCTTGTGCTCGACCAGGCGCTTGGCCCGCTCGATCACCATCTCGGCGACCTGCACGTGGCGCGCGGCCGGTTCGTCGAAGGTCGAGGAGATGACTTCGCCGCGCACGGTGCGCTGCATTTCGGTCACTTCTTCCGGGCGCTCGTCGATCAGCAGCACGATCAGGTGCACGTCCGGGTGGTTGGTCGTGATCGCGGTGGCGACCTGCTGCATCATCATCGTCTTGCCCGCCTTGGGCTGGGAGACGATCAGCGCGCGCTGGCCCTTGCCCTGCGGCGCCATCAGGTCGAGGATGCGGCCGGTGATGTCCTCGGTCGAGCCGTCGCCGCGTTCCAGGCGGAAGCGCCGGCGCGGGAACAGCGGGGTGAGGTTCTCGAACAGGACCTTGTTCTTCGACGCTTCCAGCGGCTCGCCGTTGATCGTGTCGACCACGGCCAGGGCGAAGTAGCGCTCGCCGTCCTTCGGCCAGCGGATGCGGCCGGACAGGTGGTCCCCGGTGCGCAGGTTGAAGCGGCGGATCTGGCTGGGCGAGATGTAGGTGTCGTCCGGGCCGGCCAGGTAGCTGGCCTCGGCCGCGCGCAGGAAGCCGAAGCCGTCGGGCAGGATCTCCAGCACGCCGTCGGCGGCCACGCCCTCGCCGTGGCGGGTGAGGACCTTGAGCAGGGCGAAGATCACGTCCTGCTTGCGGGCGCGGGCCACGCCCTCGTGGATCTGCAGCTGCTCGGCGATCTCCAGCAGCTTGTGCGCCGGCATCCGCTTCAGGTCGCCCAGCGAGTACTGCGGGAAGCCCTCCGGCACGCTCGGGTGCGGGCGCGGCGGGTGCTGCATCTGGTTGCTGCCGTTGTCGTCCTGCATGCCGCCGTCGTCGCGGAAGCCGCGGTTGCGCTCGCGGTCGCGGCGGTTGCGGAAGCGTTCGCGGCGGTTGTTGCGGCCGCCGCCTTCGCGCTGGTCGCCCTGGCCACCATCGCCGCCCTGCGATTGACCGGGGCCACCGGCGTTGTCGGCCGAAGCGGATGCGGAAGGGGTGTCGCCGCCGGACGGCGGGGGCGGGGCCTGGGGGGTCGGCGGAGGCGGCGCCGCAGCAGCGGCCGGCGGCGGGCTGGCCGCCTCGCTGGCGGCATCGGCCGGCTTGGCTACGCGCTTGCGCGCACGCTTCTCGGCGGGTGCGTCGTCGCTCCCGGGCGCTTCAGGCAGGGTGTTCTCGGACAAGAGTGCGATTCCTCGCTGGTAGGTGCGAGCGCCCGGTACGGGCGTTTGGATCCTGGTGGGATGGGTGGTCCGGGTCGGCCCGGACGGGACGCGGCCGCGGATCTGCGGTCGGTCTAGGCGACACTAACACCGGGCCCCGGGGGGCGGCAAGGGCGCCGCCACGGCGGTTCAGGCACAGGCAGGACGGCCTCGCCGGCCGTCCCGCGGGGGCTTCAGAGGGTCTTGTCGATCATCTGGGTCAGCTGGCCCTTGCCGACCGCACCGACCTGGGTGGCCTGGATCTGGCCGTCCTTGAACAGCAGCAGCATCGGGATCGAGCGCACGTGGTACTTGATCGCGGTGGCGCGGTTCTGGTCGATGTTGACCTTGGCCACCTTCATGCGGCCGTCGTAGGTCTCGGCCAGCTCGTCGACGATCGGCGAGATCATCTTGCAGGGACCACACCATTCGGCCCAGAAGTCGACCAGGACCGGTTCCTGGGACTGCAGCACGGCGCTGTCGAAATCGGCATCGCCGATGTGCATCACCTTGTCGTTCACTTGTTGTCTCCGTGGATTGCCAGCACCGCCCGGCCGAGCCTGGCGTTGCCTTTGGGGTAAACTGGGGCGTTTCGCGGAGAAGTCAAGGGGCTACCGTCCCCCCGACGGCCGCGCGATCCGACGACGGCCCGCAGTGTGCGGCGCGCCGGAACCCTATGCAAGGCCGCCTGCCGCACCACGCTGCGCCGGGCCATATGAAGACTGGATGATGAGCGACAAACCGCTGACCGATGTGACTTTTTCCTCGTTCGACCTGCACCCGTCGCTGCTTGCGGGACTGGAAGAGGCGGGCTTCACCCGCTGCACGCCGATCCAGGCACTGACCCTGCCGGTCGCGTTGCCCGGGCGCGACGTCGCCGGCCAGGCGCAGACCGGTACCGGCAAGACCCTGGCGTTCCTGGTGGCGGTGATGAACCGGCTGCTGACCCGCCCGGCGCTGGCCGAGCGCAAGCCCGAAGACCCGCGCGCGCTGATCCTGGCGCCCACCCGCGAACTGGCGATCCAGATCCACAAGGACGCGGTCAAGTTCGGCAGCCAGCTCGGCCTGCGCTTCGCCCTGGTGTACGGCGGCGTCGACTACGACAAGCAGCGCGAGCTGCTGCAGAAGGGCGTGGACGTGATCATCGCCACCCCGGGCCGGCTGATCGACTACGTCAAGCAGCACAAGGTGGTGTCGCTGCACGCCTGCGAGATCTGCGTGCTGGACGAAGCCGACCGCATGTTCGACCTGGGCTTCATCAAGGACATCCGCTTCCTGCTGCGGCGCATGCCGGTGCGCACCGAGCGCCAGACCCTGCTGTTCTCGGCCACCCTGAGCCACCGCGTGCTCGAGCTGGCCTACGAGCACATGAACGAGCCGGAGAAGCTGGTCGTCGAGACCGAGTCGATCACCGCCGCGCGCGTGCGCCAGAAGCTGTACTACCCCTCCGACGAGGAGAAGCTGCCGCTGCTGATCGGGCTGCTGTCGCGCAGCGAGGGCGCGCGGACCATGGTCTTCGTCAACACCAAGGCGTTCGTCGAGCGCGTCGCCCGCGCGCTGGAGCGGGCCGGCTACCGCGTCGGCGTGCTCTCCGGCGACGTGCCGCAGAAGAAGCGCGAGAGCCTGCTCAACCGCTTCCAGAAGGGCCAGCTCGAAATCCTGGTAGCCACCGACGTGGCCGCGCGCGGCCTGCACATCGACGGCGTCTCGCACGTCTACAACTACGACCTGCCGTTCGACGCGGAAGACTACGTGCACCGCATCGGCCGCACCGCGCGCCTGGGCGCCGAGGGCGACGCGATCAGCTTCGCCTGCGAGCGCTACGCCATGGGCCTGCCTGACATCGAGGCCTACATCGAGCAGAAGATCCCGTCCGAGCCGGTCACCGCCGAGCTGCTGACCCCGCTGCCGCGCCCGGAACGCCCGAAGCCGGAGGCCGGCGAGGGCGAAGGCGAGGACGAGGAGAGCATCGGCCAGATCTTCCGCGAGGCGCGCGAGCAGCGCGCCGCCGACGAGGAGCGGCGTGGTGGCGGTCGTTCGCGTGGCGGCAGGCCCGGCGGCGAGCGCCGCGAGGGCGAGCGCCGTCCGCGCAGCAAGCCGAAGGCGGCCGCCGGCGGGGCGGTCGCGGTCGCCGCGGTGGCTGCCACCGCGGCCGGCGGGGAGCAGGCCGCACCGGGCCCAGCGCATCCGCCGCGGGCGCAGGCCGGCAACGGCCAGGGCGAAGCGCGCGCCGAAGGCGAACGCGGGCCGCGCAAGCGCCGCCGCCGCCGCCATGGCAAGCCGGTGGACGGCGCGGCTCCGGCCGCCGATCCGCAGACCACCGCACCGTCGCAGGTCCCGGCGCTGCGCCAGGCACCGGTCGAGTCCGGCAAGAAGGATTCGCTGCTCAGCCGCATCGGCCGCAAGCTGCGTTCGCTGGTCCCGGGCGGCTGATCCGCGGCTACTTGCAGGCAGCCCAGCCCGCACGGGCCGGGCCTGCCCGCGACGCGTCGCCGTCGGCACCGGCGACGCCCCCGCGGTACCGTCGTGGCGCCCACGAATGGCCCACGCAATGAAGCAAGCGGCGGCCTCACCGGCGCCGCTCGCCGCCCCTGTCGCGCGCGGCAGGGCGCTCCGACATAATCGCGGCATGAGCGTCCTGCGATTCGAGAACGTCAGCAAGCACTATCCCGGCGGCCACCAGGCGCTGGTGGACGTGAGTTTCGGCGTGGACGAAGGCGAGATGCTGTTCGTCACCGGCCACTCCGGCGCGGGCAAGAGCACGCTGCTGCGGCTGATCCACCTGTCCGAACGGCCGAGCAAGGGTGCGGTCGTGTTCGGCGAGCGCAACCTGCAGCGCGTGCGTGGCGGCAAGGTCGCGCTGCACCGCCGCGATGTCGGCGTGGTCTACCAGGACCACCGGCTGCTCACCGACCGCAGCGTCGGCGAGAACGTGGCGCTGCCCCTGATCCTGCGCGGCACCCGCCGCGCGGACATCGGCAAGCGGGTGCGCTCGGTGCTCGAGCGCATGGGCCTGGGCCACCGCGAGAAGGCATTGCCGACCCAACTGTCGGCGGGCGAACAGCAGCGGGTGGGGATCGCGCGGGCGATCATCGCCGAGCCGCGCCTGCTGGTGGCCGACGAGCCGACCGGCAACCTCGACCCGACCCTGTCGGCGGAGATCATGGAGCTGTTCGCCGGCCTGCCCGACCGCGGCACCAGCGTGCTGGTGGTCAGCCATGACCTGCCGCTGCTGCGACGCATGCGCCGGCGGGTGCTGGTGCTCGACCATGGGCGGCTGGTCGACGACATCTCGCCGCAGGACCTCGCCGAATGAGCGCCGATACCACCGCCGCCCGGCCCGCCGCGGCCCCCGCGGCGCCATCGCGCCTGCGGGTCTGGTTCGACCAGCACCTGCACGGCCTGGCCTTCAGCCTGGGCCGCGCGCTGCGCAAGCCGTGGGCCACGCTGCTCACCATCGCGGTGATGGGGCTCGCCCTGGCGCTGCCGCTGGGGCTGTCGATCGTGATGGACAACCTGCGGCACTTCGCCGGCAGCGTGCAGCAGTCGCGCGAGATCAACCTGTTCCTGAAGGCCGACGTGGACGCGGCCGCTGCGGAACGGACCGCCGGCACCCTGCGCGGGCGCGGCGACGTCGCCTCGGTGGAGCTGCGCACGCCGGAACAGGCGCTGGCCGGCTTCCGCGAGAGCAGCGGCCTGGGCGAGGCGCTGGATGCGCTGGGCGACAACCCGCTGCCGAGCCTGCTGATCGTGGTGCCGCGCGGGGACGACGACGCCGGCCTGGTCGCCGCGCTGGAGGCGCTGCCGCAGGCCGACCAGGTCCACCACGACGCGGTCTGGCGCAAGCGCCTGGACAGCTGGCTGCGTTTCGGCGAGCGCGTGGTCCAGGTGCTGTCGCTGCTGCTGGGGCTGGGCGCGGTGCTGGTGGTCGGCAACACGGTGCGGCTGGACATCCAGTCGCGGCGCGAGGAGATCGGCGTGCTGCAGTTGCTGGGCGCCAGCGACGGCTTCATCCGGCGCCCGTTCCTCTACCTGGGCGTCTGGTACGGGTTGGGCGCGGGTCTGCTCGCGCTGGGCCTGATCGCGGCGGCGGGCTGGGCCCTGCGCGAGCCGCTGGCGGCACTCAGTGCCAGCTATGGGAGCCAGTTCGCACTCAAGGGTCTGGATGCGCTGCACTCCGGGATGGTATTGCTGGGGACTGTCCTGCTCGGCTGGCTGGGGGCCCGGGTGGTCACCGGACATTTCCTGCGCCAGACCCGGCCCACGGAGACCTGATGGCCGCACAAGAGCTCAAGCATCTGATCAGCGACGCGCCGCGGGTGATGGTCGCCGATGGTTCCAAGCTGGTGCGCAAGCTGATCGCCGACGTGCTCGCGCGCGAGCTGCCGGGCGTGCAGGTCGTCGGCTGCGCCAGCATCGCCGAAGCGCGGACCGCGCTCGACGCCGGCGCGGTCGACCTGGTCACCACCGCGCTGTCGCTGCCCGACGGCGATGGCCTGGAGTTGGCGCGCAGCGTGCGTGAGGCCGCCGGCCAGGCCTACGTGCCGGTGATCGTGGTGTCCGGCGACGCCCAGCAGCACCTGGTCGAACGCCGCTTCACCGAGTTCGTCACGGACTACTTCGACAAGTCGCAGGGCCACGACGCGCTGGCGGAGTTCATCCGTGGCTACGTGCAGCCGCAACCCATCGTCGGCGCGACCGTGCTGTACGTGGAGGACAGCCGGGTGGTGGCCGAGGCCACCAAGCGCATGCTCGAGCGCCAGCAACTGAAGGTCATCCATGTGCTGACCGCCGAGGAGGCCTTCGCACTGCTGACGGCCGAGTCGCTGGGCCGCATCCCCGACCGGATCGACCTGGTGCTCACCGACGTGACCCTGAAGGGCGAGCTGAGCGGGCGCGACGTGGTCGAGCGCATCCGGATCGACTTCGCCTACGGCAAGCGCCGCCTGCCGGTGCTGGTGATGACCGGCGACGGCAACCGCCACAACCAGTCCGAACTGCTCAAGGCCGGCGCCAACGACCTGGTGCAGAAGCCCATCGAGGAACGCCTGCTGGTGACCAAGGTGCTGTTCCAGCTGCGCGTGGCGCGCCTGGACGGCGGCCGCGCCAACTGACCGTGGGCGGCGAAGACCGGATCCGGCTGGAACCGTCCTGGAAGGCGCGCATCGGCGACTGGCTGCTGCGCCCGGAGATGCAGGCACTGTCGGAGTTCCTGCGCCAGCGCAAGGCGGCCGGCGCGCGCATCTACCCGCCGGGGCCGCAGATCTTCGCCGCCTTCGACGCCACCCCGTTCGAGCAGGTCAAGGTCGTGGTGCTCGGCCAGGATCCGTACCACGGCCCCGGCCAGGCGCATGGCCTGTGCTTCTCGGTGTTGCCGGGCGTGCCGGTGCCACCGTCGCTGCTCAACATCTTCAAGGAGCTGGAAACCAGCCTGGGCTTGCCGCGCCCGGAGCACGGCTGCCTGCTGCCCTGGGCCCGGCGCGGCGTGCTGCTGCTCAACGCGGTACTGACCGTGGAAGAGGGGCGCGCCGGCGCCCACCAGGGCAAAGGCTGGGAGGGATTCACCGACCACGCCATCCAGGCCCTGGCCGAGGAACGCGAAGGCCTGGTGTTCCTGCTGTGGGGCAGTTATGCCCAGGCCAAGGGCAAGGTCATCGACCCGCGCCGCCACCGGGTACTGAAGGCGCCGCATCCCTCGCCGCTGTCGGCGCACCGGGGGTTCCTGGGTTGCGGGCATTTCGCCTCGGCCAACGAGTACCTGGCCCGGCGCGGGCAGGGACCAGTGGACTGGTCGCTGCCGCCACGGGCCGAGGTCGAGGCGCTGCTGCGCGCCACGTAGGCGCCGGGAGGCCGGACACCCGGCGCTGGAAAGCTTCCCACGACGCGACGCCGTCGCCCCCGCTCACCGATGCCTGAATGGCCGGACTCGATCTCGGCCGGCTCCTCGATCCGCGTGAACGACATAAATAGAACAACCAGTGGAATATCTACATGTTTATTCCATTGGTGAAGAGGTTCATTCTGCCGGCCAGTCGCAGGGCCCCCCGATCCGCATCCCGCGAATCCGCCCCGCGTTCCTGTCCGAGGTTTTCCATGAACCACCTGTATGCGCTCCTGGGCCGCATCGGCCTGTCCCTGATCTTCATCGCTTCCGGCTGGAGCAAGCTCGCCGGCTACCTCGCCACCCAGCAGTACATGGAGGCGATGGGCGTGCCCGGCGCGTTGCTGCCGCTGGTGATCGCCCTGGAAATCGGCGGTGGCCTGGCGGTGCTGGCTGGCGTGTTCACGCGCAGCGCGGCGCTGTCGCTGGCGGTGTTCTCGCTGGCTGCCGGCTTCCTGTTCCATGCCGACCTGGCGGACCAGAACCAGTTCATCCACCTGATGAAGAATGTCGCCTTGGGCGGCGGCTTCCTGATGCTGGCCGCCAACGGCGCCGGCGCCTTCAGCGTCGATGCCTGGCGCCGCGACCGCAAGCTCTCCCCCGTCCTCAGCACCGGAGGTGCCCTGTGATCACCCTGCGACCGGCCGGCGAACGCGGCCACGCCAACCACGGCTGGCTGGACTCCTGGCACAGCTTCTCCTTCGCCGAATACTTCGACCCGGACCATGTGCACTGGGGGCCGTTGCGGGTGATCAACGAGGACCGCGTGGCCGCCGGGCAGGGCTTCGGCACCCACGGCCACCGCGACATGGAGATCATCAGCTACGTGCTGGAGGGCGCGCTCGGGCACAAGGACTCGATGGGCAATGTCGAGACCATCACCCCGGGCGAGGTCCAGCGGATGAGCGCCGGCACCGGCGTGACCCACTCGGAGTTCAACTACGACAGCGCCGGTACCACCCACTTCCTGCAGATCTGGATCCTGCCCGAGCGCACCGGCATCGAGCCGGGCTACGAGCAGAAGCGGTTCGACGACAGCGAGAAGCGCGGTCGCCTGCGGCTGGTGGTCAGCCCCGACGGCGCCGACGGGTCGGTCAGCATCCACCAGGACGCGCGGATGTACGCCGGTCTGTTCGACGCGGGTGAGGAAGCCACCCAGGCGATCGCCCCGGGCCGGCTGGCCTACGTCCACCTGGTCCGCGGCACGGCCACGGTCAACGGCCGCGACCTGGGCGCCGGCGACGCCCTGCTGTATCGCGACGAGCCGGACGTCCGGATCGAGCGTGGGCAAGGCGCCGAGGTGCTGGTGTTCGACCTGCCCGAGCTGGCCCGCCACTGAGCCCTGGATCGGGGGCCATGGCCCAAAGGTCATGGCCCCCTTGAAAGGCGCCGCCGGGCCCTCACACCGATTGGCAGGGCCCGGTGCGCGATGCCTCGCCCGCCCTTGGCTGGCGTTCAGTCGCGTGCCAGCAAGTCATTGATCTTGCTGGATAGAATCCGCCGTGCTGTTGCATGGATGCAATGCTGGGAACCATCTCCGGCGTTAGCAGTCCAATCACCCGATTGCTAATATGGCCGCCATGACCCAGACCCTCCGCTCGACCAGTCTCGTCACCAGCAACCTGCCGATTCCCAGTCCGCTGGGATCGCTCGAGGCCTATATCGGCGCGGTGCACCAGATCCCGGTGCTGACCGTCGATGAGGAGCAGGACCTAGCCCGTCGCTTCCGCGACGAGGAAGACCTGGACGCCGCCCGCGAACTGGTCCACTCGCACCTGCGCTTCGTCGTGCATGTGGCCCGCGGCTACAGCGGCTACGGCCTGCAGCTGGGCGACCTGATCCAGGAAGGCAACATCGGCCTGATGAAGGCGGTCAAGCGCTTCGACCCGGACATGGGCGTGCGCCTGGTCAGCTTCGCGGTGCACTGGATCCGTGCCGAGATGCACGAGTTCATCCTCAAGAACTGGCGCATCGTCAAGGTCGCCACCACCAAGGCCCAGCGCAAGCTGTTCTTCAACCTGCGCAAGGCCAAGACCCGCCTGGGCTGGATGAACGCGGCCGAAGTCACTGCGGTCGCCAGGGACCTCAACGTCTCCGAGCGCGAAGTGCTGGAGATGGAGGCGCGCCTGTCCGGTCGCGATATCGGCTTCGACGCACCGGCCGACGAGGACGACGAACACGCCCCGCCGTCGCCGGCCGCCTACCTGATGGCGCAGGACGAGGATCCTTCGCAGGCGTATGAGCGCGCCGACAGCGAGGACCACCAGCTCGAAATGTTGCGCGAGGGCCTGGCCGGCCTGGACGCGCGCTCGCGCGACATCATCGCCCGCCGCTGGCTGGATGCCGACAGCAAGGTCACGCTGCAGGAACTGGCCGACGAGTACGGCGTGTCGGCAGAACGCATCCGCCAGATCGAGGCGAATGCGATGAAGAAGATGCGGGCGCTGCTGGCGGCCTGACCAAGGACATCCAGTGCACCGCAACGGCCCGGGCTAGAAGTCCGGGCCGTTTGCTTTCCGGTCAACTCTCCGGGCGCGGATGGGTAGTGTCCATGGGCAGGTGGCATGCGCGCACGCTACCCGGCGCAGGCACCCAGGCACCCAGGCACGCAGGCGCATGCGGGTCTTCCAGACGCCACGGCCTTCAGCCCGGCGGGTCTTCCGGCACCCGAGCCACAGGCAACTGCCAGCCGTGGCGGATCGCCATGTAGCGCAGGCCGAAGCAGGCCAGCGCACCGGCTGCCATCGCCGGGTACGGCGGAAAGCCGGTGACGTGCGCCAGCGCGACCACGCCACTGCCCAGGAGCGCGGCCACCGCGTACAGCTCCGCCTGCAGGACGACCGGGGTGCGCGCGACCAGCAGGTCGCGGGCGATGCCGCCGCCGATGCCGCTCATCATGCCGAGCAGGGTCGCGGCGAAGGGCGAGAGCCCGAAGGCCAGTGCCTTGCTTGTACCGAGCACGGCGAACAGCGCCAGGCCCGCCGCGTCGAACAACTGCACCGGATTGCGCAGGCGCTCGATCGACTCGTGCCGGTAGAAGGTGACGACGCCCGCCAGCATCGCGGTGGCCAGGTAGCGCCAGTCGGCAAGCGCCGACGGGGGCTGGTCGCCGATCAGCACGTCGCGGGCCAGGCCACCGGATACGGCCGCCGCGCACGACAGCACCAGCACGCCGAACAGGTCCAGCCGCTGGCGCACGGCGAGCGTGCCGCCGCTGAGCGCGAACACGAAGGTGCCGATCAGGTCGAACAGCAGCAGGAGGGTGGACACGGCGGCCGCATGCAGGGAGGCGAGGGCAAGGATCGCAGCGGTACGCGCGATTGTCATGCCCGTCCGGCGCGGCTGCACCGGCTCGCTGCCGTACTCCGTGGCCTCGCTTCCGCCCGGCGGTGCGACCGCCGCCTGTCGGCCGGCCGCTGGCCGGCGGGGGCCAGAGCAGCGGTGGCTATTCCGGTTGCGCCGGCGGCCGTTCCCCGTCCCCACCCTTGCCGAGGATGATCCGCGCCGCACGCTGGTAGCTCCAGTAGGCCCAGGCCCAGTTGAGCAGCACCACCAGCCGGTTGCGGAAGCCGATCAGGAAGAACACGTGCGCCGCCAGCCAGAACCACCAGGCCAGCAGCCCTGACAGCTTGAACCCGTGCAGGTCGACCACCGCGGCCATGCGCCCGATCGTGGCCAGGTTGCCGAAGTCGCGGTAGCGGAACGGTCGCGCGCCAGCGCCGTGCAGGCGCGCGCGGATCGCCACGGCCACGTGCCGGCCCATCTGCTTGGCCGCCGGCGCCACGCCTGGGACCGCGGCGCCGTCGGCCTGCTTCACCGCGGCCAGGTCGCCGGCGACGAACACGTGCGGTTGCCCGGGCACGCTGAGGTCGGGTTCGACCGGCACGCGGCCGGCGCGGTCCAGCGGAACGCCCAGCGATCGCGCCAGCGGCGAGGCGGCCACGCCGGCGGCCCAGACCACGGTTCGTGCCGGCACGAACGCATCGCCCAGGCGATAGCCGGCGCCGTCGATGGCCGTCACCGGCACGCCGGTGGACACCTCCACGCCGAGCTTCTCCAGCTGCCGGCGTGCGCGGTGCGAGAGTTCCTCGGGAAACGACGCCAGTACCCGAGGCCCGGCTTCGACCAGGCGCACCCGCGCGCTGGCCGGATCGATGTGGCGGAACTCGTCCTTCAGCGTGTGCCGGGCGATCTCGGCCAGGGTGCCGGCCAGCTCGACCCCGGTCGGACCGCCACCGACGATGGCGAAGCTCAGCCATGCCGCGCGCTCGCCAGGATCGGTGCAGGCTTCGGCGCGCTCAAAGGCCAGCAGCAGCCGCCGGCGCAGGTGCAGCGCGTCATCCAGCGACTTCAACCCCGGCGCATGCCCGGCCCACTGGTCGTTGCCGAAATACGCGTGGGTCGCGCCGCTGGCCAGCAACAGGTAGTCGAAATCCAACGCGGTGCCGTCCGCCAGCACGACCTGCCTGCGCGCCGGATCGATCGACGTCGCTTCGCCCAGCCGCACTTCGACATTGCGCTGCCGGCGCAGGATGTGGCGCAGCGGCGCGGCGATGTCCGGTGCCGACAGCCCGGCGGTGGCGACCTGGTACAGCAGCGGCTGGAACAGGTGGTGGTTGCTGCGGTCGAGCAGGGTGATGCGCAGCGGCGCGCCCGCCAGCGCGCGCGTGGCCCACAGGCCGGCGAAACCGCCGCCGACCACGAGCAGGTGGGGAAGGCGGTCGTGGTCGTTCACCGGGTTCCTCCGCGCGGCGCGGCCGCATCGTCCTGGTCGATCCTGGAATGGCGGCGCGTATCGGGCATCCACACGTACACCAGCAGCGAGACTGCGATGCAGGCGGTGGCGTACCAGTAAAAGCCGCTTTCGAGCCCGGCGCGCTTGAACCACAGCGCCACCGATTCGGCGGTGCCGCCGAACACCGCCACCGTCAACGCATAGGGCAGGCCAACCCCGAGCGCGCGGATCTCCACGGGAAACAGCTCGGCCTTCACCACCGCGTTGATCGCGGTGTACCCGCTGAGCGCCACCAGCGCCAGCATCACCAGCCAGAACGCCTCGCCCGCGCTTCCCACCGACTGCAGGCGGCTGAGGATCGGCACGGTCAGCAGCGTGCCCAGCACCCCGAAGGCGATCAGTACCGGGCGCCGCCCGATTCGGTCCGACAAGGCGCCGACCAGTGGCTGCAGCAGCATGAACACGAACAGCGTCGAGGCGTTCACCCGCGCCGCGTCCTGGCTGGACAGGCCGGCGCTGTTGACCAGGAACTTGTGCACGTAGGTGGTGTACGTATAGAACGCCAGCGTGCCGCCCATGGTCAGCCCGACCACGGTCAGCAGCGCGCGCGGATGCTGCAGCAGCACCCGCAACGTGCCCTGGCGGCGCTGCTGCGCGGCCGAGGCATCGGCCTCGCTGCGCGCGAACGATTCGGTTTCCGCCATGTTCCGCCGCAGCCAAAGCGCCGCTATCGCCGCCAGCGCGCCGATCGCGAACGGGATCCGCCAGCCCCATTCGCGCAACTGCTCGGGCGTGAGCAGCAGTTGCAGCGCCAGCAGCACCGCCAGCGCGACCAGGTGGCCCATCACCAGGGTCACGTACTGGAAGCTAGACCAGAAGCCGCGGTGCTCGCGGCCGGCCATCTCGCTCAGGTACGTGGCCGAGGTGCCGTACTCGCCGCCGACCGACAGTCCCTGCAGCAGCCGCGCCAGCACCAGCAGTATCGGCGCGGCGACGCCGATGCTGGCGTAGCCCGGGGTGAAGGCGATGACCAGCGAGCCGGCGCACATCATCCACACCGACAGCAGCAGCGCGGCGCGGCGCCCGTGCCGGTCGGCGTAGCGGCCCAGCAGCCAGCCGCCGAGCGGCCGCATCAGGAAGCCGACGGCGAAGATCGCGGCGGTCTTCAGCAGCTGGCTGGTGCGGTCGCCGCCGGGGAAGAACACCTCGGCGAAATACAGCGAGAACGCCGCGTACACGTACCAGTCGTACCACTCCACCAGGTTGCCGACCGAGCCGCTGAAGATGCTGCGCAGGCGGCGGGCCGGGGTGAGTTCGCGGGCGGGTTCCATCGGCCGATTCTGGCACGGACCCGCGTCGACCCGCAGGCGCCGCGGTTGTGCAAGACTGCGCGGCACACGGACCAGGGAGCGAACCGATGGCCGAAGCGGAAAAGCGCATCGCCCTGCTGATCGACGCGGACAACGCGCCGGCGGGCAAGATCGACGTCATCCTGGCCGAGGTGGCCCGCCACGGCGTGGCCAACGTGCGCCGCGCCTACGGCAACTGGAAGAGTTCCAACCTCAAGCAGTGGGAAGCGGTGCTGCACGAGTACGCCATCCGCCCGATCCAGCAGTTCGCCTACTCGTCAGGCAAGAACGCCTCGGACATGGCGATGGTGGTCGATGCGATGGACCTGCTCTATGCGCGCAACCTGGACGGGTTCGCCATCGTCTCCAGCGATGCCGACTTCACTCCGCTGGTGATGCGCCTGCTCACCGACGGGGTCAAGGTCTACGGCTTCGGCGAGCAGAAGACGCCCAAGCCATTCGTCAACGCGTGCTCCAAGTTCACCTACATCGAAGCGCTCGGCGCGCCGGCCGACAACGGCAAGGCCGAGGCGACGGCGAAGAAGACCGCGAAGGAGCTGCGCGGCGATACCCGCTTGGTGCAGATGCTGCGCAGCGCCGTGGAGTCCGGCAGCGGCGACGACGGCTGGGCCAACCTGAGCGTGGTCGGAAGCCAGATTAGCAACCAGGCCTCGTTCGACCCGCGCAACTACGGCTACGGCAAGCTCAGCGACCTGGTCAAGGCCAGCGGCCTGTTCGAGATCAAGCAGGAGGGCAAGCTCGTGCTGGTGCGCGACAAGCCGGGCCGCAGCTCCGCGGCGAAGAAGTCGGGGGCCGGCAAGGCGGCCTGATTCGCACGCGGCCGCGCCTGCTCCGGAACGGGCGTGGCTCCACGGGGGCAGGCTTCATCGATCCGTGGCATGCCTGCGTGCCCGGTCGATGCTGCCATTGCGATATTGCGATCAGTAGAGGTCGATCGGATCCACGTCCAGCGACCAGCGGGTGCGCCGTGCTTCGGGCAGGGCGTGGATTGCGGGCAACGCCGCGTCGAGCAGCGCATGCAGGACCGGGCGCGTGGCCGCGGACAGCAGCAGCTGCATCCGGTAGAGGCCGGCGCGCCGCGACATCGGTGCGGTCACGGGACCGAGCAGTTCGATTCCCGGCGCGGCCATGCGATCGGCGGCGTCGTGCAGGATCGACCTGGCCGCACGCAGGAACGCGTCGGCGTTCCCGGCCTGCTGCGCCTCGGCCCGCAGCAGCGCCAGGTGCGCGAACGGCGGGAAGCCGGCGGCTTCGCGCTGGGCCAGCTCGTCCCTGGCGAAGGCGTCGTAGCCGCCGTTGAGGAGGTCGTGCAGCAGGCGATGGTCGGGGTGGTGGGTCTGCCACCACACCTGGCCCGGGCGTCGCGCGCGGCCGGCGCGGCCGGCGACCTGGATCAGCAGTTGCGCCAGCTTCTCACCGGCACGGAAATCGGACGAGAACAGGCCTTCGTCGACGCCGACCACCACCACGCGGGTAAGGTGGGGCAGGTCGTGGCCCTTGGCCAGGATCTGGGTGCCGACCAGGATGCCGGGCCTGTCGCCCAGTTCGGCCAGCAGTTTCGCCAGGCCGTCGCGGCGTTGCGTGGTGCCGCGGTCGATGCGCAGCACCGGCCAGTCGGCGAAGCGTTCGGCCAGCAGCTCCTCCAGCCGCTCGGTGCCAACGCCCTGCGGCTGCAGCGCCAGGCTGGCGCAGTCCGGACACGCCAGCGGGCGCGACTGGCGGTGGCCGCAGTGGTGGCAGACCAGCTTGCCGCCGCCGGCGTGGACGGTCAGCGGCGTGCTCTGCACGGGCGTGCTGCAGCGCGGGCAGTGGGCGCTCCAGCCGCAATCGTGGCAGAGCAGCACCGGTGCGTAGCCGCGGCGGTTCTTGAACACCAGCACCTGGCCGCCTTCGCGCAGCGCCGCGCCGATCATCTCGAGCACTTCCGGGGCCAGGCCGGCCTGCAGCGGCCGCTTGCGCACGTCGAGGATGCGCACCGCCGGTGGCCGCGCCTCGCCGGCGCGTTGGCGCAGGCGCAGGTGCGCGTAGCGGCCGGCGCCGGCGTTGTGCAGCGTCTCCAGCGACGGCGTCGCGCTGCCGAGCAGGACCGGCACCGCCAGCGCCTTGCCGCGCACCAGGGCGAAATCGCGCGCGTGGTAGCGGATTCCGTCCTGCTGCTTGTAGCTGCCGTCGTGTTCCTCGTCGACCACGATCAGGCCGGCCTCCGGCAGCGGGGTGAACACCGCCGAGCGGGTGCCTACCACCACCCGTGCTTCGCCGCGCCAGGCCGCGGCCCAGACCCGCGCGCGCTCGCCATCGGCCAGCCCGGAGTGCAGCGCATGCATCGGCACGCCGAGGCGGGCGCGGAAGCGCGCCAGGGTCTGCGGGGTGAGGCCGATCTCCGGCACCAGCACCAGCGCCTGGCGGCCGCGCGCCAGGCAGTCGGCGATGGCATGCAGGTAGACCTCGGTCTTGCCGCTGCCGGTCACGCCCTCCAGCAGCACCGGGGCGAAGCCGCGGGCCGCGGCGATGGCGTCGATCGCCGCCTGCTGTTCCGGGTTGGGCGGCGGCCCGGCCTGCGGATCCGGCGCGCCGGGCGTGGCCGGAATCGCCACGCGCTCGGCGTAACCGCGCTTGGCCAGGGCGCGCGCGGCGTCGCGCCAGCCTTCCAGCTGCCGGTCCAGCCTGTCCTCGTCCGCGGGCCCGGCTTCGAGCAGCTCCGCCAGCCGCCGCGGGCGGCTATTGCGACGCAGGCCGGCCAGGCCGGTGGCGCCGGCTTCGGTCAGCACCCAGGCCCAGGCATGGGTATCGGGCAAGGGCTCGCCCGCCCGCAGCGGCGCCGGTAGTGCGGTGGCGAAGACTTCGCCGGGCGGGGCGTGGGTGTAGCGGGCGAGCCAGCGCAGCGAGTCCAGCAGTTCGCCGCTGAACAGCGGTTCGGCATCGGGCAGGCCCCTGGCCTGGCGCAGCTCGACGCCCGCCTCGGCCATGCCCACGCTGGCCACCACGCCGACCAGCTCGCGGCTGCCGAACGGCACCTGCACCCGGTGCCCGACCAGGGCGGGTGTCGCCGCATGCCCGGCCGGCGGCAGATAGTCGAACAGCCGCGGCAGCGGCACGGGCAAGGCGACCTGCAGGCAGGCGATCGGGTCGGAGGGGGGCATATCGGGCCAGTCTAAAGCCAGCGTCCGACCGCCCGCAGCGACCCCTGCTTGCACCGCATTGCTGCGTGGCACCTGATAAATGGGATGTAAACCGCCGTCACACTTGGATATTTGTGCTTATCCACACAAGATGTGGATAACCTTGTGCATCACCGCGATGCTTCACGCCGCAAAGACGGGAATTCAAGCCTGTCAGTCAGGTTGGTCAAAAAAACGCCATATGAAAAAACAAAAAAGAATCAACGGCTTGCCCGTGAAACACCGCTGCAGCGGAGGGCGTGAAGGCAAAAATGCCGGTTTTGCGCCGAAAGTAATTGCGCTGTGCACAACCGTTTGGGCGGCAAGCCTTGTCCCAGCGGGCTGGAACAGCGCCCGGCGGCGTGTCAAGACGCGCCGCACCCCGGCGGGGACCTATCCTTGGCCAATGGTGGAGATGCGACGGGTGCTGGTGCAGTGAGCGGTTCGTCAGGGCTGCCGGCGGCGCTGGCCGCCTTCCTGCGGGGCGCCGAGCGCCGCGCTTTCCTGTTCCTGTGGCTGCAATCCGGGGATGCGCGGGCGGCGGAGCGGTCCCTGGCGGCGGCCATCCGCGCGTTCCCCGGCCCGGCCGCGCGGATGCCCATGGCGGAATGGCCGACCCGCTTCTGGAAGCTGCTGCTGGCCCTGCCGCAGGAGCCGGGGGGCGACTGGCCCGTGGCCTTGAGCTTCCTGGCGTCGATGCGCCCTCCGGTGCGCCGCGCGCTGCTGCTGCGCCAGGTGGCCGGCCTGGACGAGGCCACCGCCGCGGAGGTGCTGGGCGTGGACGTCCAGGCCTACCAGCAGGCCTTGGCCGACGCCTGTCCGCGCGACCCCGACGGCCGTCCCGATGCGGCCGGATGGCGTCACCAGGCCGAGGCAATCCAGCAGGCCGGGCGCGAGCTGGAAAGCGGCCAGCTCGTGCGGCTGATGCAGCTTCGCGAAGCGGCCCTGGCCGGCCAGCAGGTCGCTGCGCCGCCGGAGGCCGCCGCGCCGGTGCCGGACGCGCGCTCGCGCCCCGCCGGGCAGCCGCGCGGATCTGCCTGGCTCCTGGTCGCCTTCGCCGTGCTCGGCGCCTTGCTGCTGGGGGCCGCGCTGTGGTGGTGGCCCGCGGCGATGCCGGTCGCCGGTGCCGACGCGCCCGCCGCCGCGGCAGTCGACGACCTGCGCGTGCACGACAACCCGCCGGTACAGGTCGAACCGCTGCCGGAGGGCGATCCGCCGCCGGTCGCCGCGGTCGATTGGCCGGCACCGCTGGAGGAGGGCGTGCAGGATCCGGTCGTGGCCCGGCTGGCGCTGCTGTCCTGGCTGGCGGCCGGCGCCCCGCCCTCGCGGCTGGAGCAGGAGGGGGAGCCGGCGCAGCCGTCGGCGGACCTGCTGCAGGATGCCGGCGGCACCGGTGCCGACTGGGCACGCCTGGATGCACACGAGCAGGCCCAAGTGCATGCGGCGGCGGTTGCGCTGCAGGCACGCGATCCGGCCGCGCAGGCGGCGCTGCACGCGCGCTTCGCCGCGCTGGACGCGATGGAGCGCCGCGGCTGGCGCCTGGGCCCGGTGCTCGGCGCGGACTTCGTGCTGCTGCAGCCGCTGGTCGGGTTCGTGCCGGAAGACGAGCGCGAACCGCTGCTGGCCGTACTGCGCACGCTTACTCCCGAACAGCGCGCCCGGCTCGGCGCGCTGTCGTTGCGCACCCCGCCGGCCGAGCGCGAGCGGCTGCGCCGCGAACTGCTGGCCACGCCCCCCGCGGCGCGCACGGCCTGGCTGGACCAGCGCCAGCAGTGACGACGCAACCGCTCAGGCGCGGGCGAGGCTGACCACGATCAACGCCATCACGGTGAGCATCAGCGTGACCGAATAGATGCCGCCGATCACGACGAACTTGAGCGAAGTCAGGGTCCAGCCCTGGCCGTAGACGCGCTTCTGCATCAGCAGCAGGTAGGTCGGCATCCACAGCCACAGCAGGGCCGCTGCCAGCCCGGATATCGCGCCGAAGAAGGCCAGGTGCGGCGCGATCCAATGGTCCAGCGCCAGCAGCGCGAACTGGGCCAGCAACGCCAGGCACAGGAACGCGTGGCTGTAGAACGCCACTACCAGGTGCTCCAGGTACAGGCGGCCGGAATCGAGGTAGAACAGTTTCAGCAGCAGCGCGAACAGCGGCACCAGCACGAACAGCGCGGTGGGCACGCTGCCCATGAAGGCGTACTTGAACAGCGACGGGTCCTTCTCGATGCGCGGCAGGTTCTGCAGCATGCGTTGGCCCTGCCGCTCCAGCCACCCGTCGGCGGTCGTGCCGCTGGAGATGGCGATCGCATCGGGATTCGCAGGCTCGGCATCGGCCTCCGCATCGGTTTCGGGCGCAGGGGCACGAGGCGTGCCGCCGAGTTCGACGATGCGCCGGTCGGCCTGGCGGCGGATCTGGGCGATTCCCCGGTCGAAGCCGTGCCGCGCCGGCGCGGCGATCGCCGGCATGCTTTCGCGCGCCTGTTCCATATCGGTGATGGCCTTGTCCCGGATCTGCTCGACCTCGGCCACCGACCGGGCCCGGGCGAAGTCGCTGTTGCCCGATCCATTCACCTGTACCGGTGGCAGTGCCGACGAATCGCCGAAATCCACCAGCTTGCCGACGAAGAAGGTCAGCACGCACAGGATCACGAACAGGCGCATCGGCGCCACGTAAGGCGCCCGGTGCCCGGCCAGGAAGTCGGCGGCCAACGCGCCGGGCGCCAGCAGTCGGCGCAGGGTGCGGAAGATGCGCCCGTCCAGGTGCCAGAAGGACTCGAATACCTCTTCGACCGCGTGAGCGAAGCTGCGTACCGGGCTGTGCGCGGCCTGGCCGCAGGCGTGGCAGAACCGGCCCTGCAATGGCTGGGCGCAGTTCTCGCAGGCGGCAGGAGGGCTGTCGCTCATGGCGTGTGTTCGTCGCTTCCCCGGGGCAAGGCTAAGATAGCGGGCCGCAGGAGCCCGGTGCCAGTGCCCGACCGCACGGCCGCAGCCCGCGCCAAGTGTCCTTGCATGCCTTCCGAATCCGCGCCGCGCTTCGGCCGCGAACTGCGCGCCACCGCCACGCTCGCCCTGCCGCTGGTGCTGGGCCACGTGTCGACCGGCCTGATCAACTTCGTCGACAACGTCATCGCCGGCCACCACGGCACGCGCACGCTGGCCTCTGTCACGGTCGGCACCGCGTTGCTGTGGCTGCCGATGATGGTGCCGATCGGCACGCTCATCGCGCTGACCGCGTCCGTCTCGCAGCTCGATGGCGCCGGCCGCCGCCACGAGATCGCGCCGCTGTTCCGGCAGGCGCTTTGGCTGGGGTTGGGCCTGGGCCTGCTGATGTTCGCCTTCCTCAGCGCGGTGCCGCTGGCGCTGGGCGCGTTCGGCATCGCGACGGACATCATTCCCGGCGCGACCGCCTTCTCCCATGCGGTGCGCTGGGGCGTGCCGGCGCTGACCCTGTTCTTCTGCATGCGCTACCTCAGCGAAGGCCTGCACTGGACGCTGCCGACGATGCTGCTGGGCTTCGGCGGCCTGGCGGTGCTGGCGCCGCTGGGCTACGTGCTGACCTTCGGCGTCGGCCCGCTGCCGGAAATGGGCGCCGCCGGCCTGGGCGCGGCGTCGGCCACGGTGATGTGGCTGCAGGCGCTGGGCTTCGCGCTGTACCTGTGGCGGTCGGCGCGGTTCGCGCCGCTGGGCCTGTTCGCGCACCTGGAATGGCCGCGCTGGCGCGTGATCGCCGGCCTGCTCGCCACCGGCCTGCCGATCGGGGTGACGGTGCTGATGGAGGGCGGGCTGTTCATCGCCACGGCGCTGCTGATCGCCCGGCTCGGCGAAGTGCCGGCGGCGGCGCACCAGATCGCCATCAACGTCTCGGCACTGTGCTTCATGGTCCCGATGGGCCTGGCCGAGGCGACCACGGTGCGGGTCGGCCACGCGCTGGGCGCAGGCGACCCGGCGGGCGTGCGCCGGGCCGCGCGCGCCGGCTACGCGATCGTGCTGGCGACCCAGCTGTGCTCGGCGGTCGTGCTGCTGCTGGGGCACGACGCGATCGTCGCCGTCTACACCCGCGACGTGGCGGTGGCCGCGCTGGCCTCGACCCTGCTGCTGTACGCGGCCGCGTTCCAGTTCCCGGATGGCATCCAGGTGATGTCGGCCGGCTCGCTGCGTGGTCTGCGCGACACCCGGGTGCCGATGTTCCTGGCGATGGCCGCGTACTGGGGGCTGGGCATGCCGCTGGGCGCCGGACTCGGCCTGGGGCTGGGCTGGGGGCCGCAGGGCATGTGGGCCGGCCTGATCGTCGGCCTGTCGGCGGCGGCGGTGTTGATGGGCTGGCGCCTGTCCTGGCGCCTGAACCGTTTGCCGCTGCCTGTGGCCGCACCCGGCGGCACCCTGACTTCAGGCGCATGAAAGGCCCTGGCGCACGGGCTATCCTGCAGTCGTAACCCGCATCCCGCCTGCCGGAGCCGTTGTCCGATGAACCCGCCCCCCCTGCCGCGCCCCAATCCCGTCGGCCGCTTCTTCGTCGGCCTGTGGGACGCGATGAACTTCACGCGTCGGCTGATCCTCAACCTGCTGTTCTTCGGACTGCTGTTCCTGGTCCTGATCCTGTTCATCGCCGCGCTGGGCAAGGGCAGCGGCGTGCAGCCGCTGCAGGAGCGCACGACCCTGGTGATCGCGCCGGAAGGACGGCTGGTGGAGCAGTTCACCGCCGACCCGGTGACCCGCGCGCTGGCGCGCGCGCTGGGCGACCGCTCGGCCGAGGAGATCCAGCTGCGCGACCTGCTGCGCGCGATCGAGGCAGCCAGGGACGACAAGCACATCGAGCGCGTGCTGCTGCAGCTGGACAAGCTGCAACCCTCGGGCATGGCCTCGATGCGCGAGGTGGCCCAGGCGCTGGGCGAACTGCGCGCCTCCGGCAAGCAGGTGGTGGCGTTCGGCGAGAACATCGGCCAGGGCCAGTACCTGCTGGCCGCGCAGGCCGACGAGATCTACCTCGACCCGATGGGCGGCCTGCTCCTGGAAGGGCTGGGGCGCTACCGCCAGTACTTCCGCACCGGCCTGCAGGACAAGCTCGGCGTGGACGTGCACCTGTTCCGGGTCGGCGAGTTCAAGTCGGCCGCCGAACCCTACATCCTCGATGCGGCCTCGCCGGAAGCCAAGGAAGCCGACCTGTACTGGATGAACGACGTGTGGCAGCGCTACCTGGCCGACGTCGGCGCGGCGCGCAAGCTCGACCCGGCGCAGCTGGCCGCGCAGATCGACGCGTTGCCCGAAGGCATCGAGGCCGCCGGTGGCGACATCGCCAAGCATGCGCAGTCGATGAAGCTGGTCGACGGGCTCAAGACCCGCGAGGAAGTGGAGCAGCTGCTGGCCGAGCGTGGCGTGGCCGACGAGGACGACGAGCGCGGCTTCCGCAGCGTCGACCTGGATGCCTACCTGGTGCAGCTGGACAGCAAGCGCTCGCCGGTCGACCGCCGCCCGCAGGTGGCGGTGGTGGTGGCCGAGGGCGAGATCAGCGGCGGCGACCAGCCGGCCGGGCGGATCGGCGGCGAGTCCACCGCGGCGCTGCTGCGCCAGGCGCGCGACGACGAGCACGTGAAGGCGGTGGTGCTGCGCGTGGATTCGCCTGGCGGCGAGGTGTTCGCCTCCGAGCAGATCCGCCGCGAGGTGGAGCAGCTCAAGGCCGCCGGCAAGCCGGTGGTGGTGTCGATGGGCGACCTGGCCGCCTCGGGCGGCTATTGGATCAGCATGAACGCCGACCGGATCTACGCCGATCCGTCGACGATCACCGGCTCGATCGGCATCTTCGGCCTGATCCCGAACTTCACCCGCACCCTGGACAAGATCGGCGTGCACACCGACGGCGTGAGCACCACCCGCTTCGCCGGTGCGTTCGACGTCACCCGGCCGATGGATCCGGAGGTGGGGCGCGTGATCCAGGCGGTGATCGACAAGGGCTACGCCGATTTCACCGGCAAGGTCGCGGCCGCGCGCGGCAAGCCGGTGGAAGAAGTCGACGCGGTCGCCCGTGGCCGGGTGTGGAGCGGTGCGCAGGCCAAGGAGCGCGGGCTGGTGGACGAGCTGGGCGACCTGGGCGATGCGGTCGCCGATGCCGCCACGCGCGCCAAGCTGGGCGAGAAGGACAAGTTCCGCGTGACCTACATCGACAAGCCGGCCACCCCGTTCGCGCAGTTCCTGGCCGGTTTCGCCGGCAGCCGGGTCGGCGCGGCGCTGCTGCAGGATTCGGGCCTGGCACGCGCGGCGCTGGCGCAGGCCATGCCCGAGGCCGAAGCGCAGCTGCGCTTCGTCGAGAACGCGCTCAAGGACCGCAACGGCACGCCGGTCAAGTCGCTCGCCTATTGCTTCTGCGGGTGGTGATGCCCCCGCGCGGGCGCGGCCCCGCGTAGAGCGGGGCTTGCCCCGCTGCTGTGCATGACGATGGCGGGCGGGAAGCAGCCGGCCAAGGCCGGCTCTACGCCGGCAGGCGGCGGGGCGAGCCCGGTTCTACAAGCAACAAGCCGGCCAGGGCCGGCTCTACGGGGCGCCCGCGTCTTCGATGGCGCGGCTCAGCCGCCTTCGGCCGCCTCGATCTCCGCCTGCTGGCGGTCGGCCGCGTCCTGCACGGTCTTCTCCACGCCGTGCGCCTTGTCCTGCGGCGCCTGGATGGCATCACGCAATCCGGTGTGCGCCTGTGCCTGCGGTTCGGGCGGATGTTCGGTCGGGGGCGGTTCCCGGCGGCAGGCGGCGAGCGCGGCGACCAGCGCGATCGCGCACAGCGCCAGGCGGAACGGGAACGGATGGACGGTATCGGACATCGGCGCGCTCCGGAGGAAGGCCGGCGCTATCCTACGCCCATGACGACGAACCGGTGGCGGCTGGACGGGCAACTGGCGCTGGTGACCGGCGCCAGCGCCGGCATCGGCCTGGCGATCGCGCGCGAACTCGCGGCACTGGGTGCGCACCTGCTGCTGGTGGCGCGCGAGGAGGATCCGCTGCAGGAGGCGCGCGACGAGCTCGCCGACCGCCACCCGGCGCAGGACATCCTGGCGATGGCCGCCGACGTGGCCGACGACGCCGACCGCCAGGCGATCCTGGACTGGGTCGAGGACCAGGGCGAGGGCCTGCACGTCCTGGTCAACAACGCCGGCGGCAACGTCACCAAGGCCGCGGTGGACTACACCGAGGACGAGTGGCGCGGGATCTTCGAGACCAACCTGTTCGCCGCCTTCGAGCTGTCGCGCTATGCGCACCCGCTGCTGGCCCGGCATGCCGCGTCGAGCATCGTCAACGTCGGCAGCGTCTCCGGCATCACCCACGTGCGCAGCGGCGTGGTCTACGGCATGAGCAAGGCCGCCCTGCACCAGATGACGCGCAACCTCGCCGCCGAATGGGCCGAGGACGGCATCCGGGTCAACGCGGTGGCGCCGTGGTACATCCGCACGCGGCGGACCTCCGGGCCGCTGTCGGATCCGGATTACTACGAGGAAGTGATCGGGCGCACGCCGATGCGCCGGATCGGCGAGCCGGAAGAGGTCGCTTCGGCGGTCGCCTTCCTGTGCCTGCCGGCGGCCAGCTACGTCACCGGCGAATGCATCGCGGTGGACGGCGGGTTCCTGCGCTACGGCTTCTGAGCCGCAAGGATGCCACGCGCTGGCCATTGCACTGGCGCGGGCCGGTGATGCCCGGCCTGCTCGAAGACGCCGGACGCCCAAGACCGGGGGCGAAGATCCACCGCCGCCGCAACGGCCGCGGCGGAGCGCGGAGAAGGTGGTCTATCCGGATCCGGGTAACCCGAGGTCGTGTGATGCCCAGGACGTGGGCCGAACCAGCGGCTCAGGTGCGCAGCGCATCCTCCGGCACCTCGATCTCCATCGCCAGCGCCAGGTGGTCGGAGAACGCGGCGGGGAAGGCCTGCGAGCCGAGGCACTTGAGGTCGCCGCTGACCAGGATGTGGTCGATCGCCCGCTGCGGCTTCCAGCTCGGGAAGGTCGGCACCACGCATTCGGGCGGACGCAGGGTGGTGTTGCGGTAGAGCACCTCCATCTCCGGCTGGTCGGGCAGGCAGTTGAAGTCGCCCATCAGCACCGCGTTGGGATGGTCCTGCAGCACTTCGGCGATGAAGGACAGCTGCGCCAGCCGCGACTTCGCCCCCAGCGACAGGTGCGCCACGGCCACGGTCAGGCCCGGGCGGTCGTCGCCGAAGTGGGCCAGCAGCACGCCGCGGCCCTTGATCCGGCCGGGCAGGGAATGGTCGCTGGTCCTCACCGGCTCGAGCTTGCTGAGCAGGCCGTTGGCGCTGGAGGCCACGCCGCCGACGCTGCGGTTGGGCTGGTGGGTCCAGTAGTGGAAGCCGGCGCGCTGGGCCAGGTAATGGGTCTGGTTGGTGAAGCCCGAGCGCAGGCTGCCCGGGTCGCTTTCCTGCAGGCCGACGATGTCGTGGCCGCTGGCCAGCTGCGCGATCGCGTCCAGGCTGGTGCGCTTGCCGGCCGGCAGCGCATGCGACCAGCTGCGGGTCACGTAGTCGCTGTAGCGGCGCGTGCTCGAGCCGGCCTGGATGTTGGCGCTGAGCAGGCGCAGCCGGCGCGCGCCGGAGGTCGCGTCGGCGACCTCCGGTGGCCTGGCTGTGCCGGTCGAGGGCGCGGGGGAGCCCATCGGAGCGTGCGACGGCGCGTCAGTTCGCGCCGCCGCGCTCCTTGGCGACCAGCCAGTCGACGGTGTTGAGCATCTTGCCGAAGCCCTGCTGGTCCACCGGCACGGTGTACTTGCCGTTGACTACGATCGCCGGGGTGCCCTCGATCCGGGTCTTCACCGCGAACTGCTTGGCCCGGTTGATCTTGGCGTCCACGCCGAAGCTGTTGAAGGTATCGGCGAAGCGCTTGGCGTCCACCCCGTACTGGGCGTAGAACGGCGCGATCTGCTCGGCGGTGACGTTGTTGTTCACCGGCAGGCTGCGCTGCACGTGGATCGCGTTGAACATCGCGTCGTGGCTCTGCGGCAGCACGCCCAGCGCCTCGGCGGCGTAGAACGCGCGCGCGTACGGCAGCCAGTAGCCGCCGAAGGCCGCCGGCACCTGGACCACCGCCACGTCGGCGGCCTGGCGCTGCTTCCATGCCTGGAACTCGGGCTCGAACTGGGCGCAGTGCGGGCAGGTGTAGCCGAACACTTCGGCGACCTCGATCTTGCCGGCCGCCGGCTGGAAGGCCTGTCCGTTGGCGATCTCGATGTAGTCCACGCCGGCGACCGGGGCCGGGCCGGTGGGCGCGCTCGGTGCCGGCGCCGGCGCGGCCGCCTGGGCGGGTTCGGCGGCCGTGGCCGCGGCTTCGCCCGGCTGCGTGGCGGGGGCGGACGGAGCAGCGGTTTCGGCGGGCGCGGCCGGTGCCGGCGTGGCCGCCGGGGCGGGGGCCTCCGGCCCGGAGCAGGCGGTCAGGGCCAGCAGCAGCGGCAGGGACAGGCTGAGCAGGTGGCGCTTGGTCATGGCGGGTGGTCTCCTGGGTACGGAAAGGATGGGGTACGGGGCGTCAATGCGCGGTCGGGGCCGGCAACCCGGCGGTCACGGCTTGCGCCCGGCCTGGCGCTCGCGCGCGATCAGCCAGTCGGCGATGCGCAGCATGTCCTCGAAATCATGGCCGAGCACCCGGTAACGGCCGGCCACCACCAGGGCGGGCGTGCCTTCCAGCTCCCAGGCCTGCGCCAGCGCCGCGGCCTGCCGCACCTGCGCGTCGACCTTGGGGTCGGCCATCGCGGCCTGGAAGCGCGCCGCATCGACACCATACCCCGCGAAGAAGGCGGCCAGTTCCGTCGCGCTGGGGTTGCGCGGCAGGGAGCCGGACCGGTGCACGGCGTCGAAGGTCGCCTGGTGGGCGCGGGGCATCAGGCCCAGGCTGGAGGCGGCGAAGTAGGCGCGGGCCCAGGTGTCCCAGGGGCCGCCGAAGGCGGCGGGCACGGCCACGAAGTCGACGTCGCGCGGCAGCTTCGCCTTCCATTCGGCCAGCAGCGGCTCCAGGTGGGCGCAGTGCGGGCAGGAATAGCCGAACACCTCGGCGACCTCGATCCGCCCGGGCCTGGCCGCCCAGGACCGGGCCGCGGGGAGCTCGATGTAGTCGTGGCCGGCCTGCGGCGCCGACCCGGCCGGCGCGGCGGCGGCGGCCGGAAGCCAGGCCAGGGCGGCGAGCAGAAGTCCGGTCAGCACTGCCTTCATCGGGGTCTCCGGCGTGGTCCGGGCGGTGGCGCCCGGCGGAAAAAAGACGCCGGCCATGGGGCCGGCGCAAGTTCAAGAGAGAGGGACTACGGTGGTCAGACCGCGCCGGCGCGCCGAAGTTCAGGAGCGCGGTTCGGCCGCGGCGAGCTCGGCATCGTCGGCATGGTCGTGCAGGCCCTGCAGGTAGCTGGCCAGCGCGCCGATTTCCTGGTCCGTCAGCTTGTTGGCGACCTTGGCCATGATGTGGAACGAGGCCGCGTCCTTCTCGCTGGTGGTGCCGGCGCGGTATTCCTGCAGGCGCCGGGCCGAGTACTCGGCCATCTGCCCGCCGATGTGCGGGTACGGCGGGCCCGGGTTGCCGGCGCCGGTGGGGCCGTGGCAGGACGCGCAGGCCGGGATGCCGCGTTCGGCATCGCCGGCGCGGAACAGTTGCTGGCCGATCTCGTAGTACTTCAGGCCCGCGTAGGGGCCATCGGCCACCTCGGTGTCGTCGGCCACGCCGGCGCCGGCCTTCTGCTGGGCGAAGAACGCACCCACGTCGCGCATGTCCTGCGGGCTCAGCGCCTGGGCGAACGGGGCCATCACCGCGGCCAGGCCGCTGTGGCGCTCGCCGCTGGCGAACAGGGCCAGCTGCTTGGCGATGTAGCGCTCGCTCTGGCCGGCGATGCGCGGGTACATCGGGTCGACCGGGTTGCCGTCGGCGCCATGGCAGGCGGCGCAGGCAGCGGCCTTGCCGGCGCCGGCTTCGGCGTCGCCCCAGTGGGTCTTGCTCAGGTCCACTTCCAGCGGTGCGGTCTGCACGGGCGCGTTGTCCGGCACCGGCACCACCGTGGTCTGGGCGGCATAGGCGGCGACGGCGGTGACCGCGACGGCCAGTCCGGCAAGGTTTAAAACGCGAGCGTGGCGCATGCTAGAGCTCCGGGAACCCGATCGAGGCGGCCCGTGAACGGCCGCGAAACGTCGGGATTATCCCTGTCGCGGGGCGCGACGGTCAACGAAAGCGCCGGCCGCCGCGTCGTCGCGGGGCCCAGGGCGCGCGACGTGCGATCCTATGGCCATGTCCAATCCACTAGAAAAAGCCCGCTACCTGGGCTCGGCGCACACGCCCGCCCAGCTTCCGGCCGATGGGGGGCTCGAAGTCGCCTTCGCCGGCCGGTCCAATGCCGGCAAGTCCAGTGCGCTCAATGCGCTGACCCGGCAGAACGCACTGGCCCGCGTGTCCAAGACCCCCGGACGCACCCAGCAGCTGGTGTTCTTCGAGGTCCAGCCGCAGCGCTACCTGGTCGACCTGCCGGGGTACGGCTACGCCAAGGTGCCGATGGAAATGAAGGCGCACTGGCAGGGATTCATCGACCGCTACTTCCGCCAGCGCGAGGCGCTGCGCGGGCTGGTCGTGGTGATGGACATCCGCCACCCGCTCAAGGACTACGACCGGCAGATGCTCGAGTACGCGGTCGCGCGCGGCCTGCCGGCGCATGCGCTGCTGACCAAGGCCGACAAGCTCGGCCGCGGCCAGCAGGCGCAGGTGTTGCAGGCGGTGCGCAAGGAGCTGCAGGCCACGTTCGGCGAGGCCGGCATCGGCCTGCAGACCTTCTCGAGCGAATCGAAGCAGGGCGTGGACGAAGCCCGCGCGGTCGTCGCCGGCTGGCTGGAACTGCCGTAGGAGCCCATCCTCATGGGCGACCCGGGCGTCGGATCCACGAGGGCGTCGCCTGTGCCGGCACCCCCGGGTCGCGCAAGTCGGGTGCCTACACCGCCACGTCGAACAGGCCGCCGATCAGGTGCGCGGCGCCCATCGCCAGCGCGCCCCAGAACGCGACGCGCACCGCCCCGCGTGCCACCGGGGCACCGCCGGCCCAGGCCGCCAGGCCTCCCGACAGCAGCAGCCCGACCAGCGTGCTGGCGCTGACCACCATGGCCGCATGGGACTGCGGGGCGAGCAGCGTCGCCATGATCGGCAGCGTCGCGCCGGCGCAGAACGCAGCCGCCGACGCCAGCGCGGCCTGCACCGGGCGCGCGCGCAGGCTGTGGCTGATGCCGAGTTCATCGCGGGCATGGGCGCCGAGCGCGTCGTGCGCGGTGAGCTGCTCGGCCACCTGCAACGCGAGCGCCGGGTCCAGTCCGCGCTGCTCGTAGATGCGGGCCAGCTCGCGCAGCTCCGCTTCCGGCTGCTCGCGCAGCTCGCGCCGCTCGATCGCCATGTCGGCCCGCTCGGTGTCGGCCTGCGACTGCACCGACACGTATTCGCCTGCGGCCATGGACATCGCGCCGGCGACGGTGCCGGCGATGCCGGCGGTGAGGATCGCGCCGGAGTCCGCGCCGCTGGCGGCCACGCCGACCACCAGGCCGGCGACCGAGACGATGCCGTCGTTGGCACCGAGCACCGCCGCGCGCAGCCAGCCGACGCGGTCGGTGCGGTGCAGTTCGGCGTGGGTCCGGGGGCGCGCGCGGTTCGGCATCGGCATAGCCTAACCCGGGCGCGGGCGCGGCTGTCGCGGGTGCGCATGGGCGGAATGCTGAGGCGCAGGAGCGGCAACGTCGCCTTTACCGCGGCAGGCTATAGTGCGCTGCCCCGCGGCCCCCACGGCTGCCTGCGAGCCTGCCCTTGTCGAGCCCGAGCCACGTCGCCGATACCCCGGTCACCCAGCGCAGCCAGCTCCTGGAGTACGTCGCGTCCGGGGAAAAGACCCGCGACCAGTGGCGCATCGGCACCGAGCACGAGAAGTTCGGCTTCCGCCTGGACGACCTGCGGCCGCCGGCGTTTGACGGCGAGCGCGGCATCGAGGCGCTGCTCAAGGGCCTGGTGCGGTTCGGCTGGGAACCGGTCGAGGAGAACGGGCGGGTCATCGCCCTGCTCCGCGAGGGCGCGTCGGTCACGCTGGAGCCGGCCGGGCAGCTGGAGCTGTCGGGCGCGCCGCTGGAAACCATCCACCAGACCTGCGTGGAACTGGGCACCCACCTCAACGAGGTGCGGCAGGTGTCCGACGAACTGCGGCTGGGGTTCCTCGGCATGGGCTTCCAGCCCAAGTGGCGTCGCGACGAGATGCCGTGGATGCCCAAGGGCCGCTACCAGATCATGAAGTCCTACATGCCCAAGGTCGGCCAGCTCGGCCTGGACATGATGACCCGCACCTGCACGGTGCAGGTCAACCTGGACTACGCCTCCGAAGCGGACATGGTGAAGAAGTTCCGCGTGTCGCTGGCGCTGCAGCCGGTGGCCACCGCGCTGTTCGCCGATTCGCCGTTCACCGAGGGCAAGCCCAACGGCTACCTCAGCTACCGCTCGCACATCTGGACCGACACCGATCCGGACCGCACCGGCATGCTCGACTTCGTGTTCGAGGATGGCTTCGGCTACGAGCGCTACATCGACTACCTGCTCGACGTGCCGATGTACTTCTCCTACCGCGACGGCGTCTACGTCGACGCGTCGGGCAAGTCGTTCCGCAAGTTCCTCAAGGGCGAGCTGGACGTGCTGCCGGGCGTGTTGCCGACGCTGCGCGACTGGTCCGACCACATGACCACCGCCTTCCCGGAAGTGCGGCTGAAGAAGTACCTGGAGATGCGCGGCGCCGACAGTGGCCCGTGGTCGCGCCTGTGCGCGCTTCCGGCGTTCTGGGTGGGCCTGCTGTACGACGACGCGGCGCTGGACGCGGCCTGGGACCTGGTCAGGGACTTCAGCGCCGCCGAGCGTCACGCGCTGCGCGACGGCGTGCCGAAGCACGCGCTCAAGCTGCCGGCCCGCCTCGGCAGCGCCCGTGGCGCGACGGTGCGCGAGTTGGCGGTCGAAGCGCTGAAGATTTCCGTCGCCGGCCTGCGCCGCCGCGCCGCGCTCAACGACGACGGCATCGACGAGACCCGCTTCCTGGAAACGCTGGTGGAGATCGCCGAGAGCGGGCAGACCGCCGCCGAGCGCAAGCTCGAGCTGTTCCATGGCGCATGGAAGGGCGACATCGACCGGGTGTTCGGCGAATTCGCCTACTGAGCGCGCGTCCGGCGCGGGCCGATGGCCGCGCCGGGCCATCCCCGGACGCGATCACAGGTTGCGCAGCAGGCCCTTGAGCAGCTTCTTGGTCGCGCCTTCCTCGGGCTTCTTCTGTCCCGGATCCTGCGGCGTGGCCGCATCGCCGGCATCCATGCCGTCCATGCCCTGCATGCCGGACAGGTCCATGCCCAGGAGTGCGCCGGCGGTGGACTTGGTGCGTACGCGCACGTTCCACTCCGGATCCCACGGCTGCTTCGGATCGGCCGGCTTCGGCGGCCAGGCGACGTGGGTCTCCGGGCCATAGGCGATCATGCTCAGGATGCCCGGGCTGGCCTGGCCACTGCTGGCGTCGGCGAAGATCCCCCTCGGGATCGCGCAAGAAGTGGTGGACGGGGGCAGCAACACCTTCTCCTTGAGCCAGCGGTCGATCTGCGCGCCGGTGAGGTAGTCGACCACGCCCTGGCCCGCATCGGGCACCTCGGCGCTGCTCCAGATCACGATGGTCTTGTCCTGCAGGCTCAGGCCGTGCAGGAAGTAGGCCTTGGCGCGATCGACCGGCTGCCAGCCCAGGGTCAGTCCGCTGGCCAGCTCGCCCGATTGCGTGAGCGCGATCTTCGGCATGAAGTCGGCGGCCTGCTGCAGTTCGAACTCCAGCGACTCCGGCACCCCTTGCCCGGTGATGCGGTGCTGGCCGACCAGCGAGGCATTGGCCGGCGCGCGGTTGCGCGTCTTCGGGTTCGGCCAGAGCACGTAGGACGGGTTCGGGTCGACGCCGCGGTCGGGCGCGTAGCGGCCCTGCATCGGGTCGCCGCTCATCTCGAACTTGCCGCCCCTGGCGCGCATGTGCAGTTCGCGCGGCTGGCCGGCGCGGACATCACTGCCGCAGCCCCAGTAATACTTGATGTGGATCTCGCCGTCGGGCATTCCAGTCGTGCCGCCGGCTTCACGGCCGACGCTGGCGGTCGGCGGCAGCAAGGGCAGCGACGCGCCCAGGCCCAGCCCCGCCGGGACCTGCTGTTCGGCTTCCTTGCCCGGCGCCAGCGTGTTGAGCATGGCGATGTCGAAGAACTTGCCGGTCATCATCGGATGCCGCGCGTCGGGATACGCGAACGTCCCCTGGCCTCCGCCCATCATCTTCGCGGCCAGTCCGCCCATGCCGCCCATCATCGATCCCATGTCGGGCATGCCGGCCTGGTGGTGGGTCGCCACGTCGATCCAGACCTGGGTTTCGGGACCGGACGGCGCGCTGCTGGCGGGCAGGGCGACGGACACGGCGGCGGCCAGGGCGAGCGTCAGCGGATGGCGGATGGGGTTCATGTCGGGTCTGCGCGGCGTGCGGGGGACGGTGGCGTGGAAGGGTTCGCAGACAGGACACGCCGGAAGCAGCGCGACGAGGACAACCTTGCAGGCGTCGTACCGTGCCGGCGGTCCTGTCGCGGGCCGCGGCCGCCGGTTAGGCTGCGGCTTTAGCGGACGGGGAGCAGGGCATGGGCAAGGCGGGCAGGAGCATGTGGCTGGTGGTGGGTTCGTTGCTGGCGCAAGGCGCGGCGGCGCAGACGCTGGCGCTGGTCGGCGGCACGCTGGTCGATGGCACTCTGGCCGATCCGATCCGCGACAGCGTGGTCCTGGTCGAGGGCGAGCGGATCGTCGCGGTCGGCACGGTCGACACCCTGCCGGTCCCGGCCGACGCCACGGTGGTTTCGACCGAAGGCATGACCGTGCTGCCCGGCCTGTGGGACATGCACGTGCACCTGATGATCAACGGCCACGCCGACTACGAGCACTGGGACCGCACCTATCCGGCGCAGTTCCGCGACGTGATCATGCCGGCCTCGGCCAGGCAGCTGCTGCTGGCCGGCGTCACCGGTGCGCGCGACCTCGGCGGTCCGCTGGAGGACAGCATCGCCGTGCGCGACGCGATCGCCGCCGGGCGCATCCCCGGGCCGACCCTGTTCGTGTCCGGCCCCTTCATCCAGAAGAAGCCCTACCCGGGCACCGAGCAGTTCCGCTGGGGCGTGGATTCGCCGGCCGATGCGCGCGCCAAGGTGCGCCGCATCGCCCAGGCCGGGGTGGACGTGGTCAAGCTGATCGACCAGGACGGGATGAGCGAGGCCGAGTTGCGGGCGATCGTCGACGAGGCGCACCGGCACGGCCTGCCGGTGGTGGCGCACGCGCACCGACCCGAGGAGATCCGCCGCGGCCTGGAAGCCGGCGTCGACTGCTTCGAACACACCGGCCTGGCCGCCGCGCCCGAATATCCGCCCGACGTGATCGCCGCGCTGCGCGAGCGCACCGCCAACATGGCCGCCGGCCCGCTGTTCTGGACGCCGACGATCGAGGGCCTCTACAACTTCCCCTATACGGTGAAGAACCACGAATTCATCGACGGCAGCGACTGGCATGAGGGCCTGCCGCCGGCGATCGTGGCGGACATCCGCCAGTCGCTGGCGCACCCGGAACGCATCTCCTATTTCCAGCAGACGCCGCAGCGCTGGCCGACCCTGCAGCGCAAGTTCCAGCAGTTGCGCGAGAACGGCGTGCAGCTGCTCATCGGCACCGATTCGGGCATCCCGATGAAGTTCCACAGCGGCAGCACCTGGAACGAGCTGGATGTGTGGGTGAACCGGCTCGGCGTGCCGGCGATCGACGCGATCCGCGCGGCCACTTACTGGCCGGCGGTGGCGATGAAGGCCGACAGGGATTACGGCACGGTGACCGAGGGCAAGTACGCCGACATCATCGCGGTCAAGGGCGACGTACTGAAGCAGGTGGCGTTGCTGCAGCGGGTGGACATCGTGGTCAAGCACGGTCGCCGGGTGAAGTGACGCGGCGCGCCTAGGGCGCCCACAGCTTCTCCAGCTCGCGGAAACCCCACTGCCGCGGCGATTCGATCCCGGTGATGCGTTCGCCGCAGCCCGGGGCCCACAGGTCCAGGTCCTGCTGCAGGACCTGCCTGCGCAGCCGCGCCGAGAAGAACACCCGCACCCGGGGCGCCGACAGCGCACCCGGTCCCTGCTCCAGCACCACCGCCAGCCGCTCGCTGGACAGCCGCACCAGGGTGCCGATCGGGTAGATGCCGACGCTGGCGATGAAGGCCTTGAGCACCGCCGGGTCGAAGTGGCCCTTCCAGGACGCCATCCGGCGCAGCGATTCGCCCGGATCCCAGCCTTCCTTGTAGGGGCGGTTGGAGGTGATCGCGTCGTACACGTCGCAGACCGCGCTCATCCGGGTCAGCAGCGGGGTCGCATCGGCGGGCAGTCGCGCCGGATAGCCGCCGCCGTCGTACTTCTCATGGTGGTGGCGGACCATGTGCAGGACCGCCGCGTTCTCCAGGCCGCTGTGGCGCAGCAGGCGCTCGCCTTCCTCCGGGTGGGTGCGCATGACCGCGTACTCCTCGTCGGTCAGCCGCCCGGGCTTGTTGAGGATGTCCAGCGGCATGCAGGCCTTGCCCAGGTCGTGCAGCAGCCCGCCCATCGCCGCTTCGCGGCACTGCGCCTCGTCGAGCCCGAGCTGGCGCGCCAACGCGACCATCAGCGCGCTGACCGCGACCGAATGCAGGTAGGTGTAGTCGTCGGCGGTCTTGAGCCGGGCGATCGAGATCAGGGCGCCGGGGTGGCGGTCGACCGACGCCGTGATCTCGTCGGCCAGCGGCAGCATCGCCGCCGGATCGACCATCCGGCCCATGCGCACTTCGCGGAACATCGCCTCCACCGCGTCGCGGCCTTCCTGGCAGATGCGGCGCGCGCGGGTCAGCTCGGAGCCGAGGTCGGCGGCTGCGTGCGGGCCGGCGACCGCGTCGGCCCGGGATCCAGCCCCGGTCGCTGGATCCGGGTCGGCCGCCGCACCGACGGAGGCGGACGCCTCGTGCCCGCCTGGATCGACCGCCTGGCGCCGATCGGCCGGCGGCGCATGCAGCCCGCGGCGCACGTCAATCTCCACCGACTCCACCGCGCTGGCGCGGATCCGCTCCACGTCCTGCTCGCTGGCCAGGAACGACGCGCGCCAGAACGGGTGCTTGAGCCAGGACCCGTGCAGGCGCTGGATGAACATGCCCGGCCGCAGCTGGTCGACATCGATGGTCTTGAGCATCTGGCGGTTCCCTGCCGCCGGATCGGACGGACGTTCCATGGGACCGTTGTCGGCCGCGAGGGCGCGGACTTGAGGCGGGGCGCGGGTGACGGATGGCCTGGCCGCTGATACTATCCCCCAGTATCCAGGAGCCGTCGCCATGCCGCACACCGCCCACGAGAAGAAGCGCGTGCTGACCCGGCTGCGCCGCATCCGCGGCCAGACCGAAGCGCTGGAGCGCGCGCTGGAAGGCGGCGCCGATTGCGGCGCGGTGCTGCAGCAGATCGCCGCCATCCGCGGTGCCGTCAACGGCCTGATGTCCGAAGTGATGGAAGCGCACATCCGCGAGGAGTTCGGCCAGCCAGCCGGTACCGACGCCCAGCGCCAGGCCCGCATCGAGGAGATGACCGGGCTGGTGCGTTCCTACCTCAAGTGAGCGCCGCCGCCACGGCGCCCGTGTTCCCCGACCGTCTTTCCGCAACATCGCAGGAGCCCATGCCATGAAATCCCGTGCCGCCGTCGCCTTCGGCCCCGGCCAGCCGCTGCAGGTCGTCGAGATCGACGTCGCCCCGCCCAAGGCCGGCGAAGTGCTGGTCAGGATCACCCACACCGGCGTCTGCCACACCGACGCGTTCACCCTGTCCGGCGACGACCCGGAAGGCCTGTTCCCGGTGGTGCTGGGCCACGAGGGCGCCGGCATCGTGGTCGAGGTGGGCGAGGGCGTGACCTCGGTGAAGCCGGGCGACCACGTGATCCCGCTCTACACCGCCGAATGCGGCCAGTGCCTGTTCTGCACCAGCGGCAAGACCAACCTGTGCGTGGCCGTGCGCGCGACCCAGGGCAAGGGCGTGATGCCCGACGGCACCAGCCGCTTCTCCTACAACGGCGAACCGGTCTACCACTACATGGGCTGCTCGACCTTCAGCGAGTACACGGTGGTGGCCGAAGTCTCGCTGGCCAAGGTCAACCCGCAGGCCAATCCGGAACATGTCTGCCTGCTCGGCTGCGGCGTGACCACCGGCATTGGAGCGGTGCACAACACCGCCAAGGTGCAGGAAGGCGATTCGGTCGCCGTGTTCGGCCTCGGCGGCATCGGCCTGGCCGTGATCCAGGGTGCGCGCCAGGCCAGGGCCGGGCGGATCATCGCCATCGACACCAACCCGGCCAAGTTCGAGCTCGCGCGCCAGTTCGGCGCCACCGACTGCGTCAACCCGAAGGACCACGACAAGCCGATCCAGCAGGTGGTGGTGGAGATGACCGGCTGGGGCGTGGACCATTCGTTCGAATGCATCGGCAACGTCAACGTGATGCGCGCGGCGCTGGAATGCGCGCACCGTGGTTGGGGCCAGTCGGTGATCATTGGCGTGGCCGGTGCCGGGCAGGAAATCTCCACCCGGCCGTTCCAGCTGGTCACCGGCCGCACCTGGAAGGGCACCGCCTTCGGCGGCGTAAAGGGCCGCAGCCAGCTGCCGGGCATGGTCGAGGACGCGATGGCCGGCAAGATCGAACTGGCTCCGTTCGTCACCCACACCATGCCGCTGGACGAGATCAACACCGCCTTCGACCTGATGCACGAAGGCAAGTCGATCCGCTCGGTGGTCAGGTACGGGGGCGGCAACGCCTGAGAACAGGCGCCGCCTCCCGCACTTGCGCCATGGCGCAAGCGCGGGCCCCGTTCTCCTTTACCTCCAAATCCCCGCGGCTGCCGCCGCGCCCCCTTTACCAAAGGGGGCTGGTAACCCGGTCGAGCGCCCTAGTTGAGGAGTTGCTGATGGAACGCATCGAACACCGCGCCTGCTTTGGCGGCTGGCAGGACGTGTACCGGCACGAGTCGGAAGTGCTGGGTTGCACGATGAGCTTCGCCGTCTACCTGCCGCCGCAGGCTGCGTCGCCGGGCGCGAAGCTGCCGGTGCTGTACTGGCTGTCCGGGCTCACCTGCACCGAACAGAACTTCATCACCAAGGCCGGCGCGCAGCGTTACGCGGCCGAGCATGGCGTCGTCATCGTCGCGCCGGACACCAGTCCGCGCGGCGACGGTGTCGCCGATGCGGACGGCTACGACCTGGGCCAGGGCGCCGGCTTCTACCTCAATGCCACCGAACAGCCGTGGGCCAGGCACTACCGCATGTTCGACTACGTGGCCGATGAACTGCCGACGCTGGTCGAGGCGCACTTCCCGGTGGGCGATGCACGCGCGATCAGCGGCCACTCGATGGGCGGGCACGGCGCGCTGGTGGTGGCCCTGCGCAACCCGGGCCGCTACCGCAGCGTGTCGGCGTTCTCGCCGATCGTGGCGCCGTCGAAGGTGCCGTGGGGGGAGAAGGCGTTCGGCGCCTACCTGGGCGAGGACCGCCAGGCGTGGAAGCAATGGGATGCCAGCGAGCTGGTGCGCTCGGCCACGGAGAAGCTGCCGTTGCTGGTCGACCAGGGCGGCGACGACGAATTCCTCGACACGCAGCTGCGCCCGCAACTGCTGCAGGCCGCCGCGGTCGCCGCCGGCCATCCGCTGCAGCTGCGGATGCGCCCCGGCTACGACCACAGCTACTACTTCATCGCCAGCTTCATCGGCGAACACATCGCACACCATGCCGCCGCCTTGCATGGCGAAGCGAAGGAGCATGCCGGCGTGGCACACGAGCACCATGGCGGGTGCGGCAGGCATTGACGCGCGCCCCGGCTGCCGGCGTATTCGGTCGCCTTTCCCTGTGTAGGAGCCCATCTTCATGGGCGACCCAGCCACTCGTCCGCCACCCTCCGGCCCGGGCATCACGGCGGTCGCCCATGAAGATGGGCTCCTACAGGAAGGGGCGAGGAACGGTACCGGCATGGGCGGGCCGCAGCGGCGTCCGTACCGTTGATGGCGGACGGGTGCCCGGTCCGCCCAACGGGATGTCCTACACGGGCGCGAGGTTGAAGTCGGTGTAGGCGAAGCGTTCGTCGCGCAGGACGGTGTCGCCGCGGCGCAGGTCCAGGGGCGCGGCGAACATCGGGCCCGCCGACACGCAGGTGTGGAACTCGCCGTTCTCGCCGCACGGATCGACGCCGGCGGGCAGCTCGCGCAGCAGGTGTTCGTCGAAGGCGCGGCCGGCCATGCCCGCGTCCAGCTGCCGGGTGTCGACGCAGCACAGGTGCGCGCGCAGGCCGCCGGCCTGCATCTGCCGCGCCAGCGCGGCCGTGTCGGCATCGAACAGCGGCGTGAGCAGTTCCCAGCCGGCGGCGGCCAGGCGCTGCGCCCGGTACGCCCGGATGTCGGCCAGGAACAGATCGCCGAACGCGGCCGTGCGCAGGCGGGGCCAGCGCGAGGCGGCCTCGGCGAGCGCGCGCGCCATCGCCGCGTCGTAGGTGCCATTGTCGCAATGCGCGGGAATGCCGGCTTCCAGCAGCGGCAGGCCGACCGCGGCGGCCTGCGCACGCAGCACCTCCACGCGGATGCCCTGCATCGAGGCGCGCTGGTACTCGGTGGTCACCGTGGTCAGCAGGCCGACCACCTCCACGTCGTCGCGCTGGCGCAGCACGTGCAGCGCCCAGGCCGCGTCCTTGCCGCCGCTCCAGGCCAGCAGTACCTGCGCCGCCACCTCAGCCGTGGCTGACGTTGCGCATCTCCCAGCGGTTGCCGGCGAGCAGGCGCAGGCGGTGCTGGAGGATGTCGCCGGGGAGGGTGGTCAGCGCGACCAGGTTGATCGCCAGGTCGCGCTGCTCGCCGGTCACGCGCGCATCCGGATCGGTGACGCCGAGCGAGGGATCGACCTCGTCCGGCTCGGCCTGCAGCGCGCGCCAGCGTTCGAACAGGACCGGCGTGCTCAGCGCCTGCTGCAACTGCTCGGCGAAGGCCTCGGCGCCGTGCGCGTGGAAGGCCAGCGACGGTTCACTGCCGCGCGCCTGCGCGGGATCGGGTAGGCGGATCTGGTAACGGATGGCCATGCGTGGCTCCGGAAGTGACGGTGCATCCAATCTAGCGGCGCGCCTGCGAAGCCGGTGTCACGCGACCTCCGGCTCCGCCCGCCGCCCGGTACCGGGCGCACCGGGCAACGGCAGCGGCTCAGGCGAACTTGTGCGGGGGCGCGGCGAAGCCCACCACCACCGCGCCCTTGCCGACGTTGACCATGCCGGTCAGGCTCATCACGCTCTCGAACAGCTCGACGTCGTTGGCCGCGCAGGCCTCGCGCAGGCGTGCGTAGCCCGGCAGCGCGCGCAGCTCGGCCAGTTCGCCGCCGTAGCTGACGCACAGGGTCGGGGTCATCAGGCCGGCGTGGATGCGCTGCACGGTGAAGTCGAACAGCTTCTGCACCGCCGTCTCGAATCCCTTGATCTTCCCGGCCGGCGCGGTCTCGCCGCGATGGCAGTGCAGGATCGGCTTGATGTCCAGCGCGGTGCCCAGCGCGGCGCTGAACAGGCTCACGCTGCGGTCGCCCTTGGTCCGGGCGCGGTTGCGCAGGTAGTAGAGGTCCGGCGGGACCATGTAGCCGTGGGTGTTGAGCGCCAGCTCTTCCAGCCGTTCGCGGATCTTCTGCACGCCCTCGCCGGCCTTGCGCATGCGCACGGCCTCGACCACGCCGATGCCCTGGGCGGCGAACAGGTTCTGGCTGTCGATCACCCGCAGCGCGAACGGCGAGTTGTAGCCGGCGGCCTGGCGCACCGGCTTGTAGTCGTTGAGGATCGCGAAGCTGGCCTGCACCGCATGCTCGTGGATCGGGCTGCGGGTCTTGGTGACGGTCAGGCAGAAAACGTGGTCGTAGTCGACGACGAGCTTGCCGAGGAACAGGTCGCGGATCTGCTCGACCGAATAGGGCACGGTCTCGGCCTCGTGGCCGCGCTCGGCCACGTGCGCATGCAGGAAGCTCAGCGTGGCCTCCTCGTCGCGGTGGTCGGCCAGGACCGCCTCGCCGATGCGCACGGTGATCGGCAGCAGGACGACGTTGTTGTTCTGGATGTAATCCCCTGGCAGGTCGCAGGTCGAGTCGACCACGATTCCGATGCGCATGAGCCCCTCCCGTGTAGGCCTGCACGTTTTGTGCGTGAACCCTATCGCAAAAGCGGCGCCCGTGGCGACTGCCGGAAGCGGCCTCAGCGCCGCCGCTCGACCCCCACCGGGATCGCGGCCACGCCGGCGAGCTCGCCCTGGCGAAGCAGGCCGGGATCCTCGAGCGCGGCCAGCATCAGGTCATGGCTGTCGTTGCCCCAGAACAGCTCGCCCTCCACGGCCAGGCTCGGCACGCCGAACACCCCGGCCGCCAGCGCGGCGTCGGTGTTGGCGCGCAGCCGGTCCTTCACCACCGGGTCGGCGATGGCGGCGGCCGCATCGGCCAGCCCCAGGCGGGCGGCGAGGCCATCGAGCACGAGCGGCGCATCCCCGGCCAGCCCTTCGGCCCAGATGGCATCGAAGACCGTACCGATCGCCGGCGATGTGGCACCGGCAGCCACGCACAGCCGCAGCGCCGGCAGCGGGTTGAACGGATGCGCCGGCGGAAAGCGCAGGGGAACGCCGTCGCGGCGCGCCTGCCAAAGCGCCTGGCGGTAGATGAACTCGCGCTTCTTCGGGATCTCGGCCGGGCCGAGGATCCCCAGCGCATGCAGCACCGCGCCGAACACGATCGGCACCGCCTCCACCCGGCCGGCCTCGACCAGCGGCCGCATCTTCTGCCAGTGCAGGTAGGAGAACGGCGAGACGAAGTCGAAGTACCAGTGCGCGCCCATGCCCGTCACTCCGGTCAGTGCCACAGGCCCAGGACCAGCCCGTACAGCGCGAACTGCAAGGTGTGGTAGCCGCCGTCGATCAGCCACAGCCTCAGCGAGCGGCCGGCGAACAGGTAGTTGATGCCGAAGCTGGTCGCCACCCATCCCAGGCCCACCGCCACCCCGGCCCCGACCGAGGAGGCGAGCGGCGGCGCCGCGCCGAGGAAGACCGCGAATACCGCCGCGGCCACCAGGCTGAGCACGAACGCGCCACCGAACACGGCCGCCGGATGCCCGTTGGGCTTGTCCGGGTCGACCCCGGCTTCCCGGCACCAGGCGTGCTTGAACAGCGGCCCGTACCAGATCCCCCCAAGCAGGAATGCCGAAGCTGCCGCGAGCAGCACCGCCCAGAGATTGATGTCGGCCACGTCCGTCCCTCCCAACGATATGAGTGAGGAAGCTTACGCCGCTGCGGCCGTCCAGGGCGTCCGGTGCGGCGCCCGTCCGTGGCGACAGGCGCGCAGCACCTCACAGCAGAGAATGGTCGGCCTGAACCGTAGAGCGGGGCCTGCCCCGCTGCCTTTGACCCGGCCCGGGTGCAAGCAGCGGGGCAAGCCCCGCTCTACGAGGGCGGCATCGCGGCCCGGATCGATGTCCGTCCCGATCAGGGGCCGTGCGTGTACGCCGGCGGCAACCCGTTCTCGCCCACGCCGCGCAGGTAACGGTCGCGCAGCTCGGTCTGGCGCGAGCGCATCGGCATGGCCCGCCCGCCCAGCCACACCTGCTCGGCGGTGTTGATCACGTCCAGCGGGTCGCCGGTCCACAGCACCAGGTCGGCACTGCGGCCCACGGCAATCGTGCCGATCCGGTCGCCCACGCCCAGCGCCTGCGCCGGCACCGAGGTCAGCCCGGCCAGGCCCGCTTCCCACGGCAGGCCATTGGCGACGGCATTGCCGGCCAGCTGCCGCACCTTGCGCGCGTTGTGCGAGGCGTCGCCGGCCTGGGTGAAGCTGACCTCCACCCCGGCCTGTTGCAGCAGCGCGGCGTTGCGCAGGGTCGCGCCGATCTGGTCGAAGTTGCCGGGCAGGTCGGCGAGCGCGTCGACGAACACCGGCACCCGTGCCTGCGCGATCTGCGGCGCCAGCTGCCAGGCTTCGGCGCCGCCGGCGATGGCGACGCGCACGTTCTCGCGCGCGGCCCAGCGCAGCAGCTGGCGGATATCGGCCGCGCGGTCGACCTTGACCACGATCCGTCCCTGGCCGCCGAGGAACCGCGCCAGCACCGCGCGCCCGGCGGGCGTGAGCAGCGCATGCGGCGAATCCGCCGGCACCCGGCCGCGCGCCTCGGCGACCATCTGGTCCAGCAGCATCCATTGCGCCGCGCGCGACTTGCCGCTCAGGTTGGCCGCACCGGCGCCGAGGCGGATGAACAGCGCGCGCGGCCCGATCGGGTCGGCGCTGCCATCCAGCCGCACCACGCCGCCCTGGCCGGCGACGAAGGACTTGTCGCTGCCGGCGGCCAGCAGGGTGAAGCCCAGCCCTTCCACCCGTGCCACCGGCACCAGCACCGAGGCCGGGTTGTAGGCCAGGGTCACGTCGAACTCCGGGCGCACCGGCTGGTCTTCCAGCGACAGCTCGCCGTCGACGGTGGGCTCTTCGCCGGAAACTTCCTCCAGGCCGATGTCGGTGATGCCGCCGAACAGGGCCGGGGTCAGTGGCCGGCCCCCGGCCTCGACCGTGGCCACCCCGGCCGGCGCGGACAGGCCGGGGCCGACGGCGCGGATCGTGCCGCCCTGGACCAGCACGTCGGCGTTGCGCAGCGTTCCCTGCGGGCCGGCGGTATGCACGGTGGCGTTGCGGATCAGGACGCCCTGTCCCGGGTCCGACGACCCGGGAGCCTGCGCGCCGGCGGCGCCGGCCAGGCCCAGCGCCAGCAGCGACAGCGCGGTGGCGAGCAGGCCGCGTCCGACGCGGGCGGTTACGAGGCGGGGCGTGCGCATGCAAGCGTGGCGACGGTTCACAGGCCACCTCCCGGCGCGGCGGCCGGTTGCCCGAGTATGAAGTCCGAGCGCGGCTGCCGCGCGGGATCGTGCCGGTCGTACACGCGCGCCCCCTCGATGTAGACCTGCTCGGCCTGCGCGTAGGAGCTGAACGGATCGCGGTTCCAGACCACCACGTCGGCCAGCTTGCCCGCTTCCAGGCTGCCGGTGCGGTCGGCCACGCCCAGCGAGCGCGCGGCGTTGGAGGTCACCCAGCCGATCGCGCGCTCGGGCGGGATCTCCATCCCGGCGCGGCGCGCGTTGGCCATGACCTTGGCCGCTTCCTGGTTGAGCCGCTGGATGCCTTCGTCCGAATCCGAGTGCACGATCGCGCAGCCGTTCTTCGGCCGGTCGACCAGGGCGATGTTCTCCTGGATGCCGTCGAAGGCCTCCATCTTGAAGCCCCACCAGTCGGCCCACAGCGCGCCGCAGATGCCTTCGGCAGCCAGCCGGTCGGCGAGCTTGTAGGCCTCCACGCCATGGTGGAAGGCGGCGATCCTGAAGCCGAACTCCTTGGCCAGGTCGATCATCGTGGCCATCTCGTCGGCGCGGTAGCAGTGGATGTGGACCAGGATGTCGCCGTTGATCGCGCCGGCCAGCGTGTCCAGCTTCAGGTCGCGCTTGCCGCCGGCGTCGCCGGCGCTGTCGCCCTTGCCGTCGTCGTCGGACTGCCACCACTTGCGCTTGGGCTTTTCCTGCGGCTTGCCGCCACCGTTCTTGCGCAGGTACTCGCTGGCGTCGATGAAGGCCGCGCGGTAGCCGGCGACATTGCCCATCCGGGTCGACGGCGTGGTGCCCTTGCCGCCGTACACGCGCTTGGGATTCTCGCCGCAGGCCATCTTCAGGCCCCAGGGCGCGCCCGGGAACTTCATCGCCTGGTAGCTGGTGGCCGGCACGTTGCGCAGGGTCACGCCGCGGCCGCCGACCAGGTTGGCCGAGCCGGGCAGCACCTGCAGCGTGGTGACGCCGCCGGCCAGCGCGGCGGCGAAGCCCGGGTCCTGCGGCCATACCGAGTGCTCGGCCCAGACATTGGCGGTCACCGGCGCGGTGCTCTCGTTGCCGTCGCTGTGCGCCTTGACCCCCGGGCTCGGGTACACGCCCAGGTGCGAATGCACGTCGATGATGCCGGGAGTGACCCACTTGCCGGTGGCATCGACCACGCGCACGCCGGGGTCGGCCTGCAGCGCCGCGCCGACCTGGACGATCCTGCCGTCGCGCATCAGCACGTCGGCACCGTCCAGGCGCTGGCCGGTGCCGGTGAGCACGGTGGCGTTGCGCAGGAGGACGGGCTCGGAAGGCAGCGGCCGGTAGGTGCTGGGATACGGATCGTCGGTGAAGCGCGAGGCGGCCGCGGCCGGCGGCGCGGCGGCGCAGGCGGCCGTGCCGAGGGCGAGGCCCGCGGCGGCGAGCAGGAGGTGGCGCATGGATTTCCCCGGATGGACCTGATCCCCGAACCTAGCCGCCCGGCGTGCGCGGTGCAATGTGCCGATGGCTGGGCGCAGGCGCGCGCCGGTCACGGATCGCCCTCCGCGGGCCGCGGTTGCCGGGGCCTTGCCGTCCGCCACGCGGATGCACGCGGTCGCGATGGCGATTGCGGCATGCTGTGCGCCGACGACACCAGGAGGAAGAACGATGACCACGACCGCCACCGAGGTGGTGCGGTTCTGGCGCGAGGCCGGGGCCCAGGCATGGTTCAACGGTGGCGAGGCGTTCGACCGCCAATGCGAGTCGCGCTTCCTCGATGCCCACCTGGCCGCCGCGCGGCGCGAACACGAGGACTGGCTGGACACGGCCGAGGGCGCGCTGGCGCTGTTGCTGCTGCTCGACCAGATCCCGCGCAACATCTTCCGCGGCAGCGGCCACGCCTTCGCCAGCGATGGCCTGGCCCGCCACTACGCCGGGCGCGCGCTGGCCGCCGGCCACGACGCCGCGTTCGAGCCGATGCTGCGCGCGTTCTTCTACCTGCCGTTCGAACACTCGGAAGAGATGGCCGACCAGCGGCGCTCGGTGGAGCTGTTCCAGGCGCTGGGCGTGGAGCTGTACACGAAGTACGCGATCGAGCACCTGCAGGTCATCGAGCGCTTCGGCCGGTTCCCGCACCGCAACCGGGCGCTGGGGCGGGAGAGCACGCCTGAGGAACAGGCGTGGCTGGACGCAGGTGGGGGCTTCTGAACCTGTAGGAGCCGATTCATCGGCGACCCGGGGCACCCGGGACTTCGGGCATCGCGGGAGCCGGATGCGCCTCGGCGTCGCCCATGAGGATGGGCTCCTACATGGGCGGCCGCTCAGTAGCGCGGCACGCTGCCGTCGACTTCGCCGGCCCAGCGGTCGATGCCGCCTTCGACATTGAACACGTTGGTGAAGCCCTTGCCGCGGAACTCCTCGGCCGCCTGGCCGCTGCGACCGCCGTGGTGGCACAGGAACGCCAGGCGGGTGTCCTTCGGCAGCGCCTCCAGGTCATCGCGGCCGCCGCCGTCGAAGGTGCGGTGGGCGACGCCGACCGAGGCGATCGCGCGCTCGTCCGCCGGGCGCACGTCGACCAGCACCAGCTCGCCGGCGCGCACCTGGCGGTCGGCTTCGGCCGGGGTGATCGCCTGCACGGGCCTGGGCGCGTTCGGGTTGTCGATCGCCAGGCCCTGGCCGCGGAAATCGTCGACCCAGTCGATGGTGATGCCGTTGGCGCGGCGCGCGCTGGCCGGGTCGAACTGGATGCGCAGGCCGTTGGTTTCCACCGCGATCGCGTTCTCGTTGCGCGGCGCGATCTGGAAACGCGGCTGGAAGCGCGCGTCGATGCCCAGCGACAGCGCGGCATTGCCGGCATCGGCCAGCGCGCCGCGCAGCTTCTCGGCGGCCGCGTCGGTCACGGTCACCTGCGGCGGCGTGCGGTCCGGGGCCGGCAGGCCCAGCAGCTGCGACAGCTCGCCGCTGGCCGACAGCTGCTCGATGATGTCGCTGCCGCCGACCAGCTCGCCGTCGATGTACAGCTGGGGGATGGTCGGCCAGTTGCCGAACACCTTGATGCCCTCGCGGATCTCCTGGTCGGCCAGCACGTTGACGTGCGCGTACTCCACGCCCAGGTCCTCGAGCACGCCGGTGGCCTTGGCCGAGAAGCCGCACTGCGGCATGCCCGGCTGGCCCTTCATGAACAGCACCACGCGGTTGGCCTGGAGCAGCGATTCGATGCGCGAACGCAGGGCGGGATCGAGGGACATGGCGGGACTCGCGTAGGGGAACGTCGGGCCGGCCATTCTACCCCCGTGGCATCATGCGGCGATGACCACTCCGGCAACGCTGCATCGCGTCCCGCGCCATCCCCACGCCTGGCTGGCCTGGCTGCTGCTGTCGCAGCTGGCGGTGGCGTTGCTGTGGTGGCGGCTGGGCTGGGCCTGGGGCCTGCCGGCGCTGGTGCTCTCGCACCTGGCCTTCGTCATCCCGGTGTTCATGCCCCGGGCCCGCCTGTACGCCCCGGTCCTCGATCGCCTGCCGGGGGACGAACGCGCGGTCTGGCTGACCATCGACGACGGTCCATCCGAGGACACCGCCGCCATCCTCGCTGCGCTGGACCGGCACCGGGCGCGCGCCACGTTCTTCCTGGTCGGCGAACGGGCGCAGGCGCACCCTGGCCTGGTCGGCGAGATCCTCCGCCGTGGCCATGGCATCGGCAACCACAGCCAGACCCATCCGTCCGGCCGCTTCTGGGCGCTGGGGCCGCGTGCGATGGCCGCCCAGGTCGGGCAGGCGCAGCAGGCGCTGGCCCGCCTGGCCGGCGCGCCGCCACGCTGGTTCCGCTCGGTGGTCGGGCATACCAACCCGTTCGTGGCCGCGCCGTTGCGCGCGCATGGACTGGCGCGCGTGGCCTGGACCGCGCGCGGCTACGACGCGGTCGACGGCGATCCGTTGCGGGTCCTGCAACGCATCAGCCGCGACTTGGCTCCCGGCGCGATCGTGCTGCTACACGAGGGCGCCGCGCACGGCCGCAGCGTTGAGATCGTCGAGGCGACGCTGTGCCTGCTCGAGGAGCGCGGCTACGCGACGCTCGAACCGCCGGCGTAGCGTGTCGCCCGGTCGCGCGGGGACGCGCCGGCATGGGATGGGCTAGGGTGTGGCCATGGACGACCACGCGCCCGCCCGAACCGTGCTGCTCGCCGGCGCCAGCGGCCTGGTGGGGCGACAGGTGCTGGCGCTGTTGCTGGCCGATCCGCGCGTGAAGCGCGTGGTCGCGCCCACGCGCCGGCCGTTGCCCCCGCATCGCAAGCTGCTGGACGTGCAGCTCGACTACGAGCAGCTGCCCGAGGATGCCTCCTGGTGGGCGGTCGACGCGGTCGTGTGCACGCTGGGGACCACGATGGCCATCGCCGGAAGCCGCCAAGCGTTCCGCCGGGTCGACTACGACTATCCGATGCGCGTGGCCGAGCTGGCGCGTCGCCATGGCGCCGGCGCCTATGCGCTGAATTCGGCCAAGGGCGCCGATCCACGGGCGCTGTTCTTCTACAGCCGGGTCAAGGGCGAGCTCGAACGCGACCTCGCCGGGCTGGGCTATCCGTCACTGACCTTCGTGCGGCCCGGGCTGATCGGCGGAGAGCGCAGCGAGAAGCGCACCGGCGAAAGCGTCGCCGCGGTGGTGCTGGGCGCGCTGGGACCGCTGCTGCCGCGCGCCTGGCGGATCAATCCGGCATCGCGGATCGCCGCGGCGCTGGTGGAGGCGGCGCTGTGCGCGCGGCCGGGGATTCATTCCGTGTCTTCGGCGGAGTTGGCGGATTAGGAGCGCGTGCCCACAGGCGGCCATCGCCACCCTGAAAGTGGGAGCCGGCTCTTTTGCACGATGATCGAAGCCACCATCCTGACGTCCACGAAGGACGCCGTGGCTTGCGGATATGTCCCAAGTGGCACATGGATGTGCCACGGCCCTTCGTAAAGACAGGACGTCGTCCCGAAGGGTGGGACATATCCGCAAGCCACGGCGGCCCCGTCCGGAGCTGACGCTTCAACAGGTCACGGCGGCCCCGTCCGGAGCTGACGCTTCAACAGGTCACGGCTACTCGCGCCAGGCTACGACCCGCCAGTTGTTGAACGGCGTGTCGCCGTACAGCGGGGTGAACTCGCTGCGCAGCCCGGCCGCCTCGAAGCGCGCGCGCAGCATCGCCGCTTCCGGATAATGGCGCGGCGCTGCGTTCATCCAGCGCAAGCCGCGGGCGAGGAAATCGCCGGCGCGGGTGATGCGGGCGCGCGGGCTGCCATCGTCCAGGCCGGTGCGGATCACCAGGACCGCGCCGGGGTCTAGCATCCCGACCAGCGCATCGACAATGGCGACCTGCCGCGCCGGCTCGAAGAACTGCATGACGTCCAGGATAGCGACGCTACCGCGGTGCGGCGGCAGCGCCTTGGACAGGTCCAGGGTCTCGAAGCCGGCGTCGAGCAGGCCGGCGCGCGCGGCGGCGCGGCGCGCCGAGGCGATCTTGCGCGCATCGTTGTCCACGCCGAAATAGCGCACGCCGATGCCGTCCTGGTCCAGCGCATGCGCCAGCAGGCCGATGCCGCACCCCAGGTCGAGCACCGGTGCGCGGGTGTCGCGCAAGGCCTCGCACACGCCCGGATACAGCGGGTCGCTGCGCAGCTTGGCCTGCGCGTAGTAGTAGTGGTAGCGGTTGCCCAGCGGCCAGTCGGGCAGGAACGCACGCGCGATCACCTGCGCGCGCGCGCCGGGCAACGGCCGGCGCGCCGGATCGTTGCGCGCAGCGGTGGCGGACGCATCGATCACCGGCCCAGCGCCTGCCGCGCGGCGGGCAGCGCCAGCGCGGTCCACAGCGCGTACATCGCCGCCGACGGATGCAGGCCGTCGTCGACCAGCATCCCGGCCTCGCCGCCGCGGGCGCGACTCACCGGGGCGATGTCGATCCAGTGCGCGCCGGCGCGTGCGGCCTCCTCGCGGCAGACCGCGTTGAACGCGTCAACCTGCGCGCCGACCAGGCCGGCATCGCGGGACTGGGCGAAGGCGAACGGGGTCACGCCCCAGTCGGGGATCGCCAGCACCAGCACCCGCCGCGGTTCGCCGCCGGCGAAGGCGACCGCCCGCTGCAGCAACGCGGCGAACTGGACGCGGAACTCGTCCAGCGGCCGGCCGCGGTACTGGTTGTTGACCCCGACCAGCAGGCTGACCAGCGCATGGTCGTGGCCGATCGCCGCCTGCGAGTGCGCGCTGTCGATGCCCGCATCCAGTTCGTCGGTGGTCCAGCCGGTGGTGGCGATGATCCGCGGATCGGCGACCGCGATGCCTTCGCCACGCAAGGCGGCGGCCAGCTGCACCGGCCAGCGCCCGGCCGGCTCGACGCCTTCACCGATGGTGTAGGAATCGCCGAGTGCCAGGTAGGCCGGTGCGGCGGCGGAGGTCGGATCGGCCGTGCCGGTCATCGCGCGACGGGTCGTGCTCAGGCCGCCGCGGTGCGCGACTTGGCCTTCAGCGGCACGACCTTGGTCGCCGCTTCGGCACGGCGCGCCAGCGCACGGTCGATACGCCCGAACACCTCGCCCATCACCCCGGCCTGCGGCAGCAGGGTGACGCGGAAATGGTCGCGGTAGGGCACGTTGAAGCTGGAGCCGGGCACGATCAGCACGCCCTCGGTCTCCAGCAGCTCCAGCGCGAACTGGTGGTCGTCGAAGCCGCGCGCGGCCGGGCCGACCACCGAGGGGAACGCGTACAGCGCGCCGGCCGGTTCGACCAGGCGCAGGTGCTCGCTGGCCGCGCAGGCCTCGATCACCGCGCGCCGGGTCTCGTACAGGCGCCCACCGGGCGCGCACAGTTCGCTGATCGTGTCCGGGCCGTTGACCGCCGCGGCGATCGCGTACTGGCCGGCGACGTTGGCGCACAGGCGCAGGCCCGACAGCAGGTCCAGCGCGTTGCGGTACTCGGAGGTGCGCTCGCGGGTGCCGGTGAGCACGGCCCAGCCGACCCGCCAGCCACAGGCGCGATGGACCTTGCTCAGGCCGCTGAAGGTGATGCACGGGTGGTCGCCGGCGATCGGCGCCAGCGGCTCGAACGCGGCGCCGTCGTACAGCACCTGGTCGTAGATCTCGTCGACCAGCAGCAGCAGGTTGTGGCGCTGGGCGATGGCGACCAGGCGCTCGAGCAGCTCGCGCGGGTAGACCGCGCCGGTCGGGTTGTTCGGATTGATCAGCACGATCGCGCGGGTGCGCGAGGAGACCAGGCCCTCGACCTCGACCGGGTCGGGCAGGAAGCCGTTCTCCGGCGCGCAGCGGTAGTACACCGGGCGGCCGTCGTTGAGGATGGTGGCCGCCGACCACAGCGGGTAGTCGGGCGAGGGCACCAGTACTTCGTCGCCCGGATTGAGCAGGGCGCGCAGGGTCATGTCGATCAGCTCGGACACGCCGTTGCCGACGAACACCCGGTCGCTGTCCACGTGTGGCGCGTTGCGCGCGCGGTAGGCCGAGGCCAGCGCCTCGCGCGCGGCCGGCAGGCCGAGCTGGTGGGTGTAGGGGTCGGTGTGGTCGATGTCGTCGATGATCGCCCGCTGCAGGTGCGCGGGGGCGCGGAAACCGAACGCGCCGGGATTGCCGATGTTGAGCTTGATCAGCGTGCGTCCTTCCGCCTCCAGCGCATGCGCTCGCCGGGCCAGTTCTCCGCGGATCTCGTAGCGGACTTCTGACAGGCGCTCGCGGACGCTGAGCGGTTTCTCGGTGGACATGGCGGCACGCCGGCGGGGGGTGGGGAAGAGGTTCGCATGGTAGCGAAAAAAGCGCCCGCAAGTGCCTGTTGCCATTGGGGACGGCACGGCCGCGCCGGCGCGATCTGTTTCTGTCGCAACGGAGCCCGGGCCGGGCCGCGGATGGGGGGGCCGCAGGCCGGTGCGCCCATTCCGCGCCGCACAGCCATCACCAAGGCGTTATGTCGGCCACGCAACTCCTGATCACTGCGCCGCGGACGCTGGCCTATGCTCGCCAGCGCGCATGCATCCGTACTCGAATCGTCCCATCCTGGAGGCAACCCGATGACGTCCACTCCCCGCGCGCTCCTGCGCACTGCCGCGTTCGCCCACGCGGCGGCCTGGCTGTTCGCTCTGGCCGGGTTGTCCGCCGTGCCGGCCGCACGGGCGCAGGACGACGCGATGGTCCCGATCGCGATCCCGGCCCAGCCAGATGCCATCGAACTGGGCACCGGTGCCTTGCCGGGGGCCGGCACCGCCGAGTCGTGGCATCGCCAGTACGAGAGGGTCTTCGCGCGCAACGTCACCGTGGCCACCCTGACCCCGTTCCTGCCCGACCCGGCCAAGGCCACCGGCACCGCCGTGATCGTCGCCCCGGGCGGCGGCTTCCGCACCCTGTCGATGGAGAACGAGGGCTGGGACGTGGCCCGCGCGCTGGCCGACCGAGGCGTGGCCGCGTTCGTGCTGAAGTACCGGCTCAACCAGACCCCGGCCGACATGGACGCCTTCGCGCAATCGATGCGCGAGATGTTCGCCGGCGGCCCGCCACGGCGCCCGGATCCGGCCGAGGCGATCGCCGGCCTGGGCCCGCAGATCGCCGATGCCCGCGCCGCCTTCGCGCTGGTGCGTGCGCGCGCCGACGAGTGGGGCGTGGATCCGCAGCGGATCGGCATGGTCGGTTTTTCCGCCGGCGCCATGCTGACCATGGCCACTACCCTGGCCGGCGAAGAGGCCAAGCCGGCGTTCATCGCCAACATCTACGGCCCGCTGGCGCCGGTGGCCGTGCCGGCCGATGCGCCGCCGCTGTTCATCGCCCTGGCCGCCGACGACGGCCTGTTCGCCAACAGCGGCTTCGGGCTGGTCGAAAGCTGGCGCGCGGCCAAGCGCCCGGTCGAGTTCCACTTCTACGAGCAGGGCGGGCACGGCTTCGGCATGTACCCGAAGACCACCACCAGCACCGGCTGGTTCGATGCCTACGTGCGCTGGCTGGCCATGCACGGCCTGCTCGATCGCGACGGGCGCGCCACCGCCGCCGCGGACTGAACCACCGCCCGGGGCAGCCGGCAGGTCGGCGTGCCTGCCGCCGGACCCGCGTGCGTGACACGGCACCTGTTCGTACGAGGGGGCAGGGCGTCGGTCCGTTCCGCTGGGTTCGTCGCCCGGGGCTGACTACAATGCGCCAATGACGCCTGCCGCCCCCGACTACCCCTCCCTGCGCCGCATCGGCTGGCCGTGGGTGGGCGAAGCGGAGGACACGGACTGGCAGGCGCTGGCGGCGGGCCATCCCGGCGCCCGCCCGGCGCGGGTGAGCGAACAGCACCGCACCGGCTACGTGCTCGCCGACGCCCCCGACACGGGTTTCCGCGCCGAGTCGCCGCCGGAATGGCAGCGTCGCCCGGTATTCACCGCCGACGGCATCCCACTGCACGAACGCGCCGCGGTCGGCGACTGGGTGCTGCACGACGGCCGCCGGATCCTGGCCCTGCTGCCGCGGCGCAGCGCGATCAAGCGCGCCGCGGCCGGCGAGCACTACCAGCAGCAGGTGATCGCGGCCAATGTCGATACCGCGTTCGTGGTCTGCGGCCTGGACGCGGACTTCAACCCGCGCCGGATCGAGCGCTACCTGCTGCTGGTCGGCGGTGGCGGCGTGCAGCCGGTCGTGGTCCTGACCAAGGCCGACCGCGAGGGCGCCGACGTCGACAGCGCACTGGCCGCGCTGGCCGACCTGCGCGCGCAGGGCGTGCCGGTGCTGGCGCTCAACGCCAAGGACGGCGACGCGGTCGCCGCGCTGGCGCCGTGGCTGGCGCCGGGGTGCACCGCGGTGCTGGTCGGTTCCTCCGGCGCGGGCAAGTCGACCCTGACCAACAGCCTGCTCGGCGAGGAACGCATGCGCACCAGCGCGGTGCGCGAGCACGATTCGCGCGGCCGCCACACCACCACCCACCGCGCGCTGATCGCGCTGCCGTCGGGCGCCTGCCTGATCGACACCCCCGGCATGCGCGAGCTCAAGCCCACCGGCGAGGAAGAACTCGCCGACGGCGGCTTCGCCGACATCGAGGCGGTCGCCGCGCAATGCCGCTTCAGCGACTGCGCCCATCGCAGCGAACCGGGCTGCGCGATCCGCGCGGCGATCGAGGCCGGTGCGCTGGACCCGGCGCGGGTTGCCAACTACCTCAAGCTGCGCGACGAGATCGCCGGCGCCGCCGACCGCCTGGCCACCCGGCTGGCGCAGAAGTCCGACGCGCGCGTGCAGAACAAGGCGCTGCGCAAGCGCATCGACGAGAAGTACCCGCGCCGCTGACGCGCGGCCGGGCGGCTACTCCGCCGCAACGCAGGTGCGCGGCGACTCGCCGGCCAGGGTCAACCTGCCGTCCTCCATGCCCTTGGTCCACAGCTCGTTGCCCTGGGCGTCGGCGTAGCGCGCACCGGAACCCGACACCGCCAGCGGCAGGGTGAGGACCCGGTCGCCGATGGCCAGGGCAAGCGGCTCGCCAGCAGAGTTCCCGCGCGGGCGTTTCCCCGCCGTGAATGCCGGCCGGCGGACGGCTTGGCTAGACTGGCTGCGACCTCCTGCGCCAGCGTATGCCGATGCCCCTGCCCATCCGCGTGGTCGCTTTGCCCCTCGCCGGCCTGCGAGCCCGGTTGGCCGGATGAGCGGGCCCGCCATCATGACCGGCGCGCCGCGCGACGTGGTCCACCACGCCGCGCTCGACGCGCGCATGGTCGAGGCGGTGCGCGACATCCGCCTGCTGGCGCTGGCCAGCTGGCCGGCCCGGGTCCAGGTCAGGTTCCTGGAGCGCTGGCATCGCGGCGTGGCGGCGTTGCCGGAGGTCGCCTATCGGCCACTGGACTTCAGCGCGCAACGGCGCGAACTGGACGCGATCGCCATCGCGGCCGAGCCCGGCCATCCGCTCGGCGACTACCTGCGCGAATCCGCGGCCAGCTGGAGCCGCGCCGCCGCACTGCTGGAGGTGCTGGGCACGGCGCAGGCCTGCACCGAGTCGATCGCGCTGTTCGGCCGCCCGGACGAGGTGCTGCCCGGCGACGGCCCCACCGCACGCGAGGCCGCGGGGCACTTCATCCAGATCGCCAGCGAGCTGGACCACGAGCTGCTCGCGCCGCAGGAACAGGTGCCGATCTCGGCGACCGCGCTGTCGCTGCAGTTGCAGCGCGACCTGGACGGGTTCTTCGGCGCGCGCGTAATCACGGTGGAGCTGGATCCGGAGCTGATCGCCAAGGCCGCCGCCGGGCCGTCGCGGATCCGCCTGCGCGCCGGCGCCGCCTTCAGCGATTACGACCGCCGCCAGCTGTTCCACCACGAGGCGCTGGTGCACTCGCTCACCGCGATCAACGGCCGCGAGCAGCCGCACCTGCGCAGCCTGGGCCTGGCCTCGCCGCGGGTCACCGCCACCCAGGAGGGCCTGGCCACGTTCGCCGAGCAGATCACCGGCAGCATCGACATCGAGCGCATGAAGCGGATCAGCCTGCGCATCGAGGCGGTGGCCATGGCGCTGGAGGGCGCCGACTTCCTGCAGGTGTTCCGCTACTTCCTCGATGGTGGGCAGAACGAGGCGGAGAGCTTCGTCTCGGCCCAGCGCGTGTTCCGCGGCGTGCCGCTTACCGGCGGCCACGCCTTCACCAAGGACACCGTGTATCTGCGCGGGCTGATCGGCGTGCACACCTTCTTCCGCCGCGCGCTGCAGCAGGACCGGCTGCGCCTGTGCCGCTGGCTGTTCGCCGGCAAGATGACCCTGGACGACCTGGTCCGCTTCGAACCGCTGTTCGATGACGGCACCCTCGCGCCGCCGCGCTGGCTGCCGCCGTGGGCGCACCGCGCCAGCGGCCTGGCCGGCATGCTCGCGTTCTCGCTGTTCGCCAACCGCATCCGGATGGACCGGATCGCCGACTGCCCGCTGGATTGACGTCAACCGCGGCGGCGCGCGTGTCCTTGTAGGAGCCCATCCTCATGGGCGAGGGTGCCGCCCGGTCCGCGACGGCATCGCCAATGCGGGGCGTCGCCGGGTCGCCGATGAATCGGCTCCTACAAACAGCGCGGCGCTGCGGACCTCCCTGCAGGCGCCGCAGTGCCCACGTCCTCGCCGGCGCGTCGGTGCCGGTGCGCATGCCCCTGGCGGCGCGTACGCCCCCGTAGGAGCCCATCCTCATGGGCGACTACACGGGAAGCGTGGCGGTGCGCGATTGGTTGCGCGGCGTGCGCGTCCCTGTAGAAGCCCATCCTCATGGGCGACCGCGCCGCCCGGTCCGCGAGCCGCTCCCCCTTTGCCAGTGGCGCCGGGTCGCCGACGAACCGGCAGGAGCAGCGTGATCACGCCGGCCGCTTGTACGCCACGCAGTCCACCTCGACCTTGCAGTCCACCACCATCCGCGATTCCACGCAGGCGCGCGCCGGAGGGTGCTCGCCGAAGTAGTGCCGGAACACGTTGTTGAACGCGTAGAAGTCGCGCGCATCGTCCAGCCACACCCCGCAGCGGACCACGTGCTCCGGACCGTAGCCGGCCTCGGCCAGGATCGCCAGCAGCGACTGGATCACCACGTGCGCCTGCTCGGTAACGTTGCCGGTGACCAGCTCGCCGTCGCGCATCGGTACCTGCCCCGACACATACAGCCAGCCGTCGGCCTGCACGGCGCGCGAGAACGGCATGTGCTGCCGGCCCTGGCCGGTGCCGCCCTCGGCGCCGTAGCGGATGATGTCGCTCATGGATCGTCTCCTGGGAACGGAAGGAAGTCAGCGCGGCGCGAGGAAGCGGCCGTGGCGCCCGGTAGCCACGGCCTGGCCGTCGTAGGCGCGGCGGCCGTTGACCCACACCGCGTGGATGCCCGCGGCCGGCTGCACCGGATCGTGGAAGTCGGCCACGTCGCGCACCGTGGCCGGGTCGAACAGCACCAGGTCGGCGGCCATGCCGGCGCGGATCACACCGCGGTCGTGCAGGCCGAAGCGCGAGGCCGGCAGGCCGGTCATCTTGTGCACGGCGGTGTGCAGCGGGAACAGCCCCGCATCGCGCACGTAATGGCCGAGCACGCGCGGGAAGGTGCCCCACAGCCGCGGATGCGGGCGCGGGTCGCGCGGCAGGCCGTCGGAACCGATCATGGTCAGCGGGTGGGCCAGGATCCGGCGGACGTCCGCCTCGTCCATGCAGTGGTAGACCGCGCCGGCCGGCTGCAGCCGCCGGGCCGCGCCGACCAGCGTGGTGTGCCAGTCGGCGGCGATATCGGCCAGCAGGCGGCCGCCCTGGTCCGGATGCGGGTCCGACCAGGTGACCAGGATGTCGTAGTCGCCGGTCACCTGTTTCAGGTCCAGGGTCGAGGAACTGGCCGCGTAGGGATAGCAGTCGCAGGCCACGTCGTGGCCGTCCGCGCCATGCTCCAGCGCGGCCAGCACTTCGCCGCTGCGGCCCCAGTTGTCCACGCCGGCGCACTTGAGGTGCGAGATCCGCACCGGCGCGCCGCTGTGGCGGCCGACCGCCACCGCCTCTTCCATCGCCGGCACGATCCGCGCGAACTCGTCGCGCAGGTGGGTGGCATAGGCATGGCGCCGGCCATCCAGTTCCTCCGACAGCGCCAGCACCTCGCTGTCCGGGGCCTGCAGCGCCGAGGCGTAGGCCAGGCCGGTACTCAGCCCAAGCGCGCCGGCGTCCAGGCTTTCGCGCAGTTGCGCGCGCATGGCCGCGATCTCCGCCTTGCTGGCGGCACGGTCGAGGCGGTCCATGTGGTTCTGGCGCAGCGCGGTGTGGCCGACCAGCGCGGCCACGTTCACCGCCGGGCGCGCCGCCTCGACCGCCGCGCGGTAGTCGGCGAAGCGCGGATAGGCGAACTCTTCGTCGGCGCCGAGCAGGTTCATCGGATCCGGGACGCCGCCACCACCGCCGCCACCCGCGCCGCCGCCCGGCCGCACGGGGCTGGCGCTGATCCCGCAGTTGCCCACCACCACCGTGGTCACGCCCTGGCTCAGCTTGGCCGGCATCGCCGGCTGGCGGATCACTTCCAGGTCGTCGTGGGTGTGCACGTCGATGAAGCCCGGGGCCAGCGCCAGCCCGTTGCCGTCGACGGTCTCGCCGGCGCTGCCCTCGACCGTGCCGACCGCGACGATGCAGCCGTCGCGCACGCCGACATCGACGACCGCGCCCGGCGCGTCGCTGCCGTCGTACACGCACGCGCCGCGCACGACCAGGTCGTAGTCATGGCGGGCAGGGGAGCGCTTGCGGCCCACGTCAGTCCCCCAGCGGCAGGCGTTCGTCGCCGCCGCCGCGCCAGTTGTCCAGCGCCAGCTTGGTCCGGCGCAGCCGCTCGCGGTTGCCGGCCGCATCGCACAGGGCCACGGTGGTGGCCAGCACGTCGATCGCCAGCAGCACCGCGTAGCGCGAGGCCGAGGGCTTGAACACGAAATCGGTCTCGTCCAGCACCAGCGGCAGCAGCCATTCGGCCTGCGCGGCCAGCGGCGTGCCGGCGCGGGTGATCGCCGCCAGCCGCGCGCCGTAGCCGCGGGCGATTTCGAGTGCCTCGCGCAGTTCCGGGTTGAGCCCGCCCACCGACAGCGCGACCACCACGTCGCCCGGCTCCATCGCCGCGGCGAGCATGCGCATGGCCACCGCGTCGCTGCAGGCGGCGGCGGGAAGGCCCAGGCGGGTGAGCCGGTGCTGCAGTTCCTGCGCGAACACCGCCGAGCTGCCGCCCATGCCGAACACGTGCACGCGGCGCGCGCCGGCCAGCGCCTGCGCCAGCGAGCCGACCACCGGCTCGGCCAGGCCGGCCAGGTTGCGGCGCACCACCGCTTCGACGTCGCCGGCGATCTGCGCGTGCAGCGCCGGCAGCGGCGGCGCGTCGGCCTGCTCGAGGAAGCGCCGGCCGACCGCGCCGGCCTCGGCCAGGCGAGCGCGCAACTCGCGTACATGGGCGCAGCCGACCGCCTTGGCGAAGCGCGACACGGCGGCCACGCTCACCCCGGCGCGCGCGGCCAGCTCGCCCACGCCCGACTGCGCCGCGGCCGGGATGTCGGCCAGGATCGCATCGGCGACGCGCCGCTCCACCGGGCTGAAACCGTCCAGGCGCTGGCGCAGCTGGTAGACGAAATCGTGCACGGTCACGCGCCCAGCACCGTCGCCAGCAGCGCGGTCAGCGCCAGTGCGACCAGCGATACCAGCGTCTCCAGCACCGTCCAAGTCTTGAACGTCTGCGCCACCGACATGTTGAAGTACTCCTTGATCAGCCAGAAGCCGCCGTCGTTGACATGCGACAGGATCAGCGAGCCGGCGCCGGTGGCCAGCACCAGCAGTTCCGGGTGCGGGTAGCCGGCGGCCAGCGCGATCGGAGCCACTATCCCCGCGGCGGTGCTCATCGCCACCGTCGCCGAGCCGGTGGCAATGCGCATCAGCGCGGCCACGGTCCAGCCCATCAGCAGCGGCGACAGCTCGAAGCGCTGCGACAGCGCGGTGATCTCCGCGGCCACGCCGGTCTTGACCAGGATCCCGTTGAGTCCGCCGCCGGCGCCGACCAGCAGGGTGATCGCCGCGGTCGGCGCCAGGCACTCCTGCGAGAACTTCAGGATCTGCTCGCGGTTGAAGCCGCGCATCAGGCCCAGGGTGACGAAGCTCAGCAGCGTGGCCAGCAGCAGCGCCACCACCGAATTGCCGAGGAAGCGCAGCCATTCGTTGGCCTGGGTGCCCGGCGTGGCCAGCACGTCGGCCCAGCCGCCCAGCAGCATCAGCCCCACCGGCAGCAGCAGGGTGGCGACGGTGATGCCGAAGCCGGGCAACTGTTCGTCCGGCACGCGGCCGTGGCCTGCGTCCAGCAGTGCCGCTTCCATCGGGTTGTGCGCCGGCAGCCGTACGCGCGGGGCGACGAACCTGGCGAACACCGGCCCGGCCAGCGCCGCGGTCGGCAGGCCGACCAGCAGCGCGTAGAACACGGTCTGGCCGACGTCGGCCTGGTATTCCTTCACCGCCAGCATGGCCGCCGGATGGGGCGGAACCAGCCCGTGCACCACCGACAGTCCGGCGACCATCGGCAGCCCGACCAGCAGCAGCGGTACTCCGGTGCGGCGGGCGACGTTGAACACGATCGGCACCAGCAGCACGAAGCCGACCTCGAAGAAGATCGGAAGCCCTATGCCGAACGCCACCAGCATCATCGCCCAGTGCACGTTCCTCGGGCCGAACCACGCGATCAGCGTGCGCGCGATGCGCTCGGCGCCGCCGGACTCGGCCATCATCTTGCCGAGCATGGTGCCCAGCGCCACGATCAGGGCGATATGGCCCAGGGTGCGGCCCACGCCCTGCTCGTAGGCAGCGACGATCTCGCCGGCCGGCATGCCCGCGGCCAGGGCCAGGCCCAGCGACACCAGGGTGAGGGTGATGAACGGATTGAGCCGGTAGCGCGCGATCAGCACGACCAGCGCGCAGATCGCGATCGCGGCGTAGAGCAGCAGCAGGCTTCCTGGGGTCATGCGGGATCGCTCATGCAGGCTCCGTCAGAAGCAGGTGCGCACCGCGCCGGTCACCCGCCAAGCGTCGTCCACGCGCAGCAGGTGCCGCCACTTGTCGAAGGTCAGGCACGGATGGGAGATGTCGAAGCACAGCAGGTCGCCGACCTGCAGGTCGTCATCGGCGGCCAGCTCGAGGAACGCGTGCTGGTCCATCATCGCGCCCAGCCGCCAGTGCGCCGGCGCGTCGCGAGGCGCGTCGTCGCCGGCGCGGTAGTGCAGCGCCGGCAGCGGCAGGCCGGCGTCGAACGCCGCGTCGCGCTTGCCCAGGCCGACGATGGCCCGGCCGGGCTCGGGCCGCGATTGCACGCAGGCCCACAGCTGCAGCGCCGGGCGCAGGCCTTCGGCCATCTGCCGTGCCACCGGGTTGGAGGCGTGGATGCGCGCGTCGGCTTCGCGATACGCGCCCACGTCGTGGGTGAGATAGCAGCCCGGGCGCAGCAGCACGCGCACGCCGGGGTCCTTGGCCAGCACGGCGAATTCCTCGGCGACCACGTCGTACCAGGCCGAGCCGGCACCGGAGAGCAGCACCTGCTCTTCGACAAACGCGCCGGCCTCGCGCAGCGTCTGCACCGTGGCGACCGTGCGGCGGAGCAGGGCGCGCACGCCGGCTTCGTCCTTGAGCACGCCTTCGTAGGTTTCCACCCCGACCAGCGCCAGCGACTGCGGCCAGCGGGCGACGGCCGCGACCACCTCGCGCGCCTGCGTGTCGTCGCGCACGCCGGTGCGGCCGCCGGCCACCCCCACTTCCAGCAGCAGCCGCAGGCGCTGACCGCGATCGGCGAAGAACGCGCCCAGCGCATCGGCATTGGCCGCCGAGTCGACCAGGCAGCAGAACTCGAACCCCGGGTCGGCCAGCAGGCCCGCGACAATGGCCATGTTGGCGCGGTCGACCAGCTGGTTGGCCATCAGCACCCGGCGCACGCCGTGGCGGCAGGCATCGCGCACCTGCGGCGCGGTCGCCAGGGTGATGCCCCAGGCGCCGGCCTGCAGCTGCATCGCGAACAGCTCCGGGCTCATGGTGGTCTTGCCGTGCGGGGCCAGCTCGACCCCGTAGGCGGCCATGAACCGGCGCATCCAGTCCAGGTTGTGGGCCAGGGCCGAGTCGCGCAGCACCGCCACCGGCAGGCTGACCTCGCCCTCGAGGATGCGCCAGCCGGCCGCGGCGACTTCCTTGGCGTCGAACACCGCCTGGCCGGCGCCCAGGCCCTTGCCGGCCAACTCACCGCCCGCCGGCTGAAACAAATTATCGTGTTGCATCCCGATCCGGCCCGTGGCCCCCGCCTTCCTGCCCGCAACCTATGTACCACGTCGCACAGGGGCTGGAAAACTTTTTCATACGAGAGGCGCGCGGACCGCGCCACGCCGCCCCGCACCATCCGGGCCGGTAGCCGCCTGCAACCGGTGTCACCCCCTTGCCGCAACCGCCTGTGCCGATTCCGTCAGCCCGCGCGGCGGCCACAGCCGGGACCCCGCCAGCGGGGTCCGCGTAGAATCCCGTGCCTGCCCCTCGCCGTGACGGACATGTCCGAACAAGAAGACTTCAAGCAGGCCGCCCTCGACTACCACCGCCACCCGCGCCCCGGAAAGATCAAGGTCGCCCCGACCAAGGCGATGCTCACCCAGCGCGACCTGGCGCTGGCCTACTCCCCCGGCGTGGCCTACGCCTGCGAGGCGATCGTCGAGGACCCCAGGCAGGTCAGCGAGCTGACAGTCCGCGGCAACCTGGTGGCCGTGGTCACCAACGGCACCGCCGTGCTCGGCCTGGGCAACATCGGCCCGCTGGCCAGCAAGCCGGTGATGGAAGGCAAGGGCGTGCTGTTCAAGAAGTTCGCCGGCATCGACGTGTTCGACATCGAGATCGACGAGAACGACCCGGACAAGCTGGTCGACATCATCGCCTCGCTGGAGCCGACCTTCGGCGGCATCAACCTGGAGGACATCAAGGCGCCGGAGTGCTTCATCGTCGAGCGCAAGCTGCGCGAGCGGATGAATATCCCGGTGTTCCACGACGACCAGCACGGCACCGCGATCATCGTCGGCGCCGCGGTGGTCAACGCGCTGCACGTGGTCGGCAAGAAGATCGAGGACGTGAAGCTGGCCACCACCGGCATGGGCGCCGCCGGCGTCTCCTGCGTGGACATGCTGGTCTCGCTGGGCCTGAAGCCGGAGAACATCACCGCCTTCGACCGCGGCGGGGTGATCCACACCGGCCGCACCGACCTGGACCCGGACAAGCAGCGCTACGCGCGCGACACCGAGGCGCGCACCCTGGAGGAGATCGTCAAGGGCGCCGACGTCTTCCTCGGCCTGTCCGCCGGCGGCGTGCTCAAGCCCGAAATGGTCGCCACGATGGCGGACAACCCCATCATCCTGGCCCTGGCCAACCCCTACCCGGAGATCCTGCCCGAGGACGCCAAGCGCGTGCGCCCGGATGCGGTGGTCGCCACCGGCCGTTCGGACTACCCGAACCAGGTCAACAACGCGCTGTGCTTCCCGTACCTGTTCCGCGGCGCGCTGGACGTGGGCGCCACCGGCATCAACGAGGCGATGAAGGTCGCCTGCGTGCACGCGATCGCCGCGCTGGCCCGGCGCGAGGCTTCCGACCTGGGCAGCGCCTACGGCGACGACATCCCCAGCTTCGGCCGCGAGTACCTGATCCCGCGCCCGTTCGACCCGCGTCTGCTGGTCGAGCTGTCCTCCGCGGTGGCCCAGGCGGCGATGGACTCGGGCATTGCCGAGCGCCCGATCGAGGACATGGCCGCCTACCGCGAGAAGCTGGGCCAGTTCGTCTACCGCACCAGCCTGATGATGAAGCCGGTCTACGACCGCGCCCGCGCCGACAAGAAGCGCGTGGCCTACGCCGAGGGCGAGGAGGAGGTGGTGCTGCGCGCGGTGCAGACGGTGATCGACGAGGGCGTGGCCTTCCCGATCCTGATCGGCCGCCCGGAGGTGATCGAGAGCCGGATCCAGCGCCTGGGCCTGCGGATGAAGGCCGGCGTCGACTTCGAGATCACCAACCAGGACGACGACCCGCGCTTCACCGAGTACTGGCAGCACTACCACGCCATCACCGAGCGCCGCGGCGTGACCGTGCAGGCGGCCAAGAACCTCATGCGCTCGCGGCCCACCCTGATCGGCTCGGTCATGGTCGCCCGCGGCGAGGCCGACGCCCTGCTCACCGGCGTGGTCGGCCGCTTCCACAAGAAGCTCGGCTACGTGCGCAGCGTCATCGGCCTGGACCCGGGCGTGCAGTCCACCGCCGCCATGACCGGGGTGATCAACAACCAGGGCGTGTGGTTCTTCCTCGATACCCACGTCCAGGACGACCCCACCGCCGAGCAGATCACCGAGGCCACCCTGCAGGCCGCCTACCGGCTCAAGCTGTTCGGCATCGAGCCGCGCGTGGCCCTGCTGTCGCACTCCAACTTCGGCAGCCACGAGACCCCCGGCGCGCTGAAGATGCGCCGCGTGCGCGAGCTGCTGCTCAAGCGCGTGCCCAAGCTCAATGTCGATGGCGAGATGCAGGGCGACACCGCCTGGGACGAGCTGCTGCGGCAGAAGATCATGCCCAACAGCACCCTCAAGGGCCGCGCCAACCTGTTCGTGCTGCCCAACCTGGACTCGGCCAACATCGCCTACAACATGGTCCGCGTGGTCACCGAGGGCGTGGCCATCGGCCCGATCCTGATGGGCATCAGCAAGCCGGTCCACATCCTCACCTCCAGCGCCACCCCGCGCCGGGTGCTGAACATGACCGCGATCGCCGCGGTCGATGCGCAGATCCGGGCGCAGATGGAGGGGGAGCGGAAGGGGTGATGCGGATCAGGGATTTCCGACCCCGGATCCGGAGTCGGACTATCCCGCCGGCGAGGCGCTTGTGCGATAGGTAGGCGGCCGGCCAAGCCGGCCATGCGGACCAGGGTGGCCCGTCATGCATACAACCAAGGAGTGGATGTCATGCGTAGTCTTTCTGCAGTCGAGCTCTCGGAAGTTTCGGGCGGTGAACTCACCTGTACCGTTACGGTGTCGGCGAATCCTTCCGCGTCATGCACTGGCTCTGAATCGGACTGGATCGCTGCCGGTGCGAAGGTGTACTACTTCCTGGCTGCCAGTCCCTTTACGGTGCCCGGCATCATTGAACGCATCAAGTAACCAACCCGAGGAAGAGCGTTCGCGCTCTTCCTCATTTCAGTTTCGATGGCCCTCGATGCCAGAGGCCGGCTCGCGAAGCCTTGCCTGGTGCTATGTGCTGGCTGGCGTTGTGGCGACCATCGTGGCTGGAGGGTTGATTGCTTTAGGCGAAGCTTTTCAGGTTGCCGGTGCAAAGCCTCTAGCCGAAACTTCGATCGCGATACTCCTCTTCATGTTCTTTCCGGAAAAGAACGTCGCGTCGTGGACGGTAAAGCGCGTTGCGGCGCTATTTTCTATAGGTTTGTGTTTGGCATTGTTTTGGGTATTCGCATTTGCATGGGGTAGGACGAAGTTTCCTGATCTTCCGGAAGGTAGCGAGCTGGCTATTGCTGTTGGCCTTATCAGCTCAATAGTCACGGCACCCATATTTGAGGAGAAGGTCGTTAGGCATCTTCTGCTGCGTGGCGGAGCGGCACTGTCGAACCATTGGATCTCCGCATTTCTTGTTTCATTGGTTTTTGCCTTGGTTCACAAGGATGCAATCCTATGGTCGTTCTTGGTCTCGTTGGTGCTCTGCTGGTTAGCGCTGGAGAAAGGGATTGGTACGTTGCAGCGCGCCCTTGTGCACAGCGTAATTAATGCCTTGGTAATGACTTGGTACTTCAGCGGTGGTTTCGGATTCTTCACTTGAAGTTGAGCCGTAGAAACGTGATCTAAGAAAGAGGATGAATGATGACAAGGACTGTCATCCTCCAGGCCGAGCCCGCCGAATGCGGACTGGCCTGCCTGGCCATGGTGGCCTCGCACCACGGGATGGTGCTGCCGCTGCGCGAGTTGCGTCGCCGTTTTCCGCTTTCGCTCAAAGGCGCCAGCCTGTCGCGGCTGCTGGATGTCGCCGGGCGGCTGGGGTTGTCGGGCCGTGCGTTGCGGCTTGAGCTGGGCGAGCTGGCGCAGTTGCGCACGCCATGCCTGTTGCACTGGGACCTCAACCACTTCGTGGTCCTCGAAAAGGCGAACGGCCGCGGCGCCTCGATCATCGATCCGGCGAGCGGCAGCCGGCGCGTCTCCGCCGAGGAGCTTTCGCGCCATTTCACCGGGGTGGCGCTGGAGCTGTCGCCGGCGGCCGGGTTCAAGCCGGAGCGGCAGCCCCTGTCGATCCCGCTGCGGCATCTTGCCGGTCCGGTATCGGGCTTCTGGCGCGCGCTGGCCGTCGTATTCGCGCTTTCGCTGGTGCTGCAGATATTCGTCCTGCTCGCGCCTTTCTTCATGCAATGGGTGGTCGACCAGGTGCTCGTCGCGGGCGACCGCGACCTGCTGGTGGTGCTCGGAATCGGCTTCGGCCTGTCGGCGTTGCTCCAGGTCGGCACGGGTGCGCTGCGGGGCTGGGCGGTGCTGGCGCTGTCCATGCAGCTGGGCATGCAATGGACGGCCAGCGTGTTCGCGCATCTGCTCCGGCTGCCCCTCGGCTACTTCGAGAAGCGCCACGTCGGCGACGTGGTCTCGCGCTTCGGCAGCGTGCAGGCGATCCAGCGAACGGTCACCACCGGGTTCGTCGAGGTGGTGATCGACGGCATGATGGCGGCCGCCACCGTGTCGATGCTGTTGCTGTACAGCCCCCGGCTGGCCCTGGTCACGCTCGTGGCCGCGTTGCTGTACCTGTGCATCCGGCTGCTGGCGTTCGGTGCCCTGCGCGAGGGGACCGAGCAGCAGATCGTGGCGGCGGCGCGCCAGGAAGGCCACCTGCTGGAGACCCTGCGCGGGATGCAGTCGGTCAAGGTCGCGCGCTGCGAGCCGGTCCGCCAGTCGGCCTGGCTGAACCTGATGGGCGAGACGGTCAATCGGGAGGTGCGGCTGGCGCGCATGGGCATCGGCTTCCAGGCCGCCAGCCAGCTGGTGTTCGGCATCGAACGGGTGGCGGTGATCTGGATGGGGGCGCTGCTGACGCTGGATGGCGCGTTCTCGGTCGGCATGCTGGTGGCGTACCTGGCCTACAAGGACCAGTTCGCCCAGCGGGTGGCGGCATTGATCGACCGCGGGGTCGAGTTCCGCATGTTGCGCCTGCACGGCGAGCGCCTGGCCGACATCGTGCTGGCCGAGCCGGAGTCCGACGGTGGCCTGCCGGAATCCGGGACGCCGGCGGATGCGGCGATCGAGGCGGTCGGGCTCGGCTTCCGCTATGCCGAGGGCGAGCCATGGGTGCTGCGTGACTGCAGCTTCCGGATCGGCGCGGGCGAGTCGGTGGCCATCGTCGGTGCCTCCGGCTGCGGCAAGACCACACTGGCCAAGCTGCTGCTGGGGCTGCTGCCGGCGACCGAGGGCGGAATCCGCTGGGGCGGCATCGGCATCCGGCAGCTGGGCAGTGCGTCCTACCGGAAGCTGGTGGCGGCGGTGATGCAGGACGACCATCTGTTCGCCGGCAGCATCGCCGACAACATCGCTTTCGGCGACGAAGACGCGGACCCGCTCCGGATCGAGGAAGCGGCCCGGCAGGCCGCCGTGCACGACGAGATCGCCGCCATGCCCATGGGCTACCACAGCCTGATCGGCGACATGGGCACGACCCTGTCCGGCGGCCAGAAGCAGCGCGTGATCCTCGCCCGTGCCCTGTACCGGAAGCCGCAGTTGCTGGTGCTCGACGAAGCGACCAGCCACCTCGATGTCGGGCGCGAACGCGAAGTCAACGAGGCGGTCCGGCGCCTGCAGCTGACCCGCATCATCATCGCCCATCGCCCCGAGACCATCGCCAGCGCCGATCGGGTGCTCGAGCTTCGCGATGGCCGGATCTGCGAGAGGCCCCGCAGGGATGGCCTCGCTGCCGCCACCGCGCCGGCCATGGAGTCCGTCGGCGGGATCGGCTCGTCGATCGTTGGCCTGCCGGCATGAATGCGCCGCTCTTCCGTCCGGAGGTCGTACAGGCGCGGCGACAGGACTGGCTCGGCAGGATCTCCCTCGCGCAGCCCATGCCGGTGTGGGTGGGAGCCGTGTTCGCGCTGCTGGCCGCGGGAGCGGTCGCATGCCTGCTCCTGTTCGGGGAATACGCGCACCGCTCGCGCGTGGGTGGCCAACTGGTGCCGGACCTGGGCGTGTCCACGATGGTCGCCCCGACGTCGGGCATGGTGGGCCGGATGACGGTCGAGGAGGGCGCCAGCGTCGCCCGCGACCAGGCGCTGGTGCAAATCGACCTGCCGCGCGTCGCCGCGAGCGGTGCCGATGCCCACACCGTCATCGGCCGTGGGCTGGACGATCGCGATTCGTCGAGCGCGCAGTTGGCGCAGGCCCAACTCGCGCAGCTGGCGGTCCAGGAGCAGGGCCAGCATCGCCAGCTGGCGATGCTGCGCACGGAGCTGGGCCAGGTGCGCGCGGGCATCGCCACGCGCGACGCGCAGGTGCGGCTGGGACGCGAGACCGCCGACCGCTACCGCGAGGTCGCCGCCTCCGGCTATGTCAGCGTGGTGCAGGTGCGCCAGCAGGAACAGGCGATGCTGGAGATGCTCAATGCGCGGCAGGTGCTCGAACGCCAGGCCACTGCGCTGGCGCGCGAGATCGCCGGGCTGGAGCAGGCGCTGGCCGGGCTGCCGGCCCAGCGCGAAGCCATCGAGGCGACCGCGCGACGCGAACACGCGTTGCTCGCCCAGGAGCGTTACCGCCATGAGGCCGACGGTGGCGTGCTGGTGAAGGCACCGCTGGCGGGCCTGGTCGCCCATCGCTTCGTCGAGCCCGGCCAGGCGGTGCAGGCCGGCCAGCCGTTGCTGAGCCTGTTGCCCGAGGGCGCGCGATTGCAGGCCCAGCTGCAGGTGCCCAGTCGTGCGATCGGGTTCATCCGGCCGGGTGACCGCGTACGGCTGCGCTACCAGGCCTATCCGTTCCAGAAGTTCGGCCACCAGGGCGGGCGCGTGGCCCGCATCTCGCGCAGCGCGGTTCCCCCTGTCGCCGGCGCGCCGTCGTCCGAGCCGCACTACCGGATCCTGGTCGCGCTGGACCGCCAGGATGTGCTGGCCTACGGCAGGCCCGAACCGCTGCGCCCGGGGATGCTGCTGGAAGCCGACATCCTCGGCGAGCGCCGCAAGCTCCACGAATGGCTGCTGGAACCGCTGTACTCGCTGCGCGGCGGCGATGGCGTGGCCGCAGCTCGCCATTGAGGTGGCGCCGCCGGCTCGGCTCCGATGCGGTTCCCCTGTAGGAGCCCATCTTCATGGGCGACCCGACACCGCAGGCAAGAACGATGTGCCCATCGCATAGACGACGCCGGCCCGGGCGACGTTCCTGCCGGTGCGAGGCACGGGTCGCCCATGAGGATGGGCTCCTACGATCGGTGGCATCGGGTCGCCCATAAGGATGGGCCCTACGTTCGGGGCGTCGGGTCGCCCATGAAGATGGGCTCCTACAGGCGGGGGCCGCGCTGCCGCTAACCTATGTGGGCCGGCAGCACCGCCGCCGGCTCCCGGGCCCCCGCCGCCGTGCGCACACCGGGCGGGCGCCGGCCCGGTCATCCCTTCCCTGGCTTACGTGATCCCATGACTTCCCCGCTTCCTGCCGCCCGTGGCGGCCTGCTCGCCCTGCCGCTGCTGCTCCTCGCCCCGGCCGTCGCGGCCGCCGCCGGCCTGCCCACCTCCTTCACCGCCGGCGGCGTGGAGTACGGCGCCAAGGGCACCGTCCAGTACGACGTCAACCGCTTCGCCGACGATGCCGGCACCTTCGAGGACGCCGACGACTGGCGCCGGCAGGAGCTGTACCTGTACGCCCGCCGCAAAGGCAGCTTCGAGCTGACCGCCGGCTACGACTTCCAGGCCGAAGCCTGGGCCGACGCCTACCTCAAGCTGGAGACCGCCGCCGGCGATTTCCGCGGCGGCCAGCAGAAGACCCTGGTCGGCTGGGAGGACTACGGTACCGGCACCAGCTCGACCCTCTACCTGGAGCGCTCGGCCGCGGAGAACGCGTTCTACCAGGGCCGCCGCGTCGGCCTGGAGTGGACCTGGACCGAACTGGAGAACTGGCGCTTCGCCCTGGCCGGCTACCACGGCCCGGACCTGGAGGACGAGAACGACGGCACCACCGTCGCCGGCCGCGTGGTGCACACCCCCATCGCCGACGACACCCGCGTGCTGCACCTGGGCGCAAGCGCCTCGCGCGAGCGCCGCGACGACGGCATCGCCCGTTTCCGCGCCCGGCCCAACGCCGCGCTCACCGCCGTGCGCCTGGTCGACACCGGCCGCCTGGCCAGCGATTCGATCGACCGCCTCGGCCTGGAAGCGGCCTGGCGCGACGGCCCGCTGCTGCTGCAGGCCGAGCTGCTGCACGGCCACAACGACGCCCCGTCCGGGCAGCCGGACTTCACCGGCCGCGGCTGGTACGCGCTGGCCTCGTGGGTGCTCACCGGCGAGACCCGCCCGTACACCAACAGCGCCTTCGGCAACCCCAAGCCCGCGCGCGACACCGGCGCCTTCGACGTGCAGCTGCGCTACGCCGACCTGGACCTGGACGACGGCGCGATCCGCGGTGGCCGCCAGCGCGACTGGACCCTGGGCACCAACTGGTACTGGGGCAAGCACCTGAAGCTGCAGGCCAACTACGTGTGGCTGCGCACCGACCACGCCGGCGTGTCGCTGGACCCGGAAATCTTCGAAGCGCGCGTGCAGTTCGCGTTCTGATTGCCCGCGCAGCCGGCAGGCGCCACTCCAGCGCCGTCGGCCGGTTGTAGGAGCTCATCCTCATGGGCGACCCCCGCGCCCGATCCGAACCGGATCGCACCGCACCGCACAGGCTCCGAGCGCATGCCGCCTGTGCCGGGGTGGCGTGTCGCCCATGAGGATGGGCTCCTACAGGTTAAGGTGCCGCGCCGTGGCCGATCCTGCACGCGGCGGAGCGCCGGAATCCGCGTTGCATCGCTTCGACCGCGGCACGTCCCTTGCCGCGCACCAAGCCGTCGCCGATCATCCCTCGACCACTTTCGAAGGGATCGCGATGTCGAGCAGCAAGCAGTGCCCCGAGTGCGAGAGCACCGACCTCTACGTCCACGGCGACATCAGCGCCCGCGGCGGCTACGGCCCGGACCTGCTGCCCGGCACCAGCGGCGTGTTCACCAACGCCAAGATGAAGGCCATCGTCTGCAAGGACTGCGGCCTGGTCCGCTTCTTCGCCCAGCGCGACACCCTGGCCAAGCTCAGCAGCGACAAGGGCTGGCAACGCCTGATGTGATGCGCCCCCGTAGAGCCGGGCTTGCCCGGCTTCGCGGTCGCGAGGGAAGGCGCAGCGGGCCAGGGCCCGCTCTACGAACGGCGCGTTGCTCCGATGCGCACGGTCATGTCGATCCATCCAATGCAACCGAACCTGCCGGTGCTCCGATACACCGCACTCTCGTAGAGCCGGGCTTGCCCGGCTTCGGGGTCGCGAGGGAAGGCGCAGCGGGCCAAGGCCCGCTCTACGAAGAGCGCGGCGCCGGGCTCAATCCTCGTCGTCGCCCTCGACCACCTTGCGCTGCATCGCGTCGAGGTAGGCGTCGGCTTCGGCGACCGAGGTGAATATCTCGTTGAGCGGCACCGCCTTGACCAGGTCGAACACCTTCTGGATCTGCGGTTGCGGGTTGACCACCAGCACCTTGCCGGCGCGCGCGGCCAGCGCCTTGCGCGCCTTGAACACCGAGCGGATGCCGGCGCTGCTGATGTAGTCCAGGCCCTCCAGGTCGAGCACCAGCGAGGTCACCGCCGGGTTGCCCAGCAGCGGCGCCAGCGCCTGGTCGAGCTCGGCATAGGTGTGCGTGTCCAGGCGGCCGCCGATGGCCACGCGCTGCACGCCGCCGTTGGCGGGGGCGATCTCGGTCCTCAACAGACTCATGCCTGGCTCTCCATGTCGTGGGCGGCGTCCAGCCGCAGGGTGACGCGCAATACGTTGCAGCCGTCGACGCGCTGGTAGGCGATGTCCTCGGCCAGCTCCTGCACCAGGAACACCCCCAGCCCGCCGATCCCGCGCTCGCCGATGTCCGCGTCCAGCGCCGGTGCGGCGTGTGCGGTCGGGTCGAACGCCTGGCCGCGGTCGCGGAACTCCAGCCACAGCCGGCCGTCGTCCACGCGTGCATGCATTTCCAGCGGGGCCTCGGGTGCGACCGCGTGCTCGACCGCGTTGCACGCGATCTCCTCCACCACCAGCCGCGCATCGTGCGCAGCCGCCGGGCTGGCGCCATGGCGCGCCATCAGGTCGTCGATCGCGTCGGTCATGCGCAGGACGTCTTCCGTCGTATGCGCCACGCTGATGTGCACCGAAGTCTCCCCCTTCGCGCCGACAGCATGCGCCTGCGCCGAAAGGTTGTCGAGGTCGCGGGCGCGGCTGATCGCCAGGATGGTGGTGTCGTCCGAGGGCGGCGCGGCGCCGACGAAGCGCTGCACGTCCGCCAGCAGCCGTGCGCAGGCCTCGGCCGCGCCCAGGCCGGCCGCGGCGGCCAGCAGCAGGCGCTCGGTGCCGTACGCCTCCTCGGCCAGGTTGAACGCCTCGGTGACGCCGTCGGTATAGGCCAGCAGGCAGTCGCCCGGGGCCAGCGTGCCCTGCCACAGCGGGAAGTCCTCGCTCACCTCGAACCCCAGCGGCGGTCCGTTCTCCAGCACCAGCATCTCGATCCGGCCGTCGCGATGCAGCAGCAGCGGCGGGTCGTGGCCGGCGCAGGCCAGCGCCAGCGCGCCGCTGAAGATGTCCAGCCGCCCGCACAGCACCGTGGCGAACATGCAGGTTTCGTTGCCCTGCGCCAGCCGCCGCGAGCCTTCGGCCAGCGCCTGCGCCGGCGTGGCCGCGGTCTGGATTGCCACTTCCAGCATGGTCACCGCGCGGGCCATGAACAGCGCCGCCGGCACGCCCTTGTCGGACACGTCGCCGATCACGAACCACAGCTCGCCGCCGCCGCGCTCGATGAAGTTGTAGAAGTCCCCGCCGACCGCCTTGGCCGGTTCCAGCAGCGCCTGCGCCTCCACGTGCTCGCCGCCGCGGTCGATGGTGCGGCCCTGCGGCAGCATCGCCCGCTGGATGTCGCGCGCGATCGACAGCTCGCTCTCGAGCTTCTGCCGCGCCGCGCCCATCTGCTCGATCTCGGCCATCTGCTGGCGGATCGACTGCCGCGCCTGCTCCAGCGTGCGCGCCAGCACGCCGACCTCGTCGCGCCGCTGCTGCTGGTCCAGCGGCACGTCCGCGCCGCCGGCGATCGCGTGCACCGCGCTGCGGGTCAGGTGTTCGACCGGCCGGCTGACCTGCTTGCCGACCTTGCGCACCAGCAGCGTGGCCAGCAGCCCCAGCACCAGGCTGGCGCCGACCAGCACCAGCAGTGCCTGGTTGAAGCGGGCGATGATCGGGTCGTAGGTCTGCCCGACCAGCAGCATCCAGCCGCTTTCGCCGATCGGTTCGACCGCGGTGAAGCGCATCTGCCCGGTTTCGTTGTCCTGGTGGGCCAGGTGCGCCGGCTGGCGCTGGCGGGCGGCGTCGGCGGCCCATTGCAGGTCGTGCCGCCCGGACTGGTCGATGTAGGCCTGCAGCGTGTCGCGCAGGGCGATGCCGGCGATGGTGCTGAAAGCGACCGTGCCCTCCGGCGCCAGCAGGGTCACGCGCATGCCGGGCAGGTGGGCCAGGCTTTCCACCGGCGCGACCACGTCCTCCAGCAGCATGTCGATGCTGGCCATGCCCTGGCCGCCCGGCAGCGGCAGGTTGTAGGTGGCCATCCACACCTGGCCGGCGGTCCGGTTGAGGTAGGGCTCGGACCACCAGCCGTCGCGCGCGGCGATGGTGCGCTGGTACCAGGCCTGGGCGCGGAAGTCGTAGCCGTCGGCGAGGAAGTCGCGGACCCGGCCGTCGCGGCCGACGTAGCGCGCGTAGGCGCTGGCGCCGGGCGCGGAAGGTTCGAGCACGACCAGGGTGCCGGCGGTGCCCGGCACCGACTCGGCCACCGCCGCCTGCGCCTGCTGCAGCTGCGCCGGCGCCAGCCCGGCCTGCGCCACCAGCCGGGCCAGGTTGCCGGTGGCGATGGTGAGCGTGCGCAGCCGGTCGTCCAGCCGCCCGGCCGCCTCGATGGTGGTGGCGCGGGTATCGCGCTGGGCGCTGTCGAGGATCTCCCGGCGCAGGTACCAGGCCGTGGCCAGGGTCACCGCCAGCAGGAACAGAAGGGTCAGCAGTCCCGACCACAGCGCGATCCGGGTGCGCAGGCTGTGGTACCAGCGCACGCGCTCGCCGGACAGGTCCGCGATCGGGACTTCGCTATCGGCGCCGGCCATGGCTCCCCCCGCGGAGCGACGTTGGGTGGATCATAGGCTGGCAACGCCGCCGCCAGTGGGCGGCGGTCACGGAATCAGTCGTCGCGCCGCCGGCTGATGGCCAGGATGGTGATGTCGTCGGACTGCGGCGCCTGGCCGGCGTGCCGGCGCACGTCGTCCAGCACCCGCTGGCAGGCGGCCTCGGCGTTGTCGCCGGCGCGCAGCACCCGCAGCAGGCGCTCGCTGCCGTAGGCGCGGTGCTCCAGGTCGAAGGCCTCGGTCACCCCGTCGGTGTAGCCGAGCAGGGTCGCGCCGGCGGCCAGGGTTCCTTCGTACAGCGGGAAGTCGTCGCTGGGCTCGAACCCCAGCGGCGAGCCGGCCGGCACCGCCAGCAGCGCCGCGCTGCCGTCGGCCTGCAGCAGCAGCGGCGGCTCGTGGCCGGCGCTGGCCAGGCGCAGGCGGCCGCTGGCCACGTCCAGCCGCCCGCACAGCACGGTGGCGAACATGCAGGTCTCGTTGTTCTCGGCCAGCCGCACCGAGGCGGCGGCCAGGATCTTCTCCGGCGAGCCGTGCCGGCGCGCCTGCTGCTCCAGCACGGTCAGCGTGCGCGCCATGAACAGCGCCGCCGGGATGCCCTTGTCGGAGACGTCGCCGATGGCGAACCACAGCACGCCCGGCTCCAGCTCGGAGAACTGGTAGAAGTCGCCGCCGACCTCGCTGGCCGGCTCCAGCAGCGCGTGCGCCTCCACGTGCATGTGCCCGGTGTCGAACGCGCGCCCGGCCGGCAGCATCGACTGCTGGATGTCGCGCGCGATCGACAGCTCGCTCTCCAGCTTCTGCCGCGCGCCGGCCATCACCCCGATCTCGTGCATCTGCTCCTTGATCGAGCCGCGCGCGGCGTCGAACGCGCGCGCCATCACCCCGACCTCGTCGCCGCGCTCGACGTAGGGCAGGGGATAGTCGAAGTCGCCCTCGCTGAAGTGGTGCGCGCTGTCGGTCAGCTGCTCGATCGGCGAGGCGATCGCGCCGCTGTAGCGCCGCGCCAGCCACAGCGCCACCAGCAGCGCGACCAGGCTGGCCAGCGCCACCACCAGCGCGACCCGGTCCAGCCGGTGCAGGAAGTGCTGGTCGGAGGTGGCCAGGGCGAAGGTCCAGCCGCTGTCGGCCACCGGCATTACCAGCGTGGCCAGCACTTCGCCATCGGCGTCGCGGGATTCGAACGAGGCCGCCGTGCGCGTGGCGATCGCCGCGGCCAGCGGCGCCAGGTCCTCGCCGCCGGGCTGGCCGACCAGCTCGGCGGCGCTGCGCCGCATCTGCACCTCCGGATCCGGGTGCACCACCGCCAGGCCTTCGGGCGAGAACAGCATCGGCCGCAGCCCGGCGCCGTTGAGCCCGCCGACCAGCGCGGCCAGCCGCTCCAGCGGCACGTCCAGGCTGACCATGCCCACCGCCGGCGCGCCGGACGCCGCCCCGGGCGGGCGCAGCGGCAGGTTGTAGGTGGCGAAGAACTCGCCGGCGGTGGCGGCGTTGGCGTACGGCTCGCCCCACCACGGTCCGGCCGCGCTGACCGTGCGCTGGTACCAGGGCATCACCTTGTAGTCGTAGCCCAGGTCGGCCACCGACTGCTCGACCAGGCGCGCCCCGTCGCGGCGGATGTACCAGGTGAACCCGTCCGCGTCGCCCGGCAGCAGCCCCGGCTCGACGATGATCATCGCCCCGGCGATGTCCGGGTCGCCGGCCAGGCTGGCCACCAGCAGCGAGCGCAGGTTGGCCGGCTGCGCGCCCACGCCGGTTGCGCTGGCGGCCAGGGTGCGGCCGCTGACCTGCACCGACTCCAGCGTGGCCTCCAGGCTGCGCACCGTCTGCCGCGCCAGGCTGTCGGCCTCGGCGCGGGCGTTCTGCACGATCAGCGCGCGCGCGCCCAGGTAGAACGCCAGCGCGGTGAGCAGCAGCAGCCCGGCGTTGATCACGCTCGACCACAGCACCATCCGCGTGCGCAGGCTGTCGCGCCAGCGCACGCCGCCGGCGGCCACCACGTGCGGGTGCGCCGGGACCACGTCGGGACTGCCGGTCGGCGGGACGGACATGCGGTGGCCAGGGGCGGCGTTGCGCCGATCCTACCCACAAGCGCGGCGATGGTGCCGTGCACAACGCGCGCTGTCCCCGGGACTGTCCCGGACACGGTATCGATTGCAACAGAAACTGCTTCGTCCGCCTCGACTTACGCCTCGACATACGCCCCCGTAGCGAGGCGGGCGCAAGGGGCCTTGCGCTAAACTCCCGGGTCCACAAGAACGTATACGCCGCGACCCCCACGCGCGGCACAGGGAGTGATATGAACTGGCTGAACGAGGTGCTGCAGAACGATCCGGATCCGGTCGAGACCCGGGAGTGGATCGAGTCGCTCAAGGCGGTCATCGACCGTGACGGCCCCGAGCGCGCGCACCTGCTGCTGGAGGACATGGTCGAGCTGACCCGCCGGTCCGGCGCGTTCCTGCCGTTCTCCCCGACCACCGAGTACGTCAACACCATCGCCCCGCACCTGGAGGCCAAGAGCCCGGGCAACGCGGACCTGGAATGGCGGATCCGCTCGATCATCCGCTGGAACGCCATGGCCACGGTCGTGCGCGCCAACCGCAAGCCGGGCGACCTGGGCGGCCACATCGCCTCGTTCGCCTCGGCGGCCACGCTCTACGACGTGGGCTTCAACCACTTCTGGCGCGCCCCGTCGGACAACCACCCCGGCGACCTGCTGTTCATCCAGGGCCACAGCGCGCCGGGCATCTACGCCCGCTCGTTCCTGGAAGGCCGCATCAGCGAGAGCCAGCTCGACAACTTCCGCATGGAAGTGGACGGCCGCGGCATCTCCTCCTACCCGCACCCGTGGCTGATGCCGGACTACTGGCAGACCCCGACCGTGTCGATGGGCCTGGGCCCGCTGGCGGCGATCTACCAGGCGCAGTTCATGAAGTACCTGGAGCACCGCGGCCTGATCGAGCCGTCCGACCGCAAGGTCTGGTGCTTCATCGGCGACGGCGAGTCCGACGAGCCCGAAACCCTGGGCGCGATCGCCCTGGCCGGCCGCGAAGGCCTGGACAACCTGGTGTTCGTGGTCAACTGCAACCTGCAGCGCCTGGACGGCCCGGTGCGCGGCAACGGCAAGATCATCCAGGAGCTGGAAGGCGTGTTCCGCGGCGGCGGCTGGAACGTGATCAAGCTGCTGTGGGGCAGCTACTGGGATCCGCTGCTGGCGCGCGACACCAACGGCGTGCTCAAGAAGCTGATGATGGAGACCGTCGACGGCGAGTACCAGAACTGCAAGGCCTTCGGCGGCGCGTACACGCGCGAGCATTTCTTCGGCAAGTACCCGGAGACGGCGGCCATGGTCGCCTCGCTCTCCGACGAGGACATCTGGCGCCTGAACCGCGGCGGCCACGACCCGCACAAGGTCTACGCCGCCTACCACCAGGCGGTGAACACCAAGGGCATGCCGACCGTGATCCTGGCCAAGACGGTCAAGGGCTACGGCATGGGCAGCGCCGGCGAGTCGCTCAACCCGACCCACCAGACCAAGAAGCTGGACGACGACGCCGTGCGCGCGTTCCGCGACCGCTTCAACATCCCGCTCAGCGACCAGCAGCTCAAGGACGCCGAGCAGGTGCCGTTCTACCACCCCGGCGAGGACTCGCCGGAAGTGCAGTACCTCAAGGAGCGCCGCGCCGCGCTCGGCGGCTACCTGCCGCAGCGCCGCCGCAAGGCCAGCAAGTCCTTCACCGTGCCGACGCTGGACAAGTTCGAGCGCCTGCTCAAGGACAGCGGCGAGCGCACCTACTCGACCACCATGGCCTTCGTGCAGACGCTCAACATCGCCCTGCGCGACAAGGAACTGGGCCCGCACCTGGTGCCGATCGTCGCTGACGAAGCGCGCACCTTCGGCATGGAAGGCCTGTTCCGCCAGATCGGCATCTACGCGCCGTTCGGCCAGAAGTACAAGCCGGTCGACTCCGACCAGCTGATGTACTACCGCGAAGACCAGGCCGGCCAGGTGCTGCAGCAGGGCATCAGCGAGCCGGGCGCGATCGCGTCGTGGATGGCCGCCGGCACCAGCTACTCGGTGTCCAACGTGCCGATGCTGCCGTTCTACATCTACTACTCGATGTTCGGCTTCCAGCGCGTGGGCGACATCGCCTGGCAGGCCGCCGACATGCGCACCCGCGGCTTCCTGCTCGGCGGCACCGCCGGCCGCACCACGCTCAACGGCGAGGGCCTGCAACACGAGGACGGCCACAGCCAGGTCCAGGCTGGCTTCATCCCCAACGTGCGCAGCTACGACCCGACCTTCGGCTACGAGGTCACCGTGCTGCTCCAGCACGGCATGAAGGCGATGATGGAAGACCAGGTCGACGAGTACTGGTACCTGACCCTGATGAACGAGAACTACGCCCACCCGGAAATGCCGGCGGGCGCCGAGGCCGGCATCATCAAGGGCATGTACCTGCTCAAGGACGCCGGCAAGCCGAAGAAGGGCGAGCTGCGCGTGCAGCTGCTGGGCAGCGGCACCATCCTGCGCGAGGCCATCGCCGCGGCCGAACTGCTGGACAAGGACTTCGGCGTCACCGCCGACATCTGGTCCTGCCCCAGCTTCAACGAGCTGCGCCGCGACGGCTTCGACGTCGAGCGCTGGAACCGCATGAATCCGGAAGCCAAGGCTCCCCGCAAGGCCTACGTGACCGAGCAGCTGGAAGGCCGCCAGGGCCCGGCCATCGCCGCGACCGACTACGTGCGTGGGTTTGCCGACCAGATCCGGGCGTTCGTGCCGATGAGCTATACGGTGCTGGGTACGGACGGCTTCGGTCGTTCGGATACCCGTGCCAACCTGCGGCGGTTCTTCGAGGTGGATAGGTACTACATCGCGCATGCCGCCATCGCCGCGCTGGCGAAGGACGGGAAGATGACCGGCAAGGACGTGGCCAGGGCGATCAAGCAGTACAAGATCGATCCGGAGAAGGCGAACCCGGTTGGGGTGTGAGATTCCCGAAGAGGCGTCTTAGGAGGGCGGCCAATTGGCCGCCTTCTTACTTTTAGGGCAGGGGGGGCGAATGCTTAGAGCGCTAGGCCTATTCAACCTTGATGTGCGCCATGTGCATAATTCGGACCAGACATCCTGAGGCCAGCCCATGCTCAAGCAACTTGGCATTAAGAACCTCACCGTGTTTGCGGAGGCGCAACTCGACTTCGGCAAGCAGCTTAACGTTATTGTCGGAGAGAACGGCGCGGGCAAATCGCATCTGCTCAAGCTGGCCTATTCCGTCTTGCAGACCAGCTGGGAAGAGGGGCGAAAGCCGAGTAATAGTGGTGAATCTCCCACCAAAACTGCTTTGCAAACACACTTGGCAGAAAAGCTCGTAAATGTGTTCAGGCCGGAACAGCTGGGTCGTCTGGCGCGCCGGCGGCAAGGCCGCGAGCGCTGCGACGTGAAGCTCGCCTTCGCTAATGCTGAGCTGGATGTCGAGTTTAGCTTCGCCACCAATAGCAAGAGTGAAGTGTCAGTAGATAAGGTGCCTGCCGCCTGGCTCAAAATTGCACCCGCATATTTGCCGACGCGGGAGCTCTTGAGTATTTACCCAGGTTTCGTGTCCTTATATGAGGGGCACTACCTTCAGTTCGAGGAGACTTGGCGCGATACCTGTTTGTTGCTCGGTAAGCCGTTACAGAAGGGCCCTAAGGAGGCAAGAATTCGGAGCCTTCTTGAGCCACTCGAGCGGGCAATGGAAGGAAGCATCGAGTTGGATGCTAATGGGCGCTTCTATTTGAGGAATGTAAGTGGGCGAATGGAAATTCCGCTAGTTGCCGAAGGTCTGCGAAAGCTCGGAATGCTTGCGCGTTTGACTGCAACAGGCGCGTTGCTGGACAAGGGGTATCTATTCTGGGATGAGCCAGAGGCCAACTTAAACCCAAAACTGGTTCGCCAAGTCGCGAGCAGCATCGTCGAATTGAGTAAGTCCGGAATGCAAGTTTTCCTTGCAACGCACAGCTTGTTTCTTTTGCGGGAACTAGAAATTCTTCTGAGCAATGATAAGAACGGCAGGGCGCACAATCGGTTCTTCGGCTTACACCCGGGAAAGAATGGAGTGGTCGTTAAGCAGGGGCCGAGCATCGAAGACATTGGCGATATAGCGGCCCTCGACGAAGACCTTGCTCAGTCCGATAGATTTTTGGATGCCGGGGTCGGCGCATGACTGTGCTGTCGGTGGATGGGCTAAATTTCACCTTTCCCGCGGGGTGGAGGGTAAGCAAATACGATGAGTGGGCCTTCTACAGGAATCAGTTCGGTCGTGCAAAAAGTGGGTTAAAGGCCGTGGATCTACTGGCTGCCCAGGGGCCGGAAGCATGGCTCATTGAGGTTAAGGACTACCGAAGGGCGGTGCGCACGAAAGTAATCTCAATTGATGAAGAAGTGGCTGCCAAAGTAGTAGATACCCTGGCATGCCTCTTTCCAGCAAAGGTCAACGCCAATGTGTCGGAAGAGAGGGAATTTGCAGCCGAAATCTTAGGCAAGAGAAAGATTCGGGTTGTGCTACATCTTGAGCAGCCGATTAAGCACTCCCGACTCTTCCCAAGGGCGATAGATCCCGCCAGCGTTCTTCTCAAGCTACGGGTCAGGCTTCATGCTATTGATCCGCATCCGCTAGTTGTCGAGCGTTTGAACATGCGAGGCTTGGGTTGGGCTGTGGCATAAGCGGGGTGGCTTAAAGTTCAGCGGAAAAACGGGGTCAGAGTGGAGTGACCCCGGTTCTTCGGACAGTGGACCTAGGGCACATACCCCAGGCGATTGAACCGCTCTTCATATTGAGCGGGTGATTGGTAGCCCAACGCCGAGCGGCAAGAACGGGGTCAGGTTCACTTCTGGGATGAGGGCGGGCGACGACGGTGCAGAGTCGCTACTCATTGACTGGTAAGTCTAACCAGACACCCAGGTTTGGACGTCCCTCGGCTCCGCCTACGATCACCGCACCGCAAGTTCCATCGAGCTTGCCGTGTGGCTCGACTTGCTCCCTGTAGCCTTTGGCGATTTCTCTGCGCAGGTAGCCGACCTTCAATCCTTCAATGTAGACCGCTACTGCGTTGGAGTCATGCGGGTTCTCGTCCTCCATGCGCAAGATCGCATCGCAGTAGTGGCGGACCTCGCCACTACCCGCGATGGATCGCAGGTTGTTCAGATAGTGGGACTCACCCACGATCTCCATGTCGTAGTTGCCGCCTCCGCCTCCAATGCGCAAAAGATAGGTTTTGGTGGCCTGCTGGCTGGCGTGCGTGCCCTCTCGAAGTTCACTCCACTTCTTGAGGATCCACAGAATCGCCAATGCAAGGACGATTGCGCCGATCACTTCCACATCGCCTCCCGTAGCGCCCGGGCTTGAGCGCCTCCCATCAGCGTTATACCTGCGGTGAGGCAGAGCCGCAGAAGAGGGGTCAGGTTGGAGTGACCCCGGTTCTTCGGACAGTGGACCTAGGGCACATACCCCAGGCGATTGAACCGCTCTTCATATTGAGCGGGTGATTGGTAGCCCAACGCCGAGTGCATGCGCGTGCGATTGTAGAAGGCCTCGATGTAGTCGAACACCGCCAGCCGCGCGGCTTCGCGCGAGGCGAACACCCGGTCCGGCATCAGCTCGAGTTTCAGCGTGCCAAAGAAGCTTTCCGCCATGGCATTGTCGTAAGGCATACCGGGCCGGCTCATGCTCAGTAACATATTCGCTGCCTCTGCTTTTGCCCGATAGCTGGCGCTGGTGTACTGGCTGCCGCGGTCGTGGTGGAGGACCAGGTGCGGTGGCGGGCGCCGCTGCACGATCGCCATGTGCAGTGCGCGTTCGGCCAGGTCGAAGGTCTGCCGCGACGCCATTGCCCAGCCCACGACCCGTCTGCTGCAGACGTCCAGCACGGTGGCCAGGTACAGCCAACCTTCGCGCGTCGGGACGTGGGTGATGTCGCCAACCCAGACCCGGTTGGGAGCGGGGCTCGCAAACGGCCACGCCAGTCGATTGGGCGCGGCGGGCGTGCCCTGGTACGAGGCGCGCCCGCGCAGGAAGCGCCGGCGTCGTCGCGTGATCACCCCATGCTGGCGCCGCAGGCGCGCGACGCGATGCCGCCCACAGGCTTCGCCGCGACTGACCAGCACCCGCCACAGCCGGCGGGAGCCGTAGGCCTGCCGGTGTTCTTCGTGGGCGGCCCGGATGACCGCCGCCAGTCGCGCGTCAGATTGCGAGCGGGCACTGGGAATACGGCCTTGCCAGGCATGGAAGCCACTGCGCGACACGCCCAGCGCCCGGCATAACGCGCTCACCGGGTAGGCCGCTTGCTGGGCCTGGATCCAGGCGTACCGCGCGTCGGTGCGTTCGCGAAGTACGCCCCGGCTTTGTTAGGATCTCAAGCTCCTGCTCGGCCCGCGCCAGGGCGCGTCGCAATCGCATCAGTTCGGCCTGCTCGGGCGAGCGTCGGCCAGACCCAGGAAATGCCTCCTGCTCGCCGTGGGCCTGCACCGCCTGGCTCCACTTGTACAGGCGGTTGCGCGGCACACCCAGCTCCCGCGACAGCTGCGCAATGGGCTTGTCGCCTACCTGCATCTGCCGCACCGCTTCCCGCTTGAACTCGGCTGTGAACTGCTGACGCTTGACCATCGAACACCTCCGGGACCATTGTCCCCTTTATCGGGTGTCCGAATTAGCCGGGGCACTCCAGGTTCACTTCGGTCCGGCAAGGGCGGCGTTGAACGAATCTGCTGAGAACCCAACCTGACCTGGTTCTTTACCCCGTTCTTTTGGTGCGCGACAACGTCGTCGTCCCGCTCCAGCAAGGGGGCGTTGCAACGTCATGCCGTTCCGCGGGCCTACTCTTCGGTGCACGTGCCCTTTCCTGTCGTCTTGCCGCACCCGTCCTTGCAACTGACGTTCGCCGAGTTGCCCCCGTCCTTGCATTCGCCTTCGCTGGCGCTGGAAAGGCAGGAGCCGCCGCCCGTGCCGGTGGATATCTTGAATGACCTGTCGGTGCACACGAGCCGTCCCACCGCGTGCGTGGGACGCGGCGGCGGCGTGGCCAGGTCGCGCGACGCCGGCGCGGGGGCCCGGGCCGGCACCTCCGCGGTAGCGGCTTCCTGGGCCTTGGCGGCCGGCCGCTCATCGGCAAGGGCATTGGGGGCGACGATGCAGAGCATCGCGAGGACGGCAGGACGAAGCGCGGAACAGGTCATGTTTGGATCCTGGTGTGTGTGGTGTCCCATCGCTAACGGAGGAACACGGCAGGATCGGCCGCCACAAAACGGGGTCAGGGTCACTTCGTGGATGAGGCTGGGCGCAATGGCCGGTGGGCCGGGCGGGTTCCGGCGAAGCGTCGGGTCTTGGCCTCGACCATGGCGCGGAAGGCATCGTGGCCGAAGGCGCGTTGTTGCTGCAGGTAGGTACGGATTTCGGCGAGCGTGTCGTCGTCCAGTGTCTCGTCCAGCAGGGTCCGGTAGGCCGATGCACGCTCGGCCTCAGTACTGCCCAGCGCCAGCCAGCTGGCATGGGGCGTCAGGCCGGAACCCCGGCGTTGGCCGGTGTTGGCGGCACAGCTGGACCAGCGCCAGGTCGCCGGGTTGTCGGTGAGCCGGGCACGCACCGGGTTGAGCTCGATGTAGCGGTAGCAGCGCAGTACGTAATGCTCGCTGTCGACCAGGCAGGCCTTGTAGCGTCCTTCCCAGAGCGTGCCTGTGCGTCCATGGCGGCCGTTGAACAGCGCGACGTAATTCCGTCCAAGCCGCTGCATCATCCTGCCGACGGCCCCGCGTTCCGACGGCGTGACCAGCAGATGGACATGGTTGTCCATCAGCACGTAGGCGTGCAGTTCGCACCGGGTAGCGAGCAGCGCATCGGCGAGCAGGTGCAGGTAGCGCAGGCGGTCGCCGTCATCCAGGAAGCACGGCAGCCGGTTGTTGCCGCGCTGCACGACGTGCTGGGGAATGCCGGGGAGGTCGATGCGCGGCAGGCGGGCCATGCACGCAGGATGCGGCCGCTCCTGCCACCTGTCGGCCCGCACCTTCCGGCGCCCTCGTCAGAACCGGGCGCCACGCAAGGTGGGAAGTGAACCTGACCCCGTTCCGCCGACCCCGTTCCGCCGCTCCGCCGCCGTTCCGTGTCCGAGCTCTTTGCTCGGCGTGTGAGGTTCAGGACCCGATTTCTGTGGATAACTCGTCCTTTATGTGGTGTACGGAACATTGCGAGCTCGCAGGTGTTCCACGCAGTGCGGTCCAGGTTGCCGGGTATGCAACCTCGCGCTGTCAGGAAGTGAACCTGACTCCGTGACCTGACGCGCCGGAACGGCGGATGAACTGGCCGCGCTTCCGCACCGTAGCAGCATCGCCCTTCCGCTCGGGCCCTGCGCTACGCTCGTCGCTCGCGTGGCGCCAGGCATATCGGCGCACGTCCCCTTCACGCATGGAGAGCAGGATGAAGTCTATCGCAAGCCTCGCGTTTCTCGCCGCCGTCTCGCTGCATGCGCCTGCGGCGCAGGCGGCAGCGGACGTGCCGCAGCAGACCCCCGACAGCTACGCCGTCGCCGGCGAGCGCATCACCGTCGCTCCCGGCCGCGCGTTGAACCTGCGCTGCGTGGGCGATGGCCCGCAGACCGTGCTGCTGGAAGCCGGAGGAAACGCCGATTCGGCCACTTGGTTCCGCGTGCAGTCGCTGCTGTCGTCGCAGGCGCGTGTATGCGCCTACGACCGTGCCGGATACGGTTTCAGCGATGAAGGCCCGTTGCCGCGCGACCTTGATGCCGACGTCGCCGACCTCGCCGCGCTGGTCGCGGCCGCGAAGCTGAAGACGCCGCTGGTGCTGGTCGGGCATTCGCTGGGCAGCAATATCGTGCGCGGCTACGCGCGACAGCACCCGCAGGATGTGCGCGCGCTGGTGCTGGTCGATCCGCCGGAGCAGGGCGCCGACGCACTGCTGCCGCAAGCCTGGAAGGCGCAGGACGAGGCCGGTCGCGTGCAGCGCAATGCGTTCCTCGATGCCTGCCTCAAGGCGGCCGAAGCCGGCACCCTGGACCGGGGCGAGGGCCCGCTGGCGTCGTGCCTGCGCGCTGCGCCGCCGTGGCAGAGCGCAGCGGTCGCCGCCGCCACCCGCGCGTACAAGCTCAAGCCCAGCTACTGGCGCACGTTGCGTTCGGAGCTCGATGCCAACGCCGTGATCTTTGCCGCGCCGGTGCCGGAGGCCGAGTCCTACGGCGACCTGCCGCTCGTGGTCCTCTCCGCGCCAGTCGCCGGCATGCCGGGCGTACCGACCGAGGTTGGCAAGGCCCTGCAGGCCGCACGCGAGCAGACCCACGCGCGCCTGGTCGCGGCTTCCCGCAACGGCCGGCGCGTGGAGGTGGCGGACAGCTCGCACGACGTCCAGCTGGACGCACCGGAAGCGGTCGTGGCTGCGGTGGCCGGCATGCTCGCACCGCCGAGGTAACGTGGCGGCGTGCGCCCCGGCCCGGCCTGCGCGCGATTGCCGGGAAACGGGGTGGAAACGGGGTCAGGTTCACTTCCGCGATCGGAGGGGGGCTTCCAGAGGCATCGAGTTCGGAGCTCCATCACCCGGGTCCCGAGCTCGGCGCACCGAGTTGTAGGCCACATCACCCGAGTTCCGGACTCGACGTGTGGAGTTCCGGGCTCCATCGACCGAGTTGCGGACTCGACACGCCGAGTTCCGGACTCCATCACCCGAGCTCCGGGCTCGGATCGCCGGGTTCCGGACTGCGTCAGCGGAGCCCCAGGCTCGGACCACCGAGCCCGGAACTCCATCGCCAGAGCTTTTTTTGGCGTGTGAAGAGAAAAGCTCTGTCTCTGGGCGGCTGGGGCCAGGTTCACTTTCGGCGCGGTCGGCCGATCAGAATCCGGTCGTCGGAGCGGAGGCGGGAATGGGGTCGTCCAACATTGCACGCGTGACGATGCTTTCGGCCCTGCTGGGCGGGGCCTTCGCAGGCATCCCTGAAAGCGTGGCCCATCCGGGCGGCCTGAACAGCGAGGGCTGCCATCACGACCGCAAGAACGGCGGCTACCACTGCCATCGCGCGCCTGTCCCGGCCAGCCCCGCGCCGCGGCACCAGTACACGCCCGACGAGGACACCCCGGCTACGCCGCCGCGCGGACGCGCCTATCGCAATTGCGACGAGGCACGCGCCGCCGGCGCGGCACCGGTGCGGCGCGGCGAGCCGGGCTATGGCCCGCACCTGGATCGGGACAACGACGGCGTCGGCTGCGAGCCGTATCGCGGGCGCTGAGGTCGCCGCCCGGCGTGCCGGAAGGCAACGGGCCGCTCAAGTTTCCATGGCGCGCGGCCGCTCTCTTCAGCGTGCGATCTCCTGCGCGGGATGCGGCCGGGCGCGCGTGCGGCCCTGTCCGCAGAGCCCGCTGCAACTCGTCGCCCTGACCCGAAGACGGAACAAGAACGCATGAATCGAGCCGCCACGGGTCCCGGATGCGCCCTCTGCCGCGACGCACGGCCGCTGGCGTTCGATTTCAGCTACGCCTTCCAGCCGATCGTCGACGTGCACGCCCGCAGCGTGTTCGCGCACGAGGCCCTGGTGCGTGGCACGACCGGCGAGCCGGCCGCGTCGGTGCTGTCGCAGGTCACCGCCGACAACCGCTACGCGTTCGACCAGGCCTGCCGCGAGAAGGCGATCCGCATTGCCGGCGCGCTGGACCTGCAGTCGCACCTGTCGATCAACTTCCTGCCCAATGCGATCTACCGGCCCGAGGTGTGCATCCGTTCCACGCTGCAGGCGGCGCGGCAGCATGGGTTTCCGGTGGGGCGGATCATCTTCGAGACCGTGGAAGGCGAGCAGGTCAACGACGGCAAGTGGCTGGCCGAGATCCTGGGCGAGTACAAGCGGATCGGCTTCAAGACCGCCATCGACGACTTCGGCGCCGGCTTTGCCGGGCTGAACCTGCTGGCCGACTTCCAGCCGGACATCGTCAAGCTGGACATGGCCCTGGTCCGCGGCATCGACCAGGACGTGCCGCGACGGACCATCGTGTCGGGCGTGGTGTCCATCTGCCGGCAGCTGGGCATCGAGGTGATCGCCGAAGGCATCGAGACCCGTGACGAAGCGCAGTGCCTGGCCGACCTGGGCATCCGCCTGATGCAGGGCTACTGGTTTGCCCGGCCGCAATTCGAGCGCGCATCGGCGGGCGGCGACATCGCCTGGCTCTGATCGACCGCGCGGTTTCCCCGCGGCGTGGACATCGCCGCGTTCACCGGAGCCCAGCGCTGCAAGAAGTGAACCTGACCTCGTTCGCCCCGAGGCAGGAAGTGAACCTGCCCCCGTTCCGCCGACCCCGTTCCGCCCCTCCTACCGGCATTGCCCGCTACCATCGCGGCAATGACAACCGACCTCGCCACCCTGCTGCGATCCCGCCTGGGCCTTGCGGACCCGTTCCCGGTGGACTTCCAGCGAGGCGACGTCGAGCAGGCCGACGGATTCGAGCGAACAGCGATCGAGTACCGCGGCCTGGAAGGTGACGTCATCCCGGCGTTCCTGTTCACGCCGAAGGACCGCGACACGCTCGGCGGCGTCGTGGTCTTCCACCAGCACAACGGGGAGTTCCACTTCGGCAAGAGCGAGGTGGCCGGTGAGGTGGGCGACAGCTTCCAGGCATTCGGGCCGGCGCTCGCTCGCAGGGGGCTCGCGGTCCTGGCCCCGGACTCCATCAGTTTCGAGGACCGGCGCGCAGCGGTTCGTGGGGTGGAGCCGGATCATTACGACTGGCTCCAGCACTACAACGCCATGAGCTATCGCTTGCTGGATGGCGACCTGCTCATGCGGAAGTGCCTGGATGATGCGCAACGCGCCCTGAGCGTCCTGCTCCAGGCCACGGGGATGGACGAGCGCCGCGTGGGCGTGGCCGGGCACTCGTACGGGGGCACCACGGCCCTCTACCACGCGGCCGTCGATGCACGCTGCCGGTTCGCATGCGTCAGTGGCGCGGTGTGCAGCTTCGAGACGCGCCGTCGGGAAGGCACCGGGATCCTCCTCTTCGAGGCCGTGCCCGGGCTCGCCCGCCTGATGGACCATCACGATGTGCTTGCCGCCCTCGGGCCGCGGCCGACCCTGGTGGTGTCGGGTGCGATGGACAAGTACTCGCGGGATGCCGACCAGGTCGTGGCCAGGGTTGGCGGCGACTTCATCACCGAACTTCGCGTCGACGGTGGGCATGCGCTCGATAAAGAGCGGTTCGATGCGATCGTCGAGTGGATTGTCGGGCGCGTAGCCGAACGGTAGGCCGGTGGGGAAACGGGGCGGGGGAAAAGGGGGAAACGGGGTCAGGTTCACTTCCGGATGAGGGTGCAGGAAGTACGCCTGTCCCCATCACGATTGCTCCATCACGAGCCCACGGTCCACCGCGGCATCAACATCGCCACGCTCACCGCCTGACCCGTCTCCGACTGTCCGCATCGTCCGCAAAGTGTCCGCTTCCGCGGACACGACTTGCGGCACATGGGCCAGGGTTTCTCGTCTCCTAGACTGCGCCGGAACTCAAACAAACGGAGTGCATGCATGCGCAGGATGCAGGGCTGGATCGCGTTGCTGGCGATGTTGGCAATCACGCCGCTGCGGGCGGCCGACAGCTGCCCGGATACGACCGAACGCTTTGGCGAGGCGCGCAGGATCGTGGCCGACCTCGGTCGCATCGTCGCGCCCAATGGCGTGCAGGAAGCCTGGGCGCAGGACGCAGGCGGCATCCGCCAGTGGGTCACTGCCCGCGGGCAGGACCGCGCCAATCCGGTGATCCTGTTCGTGCATGGCGGGCCGGCCGCGCCGCTGACGCCGACGCTGTGGCAGTTCTCGCGGCCGCTGGAGGAATACTTCACCGTCGTCACCTACGACCAGCGCGCCGCCGGCAAGACCTTCCTGCTCAACCCGCAGGCGGCGGTCGCCGACACGCTGCAGGTCGAGCGCTATGTCGACGACGCGATCGCCATCGCCGAGGCGGTGCGCCAGCGCTACCACAAGCGCAAGCTGGTGCTGATGGGCCACAGCTGGGGCACGATCGTGGGCATGCGCGCCGCGCTCAAGCGCCCGGACCTGTTCCATGCCTACGTCGGCATCGGCCAGGTGATCGACGTGCGCGAGAACGAGCAGGTCAGCTACGACTACGCCGTGGCCCAGGCCCGGGCGCATGGCAACGCCGAGGCCGAGCGCGAGCTGGCCGCGATCGCGCCGTACCCGGGCGACCAGCCGCTCACCCGCGAGCGGATCGTCGCCGCGCGCAAGTGGGCGCAGCATTACGGCGGGCTCAGCGCCTACCGCGACCAGTCCTACTACTACTTCAGCGGGCCGAAGCTGTCGCCCGAGTACGGCGATGCCGAGCGCTGCGCGATCGACGCGGCCAACGTGTTCACCCTCGGCCGGGTGCTGGACGAGTTCCTGCAGGTCAGCTTCAAGGACGTGCGCCGCTTCCCGATCCCGGTGGTGATGTTCATGGGCCGGCACGACTACACCACCCCGTCCGAACCCACCGCGCGCTGGCTGGCGCAGGTGCAGGCACCGTCCAAGCAGGCCGTGTGGTTCGAACACGCGTCGCACATGGTCCCGTGGGAAGAGCCCGGCAAGACCCTGGTCAGCCTGCTGCAGCACGTGCGGCCGCTGGCCGAGGACGACGACGAGGACTGAAACGGGGGTCAGCGTGCGCTTCCATCGCCGGTCACAGTCGACCCTGACCCCGGATCGCTGAACGCGAAAGCGCAATCCGCGCACAAGAAAGGGGAGGCGCTGCGCCTCCCCACCACGAATTTATATAACGCGCGGGGGCTTGCGGCAAGGCCCAGGGCGGGCTCCAGTATCGCCGGCCTGTCGATCCGGCAGGCCACGGAACACCACCCCATGCGCGATACCGCGATCTACTACCACGGCACCAAGGCGACGCTGGCGCCCGGCGACCTGATCGTCGCCGGCTACGCTTCCAACTTCGGCAAGCGCCGCAACGCGCGGTACGTCTACCTGACCGCAATGCTCGAGGCGGCGACGTGGGGCGCGGAGCTGGCGGCCGGCGAAGGCCGCGGTCACATCTACATTGTCGAGCCGACCGGCCCGTTCGAGGACGACCCCAACCTCACCAACCAGCGCTTCCCCGGCAATCCCACCCGCTCGTACCGCACGCGCGATCCGCTGCGCGTGGTCGCCGAAGTGAACGGCTGGATCGGCCACACGCCCGAGCAGCTGGCGGCCATGCGCGAGCGCCTGGCGGAACTGGACCGGCAGGGCGTGGAAGCCATCGAGGACTGACGGAAACCGGAAAACCGGCGTCATAGTGCACTTCGCCGCAATGGGCCAAGTGCACGTTGGGGCGGGCGGCTGAGCGCCGGCAGGAAGCAGCGACGGGACAGGATGGAACCCGTGCCCTCCGGCGCGCAACGTGCGACGGAACTCCCGGGACTTTGGTCACTTGTGACCCCCGGTATCCGGGCCGCATCGTCGCCCGACCCGTGCCTGCGCCCTCGTGGCCCCTGGAGTTGCCGTGTCCCGCATCCGCCCGCTGTTCGCCGCCTGCCTGCTGTTCCTGTCCGCCCATGCCAACGCCGCCACGCCGCGCGAAACGGTCGCGCAGGTGGCCGACACCATCGAGCAGGACTACTTCGATCCGCAGCGCGCCGCCGCCATCGCCGCGGCGCTGCGCGCCGATGCCGCCGGCGGGCGCTATGACCGCTACGCCAACCCGCAGGACCTGGCGACCGCGCTGACCACCCGGCTCAAGGCCGAGGACCGCCACTTCAACGTGCGCTGGTCCGATGCGCCGCCGGCGCAGCGCCCCGGGCCGGGCCCGGGCCCGGATCCGGCACGCACCAACTTCGGCATCCGCCGCGCCGAGGTGCTGCCGGGCAACGTCGGCTACCTGGACCTGCGCTACTTCGCCGACATCGACTTCGACGATCCGCGCGATCCGGCGCGGCAGGCGATCGACGCGGCGCTGCAGGTGCTCGGCCATGCCGATGCGCTGGTCATCGACCTGCGCGACAACGGCGGCGGTTCGCCGGCGATGGTCGGCTACCTGGCCAGCGCCTTCGTCGCGCCCGGTGCCGACATCTACAACACCTTCCACTCGCGCCGCGGCACCCTCTCCGAAGCCCCGCCCACCGCCCACCCGGCACCGCGCACGACGCTGCCGCTGTACGTGCTGACCAGCGGCCGCACCGGTTCGGCGGCGGAGGCCTTCGCCTACACGCTGAAGAACGCCAGGCGCGCGACCGTGGTGGGCGAGGCCAGCGGCGGCGCGGCCAACCCGGGGCGGCCGTTCCCGCTCGACGACGGCTTCAGCGTGTTCGTGTCCACCGGCTCGCCGGTCAGCCCGATCACCAAGGGCAACTGGGAAGGCGCAGGCGTGCAGCCGGACGTGGCGGTGGCGTCCGCCGATGCGCTGCGGCGCGCGCAGCAGCTCGCGCTGGGGCGGCTGGTCGAGGCAGGCGGCGACACCGCCGCGCGCTGGTCGCTGGAAGCGTTGACCACCGAACCGCCGGCGCAGGCGCAAGTCGTCCGCGACGCGCTGGTCGGCCAGTACGGCGTCGTGGCGATCGAAGCGGTCGGCGATGGCCTGCAGTTGCGCCAGGGCCGCCGCCCCCCGCTGCGCCTGCAGCCGCTGGCGACGGACCTGTACTTCGTCGAGGGCGACCCGACCCGCCGCGTGCGGTTCGAGCGCACGCCGGCAGGCGAGGTCGCCGCACTCGAACTGCGCTGGGCCGACGGCAACGTCGCCCGCCACGTGCGCGAATGATCCGGACGGGCGTCAACCAGAACGGCGGTCGAGCGCACTTTCCCGCCCGCCGGTGCCCAAGGCGCTAGGTCACCTTCTTGAAGACGGTCACGCCGAGCAGGAACAGCACGGCGGCGATGACCAGGGCGGCGATGAACAGGAACTTGGCGATGCCCATGGCGCCGCCGGCAATGCCGCCGAAGCCGAGCACGCCGGCGACCAGGCCGATGACGGCGAAGATGATGGCCCACTTGATCATGGTGTTCTCCTGGCGGTAGTGCCGCCGGGCGGCACGCGGGTTGGCAAGGCATCGATGCGATGCTGCAGGAGACGCTAGGCAGTCGGGCGTCTTTCGCCCGTGAAGCGGTGCGCGGGCGAGGCCATGCCGGGGACTTTGGATGTCCGGCGATTCTGCGGACGCGCAACCGGGAGTGCCATGGCGGCATTCCGCGTGCGTACCCCGGCCCGCCAGCTAGTACGCGTAGCCCTCGCGCCGATCGCGGATCCCCGCGCGGTACTTCTGCGCCAGCCGCGCCATCACCACGTCCGCCGCCGCCACCCATCCCGCGCGCAGCCGGTCGGGATCGTCGCGCAGCTGCCCGGGGGTGAACGCGGGCGTGTCCGGGCTGGCATGACCCACCGATTCCACGCCGTGCCACAGCACCGTGCCGTCGGGCGTCGTGAGGGTCACGGTGACGCCGAGCACGGGCTTGAGCGCCTCGGAATACACATCGGGCGAGGCCAGTCCGTGGGTGTAGCGGTACAGCGTCCAGCGGTGGCGGCCGCGCAGCTGGTGGTCGATGTCGCTGAAGTGGGCGAGGAAGGCGTTGCGCACGATCGCGTCGGGCTCGATGCCATGCGCCTGTTCGAACGCGCCCAGCAGCTCGAGCGTGTCGGTGTCCGGCGCTACGACGCCGGCCGGCATCGCCTCGTGCAGCACCCGCAGCGACGAGCCGCTGTAGTGGCCTGCGCTCGGCCTCGGGTCGAGCTGCAGCGGCGGCGTGCTGCGGCAGCCGGCGAGCAGGAGCAGCGCGAGCAGGGCCAGGACGGTCGTCCGGCCGCGCGCTGGAGCCCGGGGGCGTGGCGCACGCCAGCCTGCATCGCTGCAGGAGGGCGTGGCCGGGTTGGCGAAGCCGGGGTCCATGGGTCATCCGTAACCAGAAAACGGAGCGGGGAGAACGGAGCCAGGTTCACTTCCGGGATGGGGGCGCACGCAGTGGACCGGGTCCCCGTCGTACGCCCGCCATCCCCGGGACCTGCGTCCCGCTCCCCTTACCAGTACTGCGCCGGGATCGCGTCGGGGCAGGGATTGGCCGTACCGACCAGGATCTGCTGCATCACCTGCGCGGTCTGCGAGGCATAGGCGCCGAACTCGGCATCGCTGGACATGGCGCGCTTGAACGCGACCGCGGCGCAGAAGCTCCAGGCCTGGGCGTTGGCCGGGTCGGATTCGGCCAGGCCGGCGTAGCGTTCGGCGATGGCGCCGTACTCGTCGTTGCTTTCCAGGGCGGCCATCGCGCCGGCCACGTCCACCTTCCTCAGGATCGAGGGCGAGCCGCTCTGCGGGATGCGGCCGGCTTCCAGCGTGTTGTCGTCCAGCACGCTCAGGTAGAAGTCCGAGCCGGTGTTGTCGTTGTGGAAGGTGTAGCGGCCGCTGCCATCGGGCGTGTACACCGAGCGCTTGTTCGGCTCCACCACTACCAGGTTGCCGTCCGCCTCCTCGACGGTGATCGAGTAGCTGCCATCCTCCAGCACGAAGGTGCCTTCCACCGCGAGCACCGGTCCGGCACAGGCCATCGCCAGCGCGGCCACGGCCGCCCATGTCGTCTTGCGCATCGTTGTCCCCCTGTCGCCGCGCGGGGTGCGCGGCGTCGGTGCAAGCATACGACGCCCGGCGCCGGCGTATCGCGGCGCGGCGTCCACCCGCCCGGGCTGGACGGCGCGTACACGGAACCGTAATCGCACGGCCCCTACGCTCGGTGCCTCCGGAGCGGGCAGCCGTCGCGCACGACCGCCGCGCATCCACCGCATCGGCGCCGCCCGGCGCCCCACCAGGAGAAGGCCCATGGCAGGATTCGAAGGCAAGGTCGCGCTGGTCACCGGCGCCGGTTCCGGGCTGGGCGAGGCGATCGCCAAGGCGCTGGCGGCGCGTGGGGCCAAGGTGGTGGCGACCGACATCCACCAGGACGCGGTGGACCGGGTCGCCGGCCAGATCGTCGCCGCCAACGGCACCGCCATCGCCGTGCGCCAGGACACGGCGCGGCCGGAGGACAACGCCGCGGTGGTCGAGCGCGCGGTCGCCGAGTACGGCGCGCTGCATTACGCGGTCAACAACGCCGGCATCGGCGGGGCGCAGGCACCGGCGGGCGAGCTGGACATCGCCGACTGGCAGCGGGTGATCGACATCAACCTCAACGGCGTGCTGTACGGCATGCGCTACCAGATCCCGAAGATGCTGGAGGCCGGCCCGGGCGAATGCGCGATCGTCAACATGGCCTCGATCCACGGCATGGTCGCGGCGATCGGCAATGGCGCCTACACCGCGGCCAAGCACGGCGTGGTCGGGGTGACCCGCAACGCGGCGGCCGAGTACGGGCCACAGGGCCTGCGCATCAACTGCGTCGGGCCGGGCTACATCGACACGCCGCTGCTCGACGGATTGTCGCCGGAGCAGAAGGCGGCGCTGGTCGCCAGGCACCCTCTGGGAAGGCTGGGCCGGGCCGAGGAGGTCGCCGCGCTGGTGGTGTTCCTGCTCTCGCCGGAGGCCTCGTTCATCACCGGCGGCTACTACCTGATCGATGGCGGTTACACGGTGGTGTGAAGCCGGTAAACGGAGCCAGGTTCACTTCTCCATCGAGCGTGTGGCGGGGCACGCCTCGCCCGGTCGGCGTATCGTCGAATCCCATCCACCTATCCACCAAGGAACTCCCATGACCCCCTACCGCGCATGGGCCGCTCCGGCCCCCGGTGCCGCCCTGGAACCCTTCGAATACGACCCCGGCCCGCTGGGCGCCGAGGAGGTCGAGATCACGGTGGAGCACTGCGGCATCTGCCACTCGGACCTGTCGATGCTCGACAACGAATGGGGTTTCACCGCATACCCGTTCGTGCCCGGCCACGAGGTGGTCGGGCGGGTCACCGCGCTGGGCACGCACGCCAAAGGCGTGGTGCTGGGCCAGCGCGTGGGCCTGGGCTGGAACGCGTCCAGCTGCCTGCACTGCGACGCCTGCCTGGCCGGCAACCAGCAGCTGTGCCGCGAGGTGCAACCGACGATCGGCGGACGCCATGGCGGATTCGCCGACAAGGTGCGCGCGCACTGGGTCTGGGTGATGCCGCTGCCCGACGGGCTGGATCCGGCCGAGTGCGGGCCGCTGCTGTGCGGCGGCATCACCGTGTTCTCGCCTTTGCGCGAGCTGGGCATCCCGCCGACCGCGCGCGTGGCGGTGGTCGGCATCGGCGGGCTGGGCCACATGGCGCTGAAGTTCTGCCGCGCCTGGGGCTGCGAGGTCACCGCGTTCACCACCAGCGCCTCGAAGGAAGAGGAGGCGCGCGCGTTCGGCGCCCACCACGTGGTCACCACCGGCGATGCGGCCGCGCTGCAGGCGCTGGCCGGCCACTTCGACCTGATCATCGACACGGTCAACGTGCCGCTGGACTGGAACGGCCTGCTCGCCGCGCTGGCGCCCAAGGGCAAGCTGCACGTGGTCGGCGCGGTGCTGGAACCGATCGCGGTGCCGGCGTTCTCGCTGATCATGGGCCAGAAGTCGCTGTCGGGCTCGCCGACCGGTTCGCGCGGCGCGCTGGACAGCATGCTCGGCTTCGCCGCCCGCCACGGCGTGGCGCCGAAGAGCGAGCACTTCCCGATGCGCCGGGTCAACGACGCGCTGGACCACCTGCGCGCGGGCAAGGCGCGCTACCGGATCGTGCTCGACGCCGATTTCGGTTGAGGCGGCGAGCGGCCCGGTCTGCGGGCGGGGTGGCCTTCGTGGCGTGACCTGCACCGGAGGCGTGGCAGCGGTGGCTGCCACGCGCCCTGCCGGGCGGGCACTGAACCTGACCCGTTAAGCCGGCAGCCAGCCCGGCGATCAAGCTCTGGCCGTCCGGGCCGATCTTCATACGGCAAGGGTCGGCACATCACGGAGCCTTGTCACGGTTGCACGTAGAGCTGCGGGGGTGTGCTGCGCCCAGCGGCTTCACGCCGTGCTATGGGGGCCAGGGATGCGCCTTCCGACGAACTACGGGATCGCCAGGCGCAGGACTGCCCGGGCCCGCTCGAATGCGGGACCGATATGCCAGTACCGAAATCCCGAACCCATTTCCCTTGGGCCCGGTCCAGCAGCGCGCGCCGGGTGTGGGGTTTTACCCTGCTGGAGCTGATGTTCGCCGTCGGCGTGGCCGCGGTGCTGTCGGTGCTGGCGATCGGGCAGTTCACCAAGCAGGTCGATCGCTCCAAGAGCGCGGCCGCGCAGGCCGACATCGCGCTGATGGAAATGCTGATCCTGCGCTACCGCACCGACAACGGCGGGCAGTTGCCCGACTCGCTGGCGCAGATCGGGAAGGGCGCGCTGCTCGACCCCTGGCAGCGCCCGTACCACTACACCAAGCTGGCCGGGGTGAAGGGCAGCAAGGGCTCGGCGCGCAAGGACAAGCGGCTCAATCCGCTCAACAGCGACTACGACCTCTTCAGCGCCGGCAAGGACGGCGTGTTCAAGGCGCAGGTCAGCCAGAAGGACAGCCTCGACGACGTGATCCGTGCCCGCGACGGCGCCTACATCGGCCCGGCCGAAGATTTCTGACCCGCCGGCATGCAGCTGCCTCCCTGGATCGAAGGTACTTTCCTGCGCAGCCGCCTGGGACGCCGGATCTTCCTGACCTTCTGCGTGGCCGTGGTGGTGCCTGCGGCGGCGGTGTCCTGGCTGGCCTGGCGCACGGCGTCGGCCGATGCGCTCGAGACCAGCCAGGCCGCGCTGCGCACCGAGATCAAGCACTACGCATTGAACCTGTTCGAGCGCCTGGAGTCGGCACACGCGCTGCTGCGGCAGGTGGGCGCCAACGACCGCACCACCGTGGCCGACGAGGCCTTGCTCAAGCCGTTCTTCTCCAAGGTTGAAACGGTGCCGTTGCCGCTCGGCGGGACGGCTGGCGATGCCGGGTTGGGCGGACGGCTGGCGCGGCATGCGGGCGACCAGGCGCTGTCCACCGCGCTCGTGGTGCTGCCCGCGCGCCAGGACGGAGAGGAAGCCCAGGTGGTGATCCTGGTCCCCAATCGCGGCGAACGCGGCGACGGCCTGCTGGCGGGCGTCGTCCGTCCCGGCTTCCTGTGGGGTGAAAGCGACGACCAGGTGTTCGATGGCCAGCTCTGCGTGCTGGCCGGCGATCGCGTGCTGCGATGCCACGGTGACCTGCCGGAGGCGGCGCAGTCGACGACGGCCATCCGCGACGAATGGGAGCTGTTCCTGGAGCCGGCCTTCGGCGCCGGATCCTGGCGGGTGACGGCCGTCGCCGAGCGCGCGCCGGTGCTGGCCAGCTACCTCGGGTTCCTGGCGCCGCTGGCACTGGGCCTGCTGCTGCTGGTGCTGATGCTCAGCTCCATGGAGATCCGCAGGATCCTGGTGCCGCTGGAGCGGCTGGTGGGCCGGATCCGCGCGGTCGGGCAGGGTGCCACGACGCAGGCCGACACCCGCATGGACGACGAGTTCGAGACCCTGGCGCGGACCTTCGACGACATGGAAGGCCGCATCCGCCGGCAGATGGACACCCTGCGCATCCTGTCGGAAATCGACCGGCTGATCCTCGAGCGCGTACCCGCGGCGGCGGTGGTGGACGTGGTCATCGCGCGCATCCACGAGATCAGCCGCGTGGACGGCATCGGCGTGAGCCTGGCCGGCGTGGATCCGCAGCAGCCGAAGCGGCACTTCCTGCGCATGCGCGGCCAGCGCCAGGTGGAAGCGGGCAGCGCCCTGCCGGACACGCTGCACGAGGCCGCCTATGCGCTGGAACCGGGGCAGTGGACGCCGATGCGGGAGGTCGGCGAAGGCTTCGCCGCGCGCGGGGTGCAGGAGGTGCTGGTGCTGGCGGTCGGCCATCGCGAGCAGTCGCGCGCCTGGATCGCGCTGGCCTGCGGGGACGGCGGCACGCCGGGCGAGGAAGTGCTGCTCGAGGTGCGCGACCTGGCCGAACGCGTCGCCGTCGCGCTGGCGGTGGAAGAGCACGAGAACCTGCTCCTGTTCCAGGCACGGCACGATCCGCTGACCGGCCTGGCCAACCGGCTGGCCGCGCTGGAGGCGCTGGACCTGGCCATCGAGGGCGCGAAGGCGAGCGGCGAGACGTTCGCGACGGTGTTCATCGACCTCGACCGCTTCAAGTCGATCAACGATGGCCTCGGCCACGCGCAGGGCGATACGGTCCTGGTGCGCGCCGGCGAGCTGATCCGGCAGGGGATCGGACCCGACAGCTTCCTGGCGCGCTTCGGCGGCGACGAGTTCTTCGTGATCCTGCGCAACGTGCAGTCGCCGGCCGACGCCGCGCGCATCACTTCGGGGCTGGCGGCCTCGTTCGCCACGCCGCTGGTGTCCAACGGCACCGAGCTGGTGGTCGGGTTCAGTGCCGGCGTGGCCCTGTATCCCGAGCATGGTTCGCAGGCGCACGAACTGATCCACAACTCGGACGTGGCCATGTACCGCGCCAAGAAGGCCGGCGGCGGGCGCATGGCGTTCTTCGACGAGGAGATGAACGCGGCGGCGCTCAACCGCGTGCAGCTCGAGAACGACCTGCGCACGGCAATCCGCGCCGGCCTGCTCGAGGTGCACTACCAGCCGCGGGTGGACAGCCGCAGCGGCCGGATCGTCGGGACCGAGGCGCTGGCGCGGTGGACCCATCCGGTCCGCGGCCGCATCGCTCCCGATACCTTCATCGGCGTGGCCGAGGAGTGCGGCCTGATCGAGGAGCTGGGCGAGCTGGTGCTGCGCAAGGCCTGCCATCAGATGGCGGCCTGGAAATCCCGTGGCCTCGATCCCGGGCTCATGGCGATCAACGTCTCCAGCTACCAGCTGCGCTCGGGACACCTGGCCGACACGGTGGGACGCGCGGTGGCCGCCAGCGGGATTCAATGGCGCGACCTGGAGATCGAGGTCACCGAATCGCTGCTGGTGAGCGGCAGCGGCGCCGCCCTGCAGCAACTCCAGGCCCTCCGCGAAGCGGGCGCCACGGTGGCCATCGACGACTTCGGCACCGGCTACTCCTCGCTCGCGTACCTGACGCGGCTGCCGGTCGACACGTTGAAGATCGACCGTGCGTTCATGGCCGACCTGGCCGACGACGGGGCCTCGCTTGCCGTGGTGCGCTCGATCATCGCCCTGGCCAGTGCGCTGGACAAGAACATCGTCGCCGAAGGCGTGGAGTCGGCCGCGCGCGTGCAGCTCCTGCGCGGACTGGGCTGCCATATCGTCCAGGGCTACGTGTACTACCCGCCGCTCGACCCGGGCGCATGCGCGGAAGTGCTCCAGCGCCTGGCCACGCAGGACGCGCGGGTCGCGAACACGCGTTAGCGGGCGAGCGGCCGGCGGCTGGTGGGCCGAAGCCGGGCACTGGGCTCCTCGCGCCGCGAGGGGCCGCCCTTGCGCAGGGCTGTCCGCGCCGTGCGGACGCGACGCCGTGGCGAGGCGTGGTTCGGCAAGGGCGGCCGCCGGCTGCTGGCCGCAGGCGCGCGTGTCCGCCGTTGGCAGGGGAACTGCCCGCCGAACAAAGGACGCCCCATGGACACCCTGGCCAGGAAAGTGACTCGCATCGATCGCGCGACCGATATGGGACAGGTGGCTGCGCCTGTCGACTTCGCCGCCGGGTTGTCGCCCGCGCAGCGTCAGGCCGCTAAGGCCGTCGCCCGGGACGTGGTGGCCGCGGCGGTGAAAGGCGCGTTGCACGCGATCGACCCGGCGCGCTATCCGATGGAGGCCGCGCCCGACAGCGGGGACATGCGGATCGCCCGCGCGATCGCCGCGCTGCCGCCGAAGGCGCTTCGGCGGATCCGGCCGCGGATCGTGGCGATCGGCGACGGCACGCGGATGCCGGCGCTGCTCAAGAACATGGACGTGCAGGGGTTCCGCAAGGCGCGTCCGCTGCTCCGGCCGGTGGAGCGCGACGGCATCGACCGCCCGGTGATCAAGGTGGTCGATCGCGACAGCGACCCACCCCCGGTACCGGCGCCTCCGCGCTACACCAAGGCGATCCTGGAACTGCGCGCGATCCACTGCGTGCAGGAGACCGGCGGCGGTGGCGCGGACGAGATCGTGTTCGGCGGCATGCTGATCGGCGCGACCGGCAACAGCAATCCGATCGATGCGTTCGATGCCGGCGACTTCGATTCGGGCACCTATGCCGATTTCGGCGCCAAGCCGATCGGCCGCTACAACCTCAAGCTCATCGAGAACTATCCGGGCCACCTCTATGCGATCTTCATGCTGGTCGAGTCCGACAGCGACGACCGCGAGGTGGCCAACGCCCTCACCACCACCATGAGCGTCATCGCGGTGGTGGCGGCGGCCTACTTCAGCGGCGGCCTGGCCGCGGGCGCGGCCTATGCGGTGGCCGAGGCGATCAGCGGCCTGATCGATTCGTTCTTCGGGCCGGATGCGCTGCGCCACTACGGCATCCGGCTCACGTTCGAGAATGGCGACCCGTTCGGCGGCCCGATCGGGCCGAAGATGCGCACCGGCGACATCACCGGCGAAGGGGCGACCTACCGCGTGGGCTATCGCTGGGTGCTGTCGGCGTAGCGGGAGCGTCGAGTCGGACGGGGCTCGGGCTCCACGCCGCGGCATGGGCACGACGGTTGCGCCTGCCGGGCACCCGGGCGTGCGAGCCAGGGTGCCCCGGCGCTACGGCGGCGTCAGCGGATATAGGGCTCGGTGCGCGGGTCGGTGCGCACGTCGCGCGGATCGGCGACCACCACCTGCGCCGGGGTGGCGGCGATGCGGGCGGACAGTTCGTTGGCCCGGCGCTGCTCGGCGATGAGCTCGCGCAGCAGCGGCTTGATCCCGAACAGGGCGAACGGCACCAGGATCCACAGCACGGTCAGGATCAGGCCGAAGATCGCGCCGATGATCATGAACAGGCTCATGCCCGCGGTGGCGGCGGTCGAGGCGGTGGTGGCGGTGGCGAGCAGGACGGACATGCGGGTCTCCGGGCGGGACTGAGTGCGCAGCCTGCGCCCGGCGGCGTCGTCGCGGCGTGGACGGACGCGCGACCGCCACCACGATCGCCGGCCGCGTGCCAATCCGCTATGCGACACGCCTGTGGTACGAAGGGCGTCCGACTCGGTACCGGTCCGCCGGCCCAATGGCCCCGACGCGCCTCGAAACCACCCTCTACCTGTTCCTGCTCCTGTGCACCGTCGCCACCGTGGCGATCGGCATCCACATGGCCCGGCCATGGGGCGACAACTACGCCTACCAGGACGCGTCGGGCTACGGCGTACTGGCGCTGATGCTGCTCTGGGCGGTCTCGCCGTATCCCGGGCTCGCACTCGGGCTACGGCTGCTGCGCGGTTCGCGGGTGGCGGCACGGGTGTTCGCCGGCGGCGCACTCATCCTGGCGATTCCGGGGTTGGTCGCCTATGTCGACGCGGCGTTCGTGCACCTGGATGCACAGGGCGGGCTGGTGTTCGTGTTCGCGCCGCTGCTGCAGTGGGCCGGGTTGGCCGCGCTGGGCATGGCCGGCGCGCTGCTGCGCCTGTGGAAGCCCGACCCTCGCGGCGGCGAACGCGCTAAAGTCCACCCTGACCATCGAATCCCCCGCCGACCTCGAAGCCCTGCGCCGCATCGGCGGCATCGTCGCCCGCGTGCGCGAGGCGATGCTCGCCGCGGCGCAGCCGGGCATGACCACCGCCGAACTGGACGCGGTCGGCGAGCGGCTGCTGGCTGCGGCCGGCGCACAACCGGCGCCGCGGCTGGTGTACGGCTTTCCCGGCGCCACCTGCATCAGCGTCAACGAGGAGGCCGCGCACGGCGTACCCGGCACGCGCATGCTGCGCGCCGGCGACGTGCTCAACGTCGACGTGTCCGCCGAACTCGGCGGCTACTTCGCCGATACCGGCGGCACCCGCGTGCTACCGGCGGCATCGGCCCGCGACACCCGCCTGTGCCACGCCGCGCGTACCGCGCTGGCCGAAGCGATGAAGGTGGCCCGTGCCGGCCAGCCGCTCAACCGCATCGGCGCGACGATCGAAGCGACCGCGCGCCGCTTCGGGTTCCGCGTGATCGAGAACCTGGCCAGCCACGGCGTCGGCCGCGCCCTGCACGAGGAACCGGAGCAGATCTCCGGCTACTACGATCCCGAAGACACCCGCGTGCTGCACGAAGGCCAGGTGATCACCATCGAGCCTTTCATCTCCACCCGCAGCCGCCTGGTCGAGGAAGCCGGCGACGGCTGGACCCTGGTCGGCGCGCGCGGCAACCGCTCGGCGCAGTACGAACACACGATGGTCATCACCCGCGACGAACCGATCGTGCTGACGGTACATTGAACCAGCGGCAACACGGCGGACGCGTCCCACAGGCACCGTCTCGCGGCGGAGCGATGCCGCGTGCGCCCCGGCTGCCGCAAACTTCCAGCGCGACTCCTCCCGCTCAGGGCATGGCGTCGCGCGGCGCCCGGTTGCGGTCTTCGACCGCTGCCTCGATCAGGGTCGCCACGCCGCGCGGGTCTTCCTGCTGGGCGACGTGGCCGCCGGGGAAGGTGCGCATCGTCCAGCCGCGCGCCTGTGCGTTCTGCCAGCTGCGGTCGGTCTTCGCGCGCTCCTCGATCTTCTGGTCCTTGGGCACGAAGGCGACGTAGGTCACCGGCAGCGCGAGCGCCGCCGGGTTGCGGTACGACACCGGCTGCTCGAAGCACCGGATCGACTGCTTGACGCTGTGGGGCGGCGCATCACCGGGCTTGACCCAGGGCACCTGCATGAAACCGTCCTTGAAGCGGTCGGCCGGTAGCGGCCCGCGGCTGCCGAACAGGTCCCACAGCGACTGCCCATCCTGTGGCACGGCCGCATCGAGGAACACCACGTGGCGGATGCGCTCGGGTATCCGGTCCATCACCCCGGTGACGACCATGCCGCCGTAGCTGTGGCCGGTGAGCACCACCTCGTGCAGGTCCTCGAACAGGATCAGGTTGACCACGTCGTCGATGTGCGTCTGCAGGTCGATGTCCGGACCGTTGAGGTGCATGCGCTCGCCCAGCCCGGTGAGGGTGGCGCGATACACGGTGTGGCCGTCGTCGGCAAGGAACTGCCCGGTGCGCTTCCACTCCCAGCCGCCGGCGGTGGCGCCGTGGACGAGGACGAAGGTCTGCTTCTGCGCCGGCGGCGCGGCGTGGGCGACGGTCGCCAGCAGCCACAGCAGGCCGGCGAGCAGGGCGATCGGACGGAAGGGTCGGAAGGTCATGGGCGGGTTCCACCTGGCCGGGAAGTCGGACGCCGCACAGGGTGCCATCGCCCCGCGCCGCGACCGATGGCGATCGCGCCGCGGGGGATAACCGTTCCGGTATGGCAGCCACGGCGTGCCGTCGTTGGGTGCCCGGTGTCGCGCGGGTCCTGGCGCGATCCGGTGGACGCGACCTCCGATACCCGCGCCGACCGTCGTCGGGGCGTCGTTCAAGGTTCGGCGTTGCGCCGCAACAGGTTGTTGTAGGACTTGTTGATCAGCTCGAGCGCGCGCGCCGCACCTTCCTGCCCTGCCAGCAGTTCGCGCGCCTCGGACAGGTCGTGCAGCAGTTCGCGGATGGCCGGCTCGCGCACCAGGCTCTGCACCCAGCCGACCACGGCCAGGCGTTCACCGCGCTCGACCGGGCGCACGCGGTGCAGCTGGCCGGTGGGATAGCAGATCGCCGAACGCGCCGGCAGCTTGAACGCGGTCTCGCCGCTGCCGCTGTCGAACGCCAGCTCGCCGCCGTCGTAGCTGTCGGGGTCGCTGAGGAACAGGGTGAACGAGACGTCGCTGCGCACGTGGTTGGGCTCGCCCATGATCGGCGCATCCACGTGCAAGCCGTAGGCCATGCCCGGCTCGTAGCGGCTCACCAGCATCGTCGCCAGCCGCCGCGGCTGGGCCAGGCTCATGAACGGATCGCAGCGCCCGAGCGCCTGCATCACGACGTGGGCGATGTCCTTCATCACCGGATGGTTGCCGGGGATCTGCTGGTTGTTCTTGGCCTTGTGCAGCAGCTCGCCGGCCGTGGCCCTGCCGTCGGTGAACGCCACCGTGGCGATCTTCTGCCTGATCAGCGCCAGCTCGTCGGACGTAATCAGTTCCTGGAGTGTGAGAATCATGCGTCGCGCCCCCGTGCGCAGCTGCCCAGCGGGCAGCCCAGGCACCAGTGTAGGGATTGGCGGTCCGGGATCAATCCGCGAGCCCGCTCGCGCGCATTCCATGCCCGCACGGGGTATCCCATCCGGCTTGACCAGAATCAATGAAGCGGCACGGACCGGGAGGGAGACTGGCGACGGTACCCCGAAGGAGGCCATGCCATGTACACGCATCTTCTGGTTCCGATGGACGGTTCGCCGCTGTCCGACCATGCGCTGGACCAGGCGCTCTCGCTCGCCAGGGCGCTAGGCGCCCGGGTCACCCTGTTCACCGTGGTCGAGCCGTTCCACGCCATCGCCTACACGCCCGAGCAGGTCGTGGAATCGGCCAGCAGCTACGAAGCCCACGCCCGCGCGGCCGCCGACCGGCGCCTGCAGGACGCTGCGGCCCGGGCAGCGGCCGCCGGCGTGGCCCACCGGACGGAGGTGGCCATGGGCGAGGATCCGCACGAGGCGATCATCGCCGCAGCGCGCACGCACGGGTGCGACCTGGTCGCGATGGCCTCGCACGGGCGCCGCGGGTTCAAGGCCTTGGTGCTGGGCAGCGTGACCGCCAAGGTGCTGACCCATTCGGAAATCCCGGTGCTGGTCTACCGCCGCCCGGCGCAGTGAGCCGGCAGGCGCGAAAGCGGATCCTCCGGCAGGGGAGCCCCCTGCCGGGCAACAAGCGCGGCGTGCTGCGGTGCGCACAGAGGGCCCACGGAAAGCCGCGTCGCCTGCGCAGCGCATCGGCGTGATCGGAGGCCATCGTCCGGTGGCGCTAGCCTGAACGACCGGCATCGTTGGCGCCGGACGCGGCGTCGATGCGCGTCCGCTTCACGCAGGCGCGACCACCTGCGGCGCTACGGTGGCAGCTCCCGATGGAGCTGCGCGCCATGACCTCACCCGCCGATCTCGAAAAGAAATTCTGGAAAGCCCTGAAGTCCGACATGACCCTGATGCTGGGCGTGGACGGGCTGGAGGATGGCCATACCCGGCCGATGACCGCGCAGCTGGAGCACGAGGAGCGCGGGCCGATCTGGTTCTTCACCTCGACCGACAACGGGCTGGTGCGCCAGCTCGACGCGCCGCGGCGCGCGGTCGCGGCCTTCGCCGCCAAGGGTCATTCGCTGTTCGCCAGCATCGGCGGCCAGCTGGTCGTGGATACCGACCGCGCCGTGGTCGAGCGCCTCTGGAATCCGTTCGTCGCTGCCTGGTACGAAGGCAAGGACGACCCGAAGCTCGCCCTGCTGCGCCTGGATCCGGACCAGGGCGAGGTGTGGCTCAACGAGAACAACCTGCTCGCCGGGGTGAAGATGCTGATGGGCATCGACCCGAAGAAGGATTACCAGGACAAGGTCGCCAAGGTGGACCTGGGCTGAGGGTGCGAGGAGGCGGTCGCGCCGCGCGTCAACCCGCCGGACGGTCATTGGGCGGTTTGCCCTTGGGCCAAGCGGGCAGTGGCTGCATGGCGACTGCGGCGTGTTCCCGCCGCATCTCGATCCAGCGGCTGACTGCATCGCCGAGCAGGGCGACGCCGACGATGCCGAACAGCCACAGCGCGGTTTCACGCGCGCCACGTTGCAGCCGCTCGCGCCACCGCGCGAAGCGCGCGTCCGTGCGGTGGCCGAGCACGGCATGCAGGGCCAGCAGGAGCAGCGGCGGCGCCACGAAGATGGCGTTGTACAGCAGCAACAAGGGCAGCCACTGGGTCGCTGGCAGGTCGGCTGCCACCAGCAGGGCGATGGCGGCGAAGTAGGGCAGCGCCGTCACCAGCTCCACGGCGGTCACCGACATGCCGAGCAGGACGTAGGCGGCCAGCTGTCCGTGGCCAGGCACCGGCGGCGGCGGCGGTGCCTGGCCCTTGGACGGAGCGAACAGGGCATAGGCCAGCAGGCCCGCGCCCAGAAGGGCCTGGGCCGCCAATGCGAAAGGATGGGCGAACACCACCGCCAGCGGCTCGCGCATCGCGTCGAGGCCGAGCATCATCGCCACGCCCAGCCCGAGATAGGCCACCAGGATCCCGCCGACGTAGGCCAGCAGGCGCGGCGCGGCATGCGCACGCGACAGCAGCCACAGCGCCACGACCAGTGCGGAGGGATTGAGGCTGTCGAGCAGGGCGAGGCCCAGCAGGGCCGGCAGCAGGTCCAGGTCCATGCGGATTACGCAATCCGGCGTCGGACTACAGGGTAGCGCGACCGTCTTGCCATGTGGCCGACTGCATAGCTCGGGGAAGGGTGGAGCGGCCGGATGTGCGGGGCACCATCCGTGCGTGCACCGGATACCGGATGCAGGCCACGCGCGCCGCCGCGCGCGCGACGCCCCCGGACGCCGCAGCCGACAAAGGCGGCGGCCGTTCGCGCCGCTGCAAGCCGCGGCGGCAACGATGCGAACGCGTCCAGTCGTGGGCGGGGTCAGACCTCTTCGCCGAACCCGCGGCTGAAATGGGCCGCCGCGCGTGGTGCCGTCTCCGGCCCGGGCTCGACCGCCGGAACTCGGGGGTCGCCGCGCGGAGGCGTGATGTCGGCTTCGTCGCGGATGCCGCTGTGGGGGCCATGGGCGCGACGCCGCTGCCAGGCTCGCCAGGCGGCGACGCCGATCGCGGCGGCGGCGGCTGTCTTCAGGATCAGGTGCATGGCCGGTCTCCTCGTGGGGTCGTGCCAAGCGTGCCGTGGCGGGGGTAAGACGGCCGTGACCCTTTGATCAGGTCGATGTGAAGGGTCTCGCCGCACGCCGGGCATGGCGGACGGTGCCCGCGGCCATCGCTTCGAGCCATCTACTGTGCTTGACACAGTAGATGGCCGGGTCTACTGTGCGAGAAACAGTAACGGGTGCCGGCGATGGTGGAGCGGGACAGCAGCGGACTGGTGGAACTGCGCCGCGGCGTGCTGGTGCTGGCGGTGCTGTCGCGGCTGCAGGTGCCGCAGTACGGCTATTCGCTGAAGCAGGCGCTGGCCGAAGGCGGCATGCCGGTCGAGGAAGGGACGCTGTACCCGCTGCTGCGACGGCTGGAGGCCCAGGGCCTGTTGGCCAGCGAGTGGGACGAGGACTACGCGCCGCCGCGGCGCTACTACCGCCTGAGCCGCGAAGGAAAGCGCGCGTTCGCTGCCTTGTCCGCGGCCTGGCGCGACCAGGTCAGGGTGATGGACGGGTTCCTGCGCGAGGAGACGAAGTGATGGATGCCAACGAGATCCTGGAGTCCTATGTCCGCGACGTGGCCGATTGCCTGCCGCGCGCGCGTCGCGACGATGTCGCCTCCGAGCTGCGCTCGCTGCTGGCCGAGGAGCTGGCCGGGCGTGCCCAGGAGTCCGGCCGCCCGCCCGACCGGGCGATGGCGATGGCGATGCTGCAGGCCTTCGGCCGGCCGGCCGAGTACGCGCAGCGCTACCACGCGCGGCCGGCGCTGGTGGAAGGCGCCGACAACCACCATTTCCTGATCTGGGCGATCGGCGGCGCGGTGGTGCTGGTGATGCATGCGGCGCTGAACCCGCAGCAGCACGTCGACCTGGACGGGTTGTTCCTGCAGTGGCTGGGCCTGCTGCTGCTGTGGTTCGCGCTGGCCGGCTGGATCCGCCGCCGCCGGCCCGGCGTGTTCCGCTGGAAGCCCAGCCACGGGCCGGAGTGGATGCCGCGCGGCCTGTCCGCGTTGTCGCTGGTCGCCACGCTGCTGTTCCCGGTATGGATGTACGCCGCGCCGCAGCCGTTCGCGCGGATGCTGCTGCCGTCGACGCTGTCGGTGGAGGGGCTGGCGCTGGATCCGGTGTTCGCCAACAGCGGCATTCGCCTGCTGACGATGGCGTTGCTGGTGGGCCTGGCCCTGGGCCATGCGATCGCACTGGTGCTGGGCCGGCAACCGGCGTGGCTTCGCCGCTGCGGAGTCGCGGTGAACCTGGCCCTGGGCCTGCTGTTCGTCATCCACGCCTCGCCGATGGCCACGCTCGATGGCACGCGCTTCCAGGTGTTCGCCTTGGCGCACGCCAATGCGGTGGCGGCGCCGATCTTCCTGGGCCTCGGCGGCATGATGCTGCTGGTCGGGCTGTACTACGCCTGGCGCGAGTGGTCGTACCTGCGCCCGCCGCCGGCCCGCCACCGCGGCGCGCTGGCCTGAGGCCAGCGGTGGAGGCGGGGTACGCGCATTCCGCGCACTGCGAGCGCCGGCCGGCGCGCAGTTCCACCACCTTGGCGGGGCTCCGTCCTTGCGATGGGCGGAGCCCCGCTCGCGGTTACCGCTGCACGAACCGGATGCGCTGCATGCCGGCGGCGTCGGCCGCCGCGAGCACCGTGACCAGGGCCTGGTAGTCGGCGGCCGGATCGCTGGCGATGCGCAGCTCCGGCACCTGGCCGGCATGCGCGTCGGCTTCGGCCTGCAGGCGTGCCGGCAGCACCGCGGCCGCGATCGGCACGCCGTCCCAGCTGAGTTCGCTGGCGGCGTCGAGGCGCAGTTCGATCGGCGGTGGCGGCTCGACCCGGTCGACCGGACGGTCGACGCGCTGCGGCAAGGCGATGTCGATCGGCCGGGCAAGGATCGGCGCGGTCACGATGAAGATGATCAGCAGCACCAGCATCACGTCGACCAGCGGGGTGATGTTGATGTCGGCCAACGGTCCGGATCTTCCTGCGGTACTGAACGCCATGCGTCGCTCCCTGCCGCGGGGCCGGTTGCCCCGGGATCGACACTACGCCTCGCGCAGACCGGCGAACGCGCGCAACGGCGCGTCGTTCAGCGATGGTTTCCCCATCGGAACCGGCAAGTCTGGCCGGCTCCGACGCCGTGCCGCGTTGCCATGGAAGGGACACCGGGAGCGGGCGCCATGACCAGCGTGGGATCCAGGCCGGGAAAGAAGCCGGCCACGGGTGCGAAGGGGAGACGCACCGCCAGTGGCGTGGCCGGGCCGCGCAACACCGCCAGGCAGCCGCCATCCGTCACATCGCGCAAGCCGCCGAAGCCCGTGCCGGCCCCCCGCCGCCGTCCGGAGGTGAAGGACTCGCACGATCGCTACGCCAATATCGAAGTGCAGGGCTGATCGCCTGCTTGTGGGCACAGCTTGCTGGCGCCTCGCTTCGGGTGTCGCTGATCGGGCGGGCTTCGGTAGGAGCACAGCTTGCTGGCGACCCCGCGGCGGGTGTCGCTGGCGGCCCTCCGGCGTGCAGATGCGGATGCCCGCGTCCGGCGCGAATCACCGGTGCCGGCTTCCGCCGGGCGGATCGCCAACGCCGCGTCCGGCGCGACCCCGCAAACGCGGATGCCGCCCGGTCGGGCGGCATCCGCGTCTGGCTCCGAGGCGGCCGGCGTGCCTTCAATGCACGCGGAACATCGCCGAGGGTGCGGGCACGTAGGTGCTTTCGCGGACCCGCCGGCGGTGCGCCGACAGGGCCGCCTCGTGCACGCGCGCGGCCTGCCAGGCGCCGCGGTCGAACGGCAGTTCTTCCGGCTCGCAACCGCGCAGCCCCGCCTCCAGCGCACGCAGGCGGACGAAGTCGCGGTAGCCGGCGGCCTCGCGGCCCAGGGTCGGCCAGGCGGCCTCGAGCACGATCGCATCGTCCAGGCGGCCGATCCGCGGCAGCCAGTCCGGGATCAGGTCCTGGCTGTCATTGGCGTAATCGACCACCAGGCGCGCGCATTCGACGACCTCGTTGGCGGCCGCCCAGGCGCGGTCGGCGGCCATGGCGGCGACCGATTCGATCCACGCAATGCGTTGGGCGATACATCCGGGCGCCTCGCCATCCTCGGTGGCGGACAGCTGCCGGGCGGCCGTCGCCAGCTGGTCGACGTCCATCGGGCCCTGGGTCCGGCCCAGCCGCGCCAGCAGCCGGTTGAAGCGCGACAGGTCGAACGAGGTCGGTCGGTACTCGCCGATGTTCCGGCGGCGATGCAGCAGGTTGAAGGCCAGGGGGGTGTCCAGGACGGCAGGCAGCGGCTGGGCCAGGGAACGGATTGTCATCACAGCGTTCATGGTGCGTCTCCAGAAGGTGGGTGGGCGCGGCATTGCCGGCGCCGGGCCAGCATCCCGGGGACGCCAACGCGGGTCATGAGGCCGTTGCGATCGTTCCATGCGTGTTCGCTGAATTCATGAGGCAATCATGAGGAAGTGGCGATGAAGCCCGGGACCGGACCGCCCGCCCCCGGCGACGACGGCCTGAATACACGCTTCCGGTTCGATCGCATCGTGGTCGACGCGGCCGCCCATACCCTGGTGCGCGACGGCGAACCGCAGGCGCTGGAGCCCAAGGCGTTCGCGGTGCTGCTGGCGCTGCTGCGCCGGCCGGGCGAACTGTTGGGGCGTGACGAGCTGCTCGACCAGGTGTGGGGGCATCGCCACGTCACCCCGGGCGTGCTGACCCGCGCCATCGCCCAGCTGCGCGCGGCGCTGGACGACGATTCGCAGAAGCCGCGCTACATCCAGACCCGGCATGCGCTGGGCTACAGCTTCATCGGCACGCTGCAAGCGCCACCGGAAGCGGCCGTGGCGATGCCGCCGGCCGCCGCGCCGCCACCGGAAGCGGCCGCGGCGGTGCCGTCCGCGCCGGCACCGGCGACGCCCGTCGAGCCGTCGGGCGATGCGCGCCGGGAAGTGGAAGGTGGCCCGGGCGAAGCCCTGGCGCCCCCCATCTCGCGCGGCTCCTGGGCGCTCTGGCTGCTGGCCGCGCTGGTCCTGTCGATCGGCGCCTGGTGGTGGCGCGGGCGCGATGCCGGCCCGGTGGCGGCGCCGGCGGAGGCGTCGATCGCCGTCATGCCCTTCACCACGCTGAGCGATGCACGCGACGACCGCTACTTCGCCGAAGGGCTGTCGGTCGAAATGCTCGGTGCGCTGGCCGGCGTGCATGGCCTGAAGGTCGCCGCGTGGCGCCCGGCCGAGGCGATCGACCGTGGCCAGGACGCCCAGGCGCTGGGCCGGTTGCTGGGCGTGGCCACGCTGCTGGACGCCAGCGTCCGTCGCGACGGCCAGCGGCTGCGGATCAGCGCCCGGCTGTCGGATACCCGTTCCGGCTACACCCTGTGGTCGCGCAACTTCGACGGCGACGCCGACGCGATCTTCGACACCCAGACCGAGATCGCCAACGCGGTGGTCGACGCCTTGCTGGAGATCCTGCCCGAGGAGCGCGAGAGCCTGCGCAAGCGGCTGACGCCCACCCAAAGCGCGGCCGCGTTCGATGCGTACCTGCTCGGCATCGACCGGTTGGCGGCTGCGCGCGGCGGCGACGCCCGCGAGCAGGCGGAAGCCCAGTTCCGCAAGGCCTTGGCCGTCGACGCCGGATTCGCGCGCGCGCAGGCCGCGTTGTGCCGGATGGGGCTGTGGAGCTTCGAGTCGCACCGCAACACCGATGCCTTCGACGATGCGCGCCTGGCCTGCCTGCGCGCGCTCAACATGGATGGCGGGCTGGGCGAGGTGAAGCTGGCGCTGGGCGACCTGTACCGGGTGCAGGGCGACGAGTCGCAGGCGCTGCAGTACTACGACGCCATCGTCGACGACCCGGCGATGCGCTGGCAGGCGCTGGTCGGCCGCGCCCAGGTGCACATCGACCACGGCCGCGAGGACCAGGCGATGGCCGACTTCCGCCAGGCCCTGCAGGCCAGCCCGGGCAACGCGCAGGTGCATGCCGAACTCGGCTACCAGCAGTTCCGGCTCGGGCAATACCGGGAAGCGATCGATTCCTACCGCACCGCCGTCGCGCTGCGCCCGGACAACGTCGACTACTGGACGATCTACGGCGCGCTGCTGCTGTCGGTCGGCGACAACGACGCGGCCGAGCAGGCGATGCAACGCTCGCTGGCGATCGAGCCGAACGAAAGCTCGCTCAGCAACCTCGGCACCCTGCGCTACCAGAAGGGCGACTACGCCGGCGCCGCGGACATGTACCGCCGGGCCGCCGAACTCAATCCGGGTGACTTCTTCTACGCCGGCTTCCTCGGCGACGCGCTGGATGCCGACCCGCGCACGGCGGCGCAGGCGCGACCGGCCTACGAGCGGGCCGCCCGCCAGGCGCAGCGCTTCATCGACGCCAAGCCCGACGACGCCAAGGCGCTGGCCGCGCTGGGCTGGTACCGCGCGCAGCTGGGCGATGGCGACGGCGCCCTGCGGCTGGCGCGACAGGCGCTGGCCCTGGGCCACGAACCCGGCGAGGTCGCCCTGTACAACGCGCAGGCGCTGGCCGTGCTCGGCCGCCTCGATGAGGCCCGGTTGGCCTTGCAGGCCGCGCGCGAGGCGGGAATTCCTGCCTCGCGCATCGATACCCAGGCCGTGTTCCGGCGGACGGGCCTGGTCGCACCACCGTCGGGGCCCGCGCCCGCCCCGCCGGCGTCCGATCCGTCCCCGGCGCCACAACGAGGAGCACGAACATGACAGGCGAACCTTCGGTGCAGAAACACCACTTCCAGATTGGAGAGGGCGTCGTCATCGACGTGTCGATCCAGCCCAAGGCCACCGGCGTGTCGGTGCCCAAGCCGCGCCCCGTTCCCAGGCGGATCGGAGTGCTGAAACTGGACATCGGCGATCTGACCGACGAGAGGAACTCGTTCGAAGTCGAGTTCACGTTCGATCTCAACTATCGCAGCTGACCGGCGCGTGCGCGAGATCGCCCTGGCAACAGTAGCTGGAGAGCCATCATGGCAACGCGGGTGCAGAAGAAGCGCGTGTCGATCGAGCTGGGCGACGGCGTCTTCATCGATGTCGACGTCAAGCCTGTACTGAGCGGCACCAGCGTGCCCAAGCCGCCGCCGAAGAAGGTGGCGCGGGTGGTGGTCAACGTGGGCGACCACGGCGACTGGAAGTCGATGCAGCTGGGGCTGGACATCGAGGTGTCCGTGGCGCACCGGAAGGGCTGATCGCCGGCCCGCCGACCGCTTCGCCGGCAGCGCGGAATGCCGGCGGAGCGGTGCGGCGCCGGCGGCGGGCCGTCAGCCGCCGAGCGAGTCGAGCAGGCGCCGCGCCAGTTCCGCCGGCGGCAGCCGCAGCAGCGTCGGGTTCACCTGCACCGGGAACTCGCCGGTATCCGGATGCGGCCACCCCAGCACGATGCCGCGTCCGCCCGCGCGTTCGGCCACCAGCTCCGGAGCGACGCCGGTGACCGAGAGGAAGAAGCGGCTGCTGCCATCGGGCAGCCGGCGCGCGCGGAACCTGCCGCTGGCCTCGAGGTGGGCGACCAGTTCGTCCGCCGCGCGCCAGGCGCGTGCGTAGTCGTCCTCGAAGCGCGTCGCGTACGTCTCCACCAGCGCCACCTGGGGCCAGGCCGAGGGCAGGGCGCCACCGAACATCCGCCGCTGGTGGAACAGGCCATCGATGAACGCCTCGCTGCCGGCGAGGATCGCGCCGCCGGCGCCGTTGAAGTTCTTCCACAGCGAGACGTAGACGCTGTCGAACAGCGCCGCGTACGCCGTCACCGGTCGTCCCGAGTGCAGCGGCAGGGTGAACAGGCGGGCGCCGTCCAGGTGCAGGCGGATGCCCTGCTCGCGGGCGTAGGCGCTGATCCGCTCGAGTTCGCCGAAATCGGCCATGGCATGGTCGCGGCGGCGGACCGGGGTTTCGATCGCGATCACGCCCACCTCGTTGCGCACGCGGCCGCCGCGCGAACGCTCCACCCAGGGCTGCACGTCGGCCAGCCGCAGCGTGGCCTGTCCCGGCGCCAGCGGCACCAGGTTCAGTCCGCTGAGCGCCTGCGCGCCATCGCCGCTGTCGTTGTAGAGGTGGCTTTCGGCCTGGACGAGCACGCGCCGGTCATCGCCGGCGAGGCGGCGCACGGCCAGGTGGTTGGCGAGCGTGCCGGTGGGCACGTACATCGCCGCCGGCTTGCCGAGCAGCTCGGCGAACAGGGCCTCGAGCCGGCCGATGACGCCGCCGCGCGAGTAGTTGTCGGCATCGACCGCCCCGGCAGCGACGACCTGCCGCAGCTGCGCGGCGTACTCGCCCGGATCCAGGCCCAGCCCGTCGGATACCAGGTCGATGCGCAGGAGCGGATCGTGCAGCGGGTCGGTCGATCCGGGCGGCCTCGCCGCAGCACCGTTGGCCGGCCACATCGGCGCGGCCATCGCCAGTCCGCCCGCGGCCAGGAAATTCCGTCGATCCACGCCAGCCCCCGTGCAGATGAGCGGTCGATGCTGGCGGCGGGGCCGCCTGGCTGTCAAACCGCCGTGCAGGAGGGGCGCCCGGATGGCAAGATGCCGGCGGGGAACCGGACACAGGACGTGGACGATGACTGCAGAAGCCGATCCGCTGGCCCGCTGGGCGAAGATCCGCCGTGGCGGGGCACTCCGCTACATCCTGCTGCGCGGGGTGCTGGGCTGGGGGCTATCGGCGGCGCTCGTCTATTCGCTGGTGATGTGGGCCGCTACGGGTGCGAACCTTCGGCTCCTGCTTCCGGCGTCGATGGTGATCTTCCCGATCGGCGGCGTGTTGTGGGGCGCGGCGATGTGGTGGTTCCTGGAGCGGCGTTACCAGCGCGAGGCCCGACTCGAGGCAACTTCCGAAGAGGAGTAGCCGCGCCGGACGACTGCGGCGCGGGCCGCCTGGTCCAGGCGCCGGCGTGCCCGCCGCTGCCAGCGATCACGCCGGTTGGCCGCGCGGCAATCCGGCCCGCATGCCCGTGCCGCCCCTCGACGGCACCGCCTTAACCTCGGCCATGCACCGCGTTGCCGGCGGCTTAATCCGTTCTCGGACAGGCTGGCATTCCACTCGATCGAAGAGGCGCCGCCATGCCTTACCGCACTGTGTCCGAACTGCCGGGGTCGGTCCGCGACCACGTGCCCGAGCACGCCCAGGAAATCTACAAGGAGGCCTTCAACAGCGCCTGGGACCAGTACAAGGACCCTGACGACCGGCGCGGCGACGCGTCGCGCGAGGAGGTATCCCACCGCGTGGCCTGGGCGGCCGTGAAGGAGAAGTACGAGAAGGGCGCCGACGGCGACTGGCACGCCAAGCGCCACTGACCTCGACGGTATGCCCACCTGCGCCATCCACCCCCGCACACCAGGAGAAGTCCGATGCGTATCAGTGAAGTGATGAGTACCGATGTCTGCGTGGTCGCCCCCGACACCACCCTGCGGGAGGCCGCCGGCCTGATGGCCTCGCACGATGTCGGCAGCCTGCCGGTCGGCGAGGGCGATCGCCTGGTCGGGTTCCTGACCGACCGCGACATCGTCCTGCGCGCCGTCGCCGGCGGCCACGGGCCGGAGGTGGCCGTGCGCCAGGTGATGTCGCCGGACGTGAAGTACTGTTTCGAGGACGACGACATCGACGACGTCGCCGCGAACATGGCGGCGCTGGAGATGCGCCGGCTGCCGGTGGTCGATCGCGACAAGCGCCTGGTCGGCATCGTTTCGCTGGCCAACTTCGCCCACAGCCGCGATCCGGCCGCCTCCCAGGAACTGCTGCGCGGCGTCGCCCGGCCGCACTGACCTCCCGGCTTCGCAAGTGGACCCCGGTTGGCCGGCCGACCGGGGTTCCTCCGGTGCGCGGAGTGCGGAGCGACGCGTGTCGAAACGGGCGCCTGCGGTACGTCGTGGTCAAGAATCCACGAATGGAACGCCGCACATGGATGCCAGCGCCAGACCGAAGGGCCCCGCCTCGTACTTCCCCTCCATCGAGAAGACCTACGGCCATCCGGTGTCGCACTGGTTCGCCGTGCTGGACAAGGCCGCCGGGCTGAAGCACGTCGAACAGGTCGCGCTGCTCAAGGGCGAGCACGGCCTGGGCCACGGCCATGCCAACGCGCTGGTGGCCTACCACCGCGCCCGCGATCGCGTCGCATGAAGCTGCTCTACAGCCGCAACCCGAATCCGCGCCTGGCCGTCGCCGTCGCCCGCCAGGTCTCGGCACCGGTGCAGTTCGAGTTCGCCGCGCCGCTCGCCCCGGGCCAGGCCGAGCGCTACCGGCCGCTCAATCCGTGCCTGCGCCTGCCGATCCTGGTGCTGCCTGGGGGCGGCAGCCTGTGGGAGGCCGACGCGATCGCCTGCCGGTTGTCGCAGGCGGCGAAGTCGGACTTCTGGCGTACCGGCGCCGCTGAGCCGTCGATGATCCAGTGGCTGAGCTGGGGCAAGGAGAACTTCGTGCGCGCCTGCGAAATGGTCCAGTTCGAACGCGTGACCAAGCAGCGCTACCGGCTGGGGCCGGTGGACGCCACCAGGGTCGACGAAGGCCTGCAGCGTTTCGCCGAAAGTGCGGAAATCCTCGACGCCCAACTGGCGATGCGGCCGTGGCTGTGCGGCGACATCCTCTCGTACGCGGATTTCCGCATGGCCAGCTTCCTGCCGCATCACGCGCTGGCGGGTTTGCCGCTGGGCGACTGGCCGTCGATCGCGCGCTGGTACGAAGGCATCGAGGCGCTGGAAGCGTGGCGCGATCCGTTCCGCGGTCTCGAGGCGCCGGAGTTGCCCGACGTGCCGCGCTGAAACCGCGGCGCCATGCTGTGGCCGGCGACCACGAATGCCGGCGTGCGCGCATGCGCACGCCTCGATGGGATGCCGCCACGCCGCGCACGCAGGCCGGATTGGCCGGAATTTCCGGGTCTTCCGTTGCGCAACGGGCGCCGATGAACGGTCGGTCCGGGCGTTCCACGCGACCGTAGGATCGGCACCTGCCAATGCGGCAGTGACGGAGAAGCCATGATGAAGCGCGCATTGCATGCCGCCCTGGTGGTGGCGACGTTCTGTTCGCTGGCCGCGTGCCAGCGCCCCGCGGAGCAGGAGGCGGCGACGCCCGCACCGGAGCAGTCGGCCGCTGCCGCCACGCCGGAAGCAGCCGGTGCGGCGGCCAGCACGGCGGCCCCCGCGCCGCCGGTCGACCTGGAGGCATTGGCCAAGCGCATCGTCACGCAGAGCGCGGGCGTGAAGGAGGGCGAGGCGGTGCTGATCACCGGTCGCCTGCAGGATGCCGAGCTGATGGAGGACCTGGCGGTGGAAGTGGCCCGGGTCGGCGGCTTCCCGATGATCGAGTACGGCAGCGACCGGCTGAGCAAGCGGCTGTTCTTCGATGTCCCCGAGAAGTACGACGCGCGCCAGGACGCGCTCGTCGCCAAGCTGGTCGACGCGGTCGACGTCGTCATCAGCCTCGGCAACGGCACCAGCGAGAACCTGTTCGAAGGCGCCGACCCCAAGCGCGTGGCCGCGCGCGCCAAGGCGAACGAAGCGGTGGCCGAGGCGATGTTCAAGCGCGGCGTGCGCCTGGTCGAGCTGGGCAACAACCTCTATCCCACGGCCTGGCGCGCCGAGCGCTTCGGCATGGACCAGGACGCGCTGGCGCGCATGTTCTGGGAGGGCGTGAGCATGGACTACACCGAGCTGCAGAAGCGCGGTGCCGAGATCCGCGCCGCGCTCGCCGCCGGCAACGTGGTCCACGTGACCAATCCCAACGGCACCGACCTGACCTTCCGCATCCAGGGGCGCAAGGTCGGCGTGAGCGACGGCATCATCTCCGAGGAGGACGTCAGGGAGGGCGGGGCGGCCGTGTCGGTCTACCTGCCCGCCGGCGACGTGTACACCACGCCGGTGCCCGGCAGCGCGCAGGGCACCCTGGTCGACACCGGCGGCAGCTTCCGCGGCAAGAAGATCGACAGGCTCGCCCTCACCATCGCCGACGGCAAGGTCACCGCGATGGAAGGCAGCGGCCCGGGCTATGCGGACCTGAAGGCGATGTACGACGCCTCCGACGATCCGCGCAAGGCCGAGTTCTCGTTCCTCAACCTCGGCATCAACCCGGCGGTGAAGCTGGGGCAGGGCAGTGCCGGCAGCTGGGTGCCGGCCGGCGCGGTGACCGTGGGCACCGGCGCCAATGCCTGGGCCGGTGGCGACAACCACTCCGGCATGGGCCAGACCGTGTTCCTGCCCGGCAGTACGGTGACCCTGGACGACAAGCCGATCGTCGAGAACGGCGAGCTGAAACTGTAGCGGGCTGGCCGTCCGCCCCCGTCGCGACGCGGCGGGGGCGCAGGCGCGGATGGCCCCGGCGATCCGCGGTGCCCGCCGCTCAGCGGCGCACGCCCAGCACGCCGTCCAGCGCAAGCTGCACCCGGAACCCCGCTTTCTCCAGCCGCCGGGCGACCTCGCGCGGCACGTCGCGTCCGCTGGTCAGGCGGTTGGGGCTGCCGGTGTAGTGGAACAGCGTGCCGCCACGCCGCAGGACCCGCGCCAGCTGGTCGTAGAAGGCCTGCGAGTACAGCTCGCCGGCGATGCCGAAGCGCGGCGGGTCGTGCAGCAGCGCATCGACCGTGCCGTCACCGAGCGCGGCGATCTCCCGGGCGACGTCGCCGTGCCGCAATTCCAGGCGTCCGCCCGACGATGCCGCCTCCGGATCCGGCGACCACGGGTTGAGCGTGCGCAGCCACAGGACGCTGGGATTCTTCTCGAACGAGACGATCCGCGTCGCGCCCGCTTCCAGGCAGCAGGCGGCAAAGTACCCCAGGCCGCCGCAGGTATCGAGCACGACCTTGCCGCGCGGCTCCACCAGCGCGACCTTGCGCCGGGCATCGTCCAGCGGCGATTCCCTGGAGGTCGGCAGCATCTTGATGCCGTCGATCTCGAACGTGGGCACGTCCCATTCCGTCGGCACCAGCTTGATCAGCGAACCGGCGTAGCGGGCGGCCGGCGCCCAGTCCTCGCCGTCGAACCAGTAGATCGTGCGGTCCTTGAGCGCGCCCGGCCACGGATAGGTCGCGCCGCGCCAGCGCCAGTGGTCCGGCCCCAGGGCGGCCGTATCCACGCTGCGGCCCAGGTCGAGCGAGCCGGTCCACTCGGGATGGCCGGACTCGCGCGCGGCCAGCAGCGCGTGGGCGCTTTCGCGCAACAGCAGTGGACCGGTGTAGTGGGGCACGGGCGCGGGCGGCAACCAGGGCCGGGCATCGTAACCGACCGGGCTCCGCCTCCTGCCGTGAGGCGGCCTTCATCCCGCCCGGCCTACGCTGCCGCTTCCGGATCGATGGAGCTGGCGTGGCGATGGATTTCCTCCCGGGCACCGCAGGCATCGTCCTGCTGCTGGCCTCGCAGTGGTCCCATGCCGCGCCCGCCGTCCCCGGCGCTTGCTTCGACGCGGCGGCGGCGAGCCTGCCGGTGCAGGCAGGCGAAGCCTTGGACCGTATCGAAGGGCAGGGCCGCCAGCTGCTGGCGGTGCGCAGCTACCTGCGTGCCGCCGACCTCGCCGGGCAGTGGAGCTGGAGCCAGGAACGGATCGAGGCGTACGAGGGATCGGCCGCACAACGCGCCGCCCATGCCGACGTGGCCCGGGTGCAGGCGGCGTTCGCCGCGGCCAATCCCGGCTATGCGCTGCATGTGAACCTCCAGGTGCGCAGCCTGGACGAGCAGGTGCGCAAGTGGAACGGCAACGCCTCCGTGGGCGCTGCCGCCGACGCGCTGCTGCGGGCGGCGACCCGCGCCTGCAGGCCTGGCCGCGAAGCGCTGTTCGAGCGCTGGCTGCGCAGCTGGCGGCCGCCGGCCGCGGTCAACCTGGCCGCGCCGGGACTGTCGTCGCATGGCCAGGCGCTGGCCTACGATTTCCAGGTGGTGCAGGGCGACACCCTGGTCGCCGGCACCGACAGCCGCAGCGTGCAGTCGCGCTGGATCGCCGACGGCTGGGCCGCGCGCCTGGCCGCGGCGGTACGCGAGTCCGGCGCCAGCCTCAGCGGCCCGCTGCGCCGGCCGGATGAGCCCTGGCACTACCGCTACGAGCCGTCGTCGCCCTGAGCGAGGCGGCCGTGTCGTTCCACCGCCCCGGACGGCACGTGAGCGCGCAGGCGTGCCCGGCCGGCGGAGCGGCGGGGCGGGCCGGCTTCGCCGTGCCAGGCCCGCTGCGACCGTGGCGCGTGGCGCCGCGGCCCGGCCCGATAACGCCGCCCGGTTCAAGAATCCAGCGGAGCGACCGACCTTGTAACAGAATGGGCGCCAGCCGCCCGGACGCGACGCGGGGCCGATGCTCCCCGTGCGACCGGCACCGGCCGCCCGGCCGTAGAGGATCCGCATGCCTTTCCAGGACCACATCCAGGCCGCGCCGGAGGCAAGCCCCGGCGATCGCCTGCGTGCGTCCCCGGCCTGGGCGTTGCTGGTGCTGGTGGTCGGCCTGCTGTTCACCGCCGAGCTCGCCCGGCGCGAATGGCGGGCCGCGCAGCACCGCGCCGAGGTGATGCAGCAGTCGCTGGCCGATGCCGCCCAGGCGCGCGCGCAGGCGCCGCTGGACGCGGCCGCACAGGCGTTGCGGGCCATGCAGACCGTGTTCCTGTCCAACGACCACATGGACCAGGCGCTGTTCGCCCAGTACCAGGCCAACCTGCGCACCCGCGAGCGGGTGCCGGGGCTGGTGGCCGTGGTGTTCGCGCGGCGCGACCCGGCGGCCGGTGCGCGCGGCCATGTCGGCTACCGCTACGAGTTCGCCGCGCCGCTGCGCGGCAACGAGATGCTGGTCGGGCTGGACATCGCCACCCAGCCCCGCAACCTGGTCGCCCTGCACCGCGCACGCGATGCCGATGCGCCCTCGATCTCCGCGCCCTTTCCGCTGCTGCAGTTCAGCGGCGGCGCTGCCGCCCGCGGGGTCACCGTGCGCCTGCCGGTGTACTCGCGCGGACCGAGCCCGCTGACGCTGGAACAGCGCCGCGCGCGGGAAATAGGCGCACTGGCGATCAGCCTGCGGTTGGAGCCGATGCTGCGGCAGGCGTTGCAGGGCCAGATCCTCGACCACCTGCACGTGCACATCCGTGACCTGGGGGCCGAACCCGGGCAGGACGAGGTGTTCGCCACCGCGCCGGTGCCGGCGGCCGGCGCCGCCTTGCAGGTCCGCCGGGTCGACTTCGGCGGCCGCCGCTGGGAACTGACGACCTGGCCGCGTTCGGCGGCGGTCGACACCGCCCGGTTGCACCTGATCGTCGCCACCGGCATCGCGATCAGCGTGCTGCTGTCGCTGCTTTTGCTGTCGCAGGCCACCACCCATCGCCGCGCGGTCGAGCTGGGCCGGCGCATGTATGCGCGCTTCGGCGAGAGCGAGGCGCGCTTCCGCGTGCTCAACGAACTGCTGCCGGCGCTGGTGTTGCTGGCCGATGCCCGCGACGGGCGCATCGCCTATGCCAACCAGGTCGCACGCGAACGCCTGGGCCGGGTCGCCGGCACGCCGCTGGTGTCGCTGTTCGCCAATCCGCTGCTCGGTGGCCAGGCGATGGCCGAAGCCACCACCGGCGGCACCTGGGCAAGCCAGGAGGCACTGGTGCTGGCAGCCGACGGCGAGGCGTTCTGGGCCAGCGCGTCGCTGGCGCAGGTCGAGGTCGACGGTGCGCCTTACCTGCTGATGGTGGCCAGCGACACCAGCGAACAGCGCGAACTCACCGAGCGGCTGCGCTACCAGGCCGCGCACGACGGCCTGACCGAGCTGTGCAACCGGCGCGAGTTCGAGCGCCGCCTGCAGGAGGCGCTGGAGCTGCGCCAGGGGCGCGCCGACGCGGCGCCTTTCGCGCTGCTGTACATCGACCTGGACCAGTTCAAGCTGATCAACGACGTCTCCGGGCACATGGCCGGCGACCAGCTGCTGGTGCAGCTGGTGCATGCGATGCGCGCACGCCTGCGTCCCGGCGACCTGCTGGCGCGGCTGGGCGGCGACGAGTTCGGGCTGCTGGCATTCGATGTCGATGCCACGCAGGCGCTGGCATTGGCCGAGGGCCTGCGCCAGTGCATCGAAGGAGTGATGTTCGTCTGGCAGGAGCGGACCTACGCGGTCAGCGCGAGCATCGGCATGGTCATGGTCGACCGCGACGGCTGCACGCTCAAGGACCTTCTGGCGTGGGCCGACAGCGCCTGCTACCAGGCCAAGGAAAGCGGCCGCAACCGCGTCTGCGCGTACCGCGAGGACGAGGACACCAGCCGCCGCCGCAGCGAGATGGAGTGGGCCAACCGGCTGCGCTGGGCGCTGGAGCAGGATCGCCTGCTGCTCGACTACCAGGAGGTGGTGCCGCTGGTGCCTGCGCCCGATGGCGCGATCCACATCGAGCTGCTGCTGCGCCTGCGCGAGGAGGACGGCACCGTGTTCCTGCCCGGCGCCTTCATCCCGGCGGCCGAGCGCTACGGGCTGATGCCGCTGGTGGACCGCTGGGTGATCCGCACCGCGCTGTCGAACTTCGCCCGGCTGCATCCCTGCGGCGACGCGCTGCGCACCTGCGCGATCAACCTGTCCGGGGCGAGCATCGAGGACGAGGGCCTGGCCGATTTCATCCTCGACACCATCGAAGAGTTCGAGGTACCCGCCGCGAGGATCTGCCTGGAGATCACCGAGACCGTGGCGGTGCGCAACCTGCTGCGGGTGGTGCGGGTGATCGAGCGCCTGCGCGCGGCCGGCTGCCGCATCGCGCTGGATGATTTCGGCGCCGGCATGTCCTCGTTCGGCTACCTCAAGAACCTGCCGGTGGACGTGATCAAGATCGACGGCAGTTTCGTCCGCGACCTCGGCAGCGACCCGATGAGCCGGGCGATCGTCAATGCGGTGGCCCAGATCGGCCACCAGCGCGGGCTGAAGGTGGTGGCCGAATGGGTCGATGGCGAGCACACCCTGGCGGTGCTGCGCGAGCTGGGCGTGGACTACGGCCAGGGCTTCGTGCTGCACCGGCCGCAGCGGGTGCTGTTCCAGCGGCCGGACGATCCACGGCGGCGGGTGGCGTAGGGGCGGAACCCGCGTCGCGCGCCCGCCCGTGCGGCCTTGCGCTAGCGCTCCTGCAGCAGCGCCTGCGCCGCGTGCACCAGGAACAGGTAGCGCGCGCCCAGGTCGATCACGTACTCGTTCTGCCCCCACAGGAACGGCCAGTCGTTCTTGTTCTCGGGGAAGTCGGGCTTGAGCACCAGCACGCCCGGGACCACGCCGCCGGCGATGAAGCTGAAGTCGGCGCGGTTGCTGCCGTAGGCCACGGTCTTGGACTGCGCGCCGACCGCGGAGACGAACGAGAGGTTCGAGTCCGGGTGGGTGCCGTAGAGGTAGTTCAGGCCCTGCAGCGTGTCCTCGATGTCGAACAGGTCGGGAAACGCGGTATGCAGCCAGTAGTTGGTGGTGGCCATGCCCACCACCGCGCTGTTGCCGGCCCAGCCGCCGCGGGTGATCAGGACGCCATAGGGATTGTCGGCGACCATCGCCGCGCGCTCCTCCTTGAACTTCACCGCGCGCTCGCGGAATTTCGCCCGGAACGCATCGTCCATCTCCGGCAGCACGCGCACCACCGCGCCAGCATTGAAGCCGAAGCGCGCGTCGATCTCCGGCCACAGCGCGGCGACGGCCTGCGCGTACTGGGCCTCGCCGGTGGCCAGCAGCAGCTGCACGGCCGCGCGCAGCTGCTCGTCCTGCGGGTCGCCGCCGGTGGTGTTGCCGACCTTGAACAGGTTCGGCTCGCGGCCCTGCTCGAACGCCCACACCTTCCTCGCGGTGGCCAGGCTCTCGGCCGCCAGCACGGTGTCGTGACCGCCGAGCACGCGGCTGGCCGCGGCCAGCGCCGCCGCCGAGCCGTAGTTGAGGGCGGTGGTATTGCTGGTGAAGGCCAGGCGGTCGTCGTGGGGCGAATCCGGGTCGGACGGATCGTCGACCCGGCCATCGGTCTTGGTCACCGCGTCGCCCAGGTGTGTGTACTGGGCCAGGTCCGGCTCGACGATCCCGGGGATGGCGTGGCCGAACACGCGGTGCTGGGCGATCAGCATCAGCGTGCCGTGTTCGATCTGCTGCAGCAGGTCGGGCACGCCGTCGGGCCGGTGGATCTCCACGTGCCTGCGCGCCTGGTCGATCGTGGTCTCGTCGCGCCGCGGCCCGAACAACTCCCAGGTGTCGACCAGCGACATCACCGTGGAGTAGTGGGTCTGGGTGCGCAGGTCGAAGTCGCCGGCATCGAACCAGCCGCCGATCGCCAGGCCGGGGATGTGCTCGCCCGGCTGGAACGGCGAGTCCAGTTCCGGGCCCTGCCCGTACAGGTCGAAGTGCTCCTTGCCCGGCGCCACCTGGCGGGCGTCGTCCATGTGCGAGCGGCCGTGCCAGACCCGGTAGGCCTCGTTGACGAACATGTGGTCCATCTGCACCGGGAAGAACACGTCCAGGGTCGGATGCCAGGCCGTGGCATAGGCGTCGTCGGCGATGCGGAAGGCGGCGGTGCGCTGGCCGGCGGCCTCGATCTGGTACAGGCCCGGCTCGCGCACGTCGCTGAAATCGAAGGTGTAGTAGTCGTAGCGCAGGTACTGGCCCCAGCGCCGCGGGACGGCCGCGAGCGCCTCGCGGGCGTGGCCGTCGCCGTCCACCCGCAGCAGGCGGGCGTTGCCGGGCGCCGGTGCGTTGCGGTCCGTCTCCAGCACCGCGACCTTGCGCTGCGCCGGGTGGTAGCCCACCTGCGAATGGCCGATCACCGTTTCGCGCGTCCAGCCCGGCTCGGTGCTGGCCGAGAGGTGCCACTCCAGCACCGTGCCGGTCTTCCCCGAAGGCAGCAGCGAGCGCACCACGTACCAGCCGTTCTGCGCCTGGTTGCGGCCGTCGTACAGGCGCAGCTCGGCGCCGGGGGACTCGATCGACACGCGCCGCTGCGCATCCTCCGGCGCCAGCACCAGGCGGCGGCCGCTGGCCATGGGCAGGCGCACGGTGCCGCCGTCCTGGGCCCGTCCGCTCGGGCCGGACGGGTACAGCGGCAGCTGGCCGCCGCGGCCATCGGCGAGCCATGCCTTGCCGAAGTAGGCCGAGGGCAGGAACTCGAGGTTGAAGCCGGCCTTGCCGGCCAGGGCCTGCGGCAGCGGCCGGTCCAGCAGCACCTGGATCGCGACCCCGTCGCCGCGCGGGGCGACCCGCACCGAATATTCGAAATCCTCCGCGTCGAAGCGCATGCGCGTGGTCACCGCGCCGCTGGCGGGGTCGACCTTGCGCTCGAGCAGGGTGGCCGCCGCATCCCACTGCTCCGGCGTCGGCGCCAGCCGCACGTCGCCGTTGGTGGCGGTGCGCACGCCATGGTGGATCAGCTCGACGCCGGCGATCTTGGCGTCGCTGAAGTTGCCGTCATAGACGTTGCTGAAGGCCAGCACGTCCAGCCCCGGCTTGCTGAAGTAACCGGCCTCGCCCAGGCGCAGGCCGGTGCCGGCGTGGGCGGTCAGGCCGGCGCACAGGAGCGCGGCGGCGAGGACGGTGTGGCGGATGCGGCGGCTGCGCCGGTTCGGTCGGTTCATTGGATCCCCCGTGGTCAGTGTTAACGCTAACATCCGACGCGGCGAGGTCCAGCTTGCGGTGCAGCAAGGCGGGTGGAGACGCTGGGCGCACCACGAATGCGGGCCCGCGGGCCGTTACCCGACGGGTGGTCCAGGTGGGAGGCGGAACCGGCGCCGGCGCGCGATGGAAGCGGCCCCGGTGATCGGCGCACGCTTATCGGGCGGCCGCTGCCGAGGTGCGACGGCGGACCGGGCCCCGGATGCCGCCGCGCCCCTCACGATCGCCGCCATCGTGGCCGCGGTTCAGTCGCGGTCCGGCGCGCCCAGCGGGAAGTAGCCGCGGAACGGGCGGGCCTCGTCGACCGCGCGCGCGAACGGCGGCCACGCGAGCAGGCGCGCACGATAGCCGTGCACGCGCCGGAAGCCGTCCGGGATGCGGTGGGTCCAGTCGGCGTAGAACAGGAAGGGCGCCGCGCCGCAGTCGGCCAGGCTGGGCGCATCGCCGGCAGCCCAGCGGCGGCCGTCGGCCAGGTGCCGCTCCAGCCAGGCGTAGGCGGTGTCGAGCAGGCGCCGGGCTTCGACCACGCCGTAGGCGTCGCGCTCGTGCGACGGGCGCAGCGCATCGAACACGATCTTCTGCTGCGGCCGGGCGACGTAGTTGTCGAAGAAGCGGTCGAGCATGCGCACGCCGACGGACGCCATCGGGTCTTCCGGCAGCAGCTGGAGCGGACCGGGCCGGCGCACCTGCAGGTATTCGATGATCGTGGTCGCCTCGACCACCGTCCGCTCGCCGTCGACCAGGACCGGGAAGCGCTTGATCGGCCACAACACCTCCAGGTCGTGGCGGTGGGCCGCTTCCTCCAGGCTGCGGTACTCGAACGCGGTGTGGTTGGCGTAGAGGGCGACCAGCGCCTTCTGCGAGTAGGAGGAGAACGGGTGGGCGTAGAGGGCGAGGGTCATGGCCGGCTCGGCAGGATCTGATGGCGACGCGGAAACAAACGCGGAATCGAGCGGCCGCGGTCATCCGCCCGCGAGCGGCCCTTCGCGCCGCAGCGCCTGGACATGCCTGACCAGCTGCGGGAAGAAGGCCTCGAAGCCGCCGGCGATGGCCGCTTCGTGCGTGCGCAGGTCGTCGAGGCAGTCGACCAGGCGTTCGCCGTTGCGCGACAGGCGCGTGGCGATCCGGGTCACGGCCAGGTCGACGTTGGCCCGGTCCCGGTACGAACCCAGCCAGTCGTGCGCGGCGATCCGCGGGGCGATCGCGTGCAGGCGACCGGGCAGCTCGTCCAGGCGCGAGAGCAGGTAGCGGTAGAAGGGCGCGGTGAAGTCGTCCAGCGCCAGCTCGCTCCAGCGATCCCAGTCGCGGGCCAGGCAGTGGTCGTAGTACACGTCCAGGGCGATGCCGGCATACCGGCGCCGGCCTTCGCCGAACAGCGAACGCGCGCGGGCGACCTGCGGGTGGTCGTCGGTGTAGCGGTCGACCCTGCGGTGGACGAGGATCTCGCGGCGCACCACCGGGCTCCAGTCCGCCAGCGCGGCGGTGCCGAACACGAAGTCGCCCAGCAGCGCGCCGAGCATGGCTTCGTGATCCGGGCGGGCGAGATAGACGTGGGCGAGGTAGTTCATGGCAGCAGGCGGGGCGTGGCGCGGTTGCGGGCACAGTCTGTCACGTCCGCCGTGCCCGGCCGCGCAATGCCGGCTTGACGGCGGGCTCACCGCCGGCGCCGATACTGGGGCGGTGCCGGAAGGTCCGTCCATCGTCATCCTCAGGGAAGAAGCGGCCGGTTTCGCCGGCCGGCGCGTCGCCCACGTGCGCGGCAACAGCCGCGAGCCGATCCAGCGGATGGCCGGCTGCCGGCTGCGCGCGCTGCGCAGCTGGGGCAAGCATTTCCTGCTGGAGTTCGATGGCTTCAGCGTGCGCATCCACTTCATGCTGTTCGGCAGCTACCGCATCGACGAACGCAAGGAGGCCGCGCCGCGCCTGGCGCTGGATTTCGACGGCGGCGGCGAGATGAACTTCTATGCCTGCTCGGTGAAATTCATCGAGCAGCCGCTGGACGAGGTCTACGACTGGAGCGCCGACGTGATGAACGACGCCTGGGATCCGGCCCGGGCGCGGCGCAAGCTGCGTGCGCGGCCGCAGGCGCTGGCCGCCGACGCGCTGCTGGACCAGCAGGTGTTCTCCGGCGTCGGCAACATCATCAAGAACGAGGTCCTGCACCGGATCCGCGTGCACCCGGAAAGCCGCGTCGGCGCCCTGTCGGCGCGCAAGCTGGGCGAACTGGTGGCCCAGGCGCGCGAGTACAGTTTCGACTTCCTGCGCTGGAAGAAGGCCCATGTCCTGCGCAAGCACTACCAGGTGCATACCCGCACGGTCTGTCCGCGCGACGGCCAGCGCCTGGCCTACCGCAAGCACCTGGGGCTGGCCAGGCGGCGGGCGTTCTTCTGCGAGCGCTGCCAGCGGTTGTACGAATAGGGAGCCGCGGCGCGATCTGGTGCACGCAGGGCAGCCGTGCCCTGGCGCCGCCAGCCCGGCGTTCATGCCAAGGCGTGGTACTCCAGCACCGCCACGCCGCCGCCGAAACTCTCCACGCGCGCCAGCCGCCAGCGCCGGGGGGCCGTGCCCGGCGGTGCGAGCGGACGCCCCCCGCCCAGCAGCACCGGCACGACGCGCAGGCGCAGGATGTCCACTTCGCCGGCACCCAGCAGCGCATCGACCAGGGTGAGGCTGCCCCATATGACGAGGTCGCCGTCGATGCGTTCGCGCAGCCCGCGCACCGCGGCCACGCCGTCGCCCCCGAGCACGGTGGCCGACTGGTCCGCATCCCAGGGCGCAGCGGCCAGGGTGGAGGAGACCACGAACTTGGGCAGTTCGCGGATCGGCACCGCCACCGGTTCGGCCACCGGGTCGGCCTGCGGCCAGTAGTCGGCGAACATGCGGTAGGTACGCGCGCCGAAGACGATGGCGCCGACCGAGCGCAGCATCCGCAGCTGCTCCTGGTCGGTCGCCTCGAGCTCCTGCGCATCGAAGAAGAAGCCGATGCCACCCTGCGCATCCTCGACGTAGCCATCGATGCTGACGATCTGTTCGACGATCACCCTGCCCATCCGGCGCTCCCGTGCAGTCCAGGTCGGCCCTGCTTGTCGCTGGCCTCTACATGCACGACGCCCGGGCCGCCAGGCGATCGACACACCGGTCTGGGACGCGGGTGCCGGCAGCAACGGATGGCCGATGCGGTTCAGGCGATGCCGCGATGCCCGCAAGGTCGTGAACACCCGCGGGGAAGCGCGCCAAGCCCCGCGTGGCGGTCCCCGTCGTTGCATGAACAGGACGCCAGCGTGCTGCCCGCCGGCCTAGGCGAGCTTGCTGCATCGCAGCATAATGGCGGCCATGTCCGTTTCCCTCCCTGCCGCGCCCGCGGCCGCGCCGCCGTTGCCGATCAGCCGTGGCCGCTACACGCTGATCCTCGCCGCCCTGACCCTGGGCGGCTTCGCCATCGGCACCAGCGAATTCGCCGGCATGGGCCTGATGCCGAACATGGCCGCCGAGCTGGGCGTGAGCGAGCCGCAGGTCGGCCACCTGATCAGCGCCTATGCGCTGGGCGTGGTGGTCGGCGCGCCGCTGCTGGCGGTGCTGGGCGGGGCGATGAAGCGCAAGACCCTGTTGCTGGCGCTGATGGGCTTCTACGCGCTGGGCAACCTGGCCAGCGCGCTGGGGCCGGATTACGGCAGCCTGCTGCTGTTCCGCTTCATCGCCGGCCTGCCGCATGGCGCCTACTTCGGCGTGGCCGCGCTGACGGCGGTATCGATCAGCCGCCCGGAGGCGCGCGGCCGCGCGGTGAGCCTGGTGATGCTCGGCCTGACCCTGGCGATCCTGGTCGGCACGCCGCTGGCGACCTGGATGGGGCAGCTGGCCAGCTGGCGCTGGACCTTCGCGGCGGTGTCGCTGGTCTCGCTGGTGACCGTCTCGCTGATCGCCTTGGCCCTGCCGCATGCGGTGGACACAGGCGCGCGCGAACGCCCGCTGGACGAGCTGCGCGCCTTCAACCGGTTGCCGGTATGGCACGCGCTGCTGATCGGCGCGATCGGTTTTGCCGGCATGTTCTCGGTCTTCAGCTACCTGGCGCCGACCATGGTCCAGGTCACCGGCGTGGCTCCGGCCTGGATTCCGCTGGGCGTGGCCGGCTTCGGCCTGGGCGGGGTCATCGGCAACATCCTCGGCGGCTGGCTGTTCGACCGGCTGCAGTTCCGCGCGGTGCCGGTGGTGCTGGGCTGGGCGGTGGCGATGCTGCTGCTGTTCCCGCTGGCCGCGCACTGGCCGTGGAGCCTGCTGCTGGCCACGGTGTGCATCGGCATGATGGGCGCGCTCGGGCCGATCCTGCAGTCGCACCTGATGGACGTGGCCGATGGCGCGCAGACCCTGGCCGCGGCCTCGCACCACGCCGCGTTCAACACCGCCAACGCGCTGGGTCCCTGGCTTGGCGGCATGGCGATCACCGCCGGATTCGGCTGGACCTCCACCGGCTACGTCGGCGCCGCCACGGCGGTGGCGGGCCTGGCGATCTATGCCTGGGCCGCGCGCAGCCTGTCGCGCCGCCAGCGGACCTGCCCCGCCGTGTAGGAGCCGGGGAGACCGGACATGCGTCCGTGGAAAAGCGCCCGCGACCTGAAGCTGTAGTCGCAGGCGGTGCCCACACGCCCGGACGCCGAGTCATTCCCGTAGGGCGGGTATGCGATCCGCGGCTGGCCGCTCCGCCCGTCGCCACGCCAGGGCAGCGGGGTAGAGCCCCGCTCTACGCGTTCGGCCGCGACGGGGTCGCCGGCGCATTCCCGCCATACGCCGCAGAAGGGTCGTTTTTCGGCCGGTGGAATTAGACTGTGCCTCTCCGCTGGCGCCCCCCGCGCCCGCGCTCCCCTCCGCATCCGAGAGAGTCCGCGTGGTCATCCATCCCAAGGTCCGAGGCTTCATCTGCACCACCGCCCATCCCGTGGGCTGCGAGAAGAACGTGCTGGACCAGGTCCTGTACGTGCAGTCGAAGGGCATCCGCCACGACGGCCCCAAGCGGGTGCTGGTGATCGGTTCCTCGACCGGCTACGGGCTGGCCGCGCGCATCACCGCTGCGTTCGGCTACGGCGCCGCTACCCTGGGCGTGTTCTTCGAGAAGCCCGGCACCGAGAAGAAGACCGGCAACGCCGGCTGGTACAACTCGGCCGCGTTCGACAAGCTGGCCAAGCAGGCCGGGTTGTGGAGCCGCTCGATCAACGGCGACGCGTTCTCCGACGAAGTGCGGGAGAAGGCGATCGAGCTGGCCCGCGAGATGGGCGGGCCGATCGACCTGGTGGTCTACTCGCTGGCCTCGCCGGTGCGCCGCCTGCCCGACACCGGCGAGCTCAAGCGTTCGGCGCTCAAGCCGATCGGCCAGCCGTACGAGGCCACCGCGGTGGACACCAACCGCGACCAGGTCATCCATGCCACGGTCGAGCCGGCCAGCGAGCAGGAGATCGCCGACACCATCCGGGTGATGGGCGGCGAGGACTGGGAGCTGTGGATCGACGCGCTCTCCAGGGCCGGCGTGCTGGCGCCGGACGCCAAGACCGTGGCCTTCAGCTACATCGGCACCGAGATCACCTGGCCGATCTACTGGCACGGCGCGCTTGGCAAGGCCAAGGAAGACCTGGACCGCGCCGCGCATGCGATCGACGCCGCGCTCAAGCCCGGCGGTGGCCAGGGCAATGTCGCCGTGCTCAAGTCGGTGGTGACCCAGGCCAGCGCCGCCATCCCGGTGATGCCGCTGTACATCGCCATCGTCTACCGGATCATGAAGGCCAAGGGCCTGCACGAAGGCACGATCGAGCAGCTCGAGCGCACCTTCCGCGAGCACCTGTACGCGACCGACCCGCCGCCGACCGACGACTCCAACCGCCTGCGCCTGGACGACCGCGAGCTGCGCGACGACGTGCAGCAGGCCTGCCGCGACCTGTGGCCGACGGTGACGACGGAGAACCTGTTCGAGGTCACCGACTACGCGACCTACAAGCACGACTTCCTGAAGCTGTTCGGCTTCGAGCGCGACGACGTGGACTACGACGCCGACGTCGATCCGGTCACCCCGTTCGACGTGGTCGACCTGACCGGCGAATAATCCGTCGCGCCTCGTAGAGCGGGGCTCGCCCCGCTGCTCGTCTTTCCGCGAGGCCACGGCGTAGAGCGGGGCTTGCCCCGCTGCTCTTCCTGCCCACGAGGCCACGACAGCGGGGCAAGCCCCGCTCTACGGGCGGGCGACGAGAACGCCTTACGCCATCGTCCGGCCGCCGGATGGGCTCAGCCGCGCGCGGTCGCCGCTTCCACGCAGTCGCGCAGCTCCTTCAGCCGGAACGGCTTGCCGAGCAGCACCAGGCCCGGTTCCAGCTGCACGTCGGTGTAGCCGGATACGACGATCACCGCCGCCTGCGGATGGCGGCCGCGCACCTCCCGCGCCAGGTCCGAACCGGACATGCCCGGCATCAGGTGGTCGGTGATCAGCAGCGACGGCACCAGCCCGCGTTCCAGTTCGCGCAGGGCGTCCTCGGCCGAATCGGCCTCCACCACCTCGTAGCCCATGTCGAGCAGGACGTCGGCCGTGCACATCCGCACCCCCGCCTCGTCGTCCACCACCAGGGCCACCGCCTTGTGCGGTTCGCTCGTCGCCATCGGGAATTTCCTGTCGTTCGTCGTCTTGGTGGAGGGAATCATGCCGCCGTGGCCGGAAGCCACAGCTCCATCGTCGTGCCGCGACCGGGCAGGCTGTCGATCCGCAGTTCGCCGCCCAGCTGCGACGCCAGGCCATGGACCATCGACAGCCCGAGGCCGGTGCCCTTGCCCAGGCCCTTGGTGGTGAAGAAGGGCTCGACCGCCCGCCTTCGGGTGGCCTCGTCCATGCCCCGGCCGGTATCGGCCACGGCGATCACCACATAGTCCCCGGCCGGCAACGCAGCGTCGCGGCCAGACTCTAGCGCCTGCCCGCGTGCCGACAGCGTGAGCGTGCCGCCGTCGGGCATCGCGTCGCGCGCGTTCACCCCGAGGTTGAGCAGCGCCATCTCCAGCTGGTTGCCGTCGGCATGGGCGCGCAGCGGCGCCGACCCGCGTTCCACGACGATGCGGATGCGCGGATCGAAGCTGCTGCGCAGCAGCTCGGCGATGCCGTCGACCAGCAGGCCGATGTCCACCGCCACCGCCTGCAGCGGCTGCCGCCGGGCGAAGGCCAGCAGGCGCTGCACCAGCATGGCCGCGCGCTCGGCCGACTGCCGCGCCACCGCCAGGGTGCGCGCGCGCCGCTCGGGGCGCGCGTCGGGGTCGTCGGCCAGCTCCAGCGCCGCCATGATCGGGGTGAGCAGGTTGTTGAAGTCGTGGGCCACGCCACCGGTGAGCTGGCCCATCGCCTCGAGCTTCTGCGACTGGCGCAGCGCCTCCTCGGTAGCGCGGCGCTCGGTGATGTCCAGCGCCTCCGGCACCACCGCGCTGATCCTGCCCGAGGCGTCGTACAGCGGCCGCAGCGACAGGTCGAAGGTGCGCTGGCCGGCCGGCAGGCTCAGGGTGATCTCCTCGCGCACCACCTCGCCGGCGCGCGCGCGCGCGAACGCCTGGCGCATGCGCTCGCCCATGCCGGGCGAGCTGGCGAACCAGGGCGTCTCCCACATCGGCAGGCCGACCACTTCCTCGAGCCCGCGCCCGATCGCGTCCAGCGCAGTCCGGTTGGCGTCCTCGAGGGTGCCGTCCAGCGCGCAGCGGCCCTGCAGCTGGTGGCTGGTCTCGAACAGGCTGCGCAGCAGCGCCTGCGAATCGGCCAGCGCGCGCGCGTCCGCGTTGAGCTCGGTCACGTCGCGTGCGCTGCAGTAGAACTTGCCGCCCTCCGGCGAGGCCACCCACGACAGCGTGCGGTAGTCGCCGTCGCGCGTGCGCAGCCGGCACTCGAAGCCGAGCATCGGCTCGCCGGCGTGCAGCCGGGCCCGCGCCTCCATCGCCGCCGGCATGTCCTCGGGGTGGACCAGATCGCGCACCGGGTGCCGGGCCAGCTCGGCGCTGGTCCAGCCGAGCGTGCGTTCCCAGGCCGGGTTGGTCTTCTCCAGTACGCCGTCGCCATTGAGCACGCCGAGCATGTCCGGCGTGACCTGCCAGGTCAGCGAGCGCTCCTGCGCATGTTCGGCGACCTGGCGCTCAAGGTCCTGGTTGAGCGCCTGCAGCCGGGCTTCGCTGAGCGCGCGCGCGCTCACGTCCATGCCGGTGACGAAGATGCCGTCGATGCTGCCGTCGGGCGCGCGCATGGGCTGGTAGACGAAATCCAGCTGCCGCTCGGTCACCGGTCCGTCCGGCTCGGCCTGCTCGCGGAACACCGCGCCCTGGGCCACGAACGGCACGCCGGAGGCGTAGACCCGGTCGAGCACGTCCACCCAGCCCTGGGCGGTCGCGTCCGGCAGGGCCTCGGCGACCGCCTTGCCGATCACGTTCCGGTCGCCGACCACGCGCAGGTAGCTGGAATTGGCGAACTCGAAGCGGTGCCCGGGCCCACGCAGCAGCGCCATGAACGCCGGCGACAGCTCGAACATGCGCGCGAGGCGGTTGTTCTCGTCGGCCAGCCGCTGTTCGGTCAGTACCCGGCGGGTGGTCTCGTGGGTGACGTTGAGCATCGCCACCACCCGCCCGTCCGGATCGCGCACCGGGGTATAGGTGAAGGTCCACCAGGTGTCCTCGGCAAAGCCATGCCGCTGCATGCGCAGGTGCATGTCTTCCACCCAGGTGGCGGTGCCGGCCATGGCGGTCTCCGCCAGCGGGCGGATGTCCTCCCACAGTTCGGACCATACTTCGCGGATCGGTTCGCCGAGCGCGGACGGCTCCTTGGCGGCAAGCACCTGCATGTACGGATCGTTGTAGAAGAGCAGCAGGTCCGGGCCCCAGCCCACGCACATGGCGAAGCGCGAGCCGAGCATGATCGACAGCACCGTCTTCAACTCGGGCGGCCACCGGGCCGGCGGGCCCAGCGGATGCGCCGACCAGTCGTGGCGGGCGATCCGCCCGGCTACCAGGCCTCCGCCGCGAAGGAACTCGATGCCGTCTAACGAGGTGGTGGCGGTATCGGGCATGGACGCTGCGGAAGGCGGAAGCAGACGGGATGCTGGCATATCCCGTGCATGAACGGCGTGCACGATGTCATGGGCGCCGGGGAACTCGCGCGGCCCACCCGCGGTCATCGGGGCCTACGACAAGCGGAGACGCCATTCCCCCGTGCACGACCCGTGGACCTCACGCCGGGATGACGACCTCCTGCCGCGCCTGGTGGCAGCCGCGGCCACGCTCGCGTTGCTGGTGCTGGCGGCGAAGCTCCTGCTCGGACCACCGCGTGCGCTGCGTGCCGCGCCCACCGATCCGTCCCGGGTGCAATTGGTGTTCGTCGCGCGCCCACCCGCGGCAGGGTCTGCCTTGCCGCCCGAGGCTTCGCCGCCGGTGCCCGCCGTGCGCGACATCGGCGCCTCGCCCCCGCCACGCGGGCCCGAAGCCGCGGCAAGCCCCGGTACGCCGGACCGCGCGCGGCCGGCAGCGACGCGGCCGGCGGCCGGCGCGCCGCTGTACGACGCCGACGGTCGCGTGCGCCTGCCGGCGGACGACCGCTGGAGCGCCGCCGATGGGATGGCGACGCCAGCGGCCGAGGACGCCGCCACGCGCCTGCTGCAACCACGCAACCCGGTGGAAGTGCGTTCGACGCGATTCGCCAAGGACTGGATCAGCGACGGCGATGCGGCCGACGTGGTCCAGCAGCAGATCCTGCGGGCGCAGCGCAAGATCGCCGAGTTCCTGTTCGGCAAGGACATCAAGCACGCCACCGCGCGCCCGTCGCCCGACGTACGCTTCAATCCGGCCCGGCACGAGCGCGACACCGACCTGGGCAGCGAGGCCACCGGCGACGCGTACAAGGCCGCGCCGATCAGCTACCAGCCCGCGCCCGGCTTGGATGGCACGGCGAGCCGCCGCATCCGCGAACAGGTGGCCGCGCTCGAGGCCGCGTACGGGCGTTGCGATCGAGGGCGCCTGGAAAAACTCATGCAGCCGCTGCTGCTGCACCTGGACGAACTGCAGAAGGTCGAGGCCGCCAAGGCGGCCGGCGCCGATCCGGTGCGCGCCGAGCACATGCTGCCCAATGCGGCCAACAGCGCCTACGACCTGGCCCGCCGCGCGCTATGGCATGCCGACGACCGCATGGCCGCCGCCTGCGCCGGCTGAGGAGCGGGTGCGGACCGGTCAGGCCGGTTCGATGAAGTACGGTTCGACCGTGCCCTTGACCTTGATCGTCATCGGATTGCCGCGCCGGTCGCGCGAGCGGCCGACCTGGACCCGGATCCAGCCCTCGCTGACCGAGTACTCCTCGACGTTGTCGCGTTCCTGGCCGTTGAAGCGGATGCCCACGCCGCGCTCGATGATCGCCGCGTCGTGGAACGGGCTGCGCGGATCCAGGGCCAGTCGATCGGGAGGGGTGTCGCTCATTCGCAATGCCGCACGGCGTGCCGGCACCGCCGGCGGGGCCGCAAGCATACCTGCCCGGCGCGGCGCAGGCATGCCCGTGCGTGGCCCTTGAAGCCGGGAGCGACGGGCGGGGGGCGGTATCATGCAACTTTCCCTCCGCCACCGCGCCGCCTCCGACCGGAGCTGGCCACCCCAGGACTGTCCATGGCACTGAAAGCCACCGTCGTGCGTGCCGAACTGCAGATCAGCGACATGGATCGCCATTACTACGCGACCCACCCGCTGACCCTGGCCCAGCATCCGTCCGAGACCGACGAGCGCCTGGTCGTGCGCCTGCTGGCGTTCGCCCTGTACGCCGACGAGCGCCTGGAGTTCGGCCGCGGCCTGAGCACCGACGAAGACCCGGACCTGTGGCAGCGCGACTACACCGGCGAGGTCGAACGCTGGATCGAGCTGGGCCAGCCGGACGAGTCGCGGGTGCGCAAGGCCTGCGGCCGTGCGCGCGAGGTGGTGGTGCTCAACTACGGCGGCCGCGCCGCCGACCTGTGGTGGGAGAAGAGCGCGCGCACGCTGGCCCGCCACGACAACCTGGTGGTGCTCGACCTGCCGGACGACCAGGTCCAGGCGCTGGCCGCCCTCTACTCGCGCGGGCTGCGCTGGACGGTGATGGTCCAGGACGGCGAGGTCAGCCTGCTCGATGCCGAGGGCAGGGAGCTGGTCGTGCGCCCGGTCCTGCGCACCGGTACCGCGGCGGCCTGACCTTGCAGCACTGCGACGCGATCGTCGTCGGTGCCGGCGCCGCCGGCCTGATGGCCGCGCTCACCGCCGGCGGCCGCGGCCTGCGCGTGCTGGTGGTCGAGCACGCCAACAAGGTCGGCAAGAAGATCCTGATGTCCGGCGGCGGGCGCTGCAACTTCACCAACACCGGGACCACGCCGGCCAACTACCTGTCGGCGAACCCGCATTTCTGCAAGTCGGCGCTGGCGCGCTACACGCCCTGGCACTTCATCGACCTGGTCGACCGGCACCGCATCGCCTGGCACGAGAAGACCCTGGGCCAGCTGTTCTGCGACGTGTCGTCCAAGCTGGTGGTGAAGATGCTGCTGGACGAATGCGCCGCGGCCGGAGTGGAGATCCGCACCCACTGCGCGATCGAGTCGGTCGAGCAAGCCGATGGCGGCGGCTTCCGGCTGCGCACCGCGCAGGGCGCGTTCGCCGCGCCGGCGCTGGTCGTGGCCAGCGGGGGCCTGTCGATTCCCAGCCTGGGCGCGACCGGCTTCGGCTACGAACTGGCGCGCCGCTTCGGCCATGCGGTGCTGCCCACGCGCGCAGGCCTGGTGCCGCTGACCCTCAGCGGCAAGCACCAGGAGCGCCTGGCCGACCTGTCCGGGGTGGCGCTGCCGGTGCAGGCGCGCTGCAACGGGCAGTCCTTCGCCGAGGCGCTGTTGTTCACCCACCGTGGCGTCAGCGGGCCGGCGATCCTGCAGATCTCGTCCTACTGGCAGCCCGGCGACGAACTGCGGCTGGACCTGCTGCCGGGGCGCGACGCGCACGAGTGGCTGCGGGTGCAGCAGAAGCAGCGCCCGGATGCGGAGCTGAAGACGGTGCTGGCCGATGCGTTGCCGCGGCGATTCGCCCAGCGCCTGTGCGAGTTCTGGTTGCCGAACCGGCCGATGCGCCAGTTCGATCCGCCGCAACTGCGCGAGGTCGCCGCGGTGCTGGCCGACTGGCCCCTGGTCGCCAGCGGTACCGAAGGCTACCGCACCGCCGAGGTCACCCTGGGCGGCGTGGACACCGATGGCGTCTCGTCCAGCACGATGCAGTCGCGCCAAGTGCCCGGCCTGTACTTCGTCGGCGAAGTGCTGGACGTGACCGGCTGGCTGGGCGGTTACAACTTCCAGTGGGCCTGGGCCTCGGGCCACGCCGCCGGCATGGCCCTGGCCGCGTAGAGCGGGCCTTGCCCCGCTGCTCCCGGGCCGTGCCGTGTTTCGTAGAGCGGGGCTTGCCCCGCTGCTCCAAGGCCGTGCGGTGTTGCGTAGAGCGGGGCTTGCCCCGCCACTCCAAGGCCGTGCCGCCGCGCATGTAGCGGTGCAAGCCCCGCTCTACGGGGACGCCCGTTGGGTCCGCCTCCCTCCACGGCCGCAGCGGCGTACCCCCGCGGGTGAATTCACCGCCGTTTTACGCAGCGCGGACACCAATGGCGCACGGTCGCGGTGGCGCGACGGCGGAGTGCTCCGATGCTGGAAAGCCTGTTCGAGCTGGCGATGCCGTGGTGGGAGTTCGTCCTGCGCGCGGTGGCGGTCTATGTCGTGGTCCTGGTGCTGGTGCGGCTGACCGGCAAGCGCACGGTCGGGCAGTTCACCCCGTTCGACCTGCTGCTGGTGGTCCTGCTCGGCACCGCGGTGCAGAACTCGCTGATCGGCGAAGACACCTCGCTCGTCGGTGGACTGATCCTGGCGGCGACCCTGCTGGGGCTGAACTGGGGCGTGGGTTTCGTCACCGCGCGCAGCCAGGCCGCCGACCGGATGGTGGAGGGCGAGCCGGTGGTGCTGGCGCGCAAGGGCGAAGTGTTCTGGGAGGCGCTGCGCCGCCAGAACGTGAGCCGCGCCGATTTCGAGTCGGCCAAGCGCAAGGCCCAGTGCGACGACGATCGCCGGATCGAGATCGCCGTGCTGGAAACCAGCGGCGAGATCACCCTGATCACGCGCGAGGACTGAACGCTTCAGAGGCGCGCGCCTGCTTTCACCCGCTCCCGACGTCGGCGATGGAATGCTCGCGCCGCAGGGTGGCCAATGCCGGCGACGCCGGTCACAGCGGGCAGCAACCATGGACAACGCGCAACCACCACCACGGAAGGTGGTCATGATCGACCTCGACCGCGAGCGCGAACACTGGCGCCAGCGCTACCACGCGCTGCCGCGGGCACGCGCGATGCGCAGCTTCGCCCGCTACTGGCCGGTGGTGTGCGCGGCCTACGACGTGTTCCTCAACCATCCGCGCGCGCCGCGGGCGGAAGCGGCGCGCCTGTACCTGCAGCGCGAGGACGTCAGCGCCAGCCTGCTGACCGAGGAGGAGGCGCGCACCGTGTTCGAGCGCGCCTGGTCGCGCCTGGACGACGTGGCCGGCGCGGCCGGCAACACCGAGAGCACCGACAGCGCCTAGCCGCGCGATCCCGACCTACCCGCCCGGGAGGGCCGGAACCGGAGCGGTCCCTGGCGGGGTTTCGTCGTCCGATTCCCGGCTTCGTCGCATGCGGGCTTCCGCCGGCGCGGGCGGCGGCTATGCTCCGCGGCACCTGAAACGCTTCCCGGTGCCACGTGTCCGCCAGCCTGTTCCTGATCCTGCGCATCCTCTTCGCCTGGGCCGTGGCGATCCTGCTGGCCGGTTTCGTCTGGGGCGGGCTGTTCGGCGATGTCGGCGCGATCTTCTGGCTGCTGGCCTGGGGTTCGATGGCCCTGGCGGTGCTGGGCGCGGTCACTCACCTGCGCCGGGTACGCCTGGCCGCCGGCCGCCTGGATGCGGCGGTGCTGAGCAACCACCAGCAACGGCGGATCGAACTGCCGCTGGACGCCGGCGCGGCCTTCGACCTGGTCGAGGCGGCGGTGCGCGAGCTGCCGCGGGTGGAGGACATCGAGGCCTCGCGCGGCAGCCTGCAGGTACGGGCGAAGGTGCGCCGCAGCGATCCGTTCGGCGGCAACCAGCCCTCGAAATGGAACGTGCTGGCGCGCTTCGCCATCACCCGCGACCGCGTCCTGGCCACGGTGGTGCCGGGCGAGGGCACCAGCAGCGCCACCCTGCTGTGCGAGCCCGACGCGCCGCACTGGGTCGACCTGTTCGCCCTGGACGAGGGCACCAGCTACGAGAACGCCGAGGCGCTGCAGCGCTCGGTCACCCGCCGCGTCGCCGAGCAGCGCCGCGACGAACAGGCGCAGGCCGAGCGCAGCGCCACCGACAACGCGCTGACCGTGGCCCGGCTGAACCTGCTGCAGGCACAGGTCGAGCCGCACTTCCTCTACAACACCCTGGCCAACGCCCAGGTGCTGGCGCGCACCGACCCGCCGCGCGCCGACGAGATGCTCGGCCACCTGATCCAGTACCTGCGCCGTTCGCTGCCGCGCGAGCACGACACCCTGTCCACCCTGGGCGAGGAACTGGAGCGCACCCGCGCCTACCTGGAGATCCTCAAGATCCGGATGGGCGCGCGGCTGGAACTGAAGGTCGAGGTGCCCGAATCGCTCAAGGCCCTGCAGCTGCCGTCGATGATGCTGCAGACGCTGGTGGAGAACGCGATCAAGCACGGGCTCGAGCCCAAGCCCGGCGGCGGCACCGTCTGGATCCTGGCGCGCCGCTTCGAGGACCACGCCACCGTGACCGTGGCCGACGATGGCCAAGGCTTCGGCAGCGCGACCGCGGGCACCGGCATCGGCCTGAAGAACCTGCGCGAACGCCTGCGCCTGACCTACGACGAGCGCGCCTCGTTCTCGATCGTGTCCAACTTCCCCAGTGGCGTGGCCGCCACCCTGACCCTGCCGCTGCCCGCCGACACCGGCACCGGCACCGGCACCGAGGAGCGTCGCGATGTTTGAGTGTGTCGTCGCCGAGGACGAGGAGCTGCTGCGCACCTCGCTGCTGCTGCAGCTGGGCGAGGTGTGGCCGGGCCTGCGGATCGTGGCCGAATGCGAGGATGGCGCCAGCGCGCTGGAAGCCATCGCCGAGCACAAGCCTGACGTGGCCTTCCTCGACATCCGCATGCCGGGCCTGACCGGGATCGAGGTCGCCGCCGCGCTGTCGGAGGTGAGCCCGCGCACCCAGGTCGTGTTCGTCACCGCCTACGATCAGTATGCGATCGACGCCTTCGAGCAAGGCGCGGTCGACTACCTGCTCAAGCCGGTGGCGCGCGACCGCCTGCAGGCGACGGTGCAGCGACTGCAGGCGCGGGTGGCCGCCGGACGGCCGGACCCGGCCACGCTCGAGGCGCTGCTGCAGCACCTCGCCAAGCGGCCGGCCGAGCCGGAAGCCGCGCCGCCGCTGGCCTGGATCACCGCCAACAGCGGCCGCGAAACCAAGCTGATCATGCTCGACGAGGTCGCCTACTTCCGCGCCGACAGCAAGTACACGGTGGTCGTGACCGCCGAGGGCGAGGCCCTGTTGCGCACGCCGCTGAAGGAACTGCTCGAGGCGCTGGACCCGCGGCAGTTCCGCCAGGTCCACCGCTCGACCATCGTCAACCTCAAGGCCGTGGCGTCGGTGGTCCGCGACGACAGCGGCAAGGGCACGTTGCGGCTGAAGGGGCGCAGCGAAACGTTGCCGGTCAGCGTGCCGTTCATGGCGCTGTTCAAGGGCATGTGAGCCGGACCGCCGTATCCGCCATCGCCGGCCTGTCCCGCTCCCCGGCGGGGGCCGGCCCTCCCGTTTCCCGAGGTGTGAAATGCGACTGCTGACCACCCTGCTGTCCTGCCTGCTCTCGCTGTTCGGCTGCGATACGCGCCCGAGCACCACCAGCATCACCCGCGTAGTCGACCAGGGCACCGAGACCCTCTTCAGCAAGACCACGACGGTGGACGGCGTCGCCACCTTCGAGTGCTTCGCCAGCCGCAGCGGCGGTTGCCACTACCGCATCTACGAGGAGCGCTGCGAAGGCGCGGCCGGTGCCGCGAACGAGGCAGGCGCGTGCACGCGGAAGACGCTGGACGCGTTCGCGCTGACCGTGGGCAAACGCCGCCAGGTCGAAGGCCTGCCCGCGGCGTTCCGGCTGTGCGTGGGCGAGGACGACGCGTCCGGTTGCGGCTGAGGCTGCCGCGGCGAGGGTGTCAGGCCCGGCGCCGGGCGCGCAGCCACAAGGTCTGCGCCGCCAGCAGCGCCGCGATCGCCGCGGCCACCCAGGTGGCGATGCCGGCGCCGGGCAGGGCGGAGCGCGACTGCTCGACCACCACGGCGACCAGGCCCCAGAGCGCGGCGGCGGCGTAGGCGAAGTTGCCGCGCATGCGCCGGTTGAGCTCCAGCAGCAGCGCGGCCGCGGCCGCGAACAGCAGCAGGCTCGGCACCAGCTGCGCATCCTGCTGGGTCCATCCGAAGGCCAGCGCCGACTGCGCCAGGTTGAGGAACGCCGCCAGCGAGAGCCAGCCGGCGTGCAGCGACAGTGGCAACCAGGCCCAGGTGCGGCCGTGCTCGGCGCGCGACAGCTGCAGGGCGGCCCAGGCCAGGCAGCCCAGGGCGCCGAAGATCACCAGCAGGCACAACCAGAACAGCCCCTGCGAGAACAGCGGCATCCATACCGCGGTCAGGGCGAAACCGGCGGCAGCGGCCGGGGCGATCCGGCCGAGCAGGGCGTCGTCGCGACGCCGTCCGGTCGCCTGCCATGCCGCGTACACCACGTCGAGCAGGAAGATCAGGCCCCAGATCGAGAAGGCATACCCGGCCGCGACCAGCAGCGTGGGATAGCGGTCGGAAACCGTGCCGTTGTCCGGGCCGAACGCGCCGGACTGCGACCACCAGGACACCACCGGCATCGCCAGGGCGAACAGCAGGACCAGCACGCGCATGGGCCACCTCCGTCGGGGTTTCGGACCAGCGCGCACGCTAGCAGGCCGCCGCGCGCAGGATGCGTGAAACCGGCACGCCCGTGGGCTGCGTTGCGGAGGGGCCGGGTGGAGGGAGCGGTGCGGCGCGGATCAGGCGCCGACGCGTTCGCGTTCGGCTTCCATGTCCGCCACCGGCCGCACTTCCATGCTGCCGTAGCGTGCCCAGGGGAACCGGCTGGCCAGCTCGACCGCCTGCTCCAGCGAGTCGGCCTCGACCAGGTTGTAGCCGGCCAGCACTTCCTTGGTCTCGGCGAACGGCCCGTCGAACACGGTGGAGCGGCCCTCGCGGATGCGCACGGTGCGCGCCTGCGCCGGCGATTCGAGCTTGTTGAAGCCCAACAGGGTGCCCTGCGATGCGAGCGTGTCGGCATGGCGGATGCAGTGGCGCATCTCGCCGTCGTATTGCTCGGCGGTGGCCTGGTCGAGCAGTTCCGGATCGATGTAGACCAGCAGCAGGTATTTCATGCGCGACGCACCTGGGACAGACACGGAGGGTGCATGGTAACCGCGTGCAGGCGGCACTGCGTTCAGGCAGGCCCGGCTTCGGCACCGCCGCGGCGCAGGGGATCGGGGAGCGGGTCGGCGGCGTCGACGAAGGCCAGGGATACCGAGTTCAGGCAATGGCGCTCGCCGGTCGGTGGCGGACCGTCGGGAAACACGTGGCCCAGGTGGCTGCCGCAGCGCGCGCAGACGATCTCGGTGCGGACCATGCCGTGGCTGGTATCGCGGATGCGGCCCAGGTGGGCCTCGTCGTACGGGGCGAAGAAGCTGGGCCAGCCGGTCCCCGAATCGAACTTGGTGCTGGAGCGGAACAGCGGCAGTCCGCACAGCCGGCAGCAGTAGGTGCCTTCGCGCTTGTTGTCGAGGAACACCCCGCAGAACGGGGCCTCGGTCCCGTGCTGGAGCAGCACGCGCGCTTCCTCGGCGGAGAGTCCGGCGACCAGCGCATCGCGCTGCTGCGGGGTGGGCGGGCTGAGGTCGAAGCGGCTCATGGCGTCTCCTGGGTTGCAGCGGGGATGATGCACGACCGTGGCCGGCATGAGGTCACAGATGGAGGCAACGGCCGGCCACTGCAAGCCCGCGCCCCTTCCGGGCCGGGGGTGCGCCGCCCGTCTACGGAATCGTGACGATCCCTGCGCGCGGCCCTAACACCCGGCCGCCTAGGTTCAACGCTCACTTGGATGCAGGAGATGCCATGCGCAGGATCCCACGCGAAACCTGGGTGCTGGTGGCCGACGGTGCGTCGGCCCGGCTGTTCCGCAACCTCGGCGGCGAGAACGGCGCGGTGAAGCTGCACCAGGAGGAGGCCCTGGTCCTCGACCCGGCCGAAGGCGTGATGCCATCGGTGCTGCCGGCGGACGTGCCGGCGCGCGAGATCGACGAGGCCTCCTTTGCCCGGCAGCTGGCGCACCGGCTCAACCAGGACGCACTGGAGGGCCGCTACGCGCACCTGGTGCTGGCCGCCGATCCGCAGACGCTGGGCCAGATCCGGCCGCACCTGCACGAGGGCGCGCGCAGCCGGCTGCTGGCCGAGCTTCCCAAGAACTACACCAACGCCCCGCGCGAGCAGATCGAGCGGGCGCTGGCGCGGGAGTTCTGAGGCCGGCGGGCCGCGGCGGTCAGGCCTGCGGCGCCGGCAGTTCGCGCCGCAGCCAGTCGTCGATCATGCGCTTCTCGAAGCGCAGGTTGTCGGTATCGACCGGCGTGGCATTCTGCAGGTAGCTCATGTCCGACAGCTTGCGCTCGCCCTCGGCCAGGACCTGGCCGTCGGCGCCGGTGATGCGCACGTTGAGCGTCATCCGCGGCGGATAGATGTCGCGCATCACCCGCACGTGGCCGTAGTTGATGCCCATCCAGGGCTCGTAGCGGCCGGCGCGCTGGATGTCGGTGATGGTCACCTCCATCTGCTGCCCGGCGGGCAGGCGCCGCGCCGCCTGTTGCTGGAGGTGGCGGGCCAGTTCGGCCACCCAGCTGCCCTGCTGTGCTTCCCAGCGGTTATTGCTGAAGCGGATGTCGGAGAACTGGGCCGGGTCGGTCCACTCGACGCTCACCGGCCCGTCGGCGGGCAGGGCGCGAGGCAGGGCCGGGTCGGTGACCACGCTGCGCGCGCCGGCCAGCGTCGGCGCCAAGACCAGCGCGGCCAGCAATGGCAGCAGGTAACGGGTTCGCATGGCACGTTCCTCGGTGGGGCCGTGCCCGATTCTGCGCCGGCCCGAGCCATGCGGTGAAGCGGACGCAGGCGTCCGTTGCCGGCCCTTCAGGCGGCCGCGGCGCGCACCGCCGCAAAGCTGAAGCGCCACCGCTGGCACGGGGGCGGCCCGTCCTCTGGATTAGAATCTGCGGCCGTCCCCCGGCGTCTATTCCATGTCCGCACCCGCACAGGCTCCGGCGCAGGCCGCCGGCCTGGCCGTCGTCGTCGCCCTGGCCATCGTCTACGTGGTCTGGGGTTCGACCTACCTGGCGATCCGCTTCGCCCTGGAAGGCGGCTGGCCGCCGCTGTTGGCGGTGTCCGGCGCGCGCTTCCTGGTCGCCGGCGGCGCGATGTACGCCTTCCTGCGCTGGCGCGGCGTGCCGGCGCCCACCGGTGCGCAGTGGAAGAACCTCGCCGTGATGGGCTTGATGCTGTTGCTGCTGGGCAATGGCTTCGTGGTCCTGGCCGAGCAGAGCGTGTCGTCCGGGCTTGCGGCGGTGGCGGTGGCGTCGGTGCCGCTGTGGATGGGCCTGTTCGGGGCGATGTTCGGGCAGCGCCCGAGCCGGGTGGAATGGCTGGGCATCGCGATCGGTTTCGCCGGCGTGGTCTGGCTCAACGCCGGCAGCAGCCTCAGCGCCAGCACCGCCGGACTGGTGCTGCTGCTGGTCGCGCCGGTCGGCTGGGCCTTCGGTTCGGTGTGGTCGCGCGGGCGCGACCTGCCGTCGCCGTTCATGGCCGCCGCCGGCCAGATGCTGTGCGGCAGCGTGATGCTGATCGTCGTGGGCCTGCTGCGCGGCGAGAGTTTCGATGCGGCGCCGACGCTGCACGGCACCCTGGCGCTGCTGTACCTGGCCGTGTTCGGCTCGATCATCGCCTTCAGCACCTACGTCTGGCTGCTGCACCACGTGCGCCCGGCCCTGGTCAGCAGCTATGCCTACGTGAACCCGGCGATCGCGGTGGCGCTCGGCGCCTGGCTGGCCGGCGAGCGCTTCACCGCGCACGACCTCGGCGCAATGGCGGTGATCCTGGCCGGCGTGGTCACGATCACCCTGGCGCGGGTGCTGCGCCGATGAGCGCACGCGCGGACGCGGCCGTCGATCGCCGCGGGCTGGCGGTCACCGCCGCGACCTTCGTGATCTGGGGGGTGGTGCCGGTGTACTGGCACCTGCTCAAGGCGGTGCCGGCGCTGCAGATCATGGCCCACCGGGTGGTGTGGAGCGCGCTGCTGGTGGTCGGCTGGCTGCTGCTGCGCGATGGCTGGGGCTGGCTGCGGCGGCTGGCCGCGCAACCGCGCGCGCTGCCGGCGCTGGCGCTCAGCAGCGTGCTGATCGCGTTCAACTGGGGCCTGTACATCTGGGCGGTCAACGCCGGCCACGTGGTCGAGACCAGCCTGGGCTACTTCATCAATCCGCTGGTCAACGTGGTGCTCGGCGTGCTGGTGCTGCACGAGCGGTTGCGCCGGCTGCAGTGGATCGCGGTCGGATGCGCGGCGGCGGGCGTGGCCTGGCTGACGGTCAGCGCGGGATCGCCGCCGTGGATCGCGCTGGGACTGGCTGCTTCGTTCGGGCTGTACGGGCTGGTGCGCAAGCTGGTCGCGGTCGATCCGGTGGCCGGGCTGGGGCTGGAAAGCCTGTACCTGTTCCTGCCGGCACTGGCCTATGTGCTATGGGCCGAGGCCGGCCATGGCGGCGGCTTCTCCGGCGCGTGGGGCCTGGGCACCGACCTGTTGCTGGTGTTCGGCGGGGTGGTCACGGCGGTGCCGCTGATCGGCTTCGCCTACGGCGTGCGCCGGATCCCGCTGAGCGTGGTCGGGTTGCTGCAGTACATCGCGCCGACGCTGCAGCTGCTGCTGGGCGTGTGGTTCTTCCACGAGCCGTTCGATACCGCGCGCGCGGTCGGCTTCGGTGCGATCTGGCTGGGCCTGGCGCTGTATGCGGGCGAGGGTCTGTGGCGCAGCCGGCACCAGCCGCGCGCGTAGGAGCCCATCTTCATGGGCGACCCGACGCCGTCGGCACAGGCGACTCGATCAGCGACCCGACGCCGTCGGCACAGGCGACTCGATCAGCGACCCGACGCCGTCGGCACAGGCGACTCGATCGATGACCCGACGCCCGTGTCGCCCATGAAGATGGGCTCCTACAGGGAGCGGGACGTGCCGGCGTTCAGCCGTGCCGCGGTGCCAGCGGCTGCGGGCAGGCGCCATTGCCGGTGACCGGCGTGCGCGCGAACCAGTCCTCCACCGTCGGCGCGAGCCGGTCGAGCCGCATCGGCAGGCTCAGGTGGTCTTCGCCGGGCAGTTCCAGGTAGCGGGCGCGCGGGGCCGCGGCGGCCAGCGCGCGGCCATGCGCCACCGGCACGTGCGCGTCGTCGCGGCCGTGGATCAGCAGGACGCAGGCAGGCGCCTGCGCCAGGGCAGCGCCGACGTCGATCCGGTCCAGGTCCAGCGCCAGGCGGCGGTCGGCGTCGGCGATCGCCGCGTCCAGCAGGCGCGGGTCGAAGCGCCAGCGCAGCCAGGCCTGGGCCAGCCATTCGCCGGTGCTGTCGGGCGCGCGCTGCAGCATGTGCGGGACCATGTCGCGGATCGCGCGGCCGGCGTTGTCGAACGACTCCATCGCGACCACGCCACCGAGCTGCAGGTCGTCGACCTCGTTGCCGTCGGACGGCCCGCCGAGGTCGCGGGCGGCGAAGATCGCCGTGGCCGCGCCGTAGGACACGCCCATCACGTGCAGCGGTCCGGTCACCTCGCCGCGCGCGCGCAGCTGGCGCAGCACGGCGACGACGTCGCCGGCCTCGCGCGTGCCGTAGCCGGACGGCGCACTGCCGGAGCGGCCGTGGTTGCGCAGGTCCAGGGTGATGGTGCGGTAGCCGCGCTGGGCCAGTTCCACCGACCACGGCAGCAGCGAGCCGCCGTCCATCATCCAGCCGTGCAGCAGGACCACGGTGCCGCGTGGTGCGACCGCGCGGACCGGCGCTCGCATCGAAAGCGTGTAGTCCATGCGCTGGCGCTGGCCGCCATGCGCGCCCAGCCAGGCGTAATGCATGCGGTAGTCGCCCGGGTCCAGCGCGCGCCAGAACACCGGCACTCCGTCCGCCGTGGCCACGTGGCCGCTGCGGCTCGGTACGGTGGCGAGCAGGGCTTCGATCCTGGCGCTGGGCAGCAGCGGCGACACGCCGCCCGGCGCGGCCAGGCGCGCGGCCAGCGCACCGGCGGGATCGGCCAGCTCGCGGGTGCGCGAATGGGTGAAGCCGGCCAGCAGCAGGCAGGCGGCGGCGAGCAGCAGCAGCCGCGGCAGCACGCGGCGCGGCCAGGCCGCGCGGGCTGGCGTCGAGGGCAGGGGAAAGGCGGACATGGCGGTCGCATCGGACGACGGCGCCACACCGTAGCGCGCGACCGGCGCCGCCTTCTACCGCATCGAGGTGACAGTGCGATGACAGCGCCGGCTCCGTTCAGTGGAGCCGGCGCCGTAGTCCGGTCGCCTCAGAGCGCGCGCAGGGCGGCGGTGATCGGCAAGCGCGCGGCGCGCAGCGCCGGGAACAGTCCGCCGACCAGGCCGATGCCCAGCGCCCACTTCAGGCCCGACCACAGCAGCTCGGGCGTCACCTTGAACTGGAACACCACCGCACTGAAGTTGCTGCCCATGGTCGAGGCGCTGTAGCCGTTGAAGATCAGCCACGCCAGCAGCCCGCCGAGCACGCCGCCGACCAGCGCCAGCAGCATCGTCTCCAGCATCACCGCCACGACCACCGGCAGGCCGCGGAAGCCGATCGCGCGCATGGTCGCGATCTCGCGGGCGCGGCCGGCCACGGCCGCGTACATGGTGTTGAGCGCGCCGAACACCGCGCCTACCGCCATGATCGCGCCGATCACGGTGCCCAGGATCGTCAGCAGCTGGTTGAGCTGGCCGCTCTGCTTGGCGTAGTAGGCCTTGGTGGTCTCCACGTCCAGCTTGAGCCGCGGGTCGGCCGCCATCGCCGCCTTGAACTGCTCGAACCCGGCCTTGCCCTCGGTGCGCACGCTCACCAGCTGCCAGGCGCCGCGGTTGTAGGTGCTGGCCAGGGTCTGGGCGTCGGTCCAGATCTCCGAGTCGTGCACGTCGCCGGAGGCGAACTTGCCCACCACCTGCCACTGCTGGTTGCCGAGGGTGAGCGTGCTGCCCACGTCCAGGTCGCGGAACTGTTTCTGCGCGCCCTGGCCGACGACGATCTCGCGCAGGCCGCTGCCGTACATGCGGCCCTCGACGATCTTGACCCGGTCGTGCACCGCCCAGCCCAGCTCGCCGACGCCGCGGAACTGCGCGTTGACGTCGGTGCCGTCCTCGCGCGAGACCAGGTTCACCACCTGCGACAGTTCCGGCGACACCAGCGGCCGGCCCTCGCCGTCGCGGGCGATGCCCGGCAGGCTGGAGATCAGCGGCACCTGGTCGCGCATGATCACCGAGTTGGTCTCGGCCTGCGAGCCGCCGCGCAGCACGATCGCGGTGGTCTCGTCGCCGGTGCTGTTCATGGTCGACTGGAAGCCGCGACCCATCGACAGCATCGCCACCAGCACCGCGACCACGCCGGCGATGCCGACCACGATCACCGACGAGGCGCCCCAGCGCTGCGGCAGGCTGGCGATGCCGATACCGGTCGCCGCCAGCGCCAGCCGGCCGCTGCGGGTCAGGAACAGCCACAGCGCCAGCGCCACCGCCACGCCGAGCACGCCCTGCCAGGGCAGCCAGATCCACAGGCCCAGGCCGACGACCAGCAGCAGGATCGTCAGCAGGTTCCAAAGCCATTGCTTCTTCATGGTCGGTTCTCCTCAGCGGCCAGCCAGTGCATCGACGATCTTCAGCCGCTTGGCGCGCAGCGCCGGCAGCACGCCCACCACCAGGCCGATCAGCACGATCAGCACGGCGCCCACGATCCAGGTCTGCAGCGGAATGGTCGCCGGCAGCATGCCCTGGGCCTTGCTCGCCAGTCCGGGCAGGATCACCCGCGCCAGCCCCATGCCGATCACCCCGCCCAGGCCGACCAGCAGCACCGACTCCACCAGCACCAGCACCAGCACCAGGCCGTCCTTGAAGCCCAGCGTCTTCAGGATCGCCAGCTCGGGGATGCGCTCGCGCACCGCCTGGGCCATGGTGTTGCCGGTCAGCAGCAGCAGGGTGAAGAACACCGCGCCCATGATCGAGGTGACGATCAGGCCGATGTCGGCGAACTGCTTGGCGAAGGACTGCTGGAACGCCGACTCGGTCTGGCTCTTGGTCTCGCGGTCGGAGTTCATCGACAGCGCGTCGATGGCCTGGGCCACGCGCGAGGCCTGGTTGGCGTTGTCCAGGGCGACCGTGTACCAGCTGACCTGGCCCTTGATGTAGTCGTTGGATTCGTCGAAGTAGGTCCAGTTCATCACCAGCTGGCGTTCCTCGCCGCTGGCGGCGGCGCGGTCCTTGGAGCGGAAGATGCCGACCAGCTGCAGCGGCCAGTCGTTGCTGCCCTGGCGCGGGAAGATCGTCGCCTGCAGCGGGATGGTGTCGCCGATCTTCCAGCCGAACTCCTTGGCCAGGGTCTCGCCGACCACCGCGCCGGTGCGGGTGTCCTGGAACGCCTTGAGCTGCTCGGGCGGCAGCTGCAGGTTGGTGTAGACGTCGAAGTAGTTCGGCGCCACCGAGAAGCTCGGGAAGAAGTTCTTCGGGTCCTGGTAGATGCCGCCGAACCACATCGCGTAGGTCACGTCCTTGACCCCGGGCACCGTGCGGATCTGCTGCTCCAGCCGCACCGGCAGGCTCTGGGTGATCGACAGGCGCGAGGTGGTGACCAGGCGGTTGGCGCCATCGACGCTGCCGCCGGAGTTGAAGGCCACGCGCACCGAATCGAGCATGCCGAACAGCAGGAAGGCGGTGACCACCGACAGCAGGGTCAGCAGCGTCCGCGTCTTGCTGCGGAACAGCTGCGCCCATACGAGCGAGAGGTATTTCATCGCGTCGTCCTCCGGTCAGTGGGCGACCGGCGCGTCGGCCAGTTCGCCCTTGTCCAGGTGGATGGTGTGGGTCGCGTACTCGGCCGCCTTCGGGTCGTGGGTGACCATGATGATGGTCTTGCCGTGCTCGCGGTTGAGCATGCGCAGCAGGTCCAGGATCTCCTCGGCCGAATGGCGGTCCAGGTCGCCGGTCGGCTCGTCGCAGATCAGGAAGGTCGGGTCGGAGACGATCGCCCGGGCGATCGCCACGCGCTGCTGCTGGCCGCCGGACAGTTCGTTGGGGCGGTGGCTGCGGCGGTCGGCCAGGCCGACCAGGGTCAGCGCGATCTGTGCGCGGCGCGCGCGGTCGGCGGCGCCGAGCTTGGTCAGCAGCAGCGGCAGTTCGACGTTCTTCTGCGCGGTCAGCATCGGCATCAGGTTGTAGAACTGGAACACGAAGCCGACGTGGACGCTGCGCCAGTTGGAGAGCTGGCCGGCCGAGAGCCGGTCGATGCGCTCGCCCTCGATCTCGATCTCGCCGCCGGTGGGCGTGTCCAGCCCGCCGATCAGGTTGAGCAGAGTGGTCTTGCCCGATCCCGACGGTCCCATCAGCGCGACGAAGTCGCCGCGCGGGATGTCGAGGTCGATGCCGTGCAGCACCTGCACCTTCTCTGGGCCGCGCTGGTAGGTCTTGGTGATGTTGCGGAGGGTGACCAGGGTGGACATCGTTCGACTTCCTCGTCTGGGCCGGCGCGCAAGCCGCGCAGGCGGGGTGATGGATGGTTCGCGCGCGCAGGCGCGCCTGTCACGCCGGCAACCGTGCTACTCGGTGTCGCCGGCGCCCGCCAGGCGCACCGTGTCGCCGTCCTGCAGGGTTTCCGGTGCATCGAGCACCACGGTCTCGCCCGCGGCCAGCCCCGACAGCACCTGGCGGTCCTGGCCCATGGCGATGCCGGTCTTCACAGCGCGCTGCTCGACCGTGTCCTCGCCGCCGACGACGAAGGCCACGTCGGCGCCTTCGCGCTGGACGATCGCCGCGGCCGGCACGCGCACGCCCTGCGGCTTCTCCGTTTCGCCCGGCGCCGGTGCCGCCTCGAGGAAGCTCACCCGCACGCCCATGTCCGGCACGATGCGCGCGTCCTTCTCCTTCAGCGCCACCCGCACCTTGACCGTGGCCTTGCCGCGGTCGGCGGCCGGGATGATCGCGATCACCTCGCCGGGGATGCGCCAGTCCGGGTAGGCGTTGAGCACGGTTTCCACCGGCATCTTCGGCTGCACCCGGCCGATGTAGGACTCGCCCACCTCGACCTCCACTTCCAGCGACTCCATGTCGACGATGGTGCCGATGCCGGTGCGGGTATAGCCGCCGGTGGCCAGCGGCGAAACGATCTCGCCCGGCTGCGCGGCCTTGGAAGTGACGATGCCGGAGAACGGCGCGCGGACGATGGTGTTGTCCACGCCCTGGTCGGCGATGCGCAGCTGGTCGCCGGCGACCTGGGAGTTGCGCCGGGCGGTCGCCAGTTGCGCGCGCAGCGCGTCGCGCTGGGCGATGGCCTGTTCGTACTGGGCGCGCGAAACCAGCTGCTGGCCGACCAGCTGCGAGAGCCGGTTGGCGTTGGCTTCGGCCTCCACCAGTTGTGCCTGCACGCTGTCGGCCTGGCTCCGCGAGGCCGAGACCTGCGAGGCCGCCAGGGTCCGCTGCGCGTCGGCGTCGATCGGGTCCAGGCGCGCCAGCACCTGGCCTTCCTCCACCCGCATGCCTTCCTCGATCAGCACTTCCTTGACCCGGCCGGTGACCTTGGCCGAGACCGTGGCCATGCGCCGGGCCACGACGTAGCCGCTGGCGTCGAGCACCGAGGCGCTGCCGCCGCCGCCGGAAGCGATCGCCACCACCGGCGCGGTGCGCACTTCCGGCGCCTTCTCGCCACCGAGCAGCAGCCATGCGGCCGCGGCGGCCAGCAGCACGGCCGCGGCCACGCCCAGCCCGATCCACAGCCCGCGCCGCGACGGCGGCGGGGTGGACGGCGTGCGGCTGCGCTCGAGCTTCAGTTCCTTGAGCAGTTCGGCGGAAGCGTTCATTGCGTTCTCTAGGGGTTCCCGGTCCAGTGTCCGCGGCAAGGGTACACGGCGACCAGTTGCCGGAAGTCACTTTGTGGCGGGCGGCGCTCCCTCCGGAATGGAATACCTCCATGCCAGGACGAACGGGCCAGCCGCCATTCGACACGGGGCGCGGGCGACCGGTGCATCGTGCCGGCCACCCCGCCAGCGACGTAGTGACACCTGTCATGCGCTTTGCCTGCAGCCGGCGACTGCCGCGCCCGCGTGCGGCCGACGACACTGGCCGCGAATTCCCCGCAGGCCACCACGCATGCACACCGTACCCCGCGCGCCGCTGGCGCGACTGCAGCAGGCCGGCAAGCAGTACGGCCGCACCCGCGCGCTGGAGCAGCTCGACCTCGAACTGCATGCCGGCCAGGTGCTGGCACTGCTCGGTCCCAACGGCGCCGGCAAGACCACCGCGATCGGCCTGCTGCTGGGCCTGCACGCGCCCGATGCCGGCACCGCCGAGCTGTTCGGCCTGCCGCCGCACTCGCTGCAGGCGCGGCGCCGCACCGGGGTGATGCTGCAGACCGCCGGCATCCCCGACACGCTGCAGGTGCGCGAGCTGGTCGCGCTGGCCCGCAGCTACTACCCGCAGCCGCGCGCGCTGGAGGAATGCCTGGCCCTGGCCGGGCTGCAGGAGGTGCAGCGTCGCCGCTACGGCCAGCTGTCCGGCGGCCAGCAGCGGCGCGTGCAGTTCGCCATGGCCGTGTGCGGCCGGCCGCAGTTGCTGTTCCTCGACGAACCGACCACCGGCCTGGACATCGACGCGCGCCAGGGCCTGTGGCGCGCGATCCGCGAGCTGGCCGCGCAGGGCTGCGCGGTCCTGCTGACCACCCACTACCTGGAAGAGGCCGAGGCGCTGGCCGACCGGGTGATGGTGATCGACCACGGCCGGTTGCTGGCGCAGGGCACGGTCGAGGAGATGCGCGCGCGCGTGTCGCAGCGGCGGATCGGTTGCGTCAGCGCGCTCGCGCCGGCGCAGGTGGCCGCCTGGGCGGGGGTGCAGGACGCCCGCGCCGGCGCGGACGGACGCCTGCAGGTGATCGCCGCGCAGGCCGAGCCGGTCGTGCGCCGGCTGCTGGCCGAGGATCCGTCGCTGTCGGAACTGGAGGTGCGCCGCGCCGGCCTGGCCGACGCCTTCCTCGCGCTCACCGCACGGTCCGGGACACCGATGAACGCCGAGGAGGCCGCCTGATGGACGCCCATGCCCGTACCCATCCCGACGCCCTGCCGGCGCCGGCGTGGAACGCCTACCTGCAGGAGGCGCGCTTCGAATTCCTGCGCCTGTGGCGCTCGCCGTCGTTCTCGCTGCCGGTACTGCTGTTCCCGCCGCTGTTCTACCTGCTGTTCGGCGAGATCTTCGGCGGCAACCGGTCGCCCGAAGCCGCGCGCTACCTGCTCGCCGGCTATAGCGTGTTCGGGATCATGGGCGTGGCCCTGTTCGGTTTCGGCGTGACCGTGGCCCTGGACCGCGAGCAGGGGCTGCTGGTGCTCAAGCGCGCCCAGCCGATGCCGCCGGGCGCCTACCTGCTGGCCAAGGTGGCGATGGCGATGCTGTTCAGCGCGATCGTGCTGGTGCTGCTGTCGGTGCTGGCCGCCACCGTGGCCGGCGTGCGGCTGCCACCGCTGCAGTGGCTGGGCCTGGTCGCGACCTGCCTGCTGGGGGTGCTGCCGTTCAGCGCGCTGGGCCTGTGGCTGGGCACCCTGGTCGGCGGGCGCGGCGCGCCGGCGCTGATCAACCTGGTCTACCTGCCGATGGCGTTCCTGTCGGGCTTGTTCATCCCGCTGTCGATGCTGCCGGGCGCGCTGAAGTCGATCGCGCCGCTGTGGCCGTCGTACCATCTGGCGCGGCTGGCGCAGCGGCAGGTGGGGTTCGCCGAAGGCGCCGTGCCCTGGCTGCACGCCGGCGTGCTGCTGTGCATCGCCGCGCTGTTCCTGTTCCTGGCCCGTCGCCGCCTGGCGGCTTCCTGACCCGGTGATCGCCATGGGCGCGCTGAAGTTCGAAGGATTCGCACCGCGCTGGTTCCGGCCCGCGCCCGACTCGGTGCTGATGCAGAGCCAGTGTCGCGGCGCGCCCGCCTGGGCCGAGTACGTCCACCTGCTGTGGACGATGTGGGTGTTCGTGACCCCGGTGTTCACCCCGCAGGGTTACGACGCGCGCTGGTGGCTGCTGACCGCGGTGTCCTACCCGCTGTTCATCGCCCTCTATGTCGGCGCCCTGGCGCTGCCGGCACGCCGGGTCGGCGCCTGTGCGATCGGCATGATGCTGCTGTGCCTGCTGCTGTTGCCCTGGTATCCGGGCGGCATGAGCTACTTCGTGTTCGGCTGCGTGATGCTCGGCGCGCATCCCTGGCGCAACGGCTGGCGCTATGCGGCGGCCCTGCTGCTGGCCAACGTCGTGCTGCTGGTGTCCGCCCGCTCGATCGGCTACCCGTGGTCGGCGGTGGTGTGGTTGCCGGTGACCACGCTGGTGGTCGGCCTGCTGGTCCACGTCGAGCGCCAGCGCCACCGCAAGGACGCCCAGCTGCGCCTGTCGCAGGAAGAGGTGCGCCGTCTGGCCACCACCGCCGAGCGCGAACGCATCGGCCGCGACCTGCACGACCTGCTCGGCCACACCCTGTCGCTGGTCGCGCTCAAGGCCGACCTCGCAGGTCGCCTGCTGGACAGCGACCCGCGCGCGGCCCGGCGCGAGATCGGCGAGCTGGGCCAGGTTGCGCGCGATGCGTTGGCCCAGGTGCGGCGCGCGGTCACCGGCATCCGTGCCGCGGAGCTGGCGGCCGAGCTGGCCGCGGCCAAGGTGCTGCTGGAAGGCGAGGGCGTGTCGCTGTCGGTCGACGCGCACACCGACGACCTGCCGCCGGCGCAGGAGACCGTGCTGGCCCTGTGCGTGCGCGAAGCGGTGACCAACATCCACCGGCATGCGCGCGCCAGCGCGGTGCGGATCAGCCTGCGCCGGCAGGCGCAGCACTGGCGACTGCAGGTCGAGGACGACGGGCGTGGCGGCGCGATCCGCCCCGGCAACGGCCTGGCCGGCATGCGCGAGCGGCTGCAGGCGCTGGGCGGCAGCCTGTCGATCGAGCCCGCGTCGCCGCGCGGCACGCGGCTGGTGGCCGAACTGCCGCACTGGTCGGCGGTCGCCGCCGAACCGGCCCACCCGTAGCGCGCGCGGCATCCCTGCTGCCGCCATCGCTGCACTGCGCGCCGGTTCCGCCGCGTGCCGGCCGCAGTGGATGCCTGCGTTCCGCGGTCTCCCGTGGTGCATCGTGCAGCTGTAGGAGCCCATCCTCATGGGCGACCCGACGAGGCGGACCCGGCTACCGTCCATGCCATGCCTGGGATTGCATGGACGCGGCCACAGGCGCTGGCGACGCTCTGCACCCGCCGCGCGCGTCCCGGACTGCAGGCGCCCATCTTCAGGGGCGGTCCCGCGCGGCCGGTGCGGAACATCGCCAGTACCAGTACCAGTACCAGCACCAGTGGCCGCGGGCTGGCATGGTTCGCCTGGTCGGGTCGCCCATGAGGATGGGCTCCTACATCGATGGCGCCTTTGCTACCGTCGTGCCATGACCGAGATGCCACGCCACCGCCGATGATCCGCGTCCTGCTGGCCGAAGACCAGGCCATGGTCCGCGGCGCGCTGGCCGCGCTGCTGGGCATGGAGGCGGACATCGAGGTCGTCGGCGCGGTGGCCGACGGCGAGAGCGCGTGGCGCGAGTTGCAGCGGTTGCAGCCGGACGTGCTGGTCACCGACATCGAGATGCCGGGCCTGACCGGCCTGGAGCTGGCCCAGCGCATCGCCCGCCACGAGCTTCCGGTCAAGGTGGTGATCGTCACCACCTTCGCCCGCGCCGGCTTCCTGCGCCGTGCACTGGACGCCGGCGTGGTCGGCTACCTGCTCAAGGACGCCCCGGCCGAGCGCCTGGCCGAGGCGCTGCGCAAGGTGCGCCACGGTGGCCGCGCGATCGACCCGGAACTGGCGGTGGAGGCCTGGGGCGAAGCCGATCCGCTCAACGATCGCGAGCGCCAGGTGCTGCGCCTGGCCGGCGAGGGCCGCACCTCCGGCGAGATCGCCGCCCAGCTCAACCTCTCCCAGGGCACCGTGCGCAACTACCTGTCCGAGGCGATCGGCAAGCTCGGCGCCGGCAACCGGATCGAGGCCGCCCGCCTGGCCCGCCAAAAGGGCTGGCTGTAGGAGCCCAGCTTGCTGGCGACCCGACGCCCTCCCCCGGAGCCGCATTCCAGCGCGCCGTCGAAGACCGTGGCGCCCGCGCGCCGCGTGCAATGCCGCGATGTCCGACGATCTCGGGTCGCCGATGAATCGGCTCCTACACAGAATCACGGTGCCGTCTGGCCTGCCGGCCACTGGTAGGAGCCCATCCTCATGGGCGACCCGACGCCGTCGCCCGGAGCCGCATTCCAGCGCGCCGTCGAAGACCGTGGCGCCCGCGCGCCGCGTGCAATGTCGCGATGTCCGACGATCTCGGGTCGCCGATGAATCGGCTCCTACACAGAATCACGGTGCCGTCTGGCCTGCCGGCCACTGGTAGGAGCCCATCCTCATGGGCGACCCGACGCCCTCACCCGGAGCCGCATTCCAGCGCGCCGTCGAAGACCGTGGCGCCCGCCCGCCGCGTGCAATGTCGCGATGTCCGACGATCTCGGGTCGCCGATGAATCCGCTCCTACCCGTAGCGCGCCTTCAGCAATGCCCAGGCCGAGCGCAGCCCCAGCGCTTCGCCGCCGGCAGGACGGCCGGGGCGGCTGCTGTCGTTCCAGGCGTAGGTGTCCAGGTGCGCCCACGGCGTGCCACCGGGCACGAACCGCTCCAGGTACAGCGCCGCGGTTACCGCGCCGGCCATGCGCGAGCCGGCGTTGGCCAGGTCGGCGACATTGCTGGTCAGGTAGCGCAGGTACGGGCGCCACAGCGGCATGCGCCACACCGGGTCGCGGGTGCGCTCGCCGCTGGCGATCCACTCGGCCGCCAGCGCGTCGTCGTTGGCGAACAGCGCCGGCAGGTCCGGGCCCAGCGCGATGCGTGCGGCACCGGTGAGGGTGGCGAAATCGACGATCAACGCCGGCTTCTGTTCGCCGGCATAGGTGAGGGCGTCGCACAGGATCACCCGGCCTTCGGCGTCGGTGTTGTCGATCTCCACGCTGACCCCGGCGCGGGTGGCGATCACCTCGCCCGGGCGGAACGCGTCCGGGCCGATCGCGTTCTCCACCGCCGGCACCAGCAGGCTCAACCGCACCGGCAGCTTGCGCGACATCACCAGCGCGGCCAGCGCCAGCGCGTGCGCGGCGCCGCCCATGTCCTTCTTCATGTTGCGCATGCCGTCGGCCGGCTTGATGTCCAGCCCGCCGGTGTCGAAGCACACGCCCTTGCCGACCAGCACCACGTGCGGGTGCGAGGGGTCGCCCCAGCGCAGCTCGATCAGCCGCGGCGCGCGGTGCGAGGCGCGGCCGACCGCGTGGATCGCCGGGAAGTTGTGCGCCAGCAGCGATTCGCCGGCGACCACCTCGACGTGCGCGCCGTGCTCGGCGGCCAGCTCGCGGGCGATCGCCTCCAGGTGCTGCGGGCCCATGTCCTGGGTCGGCGTGTTGACCCAGTCGCGCACGCGCATGGTCGCCAGCAGCACGTCCAGCGCCTCGCCATCGAGTTGCGGCAGGCGCAGCCGCGCCGGCGCGCGCGGCGGGTTCTTGTAGCGCTCGAAGCGGTAGCTGCCCAGGCCCCAGCCCAGCTGCAGCGCCGCGCGTTGATCCGGGGCCAGGTCGGCTGCCGGCGCCCAGGCGCCGGACGGCAGTGCGGTCGGCGCATGCGCGTAGCTGCACGGATCCAGCGGATCGCCGATGCCGACGATCGCCCCGGCGATGCCGCCCTCGCCCGGCAGCAGCGCCACCGAGCCCGGCGCGGGCTGGAACTCCTGCGCATCCAGCCACGCCGACACCGTCGCCGGCTGCGCCGAGCGCCAGGCGCCGTAGCCGTCGCGGTCGAGCAGGTGCAGCGGCAGCGCGGAACTGCCGGGGTCGGCGTAATGGGCGTTGTGGTTCATGCGACGTGGTCTCGGTTGTCGGTCCGCGCCGGGGCGCCGGCAGCGTTACTCGGCGCGGGGTGGCGATCGGGCATGTGCGCGTCCAGCCAGTCGGCCAGCGCGGTGAGGGTGGTGAACTGCAGGTCGGGCACGATCTCCTCGTGCTGCCAGGTGCGGTCCTCGCGGTTGATCCAGCAGCTGCGCAGCCCGGCGCGCGCGGCGCCGGCCACGTCCATCTCGATGTGGTCGCCCACGTGCAGCACCTCGCCGTGGCCGCAGCCCAGCCGCGCGCAGGCGGCGTGGAAGATGCTGGCCTGCGGCTTGGCCGCGCCGTGCTCGCGCGCGCCGAGCTGGAACGCGAACAGGTGGGCGATGCCGACCCGCTCCAGGTCGGCGTTGCCGTTGCTGAGCGCGGCCACCGGCACCCGCGCGGCGATCCGGGCCAGGCCGTCGAGCGCGTCGGGGTAGTACTCGACCTGGTTGCGCGCGGCGTAGAACGCCTCGTAGGCCGGTTCGAGCAGGTCCAGCGACGCGCCGCTGGCCTCCAGCGCCTCGCGCAGGGTCAGCCGGCGCAGCGCCGACAGGTCGTGGTGCAGGTGCGGGTGCTCGCGGAAGGAGCGCTCGCGCAGTTCGCGCATCGCCGCCACCGGATACATCGCCGCGGTGGCCGGGCTGTGCTCGAGCATCCAGTCGTGCAGCACCTGGTCGATGCGCGCGCCGATCGGCGCGAACGGCCACAGGGTGTCGTCGAGGTCTAGGGTGATGGCGCGGACGGTGAAGCTCACCGGGGCATTGTAGGGCCGGGCCCGCCCGGCCGCGACGTCGCGTCAAACCAGGCCCCGGACGTAGAGCCGGGCTCGCCCGGCTGCGCAGCGGGGCAGGCCCCGCTCTACGGAGCCGGCGCGACTACTCCAGCAGCCGCGCCCAGCCGCCCATGCCTTCCACGTGCTCCAGCACCAGCTTCACGCAGACCAGCAGCGGCACCGACAGCAGCAGGCCGATGATCCCCCACATCCACCCGAACAGCATCAGCGCCAGGATCAGCACCAGCGGCGACAGCGCCATCCGCCGCCCGAGCACGATCGGGGTGACGATCTGCCCCTCGATCGTGTGCAGCACCAGGTACGCCACCGCCGGCAGCAGCGAGCGCCAGGTCTCGTCGAAGGCGACGAAGCCGACCAGCAGCATCATGCACATGCCGATCAGCGGGCCCACGTACGGGGCGTAGTTGAGCAGCATCACCGCCGTGCCCCACAGCAGCGCCTCCTGCGCCTGGAAATCCAGCAGGTAGAGGATCCCGGCGAACGCCAGGCCGACCACCGCGTTGATCAGGCTGATGGTCAGCACGTAGCGCGAGACCTCGCGCTCGATGCCGTGCAGGATCTCCACCGTGAACTTCTTCTGCTGGCGCCCGGGCAGCAGCGCGATCGCGTTGCGCTGCAGGTTCTCGCCATAGACCATGAAGAAGAACGTCAGCAGCACCACCGCCAGCACCGAGGCGGCCATCTGCGGGGTGCGGGTCAGCGCCGCGTACGGGTCGTCGACCCGGGTGCGCACCACTTCGACCTTGCGGTTGGTTTCGCCGGCGGCCGCGCGCGCCATGTCCTCGGCGATGCGGTTGGCCTCGTGCATCGGCCGGGTCAGGTCCTGCAGCTGGCGGCCGAGCTTGCGCGCCTCGCGTGGCGCCTGCTCGGCCCATTCGGCCGCCGGCGCGGCCAGCTGCACCGCCAGCGCACCGGCGCCGGCGAGCCCGGCGACCAGCACCAGCACCGCGGCCAGGAAGCGCGGCACGTACAGGCGCCGCAGCAGCCGGATCAGCGGGTTGCCGATCAGCGCGAAGAACGCCGCCAGCAGGACCGGCAGGATCACGTCCTGCGCCGCCCACAGGGTGAACCCCACCGCCAGCGTGGCCAGCACCACCAGCGCGGTGGAGGCGCGCGGCCGCGGCCGCGGCATGTGCGCGTCGATCGGGACCGGCAGCGGTTCGACCGGCTCGGCGGCAGGCGGCAGGGGCGTGGACTCGGTCATGCGGCGCGGGCTCGGTCGAGCGGCCGGAACCGCCGGCCGGCAACGCGTGGGAGGGAAGGATCAGCGTTCGGAAACTTCGGTGGCCGCTTCGGCCGGCGACGGTGCCCGCACCCGCTGCCCATCGCCGGGCGCGGCGAGTGTCGCCGCGGGCGCGGTACCCGCGGCCGGCACCGGTCCGGCCGCACCGGACTGGACCGCGGCTTCGGCGGCGACATCGGCGGCGGCATCGGCCGCCTCGCCCGCCTCTTCGGACGCGGCGGCCGCGCGCAGCGAGGCGAGCATGGTCGAGACCGTGCCCAGCATCTGCAGCCAGCGCGCACCGCCCACCTTGGACAGTGGTTCGGCGCGGCCGACCAGGAACCCCGACAGCAGGCCGGCGACCACGATCCGCCCCGGCGTCCAGCCGCGGCGCCAGGCCTCGCGGAATACCTGCCGGTGCGAGTACGCGCGGTCCATGCACGACTCCACCCGCGTTTCGGCGCGCTCGACCCGCTGCCGCAGCAGTTCGAACCTCATCGCGGCGGCTCCTGCGCAGGCGTGGCCGCGGTGGTCACCGAGGCGGCCACCGCATCGGCGCGTGGCGCCGGGTCGTCGCCGACGCCGGTGCCAGTGCCGTTGCCGGCGTTGCCTGGCGGCTCGTCGAGGTCGTCGCCGTGCTCGTCGCCGTATTCGTCGAACAGTCCCATGCGGCTGAGCTGACGGCGGGTGGCGTGCAGGCCCATGTAGTCGAAGAAGCGCGAAGTGCGCCACGCCGCCAGCGCGGTGATGCACAGGTTGAACACCGCCGCGATGCTCAGCGAGGCCAGCCACGACAGGCCGAAGCGCTGCATCAGCGCCACGCCCGCGGCGGTGGCCAGCAGCCAGGCCGAGGCGCCGAACACGATCGCCACCCCGGCCCAGGCGATGCCGCGGCCCAGCGCGCTGCGGGCCAGGGCCAGGTCGGCCGAGACCAGCGCGCGCAGCGCGCGCAGCGAATCGCGGGTGGCGCCCAGCGAGGCCTTGCCGGCCTCGCCGATCGTGCGCAGGGTCTCGTCCAGCGGCGGCGCACCCGCGCCGCCGGGCGGGCCCGGGCGTTCCCCTTCGCTCATGGCCGTGGCGACCGGCTCAGCGGTCGCGGCGGGTCAGCGCGGCGACCAGCCAGCCGGCGGCGAAGGCCACGCCGAACGAAGCCAGCGGACGCTCGCGGATCAGTTCCGAGGCGCTGTCGATCAGGTCGCGGCCCTTGTCCATCAGTGCGTCCATCTGCTCGCGCGCGGCATCGCCACCGAGTTCGGCGGCGGCCAGCCCGGCCAGCGCGCTGTCGGCCAGTTCGGCCTTGACGTTGGCCCGGCCCAGGCGCAGCTCGTCCCCGGCGGCGCTGCCGGCCCCCTTGATCGCCTCGCCGGCGGCGCCGGCGGCGGCCTTCAGGTGCGAACCGGCTTCGGCCAGGTTCTCTTTCATGTTCTCGGTGGAGGTCGGGGTCATCGGGGTTCTCCTGGTGGACGTGCGGTGGGGGCGACGCCGGCATGGCGTGACGTGGCCATGGAATCACGGGCCCGGTGTAGGCCCCGTTACGGCTCCAACGTAGATCCCGGCGCGAAGGACCCGGCCCGACGGCCCCGCGGCGCCGCCTCACTGCATCAGCAGCCGGCCCTGCACGTTACCGCGGGTGACCAGCAGCACCAACTGCTGCGGTGCCTGCGCCAGGCTCGAGCGCAGCGCCGGCAGGTCGGCGACCGGGCCGGCGGTGGTGGCCACGATCACGTCGCCCGGGCGCAGCTGGTTGCGCGCGGCGCGGCTGCCCGGCTGCACCTCCTCCACCAGCACGCCGCCGCGGCCGCGCGCCTGGCGCTGGGCTTCGGGGAGCTCGGCCAGGCGCGCGCCGGCCAGGCGCGGATCCACCGTGCCGCCATCGAGCGCCCGCGGCTGCTCGCGCAGGGTCGCGCTGAGGGTCAGCGTCTTGCCGTCGCGCAGCACCTGCAGCGGCACCCGCTCGCCGACCGGCTGCAGGCCTTCGAAGTTATGCAGCGCGAACGGGTCGGCGATGCGCTGGTCGCCGGCGCCGATGATCACGTCGCCCGGCCGGATGCCCGCCGCCGCCGCGCCCGAACCGGCGTACACCTGGGTCACCAGCGCGCCCTGCTGGCCCTCGGCCAGGCCCAGGCTGCGCGCCAGGCGCGCGTCCAGCGCCTGGGCGTCGATGCCCAGCGTGCCACGGCGCACCTCGCCGGTGGTCACCAGTTGCTGGACTACGTCGCGCGCCAGGTTGGACGGGATCGCCAGGCCCAGGCCGATGTTGCCGGCCATGCTGCCCTGCGGGTTGAGGCTGGCGGTGTTGATGCCGACCAGCTCGCCGCGCAGGTTGACCAGCGCGCCGCCGGAATTGCCCGGGTTGATCGAGGCGTCGGTCTGGATGAAGTTCTGGTAGCCCAGCCCGCGGATGCCGCTGCGGCCGACCGCCGACACAATCCCCGAGGTCACCGTCTGGTTGAGGCCGAACGGGTTGCCGATGGCGACCACGTAGTCGCCCACCTGCAGCCGGCCGCTGTCGCCCAGCGGCAGGCCGGCCAGGTTCTCGGCCGGGATCCGGATCAGGGCCACGTCGGTGTCGCGGTCCGAGCCGAGGAACTCGGCCTTGAGGGTGCGGCCGTCGGCCAGGGTGACCGAGACGTCGTCGGCGCCCTCGATCACGTGGTGGTTGGTCAGCACGTAGCCGCGGGCGGCGTCGATGATCACGCCCGAGCCCAGCGACTCGTTGATCCGCTCCTGCGGCACCTGCGGGAACAGGCGCCGGAACATCGGGTCGTCGAAGAACGGGTTGCGCACCTTGACCCGCTGCTTGGTGTGCACGCTCACCACCGCCGGCATCACCTGCTTGAGCATCGGCGCCAGCGAGGGCAGGGCCTGGCCGTCGATCGCGGCCGGAAGCGCCGCGGCGGCGGCCGGCAGCGGCAGCGGCGCCGGCGCGAGCGGGGCCACCGGGGCCGGCGCCGGGGTCGCCTCGGCGCGGTTGTCCAGCAGTCCGTCCACCGCGGTGGCGGCGAAGCCGCCGAAGGCGGCGGCGCAGGTCAGGGCGAGCAGGGTGGCAGCGGGACGCATCGGGCCGGATTCCTCGACGGGCAGGGGGTTTGACGGGGGGTTCTCATGAACCTGAACGAGTCTGCTGCGCCCGGTTTTAACAGCCGGTGAAGTAGCGTCCGCCATGCCCGGCTGCCGCTCCGCCGCGCCGGCTCCCGGCCCGTCCGCGCACCCGGCTGGAACACTGCAAACCCGGTCACGCAAGTGGTTGACACTGTAATGGACCGGGCGTAGCTTGACGGCCTGTTGCGCCACAAGATGTAGCGGTGCGACGGAATCCAGGCCCAAGCGATGGTGTTTCCCTGAACACGCCTCGCAAGGTCAAATCGCCGGGGGGTGGCGAGCGGATGCGGCAGCAAAAGACAGCAGGTAGCGGCCTTTCCGGCCGCTGGAACACCACCGTCTGACCCGGCGAGCGGCGCGCATCCACGCGACCCGCCGGCGTTGCCGTCCCCGCTCCCGTCCGGCCCCGGAAGTACGAATCCAGGTGCGGTAAAGGAGAAACAACCAGCATGAGCACGGTGCGCCTCGAAGTGGTCCAGGACAACACCAAGACGAGCGGCGAGATCCCGCTGCAGCCCGCCTCCCAGGACATCTGGGACAAGAAGTACCGCCTGAAGACCAAGCAGGGCGTGCCCCTGGACGCGGACATCGACGGCACCTACCAGCGCGTGGCCCGCGCCCTGGCCGACGCCGAGCAGACCGACGAGAAGAAGGCCTACTGGTACGAGCGCTTCCTGTGGGCGCTGCGCCGCGGTGCGATCCCGGCCGGCCGCATCACCTCCAACGCCGGCGCGCTGGAGCACAAGCCGGCCACCAGCACGATCAACTGCACCGTCTCGGGCACCATCACCGACTCGATGGACGGGATCCTGGAGAAGGTCCACGAGGCCGGCCTGACCCTGAAGGCCGGCTGCGGCATCGGCTACGAATTCAGCACGCTGCGCCCGCGCGGCGCGTTCGTCGCCGGCGCCGGCGCCTACACCTCCGGCCCGATGTCCTTCATGGATATCTACGACAAGATGTGCTTCACCGTCTCCAGCGCCGGCGGCCGCCGCGGCGCGCAGATGGGCACGTTCGACGTCAGCCATCCGGACGTGAAGGACTTCATCCGCGCCAAGCGCGAGGACGGCCGCCTGCGCCAGTTCAACCTGTCGCTGCTGATCACCGACGGCTTCATGAAGGCGGTGGCCGACGACAGCGACTGGCCGCTGGTGTTCCCGGTCAGCCGCAAGGAAGAGGGCGACATCGACCTGGCCGACGCCGACAAGGTGGTCTGGCGCGACTGGCCGACCCACGAGAACTACATCACCCGCGACGACGGCCTGGTGGCCTGCAAGGTGTACGGGCACATCCGCGCCCGCCACCTGTGGGACATGATCATGGTCTCCACCTACGACTACGCCGAGCCGGGCTTCATCCTGATCGACAAGGTCAACGAGATGAACAACAACTGGTGGTGCGAGAACATCCGCGCCACCAACCCCTGCGGCGAGCAGCCGCTGCCGCCGTACGGCGCCTGCCTGCTCGGCTCGGTCAACCTGACCACCTTCGTGCGCGACGCGTTCACCGACAAGGCGCGCTTCGACTGGGAGGAATACAAGGAAGTCGTGCGCGTGTTCACCCGCATGCTCGACAACGTGGTCGAGGTCAACGGTCTTCCTTTGCAACAGCAAAGGGACGAGATCATGCGCAAGCGCCGCCACGGCATGGGCTTCCTCGGCCTGGGCAGCACCCTGACCATGCTCAAGATGAAGTACGGCTCGCCCGAGAGCCTGGGCTTCACCGAGCAGATCGCCCGCGACATGGCCGTGGCCGGCTGGGAAGTGGGCCTGTCGCTGGCCATCGAGAAGGGCCCGGCGCCGATCATGGAGGAGCGCTTCGAGGTCACCGCGCAAATGCTGCGCCAGCGCCCGGAAATGGCGAAGGACGGCTGGCGCATCGGCCAGGAGATCCCGGGCAAGGTGCTGCACGCCCGCTACAGCCGCTACATGCAGCGCATCGCGTCGGTGGCGCCGGAGCTGGTGGACGAGCTGGCCGAGGTCGGTTCGCGCTTCACCCACCACAGCTCGATCGCCCCGACCGGCACCATCTCGCTGTCGCTGGCCAACAACGCCTCCAACGGCATCGAGCCCAGTTTCGCGCACCACTACAGCCGCAATGTGATCCGCGAGGGCAAGAAGTCCAAGGAGAAGGTGGACGTCTACAGCTACGAGCTGCTGGCCTACCGCCACCTGGTCAACGCCAAGGCGATGCCGTTCGCCGAAGAGGCCGAGGCCAAGCTGCCGGACTACTTCATCGCCGCCGACGACATCTCCCCCAAGGAGCACGTCGACGTCCAGGCCGCCGCGCAGAAGTGGGTGGACAGCTCGATCTCCAAGACCGCCAACGTCCCCACGGACTACCCGTACGAGGACTTCAAGGACATCTACCGTTACGCCTACGAGCAGGGCCTGAAGGGTTGCACCACGTTCCGCTTCAACCCGGCCGCCTTCCAGGGCGTGCTGGTCAAGGAGAAGGACCTGGAGAACACCACCTACCGCTTCGAGCTGGAGGACGGCTCGATCCTGGAGGTCAAGGGCAACGAGGAGATCGAGTACGACGGCGAGACCCACACCGCCGCCAACCTCTTCGATGCGCTCAAGGAAGGGTATTACGGCAAGTTCTGAGGCTTGAAGGCCGCGGCGCGCGCTGTTTCCGGGCGCCCGCCGCGACCGCTTCACCGCTGCATGGCGCCCGGAAAGCTAGCGTGTCCCCGATTACCACAAACCAAGAGCGCCCCCAGGAGGGCTCCATGAGCAATGGCAATGGTGTGACGGCGACCCTGTCCGAGGCCGCCGAGAGCGTCAAGGAAACCGCGTCCGAGGTCGGCACCGCGATCGCCACCACCACCAGCAACACGGTGAAGAAGGCGAAGAAGGCCGCCACGAAGGCGCGCAAGGCCGCGAGCAAGACCGCGACCAAGGCCACCAAGGCGGTGAAGAAGGAAACCGCCAAGGTCAGCAAGGCGGTCAAGAAGCGCACCGCCAAGGTCGGCAAGGCCGTGAGCAAGACCATGTCCACGGCCAAGAAGAAGCTGACCGCCGCCAAGGACGCCGCCACCGCCGAGGCCGAGGCCCTGCGCAAGAAGCTGGGCAAGAAGACCCCCAAAAAGGGGGCCAAGCCGGCGAAGAAGGCTGCGGCCAAGAAGACCACCAAGAAGACCGCGAAGAAGGCGGCTCCGAAGAAGGCGGCCAAGAAGGCTCCGGCGAAGAAGGTCGCGGCGAAGAAGGCCATGAAGAAGGCGCCGGCGAAGAAGGCCGCGACCAAGAAGGCCGTGAAGAAGGCACCCGCCAAGAAGGCCGCCGCCAGGAAGGCCCCGGCCAAGAAGGCGATGAAGAAGGCCGCCCCGAAGAAGGCCGCCCCGAAGAAGGCCGCCGCCAAGCGCGCACCGGCCAAGAAGGCCCCGGCCAAGAAAGCCGCCAAGAAGTAAGCAGCACCCACGCAAGACGTCCCTCCCCGTGACGGGGAGGGACGGTGGCGGCGCCGTCGCCGCTCCCACGCAACGCACACAGGACACGCAAGATGGCCGTCAAGATCGACAAGAAAATCAAGGGTTACGCCGTGGTCACCGCCGAGGAGAAGGCGCGCGAAGCCGCGCCGCCGGTGGTCGCCGCGCCGGTCGACCGGGCCGTGATGGAGGCCGAGGCGGCCAAGGACAACATCATCCACATGCACGAGCGCATCGAGCGCCCGGAAGTCCTGATCGGCAGCACCTACAAGATCAAGTCGCCGATGGTCGAGCATGCCATGTACGTGACCATCAACGACATCGTCCTCAACGCCGGCACCGAGCACGAGCTGCGCCGCCCGTTCGAGGTGTTCATCAACTCCAAGTCGATGGACCACTTCCAGTGGATCGTCGGCCTGACGCGGATCATGTCGGCCGTGTTCCGCAAGGGCGGCGACGTGACCTTCCTGGTGGAGGAGATGAAGGCCGTGTTCGACCCGCGCGGCGGCTACTTCAAGGCCGGCGGCGTGTACATGCCCTCCCTGGTGGCCGAGATCGGCGCCGTGGTCGAGGAGCACATGAAGTCCATCGGCCTGATCCACGACCCGGAGATGAGCGCCCACCAGAAGGCCCTGATCGCCGAGAAGCGCAAGCAGTTCGAGGAGCGCTCAAAAAAAAACAGTGACGTGACCGCGGCACCGGCCGCCGCGAGCGCCGGCACCGAGGATATCGCCGTCACCGGCGACGGCACCAGCTTCCCGCCCAGCGCCACCATGTGCCACAAGTGCAGCACCAAGGCGCTGGTGATTATGGACGGGTGCGCGACTTGCTTGAATTGCGGGTACAGCAAGTGCGGGTGATTGATTGAGCTCTCTTCTGAAGCCGCCGCCGCTGGAGGTCAATCCGGAAGACCCCTTTGGGGTCGACTGCTTCGGTCTTAAGCCCTTTGCGGAGGCTCTGACTTCCCTGGCTCAAACTACGAGTGCATCGTTCGTCGTAAATCTCGAAGCTCCGTGGGGTAACGGCAAGACGACATTCCTCAAGATGTGGCGCCATCATCTCCAAAGCGAGGGCGTTCGCTCGCTCTACTTCAATGCTTGGGAGACCGATTTTTCGTCTGACCCCCTGATCGCATTGATTGGGGAATTGAGTGTTGGCATCGATGCTTTTGGAATCGACCCGGCTCAACGCGCAGGAATTGAGCTTAAGAAGCTAAAAAAGGTCGGTGCGCGCGTTGCTGCAAGAGCAGTTCCGGCTTTGGTGAAGGCAGGCACGCTCGGGCTGCTCGATCTCTCCGAGGTTACGGAAGAGGTGCTCGCGTCGGCTGCTGAGAAAATTGCCGAAGATGAGATTAAGCGATACGAGGAGTCCCGGGACTCCATTCGCAGCTTCCGAGCCGCCCTCGAAGATTTCGCTCTAAAAGTCTCCGGGAGTGACGATGCCGGTGCGTCATTGGTGATTATCGTTGACGAGTTGGATCGCTGCAGACCCGACTATGCGATCCGAGTTCTGGAAACCGTCAAGCATCTTTTCTCGGTGCCCGGGGTTCTTTTTGTGGTTGCAACCGACACGCGACAGCTGTCGAACTCAATCAGGCACGTCTATGGACTGGAGGCTGCGGCAGAAGATTATCTGCGGAGATTCTTCGATCTCTCACTGGCGCTGCCAACTCCCAGCACAAGACAATTCGTCCAAGCTCAGCTCGAAAATTACGATCTAGAGGGGTTCTTCAGATCTAGATCCCACCCTGAGCTCCAGTACGATAAGGCGCAGGTCATATCAGCATTCGTGGCAATGTTCGGTGCAACGGGTTGTTCTCTTAGGGATCAACAAAAGTGCTTCACACTGTTGGCGCTTTCGCTTTCGGGAGTTGGAGAAAATTCGTATCTACATCCTCTGCTTCTTTGTCCACTTATAGTATTGAAGGTTAAGCGGAACGTTGTATATCAAGATTTCGTTGATGGCGTGATAGATGCCGAAGAGTTAGTGAGAATCCTCAGTGAGAACTTGGAGGGAAGGAAGTTCTTTGATTCGGATCGGGGCTACGGCGACATCGTTCGCGCTTACCTTGTCGCTGCAATGCCGTCCCGTGAGCGACGCGAAGGTATCATCGCAAAGTACGAGGCTGAGGTTGCTGCAGGTGCGAAACCGTCACCGAATGGGCGCGTCTTAGAAGCTTATAAGCACTACTCTTTCCGGCACGCTCGTTCAGCAATGCAGTATGTGTTGCCGAGAATAGAGTTGTTCGCGCGTCAGGGAATTGAGGCTGAGCAGGGCTGAGCAACGAGCAGCGGATCTAGCTAACGGGGTGGCTAGCGGGGTCGGCTTGGCTTCCAACGCTAACGGAGTCAGGTTCACTTCCGTAAAGGTGTTGGCGTGCTGCTCTTTGAGCCGCGCGATATCCGTTGTCCATGAGTGCACGAGGCGTGTAGCGGCTGCGGGAGGAGGCGTGAGCGGATTGCATCAGGAGTTGCGCATCAAGGCGCTGGCAGAGCGCTCTAGTTACGTGGAGAACGTGCTGCGGCATGCACTTGTTGCCAGTCTTTCTTCTGTGGTCTGGTTGCGCGATCCGTTGGCATCGCTTCAGGTATTCAATGCGGAGGTTGACGATTCTGGGTTCGATATCGTCCTCACTCTTGGCAAGCAGGTCCGTTATATCCAGCTCAAGCAAGCGCATTCTGGGAAGATACCCGTTCATTGCTCAGTACGCCTCTCTTTCTCCGAAATGGTTGGCTCGTGCATCGTGCTCATGTCGCATCGATCTCAGGATCTTTCTCTGGAAAGTTTTCGATTCTTCGGGGCAGGGCCTGGTGAGCCAATGTCGGACATAGGGGATTTGCGTGTCTCACGATCTCCGGGGCGCCGATCGGCGGAAGGTGAGCGAAAGGTGCGCGCGAACTACCGCGACGTTCCTGTTCGGCGATTTGTCGGGCCTCTATCTGCCAGTGACCTGCTCGACCAGTTGTTCCCCGTCGATAGCTGACGGGGTCACTAAAGCTAGCGGGGTCAGGTTGACTTCCAGTCCTCAAAGCGGGCTGCTGGACTGAGAGGTGCCGGAGTGGGGGCGATACGTTATCGGGTGAAAGGGGGCTCCGCATGATGTTCTTGATTACTCAAGGCGAGAACATGGTTGTCATCGGTGCCGCGGAGGCAAGGCACTGCCCCAGGTGCGATGAGGAGAGGGACTTCGTGCCCCAGCTACAGTACAAGTACGCGGGTGTCGATCTGTTCTTTGGCATGACCTACAGCAAGCGCTATCAGCTGGCCTGCCCCGAGTGCAATCACGGCTGGATCCTGGACCCGAAGGCCATCGAGCCGGGTCTGGAGCGGAACCCCATTCCCTTCCGCATGCGCTACGGGCTGTTCCTGCTGGTCGTCTCCTTGTTCGGACTCTACTTTGCAGGTCAGGCGTACCAGGCGGCTGGCTGAGTGATGGGGTGATGGTGTGAGCGGCTAACGGGGTCAGGTTCACTTCTTGAGTGAAAAGAGGTGGTGCGCTCAGGTCGAAAACGGGCTTGGGTTCAACTCGCTTCGGTGGTCAACGTCATGGCGATGATGGTGGTGCTGTATGCGATCTGGGCGGTAACGCTGGTGGCGCTGGACAAGGTGCCGGAAAGGCGCGACGAGACTAGGAAGGACGGGGGCTGCTGAATGAACAGGATTGGGGAAGGCTTGTGTCGCAGATGATTCATCGTCGAGTGTTGTGGTTCTGTGTGATCCTGCAGTTGGGGATCACGGGGCACGCGCTAGCCGATCAGCCCGCGGAGTCGGCTTGGCAGCTGGCCGACGCGATGGCATTCGCTCAATCGCTCACCGACTCGGAGCGAGTATGCAGGGACAACGCTGCGGCCGAAGATGTCGAGGCCAAGGTCGCCGACCATCCCATGATGCTTGGTGGCTTCAAGGCGACTGACCCGGAATGGCCCGAGGCCCGACGGGCCTACGTGGAGATGCTGCAGGCCGGTTGCGAGTACGCGCGGTTGCCGATGATGGAGACTGTGGCGAGTACGCTGACCGATGCGCTGTCAGAGGCCGATCGTCGTGCCCTGCTGGAGTTCTACGGCAGTGAGCTCGGTCGGCGTTTCCTTGGGGCGTCGCTCGCCGCGAACAAGGCCGCCATGCTTGTCATGGAGCCATTGGTCGACTCGGACGCGGCTTATGCCGAGTACGAAAGGAAGCTCGCAGCACTTGTCGACCGTCGCACGAATGGCGACAAGACTCCGCCGCCGCAGGTCGTGAAGCTGGAAGCCGTTGATCCGGTGGGCGTGGAGAGCGCCGATGAAGCCGTGCGGGTATCGGGCCGGGTCATGCAGGAGATCGTCGCGGGCAGGACGCAACAGGGCTTGATGCTCCTGGCGCCTCATATGCAGGTAGCGGGCGCCGAGTTCGAGAAGGCGATCGAAGGTGCTGTACAGGCGGGAACAGCTTACGAGAAGAGCTTCGGAAAGAGCCTGGACTACGAGCTGCTGAGCAACGACAGCGTCGGTGGATCGGTAATTCGGTCTGTGTTCCTGCAACGGCTAGAGAGGCATGGCGCACTGTGGATGTTCGTCTGGTACAAGGGGGACTCCGGATGGATCGTCTCGCGGTTCAAGTTCTCCGATGACCTGTCGGCGCTGTTCGGCGCCTGAAACGTGGCCGAGATGAGTCTTCAGGTTCACTTCCAAGTTCTGCTAGTCGAGGCGATATCTAGGGGGGGGGAGCGCAGGATGAACGAGCAGCAGACCGTGGGTGAGGAAAAGCACTCCCGAGGGATGCGGGTCGTGGTGGGCGCATTGGTGGTCCTGGGTCTGGCGCTGTTGAATGCGGACTGGATCGGCCGGAACGCCGTCAAGGCGGCCGAAGCCCTGTGGGCGGACGATGTGCATGCCCCGCAGCATGTCGTCGTGACGCCGGCGCCTGATGCCGAGCCGATCACGCCTGTTGCGCATGCGCCTGCGTCGCGCGCCACGGCCGGGGCAGGGACAGATGCAGCGACGGTTCCGGCCGAAGCGCGACCGACGCCCGGTGCTGCCTCGACCGACGCGCCCGCGCCGCCGCCGCTGGCGCGTCTGTACCCGATGCCACCTTCGGGCCGAGAAGGGCTGGTTGCCCTGGTGCGCTCCGGCGTGTTGCGGCCGGCCAGCGGCGCGGACCTGGCCTACTGGAAGATGCGCTATGCGTCGAACAATCCCGGGGGAATCGGCCCGGGCTTCGACGAGCATATCCGTCGCCTGCCGGCCTACGTCGTGCTCGGCGACATGGAAATCCCGGGTGGGCTCTCCGGTGCGAATGCGGTGGCGTTCATCCTTGACACCCGGGCGCCTTTTCCCACCGGCGACCCGGGCCACTCGGTCATTCTCGATCCAGCCGGTGGCACCTGCACGGGCGCGATATGCCGGATGCTGCTGCGCGACTGATCGGGCCTGGCGAACGAAGTCCGGGAACGGGGGTCAGAGTGCGCTTTCGAAGATCGGGGCCAGGTTCACTTCCAAGAACGGGGTCAGGTTCACTTCCAGTAGCGCGGTCAAAGTGAACTTTCCACTTGGACCCAAGGAGTGCTCGCAATGCTCAAGCTGATGTTTATGGCGGCTTCCCTGGCAGTCGCGGACCCGGTCAAGTTCGAAGAGGCCAAGGCGCTTGCCGATACCAACGAGGCAAACCTGTCCTCGGGTATGCGCAATCAATTGTTGCAATCCCAGGGGGATGCCTTGGCGTCGGCGCTGGGTGCCTGCGCGCAGCCGGGCATGGATCTGAAGGTGTTCACGCTGGTGTTCCGGTTGAATGCCGAAGGCACAGTTACCCGCAGTTGGCGTGAAGGGGAGACGCCTCTGGCGCGATGCGTGCATAAGGAACTTGCGGCCTCGGGCTTCGAAGGGGTTTGGCCGGATCCGTTCTACACATCGATCAAGCTGACACTCACGGCCGAGCAACCGAAGATCTGAGACAGGGGTGGAGGCGCGTTCCGGCGTCGAAACGGTGACCCGCCCGTGCCGTATGCTCGCGCTCGGCCACCATCCGAACGACGCGCGTCGCCAACCGCATGCCCCAGGACCCCAAACTGCTGCGCCGCCTGCTGCGGGCCAAGGACCGCATGGATGCCGCCTCGCACGAGGACTGGCCGGTGCGCCGCCTGGCCGAGGTCAGCGCGTTATCGCCGGCGCACTTCGCGCGGGAGTTCAAGCAGGCCTTCGGGCTGCCGCCGCACCGCTACCTGCTGACGCGTCGCATCGAGCGCGCTTCCGCGCTGCTGCGCGAGACCGACCTGCCGGTGTCCGAGATCGCCTTCCGCACCGGCTGGAGCAGCCTGGGTACGTTCGGGCGGGTGTTCCGCGAGGTCACCGGGGCGCATCCGGGGCAGTTGCGCCTGGACGCGCGCGCGGCGGTGCAGGCCCCCGGGCGGGTGCCGGGGTGCGTGCTGGGCGCCGCGCAGCGGCCCGACCTCGAAATCGCAGTTTCGGAGAAGCGCCGGCGGCGCGTGGGCGGTACAACATCGCCCACCCGATCTGAGGAGGTGGCGTGATGGAAGGCGTGGGCGTGGTGGGGCTGTACGTGCGGGACCAGGACGAGGCGCTGTCGTTCTACGTGGACAAGCTCGGCTTCCGGGTGCACACGGACGTGGGCAATGGCGGCTACCGCTGGTTGACGGTGCAGCATCCGCAGCAGCCGTCGTTCCAGCTCGGCCTGTTCCTGCCCGGCCCGCCGGTGCTCGATGCGGCCACCGCGCAGGCGGCTCAGGCGCTGGTGGCCAAGGGCGCGATGCCGCCGCTGGTGCTGACCGTGGCCGACTGCCGCGCGGCCTACGCACGCATGAGCGCCGCCGGGGTCGAGTTCACCCAGGAGCCGGTCGACCGCTACGGCACGGTGGACGCGGGCTTCCGCGACCCGTCCGGCAACGGCTGGAAGATGATCCAGTCGCGGGGTGCGGCATGAACGTCGCGCGCGCGATCCGGCAGTTGCACCGCTGGGTCTCGATCTTGTTCGTGCTGGCGGTGGTCGCCAACTTCGCGGCGATGGCGTTCGGGCCGCCGCCGCCGTGGATCACCTATTCGCCGCTGCTGCCGCTGGCCCTGCTGGTGCCCAGCGGCCTGTACCTGTTCGTGTTGCCGTACCGGGCCGGGCGCACGCCGGAGTCATCGGTACGCGAGGGGAATGCGTAGCGCGGATGCTCGCAGCACCACTGCCACGGTGCTGTGTCGGCGAAACGCGGTCAGGTTCACTCCTTCTCAGTGCCCTCTGCGGTTCGGGATTGCGTGCATCTGCGCTGGGGCTCAATCTGCCCGCCTCTTGTATAACCGGTACGCCGGGTCAGGATGTCGGGAGTCGGCCCCTTACTGGAATCACATGTGATCCGCCTTCTTCTGCCCGCGCTTCTTCTCGCGCTGCCTGCCACGGCCGACGCCATCGTCATCCGGCATGACGTCGATGACGCGGAATACCGGGTTCCATCGTCGGAGTTCCCTGCGCTGGTCGACATGCCCAAGTCGGGGCACGGCGTGCTGGTCGCGCCGCAGTGGGTCATCACCGCGGCCCATACGCTGCCGCGGCGCGGCAAGCTCCGGAAGGTCGGCATCAACGGGAAGTCGCGGCGGGTCGAGCGCGTCGTCATCCATGAGGGCTACAGGACGCTGCCGCAGGAACTGATCCACCAGGCGGCGGCCACGGGTGAGTCAGGCGCGATGGTGTCGTTCGTCTCGTCGTCCGACGACATCGCGCTGGTCAAGCTGGCCAGGCCGGTCACCGACGTCACCCCTGCCGCCATCTACGAAGAGGGGGTGCAGCCAGGCGAGATCGTCAAACTCATCGGCAAAGGTGCGACCGGCAACGGGGCTGCCGGTTACCGGCTCGGCGCGCCCAGCCGGACGGAGCTTCGTCGTGCCTACAACGAGATCAGCCGCGTGGACGATCGCTGGTTCTGCTACCGGTTCGACGGGCCGTCGTCGGCCTTGCCGCTCGAGGGCGCGCTTGGCAACGGCGACAGTGGTGGACCCACGCTGGTGCAGGTCGAAGACCAGTGGCTGTTGTCCGGGTTGGCGTCCTGGAAAGTGATCGACGGCCACATGCTCACGGCCAGGTACGGCCGCTATGACCAGGTGACGTGCAACGTGCGCCTGGGGCATTACGCCGACTGGATCAGGGGCGTGATCTCCGGGCAGCCGTAGACGGAAACAGGGATGCGGGTGGGTGAATGCCCCGGTGCGGGCGCTGGGGGCGTACACGCGCGCATGACTCCCGCCGGAGCAGCCTGTCCTGCGATCCATCGCAGGAGAACCAGGATGGGAACCCCCCAGACCCCCGACAGCATGAAGAAGTCGCAGCAGGAGAAGGCGCCGCCGCCCAAGCGCGAAGACGCCGATCCGCGAAAGCTGTCCAACCCCGACGCACGCGACAAGGCCGAGAAGCGCCAGGGCGGCCTCTGACGTCTTCAGGTAGTGCGCCTGGCGACCCGGAGCACATGCACCGTCGCTGGAACGCAACCTGACCCCTTCGCGGCCGCCTTATCGCTTGGCCTGCAGCCTCAGGTCGATGCACTGGTAATAGATGTCGTCGGCGTCCTCGGCGGACGGGTCGTAGGGCGACTTGGACTGCTCGGTCATCAACTGGATGATCTGCAGGGTGCAGTTCTCGCATTCCACGTCCGGCAGTTTGACCTGGGCCGAATAGCGCTTGCCGCTCGGGGTGTCGTCGTGGCGGCCGTAGTCGTCGATCAGGACGGTGGCGTTGTTGTAGAAGTCGCCGTCGCCGCAGTTCGGCTCGCCCACCGCGCAGGCGCGGCCCGCGGGCGCGATGGTCGCCGGATTGCGGAAGTCGTCGTGGCCGTCGTTGTCGAAGGCGATGCGGTAGTAGCCGGGGTGGCCGACGTACTCGATCCACGACACGTCGATCGTCTGGCCCGGCGCGTACGTGTGCACCGTCTCGCCGCGCTCGCTGTCCGGGCGCCCGCACGGCGCGTTCTTGATCTCGCCCGGTCCATGGCGTGACACGTGGGTGTCATCCAGGTCCACGGCGAAGTGGGCATGGGCACTGCCCGTGCACAGGCCCAGTACGAGCAGCAGGCACGCGGAAAGACGCAGGTGCATCGGCGGATCCTCGGGTGGGCGCGACCCGGACATTACACGACCGGGCACGGGAGGGCCGATCGCCGGGACGGAAACAGGGGCCGGAGTGCGCTTCCCGAGCCGTGGGAGCCCGGGTCAGGGCGCACTTTCCAGGCGCTTCACGCCGTGCCGCCGGCGCGCGGCCTAGGGTCGGCCTACGCCATCGCAGGAACGCACCCATGAGCCGCCCGCGCCGTCCACGCCTCGGATCGGCCAGCCAGCTGGTCGACCTGGGCATCGCCGCACCGCAGGTCGTCGCGCACCGGCTGGCGCGGATGGCCGCGGTGGGCACGACGCCGTCGGCCCGCGACCGCCGCGAATTCACCGGCATGGTGCTGGGGAAGCAGACCGCCTTCGCCCAGGGCTGGATGGCGATGTGGGTCGAGGCCGTGCTGGCGCAGCAGCGCTTCCTGTTGGCCTGCCTGTCGGGCACGCCGTGGTCGGCCACGCAGGCGCTGCGGGCCGGGGCGGACTGGGAGCGCGTGTTGTCCCGCGGCCTGGCGCCGGTGCGGCGCAAGGCGGTCGCCAACGCGCGACGCCTGTCGCGGCGCTGAGTGGAGCCGGGCGCCAGGACCGTTCCACCGGGTCCGGAGCTCGGTCGATGATGAAAATTTGTCCGACGTCCGGGCTTTCTGCTCCGACCGCCGAGTCCGGAACTCGGACGATGGTGAAATTTTGTCCGACGCCGGAGCTTTTTGCTTCGACCGCCGAGCCCGGAGCTCGGACGATGGTGAAATTTTGTCCAACGTCCGAGCTTTTTGCTCCGACCGCCGAGCCTGGAACTCGGTCGATGATGAAATTTTGTCCAACGTCCGAGCTTTTTGCTCGGCGCGTGAAGAAAAAAGCTCCGTTCTGTGGATAACCCCGCCTTACAACGCAGGTTCCACGCGCCGTGGAGCCACCGGCAGGTTCCACGGTCGCCCGTGCGGTCACGCACGACTAGACTGGCGGCATCTTTCCTAACGCCCCAAGGATCCGCCCATGGCTTTCACCACCACCGCGTCCGGCCTGCAGTACGAGGACACCGTCGTCGGCACCGGCGCGGAGGCCGCGCCCGGCCGCAACGTCACCGTGCACTACACCGGCTGGCTCTATCGCGATGGCGAGCGCGGCGACAAGTTCGATTCGAGCAAGGACCGCGACGAGCCCTTCATCTTCCCGCTGGGCGCGGGCATGGTGATCAAGGGCTGGGACGAGGGCGTGCAGGGCATGAAAGTCGGCGGCACCCGCGTGCTGGTGATCCCGTCGACGCTGGGCTACGGCGCGCGCGGCGCCGGCGGCGTGATCCCGCCGAACGCGACGCTGCTGTTCGAGGTGGAACTGCTGGGAACCTGAGCGGCGCCGCTGCGCCGGACCCGCATCCGGCGCTTCCGTCGGCGTATCCGCCGTTCCGTCGCACGCCGCTGCAGCCGCGCTACGGCGAAGCGGTGCCGGTGCGCTAGCCGGCGCGACCGGCCGGCTCCTGGCCGCGGATCCCGTTCCGCGCAGCCATCCCCGGAAGCAGGTACGCTGCCCCCGCCTGCCGCAGGCGCATCGAGGGAAGGTCGGTGCGCGCGTCCCACGGCACGGTTGCAAGGCACGGGTGGACGCAACGTCCGGCGCGCGGGCGCGCCATGCCAGGGAGCAACGCCATGAGGGGATTCACGACGGGAGTGATCGTGGTCGCGGGGATGCTGCTGTCGCTGCAGGGTGCGGCGGCGCAGGCCAATCCGCTGAAGGAGCTGGTGTCGGTGCGCGGCACCTCCACCATCCAGTACGAGCGCGCGGTCGGCAAGCGCGCCGAGTTCGCGCGGCTGGCGGACGACGGCGCGACGGCCGGGGTGGCGGTGACGGTGGTGGACGACGGCGGGACCGGCGCCGGCGCGAAGGTCGCCGAGGGCTATCTGGAGGGGCTGCGCACGGTGCTGCCGCAGTCCGCGCTGCTGGCCGCCTCGGACGGCGCCTCGCCGCAGTTCGTGGCGCGGATCGCGCTGTCGGCGCGCGAGGGCCGGGCCGGCGAGAAGTCGAAGATGATCGTCGGCGCGCAGGGCACCTCCTGCCAGCAGGTGGGCAAGGACGAGATGAAATGCGAGGAGGCCGCCTCGGCGCCCAATGCGATGGGCAGGACCGCCGCGACCTGGATCAACCCGGAACTCACGGTGATGATCCGCGTGTACCGGCTCGATCCGGCCGACAGCGCGGCCGCACCGGCGGTGGTGTTCGAGGACCTGTACACGGTGGCGTACGTCCCCTCCGAATGTTCCGACCCGGGCGCGGCCGCGGCCTCGGTGGCACGCCTGCTCGGCGCGACCGCGCTGTCCAGCCGCGCGGTCAACATCGACTTCCCGACCAGCACGCGCCTGCTGGGGTGCAACGCAAAGAGCTGAGCAGGCGCGGGACCGCTGAAGTCGCGGCAGCGTCCCGTCCAACACCGCTTCGGAGCGAGGACTGCATGCACGATCCCTATGCGCCGCCGCCCACGGCCGCCGCGGTCCCGCGCGAGGACGCCTCGCGCGGTCGCCTGGTGCGGATCGCGATCGGCCTGTATGTGGCCTCGTTCCTGCTGACGCTGCCGTCGGCAGCCGCGATGCTGCTGGCACCGGATCCGGAGCTGGATGCACAGGTGCGCCCCTACCCGCTGGCCAGCGTCGCGGTGACGCTCGTGCTCATGGCGCTGGTCACCGCGTTCATCAGCCATCGCGTGCTGCACCGCAGCCGCTTTGCGCGCGGGTGGCTGATCGGGTTCACGCCGGTCTGGGTCGCGTTCCTGTTCTGGCCGGGCATGGCCTGGGAGGAATTCGGCTGGGAGATGACGCTGGAAACGGCGGCGACCTCGGTGCGCATCGTCGCGGGCCTGATGATGTTCCTGCCGGGCGTGCGCCGGTGGTTCGTCGACCGGAACGTCCAAGCAGCACCGCATGCCCGCGCAGGCCATTGAAGCCGGCGGCATCGCCGGCGATGCTTTCGCCCCGACACTCCAGGGACGAACCGTGGACATCGCATTTCTGGACGACGACACCGCCATCGACCGCAGCTTCGAACTGATGTCGGTGCTGCGCCCGCAGCTGGCGCGCGAAGACTACCTGGCCACGGTCAGGCGGCTGATGGCCACCACCGGTTACCGGCTGGTGGCGCTGGAAGAGGACGGCCTACGCGCGCTGGCCGGCATACGCATCGGCGAGTGGCTGCACAGCGGGCGCTACCTGGAAGTCGAAGACCTGGTCACCGCGCCGGCCGAGCGCTCGCGTGGCCATGGCCGGACCTTGCTGGCGTGGATCGCCGAGCACGCCCGTGCGCAGGGTTGCCGGCACTTGCGGCTGGTGTCGGGCGTCCAGCGCGCCAATGCGCACCGCTTCTACGCGCGAGAAGGCTTGGCCTGGGAAGCGAAGTACTTCTCGATGGACCTGGGCTGACGCCGGCGCGGCCTCGTACCGCAAGCTGAGTGATTCATCCGGCACCGGCTCATCACGCGCATCCCTGACCCGTTCATCCATGCATTGCGCGCGCGTCGGCGCCTGCACGCACCCTCCGCGAACCCCACGCCGCGCTGAACGCCGCGCGCTCCACGACAACCATCACCCGTGGTGTGACGCGTGGCTCACGCCGCGCCGCGCAAGTTGGCCGCACCTGCACCGCAGGGCGACCGGCGCACGCCGCTCGCAATCCACACCGCCAACTCGAACAGGGAAACGCACGACATGGACAAGCGCGACAACATCGAACACAACGAGACCCGCGACCTCAACCGCGACCCCATCAGCGGCACCCCCGGCTCGCACCCGGTCGGCGTCGGCGTCGGCGGCCTCGGCGGCGCCGCTGCCGGTGCGATGGTCGGTGCACTGGGCGGCCCGCTGGGCATGCTGATCGGCGGAGGCATCGGCACCCTGGTGGGCGCGGCGGCCGGCAAGGGCGTGGCCGAGCGCATCGATCCGACCGGCGAGGTCGAATTCTGGCGCGAGAGCCACACCTCGCGTCCGTACCACGATGCCCGCTTCGACTACGAGAACGACTACGCGCCGGCCTACGGCTACGGCGTGGACGCGCGCAACCGCCTGCCGGGCCGCACCTGGGACGATTCGCTGGAGCGGGAGCTGGGCGCCGGCTGGGGCCAGGTGCGCGGCGAGTCGAAGCTGGAATGGGACCACGCCCGCGACGCGGTGCGCGATGCCTGGGACCGCAGCGACCGCACCCATCGCGCCTATGACGCCACCGACCGCTACTACGCCGGCCAGTTCGACAAGGTCGACTACCGCGACGGCGATGCGCCGTTCGACGACTACCGCCCGGCGTACCGCTACGGCACCCAGGCGCGTGCGCGCTATGCCGACCGCCAGTGGGACGACCGCCTGGAGAGCGAGCTGGGCCAGGGCTGGGAAAAGGCCAGGGGCAACTCGCGCCTGGGCTGGGACAAGGCCAGGCACGCCACCCGCGACGCGTGGCACAGCGTCGAGCGCGTGCTGCCGGGCGACGCCGACGGCGACGGCCGCTGAGCCGATCGTCGCCTTCCAGGCAAGGCAACGAAGGCACCGTTCGCGGTGCCTTCGTTCTTTTGCGGATGCGAACTTACCGCTGCGCCCGCCGGGCGCCACGGCGCGGCGCGTCCAGGTGTGCTCGAATACCCTTGGCGCGACGACCGACGTCGGGGAGCGATGGCCGTCGGCGCGCACGCGACCAGCCGCCCGATCCGCCACCCGCACCCGCACCCGAAACCGAATCCGAATCCGAATCCGCCACGAGGACCGCATGGCCAAGTACCTGATCTCTTTCCCGAGCGCGGCGATGGTCGTGACCGAAGCCGAACTGGCGGCAGCGAGCGACGACTCGCATGCGGTGATCGAGGACGCGAAGGCCGCCGGCGTGTATGTGTTCGGCGGCGGCATCGACGAAGGCGTGCCGCCGGTGCTCGTCTCCGCCGATGGAAGCGTGGCCGAAGGCGGCTATCCGTCCGGGCCGAAACTCGATGGCGGCTTCTGCGTGCTGGAGCTGCCGACCCGCGAGGACGCCATCGCCTGGGCCGCGCGCCTGGCCCGCGCCTGCCGCTGCGCGCAGGAGCTGCGGGTGTTCATGTTCGACCCCGCGTCCTGAGGCCCGGGCCGCCCGGCATTGGCGTGCCCCGCCGCCGACCGCCTCCTGGCATGGCGGCGCGCGAGACCCGGCACGTCGTCGTAGAGCGGGGCTTGCCCCGCTGCTTTCCGGTCTTCCGGGTACGCCGCACCGGCGGTGCGAGAGCAGCGGGGCAAGCCCCGCTCTACGAGAAGCCCGAAACTCGCCAGGGCAGTGCGAGGTGCAGCCCGGACGTGGCCGAGACAGCGACGAGCAGAAATCGTCGGGGGTGTGCGAGAGACCCGGCGCGGATGCGTCGTGCGCCTACTCGCGCTTGAACCAGCGCCCGTTGCCCTGCGGCTGCACTTCGAAGCGCGCCCACTGGCGGAACTCGGCGACGCTGCACTGGCCGCTGCGGTGCATGCCGTCGCCGGCCAGCACCTGGTAGCGGACGGTGCCGTCGGAAGCCGGGTCGGTCGCGCTGTTGTCCAGCACCTGGCGCACGCTCCACAGGTTGCCGAGCTTGCCGTTGCTGTAGAAGCGGCCGGCCTCGATCTCGCGCGGGTGGGTGATGTTGCGTTCGGCGTGCTGCTTGGCCAGCTCCAGCAGCTCGGTGAGGCTTTCGGAGGTGATGTCGACGTAGGAGTTGAGCTGCTCCATCGCCGCGTACAGGTCTTCCTGGGTCAGCTCGAACTGGCGCTGCGCCGGCTCGGTGGCAGGCACGGCCTGGGCGCGGCGGTGGATGTGCGCCGGATAGCGGCGCCACGGGAAGAACGCATTGAACGCCAGCGCGGCCAGCACGATCGCCGCCACGTTGATCGCCACCGGCGCCACCAGGTAGTGGTAGCCGAGCGCATGCACCTCGGCGCCGCCGATCACCGCGGCCAGCGCGGTGGCGCCGCCGGGCGGATGGATGCAGCGCAGGTAGTGCATCGCGCCCACCGCCAGGCCCACCGCCAACGCCGCGGTCCACGTTTCCCCCGGGAACAGCTTCTGGCAGCTCACCCCGACCACCGCCGAGACCAGGTGCCCGGCCACCACCGCCCACGGCTGCGACAGCGCGCCCAGCGGCACGGCGAACAGCAGCACCGCCGAGGCGCCCATCGAGGTGAGCATCAGCGCGCCGCCCGGGGTCGTGGTGAACCCGTGCGGGAACACCGCGCGGGTGATCCAGTACACCGCCACGATGCCCAGCAGCGCGCCGATCCCGGAGATCCACTTCTCGCCATGGCTGGTGGTGCTGCGCTCGATGCCGAGCCACAGGCGCAGTTCGTGGAAGGGGGACGCAGGGGGCATGGGCGGCGGGCGTGCGGCGGGAGCGGAATTCTAGGGGCAAATGTCGGGAAAAAACGCGCGCCGCATTGGTGTCTGCGGAAAGCGTTGCGCCGCCGCTGCGGCAGGCGCACGGGTGACCAACGGGCCATGCGCGGTGCTGCACGCATCGGCTCCACTGCAGGCCTACCCGACGGACAGGCAGGTGCAGCATGGATCGAGCGGCAATCCAGGAACCGGCGCGGCGCCCCGTTCATAGCCTGCGCAGCCTGGCGGCGGGCATTCTGGCGCTGGCCGTCGCACCGCTGGCCCACGCCGACGCGCGCACCGGGGCAAGCGCCGACGCGCGCGCCGCAGCCGCCGCCAGCGCGCCGCTGCCCGCGCAGTTCCTCGCCCATCCGCTGTTCGCCGCGTCCTATGCCTGCTCCGAACACCCCTGGGGCGAGCTGCCTTACCTGGGCGACGACCTGGGCCAGGACTGCGTGCAGCAGCAGTTCGTCGACGAAGGCGGCCATGCCTTCATGAAGTCCTACCGCGGCGACGGCCTCCGCAACGAGGACTGGTTCGGCTGGGACCAGCCGGTGCTGTCGCCGTGCGACTGCACCGTGCTCAAGGTCGGCGTGAACGCCACGACCAATGTCCCCGGCGTGCTCGGAAAGCCGCCGGCGTCGATGGTCGTGCTGCAGGCGGCCGACGGGACCCGGGTGGTCCTCGCGCATGTCCAGTCGCTGTCCGTGAAGGAAGGCGAGCAGGTCAAGGCAGGACAGGCGATCGCCCGGGTCGGCAACAACGGCTACTCGCGCATGCCGCACATCCACATCGGCGCGTGGAAGGACAAGCAGGCGCTGCAGATCCGCTGGGACCAGCGGGCGATGCCGGTGCCCTGAGCATTGCGCGCCTGGCATAGCTGCGAACGCAGGCACGCGCCGCGGCGCCAGGCGTGCGCGAACGCGCTGCTGCCACTATCCTCACTCCGTCCTCGTCCCGGTGATGTCCACACGATGAAGCTGTCGATCGCGTCCAAGGTCCTGCTGGCCTGCCTGTCCGTTGCCGCGACCGCCTGCAGTCCCTCATCACCGGATGCGACCGGCGTCGCCACCGCCACGGATACGGGCGAGGCCGCCGCGCCGCCGGCGCGGATCGTGCCGCTGCCGGCGTCGGTGGAAACCCGTCCCGGCGAACTGGCCATCGCCAAGGCGGTGGCGGTCGAGTTGCCCGCCGATGCGCCGATGGCCACGCGTGCGCTGGAGGAGCTGCTGGACACCCTGGCGCTGGCCCGCGACGGGGCAGCGCCGGTGCGCGTGCGCCTCGCGCTGGAGGACGACGCCGCGCTGGGCGAGGAAGGCTACCGGCTGGAGGTGGGCGAGGGCGTCGCGCTGGTCGCGCGTACCGACATCGGCCTGCTGCATGCGGTGCAGAGCCTGCGCCAGCTGCTGCCGCCCACCGCGCAACCCGAATACAGGCTGCCGCACCTGTCCATCGCCGATGCGCCGGCCTATCCGTGGCGCGGCCTGTCGCTGGACGTGGCGCGCAGCTTCATGCCGGTCGAGTACCTGGAAAAGCACATCGACCGCATGGCGATGTTCAAGATGAACCGCCTGCACCTGCACCTGAGCGACGACCAGGGCTGGCGCATGGAGATCAAGCGTTATCCGAAGCTGGTGGAGATCGGCGGCGCCAGCGCGGTCAAGGGCGGGCGCAGCGGCTGGTACACGCAGGAGCAGCTGGAGCACCTGGTCGCCTATGCGCAGGCGCGCGGGATCACGATCGTGCCGGAGATCGACATGCCCGGGCACGTGCAGGCGATGCTGGCCTCGTACAACGAGCTGGCCTGCGACGACGAGGACAACCTGTCCACCTACGACGGCCTGGAAGTGGGCTTCAGCGTGCTGTGCCTGTCCAAGCCGGACGTGGTCTATCCGTTCGTCCGCAACGTGCTGGAGGAAGTGCTGGCGGTGTTCCCGTCGCAGCAGATCCATATCGGCGGCGACGAGATCAAGGATCCGCTGTACGGCGAATTTGTCGGCCGCGCCGCGGCGATGGTGAAGGAGATGGGGCGCACGCCGATCGTGTGGGAAGAAGGTTCGGTTGCCGATACCTCGCCGGACATGCTGCTGCAGCTGTGGAACGACGGCTACGACATCGCCCCCGCCGTTGCCGAAGGCCACCCGCTGATCCTGTCGCCGTGCACGTACTTCTACCTGGACCACGGCAACTACGCCGGCCAGCCGCAGACCTACGACTGGTGCCGCAAGGAAGGCGTGCCGATCGCGCGCACCTACAGTTTCGATCCGTCGAAGTTCGAGACCGCCGTGGGCGTGGAGGCGGCGCTGTGGACCGAACTGGTCCACGACGACGCGGCCGCCGACAACCGCCTGTGGCCGCGCCTGGCGGCGGTGTCGGAGGTGGCCTGGACGCCGATGGCGCAGCGCGACTACGCCGGCTTCGTCCAGCGCATGGGCGCGCTGCGCCCGCACCTGGACGCGCAGGGCATCGCTTACCACCCCGAGCCGGACCTCGGCTGGGAGTGAGGAGCCGGGGTCGGGGTGCACTTTTTCTGCGCGCCCTTTCCCACTGTGCGCGCGTGCAGACGCCCGCGTGCCGCTACGCACGCCTTCGCGGAAAGCGCGCTCCGGACCCGTGGCGGTTCGCAGGTATAGTCCGCGCACCTCCCGCACCCGGAAGACATGCATGCCCGCCAGGTCCGACATCCCGCAGGCGTTCTTCGACCGGGCCGACGCGGTCATCGCCCTGGCCAACCGGCAGGTCGGCCAGGGCCAGCCGCGCGGCGACGTCAGCGCCTCCACGCTGTACGCGGCCGCCCGCTTCAACGCGTTCACCACCGCTGCCGCGCACCGCAGCGCCGAGGGACTCGTTGCCGACAAGGCCGAGGCGCTCGACTACTTCACGGCCCAGTACCGGGCGATGCTGGAGGAACACCTGGACGACTACGTCGCCCACTTCGACCGCTACGTGCGGGCCTGAAGCGACGTCCACGTCCGGTTACTCCGCTACCATCGGCCCTCGACCACTTCCCCGGGAGGGAACATGCGTGCAGTGATGGCGTGCCTGCTGGCACTGGGATCGAGCCTGGCGTCCGCGGCCGGGGCGCAGGAGGCCGCCAGGGCGCAGGGCGCTTCCAACACGGAGGGCCCTTCGCAGGTGCGCATCGTCCAGGGCGCCGATGGCTACCGCATGACCGTCGACGGCCAGCCCTACCATGTACGCGGGGCCGGTTCGGCCAGCGGCGACCTGGAGCAGCTGGCCGCGCGCGGCGGCAATTCGTTCCGCACCTGGAGCACCGGCACCGACGCGGCCAAGGTGCGGGCGATGCTCGACCGTGCGCAGCGCAATGGCCTGACCGTGGCGATGGGCCTGGCGGTGGGCAAGGAGCGCCACGGCTTCGACTACGACGACGAACAGGCGGTGGCCGCGCAGCTGGCCGCGCTGCGCGAGGAGGTGCGCCTGTACAAGGACCACCCCGCGGTGCTGATGTGGCTGGTCGGCAACGAACTGAACCTGGAATACAGCAACCCGAAGGTCTGGGATGCGGTCGGCCAGATCGCCGACATGATCCACGCCGAGGATCCCAACCATCCGGTGGTGACGCCGCTGGCCGGCTTCGATCGCGAACTGATCGACCGGATCAAGGCGCGCGCGCCGTCGCTGGACCTGATCGGCGTGCAGCTGTACGGCGACATCGGCGAGCTGCCGGCCAAGCTCAAGGCCGCCGACTGGACCGGGCCGTACATCGTCACCGAATGGGGCCCGACCGGGCACTGGGAAAGCCCGCTGACCTCCTGGGGCGCGCCGGTGGAGGACGACGCTTCGCGCAAGGCGCAGCTGCTGCAGCAGCGCTATCGCGACACCATCGCTGCCGACACGCGCCAGGGCCTGGGCTCGTACGTGTTCCTGTGGGGCAACAAGCAGGAGCGCACACCGACCTGGTATGGACTGTTCCTGCCCACCGGCGAATCGACGCCGGCGGTGGATGCGATGCAGCAGCTGTGGACCGGTCAGTGGCCGGCCAACCGTGCGCCGTCGATCGAACCGACGCGGATCGACGGCCGCCTGGCCACCGACAGCGTGGTGCTGGCCCCGGGCGGCGTGCACGAGGCGACGGCGCCAGCGCGCGATGCCGAGGGCGACGCGCTGCAATGGCGCTGGTACGCGCTGGAGGAAAGCACCGCCACCACCATCGGCGGCGACCCGGAGGCGGTGCCCGCGCAGGTGGACCTGCATGCGCGCATCGACGCCGACGGCCGCCTGCATTTCACCGCACCGGCCAAGGTCGGCAACTACCGCTTGTTCGTGGAAGTGCGCGACGGCCACGACCACGCCGCCTACGCCAACATCCCGTTCCGGGTGGAGGCGCGGTAGGCGCACCGGGAGGGCGCGGCCGCCTGTCACGAGGCAGGCGGCACGCAAGCGCGGCGACCCGCGCCGCCCGGGTCAGCCGACCTGCTCGAACTCCCCGAGCCGCCAGCTGCGGTCGAACCACGGCTCCAGCGGGCCGTACAGCCGGAACAGGGTGTACCAGGCCTTGCCGGGCACGGTCTGGATCCAGTTGGCCTCCTTGCCGGCCGGCGCGGTCGGGCCGAAATACAGGTCCACCGAACCGTCGGCGTTGACCACCAGCGCATCGCGCCTGTTGTTCTTGCTCGGGAAGGTCTGCCCCGTCTGCAGCTGCGAGCGGGTCTGCGGGTCGTAGACCACCACCGACCAGAAATCCTTGGCCGGGACGTTGGCCGGGACGTTCAGCTTGTAGGTCTTGGCACCATCGAGGTAGTTGCCGTCCTTATCCGTCACCGCGTACGCGTACTGCGAGCCGGCGCCCACCATCTTCTTCGTCATCGCCGGGGTGTTGACCGTGGCCTGGTAGAAGAACAGGGTGCGCGCGTCCAGGTTGCGGCCGCCGCGCCCTTCGTTCGCCAGCCACTGGTAGTCGCCGCCGAGGAACGCGTGCCGCCACGCGCTGCCGGGATTGATCGGAGAATCCGGATCACGCGGACGGAAGCTGATCGCGCGCGCGGTGGCGTTGCCGATGGCCACCGCTTCGGTGAGGATCTTCTTCATCCGCGCGTCCGGCGCGAACGGCTTGCCCTTCTCGATCCCGATGGCGGCGAAGGTGCCACGCAGCTCGGGGTCGAAGGTCGACACGGGCTCGCGCTCGATCACCGTGTGCAGTTCCTCGTAGAAGTCGAAGTTGTTGGCGTGGATGGTGTTGAAGAACTGCCGGGAACCGTTGCGGAACTCCATCGCCGGCGGGGTGGCCTTCATCGACAGCGGGTACACCTTCAGGCCGCTGCGGAACATCGCCGAGGCGGCATCCGGCTTGCCGTCCACCAGGAAGCCGCGCAGGATCAGCCAGTTCGCGTAGCTGGTGGAGCGGGAGACGAAGTACTTCTCGCCGTCCACGACCGCTTCCATGCCGCCCACCGGCGGATCGAGCTCGCCGGTGTAGTCCGGCGGCAGGACCAGGTACTTGCCGCCCTTGCCGCGGTCCGGCCCCGGCGCGCCCATGTCGGTGACGAAGCGGAAGTAGGCGTCGTTGACGGTGCCCGGACCCGAACCGGCCGGGATCTCCACCACCGTCGGCCCGTCCTTCTGCAGGTCCAGGAACACCGAGCAATAGACCGTGTCGGTATTGCCTGTGAGCATCAGCGGCGCCGAGTCCAGCAGGTCGTCGAAGATCAGCGCCTGGTGCGACGCGGTCAGCCCCTGCTCTACGTGGGCCAGGCGCAGGCCTTCGATCGAGCTGGCCGGGATGCCGTTGAGGAACGTCTCCACGCCGCGCATCAGGTCGAGGTTGTCGTACACCTTCTCGACCGTGGCCGCATCCGGCATGCCGTCGAAGAACTGCAGCGTCCCGAGCCGGGTTTCGACCGTGTCGGGCGTCATGACCTTGTCGGGGATCCGGAAGTTGAAGCCCGGGGTCTTGTCCGTCGCCGCGTCGGTGGCGGCCGCGGCGGCCGCGGGAGCGGCGGCGGGAGCGGGGCCTTGGGGCGCCTCGCCGCTGGCGGGCCCGGCCGGCTCGCGGGAGCAGGCGGACAACGCCGTGCCCAGCATCGCCAGCATGACCAGCTTCAATCCTGTATTTGCTGCTTTCATCGGGTCACCTCTGCGTCAGAACCTGAAGCCGTAGCCGACCACGGGGCCGCCGAGGTCCAGGGTGACGTCGCTGTTGGCATTGCCGAACTCCGCCTCCAGGTAGCGGTAGCCGAACAGCCATGCGCCGTTGCCGGTGCGGTAGCCGCCCATGGCCGAGGCGCTCCAGGTGCCGTCGGTGTCACCGGTGGAGCCGTCGCCGCGCAGCGTCAGCGTCCAGCGGTCGGACAGTGGCCAGGTGTAGCGCGCGCCCAGCAGGAAGTCGGTATAGCTCCTGCCCGCATCGAGCGTGCGCGGGGCGAAGGCCGGGTTGTCGGGGACGAAGCGGGTGGTCAGGTCGACGTCGATGTAGCGGATGCCGCCGTACACGTCCAGCCCGGTATCGCGCTCGCCGCCCACGCGCACCGAGAAGGCCGCGTCGAACAGCCGGGTGTCCAGGTCGGTGCTGGTATGCATCACCCGGCGCTGCTGGCTGTCGGCCAGGCCCAGGTAGATGAAGTCGGCGAACACGCCGAAGCGTTCGTTGCGGCCTTCCACCCGCCCCATGAACACGCCGTCGAGCTTGTCGACGATGTCCGAGAACGAGGAATCGGTGTTGGCATCGGTAGGCGGCTGGTAGGTGCGCAGGTCGGTGCCGATGCTGGCCGCCCACGCGTACGGTTCCACCATCCATTGCCAGTCGCCGGATTCGGCGGCGGATGCCCCGGCGCATCCGCCCATCGCGGCAACCGCGAGGACGATGCGTGATGTGGCGATTGCATGGTTCATGGTGTTTCCTCCGTGTCGTGTGCGGGGAGCGGCCCGGCCCCGGTGCCGGGCGGGCGCCAGCGGGCGAGGAAATATCCGATCGCCAGGGCGAGGGTGAGCGCGGCGATGCCGATGAGGGTCATGCCTCCGGTCGCCTGCAGGTCGATCTCCAGGATGTGCCGGCCGACCGCGATCACCGCGACGGCCAGTACCGTTTCCAGGCGCACGTGCTGGTCGTGCAGGTAGACCCGCACGGTTTCGATCAGTTCCAGCCCGATCAGGATCAGCAGGATCCCGGCGAAGCCGTGCTGCATCGCATGCTGCAGGTCGCCGACCGAGTGGATCGACGCGAGCTTGCCGGAGACGCCGCGGACCAGCAGGTAGAACAGGTCCAGCAAGCCCAGCGCGACCAGTGCCATCAGCAGCAGCTGCACGCCCGACAGGACCCAGCGGGCGAAGCCCCGGTTGACGCGCTCGCCCGGCCACAGGTCGCTCATGCATTTTCTCCCTGGCAAGGTCGGGCCACCCGGTACGCGTAGGCGGGGGCGCCGCGCCCCCGCCGTGGTTCCCGCGGCGACCGCCGGCCACTCACTGGACGTACTGGACGTCGAGGCGGTCGATCTTGCCGTTGAACGCGAACGGCTTGCGGTCGAAGTAGTCCAGCGCCACCGGCGAGTAGCTGTCGCGCCCCACGTCGAAGGCGTCGTTGGCGGTGAAGGCCAGAGGCGCCGAGCGCGGCACCTGGCCCTGCGCGACCGTCTTGCCGTTGACCCGGATCTCCACGTCCATCGGTGCGGCGTGGCCGGTCCCGGCCTTGCGGCTTTCCACCTCGATCCTGGCCTTGCCGGTCGGCAGCGGCGCACTCGACGCCAGGCGCGTCCGTTCGATCTCGAACAGGTTGTACTCATAGTTGAGCTTGCCCTGGTCGATCCAAAGCGCCACGCCGCCCGAGAACGCGCCCAGGGCGTAGAGCACGCCCTGCGAATCGGGCTTCAGTTCGGTCTCGATGGTCACGAGGTTGCTGCGTGCGCCGACCTTGGGGGCGGCGAACTCCGGCACGCCGACCACCTCCTGGGTGTACTGGAACGAGGTCGCCGGGTTGGAGGGCGCATCCTCCGGATGGAACACGACCGACCAGAGGCCGCCGCCTACCGGCCAGACCTTGTTGTCCTGGGCATCCCGGGCGAAGCCCGCCTTCAGCGACTCGACCTGGTCCGGGTGCGCGGCGGCCACGTCCCTGGCTTGCGAGTAGTCGCTGCGCAGGTCGTGCAGTTCCCAGGTGTCCTGGTCCGGCGACCACTTGAAGATGGCCGGATCCAGGCCCGCCTTCCACGGGATGCGCGGGCCGAATACCGAGGCGATCCAGTCGTCCTGGTAGTAGGCGCGGCTGCCCATGATCTCGAAGTACTGGCTCTTCTTGCGCCCCGGTGCCTTGGCCGAGTCGAAGGTGTAGGCCAGGCTCACGCCGTCCAGCGGATCCTGGCTGATGCCATCCACCAGCCTGGGCGGGGTGATGTCGAGCACGTCGTAGATCGTGGGCACGATGTCGTTGACGTGGTGGAACTGCGAACGCGGCGCCTTGTCCGGCTTGATCTTCTGCGGCCACGAAACCACCAGCGGCGTGCGGGTGCCGCCGAAGTGCGCGGCCACCAGCTTGGTCGAGCGGTGCGGCGTGGAGCCGGCCCAGGCCCAGCCGGCGTGGTACATGTTGTCCGCCTTGGGCGAGCCGAGCACCTCCATGCCGCCCAGCTCGTTCATCACCCGGATGTGGTCCTTGATCTCGGTGGCGATGCCGTTCTGCGCCAGCAGTTCGCTGATCGTGCCGTTCTGGCCTTCGGCGCTGGAGCCGTTGTCGCCCCAGACGTAGAAGACCAGGGTGTTGTCGCGGACGCCCATTTCCTCCAGCGCGTCGATGATGCGGCCGGCCTGCGCATCGGCATGCGCGGTGTAGCCGGCGAACACTTCCATCAGCCGCCGCTGGAACGGCTTTTCGTCCTCGGGGATGTCGGCCCAGGCGGCGAGGGTGTCCGGCCGCGGGGTCAGTTCGGTGTCCTTCGGGATCCAGCCCAGCTTCTTCTGCCGCGCGTAGATCTCCTCACGCATCTGGTCCCAGCCGCCGTCGAACCTGCCGGCGTAGCGGTCCGCCCACTCGTTGAAGATGTGGTGCGGCCCGTGCGCGGCGCCTGGCGCCCAGTACATGAAGAACGGCCGGTCAGGGCTCAGCGCGTGCACCTGCTTCATCCACGAGACGGCCTTGTCGGTCATGTCCTCGGTGAAGTGGTAGCCCTCCTTGCCGTGCGAGGGATCGATGCGCACGGTGTTCTCCACCACCGCCGGTTCCCACTGCGAGGACTCGCCGGCAAGGAAGCCGTAGAAGTAGTCGAAGCCGATGCCTTCACCGGCCGGCCAGTTGGTGTAGGGGCCGACCGCGGTGGTTTCGTTGGCGGGCGTGTTGTGCCACTTGCCGAACGCGGCGGTGGCGTAGCCGTAGTAGCCGAGCACCTTGGCCGCGGTGGCCGAGGTGCGCGGGATGCGGCCGGTGTAGCCGTCCCAGTCGTTGGCCAGTTCGGCGATCTGGCCGTTGCCCACCCGGTGGTGGTTGCGGCCGGTGAGCAAGGCCGCGCGCGTGGGCGAGCACATCGCCGCGTTGTGGAAGCGGTTGTACGACACGCCCTCGCTGGCCAGGCGGCTGAGCGTGGGCGTGTCGATGACGCCGCCGAAGGTGCCCGGCAGCGCCGGCCCGACGTCATCGAGCATGATCACCACGATGTTGGGCGCATTGGCCGGCAGGCGCGACTGCGCCGGCAGCGGGCTGTAGCTGGACTGGGCGATGGTCGGGCCGGCCTTGCTGCCGGAGGGCTTGTCCGGGAACGGCAGGGACTCCTGCGCCCAGGCCGGTGCGGACAGCAGCAGGGCGCCAATAGCCGTGGCGAGGCTGCGGTACTTCAGTCGTGGGAATGCGGCGTTCATGGGTCCTCCTGATAATGGCGGTCGACGGCAACGACGCGTTGGCCGGGGCGGATGGCGGCAGGCGGGAAGCCCGTGTTCCCCTTCGCCACGTGAAAAGCCGGGCCTGCCGGCCGTGTCAGCCGACGGTGTAGCCGCGGCCCTGCATGCACGCCGAGTAGGCCTGGTAGTAGGCCGAGCCATGCTGCTGCTGGGCGGCCTGCGCCTGCTGGGCCTGCGCGGCCTGGTGGTGGCGCGCGCGGGCACCGCCGGCGAGCACGCCCGCCGTGGCCCCGATTCCGGCACCCTTGCTCGAATCGCCATCGACCAGCTCGCCGATCACCGCGCCTCCGGCAGCGCCGCGCGCGGCGCCGCGCAGGCGCTCGCCCTGCGGCGCCGGTTGCGGCGGGGGTGGCGGCGGCGCCGCCGGATCGATTCCAGTGGTCTGCTTCGCCCAGGCCAGGCACTGGGTGTCATCGGTACCTTGCTGTTCGGCGGACTGGCCCTTGGCCGGATAGGCACTGGGCTTCTGCGCTTGGGCGCCGACCGGTGCTGCGATCACGGCCATGACCATGACCAGCGGGAGTTTCCATTGCGACATGTGCTGCCTCCATCCAGGACGGGATGCGCCACCTGAACAAGGGGGGGCGGATCCGGCAGGTGCCTCGGAGCACCTACCCTACGACCGGAACGCGGATCGGGACATTGCCCCTAGGGGCAACTGTCGCCACCACCGGATCCGGGTTAAATCGGCGCGGCCGACACGCGACGAAGGAAGCCGTCTGCCGGCGTCGGTACCGCGTGCCAAGCCCGCTCGCGGGGCCGATGAGGCGCCCGACACACCGTCCCCAACAGGAATCCACGCATGAAGAAGAGCCTCCCAGTACTGCTGGTCGCCCTGGCGATCTCGTCCAATGCCCTGGCCAGCCCGGCCGCCCAGCCCAGTCCGGACGTCGAGCCGCTGTACGCGGGGATGCGCCTGCTGCAGGCGCAGACGGCCGAGGACAAGCGTGCCTTCGTCGATGCGCAGCTGCAGCTCGACGAGGGCCAGGCCGAGCGGTTCTGGCCGGTTTTCGAGGAGCACCAGCAGGCACTCGCTGCGCTCAACAAGCGTCGCCTGGACAACGTGCTGGCCTACGCCAAAGCCTGGAACGAGGACGCCCTCGACGACGCTCGCGCGGCGCAGCTCGCGGAGCAGGCCCTGGCCATCGAGAAGGACGAAACCGACCTGCTCGGCCACACCTACCGCAAGCTCAAGCGTGCCGTGCCGGCGTCCAAGGCAGTGGCCTACCTGCAGCTGGAAAGCAAGATCCGCGCGATCGTGCGCTACGAGCAGGCCCTGAACGTGCCGCTGCTGCCCTGAGCGGCGCAGCCGGTCGGAGTGCAGGCCGGCGGAAGCCGGCCGCGGTACGGCGACGCGGTGGCCGCCGCGGCTGCTAGCCCTGCCCGGGCAGGGCCTGGCCGGGGGCGCGCGCCCGCGTCGCGTCGGCGGCGACCGCGGCGTCCGTCTGCTGCGCCTGCAGCCGTTGCGCCGTGGGCAGGCGGAAGCTGACCGCGGCGCCCCTGCCGGCCCCTTCGCTCTCGGCCCAGATCTCGCCCTGGTGGGCGAGGAGGATCGTCCGGCACACCGACAGCCCCAGTCCCAGCCCTTCCCGCTTGCTGGTGTGGAACGGCTCGAAGATCCGCTCCAGGTCGCCGGCGCCGACACCCGAGCCGCGGTCTTCCACCGTCACGCGGATGGCGTCGTCCTCGCCGGTCGCCCGCACGGTCACGTGTCGCGGCGGCGGCCGCTGCCGCATCGCGTCGCAGGCGTTCATCACCAGGTTCAGCACTACCTGCTGGATCTGGATCGGGTCTCCCCAGGCCGGCGGGAGCGGCTCGTGCAGGTCGAGCTGCAAATCGACCTCGCGGATCAGCAGGTCGCCCCGCAGCATGCCTGCCACCTCGCCGATCGCCGCGCCCACGTCGAAGGGGGCGAATTCCGAGGTGTCCTTGCGCAGCAATGCGCGCATGCGCTTGATGATTTCGGCGGCGCGGACGTCGCTCTCGGCGATCGCGGCCAGGCTGGCGCGGACCTCGTCGAGGTCGGGCACCGGGCCATCGAGGAAGCGCCGCGCGGCCTGGGCGTTGGCCAGGATCGCGGCCAGCGGCTGGTTGAGTTCGTGGGCGAGCGAGCCGGACAGGGTTTCCACCATCGATACCCGCGACAGGTGCGCGGCGTCGTCATGCTGCAGGGTAGCCTCGCCTCCCCCGTAATTTCCGCGCAGGTCGCGCAGGGAGACCAGCAGGAACAGGTCGGACTGGAAGGGAATGGGATTGAACAACGCTACCAGCGGAACCAGCGCGGCGCCGTCCTTGCGCAGTCCGGACACCGCGACGCTGCTGCCGATCGCGGCCGATGGCAGCCAGCCATACTGGCGCGCGCCGGGCGTCGTACCGGAATCACCTTCAGGCCGGATCAGTTGGCGGACATCCATCCCGGCCAGTGCATCGAGCCGGTGTCCGAACAGGCCGGCAGCCGCGCGGTTGGCGAAAGCCACCCGGCCGCTCGGCGCGACCACCAGGTGCGGAGCGGAGGCGGCCTCGACCACGCGGCGGAACCGGGATTCGGCTTCCTTCCGGTCGGTGATGTCGACCAGCACGCCCTCGAGACGGCGATCCGTTTCGCCCGGAGCGCGGCGGCCATGGGCGGCCAGCCAGCGATGGCGACCCTCGCCCAGCCTCACCCGGAACTCGCAGTGCAGCTCGCCGCGCTCCCGTGTTGCGGCAGCGGCCAGCAGGGGCCGGTCGCGGCGCGGCAGTCGCGCGAGCAGCGCTTCGCCAGCCAGCGCGTCCTGCGGCGGGATGCCGAACAGCGTGCAGGCGTGGTGCGAAAGCCGGACCCGGCCCGAATCACCGTCGAAGCTCCAGAAGCCCACGCGCGCGGCATCCATCGCCTGCAGCATGTGGCGCCGGGCGGCGCGCCGGCGTCCCAGCGCGAATTCCAGGCTGTGCGCGAGCCGGCCGGCGGAGCCGAAGCCGCCGGCCAGGGTATATGCCATCGCCAGCAGGACGCCGAGGAACATGGGTGCGAACAGCATCGGCGCATCGATGCGGCCATGGACCACCAGCCAGGTCCAGGTGCCGGAGGCGGCGGCGAAGGCGAGGATTGCCGTGCAGGTCGCGATCGCGCGCGTCCTCTCCGGCGAGCGACGGCGCGTGGAGAGCTGGAAGATGGCGTGGCCGATGAACATGGCCACCAGCAGCGCGTTGGCACTGCCGAGCAGCATCCAGGGATTGGGCGTGGCGACATCCGGGATGCTGACCCGTGCGCCGAGGAACAGGACCGGACGGATCGACTCGATGGTCGAATAGTTGAGGTTTGCGCCGGAAAAGAAGTTGGGCAGCAGGCAGGCGGCGCGGGTGGCGACGGCGAGCGCGGCCAGCAGCGGACTGCCCACGCCATAGTGGTGGAACACGAACCCGACCACGCAGATCGCGCTGGTCGCGACCGGCACGTGGGCCCAGCGGACCATCCGCGCGTAGTCGGCCGGATGCTGCGTGTTCATGGCGGCCAGTTCCAGCAGGCCGACCGCGGCGACGGAAGCGGCCGCCACCGCGATCAGCAGGTGGGACAGGCGCGCCGGTCCGCGCACCCGCGCCAGCCAGTAGACCAGGGCAAGGGTGAGGCTGGCCGCGCTGATCATGGGCCAGAGCGTGCCGACCCAGTTCACGTCCCCGGCCCGCCCTGTCCGGTCCAGCGGTGCCCGCGGCCGGACGGCGGCGCCCACACACCGGGCAGGCACGCCCGGCCGGCGGACCCTCCTGCGCCCGGAGCCGGCATTCGTCCGTTCCGGATCAGGCCCCCACCCCCGCTTCGTCGCACAGTGCCACGAGCTGGGCGACCGAGCGCACGCGCATCTTCGACATCACCCGGCTGCGGTGCACCTTCACTGTCTTCAGGGCGATCGCCAGGCGGTCGGCGATCTGCTTGTTCATATGCCCGGCGACGACCTGCGACAACACCTCACGCTCGCGCGGGGTCAGCGCCCCTAGGCGCTCGTGGATCTCCCTGCTGCGCGCCAGCACGGCGCTGCGGGCGACGGATTGCGCCGTGGCGCCTGCGATCGCCGCCAACAACACGTGTTCGGAAACCGGCTTTTCGAGGAAGTCGTAGGCGCCATGCTTCATCGCACGCACGCTGAGGGGAACGCTCGAATGGCCGGTCAAGTAGATGACCGAAAGCGGACAGTCGAAACCGTTCAGGCGGTCGTGCAGGGCCGTGCCGTCCATGCCCGGCATGCAGATGTCCAGCAGCACGCAGCCCACGGCATGTTCCGGTGCCTGGCGCAGGAAGTCATCGGCGGACCCGTATGCATCCACGCGCCAGCCGTAGGAACGCAGCAGGCGCGACAGGCCCTCCCGGAACTGCACGTCGTCATCCACCACGAAGACGGATACTGCATCTGCTGCCATCGAGAACCACCCGATTGCGCCCGGTCGCGCAACTATCTTCACATTCCCCGGGTGTTTCAAGCCTGCCCGGGCCGGGGCAGGCGCGGCCTCAGCGTTCCACCGCGCGCAGCCGGTCGATCCGGAACGGTGCGCCCTGTCCGGCCGCCAGCGTGGCCGGTTGCCCGCCGCCGACCCAGATCCGGTAATCGCCCGGCATCACCTGGCGTTGGCCCTCGGCGTTGACCGCGCTGAGCGCGCGCGGGTCCAGATCGAACTCGATCCGGCGCCGCTCGCCCGGCGCCAGCGGCACGCGCTGGAAGCCGCGCAGGGCGATGTTCGGCACGCCCTCGATGTCGGGAAACTGCAGGTACAGCTGCACCACTTCGTCGCCGGCGCGATCGCCGCTGTTGCGCACCTCGGTACTCACGCGCAGGCCTTCGCTGCTGCCACCCTTCGCCGGCCGCAGCTGCAGCGGCGCGTACTCGAAGCGGGTGTAGCTCAGGCCGTGGCCGAACGGATACACCGGCGTGCCTTCGAAATAGCGGTAGGTGCGGCCGCGCATGTCGTAGTCCCCGAACGGCGGCAGCTCATCCACCGAGCGATAGAAGGTGAGCGGCAGGCGTCCGGACGGATTGGCGCGGCCGGCGATCACGTTCCCGACCGCCAGGCCGCCGGCCTGGCCGGGATACCAGGCTTCGATGATCGCGTTGGCGTGCTCGCGCGCCCAGGCCAGGTTGACCGGGCTGCCGTTCATCACCACCACCACCAGCGGCTTGCCGGTGGCGCGCGCGGCCTCCAGCAGCGCCTGCTGGTCGGCGAGCAGGTCCAGCGAAGTCTTGTCGCCGCCCTTGAAGCCGGGCACTTCCACCGGCGCTTCCTCCGCCTCCAGGTCCGAAGTCAGGCCGACCGCCGCGACCAGCACGTCGGCGTCGGCCGCGGCGGCGCGCAGGTCCGCTTCCGGGGTTTCGGAGACGCGCTTCCACAGCAGGCCGATGCCGGTGAGGATGCGTGCCTCGGTGGTGACCTGGATCGGATAGCGGCGGCCGCCTTCCAAGTGCACGGTCTTCAGCGTGGGCAGGCTGTTCCACGAGGCCTTGCGCAGGTCCACGAACGGCTGGCCGTCCAGGCGCAGCTCGCCGTTGAAGCCGCCCAGGCCCAGGCGGTAGGTGCCCGTTTCCGGCGGCACCAGGTAGCCGCTCCATTCCACCCGGTGCACGTCGCGCACCTGGGCCAGGTCGAGGCTGCGCGAGTTGACGTCCCGCTCCACCCGGGTGACCACGGGTTGTGTTTCGAAGCCGGTGCGCGCGATCCACGCGTCGAGTTCGCCGGGGGCGAAGCGCGCCGGCGGCACCGCGGCGGCATTGAAGTAGCGCGCCAGCAGACCGGGTTCGCCGTCGGGCGTACGCAGCGCGCTGCTCGGGATCGGATCACCGTCGGTGTAGGTCTCGCCGAACGGAACGTATTCGATCTTCGCATCCGGGATCGCGCGGCGCAGGCCCTCGAGCACCGAGACCGGCGGCGCCGACTGTGGCGAGGAGTAGTTGCCGCGCAGCACGCGGGTGGCGTCGCCGAGCGGGCCCACCACCGCGATCCGCGGCGCGCCGCGCAGCGGCAGCAGGCCGTCGTTCTTCAGCAGCACCAGGCTCTTCTCGGCTGCTTCCAGCGCCACCGGCGCATGTGCGGGCGCGCCGACGTCGGCCGGCGAGGCGCTGGCGGTGGACAGCGGCCGCAGCCCGGCCAGGTCGCCGGTGCGGAAGCGCGCGCTGAACAGCCGCACCAGCGCGCGGTCGATGTCGGCCATCGAGACCAGTCCGCGTTCCAGTGCCTCGCGGTAAGGTTCGGTCAGCCCGGCGGTGTCGGTGAGGGTGGCGCCGGTGCATTCGTTGTCGACCCCGGCGCGCAGCGCCGCGGCCACCGCGCTGGCCGCATCCGGTGCGTAGCGGTGGTGGGCGCGGATGTCGGTGACCGCGTCGCAGTCGGAGACCACGTAGCCGTCGAAGCCCCACGCGTCGCGCAGGGTGTCGCGCAGCAGCAGGTCGCTGGCGCAGGCCGGCTGGCCGTCGACCCGGTTGTAGGCGCACATCACCGAGCCGGCGCCGCCCTCGACCACCGCGGCGCGGAACGCGGGCAGGTAGGTGTCCTCCAGGTCGCGGCGGGAGACGTAGACGTTGGCCTGGTGGCGGGTGGACTCCGGGCCGCTGTGCACGGCGTAGTGCTTGGGCGTGGCGACCACGTCCAGCCACTGCGGGTGGTCGCCCTGCATGCCGCGGACGTAGGCCACGCCGATCCGCGCGGTCAGGAACGGGTCCTCGCCGTAGGTTTCCTGGCCGCGGCCCCAGCGCGGGTCGCGGAAGATGTTGAGGTTCGGCGACCAGGTGTTGAGGCCGGTGCCGATGCGCCCGGTGCGCCCGGTTTGCCGCGCCAGCGCGTGCAGGCCGCGCACCTCGGTCGCGATCACCGCGGCCACGCGCTGCACCAGGTCCTCGTCGAAGCTGGCGGCCAGGCCGATCGGTTCGGGGAAATTGGTGGTCGGCAGGGTGCCAAGCGCGCCGTGCAGCGATTCGGTCCACCAGTTGTAGGCCGGCACGTCCAGGCGCGGGATCGCCGGCGCGGTGTTGAGCAGCTGCGGCAGTTTTTCCTCGAGCGTCATCCGCGCCACCAGCGCGGTGGCCAGCGCGTCGGCGTCCGCCTCGCGCGGCGCCGGCTGCGCCGCCCCCGGCATGGCCATCACCGCCACCACCGCCAGCATGGCGATGCGCATCCGCCGCAGTCGATCGTCCATCCACTCCTCCCGTGTGCGCATTGGCGCCGCACAATACTGGCATGGCGTCGCCAACGCTCCGCGGCGCGTGCCGCGCGGCTCGCGAAATGGAATGGCGCGATACGCAAACCTGCATCGGGCGGCGCTGCCGCGTGGTCCGCTGGACCGCTGTCGCTGGCTGGCGCCGAACCCCGCGGCCGGCCTTGGGGCCCGGAACCTCGCGCCCGCGGTGCGCGCGAGGGGCGGCGGTATGATGACCGTCGATCCCGCGCGCAGACAGGCACGACATGGCCAAGCCCAATCCGCTCCAGGAACAGCTGCTCAAGGCCGGCCTGGTCAAGAAATCCAAGGTGGCCGAGGTTGCGCGCGAACAGGTCCGCGCCCGGCATGGCAAGGGCCCCGTGGAGCCGGGCGAGATCCAGCGCGAGGCCGAGCGCGCGCGCGCCGAGAAGGCCGAGCGTGATCGAGCCCTCGCCGCCGCGCGCAAGGCGCAGGCACGGGCGGCGGAACTGCGTGCGCAGGCGCGGCAGATCGTCGAGGACCGCAAGGTGCCGCGCGCGGGCGAGGGCGAGTACCGCTTCACCGTGGATGGCGCCATCCGCAGCGTTCGGGTCGACGACGACCAGCGCAGGAAGCTGTCGGCCGGCGCGCTGGTGATCGTGCGCATCGACGACCGCTTCGAACTGCTGCCGCGCGTGGCCGCGGACAAGGTGCGCGAGCGCGACCCGAACATGATCGTGCTCGACCATGGCCAGGGCGCGGAGGCCGACGCGGCGCCCGACTCGGCCGACGACGCCTACTACGCGCAGTTCAAGGTGCCGGACGACCTGGTGTGGTGAAGCCCGCCCCGGCGTGCGAAGGCGTTACGGAGCCTTGCTGAACTCCTCGTACGCGGCCATCGCGTTGGCGGCGTACATCAGCGAAGGGCCGCCACCCATGTAGACGGCGACGCCGAGCATTTCCCGGAACTCCTCCGGTGTCGCGCCCAGCCGCACCAGCGCCTTGGCGTGGAAACCCAGGCAGGCGTCGCAGCGGTTGGCCACGCCGATCGCCATGGCGATCAGTTCCTTGGTCTTCTCGTCGAGCGCCCCCGGTGCGAGCGCGGCCTTGCTCAGGGCGCCGAAGCCCTCCATGACGTCGGCGTTGTGCGTGCGCAGGGGGGTCAGGTTGCGGGAGACCTCGCGGGTGAGCTCGGTGTAGGAGGGAATGGCGGACATGGAAGTTTCCTTGGTGGGCAACGGGGCCGGTGGTGGCGCGGTCATTTCCTGGGCCGGCCCGGGCGGCGCGGCGCGCAGTAGATTCCATGCAGGGTGCGGATCACCGCTTCGGCCGGGCCTGGCGCCAGCGCGTAGAAGATCGTCTGCGCCTCGCGCCGCGTGCGCACCAGGTCTTCGTCCCGCAGCACCGCCAGGTGTTGCGACAGCGCCGACTGGCCCAGGTCGAGCAGACCCTGCATCTCGCCGACCGAACGCTCGCCACCCGCCAGCAGGCACAGCACCTGCAGCCGCTTCTCGTTGGCGAGCGCCTTGAGCAGCCGCGTCGCCTCGCCGGCATGGGCGTGCATGGCGTCCAGGTCGAAGGCGGGAGGCGTCTGGTTTCGGGCCATCGTCAATCCATGCTCACGGGCAGGCCCGCATTGCGCCACGCCTGGAGTCCGCCGGCAAGCGAACGGACGTCCTCGAAGCCGAGTTGGCCCAGGCTGTCGGCAGCCAGTGCGGAACGCCCGCCGGTGAGGCAGTAGAGCAGCAGCGGGAGCGCCGAGGACCCGGCGGCGCGGCCGGCCACCGCCGGGTGCGCCCGGATCTGGAACTCGAGCACGCCGCGCGGCAGGTTCACCCCGCCGGGAAGGTGGCCCTGGGCGAACTCGGCCGGCTCGCGCACGTCGACCACCAGCGCCTCGCCGGCGAGGCAGTCGCCCGGCTCGACCTCGCGGATGCGTGACCGGGCGGCGGCTACCAGCTCGTTGATATCCACGGGCATGGGCGTTCCCATATAAATCAGTTGACGCTAATATAAGACAGTGCTAATTTAAATGCAAGCCGGTGGAATCGCCCGCTGGGCGGGTCGGCTGCCGGAGGACCGGGACATGGCACACATCATCGTTCTGGGCGCGGGCATCGGCGGAATGAGCGCCGCCTACGAGTTGCGTGGCGCGCTGGGCAAGGGCCATGCGGTCACGGTCGTCGGCGACGGCGACCTGTTCTCCTTCACGCCCTCCAACCCGTGGGTCGCGGTCGGCTGGCGCCGGCCGGCGGATATCCAGATCAGCGTGCCGACGCACCTGGCCCGCCACGACATCGGCTTCGAAGGGGCCGGGGCGCAGCGGGTCGAACCGGAGCGCAACCGCGTCCTGCTGCGCGACGGCCGCGCGCTGGAGTACGACTACCTGGTCATCGCCACCGGACCGCGCCTGGCCTTCGACGAGGTCCCGGGCCTGGGGCCGGGCGGCCATACGCAATCGGTCTGCACGACCGAGCATGCCGCCAAGGCGTGGCAGGCCTACCAGGCGTTCCTGGACGCGCCGGGCCCGGTGGTCGTCGGTGCGGCGGCCGGCGCCAGCTGCTTCGGCCCGGCCTACGAATTCGCGATGATCCTCGATGCCGACCTGCGCAAGCGCAGGCTGCGCGACCGGGTGCCGATCACCTACGTCAGCCCGGAACCCTACGTGGGCCACATGGGCCTGGGCGGCGTGGGCGACTCCAGGGGATTGCTGGAATCCGAGTTCCGCCAGCGCCACATCCGCTGGCTGGCCAACGCGAAGATCACCGGCGTGCGCGACGGCGAGATGGACGTGGCCGAGATGGACGACGACGGCCAGCCGAAGAAGCAGCACGTGCTTCCGTTCCGCTACTCGATGGTGCTGCCTGCATTCACCGGCGTGGACGCGGTGCGCGGGATCGAAGGCCTGTGCAACCCGCGCGGCTTCATCCTGATCGACCGGCACCAGCGCAATCCGGCGTACCCGAACATCTACTCGCTGGGCGTGTGCGTGGCCATTCCGCCGGTGGAGGCGACGCCGGTTCCCACCGGCGCGCCCAAGACCGGCTTCATGATCGAGTCGATGGTCACCGCGGTGGCGCGCAACATCCAGGCCGACATCGCGAGCGCCCCGGCCACCGCGGAAGCCACCTGGAACGCGATCTGCCTGGCCGACATGGGCGACACCGGCGTCGCCTTTGTGGCCTTGCCGCAGATCCCGCCGCGCAACGTCACCTGGGCGCGCAAGGGCGGGTGGGTGCACATGGCCAAGGTCGCCTTCGAGAAGTACTTCCTCATGAAGATGAGGTCCGGCAACACCGAACCGGTCTACGAGAAGTACGTGCTCAAGCTGCTCGGCGTCATGCGAATCCGCTGACGCGAAGAATTCCCCCAGGCAACAGGAGAACAACCATGAACATCGACCGCGCCGTCCTCGCCTTCGCCGGCATGATGGTCCTCGCCAGCGTCGCCCTGGTGTACCTCGTTTCGCCCTGGTGGCTGCTGCTCACCGCGTTCGTCGGGCTGAACCTGCTGCAGTCCAGCGTCACCGGCTTCTGCCCGGCGGCGATCGTGTTCCGCAAGCTGGGCCTGCCCGGCGGTTGCGCGTTCAAGTGAGGCCGGCACCGTGAGGAAGGGCATGAAGATCCTGCCGCGCCTGCCGTCGCTGGCGCTCGCCGCCGCCCTCGCCGCCTGCGGTGGAACGGAGGACGTGCCCACGCAGGCACCCATCGAGGGCCTGGACACGCTGGTGGTCGCGGCCGGCGTGGAGGGCGGCGGCCGCCAATGGGACGGCGTGGTCGAAGCCGTGCGCGAGGCCGGGTTGACCGCGCAGACCAGCGGGCGGGTGGCCGAGGTCCGGCACGACGTCAACGACCGCGTCGCCGCCGGCGAGGTGCTGGTCCGGCTGACGGCGGTCGAGCAGCAGGCCGGCGTCGATGCCGCGCGCGCGCAATTGCAGCTGGCCGAGGCCACCTACAAGCGCATGGCCGGCCTGGCCGAGAACCAGTACGTGTCGAAGATGCAGCTCGACCAGGCCCGTGCCGAACGCGATGCGGCCCGGGCGCAACTGGCCAACGTCGGCCAGCAGAGCGCCTACACCACCATCCGCGCGCCCTATGCCGGCATCGTCAGCATGCGCGCGGTCGAGCCCGGCGAAAGCGTGGGCATCGGCCAGCCGCTGATCACCGTGTTCGCGCCGGAGGCGCTGCGCATCGAAGTGAGCGTGCCGCAGTCGGACGCCGAGGCGATCCGTGCGAACCCGGTCGCCAAGGTCGCCTTCGGCGATGGCCGCCACGTGGATGCCGCCGACGTGGTGGTGTTTCCCGCCGCCGACGCCGCGACCCATGCGGTCCGGGTGCGCGTGCAGCTGCCACCGCTCGATCCGGTGCCGCAGCCGGGCACGACCGCGAAGGTCGCCTTCCCGGCGGCCAGGGGCGCGGCGTTCCCGCGCGTGCCCGAAACGGCGCTGGCGCGGCGCGGCGAGGTCGACGCGGTCTACGTGCTGGCCGATGGGCACCTGTCGCTGCGGCAGGTGCGCCTGGGCGCACGGGCGGACGGCATGGTCGAGGTGATCGCCGGGCTGGCGCCGGGCGAAACCATCGCCGCCGACCCGGTCGCCGCGGTGCAGGCGCTGGTGGCCGCGCGCAAGGGCGGGAATTGACATGGCAGCGCTGGAACCCGTCCGCCTGGGCCTGTCCGGGCGCATCGCCCGCACCTTCCAGGACAATCCGCTGACGCCGATCCTGGCGCTGCTGGGCCTGCTGCTCGGCCTGGTCGCGGTCGCCATCACCCCGCGCGAGGAAGAGCCGCAGATCGACGTCACCATGGCCAACGTCATCGTGCCGTTCCCCGGCGCGGACGCCCGCCAGGTCGAGCAGCTGGTCGCCTATCCGCTGGAACAGAAGCTGGCGGAGATCGAGCAGGTCAAGCACACCTACTCGACCAGCCGGCCCGGGATGGCGGTGCTGACGGTGGAGTTCGAGGTCGGCGTGGAGCGCCAGCCGGCGCTGGTGCGCCTGTACGACAAGGTGTTCTCCAACCAGGACTGGATGCCGCCTGGCGTGGCGGTGGGCCCGCCCATCGTCAAGCCCAAGGGCATCGACGACGTGCCGGTGATGACCCTGTCCCTGTGGACCGACGATCCGCGGCAGGGCGCGGTCGAGCTGGCCGAGGTCGCCCATACCCTGGAGGCCGAGCTCAAGCGCATTCCCGGCACGCGTGACATCGCCACCATCGGCGCCCCCGAGCGCGCGGTAATGGTCGCCCTCGATCCGGCGCGCCTGGCCAGCCACGACCTGGCGGTGTCCGACCTGGCCGCCGCCCTGCAGGCCGCCAACCTCGCGCGCCAGGCCGGCGAACGGATCGGCCCGGAGGGCGTGGTCCAGGTCGCCGCCGGTCGCTTCCTCGCCGACCGGCAGGAGGTCGCGGACCTGGTGCTGGGCGTGGCGGATGGCCAGCCGGTGCGGTTGCAGGACGTGGCCACCATCACCGACGCGGCCGACCTGCCGGTGCGCTACGTCTGGCACGGTGCGCCGCCCGGCCGCGAAGGGCCGGCCAGCGGCACGGCCCCGGCCGTGACCCTGGCCATCGCCAAGAAGCCCGGCGCCAACGCCGCCGACATCACCCGCCAGGTGCGGGAACGGCTGGACGCGCTGCAGGGGCAGGTCATCCCCGAGGGCGTGCGGGTCACCGTCACCCGCGACTACGGGCTGACCGCCAGCGACAAGGCGCTGACGCTGATCAAGAAGCTGTTCTTCGCCACCAGCTCGGTGGTGCTGCTGGTGCTGTTCGCGCTGGGCCGGCGCGAGGCGATCGTGATCGGCTCGGCGGTGGTGCTGACCCTGGCGGCGACCCTGTTCGCATCGTGGGCGATGGGCTTCACCCTCAACCGGGTCTCGCTGTTCGCGCTGATCTTCTCGATCGGCATCCTGGTCGACGACGCGATCGTGGTGGTGGAGAACATCCACCGGCACATGGCCGAGGGCGGGAAATCCCTGCGCGAGGCGATCCCGCCGGCGGTGGACGAGGTCGGCGGGCCGACCATCCTGGCCACCTTCACCGTGATCGCGGCGCTGATGCCGATGGCCTTCGTCACCGGCCTGATGGGGCCGTACATGCGGCCGATCCCGATCAACGCCTCGGTCGGCATGCTGCTGTCGCTGCTGATCGCGCTGGTGGTCACGCCGTGGCTGTCGCTGAAGCTGCTGCGCCGCCATGCACCGCCGGCCGAGGCCGATGCCGGCGGCGCGGGCGGCGGCGACCGCCACGCCGGCGGTGGCATGGCCGCGCGCCTGCACCGCCTGTTCGCGCGGCTGATGGGGCCGTTCCTGGATCCGGACCGCGGCGCGCGGCGCCGGCGCCTGCTGTTCGCCGCGATGGCCGGGCTGGTGCTGGTCGCCGCCGGCCTGGCCGGCGTCCGCCTGGTGGTGCTGAAGATGTTGCCGTTCGACAACAAGTCCGAGCTGCAGGTCGTGGTCGACCTGCCGGAAGGCCGCACCCTGGAGGACACCAGCGCACTGCTGGCCGAGCTGGCCGCCGTGCTCGACCGCACGCCCGAGGTGCTCGACTACCAGGGCTACGCCGGGACCGCCGCACCGATCAACTTCAACGGCCTGGTGCGGCAGTACTACCTGCGCGAGGGTGCCAACCTGGGCGATCTCCAGGTCAACCTGGTCGACCGCCACCAGCGCCGGCGCAAGAGCCACGACATCGCCGCGGCGTTGCGCCCGCAGCTGTCGCGGATCGGCGAGCGCCACGGCGCCTCGGTGAAGGTGGTGGAAGTGCCGCCCGGACCGCCGGTGCTGGCGCCGATCGTGGCCGAGGTCTACGGCCCCGACTACGGTCGTGCACGGGCGCTGGGCCAGGCGCTGGAGCAGCGCTTCCTGGCCACCGGCGGCATCGTCGACGTGGACAGCAGCGTGGAGGCCGAGGCGGCGCGGGAAACGCTGGTGGTCGACCGCGTTCGCGCCGCGCGGCTGGGCGTGTCGCAGGCGGCGATCACCGAGGCCATCGCCTCGGGTCTGGGCGGGCTGGATGCCAGCTACCTGGTCGACGACGGTTCCAGGCAGCCGCGTCCGATCCGCCTGCGCCTGCCGCCGGCGGACCAGGCCACGCTGGACGGGCTGCTGGCGCTGCGCGTGCGTGGCGGCCAGGGCCAGCTGGTGCCGCTGTCCGAGCTGGTCCAGGTGCGCCGCGACGGCTGGGACGGCGACATCCACCACAAGGACCTGCTGCCGGTGGTGTACGTGACTGGCGACGAGAGCGGCAGCGCCGACAGTCCCCTGTACGGCATGTTCGACCTGGTCGGGCAGGTTTCCGGCAACGCCATCGACGGCCAGCGACTGGAACAGTTCTTCATCCGCCAGCCGGCCGACACCGCGGCGTTCTCGGTCAAGTGGGACGGCGAGTGGCAGATCACCTACGAGACCTTCCGCGACATGGGCATCGCCTACGCGGTGGGCATGGTCCTGATCTACCTGCTGGTGGTCGCCTACTTCCGCGATTACCTGGTGCCGCTGGTGATCATGGCGCCGATCCCGCTGACCGTGATCGGGGTCATGCCCGGCCACGCGCTGATGGGCGCGCAGTTCACCGCGACCTCGATGATCGGCATGATCGCCCTGGCCGGGATCATCGTGCGCAACTCGATCCTGCTGGTGGACTTCATCAACCACCTGGTCGCGCGCGGGCACGCGCCGGAGCAGGCCGTGGTCGACGCCTGCGCGGTGCGAGCCCAGCCGATCGCCCTCACCGCGCTGGCGGCGATGGCCGGCGCGATGTTCATCCTCGACGATCCGATCTTCAACGGGCTGGCGATCTCGCTGGTGTTCGGCATCCTGGTCTCGACCGTGCTCACCCTGCTGGTGATCCCGCTGCTGTATTACGCCTTGCTGGAGTACCGTCGCCGCCGCTGATTCCGCGCCACCGGCACGCGGCGGATATCCTCGCTATGGAGCCCGGAGCCACTGCCATGCCCGCCATCGAAATGCGGATCGACTCGCTGCCCCAGTTGTTCGACTCGCTGGATCCGGCGCCCTTCCACGACCGCGCCCTGGACCGCGAAGCCGAAGCCTGGCTGCGCGAGTCGGTGGACGAGGTGCCTTCCAAGGAGCCGCTGGAGCTGGTGGTGCGGGGGCCGGAGGCGCTGCGCGGGAGCCTGCCGGAGATCGAGGCGGCGGTGCACGCGCATTTCCGCCGCGCGCTCGAGCACGAGGAGTGGAAGCTGCGGCGGCGCATGCGGATCGGTCGCCTGGCCCTGCTGATCGGCCTGGCGGTGCTGGCGGTGACGCTGCTCGCCAGGCACCTGCTGCACAGCGTGCATACGCCCGGAGCCGACGTGCTCGGCGAAGGGCTGCTGATCGTGGGCTGGGTGGGCCTGTGGCGTCCGGCCGAGATGCTGCTGTTCGAGCGCCTGGAGAACTCGGCGGACCGCGCGGTGTTGCGGCGGCTGTCGCGGATCCCGGTGCGGTTCCGGGCGCAGGCGGACGCGTCCGCGTTGCCGGCCGCCCGCTAGCCGCCGGTGCGGTAACGCAGGGTCAGCCCCTTGAGGAAGTTGCGCAGGATCTGGTCGCCGCAGGGACGGTAGTGCTTGTGGCCGGGCTGCCGGAACAGCGCGGTCATTTCCGGCTTGCCCAGCGGGAAGCCGGCCTGGGCGAAGATCTCGTGCATGTCCAGGTCCTTGAGCTGGAAGGCGACGCGCAGCTTCTTCAGCACCAGGTTGTTGGTGATGCGCTGCTCCACCGGGCGCGGCGGCTGGCTTTCGTCGCGGCCGCGGTAGTAGACGATCAGGCCATCGAGGAAACGCGCGAGCAGCGCATCGCTGCATGGAACCGCCCCGGCCTCGTCTTCCTTCTTCAGCAGCGCGGGGATGTCGGCCTTGTCGAGCGGGAATGCCGGGTCGACCAGGTGCACGATCTCCACCACCTTGGCATCGCCCAGGTCGAGCATGTAGCGGATGCTGCGCAGCACGTCGTTGTTGATCATCGGGGCGGCGCTCGTTCGTCGGCCAAAGCCTCGGGGGCGCGCAGTCTAGCGCGTGGCGGCGCGGGCGTCGCCGCCGCCGCCCGCCGTCGCGCGCGGTCTCAGCCGCTGCCAGGCACGTTGCCGAACAGCCACAGCACGACCGCGACCACCGCCGCGCAGCCGAGGATCAGGCCGATCATCAGGCCCATGGCCATGCGTGGCGGCTTGCCGCCGTCGGCCTGCGGATGGCGCGCCTCCGGCGGCGTGCCGAGGCGGGCGTCGTCTTCCGGTTGCATGGTGCCTCCCAGGATCGGGTACAGGGGCGTGAGCGGGCGGGGCCGGGTCAGCCGCCGGCGGATCAGCACCGTGCGCCGGGAATGGGCGAGGGTGGGGCGGGGCTGCATGCGGTTCATGCGGCGATCTTCCCGGTAGCGGCGTCACGGCGATGTGGATTGCAGGCACGCAGGCGGCAGCGTGTGGTCCGGTCGCCGCGACGGGCGTGCAGGCCGCAAGCCAGCCCCCATTCAATCGGGGCTTGCTAGCGTGGCCGCACGTCGCCCGTCCGGCGACTTCCGGAACCGCCGCCATGCGCCTGATCGCCATCCCTGTCTTCGCCTTGTGCCTGGCCGCCGCTCCGGCCTTCGCCAGCGATGCGGCGGCGCTGGACCTGAAGCTGCCGGAGGCCGCCTCGCCGTATGGCAACGATCCTCCGGGCACCTACTACGGCGATGCGTCCGGCGTACCGGCGCCGGCGGCCAGTTCGCGGGGCGTACGGCGCACCCTGTGCCCGACCTCGCCCGACGGAAGCGAGGCCAAGGTCACCGGCAGCGTCTCCACCGGGATGGGTTACTCCTCGCAGCTGGGCAGCAGCACCTTCGGCGGTGCCAGCCTGAACTACTGCGATACCTATACCACCGACAGCGGCGACGAGCGTACGATCAACATGCGCCTGGACATGAACACCTACGACGGGCCGGGCTACCCCGGCCCCGGGTACTACCGGGGCCATCCGGTGGGACCGCGCGGCTTCGGGCCCGAGTCCGGGCCCGGTCCGGCGATGCGCGGCGGTCCGCGCTGATCCACCGGCGGCGCGATCGGCGCGCCGCCCTGCTGCGACCACGCCAGCGGCTGACGTTCGCCACATGGCGGCGCTGCACTGATACGTCGGGCGCCGCGGGCGCCGTGGCATGGCCGCGCCGCGGGCGGCCAGCCTGGTCGGCGTCGCGCATCGCCGGTTGCCCCCTGTCGAATCCGGCCCGGGTGGTCCGTCGTTCCCGGGTCTACCCCAGGAGTTGCCGCCATGCCGCCTTCCACCACTGCCGTCCCGGCATTGGACCGCAACTGGTCGCTGGTCGCCGCCGGCGCGGTGCTCGGCTGCGTCGGCGTCGGCGCGCTGTTCTCGCTGGCGGTGCTGCTGCAGCCGATGGGCAGCGACACCGGCTGGTCGCGCGCGGGACTGTCGGCGGCCATGACCGTGGCCTTCCTCGCCAGCGGTTTCGCCGGATTCGGCTGGGGCGCATTGAGCGACCGGATCGGCCCGCGGCCGGTGGTCCTGGCCGGCTCGGTCCTGCTCGGGCTGGCGCTGGTGATGGCCAGCCGCGCGACCACGCTGCTGCAGTTCCAGCTGACCTTCGGCCTGCTGCTGGGCGTGGCGGTCGCGAGCTTCTTCGCGCCGGTGATGGCCGCCACCGCGGCCGCGTTCGATCGCCGCCGCAACCTGGCCATCGCGCTGGTCTCGGCGGGCGTGGGCGTGGCGCCGATGACGATGTCGCCGCTGGTGGCCTGGCTGCTGACCCAGGTCGGCTGGCGCGAGACGCTGCTGGTACTGGGCCTGCTGTGCTGGGCGCTCACCCTGCCGGCAGCCTGGTTCGTGCGTGCCGCGCCCGTGGGCGACGCGCATGCGACCGGCGGCGTGGCCGCTCCGGGCATGACGATGGCGCAGGCGCTGCGCTCGAAGCCGTTCATCGTGCTGGCACTGGCGTTCTTCGCCTGCTGCGCGGCGCACTCCGGGCCGATCTTCCACACGGTCAGCTACGCGGTCGGCTGCGGCCTGTCGGTGACCGCGGCGGTGACCATCTACAGCATGGAAGGCGCCGCGGGCCTCGGCGGGCGCCTGCTGTTCGGCCTGCTCGGCGACCGCTATGGCGCCAAACCGGTGCTGGTCGCGGGCCTGGCGATCCAGGCGCTGGCGGCCGTGGCGTACCTGGCGGTCGAACGGCTCGGCGGGTTCTACGCGGTGGCGTTCGTGTTCGGCCTCGCCTACGGCGGCACCATGCCGCTCTACGCATCGCTGGCGCGCGAGGCGTTCCCGCCGCGCATCCTCGGCGGCGTCATCGGCGCGATGACGATGCTCTCGGGGCTGGGGATGGCGCTGGGCCCGTTGCTCGGCGGCTGGCTGTTCGACCGCTACGGCAGCTATGCATGGATGTACGTCGGCTCGCTGATGCTCGGCCTGGCAGCAGCGGCGGTGGTCACCCGGTTTCCGCGTTCGCCTTCGCGAACACGCGAAGCGCAGGCCGGCGGCGAAGGCGTGCCGGCGGCCTGAGCCTGCGTGGCGAGGGCCTGCGTCGATCCACGGCCGGCGGCGGATCGATGGCGCCAGACCGCGGCGGGGCGATACCCTGCAGCTCCCACGACGACCGCCAGGCCCGTGCCATGACCCATCGCTTAGCCCTGTTCGCCACGTTGCTGTTCGCCGCTTCGGCCGCGCCCGCCGCCAGCCTCGACGGCGCCTGGCAATTGCAGGCGGGCGAATTCGTCGATGGCGCGGGCCAGCGCGTGGACTACGGCGAGGCCAAGCTGCAGGGCATCAAGGTGCTGGACGGTGGCACCTTCGCCTTCACCACCACCCGCGACGGCAAGTTCTGGGCCGGCGGCGCCGGCGGCTACGAGGCCGTCGATGGCCAGTACACCGAAACGCCGCGGATGGCGTCCTTCCCGCTCGAAGGCGATGGGCAGTACCGCTTCGACTACCGCCTCGAGGGCGACACCTGGACGCTGGAGCGTCGCGACGCGCAGGGCAGGGTGGTGGAGCGCGAGGTGTGGCGGCGGATGCCCGCAGCGGCCGCAAACGCGCACGCGCATTGACGCGGCCGCCCGGCGCAGGCGCGGTGCGCGGGATTGCGCTAGGGTCGGCGGGCGTCGCCGCGACGCCCCTGCCGCTGTACGGAAACACCTGATGGACCTGATCGTTCCGCTTCGACCCGCACGCCTGCCGCATCGGCTGTGGCACGCCGTCTTCTCCGCCGGCCTGCTGCTTGCTCCCGTGCTGGCGGTGGCCGGCGATGCGCTGCCTGCCTGGTCGATGCCGGCCGCGCAGGGCAAGCCAGCCGCCCGCCACGAGAACGGCTTCGTCGCGGTCGACGGGCGCCTCTACCTGCTGGGCGGGCGCGATGCGCGACCGCTCGACATCTTCGATCCGGCCACCGGTGCCTGGACGCGGGGCGCGCCACCGCCGCTCGAGGTCCACCACATGCAGGCGGTCGACCACGACGGCCGGCTATGGGTGCTGGGTGCGTTCACCGGCGGCTTTCCCGAAGAGCAGCCGCTGACCCACGTGCTGGTCTACGACCCCGCCAGCGACCGCTGGAGCGAAGGCGCCGAAGTGCCGGCGCACCGCCGCCGCGGCGCCGCCGGCGTGGTCGTGCACGATGGGCTGGTCTACCTGGTAGGCGGGAATACGCGCGGGCACATGGCCGGCTTCGTGCCGTGGCTAGACGTGTTCGACCCGGCGACCGGACAGTGGCGCGCGCTGGCCGACGCGCCGCACGCGCGCGACCATTTCCATGCCGTGGTGATCGACGGACGGATCTACGCGGCTGGCGGTCGCCGCACCTCTCACGATACCGGCGAGACGATGTCGCTCACCATTCCCGGGGTGGACGTCTACGACATCGGCAGCGGTCGCTGGCGCACATTGCCCGCGCCGCTGCCCACGCCGCGCGCCGGCGCCCCGGCGGTGGCGATGGACGGCAGGCTGGTGGTGCTGGGCGGCGAGAGCCCGGCGCAGGTGCCCGGCCACAGCGAGGTCGAAGCCTATGATCCGGCCACGCAGCGCTGGAGCACGCTGCCGCCGCTGCCGAAAGGCCGGCACGGCACCCAGGCGACGATGCTCGGCGGCGTGCTGCTCGTGGCCGCCGGCAGCGGCGATCGCGGCGGTGGTCCGGAGCTGGACGACCACCTCACCTTCGGTGCGACACGGGCGCCCCGGAACGATTGAGGGCGCGCCGCCGGGCGTCATCCGGTAGCGACGGGCGTCGTCGCAGCGCGCTCCATCTGCGATGGGACAACGTGCGGGGCACGGGCTGGGATCGACAACGCCGACGTCCTGCCGATCCACGTTGGTCCGTCGCCGGCGGATGCATGGCGGTGGCATTGCCGCCGCCTGTCCTGTTCAGGTAGCCGCGCAGTGGGCCAACGGTCCGCGTCCGCTGCCTGCCCGGCATCGCGTTGCAATCGATGGCAAGGCATTCCGCCTGGGGGGGAGGCCAGACCGCAGGAGCAGCGAGATGAACGAGCAACAAGCCACCCTCGACCAGGAGCGCCTGGGCCAGTTCCTCGGCATGGCGGTCGGCGACCTCGGCGCCGCGATCAGCGCGACGCTGGTGCTGGCCGGCGACCGCCTCGGGCTGTACAAGGCGCTGGCCGACGATCCGGCGACACCGGCCGAGCTGGCGCAACGCACCGGCACCCACGAGCGCTACGTGCGCGAATGGCTCTCCAACCAGGCGGCCGGCGGCTACGTCCAGTACGACGCGGCCAGCGGGCGCTACAGCCTCGACCAGGTGCAGGCCCTGTGCCTGGCCGGACCCGGCGGACCGGTGGACCTGCCCGGTGCGTACTACCTGATCGAGGCGACGTTCCATGCGCTCGACCGCACCATCGACAACTTCCGCAGCGGACGCGGCATGGAATGGGGCGAGCACCACGCCTGCCTGTTCCACGGCACCGAGCGCTTCTTCCGCGCCGGCTACAACGCGCACCTGCTCGGCGAATGGCTGCCGGCGCTGGATGGCGTGGTCGCCAGGCTGCAGCAGGGGGCGAAGGTCGCCGACGTCGGCTGCGGCCACGGGGCCAGCACGGTGCTGATGGCGCAGGCCTATCCGGCCTCGGAGTTCACCGGTTACGACTACCACGCCGATTCGATCCGGGTCGCCACCGAACGCGCGGCGGCAGCGGGCGTGGAGAACGTGCGCTTCGAAGTCGCCGACGCCACCGGTTATGGGGGGAAGGGATTCGACCTGATCGCCTTCTTCGACTGCCTGCACGACATGGGCGACCCGGTCGGCGCCGCACGCCACGCGCGCCAGGCGATCGCCGACGACGGCACCTGCCTGCTGGTCGAGCCGTTCGCCGGCGACCGGGTCGAGGACAACCTCAATCCGGTCGGCCGCGTCTATTACGGCGCCTCATCGCAGGTATGCGTGCCGGTGTCGCTGGCGCGCAACGGGCCGGCGCTCGGCGCGCAGGCCGGCGAGGCGCGCCTGCGCGAGGTGATGGCCGAAGCCGGCTTCAGCCGGTTCCGTCGCGCCACGCAGACGCCGTTCAACCTGGTGCTGGAGGCGCGGCCGTAGCGGGCCTCCGCGCTGGCCGCACCGATCCGCGGAGGGGGCGCGGCCAGGTCGGGACGCGCCATCCGGCATCGATCCATCGCGGCCGCTTCGCGAGTGGCGCACGCGCCGCGGCAGCGGGATGGCGCGCCTCGTCACCGGACCTGCACGCGGCCGGTCTAGCCTGGGCATGCCATCCATCGCGGAGCTGCGCCATGAAGCCTTCCTCGCTGCTGCTGCTCGCCTGCCTGTCGGCTGCGATGCTTGCGGCCTGCAACAAGCGCGACGATGCGGACATCCCGGCCGCCACGCCGTCGGCCGATGCCGCGGCCGCGGCCACTGCCACCGAGCCCGTGCCGGCACCGGCCACCTCCGCTACCGCGGCCGGTGACCAGTACCCCGCTGCGCGCGAGGCATGCCTGGCCGAAGTGGCGCGCCAGGCCGGCGTGGCGAAGGAGCAGCTCAGTGTCACCGAGGTGCTGTGGGCCGAGGCCGGCGTCGGCGTGACCATCCAGGTGCCGGGCGCACAGGCGCCCTGGTCGTGCCTGTCCGACGAGAACGGCAACGTGCAGGGCGCGGCCTACACCGGCTCGGAAGGAAGGCTGTAGCGCAGGCGGTGGCCGCACGCCGGCCACCTCCGGTGGGGTGGCGGCGCCGGGTGGGCCTTGACACTGGACTTGGGTCAAGGGTCCAAGCTATGCCCATCCCCGCACGATGCCTCCCCATGAAGATCGGCGAACTGGCCCGCAAGGCGGGCGTGAACATCGACACCGTCCGCTACTACGAGCGCCAGGGCCTGCTGCCGCCGGCGCCGCGCCTGGCGTCGGGCTACCGCGTGTACGCCGGGGCCGACCTGCGCCGCCTGCGCTTCGTGCGCCAGGCCAAGGCACTGGGCTTCACCTTGGAGGACATCGGCGAGCTGCTGTCGCTGTCGAGCCGGCGCGACAACGACATGGCCGGCATGAAAGCCACCGCCGCCGCGCGGCTGGCCGACGTCGACCGGCGCATCGCCGAACTGGAACGCATCCGGACTGCGTTGCAGTCCCTGGTCGAGGCCTGCCCCGGGCATGGCAGCGTGGAGGGCTGTCCGATCCTGAAGGCGCTGGCCGGAGAGCCGGCATGAGCCACGGACACGACCAGCATCCGCTGCATTCCCACGGCCAGCACGGTCCCACCAGGCCGGGCGCCTGCTGCGCCGGGGGCCACGGCGACGGCCAGGCGACGATGCGCGATCCGGTATGTGGCATGGCCGTCGACCCGGCCGATGCCAAGGGTGGATCGGCGACGCACGGGGGCCAGGCCTACCACTTCTGTTCCAGCGGCTGCCGGGCGAAGTTCGAGGCCGATCCGGCGCGCTACCTGCAGCCGGGGACGGAACCCGCGGCACCGCCACCCGAGGGCGCGATCTACACCTGCCCGATGCATCCGCAGATCCGCCAGGCCGGGCCCGGCACCTGTCCGCTGTGCGGCATGGCGCTGGAGCCGGAGATGCCCACCCTGGAGGAGGAAGACAACCCGGAGCTGCGCGACTTCAGCCGGCGCTTCTTCTGGACCCTGCCGCTGAGCCTGGCCGTGTTCGTGCTGGCGATGTTCGGCCACCGCTTCCACGGCCTGGCCGCGCCGACGCGCACCTGGCTGGAGTTCGCGCTGGCCACGCCGGTGGTGCTGTGGGCGGCGTGGCCGTTCTTCCAGCGCTGCGTGCAGTCGATCCGCCATCGCAGCCCGAACATGTGGACCCTGATCGGGATCGGCGTGGCCTCCGCCTACGCCTACAGCGTGGTGGCCACGGTGGCGCCGGGCGTGTTCCCGGCTTCGTTCCGCGAGCATGGCCGGGTCAACGTGTACTTCGAGGCGGCGGCGGTGATCGTGTCGCTGACCCTGCTCGGCCAGCTGCTGGAACTGAAGGCGCGCTCGCGCACCTCCGCGGCGATCCGTGCGTTGCTGGGCCTGGCGCCGAAGACCGCGCGGCGCATCGCCGGCGACGGCAGCGAAGCCGACATCCCGCTCGAACAAGTGCAGGTGGGCGATCGCCTGCGCGTGCGCCCGGGCGAGAAGGTGCCGGTCGACGGCACGGTGCTGGAGGGCCATTCCAGCGTCGACGAATCGATGCTCACCGGTGAGCCCATCCCGGTGGACAAGGCGGCCGGCGCGCGCCTGATCGGTGCCACGATCAACGGCACAGGCAGCCTGGTGATGCGCGCCGAGCAGGTCGGGTCGGCCACGGTCCTGGCGCAGATCGTGCAACTGGTCGCGCAGGCGCAGCGCTCGAAGGCGCCGATGCAGCGCATGGCCGACCGGGTATCCCATGTGTTCGTGCTGGTGGTGCTGGCGATCGCGCTGCTGACCTTCCTGGCCTGGGGCTTCTTCGGTCCGTCGCCCTCGTGGGTCTACGCCATCGTCAACGCGGTCTCGGTGCTGATCATCGCCTGTCCGTGCGCGCTGGGCCTGGCCACGCCGATGTCGATCATGGTGGCCACCGGCCGCGCCGCGCAGGAGGGCGTGCTGTTCAAGGACGCGGCGGCGATCGAGCAGCTGGCGAGGATCGACACGCTGGTGGTCGACAAGACCGGCACGCTGACCGAAGGCCGCCCGGCGTTCCGCGCGCTGCTGGCCGCTGGCGACGCTGGCGAGGACGCGCTGCTGGCCGGGGCGGCGGCGCTGGAGCAGGGCAGCGAGCATCCGCTGGCCGCGGCGATCCTGGCCGAAGCCGCGCGCCGCACGCTGGCGTTCGCGCCGGCCACCGGCTTCGAATCGGTGACCGGGCAGGGCGTGCGCGGGCACGTGGACGGGCACGCGCTGGCGCTGGGCAACGAAGCGCTGATGGCCTCCGTGGGCGTCGACCTGGCGCCGGTGCGCGACGCGGCCGATGCGCTGCGCGACGAGGGTGCGACCGTCATGTACCTGGCGCGGGACGGCCGCCTGGCGGGCGCGATCGCCCTGGCCGATCCGGTCAAGGCCACCACCGCCGATGCGCTCGCGGCCCTTCGCGGCGAAGGCCTGCGCATTGTGATGGCCACCGGCGATGCGGAAGCGACCGCGCGCTCGGTCGGCCGCACGCTGGGCATCGAGGAAGTGCACGGCGGGGTGAAGCCGGCCGACAAGGTGGCGCTGGTGCAGCGCCTGCGCGCGGAAGGGCGCAAGGTGGCGATGGTCGGCGACGGCATCAACGACGCGCCGGCGCTGGCTGCCGCAGACATCGGCATCGCCATGGGCACCGGCACCGACGTGGCCATGTCCAGCGCGCAGGTCACGCTGGTCAAGGGCGACCTGCGCCGGATCGTGGCGGCGCGCGCGATCTCCGCGCAGACCCTGGCCAACATGAAGCAGAACCTGGGCTTCGCCTTCCTCTACAACGCGCTGGGGGTGCCGGTCGCCGCGGGCGTGCTGTATCCGCTGGCCGGCCTGCTGCTCAGCCCCATGATCGCCGCGCTGGCGATGAGCCTGAGCTCGGTGTCGGTGGTGGCCAACGCGCTGCGCCTGGCGCGCGCGCGGACGGACGTGGCGCCGGCGGCAAGGCCTTCATGACGCCGCGGTCGCCTGGCCAACCCGGAAGACGAGGAACTCGGCGGGCTTGATCGGCGCCACCCCGACCAGGCAGACGACCCGCCCGGCGTCGAGGTCGACCTGGCTCATCGTGGTGCGATCGCAGCGGACGAAGAAGGCCTGTTCCGGCGTCGTCCCCTGCAACGCGCCCTTGCGCCATTCGGCGAGGAGGAAGTCGCCGATCCGCTGGCGCAGGCTGGTCCACAGTCGTTCGTCGTTGGGCTCGAACACCGCCCACTGCGTGCCCCGTTCGATGGAGGATTGCAGATAGTCGAGATGGCGCCTGACCGGCACGTACTTCCATTGCGGGTCCGGTGACAGCGTGCGCGCGCCCCAGACCCGGTGGCCGCGTCCTTCGAACCAGCGCAGGCAGTTCACCCCCTCCGCGTTGAGTACGTCCTGCCGGGCCCGGTCGATCGCGCGCTCGAAGCCGACGGCCGTCCGCACGACCTCGTTGGCGGGCGCCTTGTGCACGCCGCGCTCGACATCGGTGCGGGCGTAGATGCCGCAGAGTAAGCCGGAGGGTGGTAGCAGCAAGGTCTCCGGAGGGCCATCGCCCGGGTCGGCGCTGGGCCGGGCGATGGCCACCCACGGGTAGTACAGGGCCGCATGCGCGGTATCGAGGCTGCGTCGCAGCGCCCGGACCTGGGCGATGTCCAGTCCCTGCGGCGGGTCCAGCACGGCGAAGCGCCGGTTGCGCGAACCGTCGACATGGGCGACCAGGGCCTGCATGGCAACGTCGGCACCGGGTGCCGCCACCGTGGAAACCTCCTGCAGCGTTCCGGCCAGGCGCAGCGCGTGCTCGTAGTCGTCGGCCGTGGGTACGGGACCGTCGCTGCCGCCGGACAGCGTCCACTGGCAACGCGTGGCCCCTCGCGCCCCGGCAGCGGCGTTGCCGAGCAGCATCGTGCGCAGGCTGGCCGCATCGACCCGTTCGCCCACCTGCAGGAGCAGCGGATGCCAGAGGCGCCGGGCGTTGTGGGAAGACAGCACCTCGCCGGCCCAGCGCGGATGGCGACGGTCGTAGCCGAGTGCGTGCCATGCCGTTTCGCGTCCATCCGCATCGACGAAGGCGATATCCAGCGCCAGCAACCGGGGCTGCCGGGAGAGCAGTGCGCCGGCGTCGTGCACGACCGCATCCGGATCGGTGCAGCCGACCCACGCGTCGCCGGTCTTGAGGAAGTCCGCGCTCGTGCCGTCGCCGCCGGTGCGCAGCCAGCTGCCCGCGGGCGCCGACGCCAGCATCGCCGCAGTGGCCGGGGTCGCGGTTTCGGTGAGGGTGACCGTGCCGTTGCCCGCCTCGCCCGGGAAGGCGGCGTGGATGGCCACTGCCCCTGCCGCGTCGCCGGCGGCCAACACCGCCGATGCGGCCGTCGCGCCGCCGTCGCCGGGCGCCTGCGATACGGTCGCCACGCGCGCGACATGCAGGCGCGAACCGCCTTCCTGGAAATAGGTGCGCGCGGCGTGGGCCAGGTAATTGATCGCCGTCGCGCCATGGAAGCGGAGCGCCACAGGGCGACCGTAGACGCGCTCGAAATCGGCAGGACTGGTCAGCAGCGGGAAGTCGTCGGATGCTTCCACCGTGCCGACGACGGGACCGCTCCGCGCCGGGCCCACGAACAGGGCGGTCGTCGTGCCGACGCCTTCGATCGGGCGTGCGCTGAACGCGGTCTCTTCGACGTAGGCACCGGGGGCAGTGTAGTCGGGCATGGGGACGTGCCGGCGGGTTGCGAGGTCAGTGGTATACACGACGGCCGGCAGCGATGCCGGCCGCCCCTGCACTCGGGGAGTCGCGTCGATCGATGGACCGCGCGCTAGCGGGGCGACAGCCGCAGGACGACCACGCCGTGCGCGGGGATCGACGTGGCAAACGCAGTCGCGGTGTTGCCGGTGCCGCCGCTCCAGATGTCGCGCCAGGCGAAACGCTCGCGGCCGAAATCGATGCTGCGCCCGCTGAGGTCGTCCTTCATCTCGTGGAAGCTCCAGTCCACCCGGTGGTCGCGGGCGAGGTCGCCGCGGTTGAGCAGCAGCAACGCGTACTCGCCGCGTTCCAGTGGCTTGACGTAGACCTCGATGTCGCCCTCGTCGAGCCACTTCATCGCCTGGATGCCGAGGGCATCCTGGTGGATCGCGATCATGTCGCGATGGGTGAGGATGCGCCGGGTCGCCTCGCTCATCGTGCGCAGGTCGTTGCCGGCGATCAGCGGCGAGGCGAGCATCGCCCACAGCGAGAAGTGCGCGCGGTCCTCGTCCTCGCTCATGCCGTTGCCGACTTCCAGCATGTCCATGTCGTTCCAGTGGCCGGGGCCGGCGTACTGGCGCAGCCTGGCCTGCTTGTCCAGGATCGGCAGCACGCCCAGCGAGGACCACGAGCCATGGCTGTGCTCGCAATTCCAGCAGGGATAGATGTCGCCGGTGGTGCGCCAGGCATGGCCGACGTCCTTCGCCCATTCCCAGGGCTTGTTGTCGCCCCATTCGCAGATGCTGAAGAGCATCGGCCGTCCGGCCCGGTGGATCGCGTCGCGCATGGTGGTGTACGCCGACGCCGGGTCGAGGCCTTTCGTGTCGCACCAGTCGTACTTGACGTAATCGATGCCCCAGCGTGCGTAGGTGAGTGCGTCCTGGTACTCGTGGCCGCGGCTGCCGGGCCGGCCGGCGCAGGTGGTGTTGCCGGCATCGGAATAGATGCCCAGTTTCAGGCCCTTGCCATGCACGTAGTCGGCCAGCGCTTTCATCCCCGACGGGAAGGCCTTGGGATCGGCCTGGATGAAGCCGTCCGCGTCGCGTCCGCCGTGCCAGCAGTCGTCGATGTTGATGTACTCGTAGCCGGCCTCCTTCATGCCCGAGGCGACCATCGCATCGGCCATCTGCCGGATCAGCCGCTCGTCGACCTTGCAGCCGAACGTGTTCCAGCTGTTCCAGCCCATCGGCGGGGTTTCGGCGAGACCGGCGGATTTGCGCGCCGGCGCCTCCCATGGGAAGAGCAACGCGAGGGCAAGCATCGCGGGCCACGCACGCCGGATCCGGTTCACGGCCATCCTTGTCTGCGCCCGCCCGGGACCGGCGGAACTGGCAGGCCAGCATATCGGCGCAGCGAGGCCGGCGACGCGGCCGGACTATGAAGAGACCGGATACTTCGCCCGCCGTTCCGGAATAGTGGCGCGGCAAGCGCGCCACACCACCGATACCCGCTGCCCGGCGCGGGTAGGGCCAAGGGCCAATTGCCCGGCCGCCGCCGCCTGCGCGACGGTACCGGCGCCCACTGCGCTGGAATCCGCCGATGAAATGGCTGCTGGTACTCGTGCCGATCGCCATCGCCCTGGAGCATTTCGCCCCCGGCAACGACCTGCTGGTCTTCGCCGTCGCCGCCGGCGGCATCGTGCCGCTGGCCTCGATCATGGCGCAGGCGACCGGTTCGCTGGCCACGCGGCTGGGTCCTGGCCTGGGGGGGCTGCTAAATGCCACCTTCGGCAACGCCGCCGAGCTCATCATCGCCCTGGCCGCGCTGCGGGCAGGCCTGCACGACATGGTCAAGGCTTCGCTCGCCGGTACCATCATCGGCAACATCCTGTTCGTGCTCGGCGTGGCGATGGTGCTGGGCGGCACGCGCCATGGCGACCAGGCCTACGATGCGCGCGCCGCGCGCACCCAGGCCACCATGCTCACCCTGGCGGTGACCGCGCTGATCATCCCTGCCGCCTACCTGGCCATCGTGCCGCAGGCGCAGGTGCAGATGACCTCGATGAGCGCGCTGATCGCCGGGATCATGCTGGCCGTGTACGTGGCCAACGTGGCCTTCACCCTGGTGCGCAGCCGTGCCGACGCGGCCGCGGCCGCCGGGCAGCCCGACCAAGGCGACCTGCACCACGGCCCGCAATGGACGCCCGGCAAGGCGATGGCGGTCCTGTGCGCGGTGACGGTCGGCATCATCTGGCTCAGCGAGATCCTGGTCGGCACGGTGGAGGCGGCCAGCGAGGCGATGGGCTTCTCCGACGCGTTTACCGGCGTGTTCGTGCTGGCGGTGATCGGCGGCGCGGCCGAGCAGGCCACCGCGATCGTGGCCGCGCGCCACAACCGCATGGACCTGTCGATGTCGATCACGCTCGGCGCCAGCGTGCAGCTGGCGCTGCTGGTCGCGCCGCTGCTGGTGCTGCTGAGCTTCTTCGTCGGCCCGCACCCGATGGGGCTGGTGTTCGGTCCGGGCCTGGTCCTGACCATCCTGTTCGCGGTGATCATCGCCGGGCAGGTGGCCAGCGACGGGCGCGCCGACTGGCTGCGCGGCGTGCAGCTGCTGGCGGTGTACCTGATCCTGGCGACGGTGTTCTTCTTCGTGCCCGACGCCGCGGGGTGAGCCGGTGCAGCCGAGCCCGCTGCCGCTGCCCGGCCCGTTCACGCGCCATCGCTACGCGCTCCTGTTCTTCGCCCTGCTGGCGACGATCGCGGTCGGCCCGCTGCTGGAAGCGCTGGACTTCGGTCGCGTGTTCATGGAGGTGCTGCTGACCGCCAGCCTGGTGGCGGCGGTCGCGCCGATCGGCGTGCTGCAGAAGCGTCGGGTGATGTTCGCCGTCCTCGGCCTGGCCCTGGCGCTGCGCTGGTACGCCTCGCAGTCGGAGTCGGCCAGTGGCTCGGCCGTGGCCGCGCTGCTGTGGTGCGGGGTGGCCGTGGTCGCCGCCTACGGCGCCATCCGCTACTCGCTGTCCAGCGTGCGCATCGACGCCGAGCACCTGTGCGCCGCCCTGAGCGCCTACCTGCTCGTGGGCGTGTGCTGGGGCGTGATCTACGTGGCCGTGGTGCGCCTGCAGCCGAATGCGATGCTGTTCGCCGGCGCTCCGCTCGCGCACGGACTGGGCATGGGCGATGCGATCTACTTCAGCTTCGTCACCCTGGCCACGCTGGGCTACGGCGACCTCACCCCGGCCACGCCGGTGATGCGCGGGCTGGCCGTGTTCGAGGCGATCATCGGCCAGCTCTACCTGGCGATCATGGTCGCGCGCCTGGTCGGGCTGCAGACCGCGCTGCAGTCGCGCTAGGCGGCACAGGCTGGCCGGTGGCGGATCAGCGCGCCGGTCGTGGGAAGCGGTAGAACACGCTGCCCACCGCCATCGCCAGTGCGACCGCCAGCAGGTGCGCCATGCTCGCGCTGAGCAGCATCGCCAGCGACAGGAGCAGCGCGGCGACCGGCACCAGCGGCCCGCCCGGCAGGCGCCACGCGCCCGGCGGATCGCCCAGGCGCCGGCGCAGCACCAGCACGCTCGCGGCCGTGCTGATGTAGGCCAGCAGGCGGGTGACCATCGACAGCAGCGCCAGCTGCACGAACGAACCGCTCAGCGCCAGCGCCAGGGCCAGCGCGCACTGGAAGGCAATCGCGACCGCCGGCGTGTGCAGCCGCGGATGCACGCGCGCCAGCACCCGCGGACCATAGCCGTCGCTGGCCAGCGTGTGCAGGAAGCGCGGGCCCAGCAGCATGGTCGCGTTGCTGGTGCCGAGGATCGACAGCGCCGCGCCGATCGTCATCAGCCAGGCCAGGGGCTCGCCGCCGAACATCGCGGCTGCGTCGGCGACCGGCGTGGCCGATTCCGCCAGCGCGGACAGCGTGCCTTGTGCCACCAGCTGCACCGCCGCATACAGCGCGGTGACCAGGGCGATCATCGCCACCAGCGCGAACGGCACGTTGCGCCGCGGGTTGCGGTACTCGCCCGCGGCCACCGACAGGTTCTCGAAGCCGGCGTAGGCGAACAGCAGCAGCAGGGCGGCCTGGCCGGTCTGGCGCCAGTCCAGCGCGGCCGGCACCTCACCGCCGAAGGCCAGCTGCCAGTCGACATGGAACACGCCGATGCCGAGGAACAGCAGCAGCGGCAACAGCTTGCCGAACACCAGCGCCATCGACACGTTCGCCGCCCAGCGCACGCCGGCGATGTTGATGCCTGCCAGCAGCAGCAGCGAACCGGCCACCACGGCGATGCGCCCTCCGGTTTCATTGGCCAGTGGCCAGAAGCGCCCGACCGCCGCGGCCAGGCCGTTGGCCAGCGAGGCGGCCGTCGCGATGCGGGTGAGCCAGATCATCCAGCCGACCTGGAACCCGGCGAACGGGCCGAACGCTTCGCGCGCGTACAGCGCGCTGCCGCCCTGCACGTCGAAATAGCTGCCGGCCTTGGCGTAGCACAGCACCAGCAGGCTCACGGTCACCCCGGCGAGCAGCACGCCCCACACGCTCCACGGGCCGAGCAGCGCGAACGCCGCCGCCGGCAGCAGGTACACGCCGCTGCCGACCACGCTGTTGATCGACAGGCCCAGGATCTGCCAGCGGCCGACGGCGCGCAGCAGGCCCTGCGGCGAATGTGGACCCGGTGCCGGTGTGCTCATCGCCGCTCCGTCGCAACCCCGGCTCAGGGTAGCCGCTGCGCGCGCCGGCGCGAAGTGTCCGCGGACGTCCGCGCGGACGGTCGGCGGACATAGGCAAACCGGCATGTAAACATGTCGTTCCCGGTCCGCGTCGACACGCTGCACGCTTGTCCAACCGCGGGAGTACGACATGCGCAGTCTGCTGTGGCTTGTGTTGCTGGCGCCGGTGGCGTCGGCCGACGACCTGTCGCGGTTGAGCGACGAATTCGATGCGCGCGGCACGCACGCGCCGTGGACCCTGTTCCACGAGGCCTACGGCTGGCCCGACAAGATCAGGCACCTGGACATCGGCCGGACCACGCCGGGCGCGCTGAACCTGCAGCCGCAGCATTCGGCGTGGGTGCGCGACCTCAATGCCCCGTTCCTGTTCCAGGAGGTGCAGGGCGATTTCGACGTGCGCGCCCGCGTGCGCGTGCGCGGCGCGGCCACCGAAGTGGCCGGCGGCACCTGGTCGCTGGGCGGCCTGCTGGCGCGCGTGCCCAACCGCAGCAGCGCGGCGCAGTGGCAGCCGCGCCGCGAGAACTGGCATTTCATCACCACCGGCGTCGGCCACGTGCCCGGCGTGCAGATGACCGAGACCAAGGGCACCTACAACAGCTATTCCTCGCTCAAGCTGCGGCCGTTCCCGACCGGCTGGGTGGAGCTGCGGCTGGTGCGCGTGGGCATGGCCCTGGTCGCGCTGGCGCGCCCGGACGCGCAATCGCAATGGCAGGTACGCGACCGCTGGTACCGGATGGAGAACAACCCGGCCATGCAGGTGGGGCTGGTCGCCTACACCCACAGCGACGACGTGCCGCACGGCCTGCCCGAGGATCCGGAGAGGATCAACCGCAGCCGCGAGGCCGACGCCCGCACCGACATGGCCATGGACGTGGACTGGATCCGTTTCGCCCGGCCGCGGCTGGCCGCGGTGCCCGACTGGTACGCGCAGGTCAGCGCCAACCCGCTGGCCGATACCGGCCTGTCCGACGCGCAGGTGCTGGCGCTGCTGGGCGAGTGACCCCGCGCGGCCGGCCCGGCCTAGTCCGCCGGCGCCCAGCGGTACGCGCGCAGGTGGTCGTCGCGCAGCATCGGCACCAGCAGCAACTGGCGGTCGGGCAGGTAGTGCAGGTCGGCGGTGCCGATCGACAGCGTCAGCAGCGGTTCGACGCTGCCATCCGGGCCGATGCGCAGCAGCCGGCCCGGGGTGAAATCGCTGACGATCCAGCCGCCGCGGCCGTCGGGCTCGATGCCATCGATATGGCCGATCGGCGCGTTGCCGATGCGGCCGACCGCGCCGGTGTCCAGGTCGATCGTGGTGAGGTGGCCCAACTGCTCGCCCTGCGCGGCGGGCACCCGCCAGCTGCCCAGCAGCAGCCGGTCGCCGTCGGCGCGCACGCCGTTGAACTTGCCGGTGGTGTCCGTGTCGACCTTCGCCCAGGGCGCGAAGGCGCCGTCGGACAGGCGGAACACGGTGTCCAGGCGCCCGCTGAAGGCGTAGACGTTGCCGCGCGCATCGGCGGTGACGTCGTTGAACTGCGCCGGGCCGCCGTCGTCCGGCGCATGGCGGGCGACGATGCGCGCGCCGTCCAGGTCCATCTCCACCAGCGCGTCGTCGTCGCCCGCATACAGGCGGCCGTTCGCCAGCGCCAGTCCCTTCGGGTTCTGCAGGCCGGTGATCCACTTCAGCTCGGTGATGTTGCCGCGCCCGTCGAGCCGGCTGATGAAGCCGTCGCCGGCGATCGCACCGTCGCCGCGCGTGGCCATGTTGGACACGTAGAAGCGGTCGCGCGCGTGGTCGTAGACCACCGATTCCGGCGCGGAGAAGCCGCCGACGGTCCACAGCAGTTCCGGCGCCGGTTGCGCGGCGGCATGGGCGTGCGCCGCGGGCAGCAGGAACGGCAGCAGTAGCAGGGCGAGGTTTCGAGAGGAGAGGAGCATGCGGTCCGCACCGGTTGCCGGGATCGCCGGCTAGGATAGCGAAAGGGAAGGACGGGCAACGGAGAGCGGGGACAGCCATGGAATCGCAGCGCATCGCCATCGTCGGCTACGGCAGTGCCGGCCAGGCCAGTGCCGTGCTGCTGGAACGCGATGGGCACGAGGTCACCGTGTTCGAGCGCGTCACGAAGCCGGGCCCGGTGGGCGCGGGTTTCCTGCTGCAGCCAAGCGGCCTGCAGGTGCTGTGGCAGATGGGCTTGCTGGAGCCGGTGTTGCGCCACGGCGCACGCGTGGACCGGCTGTTCGGCGACACGCCCTGCGGCCGCGCGGTGATGGACATGCGCTACGCCGGGCTGGACCGGCGCCTGCATGGCGTCGGCCTGCAGCGCGGTGCCCTGTTCTCGATCCTCGATTCGGCCTGGCCCGGCCGCTCGCGGGCGCTGCATGCCGGCCGCGAGATCGTGGCCGTGGACCACGAGCGCGGCCTGCTGCGCGATGCGCAGGGCGAGGTGCACGGGCCGTACGACCTGGTCGTGGTCGCCGACGGTGCGGCCTCGCGCCTGCGCCAGGAGGTGGCGGCCCCGCGCATTGACCGGCCCTATCCGTGGGGCGCGCTGTGGTGCCTGCTCCCGGTCGGCGAGTGGCCGGCGGTGGCCGAACTGCGCCAGCGCTACGTCGCCGCGCGGCGCATGGTCGGGCTGCTGCCGGTAGGCGGCTGCCCGGGCGACCCGACCCGTCGCCTGAGCTTCTTCTGGAGCCTGCGCGCCGACGACTTCGAAGCCTGGGAAAGGCGGGGACTGGATGCCTGGCACGGGGAGCTGCGGCAACTGTGGCCGGAAGCGTCGGCCGTGTTCGCCGGCATCACCGACGCCGCGCAGCTGGCACGGGCGCGCTATCGCGACACCATCGCGCGCCACTGGTACCGGGGGCGGGTCGTGCTGGCCGGGGATGCGGCGCATGCGATGAGTCCGCAGCTCGGGCAGGGCGTGAACATGGCGCTGATGGATGCCGCCGCACTGGCGCGATCGCTCCGCGAGGCGCCGTCGCTGGCCAACGCGCTCGACGCCTACCAGCGCTCGCGCCGTTCGCACGTCTGGATCTACCAGTTGTGGAGCCGCTGGCTGACGCCGCTGTTCCAGTCCGAGCGCGACACCGCGGCCCGTTTGCGCGACGTGGCCTTCCTGCCGCTGGGCAGGATGCCCGGTGGCCGCGGCCAGATGCTGCGCGTGCTCACCGGCACCCGTCGCGGCGTGTTCGGGACCCTGGCGCTCGAGGCGGCGTTCGTCGACGCGCTGACGCCATCATCGCCGCCGGCCGCCTGCGCCGCGGCGGCCGATTGAGCGCGCATGTCGTTCGATCCGATGATCCATGGCGGGCTGTTCCTCGCCGCCTTCCTCGCCGCCACGCTGCTGCCGCTGCAGTCCGAGGCGGCGCTGGTGGCGCTGCTGCTGGCCGGCTACCCGCCGTGGCTGCTGGTGCTGGTCGCGAGCCTCGGCAACGTCCTCGGTTCGACCGTGAACTGGTGGCTGGGGCGGGGACTGCTGCGCTTCCAGGACCGGCGCTGGTTCCCGGTGTCGGCCGCGGCGCTGGCGCGCGCGCAGCGCAGCTACCGGCGCTGGGGCCGCTGGTCGCTGCTGCTGAGCTGGATGCCGGTCATCGGCGATCCGCTGACCCTGGCCGCCGGGATCATGCGCGAGCCGTTGCGCGTGTTCCTGCCGCTGGTGGCGGTGGCCAAGGCGGCCCGCTACCTCGTGCTGGCCTGGGCGACGCTGCAGTACGCCGGCTGACCGCGTGGCGATGCGTCAGCGGAGGCCGGCCAGCATCGCCATGCCGACGCAGCTGGCGACCACCGCGAGCACCGGCAGCCGCCCGCTCGCCAGCAGCGCGAACGTGGCCGCGGCGATGGCGATGTCGAGCGGGCCGTCGATCGCATGCTTCCACACCGGGTCGTACAGCGCCGCGGCCAGCAGCCCCACGACTGCCGCATTGACCCCGGCGACCGCTCGCCGCGCGCCGGGATGGGCCGCGATCCCCGACCAGGCCGGCAGCACCGCCAGCAGCAGCAGGAAACCGGGCAGGAATACCGCGAGCAGTGCGACCGTCGCGCCGATCCAGGCGGGGGTGTCCAGCTCCACCAGCGCGCCCAGATAGGCGGACAGGCTGAACATTGGCCCGGGCATCGCCTGCGCGGCGCCGTATCCGGCCAGGAAGGCGTCCTGCGTGATCCAGCCCGGCTCGACCACGCTCTGCTGCAACAGCGGCAGCACCACGTGGCCACCGCCGAAGACCAGCGCGCCGGCGCGGTAGAACGCCGCGGCCAGGCCGGCCAGCGTCGGTGTCGCGTCCGATCGCACCAGCAACGAGGCGACCAGGCCCGCGAGGAACAGCGCCAGGCACATGGCCGCGGTACGCATGCCGTAGGGCAGTACGAAGGCCGCCGCCGGCGGCGCCTGCGGGGTGCGGCAGGCCCAGTGGCCGGCCAGCGCGCCGAACCCGATCGCCACCAGCTGCATCCAGGCCGTGCCGCCCGCCAGGACCAGCGCGGCCGCGACCACCGCGATCGCGGCCCGGGGCACGTCGCTGGCCAGCTGGCGCGCCATGCCGACCACGCCATGCGCGACCACCGCCACGGCCACCAGGGCCAGGCCGTGCAGGGCCGCCATGCTGGCCGGCGTGTCCAGCCGCGGCGACAGCGCGGCCAGCAGTCCCATCAGCAGCGCCGAGGGCAGGGTGAAGCCGGCGAACGCCTGCAGCGCGCCGCGCCCGCCATCGCGCTGCAGGCCGATCGCCAACGCCAGCTGGCTGCTCGCCGGTCCCGGCAGGAACTGGCACACCGCCAGCAGCTGGGCGAAGCGCGGTTCGTCCAGCCAGCGCCGGCGCAGGACGAAGGCTTGGCGCAGGTAACCGATGTGCGCGATCGGCCCGCCGAAGGCGGTCGAACCGAGGGCGAGGAAGGCGCGGAACACCTCGCCGGCGCGGACGGGCGGGGGCGAAGGCGAGGGGCTGGAAGCTGCCAACGTGTCTGGACCGTGCGGGGGGATGGAAGATTCAACGAGGGCCGGGTGTGCGCGTGCGGCGGCACGGCCTGCCCCGGAAACGCGACGGCCCGGCGCCGTGGTGGCGACGCCGGGCCGTCGCGGTGCGCCGGGCGAGGTCAGCCCAGTGCCTTGGCCTTCAGCCGTGCGAACTCGTCGGCGTTGATCGTGCCGGCGTCCAGCAGCGCCTTCGCGTCGGCGATCTGCTCGGCCGCCGACTTGCCGGCGACGCTGCGGATGTACGCGTCGGTTTCGGCGCGTGCATCGCGCACCGCCGCCACCTGCCGCTCGGACATGCCGCGGCCGCGGAAGATGATGTACACCAGCGCGGTCAGGAACGGCAGGAAGACCAGGCCGATGAACCAGATCGCCTTGGAGAACCCGCCCAGGTTCTTGTCGCGGAACAGGTCCACGATGATCTGGAACAGCACGAGCAGGTAGGCGACCAGGACGAAGGTCATCAGGATCAGCCAGACGGTATCCCAGAAATTGCTCATCGCTTGCACTCCTTTTGCGTGGACAGCAGGTGACGGGTGTCCGGTCGCGACCGCCTGTTCCCGGACGGTGTGTGCCGCCGCCCACCGTAGCACCGGGGCCATGACAAGTCATTGGCCCGGCAAGGGCGGCGCGGGACGTGGATGGTCGCGGTCGCGCCACGCCGGAGGCGGTACCCTGTGGGCCTGACCGGAGGAGGGTGGGCGATGGGGAATGCATGGCGATGGCGTGGCCGGTGCGCGGCGCTGCTGGCGTTGGCGGCGGGCGGCTGCCTGGCGGTTGAGGTGCGGGCGCAGGAGTTCTCCTGGCCCGAGGGAAGGAAGGCCGCGGTCAGCCTGTCCTACGACGATGCGCTCGACTCGCAGCTCGACAACGCGATCCCCGCGCTGGACCGCCATGGCCTCAAGGGCAGCTTCTACCTGGTACCGGCGAACCCGCGGGTGCAGCTGCGCTTGGATGACGGGCGCGCCGCGGCGCGCAACGGCCACGAGCTCGGCAACCATTCGCTGTTCCATCCCTGTTCGGCGCGCGGCCCGGGCCGCGAGTGGGTCCAGCCGGAGCGCGACCTGGATGCGCTGAGCGTGGCCCAGGTGCGCGAGCAGGTGCTGCTGGCCAACACCTTCCTGCAGGCCATCGATGGCCGCAGCGATGGCCGCACCTTCACCGCCCCGTGCGGCGACCAGCAGGCGAAGGATGGCAACTACATCGCCGCGGTCAGCGACCAGTTCCTCGGCATCAAGCTGGTCGGCGGCACGGTGGTGCCGGACATGCTGGCGCTCGATACCCAGGCCGTGCCGGTGCACGTGCCGGTCGACGCCAGTGGCGCGGAGCTGATCGCGCTGGTCGAGGAAGCCGGCCGCCAGGGCACGATGGTCAACTTCACCTTCCATGGCATCGGCGGCGACCACCTGAGCGTGTCGACCGAGGCGCACGAGGAACTGCTCGCCTTCCTCGACCGGAACCGCGACACGTACTGGACCGCGACCTTCCTCGAGCAGATGCGCTGGGTGCGCGCGCAGCAGCAACAGGCGCGGCGCTCGCCCTGACCCGGCGGCGGGATTCAGCCGCGCGGCGGCTCGGCCAGGGTGATGCGGTTGCCTTCCGGGTCCTCGAGCCGGGCGATCGCGCCGAACGGGCCGCGCACGGTCGGCTCGAAGGTTATCCCGGCCGCGGCCAGGCGCTCGCGCTCGGCTTCGATGTCGGCCACCACCAGCGTGGCCATGCCGCCGCCGGCGCGGTCGGCCACGCGCATCACCTGGAAGCCGAATCCATCCAGGTACCACTGCGCCAGGTCGGGAATCGGGCGGTCGTCGGCCGCGCGCCCGAACAGGCGCGCGTACCAGTCCAGCGCGGCGGCCAGGTCCTGGACCGGCGATACGGCGAACAGTCCGATGCAGTGCATGGCGGTGTCTCCGGGGGCGGGACCGCCATTGGACCACGCCTGGCGCGCGCGTCTTGTGCACCGCAGCGCATGGGCGGCGCCGGCGGCGTGCGCGTGGGCCGCTGCACCACCGTGGGGCCAAAGGCCAATTGAGCGGTTTCGGACCGCGCGAGTAGCGTCTGCCCGGTCGGCGCGCCTCCCGGCAAGGTAGTGCCTCGCGTCGGCCGCGCCATACCGGCGGATCCGCATGGATCCGCCCCGCGTCACTGGAGGATCCCATGCGCAACCCAGCGCCCCCGATGCTCGCCGCCGCGATACTGCTGGCGATGGTCCCTGGTCCAGGCACGGCCCCGGCCTGGGCCGCTCCGCAGGCGGCCGCCGCCACCACACCGGCGTCGTCGTCGACCACCTTCAGCGTCGAGCAGCTGGACCAGATGATGGCGCCGGTGGCGCTGTATCCGGATTCGCTGCTGGCCCAGGTGCTGATGGCCTCGACCTATCCGGGCGACGTCGCCGACGCGGTGCAGTGGTCCGCCGCGCACAAGGACGCCAAGGGCGAGGACGCGGTCAAGCAGGTCGCTGACCAGCCCTGGGACCCGAGCGTGCAGTCGCTGGTCGCCTTCCCGCAGCTGCTGGCCGTGCTCGGCCAGGACCCGGCGTGGGTGCAGAAGATGGGCGATGCCTTCCTCGCCCAGCCCGATGCGGTGATGGCCTCGGTGCAGCGCCTGCGCAAGCAGGCCGAAGCGGCCGGCAACCTCAAGTCGAACGAGCAGCAGAAGGTCAGCAGCCAGCCGGCGGCGGCCACCGCCACCCAGCCGGCCACCCAGACCATCGTCATCGAATCGGCCGACCCGGAAGTGGTCTACGTGCCCAGCTACAACCCCAGCGTGGTGTACGGCAGCTGGGCCTATCCCGGCTATCCCCCGTACTACTACCCGCCGCCGGCGTACTACTACCCGGGCGGGGCGCTGCTGAGCTTCGGCATCGGCGTGGCGGTGGGCGGCGCGCTGTGGGGCGACCTGGACTGGGGCCACGGCGACATCGACATCGACATCGACCGCTACAACGAGATCAACACCAACCGCCAGATCGACCGCAGCAGCGACAAGTGGAACCACAACGCCGCCAATCGCGACGGCGTCCCCTACCGCGACAACGCCAGCCGCGAGAAATACGCGCGGCAGAACAGCGGCGCCGCCAACCGCGACGCCTATCGCGGCCGCGACGGCACGCAGGCGCGCGACGCCGACCGCGACCGCGCCCGCCAGTCGATGGAGCGCAGCGGCCTGCAGGCGCCGGCGGCCAGCAATGCGGAGGCGCGCCAGCGCGCCGGCCAGGCCTCGCGCGACATGGGGCCGGAGCAGCGCGCCCGCACCCAGGGGAGTACCGCCAACGCCCGCAGCCAGGGTGGTGCGTCCAACACGCGGGCGCAGCAGGATGCCCGGCAACGCGCGAACACCGGCACCGCCAGCCGGCAGAACAACAGCTTCTCCGGCGCCGGCAACCCGGCCCAGTCGCGCGCCGCCTCCAGCCGCGGGCACAGCAGCTACTCGGCGTCGCAGCGGCCCGCCGGCGCCCGCAGCGGCGGAGCGCCCATGAGCCGTCCGTCGCCGCCGCGTGGCGGTGGTGGTGGCCGCCGCCGTTGACCAGGAGACCTGCCATGACCCGCTCCCTTCTTCTGCTCCCGGTCCTGGGCCTGTCGCTGCTGGCCTGCCCGGCGTCCGCACAGCAGGCCTATCCCACGCCCGAGGCCGCCGCCGAGGCGCTGGTCGGCGCGCTGGGCAGCGAGCGCGCCGACCCGGCGCAGCTGGCCACGGTGCTCGGCCCCGACTGGGGCCGCTACATCCCGCTCGACAACGTCGACCGCGACGACACGGACGCGTTCATCGCCCGCTATCGCGAAAAGCACCTCATCCAGCAATCCGATCCCGGCCGGGCCGTCCTCGCCGTCGGCAAGGAAGGCTGGACGCTGCCGATACCGCTGGTGAAGGGCGCCGACGGCTGGGCCTTCGACCTGGCGGCCGGCGAACCGGAACTGCGCGCGCGCCGGATCGGCCGCAACGAACTCGATGCGATGCAGGCCGCGCTGGCCTACGTCGACGCGCAGGAGGATTACGCCCGCGAGGACCGCGACGGCGATGGCGCGCTGGAGTACGCGCGCAGGTTCGTGAGCAGCGATGGCAGCCGCGACGGCCTGTTCTGGGACGACGACGGCACCGGCGAGAGCCCGCTCGGGCCGCTGTTCGGCGACGACACGCCCGACGGGGTCTGGCACGGCTACCACTACCGGATCCTGGAAGCCCAGGGACCGTCGGCACCGGGCGGCGCCTACTCCTACCTGCTCGGCGAGAACATGAGCCGCGGCTTCGCCCTGGTCGCCTGGCCGGCGCGCTACGGCGACAGCGGGGTGATGACCTTCATGGTCAGCCACGACGGCGAGGTGTTCGAGAAGGACCTCGGTCCGGACAGCGCCAGGCAGGCGACCGCCATGGCGGTGTTCGATCCGGACAGCAGTTGGCAGGAAGTACCCGACACCGCCGCGGCCGCCGCCTCGCCCTGAGCACGGCAGCCGGCGCCGGTGCCGCCGGCGCGGCACCGGCACGCGATCAGCGGCGGGTGCCGCCGCGTGCCTTCTTCGCCGCTTTCGCGGGCGCCTTCCGCGCGTTCGTGGCGGTCGATGTGCGCGTCTTGTTCGCCGCCGGCTTCACCGCAGCGGCCTTCTTGGCCGTGGTCTTCTTCGCGGTCGCCTTCCTCGCCGCCGGCCTGGGGGAAGTCTTGTCCGCGGCCGGCGCGGCGGTCGGGGCCTTCTTCGCCACCGGCGCGCGCGGCGCAGCGGCCTTCCCGAAGATCGCCGTCCACTGCGTGTCCACCGCCGGCACGGCCAGGCCGAAGCCGGCCTCGTCCATCGCCGCGATGGTTTCGTGCTGCCAGCGGGCCAGCGCCTCCTGCAGGTCGCGGGCGAAGCTGGACTGGGCGGCCACCGCGATCTGCGCCGCCGCCTGCTGGTCGCCGAAGCGCTGCTGCAACTGCCGCCAGAACGCGTCGGCCGGCAGCGAGGCCAGCTTATGCCAGTCGCCGGCGGCCATCAGCTGCTGCAGCTCGGCGCCGTTCTCGACCAGGCCATCGTTGACCAGGCGCTGGCCGAACTCGAGCCAGTGCCGGCCGCTGTCCTGCAGCAGTTCGCCGATGCGCACCTGCAGGTCGAAATTGGCCTGGTACAGGGCGAGCGGAAGATCGGTGGGGTCGTTCATGCGGGTGTCCTCGGGCGGGGGGAGGAAGGCATGGGTGGTCGCTGGCGCGCGCCACGGAAGCAACGCTAGCGGCTGGGTGGACGGCGGGCAACGACCGTCCATCCGGACGCATGGCTCACCCGTCGAAGGTCACCTTGACCGATGCGGCGCTGCGCTCGGCCGGGCCGTGGTACACCGCTTCGATGTTGTTGCCGTCCGGGTCCAGCACGAAGGCCGCGTAGTAGCCCGGATGGTAGGGCCGTTCACCGGGCGCGCCGTTGTCGCGGCCGCCGTGGGCGAGCGCGGCGGCGTGGAACGCGTCGACCGCGGCGCGGTCGCGGGCCTGGAAGGCGAGGTGGTGGCGGCCGGTGAGCTGGCCCAGCGCCGCCTCGCTGTCGGCGGTCGATACGAACAGCTCGTCGGCCCAGAAATAGCCGTCGCCGCTGCCGCCCATCGGTACGCCCAGCGCGTCCAGCACCGCCTGGTAGAAGGCCTGGCTGGCGGGCAGGTCGCGCACCACCAGTTGCAGGTGGTCGATCAGGCGGCCGCGGTGCAGTTCCTGGGTTTCCATGCTCGGGGATTCCGTGTCGGGTGCGGGAGCTTACCTTGCCGCATGCACGGTAAGCGGGCGTGAGCGGCCGGGCGCGGCGCCCGCGCCGGCAGCGTTGCCCGGCCGGCTATTGGCTATGCTTGGGACGCATCCTTCGCGAAGTCCAAGGAGTCGTTCCGTGAGACCACGTCCCGTGTCCGTCCGCGCTGCTTCGTCGCTGCTGCTTTCCTGCATGCTCGCCGCCACCGCGGCCTGTTCCTTCTCGCCCAGTGCGGCGCGCGCGCCCGCGCCGGCCGGCCATGTCACGGTGACCACGCAGGCCTCGGTGCTGCCGGGGCAGGGCTATGCCTGGGTGCCGATGCCCGCGCCCACCGCGCCCGAGCGCGATGCGCGGGTCCAGGACGCGCAGTTCCGCGAGGCGCTGCAGGCCTCGCTCGACCGGGCGCTGCAGGCCAAGGGCTATCGGCTGGTCGATCGCGCGGACGCGGCGTTCGTGGTCGCCCACCGGGTCGGGGTGCGCGACGTCAACGAGGTGCTGGCGGTGCCGGGCGAGGCCGGCGCGGTCACGCCGATGGCGGGCGTGAAGTGCTCCGGCGGCAGCTGTTCGCAGTTGATGGTCACCGGCGAGGGCACGCCGGCGCAGCGCACGCGCAGCAGCCAGCGCACCGAGGGCGGGCTGCTGGTCGAGGTGATCGAGCCGCGCAGCGTCCGGGTGGTGTGGCGGGCGCTCAACACGGGCACGGTGCGGCCGGGCGAGTGGACGCCGGAGCGGCTCGATGCGGTGGCGACGCAGACGCTGTCGGGGCTGCCGGCGTACGGTCGCTGACAGGCAGGTTTGCGGGCGTCGGCCGGACGGTTACTTGCTGGCCGCAGCCCCTTCTGGAGAAAAAGCAGAACGCCGGAGGTTCACGCCTCCGGCGTTCTGTTTTTCTTCTGCTTCTGCCGAGGCGTTCGCCGGGCCGATCTGCTGGAGCGGAGGTTCCCCGGGCCCCCGACGCAGCTTGGGCAGCGTGAGCTTCAGACGGGGCTTTTGAGCCGATGGGAAAGCGTGGGCTCCGGAAGGGGCCGCCGCACCCTGGCGGTATGGCCCACCCTTCGGGACGACATCCTGTCTTTACGAAGGGCCGTGGCACATCCATGTGCCACTTGGGCCATACCGCCAGGGTGCGGCGTCCTTCGTGGGCTTGGAGGTCGCGGCTTCGTTCGGAAACCAGGGCGCGGCGGGTGCGGCGAGCTTTGCACTCCAAGGCGACAACGGACCATGGGCTGCCATGTCGGCGGACGGGTCGTTCGCGAATCCAAATCGCTAGCGTCGTCGCTTCTCCACGAAATGCGGTGATTCCTTGCAAGTCCCCCGCGTCCCAGAGCGGCTCGCCCGCGGGCGAGGCCGCTTGAACGATCAGCAAAGAGCGGCTGAGTGGAACGAGCCGACCGAAGCCACGACCGTAACGTGCTGGAGGACGCCGTTCTGTCGCCATGGGGGTCGAGCGGCACAGGGATGTGCCGCGGTCGCGAGCTGAGGCAGGGACGCCGGCGCGAGCGACGACCCCCATGGCGGCAGAACGGTGGCCCCTTCCGGAGCCAGCGCAATCTGACACGGTCGCCCCCATCGAAGCCGACCACCCTCCGCCGCTTTGCGAAGACAGCTTTCCGGCGCATAAAAAAGTCCGCCTGCGTGAAGCAGGCGGACCATGCAGATGACCTGCAGTGAGCCGGCTTACGGCTCGGTCGTGGTCGCCGGCTCGGGCGACTTCGGATTGGTGGTCGGCACCGGGCGGCCCTTGGCGCGGACGTCCTTCTTCTCGCCCGGGGTCATGCCACGCTCCTTGCCGACGTCGATTTCCTCGTCGGTGACGTAGCCGTCGCCGTTGACGTCGTACTTGGCGAAGTCGTCGGCGGTTTTGTAGCCGCCGGCGGTGAACTCGCTCAGCGACAGGCGGCCGTCGCCGTCCATGTCCATCTTCTTGACCTTGTCGGTGCTGGACATGTTGCCGTCGCCGGCGAACGCGGCGCCGGCGAAGGCGATCGCGGCGGATGCGAGGACCAGGGGAAGCTTCTTCATCGTCGGTCTCCTTGGAAGGACGGCGACAGGCCATCCGTACGTGGATCGATCTTCCAGTCGAGGCCGTGGCAGCAGTGCGAAGGCAGTGGCTGCGCGGCGTGAAGGCGCGCGTATCGCTGGCCGTTCGTTCAGGCCACGCAGCGCAGCGGGCCGTTGCCCAGGTCGAGCGACTCCGGGCCGGCTTCCCAGGTGTGGATCTCGAAGCGCTCCAGGGTGTTGGGACCGAACGTGCTGCTGATCGCCACGTCGGCCGCGTCGCGCCCGCGCGCGACCAGCACGCGGCCGATCCGCGGCACGTTGTGACGCGCGTCGAAGGTGTACCAGTCGCCGTCGAGCCAGACCTCGAACCAGGCCGAGAAGTCCATCGGCGCGTCCACCGGCGGCACGCCGATGTCGCCGAGGTAGCCGGTGCAGTAGCGCGCCGGGATGTTCATGCAGCGGCACAGGGCGATGGCGGCATGGGCGAAATCCCGGCACACGCCGCGGCCTTCCTCCAGCGCGCGCGCGGCGCCGCGGGTGGCGTCGGCATGCGGGTAGCCGAACTCGATCGCGGCGTGGACGTGGTCGCAGATCGACTGCACCCGCGCCCAGCCGGCGGGGACATGGCCGAAGTGGTCCCACGCGTACTGCATCAGCGCGTCGGTCTCGCAGTAGCGGCTGCCGCGCAGGAACACCAGCGTGTCCTCCGGCAACGCCTCGACCGGAACCTGCATCGCATCGGGCTGCTGCCGGTCCGGCAGGCCGGAATCGCGCACCACCGCATCGGTGGCCAGGACCAGCAGCCCCGCCGGGGCGTGCAGGCGCACGCAGGTGTTGCCGAACTCGTCGCGGTAGCGGCGCAGCGGCACCGCCGGGTCGGTGTGCAGCGGCACCGAGGCGACCACGTCGCCGGCGCGCGAGCCATGGATGTCGAGCATCACCACCATCGGCGTCGGCTGCACGAAGCGGTAGGCGATCTCGAAGCCGAGCCGGATCAGCATCGGACGTGTCCTGCGGTGACGGGAGGGATGCGCACAGTGGCGCGCGCGCGTGCAAGGCGCCGTGAAGCCGGCGCCATGAAACTGTCGCGTTCAGCTGCATGGATACGCGCGGTTCACGCGGTGCTGGCGATCGTCGAGACCACGGCCGGCACGCGGAGGAGCAGGAACATGCAGCATCGACGCTTGCGATTCGGCCGCGGCTTCCGCGTGCTGTTCGACCGGCGCGGCGTGCAGGCCGCGCAGATGGCGATCGCGCCGGGCGGCAGCGAAGGCGGGCCGGACAACCGCCATCGCGGCGCCGAGCAGTGGCTCTACGTGGTGTCCGGAACGGGCATGGCGATCATCGAGGGCACGCGCCGCGCGCTGGGCGCCGGCAGCCTGCTGCTGATCGAGCGCGGCGAGGCGCACGAGATCCGCAACACCGGCCGCACGCCGTTGAAGACGGTCAACTTCTACTCGCCGCCCGCGTACACACAGGACGGCGACGAACGCCCGGCCGGGCGGCCGCCGCGGCGTCGCTGACCGGCCTGCCCACCCGGCTCAGTGGGCGACGCTGACCCGGTTGCGGCCGTCGCGCTTGGCCTGGTACATCGCGCGGTCGGCGCGTCGCAGCAGGTGGTCGCGGTCTTCGCCGAGCTGGCGCACGGCGACGCCGGCGCTGAACGCGAACGCGATGCGCTGGCCCTCGTGCACCGCCGGTTCGGCCGCCAGGCGCTTCTGCAGGCGCTGGACCACCGCCTGCGCCTCGGCCAGCGGCGTGCCCGGCAGCAGCAGTACGAACTCCTCGCCGCCGTGGCGGCAGATCGCATCGCCAGCGCGCAGCGTGGCCTGGGCCAGGCTGACCAGGTGGCGCAGCGCCACGTCGCCGCCGGCATGGCCGTGGCGCGCGTTGAGCCGGCTGAACTCGTCCAGGTCGATCACCGCCAGCGACAGCGGGTGCGCCTCGCGCTCGGCGCGCACCGACTCGCGCGCGTATTCCTCCTCGAACCCGCGCCGGTTGAGCGCGCCGGTGAGCGGATCGCTGCGCAGCAGGTCGCCGACGTCGCGCAGGCGCGCCTCCAGTTCGCGGATCCGGCTTTCGGCCGCGTCGACTTCGGCGCGCGCGGCCAGTAGCTGCTCGCGCGACTGCAACGCCTGCGCCTGCAGACGCGCGGTGTCGTCAAGCACGTCCTCCAGGCCGTGGCCGAGGTCGGCGATGGTGCGCGCCTGCCGGATCGCCTGCATGTGCACTTCCAGCCGCGACTGGAACTCGCCGGTGCTGGCGGCCATGCCGTCCAGGCGCTCGACGAAGGACACCATCATCACCCGCATCGCATCCTTGGACTGGTCGATGCCCTGCTTCAGCAGGCCCTGCTGGTAGGCCAGCTCGCGCAACCCCTGGCGGGTGGCCTCCAGGGTCTGGCGGTCGGGATTGCCGGCCAGCAGCTCGCGCACCACCGCGACCTGGCCGCGCAGCCAGCTGCCGTCGTCAAGCAGCTCGAACAGGTTCTCCAGCAGCAGGTCGAACAGGCCCAGCAGCAGCGCCTGCTGTTCGGCGGTCTCGCCGGCGTGCACGCCGACCTGGTGGCACAGCTCGCGCACGCGCAGCGCCAGCGGCGCCAGGTCGCTGCCGGGCCGCCACTGCTTCAGCTCGCTGCCCAGCGCGGTGGATTCGTCGGCCAGCGCCGGCAGCGGCTGCAGCAGCGAGGCCAGGGCTACGCCCACGGCCTGTCGCAGCAGCTCGCGCAGCTGGTCGGACTCGGCCATCGCGCCGCTGTCCAGGCTGCGGGCGAAATCCTGCAGGTATTTGTCCAGGAACTGCTGCAGCAGGCGCTGGTAGCTGCGCCAGTCCTCGCCGCGCGCGGCCGACTGCAGGCGCTTGCCGAGCCCGCCCAGTTCCCCGGGCAGGGCGGCCATGCCGTCGGCGAAGGCGGGCAGCACCGCGAGCGGCCCGGTGTCGGCCAGGGCCGGCCCCGGATCACGCAGGGAGGCGGTGAAGCGGCGATCGATGGACATCAGGGGCTCCGGGTGGATCGGCTCGCATGCGGGCGGCCGGGCGGGATCACGGGGGGTCGTCGGGTTAGCGGCCGTCGCCGGCCGGGGTTTAGCGGTGCGGCCGCGGCGGCCGGCGATCCATCGGTGCCCGTGGGCCCGGACGCCCCCCCGGCACTGCCCGGCCGGGGGAGGGAGGCGTACGCTCTGCGGCGCGGCACAGGCGCCGCGAGGGGAGGAGCTCATGCAGACGCAGTCCGGGCCCGTGCGGCCCAAGGCTTACTGGTGGGTGGCGATACTGGCGCTGGTGTGGAACCTGCTCGGCCTGGCGATGTTCGTCATGCAGGTGACCATGGACGAAGCGCGGCTGGCGACGCTGCCGGAGGTCGACCGGCAGATCTTCCTGGCCACGCCGGCCTGGTTGAACGCGATGTTCGGGATCGGGGTCATCGGCGGGGTGCTCGGTGCGCTGGGCCTGCTGCTGCGCCGGCGCTGGGCGGTGCCGCTGTTCGCGGTCTCGCTGCTGGCGGTGGTGTTGCAGATGGCCGGTGCCTATGCGCTGACCCCGGCCTGGCAGGCCTACGGTCCGGCGGGGCTGGCGATGCCGGTGCTGGTGCTGGTCATCGCGGCGGGATTGTGGGTATATGCCGGGCGCTGCCGCGCGGGTGGCTGGTTGCGCTGATGCCTGGATGCGGTGATCCACCCGGTGCGCCGGCCTGCCCGGCCGGCGCACCTTCCCTTTCCGGTTTGCGGACTCCTGCATGACCACGACGATCTCGATGTACGGCGCCTCCATCCCCGCCTTCGTGCGCGCCCTGCGCAACCTGCGCCGGGTGCTCGAACTGGGCGAGGCGCACGCGATCGAACGCGGCTTCGACCCGGCCGTGCTGCTGCAGTCGCGTCTGGCCCCGGACATGCGCCCGCTGCTGGGCCAGGTGCAGATGGCCAGCGACACCGCCAAGAACGGCGCCGCGCGCCTGGCCGGGGTCGAAGCACCGGTGTTCGCCGACGACGAGAGCGATTTCGCCGGCCTCCATGCGCGGCTGGACCGCGCCATCGCCTACCTGGGCACGTTCGAGCCCGCGCAGATCGACGGCGCCGAGACCCGCCCGGTGGTGCTGCGGACCCCCGGCGGCGAATACGCCTTCGAAGGCCTGGGCTACCTCACCGGCTTCGCCCTGCCCAACCTGTATTTCCACGTCACCACCGCCTACGCGATCCTGCGCCACAACGGGGTGCCGCTGGGCAAGCTGGATTACCTGGGCCGCAGCTGACGGCCGCCCGCCGGGGGCAGGCATGGGCCTGCATGATGCCGGGCGGTCTTGTCGGAGTTGCGGTGCGAGGATTGCCTGCAATGGCAGTCTTCGCCAGGAGTGAGGTGCGCTTGGCGTGCCTCGCAACTCAACCAGCCGAACTGGCTTCGCCATTCGGCTCATCTCGGTCATTAGGCCGCCGGAACGGAGGGTTGCACGTGGAGATCTCCGCGCAGGTCCGGAACGAGCCGGGTCAGAACGCCGTAAGTGTCTCCACTGCCGGCTCTGCCAAGTCGCTGGACGTTCCCTCGAAAGAATCGGGCCCCGGTAGTTCCGTGAATGGCGGCGAGCTCCTGATGCTCGCCCTCGCCACTTGCTACTGCAATGACCTGTATCGCGAGGCACAGCGCCTCGGCATCGCCATAACCGGGTGTGAAGTAATTGCCTCGGCGCGGTTCGAAGCTGTAGGCCTGCCTGCGGAGTCGGTCACATACTCGGCGAGGGTGGACTCTTCCGCTTCGGAGGAAGAAATCGAGTTCCTGCTGTCCGAGACCGATCGGCTTGCGGAGATACACAACACACTTCGCTCGGGTTGTAGGGTGCAACGGGTCGCGTGGCATGGGCCCGCGGCCTGACGGTCAGGCCAAGCCGACGCAGCGTTCCGGTTCGGTGGATACCCTGGCCCAGCCATGGGGGTGTCTCATCCGCGCAGGTGCGTGCCGCTCGAGCGGTTTCGCGACCTGGACCGTCGGCGGCGCTGCCCGCACAGGAATGCCCCCGATCGCGAAGGCGTTAGAGTGCCCGGTATTCGAAGACTGCCAGGAGAACTCGATGCGCGCTTACGCTGTGGCCGTGATACGGGAGACGCGGTTCGGTCCGGAGATCATGGAGTACCTGCAGAGGATCGATGGCACGCTGGCGCCGTTCTCCGGCAGGTTCCGTATCCATGGCGGCCCGTACGAGCCGGTGGAAGGTGCGTGGTCGGGCGACCTGGTGGTCATCGAGTTCCCCAGCATGGAGCAGGCGCGGGGCTGGTACGAGTCCGACGCCTACCAGGCGATCCGGCCCTTGCGCGCCGGGCATACCGAGGGCGACCTGTTGCTGGTCCAGGGCGTTGCGGACGACCACAAGGGTGTGGACCTGCTCGGCTGAAGGACGCGGTGCGCGCCGGCGGCTACGCAGGGAGGCCTGGTGCGTTCCGGGAGGCCTGGCGTGCTGGCCCGGCGCCGAGAGTCTCGCTGCCTCACCGTCGACGGCGGTGCTGCGTTCGAGCGCCGAGGGTGGTGCGGATCCTTCGCCCTGTGCGAGGCTTGGCCTTTCGCACGCGAGGAGGTCGCATGGATATCGGCATGGTCGGGCTGGGACGGATGGGCGCGAACATGGCCGCGCGGCTGAAACGCGGCGGCCATCGCGTAGCCGGTTTCGATCCGGGTGCGGCCGCGCGCGAGGCGGCGCAGCAGGCGCACGGGCTGGAGACGTTCGACTCGCTCGCCGCCCTGGTGGCCGCGCTGCCGGCGCCGCGCGCGCTGTGGCTGATGGTGCCTGCCGGCGCGGCCGTGGATGCCACGCTGGACGCGCTGGGCCCGCTGCTGCAGCCGGGCGACATCGTGGTCGATGGCGGCAACTCGAACTACAAGGACAGCCAGCGTCGGGCGGCACAGTGCCGCGGGAGTGGGATTCACTTCCTCGATTGCGGTACCAGCGGCGGCGTGTGGGGGCTGGCCGAGGGCTACAGCCTGATGGTCGGCGGCGAGGAATCGGCGTGCGAGCGGTTGCGCCCGCTGCTGCAGACGCTGGCGCCGGCGCCCGACCGCGGCTGGGGCCGCGTGGGTCCCAGTGGCGCCGGCCATTTCGCCAAGATGGTCCACAACGGCATCGAGTACGGAATGATGCAGGCCTATGCCGAGGGCTTCGCGATCATGCAGCGCAAGGAATCGCTGGCGCTTGACCTGCCGCAGGTGGCGGAGATCTGGCGCCACGGCAGCGTGGTGCGCTCGTGGCTGCTGGACCTGGCGGCCGATGCGCTGAACGACAACCCGGCGCTGGAGGGCATCGCGCCCTACGTGGCCGACTCGGGCGAAGGCCGCTGGACGGTGGCCGAGGCGATCGAACTGGAGGTGTCCGCGCCGGTGATCACCCTGTCGCTGATGGAGCGGTTGCGCTCGCGCGACAAGGATTCCTTCGCCGACAAGATGCTGGCCGCGCTGCGCGACCGCTTCGGCGGGCATGGGGTGAAGCGCGGCTGAGCGCTGCGGCGCCGTCGGCTCCGTCTCTGTAGGAGCCCATCTTCATGGGCGACCCGACGTACTCCTTGTAGGAGCCCATCCTCATGGGCGACCCGACGTACTCCTTGTAGGAGCCCATCTTCATGGGCGACACGCCACCTATCGGCCGACAGCGACAGTTGGGGGCGTCGGGTCGCCCATGAAGATGGGCTCCTACAAAAATCGATCGGCGGGGAAGGGCACTTCGCGACGCCCGGCGTCGCTGCGCAGGCCGGCTTCGATCACCCGCATCACGGTGAGGGCTTCTTCCCCGGTCACCGGGGGCGCGGTGCCCTCGAGGATCGCGTCGCGCAGGCGCGTGTAGTACGCGGGGTAGTCGCCGGCGGGCGCGGGCGACGGCGCCTGCTGCACGCCATCGTCGCCGGCACGCAGCCACGTGCCGGGGCACGGATCGTGGCCCCAGCCGTCGCCGCCGGGCAACATGCCCGCGCGCAGCGCGTCCTCCTGCGGGTCGAGCCCGTGCTTGATCCAGCTGCCGCCGGTGCCGTGGACCGCGAAGCGCAGTCCGTAAGCGGGCAGCGCGGCGGCTGGCACCAGGGCGCCGGCGTGCAGCACCACGCGCAGGCGCCGGTAGCGCAGCTGCACGTGGAAGTAGTCGGTGGCCTGGGCGCCGTCGCGCTGCTGCGCCAGGTCGGCGTGCACCGCGAGCGGCGCGCCGAACAGCTGCACGGCCTGGTCGACCAGGTGCGGGCCCAGGTCGTACCACAGCCCGCTGCCGGCGCCGGCGCGGTCACGCCAGCGATCGGGCACCTGCGGACGGAACCGGTCGAAGTGCGAGTGCAGTTCGGCGACTTCACCCAGCGCGCCGCCATCGAGCAGGGCGCGCAGCGCGAGGAAGTCGGCATCCCAGCGTCGGTTGTGGAACACGCTGAGCACGCGGCGGGCTGCCGTGGCCGCGTCGATCACGGCGTGCGCCTGGGCCGCGTCGAGGGCGAACGGCTTGTCCACCACCACGTGCTTGCCGGCCGCCAGCGCGGCCAGCGCCAGCGGCGCGTGGGTGTCGTTCGGCGTGGCCACGACGACGAGGTCGATGTCCGGATCGGCGAATGCAGTCGCCGGATCGCCGACCACGCTGGCGCGCGGATGCGCGGCGCGGACCTTGGCCGGATCGCGCGATACCACCGTGTGCAGGCGCAGGCCGGGCGTGCATGCCACCAGCGGGGCGTGGAAGACGCTGCCGGCCAGGCCGAAGCCGACCAGGGCGACGTTCAGTTCGCGGGCCATCGATGCACCTGCGTGGCATGGCGGGGAAGGCGCATTACACGCGCCATCGACGAACCCGTGCAAGTGCGCTCATCGCACTGAACGCTGCACAACCTTCACGCCTGGATTCACCGTCGCTGCACGTCTTGCCGCCGACACTCGCCGCACACCACACGGCACAGTGCCGTAACAGGAGGGACCCATGCGCAAGAGCACCACGATCCTCGCCGCCGCCCTGACCGCCGTACTGTTCTCCGGCGCAGCCATGGCCAACGACGACAAGCCGGCGAAGAAGCCCGCCGCCGAAGCCGCTTCTGCCCAGCCGGTCGACGACACCTGGATCACCACCAAGGTCAAGTCCAGCCTGCTGGCCGACACCGTCGTGGCCGGCACCAAGATCGACGTCGATACCGTCAACGGCGTGGTTTACCTGACCGGCACCGCCAGCACCCAGGCCCAGGCCGACCAGGCCAAGAAGGTCGCCGCCGGCATCCAGGGCGTGACCAAGGTCGACACGTCCAAGCTGAAGGTGATGCCGTCCGGCGGCTGATCCGGATCGGTCGTTTAGCTGGCGCACCGGGGTGACGACGGTGCGCCACGGCGGCGCGGGGCCTCGCGGCTCCGCGCCGCTTTCTTGTGCGGCGGACACCGGCGTTACATTCCATTACATGCGTGAAGAGGGCCCCGACGACTGGTGGCGGGCCGGGGCTCCGTTAGAATCGGCCCTCCGCCGCCCAGCCGCCGACGCACGATGCCGATCGCCCACCCCGCCACCGACGCGAGAATCGAGTCCCTGCTCGCGCGCATGACCGTCGAGGAGAAGGTCGGGCAGCTCGGGGTGTTCGCCGACATGGTCCGCCCGTTCGCGCCGGACGTGAACCCGGAAGTGAACGTCAGCAATGCCGCCCAGGTGCTGGAGCAGGTGCGCGCCGGCAAGGTCGGCTGCCTGTTTAACGGCGTCGGCGCCGACCAGGGCCGCGAGATCCAGCGGGTGGCGGTGGAGGAGAGCCGGCTGGGCATCCCGGTGCTGCTGGCCGCCGACGTGATCCATGGCATGCGCACCGTGTTCCCGATCCCGCTGGGCGAGGCGGCCAGCTTCGAGCCGCAGCTGGCCGAACGCACCGCGCGCGCCACCGCGGTCGAGGCCACCGCCGCCGGCCTGCACTGGACCTACGCGCCGGCGGTGGATATCGCCCGCGACCAGCGCTGGGGCCGGGGCGCGGAGGGCGCGGGCGAGGACACCTTCCTCGGCTGCGCCTTCGCCGCCGCGCGCGTGCGCGGCTTCCAGGGCGAGGACCTGCGCGCGGCCGATTCGCTGCTGGCCACGCCCAAGCATTTCGTCGCCTACGGCGCCGTCGCCGGCGGCATGGACTACAACTACGTCGAGATCGCCGAAGGCACCCTGCACGACGTGCACCTGCCGCCGTTCAAGGCGGCCTTCGACGCCGGCGCGCTGACGGTGATGACCGCCTTCAACGACATCAACGGCGTGCCGGCCAGCGCCAACCACGCCATGCTCACCGGCGTGCTGCGCGATGCCTGGCAGTTCCCCGGCCTGGTGGTGTCCGATTACACCGCCGACATGGAGCTGGTCGCGCACGGCTACGCGGAGGATGCGCGCGACGCCACCCGCCGCGCGTTCCTGGCCGGCATGGACATGAGCATGCAGAGCGGGTTCTACGCCGACCACCTGCCCGGGCTGGTGGAGTCGGGCGAGGTGCCGGTGGCGCTGCTCGACGAGGCGGTGCGGCGCGTGCTGTCGGTGAAGTCGGCCATCGGCCTGCTCGACGATCCGTACCGCTCGCTGGACCCGGCGCGCGAGGCGGACACCTCGCAGCGGGCCGCGCACGAGGCGCTGGCGCGCGACGCGGCGCGGCGCTCGATCGTGCTGCTGAAGAACGAAGGCGACGTGCTGCCGCTGTCGCGGCAGGCGCGGATCGCGCTCATCGGCCCGTTCGCGCGCGACGTGGACAACATCGAGGGCTGCTGGACCCTGTTCGGCGACAAGTCGCGCTACGTGACCCTGGAAGCCGGCCTGCGCGCCGCGCTGCCGGAAGGCGCGGCGCTGGACGTGGTCGATGGGTGCGCCCTGGAAGCGCCGATGGACGGCGGCATCGAGGCGGCGGTGGCCGCCGCGCGCGGCGCCGACGTCGTGCTGCTGGCGGTGGGCGAGCCGCAGCGTTACAGCGGCGAGGCGCAATCGCGCACCCGGATCGTGCTGCCGGCGGCGCAGCAGGCGCTGGCCGAGGCGGTCGCCGCGACCGGCACGCCGGTGGTGGTGCTGCTGCGCAACGGCCGCGCGCTGGCGCTGGAGGGCGCGGTGCGTGATGCGCAGGCGATCGTGGTGACCTGGTTCCTGGGCAGCCAGACCGGGCACGCGGTGGCCGACGTGGTGTTCGGCGACTACAGCCCGTCGGGGCGGCTGCCGGTGAGTTTCCCGCACGATTCCGGGCAGCAGCCGTTCTTCTACAACCATCCGCGCACCGGCCGCCCGGAAACGCCGGAGATGTCCGAGTTCAAGGCGCGCTGGCGCGAGTACCCCAACAGCGCCTTGTATCCGTTCGGCCACGGCCTCGGTTACGGCCGGATCGAGTACGGCGCCACCCGGGTCGATGCGCCGGCGCTGGAATGGGACGGCAGCCTGCAGGTGCGCGCGACCGTCGCCAACACCGGCGCGCGCGCGGCGGAAGAGGTCGTGCAGCTGTACGTGCACGACCGGGTCGGCAGCCGCGTGCGCCCGGTCCGCGAGTTGAAGGGCTTCCGCAAGCTGAGGCTGCAGCCGGGCGAATCGCGCGAGGTCGTGTTCACGCTGTCGCGTGCGCAGCTGGCCTTCACCGGGGCCGATGGCCGCTACGCCGCCGAGCCGGGCGCGTTTGACGTCTGGATCGCCCCATCGTCCGTGGCCGGCGAGCCGGCGCGGTTCGAGCTGCTGGCGGCGCGCTGAGCGCGACGTCGCCAGGTATGTGCCACGTCGCCCGCGCGTGGGCTTTGGTCCCATGTTCATTTGTAGGAGCCCATCCTTATGGGCGACCCGACGGTCGTTGGCCGGCGACGTGAACACGAACCACCAGCAATAGCACGGGCAAAGGTGGTCGCGTCGCCCATGAGGATGGGCTCCTACACAGACAGAGTGCCCGCCAGGTTCCTGCGACGCACCTGTGCAGCGGTCGCCTGTGTAAGGGCGGGCGCCCGGGTTGCGGGGCGGCGGCCTACATCCCGCGCGGCTCGCCGCGTTCCCAGGCACGCAGTGCGGCCTGGCGCGCGCGCTGCCAGTCCAGTCGCGACAGGCCCTTGCTGGCCGCCCAGTCGCGCTGCAGCTGTTCGTCGAGGCTGTCGAAGTCGCGGCTGGGGTGCTGGTGCCGCGCCTGGTAACCCAGGCGGTAGGCCGGTTCGTAATCGTCGTAGCTGTCGCCTTCCAGGAAGTAGGGCTCGCTGCGGAACTGCTGGTTCCAGTAGCCGGAATCAGGGAAGGCATCGACCGGCGCGCGGCCGGGGACCTGGTAGCCGGGGTGCGAACTCATGCCTGCGGTCTCCTGTGCTTGGGTCGGGCTTCCCACCATAGGGACCGGACAGTTAATGGCTGTAGCCGGCGGCGTGAGCGTGAAGTTATCCACGCGATCTTCGGCATCTGCCACACACGCGGCACTTCGCCGCCGGATTCCACACGCCGCACGACGCCTCGCGCCCGTTCGCCGCGCGCTGTGCGGGTGCGGCGTGGCTCATCGCGGTCTCAGCTGACGGCCGTCGCGGCCTCGTACGGCAGCGGGCGCGCGCCGGCGCGGATCACCGCCTGCTCGGCCCGCGCCAGGGCCTCCTCGTCGGCGTCGACCACCAGCAGGATCTGGCCCGCCTCGATCGCTTCCTCGAACTGGCGCCGTACCGGGTCGGGCACGGTGGCGCCGACCAGCGCCGAGGACCAGGAGCCCACCAGCGCGCCGACCGCCGCCATCAGGCCGGCGCCGGCGAGGGTGATGCCCAGTGGCGGCACCGCCACCGCGATCAGCCCGGCGACCAGGCCGACCGCGCCGCCGCCGGCGGCACCGCGCAGCGCGGCGGGCACCATGTCGGTATGCGCCTCGCGCAGGTCGTCGGGCACCGCGTCCATCTCGATGTCGGAGCGGGCGATCAGCGACAGCGCGTCGCGCTCGATGCCGGTATCGCGGGCGGCAGCCAGCGCGGCCTGCGCGGCGGCGAGGTTGGGCGAGGCGTAGATGCGGCGGGTCTTCATGCGGCGTGCTCCGGCGGGGGAGGGCGGCCGGCAGGCAGGGCGCAGCGGCCGCGGAGGGGGCCACTGTCGGTCGCGCGCGGTGACACGCGCGTGAGCGCGCGCCGCGGGAATTCAGCCGGCAGTCGGCGGGTCGGAGGCGTCCGGGCTCTGCCGGGCGACGATCGTCGTGGCGGTGAGGTCGCCGGTGACATTGCCGGTGGTGGCGAACACATCGGGAATGGTGTCCACCGCCAGCAGCAGGCCCAGCGGTTCCACCGGCAGGCCCATCGACTGGGTCACCGGCATGACCGTGGCCATGAAGCTGACCTGGCCGGGCAGGCCGACCGAGCCCAGGCTGATCACCACCGCCAGCGCCGCGCCGGCGGCCAGCTGAACCGCGGTCAGCTCGATGCCGTAGGCCCAGGCGACGAAGGAGGCGGCGACGATGTACTGGATCGGGCTGGTGATGCGGAACAGGGTTACCGCCATCGGCAGCACCAGCGCGGCGACGGCGCGTGGCAGGCCGAGGCGTTCGCGCGCGCTCTCCAGCATCGCCGGCAGCGAGGCCAGCGAGGACTGGGTGCTCGCCGCCACCACCTGCGCCGGCAGGATCGCGCCGGCGAACGCGGCCGGCGAGCGCCGCGCGAACACGGCGATGAGCACGTAGCAGATCGCGATCGCCCCCAGGTACATCGCGCACTGCAGCAGGATGTAGCCCGCCAGCGCACCGACCACGCCCAGCCCCGCCTGCGCGCACACCGCCAGCATCAGCGCGAACACGCCGACGGGCGCGGCCAGCAGCACCCAGTGCACGATCACGATCATGGTGTCGGCGATGCCGTGGCACAGCCCGATCACCTGCGCGCGGCGCTCGCCGTCGATACGGGTGAGGGCGAAGCCGAAGAACAGCGCGAACACCACCAGCGGCAGCATCGCGCCCTGCGCGGCGGCCATGATCGCGTTGGACGGGATGACATTGCCGATCCACTGCGCCAGCGACGGCGCCGCGGCGGCATCGGCGCTGGTGGCGGAGGCCTGCAGGGTGGCGGTCAGCGCCGGGCTGGCCGGCACCAGCGAGAGCAGCGCCGGCGCCACCAGCGCGGCGTAGCCGGCGAAGAACGCCAGCATCGCGATGAACACCACCATCGCCCGCCGTGCCACCCGCCCGGACGCGGCGGCGTCCGAAGCGGTGGCCACGCCGAGGATCACCAGCGCCAGCACCAGCGGCACCACGGTCATCTGCAGCGCGCTGAGCCAGAGCCGGCCGATCGGCTGGGCGATGCCGGCCGCGGCCGTCGCCGCATCGGGCTGCCAGTGCGCCAGTGCGAGGCCGAGGATCGCGCCGGCGGCCAGCGCCAGCAGCACCCGCGCGGTCGCGCCGGGCCACCTCACCGTTCCGGCTCCGCCGGTGCCGGCGCCGGTAGCTGCCAGCGCGTGGCCAGGCGCGCGTATTGCGCCCGGGGCAACAGGACGAAGCGCGGGGCCTTGTCCGCATCCAGCCACTCCAGCATCGCTTCCATGTCGGCATCGGCCATCGCGGTGCAGCCGGCGGTCGGCTCGCCGGGCGCGCGCCACAGGTGGGCGAAGATGCAGCTGCCGCCCTGCGGCACGTTGCCGGGGTTGTGTTCGATCACGAAGCCCAGGCGGTAGCTGGGGTTGCCGTCGCGGTGCAGGTCCAGCCGCATCGGCTCGCTCGAGCCGGCGACCGCGTCGGCGCCGACCTGGCGGGCATCGACGATGCGGTTGTAGTAGGGCGAGGTGGGCACGTCCATGCACCAGTCGTCGCGGCTCATCGCCTGGTAGGGCAGGCCGGAGGTGGCCGTGCCGGCGTAGCCGAACGCGGTGCCCAGCGCGAACACCCCGGCCGGGCTGCGCCCATCGCCCTCGCGCTTGCGCGGGCCGTCGTCCACGTCGGCGGCGGCATGCAGGCCGGTGCCCCAGGCGCTGCCGTGGCGGCCGATGCTGACGGGGAACGAGGCGACCTCGGTCCACGATGCCGCGTCGTCGGGACGTTCGAAGCGACGCGCCATGCCCTGGGTGTCGTCCCAGCCATCGGTGGTGACCAGCACCAGCTGCTGCGCGCCGCGCAGCGGGTCGTCCGAACCGGAGGGGTTGCCGGCGGACTCGCCGGCCAGGGCGGCGATGCCCCACGCCAGTCCGAGGGCGGCCAGCAGCGGCCAGGCGAAACGGGAGGCACGGGGTGTCGCGTCGGGATTCGCGGGCATCGAGTCGGGTCGGTCAGGTATCCAGCAGGTGCCGGATGCGTTCGAGGTTGATGCCGAGCTGGCGGTGCCGGTCCGGGTTGGCCTGGCACAGCAGCACGAACAGGAAGTCGAGCAGGTACTGCAGCGAGGAACGGTACAGCAACGCCTCCACGTGCGGGGCGGGATCGTGCGCGGACACCACCAGCGAGGCGTCGGCGTGCGCGCGCAGCGGGTTGGCGGTGTGCCGGGTGATCGAGACCACCTTGCCCTCGCAGGCCTGGAACTGGCGGCTGATCTGCGACAGCTGCGGCAGCTGGCCGTACTCGGAGAACAGCAGCAGCACGTCGCCGGGCCGCGCCGCCGAGAGGTTGGCCATCATCAGGATCGGGTCGTTGTGGTGCACGGTCAGCACGCCCAGCAGCGACAGGCGCATGCCGAACTCGCGCGCGAACAGGCCGTCGTCGCCCAGCCCGCAGACGAACACCTTGCCGGCGCCGTCGACCAGGCCGACGATCCGCTCGATGCCTTCGCGCGGGTTGAGCAGGCGGGTCTCTTCCTCGGCGGCGGCCTTGCTGCGGCGCAGGCTCTCCTCCAGCCGCGTGTACTCGTCGCCGTCGGCCGCGGGCGCCGCCTGCGCCGGGGCGTCGGCGCCATTGCGCGCCACCGCCTGGACGATGCTGTACTTCAGGTCCGGGTAGCCGCGGAAGCCGAACTTCTGGCTGAACTTGACCACGCTGGACTGGCTGATGCCCAGCGCGCTGGCCAGCTGCTGCGAGGAGTAGTCGCGCAGCAGGTGGGCGTTGTCGAGGATGAAGTCGGCGATGCGGCGTTCGATCGCCGACATGTGGTCGCGTTCGGAGCGGATCTTCACCAGGGGCGGCATGGGTGCGATCTTCATCCGGGTCGGGCGCACCTGGCAACCGCGCTCAGCGCGCGAGCAGTTCCAGGCCGCGGATCTCGCGGATGCCCAGGCCCGGCGCGTCGGTGACGGTGATCTCCGACTCGTCGAAGATCACCCCGCCCTCGACCGGGTTGAACTGGCCAAGCGACGGGCCGTCCAGGTCGACCTTGGTGATCACGTCGGACTTGGCCACGGCCAGGTGCACGGCGGCGGCCACCGAGATCGCCGATTCGATCATGCAGCCGATCATGCACTGCACGCCGTAGATGGAGGCGATGTCGGCGATCCGGATCGCGTTGGACAGGCCGCCGGTCTTCATCAGCTTGATGTTGATGATGTCCGCCGCGCGGCGCTCGATCAGGTCGAACACCTGGGCCGGGCCGAACACGCTCTCGTCGGCCATCACCGGGGTGTGCACGCGCTCGGTGACGTACTTGAGCCCCTCGATGTCGGCGGCCTTGACCGGTTGCTCGAGCAGCTCGAGCAGCACGCCGGCGTCCTCCAGCGTGCTCATCGCGAACACCGCCTGCTTCGGGGTCCAGCCCTGGTTGGCGTCCAGGCGCAGCAGGGCGCGGCCCTCGACGGCGGCGTGGATCGCCTTGACCCGCTCGATGTCCAGGCCGATGTCCTTGCCGACCTTGATCTTGAGCGAGTCGAAGCCGCGTTCGACCGCGGCGATCGAGTCGGCCACCATCTTGTCGATGTGGTCCACCGAGATGGTGATGTCGGTGGTGATGACCGGGTCGCCGCCGCCGAGCATCTTGTACAGCGGCGCGCCGTACAGCTGGCCCCACAGGTCGTAGACGGCGATCTCCACCGCCGCCTTGGCGCTGGTGTTGCGCTCCATCGAGCCCTGGACCAGGGCGCAGATGCGGTTGAGGTTGGCGATCTCCTGGCCGATCAGGCGCGGCTTGATGAAGCGGTCGATCGCCTCGACGATCGAACCGTGGGTGTCGCCGGTGATCACCGCGGTGGCCGGCGCCTCGCCGTAGCCGGTGTGGCCGGTGTCGGTGCGCACCAGCACCACGATGTCCTCGACCGTGTCGACGGTGCGCAGCGCGGTCTTGAACGGCGTCTTCAGCGGCACGCGCAGCATGCCCAGTTCGATGTCGGTGATCTTCATGGGGTGGCTCGCGGCCGGATCCTCTGGATGCTGGTGATGCGGTCCACGTAGGTCTCCGTGTCGCCGAACAGCATCGGCTCGAGCGGGGTGACCGACACGCCGTTGAGGCCGGCGCGCACGCGCTGGCCGTCGGCCCCGCGCCAGCTGCCGCCGTTGGTGTCGTGGATCATGAAGGCCAGCCCGCGCTGGTGGCCGATGGCCATCATCACGTGGCCGGGGATGTAGACCAGGTCGCCAACCTGCAGCGCGCGCACCGCGGCCATGCGCTTGTCGCGGCTGTCGGTGGGTTCGAACGCGATCCGGTCCAGCGCCGGGCTGACCGCCTGGTCGCGGGTGTTGCGCGGGACCAGCATGCCGAAGCTGCGGTAGATCTCCGAGACGAAGCCGCTGCAGTCGCGGGCGTCATAGCTGTGGCCCCAACCGTAACGCTCGCCTAGGAACTTGAACGACTGGCGCAGCAGGTTGGCCGGGGTCAGCGGCAGGTAGTCGTCGGAGACGTCGGCCGAACGGGCGATAAGCGCCGGTGCCAGGGCGAGGCGGCCGTCGGCATTGCGCACCGGCAGGTCGACCACGTGCGAGGCGTACGGATGCTGGCCGTTGACCGCCTGCGTCGGCGGCCAGTCCGCGCGCAACGGCAGGCGCACGCCCATGTCCAGCTGCAGCGCCGACACGCGCGGTTCTTCCGGGGTGTAGGTGGTGCGTACCGTGGCGCCGGTGACGACCACGTAGGGGGTACGCTTGGCGTAGCCGAGGACGGTGTCGCGGTCGCCGAGGGCCACGTGCGCCGCTTCGATCCATGCCACGTAGCGCTCGCTGGCCACGAACAGCCACTCGCCGTCGCGGCTGCGGTGCAGCACCGCGACCGCGTCACCGGGGAACAGCGCCGATTCCTGGAAGCGGTCGATGTCGGTTTCGCCGGCGCTGCTGAACACGCGCAGCGCGGTCGGGAAGGTACGCAGCGCGGCGCGATGGACCACCAGGCCGTACTGCAGCGGCTGGCTGGCGGGGATGGCGTCCAGCGCGATCGCCTGCTGCAGCGCATCCAGCGTCTTCTTCGGCACCGCCTTGCCCTGCACGTCGAACAGGGCGCGGGTCGGCGGCGCCGAAAGCGCCACGACCTGCTCGCGCACCATCGCGCGTGGCAGCGGATCGGGCAGGGTGGCGATGTCGTGGATCGAGGGGTCCTGGGCGCGCATGCGCGCGTTCTGCGCGGCGATGCCGGCACGGTCCAGGATCACCCGGTCCGGTTCGGCGAGCTGGGCGATCCAGTGGTCGGCGGCCAGGTCGGCCTGGCGCACTTCGACGACCGCGGTCGGCGCATCGGCCTGGGTCGCGGCGGCGGGCAGGGCCGCGGCAAGCGCGAGCAGCAACGGCGCCAGCAGGAGGCCAGCAGTGGCAGGGCCGAGCCGGGCATTGCGCCTGGCTGGCGTGGTTGACGCATTGGCGGCATGCATGAGCGCCGGTCCTCTCCCCGGGGGCGTGTCCGGAAGAATAGTTATTCCGAATATTCGCGCCGTCAAGAATAAATTATTGACCCACTACCAGACCCGTGTTACACCAGCCATCACCACCGCACCCGGGAAGTGTCGTCGTGGATGTCCGCAGTTGCCAGCCTTCCGTTTCCAGCCTGCCGCCGCGTCCTGCGCGTCCCGGCCGCCGTGTCGCGTGGCCGGCGCTGTGCCTGCTGGCCATGGGGCTGGCAACGGCCGCGCAGGCGGACGCACGCGCGGCCGACACGGTGGGCGAGGTGGTCGCCGCCGTGGATCGCGGCGACTTCCGGCAGGCGCAATCTTCGATCGACGCCGCGCTGGCCGCGCCCGGCGTGCCGGCGGACCAGCAGCGCGCGCTGGCGTTCGAGCGCGAGCGCATGCGCCGCATCCGCCTGGACTTCACCCTCGACCGGGCCGCCGCCATGGCCCAGCTGCGCAAGTCGATCCCCGACCTCGAGGAGGCCGAATTCGACGCCTGGGACCGTGCCGGCCTGATCGAACGCATGGATATCGATGGCGAGCCGCGCTACTTCAAGCGCGCCATCCCCAACCTGTTCCGGCTCAGCGCCGAGGCAGCCGCGCGCCGCGCGCCGCCGGTCAAGCCCTTCAGCGAAGGCCCGTTCGAGCGGCTGCATCCGCACCATGCCGAGGTGCTGGCGGCCGCCGCCGGCGGCGCGACCAGCGTGGCCCCGCGACGCCTGCGGGTGACCCAGTCGCTGCTGGTCGATGCCGACGCGGTGCCCGCAGGCGAAACCGTCCGCGCGTGGATCCCGTATCCCCGGGCGATCGACGGCCAGCAGGAGGACATCCGCCTGCTCGGTACGGTACCGGCCGGGGGCCGGGTCGCGCCGGAAAGCACGATGCAGCGCACCGCCTACATGGAGCGCACCGCCGTGGCCGGCGAGCCCACCGAGTTCTCGGTGAGCTACGAACTGACCGTGTACGGGCGCCACTTCGCCATCGACCCGCGGCGCGTCACCGCCACGCCCGACGACGCGGCGCTGGCGCCGTACCTGCGCGAGCAGGCGCCGCACATCGTGTTCACGCCCGAACTGCGCGCCTTCTCGCGGCAGGTGGTCGGCGACGAGACCAACCCGTACCTGGTAGCGCGCAAGCTGTTCGAGGCGGTGGACCGCATTCCCTGGGCCGGCGCGCGCGAGTACTCCACGATCTCCAACATCAGCGACTACGCGCTCAAGGCCGGCCACGCCGACTGCGGCCAGCAGACCCTGCTGCTGATGGCGCTGCTGCGGCTCAACGGGATCCCGGCGCGCTGGCAGTCCGGCTGGGTGTATTCCGACGATGCGGTCGGCTACGACAACATGCACGACTGGGGCTGGCTGTACCTGGCGCCCTACGGCTGGGTGCCGATGGACGTGACGACCGGCCAGCTTGCCAGCGACGACCCGGCGCTGCGCTGGTTCTACCTCGGCGGCCTGGACGCGTACCGGATCGCCTTCAACGACGACTATTCGCGGGACTTCGTTCCGGCCAAGCAGCACTTCCGCTCCGAGACCGTGGACTCGCAACGGGGCGAGGCGGAGTGGCGTGGCGGGAACCTCTATTTCGACCAATGGGACTACCGGTTCGAATGGCAGATGCTGCCGACTGGCAATGACGCCACCAGCGCGGGCGGGGACAACTTCAACACCACTGTGGGAGAGACACGGGGATGAACAGCAGGACCTTCAGGAAAGCGGCGCTGTGCGTGGCGCTGGGTGCATGCATCGGTGCGATGGCGCCGGTGGCCATGGCGCAGAGCACGACCGGCGCCATCGCCGGCCGCGCCAGCGCGGGCGACCAGCTGGTGGTGACCAGCAAGCAGACGGGCGTAACCCGCACGGTCACGGCCAGTGGTGACGGCACCTACCGCCTGAGCCAATTGCCGGTGGGCGACTACAGCCTGCAGGTCGTGCGCGACGGCCAGCCGGTGGGGAGCGCGGTGTCCGTCAACGTCCAGCTCGGCGGCACCACGGCGGTGAACCTCGGCGCCGACGGCGCGGTCAGCAACCTGGATGCGATCCAGGTGGTGGGCTCGCGCGTGGTCAACCGTGTCGACGTGTTCTCGATCGAGACGGCCACCAATGTCAACCGCGAAGAGATCGCGCGCCTGCCGGTGGCCCAGAACCTCGGTTCGGTGGCGATGCTGGCGCCGGGCGTGATCGGCGGCAACTCCTCGCTGGGCGGCATCTCCTTCGGCGGCTCGTCGATCGCCGAAAACTCGGTGTACATCAACGGCCTCAACGTCACCGACTTCTACCGGCGGCAGAGCTACTCCACCGCACCGTTCGCGTTCTACGACCAGTTCCAGATCAAGACGGGAGGCTACTCGGTCGAGTTCGGACGCAGCACCGGCGGCGTGATCAACACGGTGACCCGCCGCGGCACCAATGTGTTCCAAGGCGGCGTCCAGGCCACATTCCAGCCGGAAGCGCTTAGCTCCAACGCCGAGGACCACCGCTACTACGACACCGACGGCGCGGGGAATCCGGTGCCGGTCGACTACCGTGCCAGCCGCGACAAGAGCAGCCTCATCAAGACCAACGTCTGGGCCTCCGGCCCGGTGATCGAGGACAAGCTGTTCCTGTTCGCGATGTATGAACAGCGCAACAGCAATTCGAGCTTCACCAACAGCTCGGGCTCCACGTGGAGCGACGCCGAGTCCAACGACGGGTTCTGGGGCGCGAAGATGGATTGGGCCATCACCGGCGACCACCTGCTGGAACTGCTCGCATTCTCCGACGAGGGCGACACCGAGACCACGACCTACGCCTACAACTGGGACGCGGCCGAGCGGGGCGCACTGAGCGGCATCAGCACCAACGAGAGTGGCGGCGACAGCGGATCGATCACCTACACCGGCCGCTTCGGCGAGAATTTCGTCGCCAAGGCGATGTGGGGCACCAACCGCAGCCAGAGCCTGGTCTATTCGCCGGCCGACCAGCAGTGCGCCCAGGTGATCATCAATTCCAGCTACAACGCCGTCTACAACTCGATGGGCCGGCCACCGGTGAGCTGCCACCCGAGCACCAGCGCCTCGGTGGTCGACCACCATGACGAACGCGAGGTGGGGCGGCTGGATTTCGAATGGACGCTCGGCAGCCACCAGCTCCGCTTCGGCCTCGATACCGAGACCATGACCACCGACCGGACCACGTTCTACCCCGGCCCGACCGGCCAGCGATTCACGATCTACTCGTATGCGCCGGGTGCGGTCCTGGGCAACGGCGCTACCGTGCCGGCCGGGGTCACCGCCGTGGCGATGGGCCGCGAGCGCGCCGATGGCGGCGTCTTCGAGACCGAGGCCAGCGCCTGGTACATCGAGGACAACTGGAACATCACGCCGTACTTCCTGCTGAACCTGGGCGTCCGCATGGACAACCTGGACTACAAGACCGCCACCGGCTCCAGCTTCATCGAGCTGGACAAGCTGGTGTCGCCGCGGGTCGGCTTCTCCTGGGACATGAAGGGTGATGGCAGCACCAAGCTGTTCGGCAACGCCGGCCGCTACTACCTGCCGGTCAACAACATCATCAACTACACCTTCGCCGGCGGCCTGACCGACGAGTACACCTACTACGCGCTCAGCGGCTGGACCCCGGCGACCAATCCGGTCACCGGCACCTCCTACATGCAGCCGGTGCTGGGTGCGCAGATCGGCCCGGTGGACGACAGCCTGAACATCGGCGTCGGCGACCTGCGCCAGAGCGTGGACCGTGACCTCGAGGCGATGTACCAGGACGAGTTCATCCTCGGCTTCCAGACCATGATCAACCAGGCCTGGTCGTGGGGCGTGAATGCCACCTACCGTGACATGACCCATGCGGTCGACGACATGCGCATCAACGCGCTGTGCGGCGTGCGCCATGGCAACCTCTGGCCGATCGCCAACCCGGGCGAGAAGGTCACGTTGTGGGGCACCACGGCCCAGGGCTGCGCGCAGGACGGATGGGTGACGATCGACACGTCCAAGGAAGGCTACATCACCGCAGGCAGCAACCAGATCATCGGCTACAAGGTGCCGGAGCGTACCTACAAGGCGGTGGAGTTCCAGATCGACCGCGCCTGGGATGACAAGTGGGCGTTCAACGCTTCGTACCTGTGGTCGAAGCTGGAGGGCAACCACGAAGGCCCGGTGAACTCGGACACCAACTACGGCGACACCGGCATGGTCCAGCACTGGGACCATCCGGCGAACAACGAGCGTTCGGGCTACCTGTTCAACGACCATCGCCACCAGGTCAAGCTGCGTGGCAGCTACAAGCTCAACGAGCAGTGGCTCTTCGGCGCCACCGTCATGGCGCTGTCGGGCGGTCCGATCACCGCCTTCGGCGTCTCGTGGCCGGGTGAGGATTCGGTGGCCAGCTACACCAGCGAGGGCAGTGGCGGCGGCACCGGCTGGATCTGCGTGTCCAACTGCACCGCGCCCAATGCGCAGCGCGTGTACGAGTACTCGCCACGCGGCGCGTTCGGCAACCTGCCTTGGACCTATGACCTCAGCGCGAACGTCACCTGGACCCTGCCGGTGGAGGATGTGGACATGAATATCCGCTTCGCGGTCTACAACCTGCTCAACGACCAGGAGGTCATCAACATCCGCAGCCGCTACGAGAAGCAGCCGGGCGTTTATCGCACCACCTTCGCCGAGGGCACCCGCTGGCAGTCGCCGCGCTACGGCGAACTCGTGCTGACCTGGAACTTCTGACCGGCATCCGGCCGCCGCGCCTGCCAGGGGCGGCGGCCGGGGAACCATCGCCCATGCAGGGATGAGGACCGAGATGCGCTTTGCCCACCCATTTGCGGCCGCTCTTGCGGCCGCTTTTCTTTCGATACCCGCTGGCGCCCTTGGCGCTGAGACGGGCGCACCTGTCGGCCCGGGTGCAGCGACGCAGGGCACCGGCCCCGCGAAACCACGACCCGCCGAGTCGGTCGCGCGGACCGGCCGCGCTTCCGGGCAACGGGCCATTGCCGACGCCATCGATGCCGCCATGGACATCTACGGCCTGCCGGGGATCGCCGTCGGCGTGATCGAAGACGGCCGCGTCGTTGCGGTGGAGACCCGCGGCGAGCTGGCCGCCGGCGGCGGCGAGGCGGTCACGCCGGACACGCTGTTCAAGATCGCCTCCAACACCAAGGCGATGACCGCCGGCGTGCTGGCGCGGCTGGTTGACCAGGGCAAGCTGCGCTGGGACGACCCGGTGGTGAAGCACCTGCCGCAGTTCCGCATGCACGATCCGTGGGTCACCGCGAACATGCAGGTGCGCGACCTGCTGATCCACAACAGCGGCCTGGGCCTGGGCGCCGGCGACCTGATGCTGTGGCCGGAGCCGAACACCTTCACCCGGGCCGACATCATCGCCGGGCTGGAGCACCTGCGGCCGGTGACCAGCTTCCGTTCCGGTTACGCCTACGACAACCTGCTGTACGTCGTCGCCGGCGAAGTCGCCGCCGCGGCCGGCGGCATGCCGTTCGACGAGCTGGTGCGCCGCGAGCTGTTCGGGCCGCTGGGCATGGACGGCTGCCGGGTCGGCGCCTGGCGCTTGGACGAGGCCGGCAGCGTGGCCCGCCCGCATCGCCGCGTGGACGGTCGCAACGTGCCGGTCGACGAGCGCGTCGATGCCGGTGGCGTCGTGCCCGACATCACCTCCATGGCCGCCGGTGGCATCCGCTGCGGCGTCGACGACATGCTCAAGTGGGTCGACATGTGGCTCGACCCGGCCGATCCCTGGCTGTCGCCGGCGCAACGCCGCGCGGTGTGGACCGCGCACATGCCGATGCCGGTGAGCGAGCGCATGCGCCAGTGGGACAGCAGCCACTTCTCCGCCTACGGCTATGGTTGGCGCCTGTCGGACGTGCAGGGCGAGTGGAAGGTGGCGCACACCGGCACGCTGTCGGGCATGTATTCCTCGGTGATCCTGCTGCCGGACCGCAAGGCCGGCATCGTCATCCTGATCAACGGCGAGGGCGAGGCGGCGCGCACCGCGCTCGGGCAGGTATTGCTCGAGCACTACACTGCTCCGGACGCCCGCGCCGACGTGGCGCACTACGCCGGCCTGCTCGACCAGGAGCGTGCGCAGCGCAGCGCGGACGAGCCGCTTCCGGACACGTCCTCGCGGCGCCCAGCCGACGCCGCGCAAGCCGGGGCGTTGCTGGGCGTGTGGCGCGACCCGTGGTTCGGCGAGGTGGCGCTGTGCCCGCGCGCGGACGGAATCGGCTTCGCCTCGGCCCGCTCGCCGCTGATGCGCGGCCGCCTGGTGCGGGTCGGCGAACGCTGGCTGGTGGACTGGGACGAGGACAGCGTCGATGCGGAAGCCTGGCTGCACCCGCCTTCTCCCGCGGACGGAAACGGCGCTACCCTGACCCTCTCCCATGTCGACCCGGATGCGGACTTCAGCTACGACTATGGCGATCTCGCTTTCACGCGCCTGCGCGACTGCCCCTGAGGGCTCGCGCCGGACGATCCGGCGACCCTTGGGCGACCGCGCCGCGGTGGCGGCTTCCGTCGCGCTGGCCGCGATCCTTGCGGTGCTGGTCCCGGTGGCCGGCGCCGCCGAGCCGCCGCGGATTTCGCCCGCGGGCGATGCCGCCGCCGCGGGCATGGTCGAAGTGCGCAGCCTGGCGCCGGATATCCAGGTCGAAATGCGCTACGCCGGTTCGGACAATTTCACCGGCTCGCCAGTGCCCGGCTACGAGGCCAACCGCTGCTACCTGCTCGAGCCGGTCGCCCGGGCACTGGCGCGCGTGCAGGCGTCGTTGCGCGCCGAAGGCCTGGGCCTGCGCGTCTACGACTGTTACCGGCCCGTCCATTCGGTGGCCAGCTTCATGCGCTGGGTCGGCGAAGCGGACGACCCGGCGCTGAAGGCGCGCTGGTATCCCAACGTGGACAAGGCCCGGCTGACCGACGGCTACATCGGCGAGGTCTCCGGGCACAGCCGCGGCGCCACCGTCGACCTGACCCTGGTGCGCTGCGATGGCGGCGCCTGCGAGCCGCTGGACATGGGCACGCCCTACGACTTCTTCGACCCCAGCGCACACACGGATGCGCCGGGGACCACGCCCGCGCAGCTAGCCAACCGCCACCGGCTGCGCGACGCCATGGCCGCCCAGGGCCTGGCCGGTTACTCGATGGAGTGGTGGCATTTCACCCTCAGGCCCGAACCCGATCCGGGTACCGCCTACGATTTCCCGGTGCGCTGATGCCGCGCTGGCTCGACCTGCACTGCCCGTATTGCGGCGAGCCGATCGAGGCGGTGGTCGACGAAAGCGCGGGCGACCAGGACTACGTCGAGGATTGCCAGGTGTGCTGCCGGCCCATCGCCATGCGCGTGCGACTGGACGACGAAGGCGAGCCGTGGCTGCGCGCGCGGCGAGAGGACGAGGCCTGAGCAGGGCGGCCCGGGCCTGCCGGCGTTTAGACTGGCCGCTCCACCGCATGCGTCCCGCCCGATGAACCTGACCCTGCACACCGGCCTGCTCGGTGCCCTTGAGGCGGGCCTGATCGCGTTCGCGATCGGCGTGCTGGTGTACGCGATCTGGGCGTGGGTGTGCCGCCGCGCGGGGCTGACCGTGGCCCATGCGATCGGGTGGGGCGCGGCGATCGCGGTGGCGGTCGCCGCCGGCCTGGACAGCTGGAACCTGTTCTACCTGGGCATCGCCAAGCTGGAGTCGCCGCTGTATGCGCGGCTGGCGCTGGCGGGTATCCACGATCCGGATTTCCTGGGGACCCGGGTGCTCCTGCAGATCATCGGCGCGCTCGCCGGCACCGTGCTGGGCTGGTGGCTGTTCAGCCACGGCTTGGCTGGCCACCATCGCGGCGACGATGGCGATCGCATCGGGAAAACGGATACATCGGCCGATTGAACCTGGTGCTAACCGGGCATCGACGACTCGCTAACCCGCGCGGTACCCGCTTCGTCGAAGGCGGTGGTTAATCCGGCGTGCACGCCGCGATCGCGACCCAAAGCCGGTTCATGGCGCGGCGGTCAGGGTCGGTGCCGTGAACTGCCGATGGCATCTCACGACATTCCACCCGATGCAGGAGTACGCCATGAATACCAAGTCCCACACAAAGTCCCTCGCCACCGGCCTGCTGGTCCTGGGCATGGTCGCCGCCGCCCCGCTGGCGATCGCGCAGACCACGCCGCCGAGCGAGCCGAAGACCGAGGCCGGCACCACCAGCCCGCCGGCGACCGGCGCGGCCGAGCAGCAGCCGGCGCAGTCGTCCGCCAGCGGCCAGGGCACGAGCTGGGCCGACCTGGACGCCGACGGCAACGGCAGCCTGAGCCTGGGCGAGGCCCGGCGCCACGGCGGCCTGGCCAGTGTGTTCGCCGAGGCCGACGCCGACGCCAACGGCGAGCTGAGCGCGGACGAGTACCGCGGTTACATCCAGAAGCAGCAGGCGGAAGCGGCCCAGGAATAACGCCTGTGGCACGGGTGGAGTAACACCCCGTGCCGAACCCGGCAGCACTCGCGCGGCGGGCCGCCTGGCGGCCCGCCGCGCCTTTTGACCGTGCGGCGGCCGGAGGCGGACAGGGTGCTTGCTATCCTGCGCACCCCACCTGGAGCAGCGAACGTCCATGTCCGACATCCGCCTGGTCGGCTTCGATGGCGACGATACCCTCTGGCGCAGCGAGGATTACTACCGCGCCGCCGAGAAGCAGTACGAAGAGATCATCGGCCGTTACATCGACCTGCACGATGCCCGCACCCTGCGCCACCTGCTCGAGGTGGAGCGGCGCAACCTCAAGGTGTTCGGGTACGGGGTCAAGGGCATGACCCTGTCGATGATCGAGGCGGCGATCGAACTGACCGATGGCCGCATCCAGGCACGCGACCTGCAGAAGGTGGTGGAGATCGGTCGCGACACCCTGCAGCACCCCGTGGAGCTCATCGCCGGCATCCGCGACGCGGTCGCCGAGATCGCGCGCGAGCTGCCCGTGGTGCTGGTCACCAAGGGCGACCTGTTCCACCAGGAATCCAAGATCGCCGCCTCCGGCCTGGCCGACCTGTTCCCGCGGATTGAGATCGTGTCGGAGAAGGATCCGCCGACCTATGCGCGGGTGCTGGCGGAATTCGGCATCGACGCGACGCAGTTCGTGATGGTGGGCAATTCGCTGCGCTCGGACATCGAGCCGGTGGTGCGGCTGGGCGGCTGGGGCGTGCACGTTCCCTACGCGCTGACCTGGGCGCACGAAGCCGAGCACGGCCTGGCTGAAGCCCATCCGCGCGTGCTGTCGGTGGCCGCCGCGTCGGAGCTGCCGAGGGCGGTGCGCGAAATCGTGACGCGCGTTCGCAACGGCTCCTGAACGCATGCAGCCGCGGCGCCGGCCCGGTAACGGTTACAGCCGTTCCGGTTAAATCGCTGTTCACTGCGCCGGCAGCAACGTCTCGGTCACGAACCACGACAGGAGCGTTGCCATGAATGCCGTCACGCACACCCACCGCTCCAGCCAGCGCGGCGCCTGGATGCGCGGCGCCTTGCTCGCCGCCGCGCTCGCCGGCGCCGCCACCCTGTTGCCTGCCGGCAAGGCCCAGGCCAGCGACGTGCAGGTGCGCGTGCTGGTCGACGTCGCCGACCTGATCTTCCGCAGCGGCCGGCCCTACTACTACGATCGCGGCTACTACCAGCCGGTGGTGGTCGAGTACGACCGCTGGCACCGCCCGGTCTACTACCGCTACGGACCGCCGCCGCGGCCGGTGGTGGTGTACCGCCCGGCGCCGCGGTACCACTACGCGCCGCCGCCGCCGCACTATCGCGTCAGCTATGACGACCGCCGCCATTACGACCGCGACCGGCACCACCATGGCCACCACGGCAAGAAGGGCCGTGGCCATGACAAGCACCGCGGCCGCGGCCGTGGCTGGGACGACTGACCGCCCGCAGCGCGTCCGTCGCACGGATCCGAAGCCGGCTGCCGCCACGGGGCCGGCCTTTCCATTGGTGCAGGCAGCGGGCGCGGCGCGCGCGGGCGGACTGACAGGCGCGCGGGGCTGGGGCATCATCCGGCGATGACACCCGCAACGCGTCCGACCCGACTGGTCATGGGCCTGGCCCTGGCGGCGGCCTTCGCTGCCTGCGCACCGGCCGCATCCGGCCAGCCGGCAGGTGCGGCGTCGCCGCCCGCCGAACAGACGTCGCGGGCGCGCGCCACCGGCGATGCCTGGCTGGACGGCCGGCTGGCCGACATCGACCAGTACGCCGCGCGCTATCCGGAGGCCTTCGCCGCCGAGCTGGAGCGCTATGCCGGCGTACCGCGCGCGTACGTGCATGGCCTGCTCGCCCAGCCCGGCTGGGGCGGCGGCGATGCCTGGTTCGCCTGTTTCCTCGCCCGCGCCACCGAGGCCACCTGCCGCAGCGTGGTCCGCGCCCGCACCCTGGCCGGTGCCGACGCGGACTGGGAGCAGGTGGCCGACGGGTTCGGCGCACGCCCGGGCTCGCCGCCCTGGCTGGCCATGCGACTGGCCCTGGCCGACAGCTACCGGCGCTGGGCGCGCCCGCTGGAACCGGATGCCGCCCTGTCGCGGGCCCTGCGCGCACGCGCGCAGGACGAATCCGCGGCCGCGGACCGCGACCGCCGCTAGCGTGACAGCAGCTCCTGCAGCCGCGCCGCGTTGGCGGTGGCAAAACCATGCGCGGTGTTGTCGAAGACCACCCAGGCGGGCATGCCCGCGCCGCGAAGGGCGGCGAGGCGCGTGGCCAGTTGCCGCAGCCGCGTGTCGGGGTAGTCGCTGTAGTACATCCGCGGCGAGCCGTGTAGCCGCCAGTACGGCCAGATCGACTCGACATGGGCGCCCGCCTCGTCGGCCTGGTCGCTGGACGGGCCCACCGCCGGATCGGCGTTGACCCGGCCCACGCCGTACCGCGCCAGCAGCGCACTGGCCCGCGGCGAGAACCAGCTGGCGTGCCTGGGCTCGCATGCCAGCCGTGCGTCGGTGCGATGGCGGAACATGCGCAAGAAGCCCGAGGCGGTACGCAGGTCCAGGACGTGGCTGGGGGGAAGCTGCAGCAGGTAGCCGCCCAGCCGGGCACCCAGTCCCGACGCCTGCGCGAGGAACGCATCCAGTGCCGGGCCGCAGCCGCGAAGCGCCAGTTCGTGCGAGATCAGCCGGGGCACCTTCACCGAGAAGCGGAAGCCGCGCGGCACGCTGCCGGCCCAGCGCGCATAGGTCGCGTGCTGGTGCGGGCGGTAGAACGAGGAGTTGATTTCGACGATCGGGAATCGCGACGCATACCGCGCGAGCACGCTGTCGCCGTCCGCGAACAGCTCGCGATACCGTGCCGGTGTCGACCAGCCCGCACAGCCGACCACGACCTTGCGCATCCGGGCGCCTTCGCGCCTGTGCGCGACGGCATCTTCAATCGGGTTTTCCCGCGTGGCTGGCATGCAGGGAAAGCCTGCCACGCCGGGTCGTGGGGGTGGCGTCAACGCGCCGCGGCGAGACCGGCTTCGCGAATCATCCGTGGGCCGGATCGACCGCGCTAGGCCATCAGCAGCACGATCACCGTGCCCCACGTAGTCAGGAACACGTGCGCGATCGCCACCGAGCCGGAGTAGCCGATCACCGCGATCGAACTGCCGCTCTTCTCCTGCAGCGCGGCCAGCGCGGCGGTGAACGTCTGCGCGCCGGACAGCGCGCCGAGCAGCAGGATGGGATGGATCTTCAGCACCTTGCGGCCGAACCAAAGGCCCGCCAGCAGCGGCGCCATCGTCACCACCATTCCGCCCAGCAGCAGGCCCAGCCCCGACTCCTTCACCGCTGGGATGAAGTGCGGCCCCGCACCCAGCCCGACCATCGCCACGAAGCCGGCCAGGCCGAACGACTGCATGAACTTGACCGCGCTGTCGGGCACGCGTCCGAACAGCGGGCGGCTGGCGCGCAGGTGTCCGGTGACGATCCCGGCCAGCAGCGTGCCCACGCTGGTGCCGATGGTTACCTTGATGTCGCCCACCGGCACCGCCGCGACCACGCCGAACAGCGCGCCGGCGAAGACGGCCAGGCCGACGGTGACGAAGTCGGTGGTGTCGGTGGCGTGGACGATCTCGCCCAGGTGGGTGGCCGCGCGCTGCACCGCCGCTTCCGGCCCGGTGAGCTGGACCACGTCGCCGCGCTCCAGGGTGGTACGGGTGCCGATCGGGATGTCCTGGCCGCGGCGCAAGATCCGCCGCAGGAACACCGCGCGCGCCTCGTCGTCGGCCGCGATCTCCTCCAGCGGCCGGCCGACCCAGTCCGGGCGGCTGACGAACACGTCGTGGACGGCGGTGGGCACGTCGAGCAGGGCGCGGTCGTCGACCTCGTCGGCGCGCTCGCCGACGTAGGCGACCAGCACCTCGCGGCGGCCGCTGATCGCCAGCAGGTCGCCGGCCTCGATGCGCAGTTCCGGTTCCGGCTCGATCAGCGCCTCGCCGCGGCGGATCCGGTGGATGAACAGCCGCATTCCCCCGGCCTGGTGTTCGGCGGCGGCGAGGGTGCGGCCGACGATCGGCGCGCGGGCCGCGACCCGGTAGGCGCGGGTCTCGAACGGCTGCCAGGCCGAGGCGACGCCGCTGCGCACGCGCACGATCCCGTAGCGTGCCTCGAGCTCGAGCGCTTCCGTGACCAGGTCCACCCGCAGCAGGGCCGGGCCGATCACGGTGCAGGTGAGGATCACGCCGAGCGCGCCCGACACGTAGCACAAGGCATCGGCCACGCCGATGTGGGCCTCGTACATCCGCCGGGTGGCCTCGTCCACCGGCAGGGCCCGGATCGCCTCGGCCGCGGTGCCCATCGCCGGCGATTCGGTCAGCGCCCCTGAAAGCATGCCGGCGGCCAGGCCCGGATTGAGGCCGAGCATCCGGGCGACGATCCAGGCCGCCAGCAGGCCGACCAGCGGCACGAAGACGCCGAGCACCGCGAAGCGCCAGCCGTCGCCCTTCATCGCCGAGACGAAGCGCGGCCCCACTTCGTAGCCGATGCCGAACAGGAACAGCAGGAACACCACCGACTTGGCGGTCGCCGACACCGGCACCTCGAACATGATGCCCAGGACCATGCCGGCCAGCAGCGAGCCGGTGACCCCGCCGAGGGTGAAGCCGAAGACCCGGCGCGCGCCGATCCAGTAGCCGATCGCCAGCGCCAGGTAGACGCCCAGCTCCGGATGGCGCGAGAGCAGCGCGGTCATCCACTCCATGGGCACGGCTCCCCTTGTCGGTTCCAGCGGAGCGGCATCGGCGCCGCGATCAGAGCGAGGGAGGGTCGTAGAAGACCATGATCCGCAGGTCCTTGAGGTCGTCGCTGGCCGGGTCGTCCTGCGACACCTGCGCATAGCGCAGGCGGACCATCAGGCCCTTGAACATGCCCTCCGGCACCTTCCACTGCACGTTGAAATCGGCTTCCTGGCGCGCGAACTCGGTTGGCGCGCTGGGGTCGCTGCCGTCGACGTACAGCGCGTACACGCCCAGCCCCTTGACCGAGGCGAAGTCGTAGCCGGCGCGCAGCATCCAGGCCGATTCGCCATCGCGGTTGAAGTCCTCCACCTGCACGCTGGTGTAGCCCGGGTAGCCGCTCCACGGGTTCTGCATGTTGGCGTTGCCGCCGGCATCGGTATAGGCGGCGGTGAACAGCGCGCCGCCCCGGACCAGCTCGGCCTTGGCGCCCCACTGGTGGGAATCGAAGCGCGTGCCCTTGAGCAGCTGGTCGCCGTTGCTCGACTGGTCGCTGTACTGCAATCCGGTGCGCAGCTTCCAGTCGCCGGACAGGGCGAACGCATACTTGGCCTCGGTGTAGAAGATCCCGATGATGTCGTCGCTGTAATAACCGATCGCGCCGACCGACAGGTCGCCCAGCGAGTAGTTGCCGCCCAGCGAATACACGCCGCGCTCGACCCCGGCCGGGGCGCCGGCGTCGCGGGCCATCGACACGAACTCCTCCGAGTTGCGTTCCTTGATCTTGTCGAAGTAGCCGGCGCCGAACCGCCATTCGCCGTTCTCCTTGCTGTCTCCGTACAGGCCCTGCAGCACGGCGGCCTGGAAGGTGTTGGGCGTCATCCGTGCATCGTTGCGGTTGATGTAGGGCGTGTCGAAACCGCGCCGGCCGAGGGTCAGGCGCGTGTCCTGGTTGAGCAGGAACTCGCCATAGACCTCGCCCAGCACCGTGTAGCCCTCCTGGCCCGGCGCCAGCAGCAGGGTGCCGTCCTTGTCCTCCGGCCCGTGCAGCTTCTGCGAGGTGTAGCCGGTGGCGCCGAAGGCGAAGAACTCGCGGAAGTAGCCGGTCTTCAGCCCGGCCGAGCCGCCCAGCGCCCAGGCCTCGCTTTCGCTGCCGTCGTACTTGTCGCGTGTCAGGAAGAAGGTACGCGCCTGCACGTCGAACCTGGTGTCCTCGAAGGCCTTGCGCCGGGTGTCGGCGATCCACGCCTCGCGGGAGGGACCGAAGCTGTCCTGCAGGCGGGTCTGGCCCTGCTCCAGCGAGCTCGGCGCCAGGTCGATCGCGTCCAGCGCTTCCAGGTCCTCGCGCACGGGTTCCTGCGCGGCGGCCTGGGCGAGCGCGGTACCCGGAACGGCCAGGCTGCCCGCGAGCAGGCAGCGGGCCGTGGCGGCGAGGAGCGCCGTCGCGCGATGGCGACGGTCGCAGTTGCGCATGGTGTCCATGCCGTTCTCCTCGTTCGCGTGCGCTTACTGCGACAGGACCATCGCGAAGTAGCCGAACACGGTGTACAGCACGCCGGAAATCGCGTAGCCGACCGGGAAGCCGACCCACGGCACGCTGCTGTCGATCTCCTTGGCCGCCTCGCGCGCCGGGCCGGAGTGCGAGCGCGAGCCCGCCACGCCGCCCATCAGCACCGCCGGGTTGATCTTGAAGATGTGATAGCCGACGGCCCAGGTGACGAATGGCGGGACCGTGCTGGCGACGAAACCGGCGAGGAAGATCTTCACCGCGATCGAGCCGGTGAGCTGCTCGAGCAGGGTGGCGCCGGCGTTGATGCCGACGATCGCGATGAAGGTCACCAGGCCCAGGTCCTCGAGGATGTTGCGCGCCGCGTTCGGGGTACTGCCGAAGAAGCGCAGGCGCGACACCAGGGAGGAGACGAAGATGCCCGACAGCAGCAGGCCGCCGGCATTGCCCAGGCCCACGCTGAAGTCGCCGACCGGCACGTTGATCTTGCCGATCAGCAGGCCCAGCACCATGCCGCCGGACAGGGTCAGCAGGTCGGTGGAGGTGCTCGGCCGGGCGATCTTGCCCAACAGTGCGCCGGCCTTGTCCACCGCGCCCTTGAGGCCGGTGACGTAGAGCACGTCGAAGCGCTTGATCTCGGTTTCCGCGCCCACCGGGAACGGCTCGCCGGAGCGCTCCATGCGCGTGACCTGCAGCTGGCCGGCGAAGTCCTCGGTGGCCAGCGCGCGCAGCGGCTGGCCGACCACGCCCTTCTCGGTCACCACGATCTCGGCCTGGTCCAGCGGCACCGACAGGGCCTTGGGATCGTCGACCTCGGCGCCGACCAGGCCCAGGTTGTCGGTCAGGTCGCCCAGCTTGCCGCCCAGCGCGACCACGTCGCCCTGCATCAGCAGCAGGGCCGGGTCGGCACCCAGCGACTCCTCGCCGCGGCGCACGTTGACGATCCGGTACTGCGGGTACTTGCTGCGGAACTGGGCGATGGTCTGTCCGGCAGTGGCCGGGTTCTCCAGCCGGTAGGCGCGCAGGCCACCGCCGCGGTAGCCGGTCAGCGCCGCGTCGTCGACGTTCTTGACGCCGTGGGCCAGCTCGTACTCGCGCGCGGCCTTGCGCGCATCGACGCCCCACCAGCGCGGCAGGTACTTGCATACGAGGATGATGCCGATCGTGCCCCAGATGTAGGTCACCCCGTACCCCAGCGCGATCATGCCCGACACCTGTTCGGCGGTGGTGCCCTCGGGCAGCTTGTAGGCGCCCTGGGTGACCGCCATCTCCGCCGTGCCGATCGCCGCGGACATGGTCTGCGAACCGGCCAGCACGCCGCCGGCGGCGCCCGCGGGCAGGTCGAGCAGGCCCGACATCAGCACCACCAGGCCCAGGCCGAGGAACGAGCAGATCACCGCCAGGATGGTGAAGGTGATGCCGTCCTTCTTCAGCGCGTTGAAGAATGCCGGACCCACGCGCAGGCCGACGCCGTACATGAACAGGTAATAGAAGAGCGACTTGGCGAAGTTGTCGAGTTCCATCTTGACGCCGTACACCGACGCCCAGGTGGCCAGCCCGGCACCGACCACGATCGCCGCGGCGACCATGCCCAGGCCGTAGCCCTTGACGGCGAACTTGCCGACCACCACCGCCATGCCCACCGTGAAGAACAGCAGGATGTACGGGTTGTCGGCCAGGAACTGGAAGAAAGCCTGCATGGCTGCGGTCTCCGGGAGTTCGGCGGATGGTTAACGGTCGGAATGGGCGCGCCGGCCGGCGAGCACCGACGGCTTGATCAGCTTGATGCCCTGCGCGGCGTTGTAGCCATGGATCTCCTTCACATCGAGCTTGCGCATGAAGGCGATGGTGTCGGCGGTGATGATCTGGCCGGGCACCATGATCGGGAAGCCGGGCGGGTAGGGAATGACGAAGTTGGCCGAGACCATCTCCGGCCCGTCGCGCAGGCGCGCGTCGAGGTCCGGGCTGGCGAGCCTGATGTACTCGCAGTTGTCCTCGTCGTAGGCCATGAAGAACGCCGGCCGCATGTGGCCCTCGTTGCTGGGCGCGGCCGGGTCGTCGCGGAACGCATCGTGGAAGCGGCTGAAGTTGGGCAGGTCCGGCACGTCGGTCATCAGCGAGGCGACCCGCTCGTCGAACACCCGCTGGTCCACCGCGCTGGCCTGCGCCAGCCGCGCGTCGATCTCGCGCGACAGGTCGGCCAGGGCCTTGATCAGCAGCGCCGCGTCGCTGTGGGTGTTGTTGATGTTGGTCTGGACCAGGATGCTGTTGCGCGAGGTCTTGTTGATCTGGATGTCGAAGCGCTCGGCGAGCATGCCCTTGAACTGGGTGCCGTCGAAGCCGGCGGCGCCGCAGACCACGGTCAGCCGGGTCGGATCCAGCGCGAACTCGTCCTCGTCCCACGCCTCGGCGGTCTGCGCCCAGCTCGCGTTCGGCGGACCGTAGTCCTTCAGCCCCGACGGCCGGAACTCGGCCGGGATCATTTCCTCCGGGGTGGCCACGCGGAAATACTTCGAGATCAGCGGGTGGGTATTGACCGCGTGGCGGATGCGCAGCGCCAGGTCGGTCATCTTCAGGGTCAGCGCGTAGCCCTCCAGCTCCATCTGCCGGCGCGCCAGGTCCAGCGAGGCGATCAGCTGCAGGTTCGGCGAAGTGGAGGTGTGGGCGAGGAAGGCTTCCTGGAAGGTGCCCTGCACCTTGTGGAAGTCCTCGTCCCAGATCAGCATCATCGAGCCCTGCCGGAACGCGGACATCGACTTGTGGGTGGAGTTGGTCTGGTAGACGCGGATGCGCACCTTGTCCGGATCGGGCAGGCGGCGGGCGTCGAGCGCGGCCGGGTCCTTCGGGTCCAGCGCCGGTGCGTCCTTGGCCCAGGCCTCGTACTCGGCGCGGTAGGCGGCGCTGCGGTAGCGCTTCGTCAGCGCCGCCGCGGCGCCCATCGCGGTGCGCCGGCGGTGCAGCGGGTTGAAGCGGGCGAAGCCGAACCAGGCCTCGTCCCACAGGAACACCAGGTCCGGCTTGATCGCCAGGCACTCCTCCATGACCTTGCGCGGGTTGTACATGTGCCCGTCGAAGGTGCAGTTGGTCATGTCGATGGCCTTGACCCGGTCCAGGGTGCCGGCCGCGGCGCAGTCCAGCAGCGCCTGCTTGATGGTCCGCAGCGGCACTGCGCCGTACATCGAGTACTCGGTGAGCGGGAAGGCTTCGACGTAGTAGGGCTGCGCGCCGCTGAGGACGAAACCGTAGTGGTGCGACTTGTGGCAGTTGCGGTCGACGATGACGATGTCGCCCGGCTTGCACACCGCCTGCACGATGATCTTGTTCGAGGTCGAGGTGCCGTTGGTGCCCAGGTAGGCGCGCTTGGCGCCGAACGCGCGCGCGATCGCCTCCTGCGCGCGCTTGATGGTGCCGGTGGGCTCCAGCAGGCTGTCCAGGCCGCCGGTGGTGGCGGAGGATTCGGCGAACAGGATGTTGGTGCCGTAGAACTCGCCCATGTCGCGGATCCAGTTGGACCCGAAGATCGACTTGCCGCGCGCGATCGGCAGCGCGTGGAAGGTGCCGATGGGGCGCAGCGCGTACTTTTTCAGGTTGTCGAAGTACGGCGTCTCGTAGCGGTCCTTGACCCCGTCCAGGATCGCCAGGTGGATCTCCATCGGTTCTTCGACGTGGTGGAACATGCGCCGGATCGGCGCGGCGTCCTCGCTGCCGGCCAGCTGCTCGGGGGCGCGGTCGGAGAGCAGGTAGAGGTCGAGTTCGGGCCGGAACTCCTTGATCTTGCCGGCCAGCGCGGTGGCCAGCACGCCCGGGTCGAGGCTGTCCTGGCGGGCCTCGAAGTGGCGGGCGAGGAAGGCCTTGAGGTCGGGCACGTCATGGCGCGAGGCGTAGCCGAAGCCGTCCACCAGGATCACCGCCTGCAGGTCGAAGTTGACCATCACCGCCAGCAGCGCGTCCTCGAGGCTGCCCACGTGCACGGCCGAATACTGGAAGGCATCGTCCGCACGCTGCATGCGGCGCATCTCCTCCTTCGCGCGCGCCCACTGCGACGGATCGCTGGGGGTCACGACCAGCACTTCGAAGTAGGGCTTGTCGGCGGTGCCGGTGACGTCCGGCGGCAACGCGTCGAGCACCGCGCGATCGGCCGCGTCGGCGGTGTTCCAGGCGGCCTCGTCGCGGCGGTAGTCGCCGGAGAGCAGCGCGCCGGACACCTTCTGCACCAGCCGCGCGAACAGCGCCGCGTCGCCGCCTTCCAGCGCCTCGCGCAGCGCCGCGAGCAGGCGCTCGCCCGGGTAGGCCCAGCAGTACTCGAGCCGGACCACGGCGTCGAACAGGTTCGCGCAGGCCTCTCGGTCGCGGCCGCGCGTGGCGTCGCCCGCGCCGGCCCAGGCCCGGGCGGCGGCGTTCAGCTGGCGCCACTGGTCGCTGCGCAGCGATGCGGCGACCAGCACGTTGGACAGGGAAGGATCCCGGGACTGGTTCTGGGCGCTCATGGTCGGCTCTCTGGACGGCGGCTAGGCGCCGCGTGGCGGAACGAACAGGCGAAGACCGGGCCGCTGTCGGCACGATGCGGGGTCACGCTAGAACTGTCGGGCGTCGGGTGGAATTGGCCCTTGGAACTACGCACGGCGCCCGCGCCACAACGCGCATGGAAGTGGCTCGCCGAAAGCATTTCGTGTCGTCGGCCAGCCCGCCGTCCGCGACCGCCGCGCCGTGGTGTGCAAGCGCCTGGTCACGCGCACGGAAAGACACCGGCCGTCACCGGCCAGGGGTTGCCATGCGTGCCGCCCAGCGGGGCTCGGTCAGAAGCGGTAGACCACGCCCAGCCTCAGGCCGCTGTCGATGAAGCGGAAATTGCCGTCGAAGCTGTTGCGCTCGGCGTCGGCGTCGATCCGGCGCAGGGTGTAGTCCAGCGACGCGCCCCAGTTCTCCCACGGGAACCATTCCACGCCGAAGCGGCCGAAGGTGATGTCGGCATCGATGTTGTCGATGTCGGCGGCGAAGTAGCCCACGTCCGCCGACAGGCGCCAGTCGCTGCCGCCGGGCACCCAGCGCCAGCTGCCGCCGATCGAGGGCGCGGGCAGGTCGGCGCTGACGCTGCTGCCGACGCTGCCGCTTCCGACCGGGTTGCCGTTGGCGTCCACTTCCAGTTCCAGGTCCAGGCCGATGCTGTACCAGACCAGGCCCAGGCGCGGGCCCATCACCCAGGTGTCGCGGTCCAGGCCCCAGTAGACGTAGTAGATGTCGTACGTCTCCAGGTCCAGCTCCGCGCGCAGGGTGCTGGAGGTCTCGTAGATCTCGCCGTCGAACTCTATATCGCGGTCGATCTGGCGCCGGGCGTCGGCGCTGTCGCGGTAGTAGGCCAGGCCGAACTCGTGCCTTTCCCACGGCCGCCACGCCACGCTGGCGAAGGCGATGGTATTGCTCGAGTCCAGGCCAAGGTCGCGCTCCAGGTCGATGCGGGTGCCGTCGTCGGTCTGGCCGTCGGCGCGCACCTTGGTGTCGAAATCGGTGACGTAGCCGCCCAGGCGCGCGCTGAAGGTGTCCAGCGGTTCGACGGCGCGGCAGTCCTGGGCCGCGGCGGCGAGCGCGGCGCAGGCGAGCAGGGGGGCGAGGCGGGTGTTCATGGTGGCGGCTCCGTCAGTGGTCCGTAGCGGGGATGTCATCGGGTGAGGCGGCGGACAGGTCCGGGCCGGCCACGGCCGGCGCCTCGCCGAAGCTGCCGCCCAGGGCCAGGTGCAGGTCCACGCGCCGGGCCAGGCGCTCGCGGCGCACGTGCAGCAGCGTGACTTCGGCGGCCCATTGCGCCAGCTGGCGCTGGTTCACCGCGCGCAAGTCGGACTTGCCGACGCGGTAGGCGTCCTGCTCCAGGCGAGTGACGTCGCGGCTGGCGTCGGCGGCCTCGGCGAGGATGCGCTCGCGCTCGGCCAGCACGCGATCGGCGTTGAGCGCGTCCTCCACCTCGCCCAGCGCCACCAGCGCACGGCGCGCATAGTCGGCCACCGCCTGCTTCTGCTCGGCGGTGCGCACATCGACCTGCGCGGTCAGCGCGCCGCCGGTGTACAGCGGAATCACCGCGGTGGCCGCGGTGCTGGCGGTGGTCTGCTCCAGGTCGTCGCGCACCTGCACGGCCTCGTTGCTGATCCGGCCGTAGCCGGCCGACAGTGACAGCGTGGGCAGCATCGAGGCCTTGGCCTCGCCGACCCGGTCGAAGGCAGCGGCGACGCGGCGCTCGGCGGCGACCATGTCCGGGCGGCGGTTGAGCACGTCCATCGGGATGCCGGCCGGGACCGGACCGGGGAACGGTGTCAGGCCGTCGCGCGCGGCCAGGGTGGCGCCCGGATAGCGGCCGAGCAGCAGTTCGAGCGCGCGCAGGGCCTGCCGGTGCGCCAGCTCCATCTGCTGGCGGGCGTCCTCGTAGGTGGCCAGGTTGGCGCGCGCGGTCAGCACTTCGCCGTCGGTGCCGATGCCCACCTGCTTGCGCTGCTGGCTCATGTCGAGCAACTGCCGCGAGGCATCGGCCATGTCGACGGCCAGTTGCTGTTGCAGCCGGGTTTCGCTGGCGACGAACCAGGCGCGCGCGACCGCCGCGGCGAGCGACTGCTGGGCATAGCGGTAATCGGCGCTGGTGGCATCGCGTCCGGCGCGGGCGGCATTGCGCGCATAGCGCATGCGTCCCCACAGGTCCACTTCCCAGGACACGCGCAGCATCACGCCGCTGAGCAGGGCGACCAGGTCGGCCACCGGCTTGGAACCGGCGCGGCCGAGGATGCCCACCGCCGGCTTGAGCTGGGCCTCGGCCAGGTCGACTTGGGCATTGGCCTGCTCCAGGCGCGCCGAGGCGATCCACAGGTCGGGGTTGTTCTGCAGCGCCTCGTAGACCAGCCGCGAAAGCTCGGCGTCGTCGAACGTGGCCAGCCAGCCGTCCTCGACCCGTGCCGCGCTGGCCTGCGCCGACCAGTTCGGCGGGATCGTCGCCTTGCCCAGCGCCTGCGCCTGCACCTGGCTGGCGGTGGGCTCGGGCAGCACCGCGCAGCCGCTGGCCACCCCCAGCACGAAGGCGGCGGCCGCGGCGCGCAGGGTGCCGGGCAGCGGAAGTGATGGCGGCGGCGGGATCGGTCGCATGGCGTCAGTGCAGCTTGAGCACGAGCCAGTCGAGCTTGGTGCCGACCCGGATGATCACCTTGCGGATGATGTGGATCAGCGCGCCGCGCTCGGTATAGATCGCACCCTGTCCCTGCGCGCCCATCGCCAGGAAGGTGGTTTCGTCCGCGCCTACGGGCCGCAGGCGCACCGCGATCTTCCCGGGCGGCACCGGCTGGGTGACGTTCTGCCCCGGAAGCATGCCGCCGATCGGCAGCTGCCCGGTGCTGGAGGCCCACACTACCGAATCGACCTCGCACTTGATGATCCGGTTCGGCATCACCTTCAGCGCGATCTCCGCCTCGTTGCCCGGTTCGACGTAGCGCAGTTCGTTCTGGGCGTACATCGCCAGCACCCACTGCTCCTTCTCGACGAAGCTCATCACCGGTGCCATGGGCAGGTTGGCCGCGTAGGAGCCCACGCGCAGCTGCAGGTTGATCACGCTGCCGTCGGCCGGCGCGTAGACCGTGGTCTGCTCCAGCTGCCAGGTGGCCTCGACGATCTGCGCGCGCAGCTGCTCGATCGCCGCCTTGGCCTGCGCCACTTCGGAGAGCTGGTCGTCGCTGGTGCGCGCGGACATCTTCTGCTCGACCTGGGCGACCGTGGCGGTGGCCGAGGCCAGTTCGGCGCGCAGGCTGGCCGCCTCGGCCTCGGCCTGTTCGCGGTCGAACACCGAACCGGCGCCGGTCTGGGCCAGGTCGGCGGTCTGCCGCTGGCGGCGCTCGGCCAGCGCCAGCCGGGCCGCGACCGCCGTGCGCGTGGCGCGCGCCGAGCGCAGCTGCTCGTCAAGTTCGCGCTGGTAGGCGTTGGCGGTGTCCAGCTTGGCCTCCAGCTCCGGCAGCTTGGCCTCCAGCGCGCGCAGCTCCTGCTGGAACGGCACCGGGTCGATGCGGAACAGGACGTCGCCCTTCTTCACCGGGCGGTTGGCCTCCACCGGCACCTCGATGACCCGGCCGGCCACCCGCGGCACCACCTGCACCACGTAGTTGATCACGCGCACGTCCGCCGAGGAGGGCGCGACGATGTTGAGGAACAGGATCAGCGCGGTCAGCGCGAAGATCGGCAGCGACACCACGATGATCTGCGAGACGAAGTTCCACGGCAGCCACTTGAACTTGAAGAAGATCAGCCAGACGAAGAACGAGTAGATCAGCAGCAGGATGATTTCCATGGTCGCCTCGCCTCAGGTGCCGTCGCCGTCGCGGGGGGCCGGGGCGCGGCCCGGTCCCGGAGTCATGGCCACGGCCATCTCCAGGGCGCGCAGGCGGCGGCGCAGCTCCTCCAGTTCCGCGTGCGGCGCGGCCGCCACCGCGGCGGGCGCCACGGCAGCGGCGGGGGCGGCGGCCAAGGCCGGCGCCTCGGCAGCCTGCGCTTGCGCCGGGCCGGCGGCGTCCTTGAACGGGGTTACCGCCGCGTCGTGGTCGTCGTGGTCGTCCTGGTCGGTGCCATAGGCGAGCTTGTGCAGGACCGGCTTGGTGTAGGCCCACAACCAGGCCAGCGGCCACAGCAGGCCGCCGAAGAACAGCGACAGCAGGCACAGGGTCTTGATCGCCGCCAGCTGCGGATGGCGGCGCTGGTGGGCGATCTTCTCCGGCAGGATGTGCACGATCCAGAACACGCTGATCAGCACCACCGGCACGATGATCAGCGCGATCCAGGCGATCACGTCGGCCATGGTGTCCAGCGCTTCGCCGCTCAGCAGCGAGGCGTGCGACAGGCCCGGCGCGGCCGCGGCCAGGGCCGTGGTGGCCGCGGTCGCGGTGCGGACGGGACGGGCAAAGGGACGGGGTGCGCTCATGGGCTCTCCTGCGGATGCTTCGCAAGCGGCGGGCCGCGGTCGCGCGGGCGCCCGTGCTGGTGCATGGCCGCCTCGATCGCGCCGATCAGGATGTCGTCGTCCACCGGTTTGGTCAGGTAGCCGTCCACGCCGGCGGCCAGTGCCGCCGCCCGGGTCTCGGCGGTCTCGTTGCCGGTGAGGATGACCACCGGCAGCACCAGGTCGCGCTCGCGCAGCGCCGCCTGCACGTCGAGCCCGGTCAGGCGTGGCATGTGCAGGTCCAGGACCACGCAATCGGGCAAGCTGTCGGCGACGTGGCGCAGGAATTCGGTGCCCGACGCATAGGCCAGGACTTCGAAGCCGGCCGCGCGCAGCAGCCGCTGCAGCGAATGACGCACGTCTTCCTCGTCATCCACCACGGCAACGATGGGAGGCTTGCCCGTCATGGGTCCACCATCGCCGGCGACCGCGGATCGCGGCAATTGGCCGTTGGCCCTACGCCCCGTGTACGCGGTGGAGGCGGGATGTGCGACGATGGGGCCGTTCCGGTGGCCTGGCCTCGGGGGAGCCCCACCGTGACAGGACGGCAACAAGGATGCCGTCCGGCCGGCCGCCTTTGCCGCGACGCATCGTTTGCGCCGCATCCCGGTCGCCGGCCCGGACCCGCCGCGCCGCCACCGTGCAAGTCAGGGACTGGATCATGGACTGGATCGACCTGGTATGGCCGATGCTGGCCGCCGCCTGCTTCCTGCTGGGGCTCATCCACGTGCTGCTCTGGCTGGATGCGCCCCGGCAGCGTGGGCAGATGGCCTTCGCCGTGGCCGCGCTGTCGGTCGGGGCCATCGCCCTGTTCGAGCTGGCCAGCTTCCACGCCGCCTCGCCGCAGGCCATGGCCGGCATCATCCGCGGGTGGCACGTGCCCATCGCGCTGATGACCTGGGCCATCGTCTACCAGGTCTGCTCGATGACGCCGAACGCTTCCCGCCTGCTGGGCGGGGCGGTGGCCGGCCTGCGCCTGCTGGCCCTGGTGCTGAACTATGCCACCGGCGACAACCTCAATTTCGCCTCGGTCGACGCCCTGGGCCGGACGGTCTGGCTGGGCGCGGAAATCGCCTATCCGATGGGCCGGGTCAATCCCTTCATGGTCGTGGCCCAGGCCAGCAACGCCCTGCTGTTGGTCTTCCTGCTGCATGCGCTGTACGGCACCGCGCGCCGCGAAGGCGTGCGTTCGCCGACCTTCTTGGTCTGCCTGGGCTGGCTGCTGCTCTACCTGACCATGGTGACCGCGACCCTGCCACTGATCCTCGGCCTGCGCCGCTGGCCGGCCGGCACCTCGCTCAGCGCGGTGACCACGATCGTGCTGCTCAGCGGCCTGCAGGCCTATGAACTCGTGCGTGCGCGGCGGACGGCCGCCGCCCTCCAGGACAGCCAGGCGCGGCAGATGCGCAGCCGGCAGGAACTGGAGCAGGCGGCCGCGGCCGCGGGTCTGGGCCTGTGGCAATGGCACGTGGGCGGCGGGTTCACCGAGAACCCGACCAATCGTGCCCTGCTCGGCCATGGCGAAGGAGGGGGTTGCGCGCTGCAGACCCTGTTCGACCACGCCGAATCGCCTGCGCGGGTGCGCGCCGAATTCGAGCAGGCGATCCGGCAGCCGGCGTTCGAGCTGGAATACCGGCTCGAGCGACCGGAAGGCGGGCATCGCTGGATCGTGCTGCGCGGCAGCGTCGAACATGACGCACGCGGCAATCCCAAGGTGGTGCAGGGCGTGACCGCTGACGTGACCCGTCGACGCGAGGAGACCTCGGTGCTGCGCACGCTGCTGGAGGCCGCTCCCAGCGCCCTGCTGCTGGTCGACGAGGGTGGCGTGGTGCGTTACGCCAACGCCGAGGCCGCGCGGGTCTTCGGCCACGAGGCCGAGGCCATGGTCGGCCTGCGCGCGGATGCGCTGATGTCGATGGACGTACCCGCCGACCACGCCCAGCGTCGGCACGAGTTCATGGTCCGCGAGCGGCCGTCCGGCGCCGAAGGCGCCAGCGACATGTACGGCCAGCGCCGCACCGGCGAGGCGTTCCCGATGGAAGTGCGGCTGTCGCACCTGGAGCTGGGGGGCGAGGCGCACGTCATGGCCGCGGTGACCGACCTCAGCGCGCGCCAGAAGCTGGAATACGAGATGGCCATGGAGCGCGAGAGCATCGCCCACCTGGCGCGGGTGACCATGCTGGGCGAGCTGTCCGGTTCGCTGGCGCACGAACTCAACCAGCCGCTGACGGCGATCCTGAGCAATGCCCAGGCGGCGCAGCGCATCCTCCATCGCGACCCGTCCGACCTGGAGCAGGTGCAGGAGATCCTGGCCGACATCGTCGACACCGACCGCCGCGCCGGCCAGGTGATCGGCCGCCTGCGCAGCCTGCTGCGGCGCGAGGCGCGCGAATTCGTGCCGCTGGACATCAACGACGTGGTCCAGGAATGCGTGCGGCTGATGCGCAACGACCTGCTCAACCGCCGCGTGGCGTGCCGGCTGAACCTGATGCCGGGCCTGCCCGGCTGCATGGGCGATCCGATCCAGCTGCAGCAGGTGCTGATGAACCTGATGCGCAACGCCAGCGACGCGCTGCCGGACGAGCCGGCCGAGCGGATCATCAAGATCCGCACCCAGCGTACCGACACCGGGATCTGCACCGAGGTGGTCGATTCCGGCAGCGGGATACCGGCGGACATGCTTGAGCGTATATTCACGCCGTTCGAGACGACCAAGCCCACCGGCATGGGCATGGGGCTGGCCGTCTGCCGCACGATCGTGCGTGCCCATGGCGGGCGCATCTGGGCCGAGAACGCGAAGCCCCGCGGTGCGCGCGTTTCCTTCGAACTTCCCGTGCAGGGGTGAGCCGATGGCCGCTGTCGTGCATATCGTCGATGACGATCCGGACGTCCTCAAGGCCCTGGCGCGCCTGCTGGCAGGGGAGGGCATGGAGGTGGCGCTGAGCGCTTCTACCGACGAATTCCTCCAGCGCTACGACCCGGCCAGTACCGGCTGCATCGTGCTGGACCTGTCCATGCCCGGCATGGACGGATTGCAGCTGCAGGCGATGCTGGCCGAGCGCGGTGCCCGCCACCCGGTCGTGTTCCTCACCGGCTGCGGCGACATCGCCAGCAGCGTGCGCGCGATGAAGGCCGGCGCGATCGACTTCCTGACCAAGCCGGTGGACGTGGACGCGCTGCTGGAGGCGGTGCGGCGCGGCGTGGTGATGGACGACGATGCCCGCCACCGCGACCACGACCGCGAGGACGCGCAGGCGCTGTTCGCGACCCTGACGCCGCGCGAGCGCGAACTGGTCCCGCACCTGCTGACCGGCCGGCTCAACAAGCAGATCGCCGGCGACCTGGGCATCGCCGAGAAGACCATCAAGGTCCACCGCTCGCGGATCATGCACAAGCTGCACATCCGCTCGCTGGTCGACCTGGTCCGCTTCATGGAGCGGCTGGGCGAGGCCGATGCGCCGGCCCGGGTGCCGGCGCGCGCCTCGCAGGGTGCCTGAGCGGGCGGGGCGCGGCCGCTGTGTCCACGGAGTTGCCCGGTTCGCGGCGGATCCTCGATCCGGGCGAGCGTGCCGCCGAGATCCTGTTCGGCGTGATCATGACCATGACCTTCACCGGCACCCTGAGCATCGCCGACGCCGGCCGCGACGACGTGCGGGTGATGCTGGTGGGCGCGCTCGGCTGCAACCTGGCGTGGGGGCTGATCGACGGCGTCATCTACCTGATGGGCTGTCGCGCCGAGCGCACCGGGGCGCTGCGGCTGTTCCGCGCGGTGCGCGACGCCGGTGGCGGCGAAGCGAGGCGGCAGGCGGTGGCCGCCGCCCTGCCGCCGCTGGTGGCCGGGCTGATGGCGCCGGAGGAGCTCGACCGCCTCGGCGAACGGGTGGCGGCGGTGCCCGAGCCCGCCGGCCAGGGCCGGCTGGCCCGCCGCGACTGGCTCGGCGCGCTGGCCGTATGCCTGCTGGTGGTGGCCACCACCTTCCCGCTGGCGCTGCCGTTCCTGCTGATGGACCAGGTCGGGCCGGCGATGCGCGCGTCCAATGCGATGGCGCTGGCCATGCTGTTCCTGGCCGGCGTGGTCCATGCGCGCGGCATCGGCCGCCCGCCGCTGCGGATGGGACTGGGGATGGCCGCGCTGGGCGTTGTCCTGGTGGCCCTGACCATCGCGCTGGGCGGCTGACCACAACGTGCGATGCATCGCAACGGCGCCCGAACGGGGGCCGGGCCAGGCATGCCTCGGGCGCTTGCGGCCTGTAGCATTCGCCACCTGCCCCCACCGAAACGCCCGGAACCCCGGACTCCGGAAGCCCGAGCCGATGCCCGACACCCACGCCTTGTCCCTGGATTCCCGCTACGCGGCGTCCGCGCGCCTGTCCGTTGCGCCGATGATGGACTGGACTGACCGCCATTGCAGGGTTTTCCACCGGCTGCTGGCCCCGCATGCGCGCCTGTACACCGAGATGGTCCATGCCAATGCGGTGGTCCTGGGCGACCGCAAGCGCCTGCTCGGCTTCGATCCGGTCGAGCAGCCGGTGGCGCTGCAGCTCGGCGGCAGCGAGCCCGCGCTGCTGGCCCAGGCCGCCCGGATCGGCGGCGAATGGGGCTACGCCGAGATCAACCTCAACTGCGGCTGCCCCTCCGACCGCGTCCAGGCCGGGCGCTTCGGCGCCTGCCTGATGCGCGAGCCGGCGCTGGTGGCCGAGGCCGTGGCGGCGATGCGCGCGGCTACGCCGGTCCCGGTCACGGTGAAGTGTCGGCTGGGCGTGGACGACGACCAGGACTACGAGCGCTTCCTTGCCTTCATCGATACGGTCGCCGCGGCCGGCTGCGCGACCTTCGTGGTCCATGCCCGCAACGCCTGGCTGCAGGGCCTGTCGCCGAAGGAGAACCGGGAGGTGCCGCCGCTGCGCTACGAATGGGCCTGGCAGCTCAAGCGCGACCGGCCTGGCCTGCAGGTGCTGGTGAACGGCGGTATCGCCTCGCCTGAGGCGGTCGAGGCGCAACTGGCGCATGCGGATGGGGTGATGCTGGGCCGCGCGGCCTACCACGACCCCTACCTGCTGCACCGCCTCGACGTCGCCCTGTACGGCGGCCCGCTGCGCGACCGCGCCGGACTGCTGCGCGCGCTGCGCCCGTACGTGGAGGCGCAGCTGGCCGCCGGGGTGGCGCTCAAGCACATCACCCGCCACGTGCTCGGCCTGTTCCATGGCCAGCCCGGCGGTCGCGCGTTCCGCCAGGTGCTGAGCGAGGGCGCGCACCGCGACGGCGCCGGCTGGACGCTGGTGGAACAGGCGCTGTACGCGACCGCGCAGCGGCGCGTGGCGGCGTGATCACCCGCGATACGCAGGCGTTCCTGGCGCTGGCGCGGGGCATGGCGCCGGACTTCGGCCCGGCCACCGCGCGCGCCGCGTTCCTGGTCACGCCCGAAGGTTTCGCCCGGGCCGAGCAGTCGGCCCTCGACAACCGCTACATGGCCGCGGCCGGGGGCTACCACTGCGAAGCGGCGCTGGCCGAGCATCGCGCGCTGCAACGCGCGCTGGCTGCGGACCTGCCGGTTTTCGCCTTCCCCGGCGACCCGGCCACGCCGGACGCGGTGTTCCCGAACAACGTCTTCGCCACCGCGCGGCCGGATGCGCGGGTGGATCCGCATGGCCGACCGCGGCTGGTGGTGGGGCGCATGCGCCACCCGGTGCGGCGCGGCGAGGCCGACCGCGCCGACATCCGCGGCTTCTTCCGCGCGCTGGCCGGCACCGAGGAGATCGACCTGTCGCAGCAGCCGCACCCGTGCGAGCTGACCGGATCGATGGTGGTCGACCGCGCCCGTGGCCTGGGCTACTGCGGCCTGTCCGAACGCTGCGACGAGACCGGCGCGCGCCTGGTGCACGAGGCCTTCGGCCTGCGCGCGACGCTGGTGTTCGACCTGGCGCCGGGCGAGTACCACGCCAACGTCGTGCTGGCGGTGCTGGCCGGGCGCGCGGTGCTGGTCAGCCCGGCCGGTTTCGCCGACCCGGCCATCGCCGAGGCGATCGCCGGGTTCTATGCGCCGCACGTGGTGCGGCTGCGGGCCGAGCAGCAGGCGGCGTTCGCCGGCAATGCCATCGCCCTGGCGCCCGGGCGCGCATGGATGAGCCAGGCCGCCGCCGACTCGCTCGATCCCGGGCAGCGGCAGGTGCTGGCCACGGCCGGCTTCGCGCTCGGGCAGGTGCCGCTGGCGGCGATCGAGGCCGGCGGCGGTTCGCTGCGGTGCTGCGTGGCGGAAGTGTTCTGAGCCGGTCGCCGGCTGAACCGGATGCTGGCCGCATGTGGATAAGTTCAGACCGGATTCACCGCTTTCTAACGAACATCGTCGTCCAACAGCGCCATTGGCCCCCTGCCCGTATGCGGCGGGATTTGCCATTCCCGCCCGAGTCCGTTAGGAAGTCGTGATGACCCGCCTGCTCCGCCTTGCCATCGCCCTGCTGCCGCTCGCCCTGGGCACGGCCGCGGCTGGCGCGCAGGAGGCGCCGCGGCAGCGCGGCCCGGAGTCCGGCCCGCGCATGGGTGGACCGCGCGAGGTACGTCCCCGCGAGTCCCTGATGCAGCGCGGCCGCAGCGAGCGCGAGATGCCGCAGGCCTCCCGGCCCGCGCGGGAGCCGGCGCGCCCGCCGGCCCAGGACAGCCGTTCGATCTCCGATGCCGTGCGCCGGGTGCAGCGCACCACCGGCGGCCAGATCCTGGGCGCCGAGCAGGTGCCTTTCGAGGGGCGCAACATCACCCGGGTCAAGTACATGGACGACCGCGGCCGGGTCCGCTACATGGATTACACCGGGGACCCGGGCACGGCGCAGCGCGGGCAGCCGCGACGCGCCGATAACGACGAACGCTAGACAATGGGCACCCGGCCCGGAGGCCGGCCCCATCAGACACTGCAACTCAGGGAGAGTGCATGCGTATCCTTCTGGTCGAAGACGAAGCGCCGCTGCGGGAAACGCTGGCAGCGCGGCTCAAGCGCGAAGGCTTCGCGGTCGATGCCGCGCAGGACGGCGAGGAAGGCCTGTACATGGGCCGCGAGGTGCCGTTCGACGTGGCGATCATCGACCTGGGCCTGCCCAAGATGTCGGGCATGGAGCTGGTCAAGGCCCTGCGTGACGAAGGCAAGAACTTCCCGGTGCTGATCCTGACCGCGCGCTCGAGCTGGCAGGACAAGGTGGAAGGGCTCAAGCAGGGCGCCGACGACTACCTGGTCAAGCCGTTCCACGTCGAGGAACTGCTGGCCCGGCTCAACGCGCTGGTGCGCCGCGCCGCCGGCTGGAGCAAGCCGGTGCTCGAGTGCGGACCGGTCGCGCTGGACCTGGCGGCGCAGACCGTCAGCGTGTCGGGCAGCAACGTCGACCTGACCAGCTACGAGTACAAGGTGCTCGAATACCTGATGATGCACGCCGGCGAACTGGTCTCGAAGGCCGACCTCACCGAGCACATCTACCAGCAGGACTTCGACCGCGACTCCAACGTGCTGGAGGTCTTCATCGGCCGCCTGCGCAAGAAGCTGGATCCGGACGGCGAACTCAAGCCGATCGAGACCGTGCGCGGTCGCGGTTACCGCTTCGCCATCCCGCGCACCGACGGCTGAGCCGGGCGCACGGGCCGCCTGGAACCGGGCAGGACGACGGGAGACTCCGTGCAGCGCAGCCGACTGGGGTTCCGGCCGTGGCGGCCGCGCTCGCTCAAGGCACGACAGCTCACCGCGGCCAGCATCAGCCTGGTCGCGTTCCTGATGCTGGCCGGCTTCGCCCTGGACCGCGCCTTCGCCGAGACGGCGGAGGCCAACCTGCGCCAGCGCCTGAAGAGCTACGCGATGGCGTACGCGGACAACATCGACTTCGGCCGCGACGGATCCCTGTACACGCCGGAGCTGGGCCCCGACCCGCGCTTCCACCGCCCCGGCAGCGGCCTGTACGCCGAAGTGGTCATGCCCAACGCGCACTGGGCCTCGCTGTCGGCCGAAGGGCCGCTGCTGCCGGAGGTAGCCGGCCAGCTGGAACCGCGCCAGGAGCGCTTCGACGGGCCACTGGCGATGACCCAGGTCGATGGCAGCGAGGGCGAGGTCTACCGCTATGGCATCGGCCTGGTCTGGGCCGAGCGCGGGCCCGACAACGAGTTCCCGTACTCGATCTTCGTGATGGAGGACGCGCAGACGCTGGCGGCGCAGGTGCGGGTGTTCCGCGCCGCGCTGTGGGTCTACCTCGGCGGCGCCGGCCTGATCCTGCTGCTGCTGCAGGTGGTGATCCTCAACTGGAGCCTGCGCCCGCTGCAGCGCGTGATCGCCGAGCTGGTACGTGTCCAGCGCGGCCAGCTGCAGCGCATGAGCGAGCGCCACCCGCGCGAGCTGGAGCCGCTGACCGAGAGCATCAACGCACTGATCGACAGCGAACGCGAAAACCTGGACCGCCAGCGCAACACCCTGGCCGACCTGGCCCACAGCCTGAAGACGCCGCTGGCGGTGCTGCGCACCCAGCTGGATGCCGGCGAGGGCAAGGGGCCGCGCGAGGCCGGCCTGCGCGAGGACGTGCTCCGACAAGAGCTCGACGTCCAGCTCAAGCGCATGAACGACCTGGTCTCCTACCAGCTCGCGCGCGCGGCCTCGGGCGGCCACAAGCTGTTCTCGGCGCCGGTGCCGATCGAGTCCACCGCCGAGGAGATCGTGCGCGGCCTGGAGAAGGTGTACGCGGCCAAGAACGTGCTGTGCGAATTCGACGTGGCGCCCGGGGTGCAGTTCTACGGCGAGGCCGGCGACCTGCAGGAGCTGCTGGGCAACCTGCTCGAGAACGGCTTCAAGTGGGCGCGCCACCGCGTGCTGCTGACCGCGCGCCCGGCCCCGGGCGCGCCCAACCGCCGCGCCGGCCTGCAACTGGCGGTGGACGACGACGGCCCCGGCATCGCGCCGGAAGACGTGGCCAAGGTGTTGCAGCGAGGCGTGCGCGGCGACGAACGCGTGCAGGGACACGGCATCGGCCTGGCGATCGTGCAGGACCTGGTCCGCGACTACCGCGGCGAGCTGCAGGTCAGCCGCTCGCCCGAACTGGGTGGCGCCCGCTTCGAGGTGACCCTGCCGCCGGGATTGTGATTCCCGTGCCGCCCACGCATGGCGCACGCGGCCGCGCGACAGTGTTCCTGTAGGAGCCCATCCTCATGGGCGACACGAGGGCATCGATGGGGCGACGTTGAACGCTGGGCCCCGGACGCCTTCGCGTCGCCGATGAATCGGCTCCTACAGGGCCGGGGGCGGGCCGTAGAAGCGCGCCAGGTGCGCGGCCACCTCCGGCATCGCTTCGGCCAGCAGTGACGGGGCGGAGAAGTGGTACTCGGTGGCGACCGCGAAGAACTCCTCGGGTGCCTCCGCCGCGTAGGGATCGATGGCGGTCTCGCGGCCGGCGTCCACCTGTGCGCAGAACGCCTCGTAGGCGCGCTGGAAGTCGCGGGCCCATTCGCGATGCCAGCGGGCCGGCAGGGGCGGGGTGCCGTCGAGTTCGCCGTCGAGCACGTCCAGCTTGTGCGCCATCTCGTGGACGGCCACGCAGTAGCCGGCCGCCGGGTCTTCCAGGTCGGCCTGCACGTCGGCCCATGACAGGATCAGCGGGCCGTGGTCCCAGGCCTCCCCGGCCAGGTCGTCGTCCCATTCGTGCAGCACGCCGGCCGCATCGACATGGCTGCGGCGCACCCGGAAGGCGTCCGGGTACACCAGCAATTGCGACCAGCCGCGCAGGCCGGCAGCGCCGAACTCCAGCAGCGGCAGGCAGCACAGCGCGGCCAGCAGCACCCGCTCGCCGTCGTCCAGCTGCAGGCCTGCCAGCGGGGTGATGGTCTTCTCGTGCAGGAAGCGGGCGGCAAGCGCGCGCAGGCGCTCGCGGCGTTCCGGTTCGAGCGCGGCCACCCACGGCAGGCGCGCGCAGGCCGCGTGCCAGAGGGTGTCGTCGAGGGATCCGGGGCGCGGCCGCAGCCAGCGCAACAGCGTGGCTATCAGCGGAACATGCCCGGCAGGAAACTGTGCCAGCGATTGCCGCGCACGCGCGGGACCGCGCTTTCGCCATCGCCGCCGCCACCGCCGGTCGCGGCCGGCTTCGGCGTGCTCCTGGCCGCGGGCGGCGTGGCCGGGCGGGCCTGCGGTGCATCGCCCTCGGCCACCGCCACCGTCGTTGCGGGGCGTGCGTACACGCAGGCGCCGTTCTTCGGTGCCGGCTCGGACTCGGCAGGCGCCGCCCAGCACATCGCCGGGGCGGCGAGCAGCAACAGGAACGGGAGCAGGCGGCGCATCGGCGGATCCATCGACCGGGCGGAGGGCCCGACTATAGCGCGGCCGGCGCCGCCCGGCATGTGCCTGGGGCGTGGCGCCAGGGGTGATAATCGCCGGTCGGAAGTGGCCGCCCGGCCGGGGAGTCTGCGTGGACGATCGCCAATTGCTGGTCAGGCTCGGGACCGGTGCGGTGTCCGGCGACGCGCTGGCGCGCGAGGCCGGGGTGACCCGCGCAGCGGTGTGGAAGCGGATCGAGGCGTTGCGGTCGGCGGGCGTCGAGATCGAGGCCCGCCCCGGGCAGGGTTACGTCCTGGCGCATCCGCCGGACCTGCTCGACCTGGCCGGGTTGCAGGCGTCGCTGGCCGGCGCGCTGGTGGCCGGCCGCGATTCGCTCGAACTGGCCTGGAGCCTGGATTCGACCAACAGCGAACTGCTGCGCCGCCCGCCGCCGGCCGGCACGCTGGTGCTGCTGGCCGAGCGCCAGACCGCCGGGCGCGGACGCCTGGGGCGGGCCTGGAATACGCCGCTGGCCGGCCAGGTCTGCCTGTCGGTGCGGCGCGGATTCGAGGGCGGACTGGCCCGCCTAGGCGGACTCAGCCTGGTGGCCGGCGTCGCGGTGGCCGAGGCGCTGCGCGCGCTGGGCTTCGGATCGGTCGGCCTGAAGTGGCCCAATGACCTGGTGGCGGGCGATCGCAAGCTCGCCGGCCTGCTGGTCGAGGGCGGAGGCGAGTACGCCGGCCCGGTGCAGGCGGTAGTCGGAATCGGGATCAACGTGCGCCTGCCGGCGGCCGTCGCCGCCGCGATCGACCAGCCCTGGACCGACCTGGCCGGGCTCGCGCCCGACGGCCGACCACCCTCGCGCAATACCGTCGCGGCGGCGGTGTTGCAGCGGCTGCTGCCGGCGCTCGATGCGTTCGATCGCGACGGGCTGGCGCCGTTCCTGCCTCGCTACGAAGCGCTGGACGTACTCGCCGGGCGCCCGGTACGCGTGCTCGCGGGGCGCGAGGTGGTCGACGGCCAGGCCATCGGCCTGGCCGTCGACGGCGGCCTGCGCGTGCGCACCGGCGAGGGCGACCGGATTTTCCATGCGGGCGAAGTGAGCGTGAGGCCGCGATGAGCGACTGGTTGTTCGACCTGGGGAACTCGCGCTTCAAGGCCGCGCGCAGGCGGCCGGACGGTGGCATCGGCGAGGTGCTGGCCTGGCCGCACGGCGCCGAGGCGATGGCCAGCGGCGACGATGCCGGCCAGGTCCCGCTGCCCCGCGGTCGCCGCGCCTGGGTCGCGAGCGTGGCCGCAACGGCGTTGACCACGCGGGTGATGGCGCTGCTGCGCGAACGCTTCGAGGAGGTGCAGGTCGCCCGCACCCTGGCCGAATGCGGCGGCCTGCGCGTGGCTTATCCGCAACCGCAGCGGATGGGCGTGGACCGCTTCCTCGCCCTGCTCGCCGCGCGTGCGGGCGGTGGCGACGTGCTCGTCGCCGGTGTCGGCACCGCGCTGACGATCGACCTGCTCGACGCCGATGGCATCCACCACGGGGGGCGGATCGCGGCCTCGCCGACGCTGATGCGCCAGGCGCTGCAACAGCGTGCGGTGCAGTTGGCTGCCTCCGGGGGTCACTACCGCGAGTTCGCCGACGATACCGAGGATGCGCTGGCATCCGGCTGCGATGGCGCGGCGGTCGCGCTGGTCGAGCGCTCCCTGCGGCACGCGCGCGAACGGCTCGGCCGCGAGCCGGCGCTGCTGCTCCACGGTGGCGGGGCGGAGGCGTTGCTGCCGCTGATGCCGGCGGCACAGCTGCGCGTGGCCCTGGTCCTGGAGGGCCTGGCGGCATGGGCGCAGCTGCACGCGCCGGACGAAGCCGATGGGCCGGCGCCGCTGTCGTCCCGCTAGAATCGCCGTCCATGCGAGTCCGTGCCCTGATCGTCGTCCTGGTCGCCCTCAACCTCGGTGTCGCCGCCTGGTGGCTGACGCGGCCGTCGCCCGCGCCGCGGCCGCTGCCAGCGTCGGACAAGGGCGGCGTCGCGCTGGTCCTGCTGCCGGCGCAGGCGGCGACGACCTCGCCTGCGACCGCCAGCGGCAACGGAGACGTCGGGCCGCAGGCTGCCGGCCCCGCGCCCGCCACCTGCCTGAGCGTGGGGCCGTTCCCCGACCGGGGCGCGGCCGAGGTCGCGCAGGCGGGGCTGGGCACGCTGCTGCGCGAGGCGGAGATCCGCGAGGAACCCGGCGCGGCGAGCGGCTATCGCGTGCTGCTGCCGCCGGCCGCCAGTCGCGCCGAGGCGCAGGCGACCGCCGATCGCATCGCGGCCGCAGGCTTCCAGGACTTCCTGCTGCTCAACCAGGGTGAGGATGCCAACGGCATCGCCCTGGGTGCCTATCGCGGGCGCGAGACCGCCGAGCGCCGCGTCGCGGCCTTGCGCGCGGCCGGGTTCCCGGCGCAGCTGCGCGCGCAGGGCGCGGCTGGACCGTCGCGCTGGTGGCTGGACGGTGCCAGCGCCGATGCCGATGCCGTGCGCGCAACGTTCCCCGCCGCGCAGGAGCGCGACTGCGCGACGCTGCCTGGCGGCACGCTGCGCTAGAATCCGACGCGCCACGACGCCGCCTTAGCTCAGCTGGTAGAGCAACCGCCTTGTAAGCGGTAGGTCATCCGTTCGATCCGGATAGGCGGCACCACATCGCGTCCGGTCGGGGCGCGAAGGCATCTGCGCGAGCCGCTCGTCGCTGCGTTGCGGCGGGCCAGCGTCCGCGCCCTTGCCTAGAATGGACGTCCGCAATCCACCTGCAGACGATCCATGCCCCGCAGCTATCCCCCTGTTTCCTTCATCGGCGTGCCGACCGACATCGGCGCCGGCCATCGCGGCGCCTCGCTGGGGCCCGAGGCCCTGCGCATCGCTGGCCTGGCCGAGGCCTTGGCCGGGCGCGGCATCGACGTGCGCGACTGCGGCAACCTGGCCGGCCCGGCCAATCCCTGGCTGCCGCCCGAGGCCGGCTACCGGCACCTGGACCAGGTCGTGGCCTGGAACGGCGCGCTGATGGAAGCCAGCCTGCGCGAGCTGCGCGCAGGCCGGATGCCGGTGATGCTCGGTGGCGACCATTGCCTGGCGATCGGCTCGATCACCGCCGTGGCGCGCCACTGCCGCGAGACCGGCAAGAAGCTGCGCGTGCTGTGGCTGGACGCGCACGCCGACTTCAACACCAGCGACGTCACGCCGTCGGGCAACGTCCACGGCATGCCGGTGGCGTGCCTGTGCGGCCTCGGGCCGGAGGCGCTCACCCGCCTGGGTGGGGAGGCGCCGGCGTTGCAGCCGGGCCAGATCCGCCAGATCGGCATCCGCTCGGTGGATCCGGAGGAGAAGCGGCTGGTCAAGCAGCACCGCCTGGACATCTACGACATGCGCTACATCGACGAGGTCGGGATGAAGCGGGTGATGGCGCAGGCGCTCGACGGGGTGGACGCCGACACCCACCTGCACGTCAGCTTCGATGTCGACTTCCTCGATCCGGGGATCGCGCCGGGCGTGGGTACCACCGTCCCCGGCGGCCCCAACTACCGCGAGGCGCAGCTGGTGATGGAGATGATCGCCGACACCGGACGGATGGGCTCGCTGGACATCGTCGAGCTCAACCCGGTGCTGGACGACCACAACATCACCGCCGAGCTGGCCGTGGACCTGGTCGAGAGCCTGTTCGGCAAATCCACGCTGATGCGCGACTGAACATCCCCGGCACGCATTCACGCCGGTTCCACGGTGCCCCCTCCAGATTGGCCGCCAACCCGCACAGGTTGCGGTCGAACCGTCACGAGGAGCCCGAAATGAAGCGCATCATCGCCCTGACCCTGCTGAGCCTGTTCTCCGTATCCATGCTGTCGGCGTGCAACACCGTTTCCGGCGCCGGCAAGGACATCGAAGCGGCCGGCGACAAGATCGACGACAAGGCGCAGGACTGCAAGGACGGCAAGTGCTGATCGCCGATCCGCATCGCGTCGCGGGAAAGGGCCGGCCATCCGGCCCTTTTCTTTTCGCGGCGATGCAAGCGTGCGGCGGTGATGAGCGGTTCAGCCGGATAACTTCGCATTGACGCGGGATGGATCGGCGCCCAACGGCGTACGCGGGACACTGGCGCCACGGTCAACCGAGCAACGAAGCGAAGTGGCCGTCCCCCGACACGCACAAGCAGGAGCATCACATGAATCGCGACATCATCGGTGGCAACTGGAAGCAGCTCAAGGGTCAGATGCAGGCCAAGTGGGGCGACCTGACCAATGACGATTTCGATGTGGCCGAAGGCAACGCCAAGTACCTTGCCGGCAAACTGCAGGAGCGTTATGGCTGGGAGAAGGATCGCGCCGAGAAGGAAGTGCGCGAGTTCGAGAGCAGCCTGGACGAGCGTTACCGCCACTGACGGGGCGACTGCCTCGACAGGGGAAAGGGCGGCGCAAGCCGCCCTTTTCCGTGTCTATGGCTCGTCGCTCCCGGTCGACGGGTGCGAAGTCGAGCGGACCGGAGCGTTGCCCGCCTGCGCCGCCAGCGCGGTCGTGCAAGCCGGTTTTGCTTCTCCCTCGAAAGGGAAAGGCGGGCGTGGTTCCGCCGCGCTCAGCGCGGATCGGGGACGAACTCGCCAGGGAATGGACGTGGCTCGTCCAGGGGCGGCCGGTGCCTGCCCGGTCGATGCAGGGTCGGCATGCGCACGCCGCGCGCGAGCAGCCCGGCCCGTGTGTCGTAGCGCACCTCGCTGACCTGTGATGGCACGGCTTCGCGCTCGAAGCCGGTGTAATAGGCCCGCGATCCCTCCACGGCGCCATGGCCGGTGCCCAGGCCCGGGGCTGGCGCGCCCGATGCGATGGCACGGGCCTCGGAATGCACGCCGTCGCGATGCGGGCCGTGGACGCCATCGGTCGTCCGCTGGATCGCCCTGGCCTGACGGCCGTTCGATGGTTCGCTGTCATGCGCTTCGCGGGCGCTGCCGATGGCGATCGGGGGAGGCAGATAGGTGGGCGCATGCTCGCGGAACACGGCCACGCCGATCACGCCGATGTTCGCCGGACGGCCGGTCCTCGCGGCGTAGCTGCGCGCCGGGTCGTCGAACACGAACCGGGCCACGGTGCCGAGCGACTTGCGCCAGCCGGTGACCTCCAGCGCCTGCCAGGGGCCAAGCACGTAACCGGCCTGGCCGAAGGCTGCCGAGCGCCCGTCGATGGCGTTGAGCCCGTCGACCGACAGCACCACCAGTACGCGGCTGCCGGTGAGGTTGCGCAGGCCGATCGCGTAGGGCCGGCCAGGCTCGCCGGCCACCCACGCCTGGCCCTGGTGGTGCCAGGACTGCAGGCGCCGGCCGCTGCCGCGGTCGACGATTTCCAGTTCCACCAGCGCCGGCGAGGGGTCGGGCCGGTGGGCGTGTGCCGGCGCGGTCATCGCCAGCGCCAGCAGGAGAAACCGTGCGAAAGACGCCAATGCGGTCGCGATCGCGTTGCTCGGGGTGGTCATGGCAGTGGCCGCTGGGAGGTTGCCTGCGATGAACGCGCCACGGGCGGCAATGGGGTTTTCTTCGTTTGTCGCCGGACCCGACGGCCGTCCAAGGTAGAATCGACCGGTCTCAACCGCGCATCCGCCATGACCGTCCGAGTCCTCACCGGCATCACCACCACCGGTACCCCGCACCTGGGCAACTACGCCGGCGCCATCCGGCCGGCGATCGTCGCCAGTCGCGCGCCCGGGGTGGAGAGCTTCTTCTTCCTGGCCGACTACCACGCGCTGATCAAGGCCGACGATCCGCAACGCGTCGCCCGCTCGCGCCAGGAGATCGCCGCGACCTGGCTGGCCTGCGGCCTGGATCCGCGGAAGGTGACCTTCTACCGGCAGTCGGACATCGTCGAGATCCCCCAGCTCACCTGGCTGCTGACCTGCGTGGCGGCCAAGGGCCTGCTCAACCGCGCGCACGCATACAAGGCGGCGGTGGACAAGAACGTCGCCGCCGGCGAAGACCCCGACGCGGGCGTCAACGCCGGCCTGTACATGTACCCGGTGCTGATGGCCGCCGACATCCTGGCCTTCGGCGCGCACAAGGTGCCGGTGGGTCGCGACCAGATCCAGCACATCGAGATGGCGCGCGATATCGGCCAACGCTTCAACCACCTCTACGGCGAGGCCTGGCGCCAGGCCACGGGCAACACCGGCGAGCCGCTGGTGCTGCCGGAGGTGCAGATCGACGAGAACGTGGCCACGCTGCCCGGCCTGGACGGGCGCAAGATGTCCAAGAGCTACGACAACACGATCCCGCTGTTCGCGCCGCCGGCCGAACTGAAGAAGCTGGTGATGTCGATCGTGACCGACTCGCGCGCGCCCGGCGAAGCCAAGGACACCGAGGGCTCGGCCCTGTTCCAGCTTTACCAGGCCTTTGCCACGCCGGCGCAGGCCGAAGAGATGCGCCATGCCTTCGCCGATGGCATCGGCTGGGGCGACGCCAAGCAGCGGCTGTTCGCGCTGGTCGACGAGTCGGTGGCGCCGATGCGCGAGCAGTACGCGCAGTTGATCGCCAGGCCGGCGCAGCTGGAGGAAATCCTGCAGGAAGGCGCACGCAAGGCGCGCGACATCACGGTGCCGCTGCTCGACGGCCTGCAGCGCGCCGTCGGCCTGGGCCCGTTCCGGGCGGCTGCAGCCGGTACCCGTGCGAAGAAGGCGGCCGCCGCCAGGCTTCCGCAGATCAAGCAGTACCGCGAAGCCGACGGCCGCTTCCATTTCAAGCTGGTGGATGCAGACGGGCGCCTGCTGCTGCAGGGCGATGGCCACCAGTCGCCGCGCGAAGCCGGCGAGGTGATCGCCCGGCTCAGGCGCGAGGGCCTGAACGCGCTGCACGAGATGGAGCTGCGCGCGGTCGGCCTGCTGGGCGAGAGGATCGGCACGCTCGGCGAGGGCCTGGCCGGCGTGGACGAGGTACTCGATGCGCTGCGGCAGCTGGCGGAGGCCGAGGCGTGAGGGCGCGACGCTGATGGCCTGGCTGTCCCTGCTGCTGTTCCTGCCCTGGTTCGCGTTGCTGGGCGTCCTGTACTGGGTGTACCCGCGCACGCCTCGGCCGCTGGCGCGGCGCGTATTCGACACCGCGGTGCTGATGCTGGCGCTGGTTTTGAGCATCGCCGGCATGCTCTGGGGCTACAGCGAAGGCGTGGCCGACGCACGCAGCGGGCCGATCTGGCGCCAGGTGCTCGCGGTGCTGTACGCCTACGGCGCGTTCCTGGCGGTGCTGGCGCTGGCGATTCCCCTGCGCATGCGGTTGATGGATGCGTGGCGCCAAGGGCCCATGTAGGAGCCGGTTCATCGGCGACCCGACGCCGCCGGCGCAGGCGACATCTTCGTCACCCCGATGCCCGTGTCGCCGATGAATCGGCTCCTACAAATGGGGGCGTCCGGTCTACGACCAAAGCCGGATCGCAGGCACGGCCTGCCCTGACTAGGATGGTCCCGCGCCACGGAAGACAGCCAGCAAGGAGGCCGACATGCCCGAACACGGCATCCACACCATCGACACCGGCTACGTGCGGCCCGGCTTCGACGCGGCGTACCTGGTGGTGGAGGCGGGGCGGGGCGCGTTCATCGATTGCGGCACCAACCACAGCGTGCCGGTTCTGCTGGCGGCGCTGGCGCAGGCCGGCCTCGCGCCCGCCGACGTCGACTGGCTGATCCTGACCCACGTCCACCTCGACCACGCCGGCGGCGCCGGCACCCTGATGCGGCACCTGCCGAACGCGCGGCTGGTCGCGCATCCGCGCGCGGCGCCGCACATGGTCGATCCGGCGCGACTGGTCGCCGGGGCGACCGCCGTGTACGGCGAAGCCGAATTCGCCCGGCATTACGGCGAGCTGGTGCCGGTGCCGTCCGGGCGGGTGGTGGTGGCCGCCGATGGCCACGAGGTCGGCCTGGCGGGCAGGGCGCTACGTTGCATCGACACGCCCGGCCACGCGCGCCACCACCAGTGCGTGTGGGACGCGCGCAGCCGCAGCTGGTTCACCGGCGACACCTTCGGCCTTTCGTACCGCGAACTGGACGGCGCGCACGGTGCCTTCATCCTGCCCACGTCCTCGCCGGTGCAGTTCGAGCCCGAGGCGATGCAGGCGTCGATCGAGCGGATGATGGCGCAGTCGCCGCAGGCCCTGTACCTGACCCACTACGGTCGCGTCGGGGAGGTGGCCCGGCTGGCCGCGGAGATGCACGAGCAGATCGATGCGATGGTCTCGCTGGCGCAGGCCTGCGATGGGCAGCCGGATCGCCACCGCGCGCTGGTGGCCGCGCTGTCGGAGTACTACCTCGAGCGCGCCCGCGCGCATGGCGTCGCCCTGGACGACGCAGCGGTGTTGCAGCTGCTGGCGATGGACATCGAGCTCAACGCCCAGGGCCTGGAAACCTGGCTGGAGCGTTCGCGGCTGTAGGAGCCCATCCTCATGGGCGACACGGGTGTCGGGGTGACGAGGAGGTCGCCTGTGCCGACGATCTCGGGTCGCCCATGAAGATGGGCTCCTACAACAACCGCGGCGGCAGGGTGGATCCGCCGCGCGTCGTCACTCCCAGCGGTTGGCGTGCGGCCCGAACGGCTTGCGCTGCTGCCGCACCACGCAGAAGCGATGGCCGCTGGGTGCTTCCATCACCCACCAGCGCTTGATGAAGGCGATCTTCTTCGCCCCCAGCGCGACCAGCCGTTCGGCTTCGGCCTCGACGTCGTCGGTCTCGATGTCCAGGTGCACCCGCGCATCGTGCCCGACCTTCTGCAGCAGGATGATCGGCTCGTCCTCGGCGGTTTCCAGTTCGGCGTACCTGCCGTCGCCGTCCTGGTCCGGGCTGGCGACCGGCTTGCCCAGGGCCTGGCTCCAGAACTCGGTCGATGCGGCGAGGTCGTCGACCTTGCAGTCGAGGACCAGGGTGCTCAGGCGACTGTGGTGTGGCATGGCGCTGCTCCGTCGAAAGGGGATTCCAACGGTACGCCGCCACCGTCGCAACGCATGTGACGGCGGCGGCCTCCTTGTAGGAGCCCGTCCTCATGGGCGACCCGACGTCGTCGGCACGGGCGACTCACTCGTACTACCGACGCCCGTGTCGCCCATGAGGATGGGCTCCTACGGAAGGGCGCTCCATGGCGCCTCCGGCCTTGCTTACTGCGGCAGCGCCATGTCGTCGAGCAGCGCCTTGAGGAAGCGCGCGGCCTCGCCGCCGGTGGCGGCGCGGTGGTCGAAGGTCAGGGAGATCGGCAGGCGGCGGTGGACCTCGATGCCGCCGATCACCGCCACCACGTCGTGGCTGAGCTTGCCGGCACCGACGATCGCCACGCACGGCGGGACCACGACCGGCGTGGCGTAGCGGCCGGCGAACATGCCGAAGTTGGACAGCGAGATGGTGTAGCCCGACAGCTCGCTGGCGGCGATGGAGCGTTCCTCCACCTGCAGGCGCAGGCGGTTGATGCCCTCGCGGATGCCGCGTGCATCGAGCATGTCGGCGTTGCGCAGGGCCGGCACGAACAGGCCGTCGTCGGTGTCCACCGCGATGCCCACGTCCACGTGCGGGTGGCGCGTCACCGCCAGCGCGTCGCCATCGAACCAGGCGTTGAGCGCGGGCACCGTCTTGCAGGCGACCGTGATCGCGCGGACCAGGCGCGCGGTGATGTCCTGCTTGCCGATCCAGCCGTGCAGGTCGGCATCGTCGACCAGCGTGGTCGGTACCACCTTGCTGTGCGCATCGGCCATGACCCGGGCCATGTTGCGGCGCACGCCCTTGAGCTGCTCGGGCTGGCCGCTGGCGGCAGCGGTCTCCGCGCCCGGCGGGCGGGTGCGCATCGGCTTGCCGGCGGCGGACATCGGGGTGCGCTGCGGCTCTTCGCCGCGGCTGACGCCGCGCGACGCCGCCGCGGCCGGGGACTGTGCAGCGGCCGCTGCCGGGCCCGTGCCGCCGGGAGCGGCGGGAAGCAGGCTGGAGGGCGAGGCGGCCGCGTTCTTCACGTCGGCCAGGCTGACGGTGCCGTCGGCGCCGGTGGCGCGCACGCGCGCCAGGTCGACGCCGAGCTTCTTCGCCAGCGCGCGCACCGCCGGCATCGCCTTCACGCCCCCGACGGAGATCGCCGTCTCGCTGTGCACGGCATCGGAGGACTGCATCGCGCCGACCACGGTGCCGGCGTCGCCGCCGCGCGCCTCGGACGGCGCCGGCTGCGTCGGCAGTTCGCCGCCGTCGTCGCTGGCCGCGGCCTTGGCCGGCGCGGCGTGGCCAGCGCCGTGGTGGTGGCCGGTGTCCTGGCCTTCGGCGCGCTGCGGCAGGTTCGGGTCGGGCTCGAACACCGCCAGCATCGCGCCGGTGGCGATCACGTCGCCGGCCGCACCGGCGAGCTTGAGCACCTTGCCCGAGACCGGCGAGGGCACCTCGACCACGGCCTTGGCCGTTTCCATTGACACCAGCGGCTCATCCAGGCGGGCGACATCGCCCTCCTTGACGTACCACTCGACGATGGTGGCGTCCGGGAGCCCCTCGCCCAGGTCGGGCAGGTGGAAGGTCTTGCTCTGGCTCATGCGGTTGTTCCTGGCAGGTCATAGCGGGCGCGGCCGCGGGCCACGCCGGAAAGTCGGGCGAGCGGCGCCGCGGCATCGCGCGCGGCGCCGCGATTCAGCCGTGCGCCACCGCGCGCCGGGCAGCGGCCACGATACGCTCCACGCTGGGCAGGTACTTCATCTCCAGGCGGAACAGCGGGATGTGCGTATCCCAGCCGGTGACGCGCTCGACCGGCGCGAGCAGGTCGTACATCGACTGCTCGGCCAGGCGCGCGGCGATCTCGGCGCCGAAACCGGCGGTGCGCGGGGCTTCCTGCACGATCACGCAGCGGCCGGTGCGCGAGACCGATTCGGCGATGGTGTCGAAGTCCAGCGGGCGCAGGGTGGCCACGTCCACCACCTCGGCGCTGATGCCGTCCTTCGCCAGCGCGTCGGCCGCCTCCAGCGCCTCCTTCACCTGCGCGCCCCACGCGACCAGGGTCACGTCGGTGCCTTCGCGCAGGACGAAGCACACGTCCAGCGGCAGGGCTTCGCCGTCGTTGGCGACCAGTTCCTTGTACTGGCGGTAGAGCCGCTTGGGCTCCATGTAGATCACCGGATCCGGGTCGCGGATCGCGGCCAGCAGCAGGCCGTAGGCGCGCTGCGGCGAGGATGGCATGACCACGCGCAGGCCCGGCACGTTGGTGAAGATCGCCTCGTTGGCCTCGCTGTGGTGCTCGGGCGCGCGGATCCCGCCGCCCCACGGCACGCGCAGCACCATCGGGCAGTGCATGCGGCCGCGGGTGCGGTTGCGCAGGCGCGCGGCATGGCAGATCAGGTGGTCGACCATCGGGTAGACGAAGCCGTCGAACTGCGCCTCGGCCACCGGCTTCATGCCCTGCGCGGCCAGGCCGACCGACAGGCCGGCGATGGTGGTCTCGTCCAGCGGGGTGTCCAGCACGCGCTGCGCGCCGAAGGTCTGCTGCAGGCCGGCGGTGGCGCGGAACACGCCGCCGTTCACGCCCACGTCCTCGCCCAGGACCAGCACCGACGGATCGTGTTCCAGCTCCCAGGCCAGGGCCTGGGTGATCGCTTCGATGAGGGTGATCGGAGCGGCGGTCGGGGTCGCGGTCATCGGCTGTCCTCCGCGGATGGCGTCGTTCGATGCGGCGGCATCGCCGTGGGCGGCGTTGTGGGCGTCGCGCGAGGGCGAACGGATGTCATCCATGGCGCTGCTCCAGGGCCACCGCGGCCGCGCGCTGGGCCAGCAGCTCCGGCGGCGGATCGGCGTAAAGGTAGTCGAACATCGCCTCCACCGGCTGTACCGGCGTGGCCAGGTACGCGTCGACCTCGATGTTCACCAGGCGGTCGCATTCCTGCTTCCAGGCCGCTTCCTCGGCCTCGCTCCACGCGCCCTGCGCGGTCAGCCAGGTCCGCAGGCGGGTCATCGGCTCGCGTTCCCACGCAGCCTTGACCTCGGCGTCGTCGCGGTAGCGGCGCGCGTCGTCGGCGGTGGTGTGGTCGGACAGGCGGTAGGTCATGAACTCGATCACGCTGCCGCCCTGGCCGCTGCGCGCGCGTTCGCTGGCGATGCGCATCGCCTCGAGCACGGCGACCAGGTCGTTGCCGTCCACCTGCAGGCAGAACAGGCCGCCGGCGATGCCCTTCTGCGCCAGGGTCTGCGCGCCGGTTTGCGCCGAACGCGGCACCGAGATCGCCCAGCCGTTGTTGACCACGCCCAGCACCAGCGGCAGCTCGTAGGCGCCGGCCGAGTTCAGCGCGGCGTAGAAATCGGTCTTGGAGGTGCCGCCGTCGCCGCAGGTGGCGACCGCCATGTGCGGCTCGCCGCGCAGCTTGAACGCCAGCGCCGCGCCGGCCGCGTGCAGGCACTGGGTCGAGATCGGCACGCAGAACGGGAAATCGTGGCGCGCGCCGCCTTCCTGGAAGTCGTTGCCGCGCTCGTCGCCGCCCCAGTACAGCAACACCTCGCGCGGGCGCACGCCGCGCATGAACAGCACGCCGTACTCGCGGTAGCTGGGCGCGTAGACGTCGCCCTCGGCCATCGCCGCGCCGATGCCGACGTGGGTGGCCTCGTGGCCCAGGCAGGGCGCGTAGGTGCCGAGCTTGCCGGTGCGCTGCAGGGCGATCGCCTTGGTGTCGAAGGCGCGCACGAACAGCATCTGCTTGAACAGCGGCACCAGCGTGGCCGGATCGCGCAGCGCGGCGGGGAACTCGCGGACCGGTCGCCCGTCCGCGCCCAGGTATTGCAGGTAGTCGATCTGGAAGCTTGCGGCTTGGGTCATTGCGTGTGCGGGCGTGGGCCCGAATGCGGTGCAGGAAAGTTGCATATGGTACGGAATGCCCGGAGAAAACCCGCCGTGCAGCGCAACAACGCTTGTTTTCCACATACTTGCGCCGGGTCGTTCAGCCAGGGGCGGACGCATGACAGCGGTGGCCAGACGCCCCCCGGCCACGCTGGGTTACCCTTGCGGCCCCCCGTGTCCCCGCCACCTGCCGATGACCCTCGACAAGAACCAGCGTCCGCTCGAACCGGGCATCCACACCGACCTGCAGGGGCGGATGACCTATGCCGGTTACCTGCACCTGGAGCGCCTGCTCTCGGCGCAGCAGCCGCTGTCCGACCCGCCGCACCACGACGAGATGCTGTTCATCGTCCAGCACCAGGTCTCGGAGCTGTGGCTGAAGCTGCTGATGCACGAACTGCATGCCGCGCGCGAATTCCTCAAGGCCGACCAGGTCTGGCAGTGCCGCAAGGTGCTGGCGCGCAGCAAGCAGGTGCTGCGCCAGCTGACCGAACAGTGGTCGGTGCTGGAGACCCTGACGCCGTCCGAGTACATGGGCTTCCGCCACCTGCTGGGGCCCTCGTCGGGCTTCCAGTCGCTGCAGTACCGGGCGGTGGAATTCCTGCTGGGCAACAAGAACGCCGGCATGGTCAAGGTGTTCGCCCACGATCCGGACGGCCAGGCGGTGCTGCGCGCCGAGCTGGAGCTGCCCAGCCTGTACGAGGAATTCCTGCGCTACCTGGCCCGCTTCGGCCACCCGATCCCGGGCGAATACCTGGCGCCGGACCGCGACTGGACCACCGCCCACGTCTCCGACCCGGTGCTGCGGCCGGTGTTCGAGCGGATCTACGAGGACACCGACCGCTACTGGCGCGAGTACTCCCTGTGCGAGGACCTGGTCGACCTGGAGACCCAGTTCCAGCTCTGGCGCTTCCGGCACATGCGCACGGTCATGCGGATCATCGGCTTCAAGCGCGGCACCGGCGGATCCAGCGGCGTGGGCTTCCTCAAGGACGCGCTGGAGCTGACCTTCTTCCCCGAGCTGTTCGAGGTGCGGACCAGCATCGGTCCGGGCTGAGCCGGGCATCCGATCGCGCCCCGCAGGGGCCCGCCCGGGGCTGGCCCGCCCGCCCATGGGCCGGCCGGAGACCCAGAGGCGGCCGTTCGTTGCGGACGCAAGTGGCCGCCATGCAAGGAAAAAACCGGCTTGCGGGGGCGGGGTGCGCGGCGCACTCGCATTGACGCCCGGCGCCGTCGTCGGTGATTCTCGGCCCACTCCGGGGGCGACGCCCCTTTGTATCCCATCAGTACGCAAGGATCTTCATGAGCGCCGACGTCGTCGAGCCCAAGGTCGCGGCCCCGCCCGCGCCGCCGCCCACCCTGCCCGAGTTCGCCCAGGTCATGGGCCATCCGCGTCCGCTGTGGATGCTGTTCATGACCGAGTTCTGGGAGCGCTTCGCCTTCTACGGCATGCGCTGGGCCCTGGCCCTGTACATCGTCGCCCAGTTCCACGGCGGCGACAGTGCCGGCGAGGCGCCGGCGAGCATGCTCTACGGTGCCTACCTGGCGCTGGTCTACGCCGCGGCGATCTTCGGCGGCTACGTCGCCGACAAGCTGATCGGCTACCAGCGATCGATCCTGGTCGGCGCGGCGTTCATGGCCGCCGGCCTGTTCCTGATCACCCTGCCCAGCGAGGCGATGCTCAAGCTCGGCCTGGCCACGGTGATCGTCGGCAACGGCATGTTCAAGCCGATCATCTCCACCGTGGTCGGCAAGCTCTACGCCACCGGCGACGGCCGCCGCGACTCGGGCTTCACCATCTTCTACATGGGCATCAACCTGGGCGCGTTCATCGCCCCGATCCTGACCGGCCTGCTCGCCGACAAGGTGTTCGGCACGCCGGAGATGCCGTCGTACAAGGTCGTGTTCATCGCCTCGGGCATCGGCATGGTGCTGAGCCTGGTGTGGTTCTGGTTCGGCCGCGGCCAGCTCAAGGGCATCGGCGCGGCTACCGGCGCGATGGCCGGCACCGGCCGGCTGCTGCTGGTGGTGCTCGGCGCGATGCTGGCGGTGCCCGGGTTCTACTTCCTGCTGACCATCGATGCCGGGGTCCTGAACTGGATCCTGATCGCGCTGTTCGTGGCGCCGGCGCTGATGCTGCTGGTGGAGGGCATGCGCGAGGGTGCGGTGCAGCGCGACATGGTGATCGCCATGCTGATCATCTTCGGCTTCAACGTGCTGTTCTGGATGTTCTTCGAGCAGGCCGGCAGCTCGTTCAACTTCCTCGCCCAGAACATCGTGAACCGCGACCTGTGGGGCTGGGAGTTCCCGGTCGGCTGGTTCCAGTCGGTGAACTCGATCGCGATCATCACCCTGGCGCCGCTCATGGCCTGGATCTGGGTGAAGATGGGCTCGAAGAACCCCTCGATCCCGCGCAAGTTCGGCCTGGGCCTGATCTTCAACGGCCTGGCGTTCCTGCTGCTGATGTTCGCCCTGTCCAGCCTGGTCGACCCGCAGTCGCTGAAGATCCCGTTCTGGACCCTGTTCATGGTCTACGTGATCCAGTCGGTGGGCGAGCTGTGCCTGTCGCCGATCGGCCTGTCGATGACCACCAAGCTGGCGCCGGTGCGCCTGACCGGCCTGGCGATGGGCGGCTGGTTCCTGTCGATCGCCATCGGCAACAACCTCTCGGGCATCTTCGCCTCCAGCGTCAGCGGCGAGGGCGGCATGACCGTGGCCTCGGCGCATGCCGGCTACACCTTCGGCTTCTGGGCGCTGCTGGGCTCGGGCGTGCTGCTGTTCCTGCTGGCGCCGCTGGTCAACCGGCTCATGCACGGGGTCAAGTGAGGATGGCGGACCTGCGTGGCGGTATCGGCATGGCTTCCGCGCTGGCGCTGCTGGTGGTGGCGCTCCTGTCCGCATGCAGCGGGCAGGAGCCGCCGGCGACGTCCGGGCCGCCGCTGCCGGTGGACACCACTCCGCAGAAGCCGCCGGTGGCCGACGTCCGCGAGCCGGTCGCCTCCGGCAACACGCGCGCGGCGGCCGACATCGCCGCGATCGCCGCGCTCGGCGCGTCGTTCGACCCGAACCGCAGCGCCGCCAACGACCTGGAGACGGCGAAAGTCGAAGCCAAGCGCGGCGGCAAGCGCATCGTGCTGGAACTGGGCGACGCGGCCTGCGCCGAGTGCGCGGTGCTCGACGAGCGCATCGAGGGCGAAGCCCCGTTGCGCCACCGGCGCGACGCCGGCTTCATCTGGGTCAAGGTCGATCGCAGCGCGCCGGGCAACGTCGCGTTCCTGGCCGCCTACCCGGGCAGCGCCGAGGCCCACGCACCGCACCTGCTGGTGCTGGATGCCGACGGCCAGGTCCTGCACGCGCAGTCAGGCCACGACCTGCTGCGCAAGGGCAAGCCGGACCGGCGCCGGATCGAGGCATTCCTGGAGGAGTGGGCGCCGCCGGAGGCGCCCGCGCAGCCCTGATCGGCGACAGGCGGGCGGAGCGCCGGCCTGCATGGACGGGGCGCGTGGCAACGCGCCCGTCCTGGTCCCTCAACCCTTTCGGTGAATCCCCGGACTACGGCGGCGGGCGTCAGCCGCCGTCGCGCAGGGCCGCCAGGCCCGGGCCGGAGAGCTTGCGCAGCAGGCGGTCGAGCATGGCCTTCTCCTCGTCGTCGAGGGTGGCGACCAGCCGTTGCTCGCAGCCCAGCGCCATCGGCGCGATCTCGTCGTAGACCGAGTACCCCACCTCCGACAGCGCCAGTACCGAACGGCGTCGGTCGTCGCTGTGGATCTCGCGTTTGATCAGGCTCCGCTCCAGCAGGCGCGCCACCGCGCGGCTGACGGCCACCTTGTCCATCGCGGTGCGGTCGGCGACCTCGTTGGCGGACAGGTCGGGGAAACGGCCCAGGACCGCCATCACCCGCCATTCGGTGATCGCCAGCCCGAACCGCTTCTGGTAGAGGTCGGCGATGGTCTGGCTGACCCGGTTGGAGAGCACGCTCAGGCGATAGGGCAGGAAGTTCTCCAGCTCCAGCTGGGCGTGGCGAGTGGCATCCGCGGCAGGCGCGGCACCGGTGGCGTCGGAAGCGTTCGGAACGGTCATTGCGGCAGGACACCTTGCTTATGGTTGCAGGAGTAACTATAAAAGGGGGTCGAAACGGACCGCTCCCCCGCGGGTGTTCAGGAAGCCATCATGAGCGCGCAATCGCAAGCCCTCCCCAGCACGTCGCCCGCCAACGCCGGCATGGCCGTGAGCCAGTTTGAGAACCCGATGGGTATCGACGGCTTCGAATTCGTCGAATTCGCCGCCCCGGCCGGGCAGGCGCAGCAGTTGCACGACTATTTCCGCAAGCTCGGCTTCGTCCAGGTCGCGCGACACAAGACGCGTCCGATCAGCACCTACCGCCAGGGCGACTGCACGTTCCTGATCAACGAGGATCCCGACTCCTTCGCCGCGCGCTTCGCGCAGCAGCACGGACCCAGCGCCTGCGGCTTCGCCATCCGGGTGAAGAAGCTCGCCGACTGGGCGCGCACCCAGGCGCTGAAGAACGGCGCCGAGGCTTTCGACGCTCGCGACGAACTGAGCAAGGCGGTGGCCGCGCCGGTGATCAAGGGGATCGGCGACTGCATGCTCTACATCGTCGACCGTTACGACGACAAGGGCACCATCCATGACCCGGACTACGAATACCTGCCGGGCGTGGAGCTGATGCCCAAGGGTTTCGGCCTGACCTTCATCGACCACCTGACCCACAACCTGTACCACGGCAACATGGCCAAGTGGGCCGATTACTACGAGCGGCTGTTCAACTTCCGCGAGATCCGCTACTTCGACATCAAGGGCGCCAAGACCGGCCTGCTGTCCAAGGCGATGACCGCGCCCGACGGCATGGTCCGGATCCCCCTCAACGAATCTTCCGACCCGAAGTCGCAGATCAACGAATACCTCGATGCCTACGGCGGCGAAGGCATCCAGCACATCGCCTGCTTCACCGACGACATCTACGTGACGGTGGAGAAGATGCGCGAGGCCGGGGTCGAGTTCCTCGACACGCCCGACACCTACTTCGACGTGATCGACCAGCGCATCCCGGACAATGGCGAGGACGTGGAGCGGCTGCGCCGCAACAAGATCCTGATCGACGCCGACCCGGAGACGAAGCAGCGCAAGCTGCTGCAGATCTTCACCCAGAACGCGATCGGCCCGATCTTCTTCGAGATCATCCAGCGCAAGGGCAACGAAGGGTTCGGCGAAGGCAACTTCCAGGCCCTGTTCGAAAGCATCGAACGCGACCAGATGCGCCGCGGCGTGCTCTGACCCGGCCGGTGGCCCGGCGTGCGACGGCGGGAGGGCCGGGCGCGCGCCGGGTGCGCCCCCACCGCAAGGACGAGATCGAGATGAGCACCGACCGTTCCGCCTACATGACCGGCTTCGGCAACGAATTCGCCACCGAAGCGCTGCCCGGCACGCTGCCGGTCGGGCAGAACTCGCCGCAGCGCGTGGCCCACGGGCTGTACGCCGAGCAGCTGTCCGGCAGTGCGTTCACCGCGCCGCGCGGGCAGAACCGGCGCAGCTGGCTTTACCGGATCCGGCCGGCGGCGATGCACGGGACCTTCTCCCCGTTCGCGCAGCCGCGGTTCCACAACGACTTCGGCGACGGCCCGGTGACGCCGGACCAGTTGCGCTGGGATCCGCTGCCGCTGCCATCCACCTCCGTCGATTTCGTCGAAGGCCTGTACACGATGGCGGGCAACGGGTCGCCGGCCGCGCAGCAGGGCGTGGGCATCCACCTGTACGCCGCCGACCGCGACATGGCTGGCCGCTTCTTCTACGACGCCGATGGCGAGCTGTTGCTGGTGCCGCAGCTGGGCCGGCTGCGCATCGCCACCGAGCTCGGCGTGCTGGACGTCGAGCCGCAGCAGGTAGCGGTGGTGCCGCGCGGGATCCGCTTCCGCGTCGAACTGCCCGATGGCCCCTCGCGCGGTTACGTGCTGGAGAACTTCGGCGCGCCGTTGCGGCTCCCGGAGCTGGGACCGATCGGCGCCAATGGCCTGGCCAACCCGCGCGATTTCGAGACGCCGGTGGCGGCCTACGAGGATGTCGAGGGCCGGTTCGAGCTGGTGGCGAAGTTCCAGGGGCACCTGTGGCGCGCCGACATCGGCCACAGCCCGCTGGACGTGGTCGCCTGGCACGGCAACTACGCGCCGTACCGCTACGACCTGCGCCGATTCAATGCGATCGGCTCGATCAGCTTCGACCACCCCGATCCGTCGATCTTCACCGTGCTCACCGCGCCCAGCGACACCCCGGGCACGGCCAACGTCGACTTCGCGATCTTCCCGCCGCGCTGGCTGGTGGCGCAGCACACCTTCCGGCCGCCCTGGTTCCACCGCAACGTGGCCAGCGAGTTCATGGGCCTGGTCCACGGCGCCTATGACGCCAAGGCCGAAGGCTTCCTGCCCGGCGGGGCATCGCTGCACAACTGCATGAGCGGGCACGGCCCGGACGCGGCCACCTTCGACAAGGCGTCGGCCGCCGACCTGTCCCGGCCCGACGTGATCGCCGACACCATGGCCTTCATGTTCGAGACCCGCGCGGTGATCCGGCCTTGCGCCCAGGCACTGGCGGCCGGGCACCGGCAGCGCGCTTACCAGGCCTGCTGGGCCGGCCTGCGGCGCAACTTCCAGCCACCGGCGTAACGGCCGGACCGCGCGGGAAGGGCGTCCGGCACGCAGGCACCCTGCCGCCCACGGCCGTGCCGTCGAGGCGCGCCCGGAACAGGCGCGCGCTTGCCGGAGCCTTCGCCCGGCGTTGACGCAGCGCCTGCCAACCTCGCCGCCGTCGTCCACGCAGGGGAAACCGATGTCGTCCAGGATGCTCGATGCCTGCCTCCTGACCTTCGCATTGCTGCTGGTCTCGTGCGCGCAGGCGCCGGGCGACGCGGCGCAATCGGCCGCCGCGCACGAGGCCGGGGTGGATCCGGCCCTGGATGCGCCGCAGGAAGAGGTGCCCCCGGCCACCGTGCCCGGCGCGGCCAGGGCGCTGGCGCCGTTGGCCGCCGACTTCTCCGGGTTCGGCCCGGTGCCGTTCGGCAGCGACGCGCAGGCGTTGCGGCTGGCGTGGGGTGGGCCGCTGGAGGGCGGCGGCGAGGCGCAGGGCGACGCGGACGCGTGCCACTACCTGTTCCCGCAACCGCGGCCGGCGCACGGTTACGGCACCGGCTTCATGGTCGAGGGCGGCCGCTTCGTGCGCGTGGACGTGGACGATCCGGCCGCCACCGCGCCGGGCGGCGGGCGCATCGGCATGGCCGCCAGCGAGATCGCAGCAATGTACCCGGGGCGGATCGAGGAGCGCCCGCACAAGTACGTGGACGGGGCGAAGTACCTGCGGGTGACCCGCGACGGCAGCGAGGCGGTGCTGCTGTTCGAGACCGACGCGCAGGGCCGGGTCGAGGAATGGCGCATCGGCCTGCCGCCGCAGGTCGACTACGTCGAAGGCTGCGGCTGATCCTGCCCGCGGCGGCCTGGTGCCGGCATAGAATCAGCGCGGGACTCGGGAGGGTATGGCGATGGCGGAAGCGTTGGGACTGTTCGCGCTCGGCCTGCTGCTGCTGGCGCTGGGTGGGGATTCGGTGGTCAAGGGGGTGTCTGGCTTGGCCCAGCACCTGGGCGTGCGGCCATTCGTGGCCGGGCTCCTGCTGGTCGCGTTCGGCACGTCGGTGCCGGAGCTGGCGGTCAACGCACGCGCGGTGTTCGAGGGGCAATCGCACCTGGCCCTCGGCAACGCCGTCGGCAGCAACGTGGTCAACCTCGGCCTGACCCTGGGCCTGGCCGCGCTGGCGGCGCCGCTGCTGCTGCGCGCCCGCATGGGCGTCCCGCTGCTGGTGCTGCTGGCGGTGGCCACGTTCGCGCTGATGGCGTTCGGGCTCGACGGCTACGTCAACCGCATCGAGGGGGCAGTGCTGCTGCTGGGCTTCGTCGCCAGCACCGCGTTCCTGTTGCGGCAGGGACGCCGCGAGGCGGACGAAGTGCAGGCGGAGATCGCCGCCTTCGCCACCACCCGCACCGGGCTGGGTCTGAACCTGTTCCGGCTCGCCATCGCGATCGCGCTGCTGTGGTTCGGCGCGCGCTGGGTGGTCGACGGCGGCCTCGGCCTCGGCCAGGCGCTCGGCATGACTCCGCTGATGGCCGGCCTGCTGCCGGTGGCCATCGGCACGGCGCTGCCGGAGGTCGCGGCCGCGATCGCCGCGGCGCGGCGCGGGCAGGGCGACATGGTCGCCGGCCACGTCATCGGCTCGAGCCTGTTCAACCTGCTGGCGATCGTCGGCGGCATGGCGGTGCTGCAGCCGCTGGCGCTGCCTGCCTCGTTCGTCCGGTTCGAGCTGCCGGCGGTGCTGGTGCTGACCCTGCTGGTCTATCCGCTGCTGCGCAGCGGCCGCCGGATCAGCCAGCAGGAAGGCGGCATCCTCTGCCTGGCCTTCCTGGCCTGGGTGGTGCTGGAACTGCTGCTGTTCCTGTAGGAGCCGATTCACCGGCGACACGGGCGTCGGGACTACGGTTCCGTCGCCTGTGCCGACGGTGTCGGGTCGCCCATGAGGATGGGCTCCTACAAAGAGCCTGCGTCCTCGTCCTTCTCCGCATCCATCCGCGGCTGCCGCGGCGGCTCGGCCATGTGCAGCGACAGCGCGGCCTTGGCCATCAGGTGCGCGCTGATCGGCGCGGTGATGAACAGGAACGCGGTGATCAGCAGTTCGCGCGGCTGCGGATCCGTGTCGGCGAACCAGTGGTAGCCGACCGAGGCCAGCAGCACGCAGCCGACGCCCAGCGTGCTGGCCTTGGTCGGTGCGTGCAGGCGCTTGAAGAACTCCGACAGCTTCACCAGGCCGAGCGATCCGACCAGGATGAAGAAGCAGCTGGAGGCCAGCAGCAGCACCAGCGCGATGGCGACCAGCCAGCTCATTCGACGATGTCCCGGCGCATCACGTACTTGCTCAGCACCACCGTGCCGACGAAGCCGAGCATGGCGATGACCAGCGCGGCCTCGAAGTACACCGCCGTGCCCAGGTGCATGCCGAACAGCACCAGCAGGGCGATGGCGCACACGAACATGGTGTCCAGGGCGAGGATCCGGTCGGGGACGCTGGGTCCCTTCAACAGCCGGTACAGCGCCAGCAGCAGCGCCACGCCGACCACGTGCATCGAGCCGACCACGGCCCAGGCCACCAGCGCGTGCGGGGTCACGGGAAGATCTCCATCAGCGGCGCCTCGTAGCGGGTCTTGATCTGGCGCACCACCCGGTCGGCGTCGTCCAGGTTGAGCACGTGCACCAGCAGGTAGCGGCGGTCGTCGGACAGCGCCGACGACACCGTGCCCGGGGTCAGGGTGATGATGCTGGTCAAGGCGGCGATGCCGTGGATGTTGGCGATGTCCAGCGGCACCCAGATGAAGCCGGGGCGGATCTTCGCCTCCGGGCCGAGCACCTGCAGGGCGACGGTGACGTTCGACCGCACGATGTCCAGCAGCAGGATGCCCAGCATCCGCGGTGCCCCGCGCAGGTTGCCGATGCGGGCGAACTCGCGGTCCAGGCGCGCGGCGAACGGCGGGATCAGCAGGGCCAGCACCAGCGCCATGAGCACGTGGCCGCGGGTGACCTGGTCGTTCATCAGCAGCCAGAAGCAGAACACCGCCGCCGCCAGCGGCAGCGACGGCAGCCAGCGCTTGCGCCATTCGGAGAAGCGTTTCGTCGCCATGCTCAGGGCTCCCTCAGCGCCGGCGTCGCCGCGCGCACCTGCTGCACGTAGTCGCCGGGGGACTGCAGCTGGGCGGCGGTGGCGCGGGTGTAATCCAGCAGCGGCGCGGCGGCGACCACCATGGCGATGCCGTACGCGAGCAGCAGGACCGTGGCCGCGGTCTCGAGCGGGCGGCCCGGGGCTGCGCGCATCTCGTCCAGCGGGGTGTAGGCGGCCAGCCGTTCCGGCGAGGCATCCGGCCACGGCTCCACGCGCCAGAACAGGCGCGTGCCGGCGCGGGCCAGGCCGACGATCATCATGAAGCTGCTGCCCAGCACCAGCGCCCATACCCATGCCGTGGAGGCGCCGGACGGCACCGCCTCGAGCAGCAGCAGCTTGCCGATGAAGCCGGACAGCGGCGGCAGCCCGGCCAGCGAGACCGCCGTGACCAGGAACAGCACGCCCGGGATCATGCGGCCCGGCAATGCGGCCACCAGGTCCTTGCGGTCGCCCGCGCTGCCACGCCGGCGGCGGATCAGGTCGGCGAGCAGGAACAGCGCCGCGCCGGCGAACGTGCTGTGCACGAGGTAATACAGCCCGGCCGCGATCGTGCCGGTGGTGGACAGGGCGAAGGCCAGGAACAGCGTCGCCGCCGAACCCAGCACCAGGTAGGCGGCCAGCGAGCGCAGCTGGCGCGATGCCAGCACGCCGAGCGCGGACAGGGTCAGCGTGACCCCGCCCAGCGCCAGCAGCGCCGGCCAGGCGAAGCCCTCCAACGCCCCCGCCGCGCCGAAACTCAGCATCGCCACCCGCAATACCGCGTACAGGCCGACCTTGGTCATCACCGCGAACAGCGCGGCGACGGCCGCCGGGGCATGGGTGTAGGTCTGCGGCAGCCAGAAGTACATGGGCAGCAGCGCGGCCTTGGCGCAGAACACCACCACCAGCAGGCCGGCCGCCGACTGGACCAGCGCCAGGTCCTGCGGCGGGGCCTGGGCCACGCGCAGCGCCATCTCGGCCATGTTCAGCGTGCCCAGCAGGCCGTACAGCAGCCCCAGTGCGATCAGGAACAATGCCGAGGCGGCGATGTTGAAGGCGACGTAGTGCAGCCCCGCGCGCATGCGCTCGCCGCGTCCACCGCTGAGCATCAGCCCATAGGAGGCGATCAGCAGCACCTCGAAGAACACGAACAGGTTGAACGCGTCGCCGGTGAGGAAGGCGCCATTGAGGCCCATCATCTGGAACTGGAAGAACGCGTGGAAGTGCGGCGCGCGCCGGTCCCAGCCGGCGCAGGCGTGCAGCAGGCTGGCCGCGCCGAGCAGCTGGCCGACCAGCAGCATCAACGCGGAGAGGCGGTCCACCATCAGTACGATGCCCAGCCGCGCCGGCCAGTCGCCGACCAGGTAGACCGGGATCCGGCCGCTGGAGGCTTCGATGGCCAGCGCCACCGACACCCCCAGCATCACCGCCATCGAGATCCAGGCCACGATCCGCTGCGGCGCCATGCCGAAGCGGCGGTTCTCGAAGAACAGGACCAGCGCCGCGGCGAACAGCGGCACCAGGACCGGCAGCAGCGGCAGGTGGGTCATGCGCCACCCGCCTTGGCGCCAGCCTCGGCCGCCTGCGCCGCGGTCCGCGCTTCCTCGCGCGCTTCCTCGTGCCGGCGCTGCTCGGCGAGCAGGAATTCACGCTCGGCGCGGCTGCCGTCGACATGGTCGCTGTCGTTGTCCGCGCGGCTGCGGATGGCGACCACGATGCTGACCGCGGTCATGGCGAAGGCGATCACGATCGCGGTCAGCACCAGCGCCTGCGGCAGCGGATCGCTGTAGTGCGACAGGGTAGGCGTCACCCCGTCGCGCAGCACCGGGGGCTTGCCCGCCACCAGCCGGCCGCCGGCGAAGATCAGCAGGTTGGTCGCGTACGAGAGCAGGGTCAGGCCCAGGATCACGTCGAAACTGCGCGCGCGCAGCAGCAGGTACACCCCGGCCGCGGTGAGGATGCCGATCGCGCTCGCCATCGCCAGCTCCATCAGGACGCCTCCATCAGATCTCTCCCGTCCGGGTCGAACGCTGGCCCGGCTCGATCACGCCTAGGTGCGCGACCCGGGTGCGCGAAGGCTTGATCGTGCCGAGCATGGACAGGATCAGCATCGCCCCGCCGAACACCACCAGGTAGACGCCGGTGTCGAAGCCGATCGCACTGGCCAGCGGCACCTTGCCGACCCATGGCACGTCGAGGTCGACGTGGCCGCTGGTCAGGAACTCGACCTCGAACAGGAGCGAGGCCGCGCCGCTGATCCCGGCCACGATCAGGCCCACGCCAATGCAGCGGATGTAGTCGAAGCCGAAGCGCGACTCGACCGACGCCGCGCCCTGGATCACGTACTGGGTCAGCAGCGGCACCGCCAGCACCAGGCCGGCGATGAAGCCGCCGCCGGGCGCGTTGTGGCCGCGCAGGAACAGGAACACCGAGACGGTCAGGGTGAGCGGGAACATCAGCTGGGCCAGGTCGGCCGGCACCGGCAGCTTCACCGGCGGCCCGGCCATCACCTTCTCCGGCGCCAGCCGCGCCCGGCGCAGCAGGGCATGCACGATCAGCGCGGCGATCCCGAACACGGTGATCTCACCGAAGGTGTCGAAGCCGCGGAAGTCCACCAGGATGACGTTGACCACGTTGCGGCCGTAGGCCTCCGGCAGCGAGCGGGCCAGCATCTCGAGGCTCGCCGGCTCACCCACCGGTCGGGTCATGACCGCATAGGAGAGCAGGCCGATGCCCAGGCCGGCGGCCAGCGCCACGGCCACGTCGCGGACCCGGCGCCGCGGTGCGCGCTCGGGTGGCGATCGCGGCGGCAGGTAGTGCAGGCCCAGCAACAGCAAGGCGAGGCTTACCATCTCCACCAGCAGCTGGGTGAGGGCCAGGTCGGGCGCGGACAGGAAAACGAACACCAGGCTGACCATCAGGCCCGCGCCGCCCAGCACGATCAGCGCCAGCAGGCGCTGCCGGTACGTGCGCACCGTGTATAGCGCGCAGGCCACCAGTACCAGCCACAGCAGCCAGCCCAGCAGCGGCATCGGCTGCGGCGCGCGCAGCACCAGCGGCGCATGGCTGCCGGACAGGAACGGCGCGGCGCCGGCCGCCAGCGCCGCCAGTACCAGCCAGACCAGGCTGCGCTGCAGGCTGCCGTTGGCTACCCCCGAGGTGAAGCGCCCGGCCAGTGCGTACAACGCCTCCATGTTCCAGCGGAATGCGCGCCTTCCCAGCGAGTGGCGCACGATCGCGTGCAGGTCGAACAGCCGGCGCAGGCCGAAGTAGAGGGCGATGCCGCCGAAGGTTCCGGCCAGGCTCATCATCAGCGGCTTGTTGAAGCCATGCCAGATCGCCAGGCTGTACTTGGGCAGCGCGTCACCCAGGATCGCGCCCGCGCCGGCGTGCAGTACCGGGGCGACGGTCAGTGCCGGCGCCACGCCGACCGCCACGCACAGCACCACCAGCACCTCGACCGGGATCTTCATCCAGCGCGGCGGTTCGTGCGGCATGTGGTCCAGTGCGCGCGGCCCGCTGCCGAAGAACGTCTCGTAGACGAAGCGCAGGCTGTAGGCCACGCCGAAGATGCCGTACAGCAGCGCGGCGATGTTGATGCCGATGCGCCACCAGTGGTGTCCGCCGATCTCCAGCGCCTCGGTGTAGAACATTTCCTTGGACAGGAAGCCATTGAGCAGCGGGATGCCGGCCATCGCCAGCGAGGCGGTGATGGCCAGCGCGCTGGTCATCGGCATCCAGCGGCGCAGGTTGCCGAGCCGGCGCATGTCGCGGGTGCCGGTCTCGTGGTCGATGATGCCCGCGGCCATGAACAGCGAGGCCTTGAACGTGGCGTGGTTGAGGATGTGGAACACGCCGGCCACCACCGCCATCGGCGTGGACAGGCCGAACAGCAGGGTGATCAGGCCCAGGTGCGAGATGGTCGAGTAGGCCAGCAGGCCCTTGAGGTCGTGCTGGAAGATCGCGTGCCACGCGCCCAGCAGCAGGGTGATCGCGCCGATGCCGGTGACCACGTAGAAGAACAGGTCGGTGCCGGCCAGCGCCGGGTGCAGCCGCGCCAGCAGGAACACGCCGGCCTTCACCATCGTGGCCGAATGCAGGTAGGCCGACACCGGGGTCGGCGCGGCCATCGCGTGCGGCAGCCAGAAGTGCAGCGGGAACTGCGCGCTCTTGGTGAACACGCCGGCCAGCACCAGGCCAAGCGCCCACGGGTAGAGATCGCTGGCGCGGATCAGGTCGCCCGAGGCCAGCACCACGTCCAGGTCGTAGCTGCCCACGATGCGCCCGATCAGCAGCACGCCGCCGAGCAGCGCCAGGCCCCCGCCGCCGGTGATCGCCAGGGCCATGCGCGCGCCCTCGCGCGCGTCCTGGCGCTTGTACCAGAAGCCGATCAGCAAGAAGGAGCTGATGCTGGTCAGTTCCCAGAACACCAGCAGCAGGAGCAGGTTGCCCGCGATCACCACGCCGAGCATCGAGCCCATGAAGAACAGCAGGCAGCCGAAGAAGCGCGGCGCACTGTCCTCCTTGGCCAGGTAGTAGTGCGCGTACATCACCACCAGCGCGCCGATCGCCAGCACCAGGCCGGCGAACATCCATGCGAATCCGTCCAGGCGCAGGTCGAAATCCAGGCCGATCTGCGGGATCCAGGCGTGGTCGGCGCGCAGGATCCAGCCCTGCATCACCGCCGGCGTGGCCCAGGCCAGCACCAGCAGGCCCAGCAGCGGCGCCGCGGCGGCCACCCATGCGACCTGCCCGCGCGGCCGCGCGCGCAGGAACACCATCGCCACGGCGGCCAGGAACGGCAGCGCGAGCAGGATTTCCAGGAAGGGGATCATCCGCGAACAGGATCGATCTGCGTGGAACAGGTTCGAGTGTAGCAGCCGGTTCCACGACGCCGTAACCGGTGTCGCACCGGAACCCACCATGTCCCGGGCTACGCGTTGGGCATCCATCGCGCGTGCCCGTCATGCACCCCGCCGGCGCGGCGCGCGCCCGTCGGTACGTCCCCGCCGCTCTGGGTGTGCACCCGCCCGCGAGCCGTCGCCGGACAGGGGATGCCTCGATCCCGCTATCCTGTCGCGCATGCAGGCCTCCGCACTTCGATGACGACTCCTGGCCATCCGCCGCGCGCGCTGTTGTACGGCGCCAGTGGGCAGATCGGCCGGCGCGTGCTGGCCGACCTGCGCGCGCGCGGCTGGCGGGTGGTGGCGCTGTCGCGCGAGGAACGGCCGGCGATGGCCGGCGTGGAATGGCGGCGCGGCGTGTTGCCCGATTCCGCCGGTCCCGGCGACGGCTTCGACGCGATCATCAGCTGCGGTCCACTGGACCTGTTCTCGCACTGGTATGCCCGCACGCCCACCGGCGATGCGCGCGTGGTCGCCTTCGGTTCGACCAGCGTCCACGTCAAGGCCGACTCCTCCGATCCCGGCGAACGCGACGTCGCCGCGCGGCTGCGCCTGGCCGAAACGCGACTGGCCGATGCCGCGCTCGCGCGCGGCGCGGCGGCCACGCTGTTGCGTCCGACCCTGGTCTACGGCGCCGGCAGCGACCGCAACCTGACCCGCATCGCCACGCTCGCGCGCCGGCATGGCTTCTTCATCCTGCCGCACGATGCGCGCGGACTGCGCCAGCCGGTGCACGTGGACGACCTGGCGGCGGCGGCGGTGGCGGCGCTGTCGTTGCGCGGGCCCGGCCTGCGCGCCTACGACCTGCCCGGGGGCGAAACCCTGGCCTACCGCGAGATGGTCGCGCGGGTGCTGGCCGCGCTGCAGCCACCGGCGCGGCTGCTGGTGCTGCCAGGGCCGGTGTTCGCGCTGGCCGCGCGGCTGGCGCGCGTCACCGGCCTGCACGATGCCGGCGAGGCGGTACTGGCGCGCATGCGCCAGGACCTGGCATTCGATGCCGGCCCGGCGCGCGAAGCGCTGGGCTACGCGCCCCGCCCGTTCCTGCCCGACGCGGCGATGTTCGACGCGCCGCCGCGCTGAGCCCGCGGATGCCCGCTCAGTACCTCCAGCCCAGGCGGCGGTACAGCTTGGCCAGCACCCAGGCCGGGCCGATCAGCAGGTAGACCAGGTCGGTCAGGAAGCTGGGCTTGCGGCCCTCGAACTTGTGGCCGATGAACTGCGCGATCCAGGCGACGACGAACACGGTCACTGCCGACCACAGCAAGGCCGGCAGGCCGAAGCGCGTTTCGATCAGCCGGCACAGGCAGCCGCAGACGAAGAACGCCGCCAGCATGCCCAGTCCCAGGCTGCGCGAGAGCCGGTAATAGAACATCCACGCGAAGAACATGGCCAGGGCGGCCCAGATGCCGGTCTTCATCCAGGTGCCGAAGGTCGGGATGCACCAGATCAGCGCCACCACCGACCACAGGATCGCCGGCACCGCGACCACGTGGATGCGCTGGTTCAGTGCGTTGCGGTGGTCGTCCGAATAGCTGGCGAAGTAGCGGTCGATCGGCCGCTGCAGGGTTGCGTCCATCCCACACCCCTCCCGGGGACTCTGTGCGCTCGGGTATGGAGCATAGCGCGGGCGTCGGGACCTCGGGAGCCTCGGGTAGGGCCGGGCTTGCCCGGCTGCCCGCCGCCCGGATGCCGCCACTCAGTCGATGTCGATCCCGGCCAGCTTCTGCAGCGCCTCGGCGTAGCGGGCCCGGGTGCGCTCGATCACCCAGGCCGGCAGCGACGGACCCGGCGGGGTCTTGTCCCAGTCCAGCGTCTCCAGGTAGTCGCGCACGATCTGCTTGTCGTAGCTGGGCGGGCTGGTGCCGACCTGGTACTCGTCGGCCGGCCAGTAGCGCGAGGAGTCCGGGGTCAGCATCTCGTCCATGATGTACAGGCGGCCGTCGGCGTCGGTGCCGAACTCGAACTTGGTGTCGGCCAGCAGGATGCCGCGCTCGGCCGCATAGGCGGCGGCGAAGCGGTACAGGCGCAGGGTCGCATCGCGCACGCGCTCGGCCAACTCGCCGCCGACGGTGCGCACCATCGCGTCGAAATCGATGTTCTCGTCGTGGTCGCCGACGGCTGCCTTGGTCGAGGGGGTGAAGATCGGCTCGGGCAGCTGCTCGGCCTGGCGCAGGCCGTCGGGGAGGGCGATGCCGCTGACCTGGCCGGTGCGCTGGTAGTCCTTCCAGCCGCTGCCGATCAGGTAGCCGCGGGCGATCGCCTCCACCGGCACCGGCTTGAGCTTGCGGGTCACCACGGCGCGCCTGGCGTACAGCGCCGGGTCCACGCCCCCGGGCAGCACCGCCGCCACCTCGATGCCGGTGAGGTGGTTGGGGATCAGGTGGGCGGTCTTGCCGAACCAGAAATTGGAGATCTGGCAGAGCATCTCGCCCTTGCCGGGGATCGGGTCGGGCAGGACCACGTCGAACGCCGACAGGCGGTCGGTCGCCACCATCAGCAGGAACTCGCCGTCGTAGCCTTCGGCCGCGGCCAGCGCCGCGGCGGGGATGTTCCCACGGGGGAGGTCGAAGACGTCGCGCACCTTGCCGCGGTGGCGCAGCGGCAGGCCGGGCAGGTCGGACTGGAGCAGGGTCGTGGACAACGCAGTCTCCGGGCAGGGCACAGTGCGGGGCTCCCGGGGCCGCGCCGGCAGTGGAGCGCGCGGCGGCCGGCCGCACAGTGTACGGCGAGCCGGGGCGGCTGTGCCGTAGAATTCGCGCTCCGCCCGCACGGTGCCGCCGTCGAATGAACCGCTGGTACGGAAAACTGCTGGGCCTGATCGCCGGCGCGCTGCTGTTCCGGCCCAACCCGCTGTTCGGCGCGGTGGTGGGCCTGCTGGTCGGCCATGCCTTCGACCGCGACTGGTTCCGCCTGCGCGCGCGGGAGAACCCGTACGCCGAGCTCGGCCTGACGGCCGAGGCCAGCGATGCGGAAATCGACCAGGCGTACCGCCGGCTGATGTCCCAGTACCACCCCGACAAGGTCGCCGGCGCCGCGCCGGAACTGCGCGACCAGGCCGAGAAGCGCGCACGCGCCATCAACGCCGCCTACGACCGCATCCGCACCCTGCGCCGGCGCTGAGCCGCGCGCGGGCGCCATCCGATTCCCACCGCTTTCCCCGAGCCGACCATGCAGCCCACCGTCATCGCCCCGTCCATCCTCTCGGCCGACTTCGCCCGCCTGGGCGAGGAAGTGGACAACGTCCTCGCCGCCGGCGCCGACTGGGTCCACTTCGACGTGATGGACAACCATTACGTGCCCAACCTGACCATCGGCCCGATGGTCTGCCAGGCGCTGCGCAAGCATGGCGTCACCGCGCCGATCGACGTGCACCTGATGGTCGAGCCGGTGGACCGGATCGTGCCGGACTTCGCCGAGGCCGGCGCCAGCCTGATCAGCTTCCATCCCGAGGCCAGCCGCCACGTGCACCGCACCGTGCAGCTGATCCGGTCGCATGGCTGCCAGGCCGGCCTGGTCCTCAACCCGGCCACGCCGGTGGAAGTGCTGGACTGGGTGCTGGAGGACCTGGACATGGTCCTGCTGATGTCGGTCAACCCCGGCTTCGGCGGCCAGGCCTTCATCCCCTCGACGCTGGACAAGCTGCGCGCGGTGCGGGCGATGATCGACAAGACCGGCAAGCCGATCCGGCTGGAGATCGATGGCGGGGTCAAGGCGGACAACATCGGCGAGATCGCCGCGGCCGGCGCCGACACCTTCGTGGCCGGCTCGGCGATCTTCGGCGCGCCGCGCACGCGCGAGCACTACGCCGGCGTGGTGGGGAAGATGAAAGCGGCGGTGGACGCGGTCCGCGGCTGAGCAGGGCGGGGCGCTTGCCGGCCGGCCGGCGACGCCTCCACGCGCCGCCGGCCCCTTCACCCACGTGGAGGCAATCCCGCCTCCGCCCGTCGTCCCTGCCATGGCCTTCGATGCTGGCCACCGCCGGTGACAGCATGATGACGCTGCATGCCAGCGCGGATGGGCCGCCGCCCGCGTTCCGGCGATAGCCGGTTCACGCGACCGCGCCATCGTGGTTGCTACGCTGCGCCGCCCTGCTCCGGAACTGCGCATGAGCGCTGCAGCCGAACCCGCCGTCTGCTGGCTGATCCTCAACGGCAAGTCCGCCGGCGACGACGCCGTACGCGAGGCGGTGGCGGAGATGCGCTGCCGCGGTGTCCGGTTGGCGGTGCGGGTGACATGGGAAAGCGGCGATGCCGCGCGCTGGGTCGCCGACGCGATCGAGGCCGGCGCGTCCAGCGTGGTTGCCGCCGGCGGCGACGGCACGCTGAGCGAAGTGGCCGCCGCCCTGGCCGCGCACGACCTGCCGGCAGCGCGCCTGCCGGCGCTGGGCCTGCTGCCGCTGGGCACGGCCAACGACTTCGCGACGGCCGCCGGTGTTCCCCTGGATCCGATGCAAGCCCTGGCCTTGGCCGCTTCCGGCTCCGCCCATGCGCTCGACCTGCTGCGGATCGACGCCGATGGCCAGCGGCACTGGTGCGCCAACCTGGCCAGCGGTGGCTTCGGCACCGAGGTCACCGTGGAGACCGACGAAGGCCTGAAGAAGCTGCTCGGCGGCCTGGCCTACCTGGTCACCGGCATCGCCCGGCTGGGCCGGATCGAGCCGCTGCCGGTGCGCCTGCGCGGCCCGGACTTCGCCTGGGACGGCGGCCTGATCGCGCTGGGCCTGGGCAACGGGCGCCAGGCCGGCGGCGGGCAGGCGCTGTGCCCCGACGCGCTGGTGGACGACGGCCTGCTCGACCTCACCGTGATCCCGGAATTGTCCGGCGAGTTGCTGGCCACCGTCGGCACCCTGGTAAAGGAGGGCCAGCGTGCCGCGCTGGAGCGCAGCGCCGTGCGCGCGCGCCTGCCCTGGGTGGAGCTGGAGTCGGGCGAAGGCGCGATGACCCTCAACCTCGACGGCGAGCCGGTGCAGGCACGCCGGTTCCGGATCGAATGCGTGCCCGGTCGCGTGCGCATGCACCTGCCGGCGGACAGTCCGTTGCTGGGGCAACCGTCCGGGCGGCTGCGCGGCGACGGCCAATCCGGTTAAAGTTGCGGCCATGTTCGGCCAGACGACCAGGCTTTCCCTTGCTTCCGCGCGCCGGTGCCGGCGATGGCGGCCTTCAGCCGTCCTCGTCCCACGCCACGCCCCGAATGCCCGCAAGGAATCCCGCCTTGGTCACGCCCGAACAGTTCCGGCAGCACGCTGCTGACGTCCACCGCTCCAGTCCCAATCCGCGTGTCCCCGTCGTCCGCGAGGTGCTGTCCGACCTGGACACGCCGCTGTCGGTCTACCTGAAACTCGCCGACGCCCCGCACACCTACCTGCTGGAATCGGTCGAGGGCGGCGAACGCTTCGGCCGCTATTCGATCATCGGCCTGCCCGCGCGCCGCACCGTCGCGTTCCGCGGCCAGCAGATGGAAGTGCGCGATCACGGCCAGGTCGTGGAGCGGCGCGAGGTGGCCGATCCGTTCGCCGAGGTCGAAGCGCTGCGCGCGTCGTACTCGGTGCCGAGGCTCGAAGGCCTGCCCGGTTTCACCGGCGGCCTGGTGGGCTGGTTCGGCTTCGAATGCATCGGCTACATCGAGCCGCGCCTGGCCGGCGGCGACAAGCGCGACGAGCTCGGCACCCCGGACATCTACCTGATGCTGTCCGAAGAGCTGGCGGTGTTCGACAACCTCAAGGGCCGCCTGTACCTGGTGGTGCATGCCGATCCGCGCGATGCCGGCTCATGGGACGCCGCGCAGGCGCGGCTGGACGGGCTGGTCGACAAGCTGCGCCAGCCGGGCAGCTACCCGGTACCGCTGAGCCGCGACGTGCTCGACGAGAGCCACTTCGTGTCCGGCTTCACCCGCGAGGGTTTCATCGAGGCGGTGGAGAAGTCCAAGGAATACATCCGCTCCGGCGACGTGTTCCAGGTCGTGCTGAGCCAGCGCCTGAGCGTGCCGTTCAACGCGCGGCCGGTGGACGTGTACCGCGCCCTGCGCGCGCTGAACCCGTCGCCCTACATGTACTTCCTCGATACCGGCGAGGTGCAGGTGGTCGGCTCCTCGCCGGAGATCCTGGTGCGCCAGCAGGGCGACGAAGTGACCGTGCGCCCGATCGCCGGCACCCGCCCGCGCGGCGCGACCCCGGCCGAGGACCTGGCGCTGGAACAGGACCTGCTGGCCGACCCGAAGGAGCGCGCCGAGCACCTGATGCTGATCGACCTCGGCCGCAATGATGTCGGCCGGGTGTCGGAAGCCGGCAGCGTGGAGGTCGGCGAGCGCTTCGTGATCGAGCGCTACAGCCACGTCATGCACATCGTCAGCGAGGTCACCGGCAAGCTGCTGCCGGGCCTGAGCTATGCCGACGTGCTGCGCGCGACCTTCCCGGCCGGCACGGTCAGCGGCGCGCCGAAGATCCGCGCGCTGGAAGTGATCCGCGAGCTGGAGCCGATCAAGCGCAATGTCTATGCCGGCAGCATCGGCTACATCGGCTGGCATGGCGACGCCGATACCGCGATCGCGATCCGCACGGCGGTGATCAAGGACGGCCGCCTGCACGTGCAGGCCGGCGCCGGCATCGTCTACGACTCCGACCCGCAGAAGGAATGGGACGAGACCATGAACAAGGGCCGCGCGCTGTTCCGCGCGGTGGCGCAGGCGGCGAAGGGGCTGTGAGGGGAATGCCATGCTGCTGATGATCGACAACTACGACAGCTTCACCTTCAACCTCGTGCAGTACCTGCAGTCGCTCGGCGCCGAGGTGAAGGTGGTTCGCAACGACGCGATGACCGTGGAGGAGATCGCCCGGCTGCAGCCGGAGCGCATCGTGATCTCGCCCGGCCCGTGCACGCCCAACGAGGCGGGCGTGTCGCTGGAGGTGATACGCCGGATGGGTGCGAACACGCCGATCCTCGGCGTGTGCCTGGGCCACCAGAGCATCGGCCAGGCCTACGGCGGCACGGTGGTGCGCGCGGGCAACATCATGCACGGCAAGACCTCGCGGATCCGCCACGAGGGGCGCGGCGTGTTCGCCGGGCTGCCGGACGCCTACGAGGCCACGCGCTACCACTCGCTGGTGGTGCAGCGCGGCTCGCTTCCGCCGGAACTGGAGGTCACCGCCTGGACCGAGAACGAGGACGGCTCGTTCGAGGAGATCATGGGCCTGCGCCACCGCGAGCATCCGGTCGAGGGCGTGCAGTTCCATCCGGAGTCGATCCTGACCGAGCATGGCCACGCGTTGCTGAAGAACTTCCTCGAGCGCTGAGGCGTTCGCGACGGCTACGTGGAGCCGCGCAACCCCGCGGCCTCAGCGATACACCACGTGCCGCAGCAGGAAGAAGTTGACCACGGCCAGGCCGGCCTCGACGACCGGTTTGGCCAGCCAGGCCCATTGCAGCCCGAGCTGGGCCTCGACCCAGGCAAGCAACAGGCTGCTGATCGCGGTCATCACCAGCCACAGCGCCCAGAAGCGGACGAAACGGCGCCAGCCCAGGCGGCTGCCCTGGCCGTCGGCGAAGGTGTAGCGGCCGTTGAGCCAGAAGCCCACCACTGCGGAGGCGGTGCGGCTGGCGAGGTTGGCCGGTGCGGCCGGCATGCCCAGCGCGGTGAGGGCGACGAACAGCAGCCAGTCCAGCAGCAGCTGGAGCACGCCGAACGCGAGGTAGTGGCTGCCCTGGCGGAGGAGAGGCATCGGTGGGCGGCGTTCGCGGGACGGGGGCATCATTGTAGGAGGCCGGCCTGCCGGCGACATGGGTGCCGGCGCGCCGAGGGTGTCGCCTGTGCCCAACGTGCCGAGTCACGGACACCAGGGCCTTACAGGAGCGGAGGCCGCCCGGCGTAGAATCGGCGCATCCCGATTACAGGTTGCGCCATGACCAAGGCATTGCACGTGGTGATCCTCGCCGCCGGCGAGGGCAAGCGGATGAGGTCGGCCTTGCCGAAGGTGCTGCAGCCGGTCGGTGGCCGGCCGATGCTGGCGCACGTGATCGACACCGCACGCACGCTCCGGCCGTCCGGCATCCACGTGGTGCATGGCCATGGCGGCGACGCGGTGCGCGCCGCGTTCGCCGGCCACGACGACCTGCACTGGGTCGAGCAGGCCCGCCAGCTGGGAACCGGCCATGCGGTGCAGCAGGCCTTGCCGGACATTCCCGAGGCCGTGGACGTGCTGGTCCTGTACGGCGACGTGCCCTTGACCTCGCCGGAAACGCTGCGCCGCCTCCTGGCCGCGCCCGGGCTGCTGCGCGTGCTGGTCGCCGAGCCGGCCGACCCGGCCGGTTACGGGCGCATCGTGCGCGATCCGCAGGGTCGCGTGGCGGCGATCGTCGAGCACCGCGATGCGGACGACGAGCAGCGCCGTATCCGCACGATCAACACCGGGATCATCGCCGCCGAATCCGATTCGCTGAAGCGCTGGCTGTCGCGGCTGTCCAGCGACAACAGCCAGGGCGAGTACTACCTCACCGACGTGTTCGCCATGGCTGCCGAGGAGTACAACGCCGCCGAGATGGTGCTGGTCGGCGATCCGCTGGAAGCCGAGGGTGCGAACGATCCGTGGCAGCTGGCCCAGCTCGAGCGCGCGTTCCAGCTGCGCTGCGCCCGCGAGCTGTGCGCGCAGGGCGCGCGCCTGGTCGATCCGGCGCGCTTCGACCAGCGCGGCACCGTGCGCGTCGGCCGCGACGTGGAGATCGATGCCAACGTGGTGCTGGAAGGCGAGGTGGAACTGGGCGATGGCGTGCGCATCGGCCCGTTCACCCGGCTTCGGGACGTGAAGCTGGGGCCGGGTACCGAGGTGCGCGCGCATTGCGACCTCGATGGCGTGGTGGCCGAAGGCGCCGTCCAGATCGGCCCCTATGCCCGCCTGCGGCCGGGCACGGTGCTGGCCGACGGCGTGCATATCGGCAATTTCGTCGAGACCAAGAAGGCGGTGCTGGGGGTCGGCAGCAAGGCCAACCACCTGGCCTACCTGGGCGACGCGGCGATCGGGGCAGGCGTGAACGTGGGCGCAGGCACCATCACCTGCAACTACGATGGCGTGAACAAGTCCACCACCGTGATCGGCGATGGCGCGTTCATCGGCTCCAATTCGTCGCTGGTGGCACCGGTCGAGATCGGCGCTGGCGCGACGATCGGCGCCGGCTCAGTGATCACCCGCAACGCGCCGGCCGGCGAGCTGACCGTGTCGCGCACGCGGCAATCCACGGTCGAAGGCTGGAAGCGGCCACAGAAGAAGGGTTGAGGCGCGGATCGGGACCGCCCTGTTCCCGCCCGGCGTAACGACGTCTTGTAGAGTCGGGCTTGCCCGACACCACGACTATCGAAGCGGCGCATCTTGCAGAGTCGGGCTTGCCCGGCTTCCACGGTCTAAGGGATGCGCTTCGTAGAGTCGGGCTTGCCCGACTTCCACGGCTGTCGAAGCGATGCGCCCGGCGGCAGCGGGGCAAGCCCCGCTCTACGCAGCGCCGCGAAGGGCGCCCGCCCGGCGTCAGGCTTCGGGCAGCATGACCGCCACGCACAGGCCATGGTCGCTGCGGTTCTGCAGCGAGAGGCGGCCACCATGTGCCTCGACGATCTCGCGGGTCAGCGCCAGGCCCAGGCCGGTGCCGTTGCGCTTGGTCGAGTAGAACGGCAGCAACGCGTTCTCCAGCACCGCTTCGTTCATGCCCGGCCCGCGGTCCAGCACCTCGATCCGGGACCAGCCGGGCAGGCGCTGCACGCGCACGCGCACCTCGTCGCTGGGCGGAGTGGCGTCGTTGCCGGCCTCGTGCGCGTTCTTGAGCAGGTTCAGCAATGCCTGTTCCATCTGCGCCGGATCCACCCGCGCGCGCAGCTCGGCCACCGGGCCTTCCAGGTCGAAGCCGATCTGGCGTTGCAGGCGGGCGAGGAAGTCGTCCCAGGCCACCGCCTGCAGCTGCGGCTGCGGCAGCTTGGCGAAACGCGCATAGCCGCGGATGAAGCCTTCCAGGTGCCGCGCGCGATCCTCGATCGTCGAGAACACCTCGCCCAGGCGCTCGTGGCGGCCGCGGCGGACCAGCTCGGCGCCGGAGTGCGCGAGCGAGGCGATCGGCGCCAGCGAGTTGTTCAGTTCGTGGCTGATCACCCGGATGACCTTCTTCCAGGTCTGCACTTCCTGGCGGCGCAGCTCGTGGGTCAGCAGGCGGATCAGCAGCAGCTCGTGGCGGCGGCCGTTGAGGCTGAAATTGCGCCGCGACAGGTGGTAGACCTCCTCCTCGTCGCCTTCGCCCGGGACCGCGAACAGGCTGTCGCCGCCCCGCGCCACCGCTTCGCGCAGCTCCACCGCCAGGCTGTCCATCAGCTCGGCCATGCGCAGGCCTTCCAGCTTGCGGCCGTCGTGGAGCAGCTTGCGCGAGGCCAGGTTCGCGTACACCACCCGGCGCACGCCGTCGCCGCCCTCGGCCGAAAGCAGCATCGCCACCGGCGTGTTCTGGACCATGGTGTCCAGCAGCAGTTCGCGCTGGACCAGTTCCTGCCGCTGCTCGCGCAGTACCTCGCCGAGCTGCCGGTGCGCGTGGACCAGTTCGCCCAGTTCGTCGTCGCTGCTCCAGTGCACGCCGAAGTTGAACTCGCCGTCGCGGTAGGTGTTGACGCTGCCGGCCAGGGCGCGGAACAGCGCATTCAACGGCGCCAGCGCGCGTCGCAGCGCCCACCACATGAGCGCGAGCAGGACCACGACCGACAGCACGGCCAGGATCCAGCCGCGGTCGATCCAGTAGGCGAAGGCCCAAGGCAAGGCCGCGGCCAGCGCCAGCACCGGCAGCAGGCGCAGGAACAGGCGCAGGGTGAGGTTGCGGCGGATCATCGGGGCCGGCTCAAGCGGGGTGGGCCATGGTGGCGTCCGGGGTCATGCCGGCTTGAGCCCGTGGCGCTCCATGCGCCGGTAAAGGGCCTGCCGGCTCATGCCGAGTTCGGCGGCAGCCTGCGCGATCACGCCACCGGCGCGCTGCAGCGCCGCCTCGATCTGCTCGCGCTCGGGCTCGCGTGCCGGGCCGCGCGCGGCGGTCGCGCGCGGCAGCCCCAGGTCGGCCACTTCGATCCGGGGGCCGGTGGCCAGCAGCTGGGCGCGCTGGATCACATTGCGCAGCTCGCGCACGTTGCCCGGCCATGGATGCCGCTGCAGCGCCGTTCCGGCCGCCGGGGAGAGCGGCTTGCCGCCGTCGCCGAAGTACTCGGCCAGTGGCAGGATGTCGCCGGGCCTTTCGGCCAGCGGGGGCATCGCCAGTTCGATGGTGTTGAGCCGGTAGTACAGGTCCTCGCGGAACGTGCCCTCGCGGATCATCGCGGTGAGGTCGGCGTTGGTCGCGCTGACCACGCGTACCTTGACCTGGCGTTCGCGGTTGGAGCCCAGCCGCGCGAAGCGGCCGGTCTCGAGCACGCGCAGCAGCTTCATCTGCCCGGCCGGCGGCAGGTTGCCGATCTCGTCCAGGAACAGGGTGCCGCCGTCGGCGGCCTCGAACTTGCCTTCGCGCGCCTTGTTGGCGCCGGTGTAGGCACCGGCTTCGGCACCGAACAGCTCGGCCTCGATCAGCTCCGCCGGCAGCGCGCCGCAGTTGACCGTGACGAACGGGCCGGACTTCACCGCCGAATTGGCCTGGATGATCTCGGCGATCTTTTCCTTGCCGCTGCCGTTGGGCCCGGTGATCAGCACCGGCAGGTCCGAGCGCGCGACCTGGCAGGCCAGCGCGACCACGCGCTCGCTGGCCGGATCGGCGAACACCGCCCCGCGCAGGTCGTAGCGGCGGGCCAGGTCGTCGCGGCGGCGGCGTTCGCCGTCGCGGCGTTGCTCGAGTTCGCGCCGTGCCTCGGCCAGCTCCAGCAGGTTGTTGACCGTGGCCAGCAGCTTGGCATCCTGCCAGGGCTTGGCCACGTAGTCGGCGGCGCCGGCCTTGATCAGTTCCACCGCGCTCTCCAGGTGCGTCCAGGCGGTCAGCAGCACCACCGGCAGGTCCGGGTGGCGCTCGCGTATCGCCGCGAACAGCGCGCGGCCTTCGTCGCCGGACGTGGTGTCGGCGGTGAAGTTCATGTCCTGGATCACCAGGTCGACCGGCTCGCTGTCCAGCAGCGCCAGGCCCTCGCCGGGCGAGGAGGCGTGCACGGTGGAGATGTCATGCAGCGAGAACAGGACCTCCAGCGCGGTGGCGACGGCGGGGTTGTCGTCGATGACGAGGAGGTTGGACATGGGCGCCAGGGCAAGGAAAGCGGAGGAACGGTGGATCGTACCGGCTCAGGGGCCGGGATTGGCGCGGTGGCCGTAGCTGAGGACGCGGGTGATGCGCCACTGGCCGTCGTGCAGGCGCTGCCAGACCATCGTGAAGTCGGCCAGCCCGTCGCACGTGCTGCCGCCGTTCTGGCAGAAGCGGTGCCGGCCCTGCGCGATCGCGCCGAAACCGCGGACCGGATGGACCACCAGGCTGCCCGGCACCAGTTCCCGGGTGAACTTGCCGCAGGCGTACTGGCGGGTGTTGGCCAGCATCGCCTCGCGGGTCCAGGTCACCCCGCCGGTGTCGTGGTAGAACTCGACCGCCGGGTCGAAGTGGCTGGCATGGCGGTCGAGCTGCGCCGAATCGGCGCAACGGTTGAAGGCATCGAAGACGGCGGCGTCGAGCGCCGCGATGGTCTGCGCCAGGCCGGCCTCGCCGGCCGCCGGCTCCGCACCGGCCGGGGCCGATGCCGAAGCCGGGCCGGCCGCCAGCCAGGCGACCGCCAGCAGCACGCCAGCGTACGCGGCCCGGGCCAGGGGCGTCGCGGAACCGGGGTGCGCGTGGCGCCGCGCCTGGTGGCGGCGGTTCATACGCTGCGGGTCGCCACGGCCGGCGGGATCGAAGCCGCGCGTCGCGCCGGTGCCCAGACCGCCAGCTGCCCCAGCGCCCAGAGCAGTACCGCGCCCGCCGGCAGGTAGAACAGCGGCAGCCGCGCCATCTCGTACTTGCCCATCAGCAGCTGGTTGATCGCGAACGCCAGCAGCATGCCGACTGCAATGCCGATGGTGGCCAGCAGGAAGTTCTCGGTCTGGAAGTAGCGCAGGATCTGCCCGCGGGTGGCGCCCAGTGCCCGACGCACGCCGATCTGCTTGGTGCGCTGCTGCACCCAGAAGCTGGCCAGGCCGATGATGCCCAGCGCGGTGATCAGCAGCAGCGCCACGCAGACGATGCCCAGCAGCCAGGCCATGGCCCGCGGCGCCTGGAAGAACTCATGCCGCAGCTCCTCCACCGTCTTGCTGTTGTCCTCCAGGATGATGCGGTCGGCGCCGTTGGCCAGCAGGGTCTTCTTGGCCGCCGCCAGCACCTCCGCGCGCCGCTCCGGCGAGGTGCGGATCACGTAGTTGCCGCCGAGGTTGTAGTGCGGACGCAGCGGGAACACCATCGAGTACTCGCGCGCCGACGGCCCCCCCATCTGGCTCGGCCGCACCAGGTGCTCGACCACGCCGATCACGCGGATCGGCTTGTCGCCCCAGCTGTAGAAGCTCTTTCCCACGGCATCCTCGCCGGGGTACAGCTTGTCGGCGAGCGAGCGGGTGATGATGGCACCGGGCACGCTGCCGTCTTCGGTGAGGCCATCCAGGAGGTCGGAGGCTTCCTGGTACTCGTCGGGGTTGAAGTCGCGGCCGGCGACCAGCTTCAGCCCGAGGGTCTCGATGAACTGGTCCTCGGCCATGTACGTCGTCGCGCTCAGCGTGGACTGCTGCTGTTCCTGGGCCAGGCGCACGCCGCTGTTCCAGGAGGAGTTCACGAACGGCACCTGGTTGAGCACGGTCGCGTCCTTGACCCCGGGAATGGCGCGCAGGTTGGCCAGGTCGGTGCGGGTGCGCGCGGACTGGTCGGCGTCGCTGCCGATGCTCAGGATCTGCACGCGGACCAGCTCGTCCTCGACCAGCCCGCTGACCTCGCGAACCTCGCGGATTCGGTCGCTGATCATGAAGAGGGCATTGCAGATGATCGCGCAGGTCAGCGCGATCTCGATGACGATCAGCGATGCGGCGGTCTTGTGCCGCATCAGCGTCGACAGGATCGGTCGGATGTCCATGGAGTCTCTCCGGGTTTCGTAGAGCGGGGCTTGCCCCGCTGCTTCGTTCTGGGTTGCCGGCTCGCGGCCGGGTCGATCGCTGGTTCGTGTGGCGGCAGCAGCGGGGCGAGCCCCGCTCTACGTCATTGGCTCTTGAGCTGGATCGCGGGGGTGACCTGCATTGCCCGCCATGCCGGCAGCAGGCCGGCCAGCACGCTGGCGACGATGGCCATGACGAAGGTCAGCAGCAGCATGCCCAGGTCCAGGTGCGCCAGCTCGGCGTAGCTGGCCGGTTGCAGGCGCACCGCCCACAACCCAAGCAGCGACAGCCCGAGCCCGAGGATGCCGCCGGCCAGACCGATCGCGCCGGCTTCGACCAGGCACTGGGTGAAGATCGCCCCGCGTGAGGCGCCCAGCGCGCGGCGCACGCCGATCTCGCTGCCGCGGCGCAGGAACTTGGCCAGCAGCAGGCCCACGGTGTTGACCAGGCACACCAGCAGGAAGCCGAAGCCCAGCCACAGCTGCATCACCACGTCGTTGGGCACCACGCGGTTGAACTCCAGCCATTCCATGACGTTGCGCAGGCGCACGTTGGTGGGGCGCTTGTAGCGGCCGGAGGCACGCTGCTGGTCCGAGTAGTTGACCAGGTAGTCGCGGTACTCGCCGGCCTTCTGCGCCGAATCCAGCTCGACCCAGTACTGGATCCACACGCAGGGCGCGTTGACGCCGGTGGAATCGCCGCCGCTGTCGCCCCAGCAGTCCATGCTGCCGTTGCGGCCCATGTCCAGGTCGCGCGAGGTGCTGAACGGCAGGAACACGTCCTCCAGCGCGCCGTAGCGGTCGCTGTTCATGTCGTAGAACCTCGGCGTCGGCCGCCACTCGTCGACCACGCCGACCACCGTGAAGTCGGACTGGTCGATGCGCAGCTGCTTGCCGACGCTGTTGCCGCCGCCGAACACGCGGTCGTTGAGCGAGCGGGAGATCACCGCCACGCGGGCGTGCGCGTCGTCCTCCTTGGCGCCCCAGCCGTTGCCGTAAAGCATCGGCACGTCGAACATCGGGAAGAAGTCGGCCGAGGTGTAGCGCGCATCGCTCACGAACGGCATCAGTCCCTCCTTGCCGGGGGTGATCGACACGCCGCCGCCGGTCATCATCGCCTGGCGGGCGCCGCGCTTCTCGCGCAGCAGGGTCTCGGCGTCGAGGCGGGTGACCTGCTGGCTCGGTTCCTCGCCGGGGGTGAAGTCGTTCATCTCGGCCGGGTCGAGCTGCACGTAGAACAGGCGGTCGCTCTTGCCCGGGATCGGGTCGCCGGAAAGCACGTGGAACACGGTCAGCGTGGTCATGCACGCGCCGATGCCCAGCGCGATGGCCAGCACCATCAGTGCGGTAAGTGCCTTGTCGCGGCGGAAGCTGCGCAGGGCCAGGTTGCAGTAGTAGGCGAACATGGGCGCCTCCTCAGGCGGTGGCGTTGGACGCGGCGTCGTTGCGCGCCAGGCGGGCCAGGTTCGGCTCGACCGACAGGTCGGTGGCCACGCCGTCGACGATGTGCACGTTGCGTTGCGCGCGCGCGGCCAGTTCCGGGTCGTGGGTCACCATCACGATGGTGGTGCCATCGGCATTGATCTGCTCGAGCAGTTCCATCACCCCGCGCGCCATCTGCGAGTCGAGGTTGCCGGTGGGTTCGTCGGCCAGCAGCAGCTTGGGCTCGCCGGCCAGGGCGCGGGCGATGGCCACGCGCTGCTGCTGGCCGCCGGACAGCTCGGCCGGGTAGTGCCGCATGCGCGAGGCCAGGCCGACCTGGGCCAGCGCCTTCTCGATCCGCGCCTTGCGGTCGGCCGAGGGCAGGCCGCGGTAGCGCAGCGGCACGTCCACGTTGTCGAACAGGTTCAGGTCCGGGATCAGGTTGAAGCCCTGGAAGATGAAACCGATCTTGTGGTTGCGCAGGCGGCTGCGCGCGTCGTCGGACATGCCGCGCACGTTCTCACCGTCGAGGAGGTAGTCGCCTTCGGTGAAGGTCTCCAGCAGGCCGGCGATGTTGAGGAACGTGGTCTTGCCCGATCCGGACGGACCGGTGACGGCGACGAACTCGCCCTCGCGCACGTGCAGGTCGAGCGAGCGCAGTGCGTGGGTTTCGACCATCGCGGTCCGGTAGATCTTGGAGACCTGGCGCATTTCCAGCATGGCGGGATTCCTTCTTGTCTGGGGTACGTTGGAACGGGAAAGGGAGTGGGGAGGGGCGGTGACGCGATGGATCAGTTGACGGCCACGCGTTCGGCGTCGCCGAACTGGTCGCTGCCGGAGACCACGATGCGGTCGCCTTCCTTGGCGCCGGAGACGATCTCCACGTAGCCCAGGCTGCTGACGCCGGTCTGCACCGGGCGGCGCACGGCGCTGCGCCCTTCGACCACCCAGGCGAAGCGGCCGCCTTCCTGCTCGACGAACGGGCCGCGCTCGACCATCAGCACGTCCTTGCGGGTGTCGAGCACGATCCGCGCCGACAGGCGCTGGTTCTGGCGCAGGCCCGGCGGCTGCTGGCCCTCGTCGAAGCGCAGGCGCGCGGTGACCTCGCCGTTGACCACTTCCGGCGACACCGCCGAGACCTTGGCCGGGAACGGCCGGCCCTGGCTGGTGACCTGCGCCGGCACGCCGATGCCCAGGTCGCGGGCGAAGCTTTCCGGCACGCGGATCTCGACCTCGAACTCGCTCAGGTCGACCACGCTCAGGATCGGCGCGTTGATCGCCACGTTGGTGCCCTGGGAGATCTGCACCTGGCCGACCTGGCCGTCGAACGGCGCGCGCAGGGTCAGCGCTTCGACCTGGCGCTGCAGTTCGGCGGCCACGGCCTTCTGGCGGTCGGCCAGCAGGCGCTTGTTGCGCGCGTCCAGCGCCGCGCCCTGGCCCTGCAGGCCGGCGTCGCGACGCGCGGTCTGCAGGCCGATGTCGGCCTTCTTCAGTTCGTCGCGGGCGCTGGCCAGTTCGATGTTGGAGACCGCGCCGCCGGCATGGCCGCGCTCGTAGCGCTCCAGGTCGCGCTGGGCGGCGGTGTGGTCGATCTCGGCCTGGTCCAGGGCGCGGCGCGCGTTGAGCTGGGCGATCTGCGCGTCCAGCTGGGCGCGGCTGGCCTCGGCCTCCATGCTGGCCAGGGTCGACTCCTCCTGGACCAGCTTGCTGCGCAGCTCCGGGCTGTCGATCACCGCCAGCACCTGGCCCTGCTTGACCGCGTCGCCGGCCACCACCTTCAGGCTGACCGTGCCGCCGGCGATGGCGTACAGGGTCGGGCTGTTGGCGGTGATGACCCGGCCGTCGGCGGAGATGTCGCGGACCAGGTCGCCGCGGGTGACTTCGGCGATGCGGATCCGGGAGGCGTCGTAGGAGCGCGACCCGGCGCCCCAGCCGGCCACGACCCAGGCCAGCAGGGCCAGCACCGGCACGGCGGCCACGGCCGGCCACAGCCAGCGGCGCCAGGCCGGGCGTTCCGGTCGGGCGGCGGAGAGGGGGCGGTCCTGGGCGGAGGTGTCGGGGATCATCGGGGCCATGCGGTCGGATGGAGTCCTCCAACCCAACGCACGCCGCGTGCCAACCGCAAGTGACTGTTTCCAGACGAAATATGCGCAGGCCAACAGTGTCCGCTACGTCCAGCGGACACTTGCGGACACTCCGGTCGCCGATGGACAGGCACGGGACACCGGCATGGCCTGGCAGGACACGTGGCGGACAGTGGCGGGACCGGCTCCGCTAGAATCGCGGTTTGTTTCCCGCTGGGTGCTGGCATGTGCGGAATCGTTGGCGCGATCGCCGATCGCGATGTGGTCCCGGTCCTGGTGGAGGGCCTGAAGCGGTTGGAATACCGCGGTTACGACTCATCGGGGATCGCGGTGGCCGACGCTGCCAGCGTGCGCCGGGTGCGTCGCACCGGGCGGGTGGCCGAGATGGAGCAGGCGGCCGTGGCCGAGGGCTTCCACGGCGTGCTCGGCATCGGCCACACCCGCTGGGCGACCCATGGCGGGGTGACCGAGGCCAACGCCCATCCGCACATCAGCCACGGCAACCTGGCCCTGGTCCACAACGGCATCATCGAGAACCACGAGGCCCAGCGCGAGCGCCTGGCATCGTTGGGGTACGTGTTCGAGTCGCAGACCGATACCGAGGTCATCGCCCACCTGATCCACCACCACATGGCCGGCGGCAAGGACCTGCTCGCCGCGCTGCAGACGGCGGTGAAGGAACTGACCGGCGCCTACGCGCTGGCGGTGCTCAGCCATCGCGAGCCGGACCGGCTGGTCTGCGCGCGCATGGGCTGCCCGCTGCTGGTGGGCCTGGGCGAGGGCGAGAACTTCGTCGCCTCGGACGTCTCGGCCATCATCCAGGCCACCCGCCGGGTGATCTTCCTGGAGGAAGGCGACACCGCCGAGCTGACCCGCGGCGGGGTGCGCGTGTTCGACGGCGACGACCGGCCGGTCGAGCGCGAGATCCATCTGTCCGACGTGTCGCTGGCCTCGCTGGAGCTGGGCCCGTACCGGCACTTCATGCAGAAGGAGATCCACGAGCAGCCGCGCGCCATCGCCGACACCATCGAGGCGGCGATCGATGCCGGCGGGTTCGAGGCCGGGTTGTTCGGGGCGAAAGCCGGCGACGTGCTGGGCGGCGTGACCGGGGTGCAGATCCTGGCCTGCGGCACCAGTTACTACGCCGGCCTGACCGCGCGCTACTGGATCGAGGCCATCGCCGGCCTGCCGTGCAGCGTCGAGATCGCCAGCGAGTACCGCTACCGCGACGCGTATGCCGACCCGCGCCACCTGATCGTCACCATTTCCCAGTCGGGCGAGACCCTGGACACGATGGAGGCGTTGAAGTACGCCAAGTCGCTGGGCCATCGCCACACCCTGTCGATCTGCAACGTGCCCGAAAGCGCGATCCCGCGCGCCAGCGAGCTGGTCTGCTACACCCGCGCCGGCGCCGAGATCGGCGTGGCCTCGACCAAAGCCTTCACCACCCAGCTGGCCGCGCTGTTCCAGTTGACCGTGGTGCTGGGCAAGCTGCATGGCCGGGTGTCTGCGGAGCAGGAGGCCGACTACGTCGAGCAGCTGCGCCACCTGCCCGGCAGCGTGCAGCACGCGCTGAACCTGGAGCCGCAGATCCAGGCCTGGGCCGAGCGCTTCGCCGGCAAGCACAACGCGCTGTTCCTCGGCCGCGGGCTGCATTACCCGATCGCGCTGGAAGGCGCGCTCAAGCTCAAGGAAATCTCCTACATCCATGCCGAGGCCTACCCGGCCGGCGAACTCAAGCACGGACCGCTGGCGCTGGTGGACGCGGAAATGCCGGTGGTGGTGATCGCCCCCAACGACCGCCTGCTGGAGAAGGTCAAGTCCAACATGCAGGAAGTGCGCGCGCGCGGCGGCGAGCTTTTCGTGTTCGCCGACCAGGACAGCCACTTCAGCGAGTCCGAAGGCGTGCACGTGATCCGCACGCCGCGCCATGCCGGCGTGCTCAGTCCGGTGATCCACACCATCCCGGTGCAGATGCTGGCCTATCACACGGCCCTGGCGCGCGGCACCGACGTGGACAAGCCGCGCAACCTGGCCAAGTCGGTGACGGTCGAGTAACTCCGCGCGGCTCTGGCCGCGCTGCCCCCCGGGGCGGCGCGGCGGCAGCGCACTCCCGGGGCGTGGCGCACGACCCTTCCCGACGCAGCCACGCGCCGATCCCGGCGCGTGGCTTCAGCCGTCCACTTCCTCGCCGGTCTTCGAAAGCTCCTGGGCGCGGCGCTCGTCCAGGAAGCGCTGCAGCCGCTCCACCTCGGCCGGCGACCAGTCGTCGATGCCGGTGGCCTCCAGCCAGGCATCGATGTAGTGCGAGGGCGCATACACGTGCCCGAAGCCCATCGGCGCGCTCATCGACAGGGAGGTGTCCATCGCCATCTGCATCATCGTCACCACCGGATACCAGCGCATCGCCGGCGACACGTCGGGCGGCCGCGGCCGGTGCAGCAGTTCTGGCTCGCGGAAGAAACCATTGCGGTCGAAGAACGTCACCGCATCGCTGCCGTACTGCAGGTAGACCAGGCGCATCGGGCCCCAGGGGGTTTCAGCCGGCGTCGGGCTGCCATCCTGGTTCATGAAGCGCACGAAGGCGCCGTCGCCGAACTGCGGCAGCCACACCGGTGTCCCGGGGTTGCGCGCGGCGGTGAGCGAGGCCCACCTGGCGGCGGCGAACGGGGGGCCGCTCCACACCGCACCGTCGAACGGATCCCCCAGCAGCTCGAACAACTCGAACGAACGCTCCGAGTTGAGCGCGCCCAGGCTCAACCCGTGCAGGAACAGCTTGGGCCGGCGCTCGCGCGGCAGCGTGCGCCAGTGGCCATAGACCTCGCGGAACAGCGCGCGTGCGGTCACTCCGCCGGTGTCCGGATCCAGGAACAGGGTCAGGGGGCTGGACAGGTACGAGTACTGCACCGCCACCGACGCGACGTCGCCGCGGTAGAGGTACTCGATGCCGTCGATCCCGGACGGGTCGACCCAGCCGGTGCCGGTGGGGGTGATCAGGATCAGCGCCTTGCGCTCGAAGCCGCCGACGCGCTTGAGCTCTTCCAGCGCCAGCTTCGCCCGCGCTTCGGGGGTGTGGCCGGTGGGCAGGCCGGCGTACACGCGCAGCGGCGCCTTCGCCGACGGCCCGGCGAACGCGGCGATGTCGGCGGCGGTGGGCCGGGCATCGACGTAGCGACGACCCATGCGGCCCAGCTGGTCCCAGGCCACCAGCGATTGCGCGCTGCCCGGGCTGTCGGCCGCGGTCGGCGGCGGCATGTCCGGTGGGATCAGCGCATCGGCCTGCCGGTAGGAGGCGTCGAGCATGTCCAGCAGCGCGGCGAACACCACGCCGTTGGCCAGGCCGACCAGCAGCATCACGCCGCCGATGGCGCCCGCCACGCGCGCGATCCGGCGCGGCACCCTTAGCTCCACCAGGCCGACGATCGCCCTGACCGCCAGCAGCGCCATGCGTCCGACCACGACCACCAGCACGGCGACGACGATCGCGCCGGCTGCCACGCCCACGATCCGCGCCGGGCCGGCCGGCTCCAGGCCCATGAGCGCGCGGACGATGTTCTCCCAATGCTGGCTGCGCCACAGGGCGACCGCAGCCAGGACCGCGCAGGCGGCCAGCACGATGCGGCGCCGGCGCGAGGCGCTGGCATGGCCGGCCGCCGGCACCTCCAGGTAGCCCCACAGCCAGCGCAGCAGTACCCCGAGGCCATAGCCGGCGGCCAGGCACAGGCCCGACAACACCGCCTGGGCGAGGGTGATGCGAGGGGTCAGGCTCGGCGTCAGCGAGGCGGCGAAGAACAGCGTGGCCACGACCAGCCCGGTGTTCGCGGGCGCGGCCAGCAGCGTGCGCCTGAGGCGCGCGAGCGGGCCGGGCGGCGAGGGAACTTTAGCGGGAGCGGCGGCGACGTCCTGGCGCATGTTCCTTCCCCGTAGTCGTGGTCCCCGGGGCCAATATACGGCCTGCATTGGCCGGGGCGGCGGGCAATGCGGCTGTCGTAGACTCCCGGCAACGCCGCCCGGGAAGAGCCCATGCGCCTGTCGCTTACGCGGTGCCTGCTCGCTTTCCTGTTGGTCGCAGCAGGGGATCCGGCGGCCGATGTGCCGCCGTCCGCAGCCCCTCCTGCCGACGGCGGGCACGGCGGCACGGATCGCCGGGCGCCGGATCGTTAGAATCGTCGCCTGTTCTCCCGCAGTCCCCGCCATGTCCCAGCGCGCCTGGGTGGCCGCCGCCATCCACAAGATCGAGGCCGACTTCAACCGCTCGGCCGACACCCACCTGATCCCGCTGCCGCTGCCGGGCTATCCGGGCATCGATGTCTACCTGAAGGACGAGTCCAGCCATCCGACCGGCAGCCTCAAGCACCGGCTGGCGCGCTCGCTGTTCCTGTATGCGCTGGCCAACGGCTGGTTGCGCGAGGGCAGCACGGTGGTGGAGGCCTCCAGCGGGTCGACCGCGGTGTCGGAAGCGTACTTCGCGCGCCTGCTGGGCCTGCCGTTCATCGCGGTGATGCCGGCATCGACCTCGCCGGAGAAGATCGCGGCGATCGAGTTCCAGGGCGGCCGCTGCCACCTGGTCGAGAGCGCATGCGGACTCAACGCCGAATCCGAGCGGCTGGCGCGCGAGGTCGGTGGCCACTTCATGGACCAGTTCACCTACGCCGAGCGGGCCACCGACTGGCGCGCCAACAACAACATCGCCGAGTCGATCTTCAAGCAGATGGGCGAGGAGCCGCACCCGGTGCCGGCCTGGATCGTCTGCGGCCCGGGCACCGGCGGCACCAGCGCGACGCTGGGCCGCTACGTGCGCTACCGGCGGCATGACACGCGCGTGCTGTGCGCCGATCCGCAGACCTCGGTGTTCTACGACTACTACGTGTCCTGCCGCGACGGTCGCCCCGATCCGGCGCTGGCCATCGCCGGCGGCTCGCGGATCGAGGGCATCGGCCGGCCCGGGGTGGAGCGCAGCTTCATCGCCGGCTGCGTGGACGCGATGGTCAAGGTGCCCGATGCGCTGAGCCTGGCGGCGATGCGCCATGTCGGCGCGGTGCTGGGCCGGCGGGTGGGCGGCTCCACCGGGACCAACTTCGTCGGCGTGCTGCGCGCGGCCCAGTCCATGCGCGAGGCGGGCCAGGATGGTTCGATCGTCAGCATCCTGTGCGACAGCGGCGCGCGCTACGCGCACAGCTATTACGACCCGGCGTGGTACGCGCGCCATGGCATCGACGTGGACGGCGCCGACCGCGCCATCGCCGAGGCGGTGGCGGGCGCACCGCTGGCCGACCTGCCGGCCTGCGGGGACCTCTAACCCGGGGTGCGCACGCTTTTTTGTAGGAGCCGATTCATCGGCGACCCGACGCCGTCGGCACAGGCGTCGTCCGCATTGCCCGGACGTCCGCGTCGCCGATGAACCGGTTCCTGCACGCAACCCCGATGCGGGCCGATCCTGCCGCTCGAGAGTCGAACCCCGTCCGTCGACCGAACCGCGGGTGTGGAGTCCCGGGTTGATTTTCACCGCCACCGCGCGCATCTAGTCGGATGACTCCGACACGGTCCGCCCCCATGCACGACAACCCGCTGCTCGATTTCTCCGGCCTGCCACGTTTCGACGCGATCCGGCCCGACCACATCGGACCGGCCATCGACACGCTGCTGGCCCAGGCGGAAGCCGCCGTGGCTGCGGCCGAGCGGGTGGCGCCGGTGACCTGGACCACGTTCGTCACCCCGCTGGAGGACGCCACCGAGCGGCTCTGGCGCGCGTGGGGCCAGGTCGGGCACCTGCAGGCCGTGGTCAACACGCCCGAGCTGCGCGAGGCGTACAACGCCAACCTGCCGAAGGTGACCCGGTTCGGCAGCGCGCTGGGCCAGAACCTGGCGCTGTACGCGCAGTACAAGGCGCTGGCGGCCTCGCCCGAGTACGCCACCTATGACGCGGCACGCCGCAAGGTGGTGGACAACGCGCTGCGCGATTTCCGCCTGGGCGGCGCCGAGCTCGATGACGCCGCCAAGGCGCGCTTCTCGGCGGCGCAGGAGGAGCTGGCCGCGCTTTCGGCGAAATTCTCCCAAAACGTGCTCGACGCGACGGACGCGTTCGGGCTCTACGTGGAAGATGAGGCCCGCCTGGCCGGCCTGCCGCCGGAGGTGGTCGCCGCCGCCCGCGCCGCGGCGCAGAAGGATGGCCGCCCCGGCTGGAAGCTGACCCTGCAGATGCCGTGCTACCTGCCGGTGCAGGCCTATGCCGAGGACCGCGGGCTGCGCGAGGCGCTGTACCGCGCTAACGGCGTGCGCGCCTCCGAAGCCGGTCCGGCCGAGCTGGACAACAGCGGCCTCATCGACCGCATCCTCGCCCTGCGCGCGGAACTGGCGGCGCTGCTGGGCTTCGCCAGCTACGCCGAGTACTCGCTGGCCACCAAGATGGCGCAGTCGCCGGGCGAGGTGCTGGCGTTCCTGCGCGACCTGGCCGGCCGCGCGCTGCCGTTTGCGCGCGCCGATCGCGCCGAGCTGGAGGCCTTCGCCCGCGACGAACTGGGGGTGGCCGTGCTCGAGCCCTGGGACCTGGGCTATGCCAGCGAGAAGCTCAAGCAGGCGCGCTACAGCTACTCGGAGCAGGAGGTGAAGCGCTACTTCACCGAGCCGGGCGTGCTGGCTGGCCTGTTCGGCGTGATCGAGTCGCTCTACGGGGTGAAGGTGGTGCCGGACTCTGCGCCGGCGTGGCACGAGGACGTGCGCTTCTTCCGGGTCGAGGATGCCGGTGGCCGCCTGGTCGGCCAGTTCTACCTGGACCTGTACGCGCGCGAGGGCAAACGCGGTGGCGCCTGGATGGACGACTGCCGCAACCGCCGCGCCGGCGCCGACGGGGTGCAGACCCCGCTGGTGTACCTGGTCTGCAACTTCGGCAAGGGCGTGGACGGCAAGCCGGCCACCTTCATCCACAACGAGGTCACCACCCTGTTCCACGAGATGGGCCATGGCCTGCACCAGCTGCTGACCGCGATCGGCGACCTGCCGGTGGCCGGGATCAACGGCGTGGAGTGGGACGCCGTGGAGCTGCCCAGCCAGTTCATGGAGAACTTCTGCTGGGAGTGGGACCGCGTGCGGGCGATGACCGCGCACGTGGACAGCGGCGAGCCGCTGCCGCGCGAACTGTTCGGGAAAATGCTGGCGGCGAAGAACTTCCAGAGCGGCATGTTCACGGTGCGCCAGCTCGAGTTCGCCCTGTTCGACATGGAGCTGCACAGCCGTTTCGACCCGTCGCAGGACAGCGTGCTGCAGCTGCTCGAACGCGTGCGCGACGAGGTGGCGGTGAACCGGGCGCCGGCCTGGCACCGCTTCCCGCACCAGTTCAGCCACATCTTCGCCGGCGGCTATGCAGCCGGCTACTACAGCTACAAGTGGGCCGAAGTGCTCAGCGCCGATGCCTACGCCGCCTTCGAGGAGGCGCCGGACCAGCTCGCGCAGACCGGCGCCCGCTTCCTGGCCGAGGTGCTGTCGCGCGGCGGCAGCCGCAGCGCGCTGGAAAACTTCACCGCCTTCCGCGGCCGCGCGCCGAGCATCGATGCGCTGCTGCGACACAGCGGCATGAAGGCCTGAGGCTGCGAGGAGCGGAAGCGGGGCAACTGGACAGCCGGGCAAAGCAGCGGGGCAAGCCCCGCTCTACGGGGGGCGGTATGTCGGCCGGAACGGCGCTGGCCAGATGCACCACGAAACCTGGCGGCACGCGCCAAGGACCGGCGCGCTCTCGTAGAGCGGGGCTTGCCCCGCTGCTCCCTGAAAACAAGAAGCCCGGCTCGCGCCGGGCTTCCCGTTCCTGTTCCTGGCCCCCGTTCCCGCGATCAGGGCCGCGCGAATACCAGGGTGCTGTTGGTGCCGCCGAAGCCGAAGCTGTTGGACGCGACCAGGTCCAGCCGTGCATCGCGGCTCCCGCGCACGATCGGGAAGCCTTCGGCGCGCTCGTCCAGCTTGTCGATGTTGGCCGAGCCGGCGATGAAGCCGTCGCGCATCATCAGCAGGCAGTAGATCGCCTCGTGCACGCTGGCCGCGCCGAGCGAATGGCCCGACAACGCCTTGGTCGACGACAGCGGCGGCAACGCCTCGCCGAACACCTCCCGCACCGCCTGCAGCTCGGTGACGTCGCCCAGCGGCGTCGAGGTGCCGTGGGTGTTGAGGTAGTCGACCTTGCGGCCACGCACGCCTTCCAGCGCCATGTGCATGCAGCGCACCGCGCCTTCGCCGGACGGGGCGACCATGTCGGCGCCGTCGGAGGTCACGCCGTAGCCGACCAGCTCGGCATGGATGCGCGCGCCGCGCGCGATCGCATGGTCCCAGTCCTCCAGCACCAGCATGCCGCCGCCGCCGGCGATGACGAAGCCGTCGCGATCGGCGTCGTACGGACGCGAAGCCTGCTGCGGCCGGTCGTTGAACCCCGTCGACAGCGCGCCCATCGCGTCGAACATCACGCTCATGGTCCAGTCCAGGTCCTCGCCACCTCCGGCGAAGACGATGTCCTGGGCGCCGTGGCGGATCAGGTCGGCGGCAGCGCCGATGCAGTGCGCCGAGGTCGCGCAGGCCGCGCTGATCGAGTAGCTCAGGCCCTTGATCTTGAACGCGGTGGCCAGGTTGGCCGACACCGTCGAGCACATCGTGCGCGGCACCATGTACGGGCCGACCTTGCGCACGCCGCGCTCGCGCAGCAGGTCGGCGGTTTCGACCTGCCAGCGGCTGGAGCCGCCGCCGGAACCGGCGATCAGGCCCGTGCGTGGATGGCTGACCTTGGCCTCATCCAGGCCCGCGTCGGCGATCGCGTCGCGCATGGACACGTAGCTGTAGGCGGCCGCGTCGCTCATGAAGCGCTTGAGCTTGCGGTCGATGGCTGCGTCCAGGTCCAGCTCCACCGCGCCGCCGACCTGGCTGCGCAGGCCGCGCTCGGCGTGGTCGGGCAGGAAGCGGATGCCGGAGCGGCCTTCGCGCAGCGAGGCCGAAACCGTGTCGAGGTCGTTGCCCAGGCACGAAGCGATGCCCATGCCGGTGATGGCGATGCGGCGCATGCTCAGAAGTCCTCGGTCGAGGTGAACAGGCCCACGCGCAGGTCCTTGGCGGTGTAGATTTCGCGACCGTCGACCAGCATGCGCGCGTCGCCCTGGGCCATTACCAGCTTGCGGTTGATGACCCGGCTGATGTCGATCTCGTAGGTGACCAGCTTTGCCTTGGGCAGCACCTGGCCGGTGAACTTGACCTCGCCGCAGCCCAGCGCGCGGCCGCGGCCGGGCGCGCCCAGCCAGGTCAGGTAGAAGCCGACCAGCTGCCACATCGCGTCCAGGCCCAGGCAGCCGGGCATCACCGGGTCGCCGATGAAGTGGCACTGGAAGAACCACAGGTCCGGGCGGATGTCGAGTTCGGCGCGGATGAAGCCCTTGCCGTACTTGCCGCCGTCGTCGTTGATCTCGACGATGCGGTCGAACATCAGCATCGGGTCGGCGGGCAGGCGGGCGTCGCCGGAGGCGAACAGTTCACCGCGACCGCTGGCGACCAGCTGTTCGCGGGTGAACGAGGAAGCGCGAGTCATGGGGGATCCGGTGCGGAAAAGCACCGAATCGTGCCCGAGAAACCCTGTTTCAATCAAATGCTTGGACATACGCCGGCGTGTGTTCCCGGTGGCGGCGAGCAGCTTTGCGGGACGGGGTCCTCCGCGACGCCGCGTCGTCGACCCGCCGCTCGCCCCTTCGGCCCTGTACCGCAGGCGAAGCGCAGACCCCATCCCCGGCGATCCGGCTGCCGACCTTGGCGTCGCCGGCCAGCCGCGCGCCTGCGGGTGCTTCGAAGGAGCCGGGCTCGCCCGCGAACCGGCGCCAGCAGGGCGACGGCATCGTGTCCCGCGGGCGCGCGTGCTGCCGGCCACGGTCTCCTGCGCACGCAGGGGTCTCCTGCGGGCGCGCCAGGTCGCACAATGGGCAGGCATGATCGCCGAAACCCCGCCTGCGCCACGCAAGATCATCCATGTCGACATGGATGCGTTCTACGCCTCGGTGGAGCAGCGCGACGATCCCGCGCTGCGCGGGCGGCCGGTGGTCGTGGCCTGGCGCGGCGCCCGTTCGGTGGTGTGCGCGGCGTCCTACGAGGCGCGCCGATACGGCGTGCGCTCGGCGATGCCGGCCCTGCGCGCCGAGCGGCTGTGCCCGGATGCGGTGTTCGTGCCGCCGGATTTCGTGCGCTACAAGGCGGTGTCGCGCCAGGTGCGCGAGATCATGCTCGCCCACACCGACCTGGTCGAACCGCTTTCGCTGGACGAGGCCTACCTCGACGTGACCGCGCCGAAATCCCGGCTGGCCAGCGCCACCGCGGTGGCCGAGGCGATCCGCGCGCGGATCCGCGAGGAGACTTCGCTGACCGCCTCGGCCGGCGTGGCGCCGAACAAGTTCCTGGCCAAGATCGCCTCGGACTGGAACAAGCCCGATGGCCTGTTCGTGGTCCGCCCGCACCAGGTCGAGGCGTTCCTGACGCCGCTGCCGGTCGGGCGCATTCCGGGCGTGGGCAAGGTGATGCAGGGCAAGCTCGAGGCGCTTGGAATCGCCACCGTCGGCGACCTGCGCGCGCTGGCACTGGAAGAACTGCAGGGGCGCTTCGGCAGTTTCGGCGCCGCGCTGTACCGGCGTGCGCGCGGCATCGACGAACGCCCGGTCGAGCCGGACCAGCCGGTGCAGTCGGTCTCGGCCGAAGACACCTTCGCCCAGGACCTGCCGCTGGACGCGCTGGAGCCGGCGATCCGGCAACTGGCCGAGAAGACCTGGCAGGCGTCGCGCAAGACCGGACGGGTTGCGCGCACGGTGGTGCTCAAGCTCAAGACCGCGCAGTTCCGCATCCTGACCCGCAGCCTGACCCCGGACACGCCGCCGGATTCGGCGCAGGCGCTGGCCGGGATCGCACTGGCGCTGCGTGATCGCGTCGACCTGCCGCCATCGACGCGCTACCGGCTCGTCGGCGTCGGCCTGTCCGGGTTCCGGGACCCGGACGAGGCCGCACCGCAGGCCGACCTGTTCGACGCCGCGCTGTTGTAGGAGCCGATCCTTATCGGCGACCCGAGGCCGGCCGCAAGATAAGGCGTCGCCTGTCCGGTGGCGTCGGGTCGCCGATGAATCGGCTCCTACAGCAGGGCGTCGCGCTGCCTTGGGGGGGCGCCGGCACGGGGCCGCGTCCCGCATCCGCGATCACGCCTGCCAGTGGAATTCCAGCGTCTCGTCGCGGGCGAAGCGCTGCAGGTGCGATTCGACGACCTCGCGCAACCGCGCCATGCCGGCGCCGTCGTCGTGGACGAGCTTGATCAGCAGGGCGTCGCCGGCGACTTCGAAGTCCGCGCCGGCGGCTTCGGCGAAGGGGATGTGGGCGTGCGTGTCGCTGTCGCGGCGCACGTCGAACTTGTGTCGCCAGTGGTTGCTCAGGGTGCGCAGCAGGCGCGGCGCGTCGTTGGAGGCCACTAGGGCGCGGCTGGTCGGCATGGGTCGGGTATCCGTGGGGGACGGCCCGGCCAGTCTAGGCAACCTGCGGCGCGCGGCCGTGGCCACCGGCGGGATGATGCGTTCCCGGACCGCTGCGCCGGGGGGCGGCGCAGCGGTGGCGGCGTATGCGGCTGGGCAGGAGCCGGGGAGACCGGACATGCGTCCGTGGAGGAGCGCCCGCGATCCGCGCCCGCGGCCCGCAGGCGGGATCCCCGGTACTGGCGACGTCGCGTCGCCGGCAAGCCGGGCTCCTACGGGATTTCAGCCGCGCGGCTGCCAGCGCACGCTCAGCCCGTACTCGCGGCCGGGCTGGGCGTACCAGTCCACCAGCTGGTAGTCGCGGTCGAACAGGTTGGTCACCCGCGCCAGCACGGTCCAGTCGCTGCCCAACGCGTACTCGAAGCGCAGGTCCAGGGTCGCGTAGCCGCCCACGCGGACCAGGTTGGCTGCGTCGTCATAGCGGCTGCCGGCAGCGTTGAGCGTGGTGCCGAAGGCGAAATCGCCGAAGTCGCGGTCCAGGTCGATGCGGCCGGTGTCGCGCGCGCGCCGCGGCAGCAGGTTGCCGCGGTTGGCGCCTTCGGAGCGGTTGCGCGGATCGACGTGGCTGTACTGCGCGGCCAAGTCCCAGCCGGCCAGCGTCGTGCCCACGGTCAACTCGCCGCCACGCAGGCGCGCGGTGTCGATGTTGCCGGGCAGGAAAGTCGCCGAGTCGAAGCTGATCAGGTCGTCGACGCGGTTCTCGAACACGTCCAGCGTCCAGCGCCAGGCCTGCAGCTCCCCGGACAGGCCGATGTTGAGGCTCTTCGACTCTTCCGGCTGCAGTTCGGGGTTGCCGTAGTACGGGTAGTACAGGTCGTTGAAGCTCGGGGCGCGGAAGCCGGTGGAGTATCGGGTCGACAGCAGCATGCCGCCATCGAAGTGCCAGCCCCAACCGAGGTTGCCGGTGGTATGGCTGCCGAACTGCTCGTTGTCGTCGCTACGCAGGCCGGCCTGCAGCTGCTGCGCGCCGAAGCGGCCCTGGTACTCGGCGAACACGCCGGTGTTGTCGCGGCTGTCCACGTCGTAGGCGGTGCTGCCGGTGATGTGGTCATCCAGCCAGTCCACGCCGGCGGTCAGTGCCTGGCCTTCGCGCAGGATGAAGTCGCCCTGCAGCGCGGCCTGGTCGCGGCGGGTTTCCAGTCCGCCGACGAAGCCGGTGGCGCCATAGTCGTCCGAATCGTCATAGCTGCGGCCCACGGTGGCCTGGAGCGAACCTGCGGCCGACGGCGCGAAGCGCAGCTTGCCGGAGAACACCTGCTGGACGGTCTCGGAGTAGTTGGCCCAGCTGCCATCGTAGTGGTTGTAGCCTTCGGCGCGCAGTGCGCTGCCTTCCAGCGTCCAGGCATCACCGAGCTTGCCGCCGCCGCGCAGGCTGGCCGAGCGGTTGCGGTAGCCGTCGCGATCAGGCTCGTCGGCGAAGCAGCCGGCGCCCCAGCCGGCGGCGGTGCCCTCGCAGGCGTTGATGCCGTCGGTGCGCAGGAAGGCGACGTCGGCGCCGAACCAGCCGCGCTCGCCGCCCAGGCCCAGGCCGGCGCTGGCCTCGCGCAGGTGGTTGCTGCCGATGCCGGCCATCGCGCGCGGCTTCAGGCCGCCGGTGTCGCGGCGGGTGAAGATCTGGATCACGCCGCCGATCGCGTCGGCGCCGTAGAGGCTCGAATGCGGGCCGCGCACGATTTCGATCCGCTCGATCTGCTCGACCGGCAGGTCCTGCAGCGCGGGCAGGCCGGCGGTGGCCGAGCCGATGCGGACGCCGTCGACCAGGACCAGCAGCTGGTTGGAGCCGGCGCCGCGCAGGAACAGCGAGGTCTGCTTGCCCAGCCCGCCGGTGTTGGTCAGGTTGATGCCGGCGCGGCCGGCCAGCAGCTGCTGCAGCGAGGACGCCTGGCTGCGCTCGATCTCGGCGCGTCCGATCACCTGGGCCGGTGACAGGCTGTCGCGCAATGCGATCTGGGTCCGGGTCGCGGTGACCAGCACCTCGTCCAGGTCGGTGGCCGGGTCGGCGGCAAGGGCCGTGCCGGGGGCGAGCAGGGGCAGGGCCAGCGCCAGGGCGACGGCGGTGGTCAGCGGGCGGAACGTCATCGTGCAACTCCATGCGTGCGTGGCGCCGCACCCGGCGCCCGTGTGGGGAGTCGCGACAGGAGGATGCACGGGAGCGGACAGGCGCCAAGCGGCGTCGGCACGCCGCGACGCCCTCCGCATCGCAACCTGGGTCCTGCAAGGCCGGTCTCCGGGCTTGCGATCGGGAATCCGGCTTGGATTGCCGGATTCCAGCGGCGACGCCTTCCCGTGCAGGGCACAGTGGCGGATGTCGCGCGTTGCGGTCGCTTACCGTTGCGGGGGCAGCGCCGGCCTTGTCGAGGGTTCGCACCCGAAGACGCACCGGCTTCCCGTTTCAACCCTCCCCGCGTCCGCGCAGAGGGTCACCTTGCAGGCGGTGGATTGTATGCGATCGGCGTCGGCGCGCGGCGATGGCCCCCGACGGAGCCCTGCCGGCGGCGCCAGCGGCCGGAGGCGTGCGCCGCCACAGGCCTTGGCACGCAGGCGCGGATGCGCCGCTCAGGTGAAGCGGTTGCCGCCGTCGTCTTCGGCGGGGGGCGCTTCCGCGCCCGCGGCTGCTTCGGCGCCTTCGCCGTGGTCACCATAGAACGCGGTGGTCACCGGCCCGCCGACCGGGCGGCCACGAGGGGGCGGCAGGGCGGCGCTGGCGGTCTCCAGCTCGGCCAGCAACTGCTGCCGGCGCGGCTCGGGCACGTCGTGCCAATGGCAGTCCAGCAGCGCGCCTTCCAGCGCGTACAGCAGGTTGAGGCTGGGCTTGAAGCCGGCGCGCTTGACCTTGAGGAAGGCCTGCACGGCGCCCACCGCCACCAGGTCCTGCGCGCTGCGCAGGCCGACCTGGCGCAGCCAGGCCGCGCTCTTGGGTCCGATGTTGCGCAGCTCGGCGGTGCTCAACGCAGCGACTCGACGAAGGCGGCGGCGATCGCTTCCAGGCCTCGCTGGTCGTCGGCGTCGAAGCGGTCCGGCACCGGGCTGTCGAGGTCGAACACCCCGACCAGCCGGTCGCCGTCCAGCAGCGGCACCACCAGTTCCGAGCGCGAGGCGGAGTCGCAGGCGATATGCCCGGGGAAGGCGTGGACGTCGGCTACCCGCTGGGTCTGGCGACTGCTCGCGGCGGCACCGCACACGCCCTTGTCCAGCGGGATGCGGATGCACGCCGGCAGGCCCTGGAACGGCCCGACCACCAGCTCGGCGCCGTCGTAGAAATAGAAGCCGACCCAGTTCAATTGCGGGAGCGCATGAAACACCAGCGCCGACAGGTTGGCGGCGTTGGCGACCCGGTCGCGCTCGCCGTGCATCAGGCTGCGTGCCTGCTCGAGCAACTGTGCGTACTGGTCCGGCTTGCTGCCGGCCAGGGGGATGGCGGAAAAGGACATGCGGCCGATTCTACCCCCATGCCGGTCGAGGGCGCGGACGCCCGTCGCGGCGGCGCAATGCCGGATTTATGATTGCGCCCGATCACCAGGAGCGATGCATGGACCAACAGGCCACGCCCCCCGCCGGATGGCGCGGAGGAGGCGCCACGCGGCTGGAGGCGTTCGTCGATGCCGCCTTCGCCTTCGCCGTGACCCTGCTGGTGATTTCGGCCGACCGGGTCCCCGACAGCGTGCGCGCGCTGGTGCTGGCGCTCAAGCAGGTCCCCGCGTTCGCCGCCGGCTTCGCGCTGCTGGCGCTGTTCTGGTATGCGCACGTGCGCTGGAGCCGCCACTACCGCCTCGACGGCATGCTGGCCACGCTGCTGAGCCTGCTGCTGGTGTTCCTGGTGCTGGTGTACGTCTATCCGCTGCGCCTGTTGCTGGGTACCTTCTTCGCCTGGATCACCGCCGGCTGGTTGCCGATGCCGCTGTCCGACGTCGCCGGCGCGCCCCAGATCGCGTTCGTGTTCGTGTTCTACGGGCTGGCCTTCGCCTCGATGTCGGCGTGCATGGGCGGGTTGTACCTGCTGGCCTGGCGCCGGCGCCGGCAGCTGGCGCTGGATGCGGACCGGGCCGCCGACGCGATGGGCGAAGTCGCCGCGTACGGTTACTTCTGCGCGGTCGGCATGCTCTCGGCACTGGTGGCCATCGGCCTGCCGGAGGATGCGGTGCCGTGGCAGGTGGCGATCCCCGGCACCCTGTATTTCCTGCTCTCCCTGACCGGGCTGGTGCACGTGCTCGGGCGGCGACGCGCGCGGCGCCGCGTGGAGGCCGAGGGAGCCGCCGATGCGTAGCGTGTTTGTGACCGGCACCGATACCGGGGCGGGCAAGACCCTGGCCAGCTGCACGCTGTTGCATGCGCTGTGCGCGCGCGGCCATCGGGCCGTGGGCATGAAGCCGGTCGCCAGCGGTTGCGAACGCACCGCCGAAGGATGGCGCAATGCCGATGCGCTGGCGCTCTGGCAGGCGAGCCAGCCGCGCCCCGCCTATGCCGACCTCAACCCGTTCGCCCTGCCCGAACCGCTGGCGCCGGAACTGGCCGCGCGGGCGGCCGGCGTGCAGGTGGGCCTGGAACCGATCCTGGCCGCCTACGCGCGCCTGCAGGCGCAGGCCGACGCGGTGGTGGTCGAGGGCGTCGGCGGTTGGGCCGCGCCACTGGCGGCCACGATCGACCAGGCCGACCTGGTGCGCGCGCTGCGCCTGCCGGTGGTGCTGGTGGTGGGGATGCGGCTGGGGTGTCTCAACCATGCCCGCCTGACCGCCGCGGCGATCGCCGCCGAAGGCTGCGAGCTGGTGGGCTGGATCGCCAGCGGGGTGGATCCGGACATGGCGTGCCGGGAGGAAAACCTGGCCTTGCTCGACGCGCGACTCGGCGTGCCGCGTCTGGGCGACCTGCCGCCGGTACGCGATCCCGATCCCGCGGTCCTGGCCTCGCGGATCGTGCTGCCGCCGTAGCCGCGGTGGCGCGTCCGCGGGCAACGCGTGCCATGGCCGGCCGTGGCGTGATTCGCGGACAAAAAAGGCCCGGCAGCGGGAGGGAGCTGCCGGGCCTGGGTCTGCGCGGAGGGAGGGATCCGCGCAAATTTCGTAGAACTTGGAGCGTTGAAGCGGTCGGCTTAGCGCTTGGTCGCCTTGGCGACCTTGGCCACGGTGGCCTGGGCCTGCTCGGTGGCGGCCTCGAACTGGCTCTTGGCCAGCTGGCCGAGCACTTCGGAGGTCTTCAGGGTGAGGCCGAACACTTCCTGGCCTGCGGCGGCGACGCGCTCGGCGTTGTCGCGGGCCACCTGCAGGCCCTTCGGCACCAGGGTCTTGTACGACTCCAGGTCACGCGCTTCGACGAGCTCGCCGAGGAAGCTGGTGGTGGCGTCGACATTCTTCTCGAGCGTGCGCAGCTGCACGCCGAACATGGTCTCGGCGTTCTCCAGGGCCAGCCGGTTCATGCGCGCGGCGACCGCGGCGAACTGGTGGGTGTAGGCGCTGAACTGGTCGTTGAACTGGTAGGACATGGCGGACTCCGTTACGGATTTGCCTCTATGGTGCGATGCAGCATAGACCGTCTTTTGTTGCAATGCAACAACTTTCGGCAAGATTCTTTCGATCCTTCAGCAAGGTTCGATAAATCAGACAGATAGACGGTGGCTTGTGCCCATACGGCACCCGTCAGCGCACGGATCCGGGGCGGGGTGCGCCCGAAGACGCATCTGGGCGGCGAACAGGAGCTGGCGGGGCGTGGAAAGGCCCCTGAACAGGCCCCAGGGCGATGCAGCAGGTCTCAGCCGCGGTAGCGGCAGCCCGAGGTGCAGGTCTCGTGGACGACGACTTCGCTCAACAGCGGCAGGGCGGGCTTGAGCCGCTCCCAGATCCACGCGGCCAGGCGCTCGCTGGTGGGGTTGTCCAGGCCGTCGATGTCGTTGAGGTAGTGGTGGTCCAGCTGCTCGTAGAGCGGCTTGAACGCGGCCTTGATCTCGGCGAAGTCCATCACCCAGCCGGTGTGCGGGTCGACGTCCCCTGAGACGTGGATTTCCACCCGGAACGAATGCCCGTGCAGGCGCGCGCACTTGTGCCCGGCGGGGACGTGGGGCAGGCGGTGGGCCGCTTCCAGGGTGAAGACCTTGAAGATGTCCATGGCGTGGTCCGATGGATCGGGTGCAGGCGGGGGCGGTGCTACCGGGCCGGACGCAAGTCGGCCGGCCCGGGGCATGACGGTATCAGCGCTGCGCGTCGCGGCGCGGGCCACCGCCGCCGCGACGGCGGCCGTCGGCCGGCTTGCGTGCGCCTTCGCGCGGGCCGCCGTGCGTCTTGGCGCCGGCATGCGCATGGCGCTGGCCATCCCCGCCGCCGTGCGGACGCCGTCCGCGACCACCGCCCGGCTTGCGCGGCGCGCGCTCGCCGCCGGGGATCTCGGCCTTGCCCGGCGCGCTGTTGCCCCAGCGGATCGGCACCTGCGGTTCGAAGCCCGGCACGTCGCGGATGTCCATGTCGCGGTTGAGCATGCGCACGATGGCGCGCAGCAGCTTGGCCTCGTCCTGGGCGACCAGCGAGATCGCCTCGCCGGTGGAACCATTGCGGCCGGTGCGGCCGATCCGGTGCACGTAGTCCTCGGCCACCATCGGCAGGTCGAAGTTGATCACCCGCGGCAGCTGGTCGATGTCGATGCCGCGCGCGGCGATGTCGGTGGCGACCAGCACCTTGACCTTGCCGGCCTTGAAGTCGCTGAGCGCGCGCATGCGCTGGCCCTGGCTCTTGTTGCCGTGGATCGCAGCGGTCTGGATCCCGGCTTTCTCGATGAAGGTGGCCAGCTTGTCGCTGCCGTGCTTGGTCCGGGCGAACACCAGGGTCTGCACGCGCGCGTCCTGCGCCAGCAGGTGCAGCAGCAGCTCGCGCTTGCGGCCGCCATCGACCGGGTGCACGCGGTGGGCGATCTTCTCGGCCACGGTGTTCTGCGGGGTGACCTGCACCTCGCGCGGATGGCGCATGAATTCCATCGCCAGCTGCTTGATGCTGTCCGGGAAGGTCGCCGAGAACAGCAGGGTCTGCCGGTTCTGCTTGGGCAGCTTGGCCAGGATGCGCTTGATCGACGGCAGGAAGCCCATGTCGAGCATGCGGTCGGCCTCGTCCAGCACCAGGATCTCGATCCCGGACAGGTCGACGCTGCGACGCTCGATGTGGTCGATCAGGCGGCCCGGGCAGGCGATGACCAGGTCGACGCCACGGCGCAGGGTGTCGAGCTGGTTGCCCATGCCCACGCCGCCGTAGATCACGGCGCTGGGGATGCGCAGGTGCTTGCCGTAGCCGCGCAGGCTGTCGTGCACCTGGGTGGCCAGTTCGCGGGTCGGGGTCAGGACCAGCGCGCGCGGCTTGCGTGGGCCATGGCCGACGGCCTGCGGGGCCGTGCCCAGGTGCTGCAGCAGCGGCAGGCCGAACGCGGCGGTCTTGCCGGTACCGGTCTGCGCGCCGGCCAGCAGGTCGTGGCCGGCCAGCGCCAGCGGGATCGCCTGCTGTTGGATCGGGGTGGGGGTTTCGTAACCCTGTTCGGACAGGGCACGCAGGAGGAAGGGCGCCAGGCCCAGCGACTCGAAGGACATCTTGGAAAGCTCCATGGCAACAGCCCGCGGACAGGTGTCGGCGGGCGGATCGTTGTTCGATCTGGTGGCTCGGAGCGTTCCCGTGAACCGCGCTGCGAGAGGGTGTACGGCCGGTATGGACCGGCCCGATGGCCTGCGAATGGCGTCGGAGTGGGGCGGACGCCGGAGTGACCCGGCGCTGCCGGTCCCGGAGGGAAACGGACGGCCGCTGGCAATCAGGCCGCGAATTCTACGCGATGAATGGGTGCCGTGCCGGGGATCCCGTTCAGGTTGGAGCCCACCACCGGGATCCGCTGGCGGATCGGTCGCGCCGCGATGTTTTCCAATGAAACCATGGAGGCGAATCCGTACAATCGCCAGCCCAGCCCTGCAGGAGAGCGCGTCGCCATGAAGCTTGGATCCCTCAAGGAGGGCGGCCGCGACGGCACCCTGGTGGTGGTCTCGCGCGACCTGTCCACGGCGGTGCGCGCCACGGGCATCGCGCCGACCCTGCAGCAGGCGCTGGACGACTGGCAGCGCGCCGCGCCGCGGCTCAACGCCCTGGCCGCGGCGCTGGAAGCCGGCGACGCCGCCGATGCTTTCGCGCTGGATCCGGCCGCGTTGGCCGCGCCGCTGCCGCGCGCCTACGAATTCGTCGACGGCAGCGCCTACCTGCCGCATGTGGAGCGCGTCCGCCGCGCCCGCGGCGCCGAGGTGCCGGAGAGCTTCTACACCGATCCGCTGATGTACCAGGCCACCAGCGCCGGCTTCTATGGCCCGCGCGACCCCGTGCGCGTGACCAGCGAGGACCACGGCATCGACCTGGAGGCGGAGATCGTGGTGGTCACCGACGACGTGCCGATGGCGGTCACGCCGGAGCAGGCCGCCGGCCACATCCAGCTGGTCGGGCTGGTCAACGACGTCTCGCTGCGCAACCTGATCCCGGCCGAGCTGGCCAAGGGCTTCGGCTTCCTGCAGTCCAAGCCGCGTTCGGCGCTGTCGCCGGTGTTCGTCACCCCCGACGAGCTGGGCGGGGCCTGGCGGGGCAACAAGCTGCACCTGCCGCTGTTGACCCACATCAACGGCAAGTGGTTCGGCGCACCGGAGGCCGGCGAGGACATGCAGTTCGACTTCGCCCAGCTCGTCGCCCACGCCGCGAAGACCCGTCCGCTGGCCGCCGGCACGATCGTCGGCTCCGGCACGATCGCCAACCAGGACGTGTCCCGCGGCGCCTCGTGCTTCGCCGAGCAGCGTACCGTCGAGGCCCTGCGCGACGGCAAGCCGAGCACGCCCTTCATGAAGTTCGGCGACACTGTGCGGATCGAGATGCTCGACCGCGAAGGCCGCAGCCTGTTCGGCGCGATCGAGCAGCGGATCGAACGCCAGCCGCTACCCGGACAGGGCTGAGCCGGCGGGCGGTGCCGCGGCCGCGACCGGCGGCCATGGCGGGGAGAACGGGCCGCGCTATCGTGCGACGGCCGGGGCGCAGGAGGCGTGCGGTGGACCATCCGACAATCGACGACAGCCTGCACCTGTATTCGTACTGGCGCTCCAGCGCGGCCTATCGCGTGCGCATCGCGCTGGCGCTGAAGGCGCTGGCGTTCGAGACCCTTCCGGTCCACCTGCTCAAGGACGGCGGCCAGCAGCACGGGGCTGCCTACGTTCAGGTCAATCCGCAGCAGCTGGTGCCCGTGCTGCTGCATGGCCGGCGTGCGATCCGCCAGTCGCTGGCGATCATCGAATACCTGGAAGAGGCCTGGCCCGACGCGCCGCCGCTGCTGCCGGGTACCGCGCGCGAGCGCGGCCGGGTCCGCGCGCTGGCGCAGCTGGTGGCCTGCGACATCCACCCGCTCAACAACCTGCGCGTGCTGCAGTTCTTCGAGCGGCAGTGGAACGTGCCGCAGGCCGAGCGCGACGAATGGGTGCGGCACTGGATCGTCGAGGGCCTGGCCGCGTTCGAGGGGCTGGTCGCCGACGACCCGGCCACCGGCACGTTCTGCCACGGCGACGCCCCCGGCCTGGCCGATTGCTGCCTGGTGCCGCAGCTCTACAATGCGCGCCGCTTCGGGGTGGACCTGGGGCCTTGGCCGACCCTGGCCCGCATCGAGCAGGCCTGCCTGGCGCTGCCGGCGTTCAAGGCGGCGGCGCCCGAAGCGCAGCCCGACGCCCCGAAAGGCGCCTGACCGCCCCTGTGTAGGAGCCCATCCTCATGGGCGACCCGATACCGTCGGTACGGGCGACGCTCCAACGACTCCGGCGGCGCGGTCGCCCATGAGGATGGGCTCCTACAGGGAAGAACCCGCCGGGCCGCCCCTGCGGAGCTCGCGAGGCGGTGCACGCAGGTGCGGGTGTGGCTCCTACACGAAGCCGTGCGTGATCGTCGGCGTGGCCGGCGGGGTGGTCACGTCCGCATAGGGGTCGTGTTCCTCGCTGGCGCCTTCGGACAGGCGGAACTTCAACGCCAGGCCGTCGCGCGAGTCGGCCGCGCGCAGCGCTTCCTCCTGCTCGATGCGGCCCTGCTTGACCATCCGGAACAGGCATTGGTCGAAAGTATGCATGCCTTCCTCGAGCGAGCCTTCCATCGCCGCCTTGATCTCGTGCACCTGGCCGCGGCGCAGCAGGTCGCGGATCATCGGCGTGTTGATCAGCACCTCGGTCGCCGGGATCCGGCGCTCGTCCAGGCCCTTGACCAGGCGCAGCGAGACCACCGCGCGCAGGTTCAGCGCCAGGTTCATCAGCACGTTCTTGTGCGCGCTCTCGGGGAAGAAGTTGAGGATGCGCTCGATGGTCTGGTCGGCATTGTTGGAATGCAGCGTCGCCAGGCACAGGTGGCCGGTCTCGGCGAAGGCGATCGCCGCCTCCATCGTCGTCGCGTCCAGGATCTCGCCGATCAGGATCACGTCCGGCGCCTCGCGCATCGCGTTCTTCAGCGCGTTGTGGAAGGCGTGGGTGTCCAGGCCGACCTCGCGCTGGTTGACGATGGACTTCTTGTGCCGGTGCAGGTACTCGATCGGGTCCTCGATGGTGAGGATGTGACCGGTGGTGTTGCTGTTGCGGTAGTCGATCATCGAGGCCAGCGAGGTCGACTTGCCCGAGCCGGTGGAGCCGACCAGCAGCACCAGGCCGCGCGGGGTCATGATGATGTCCTTCAGCACCTCGGGCAGGTTGAGGTCCTCGATGCTGGGGATCACGCTGCGGATCGCGCGGATCACCATGCCGACCTCGCCGCGCTGCTTGAACACGTTGACGCGGAAGCGGCCGGAATCGGGCAGCGCAATCGCCATGTTGAGCTCGAGTTCACGCTCGAACTGCGGAACCTGGCCCTCGTCCATCAGCGAGTAGGCGATCTTCTTGACCATGCCCGCGGGCAGGCCGGTGTTGCCGAGCGGATAGAGCTTGCCTTCGATCTTGATGTACACCGGCGCGCCGGTGGTCAGGAACATGTCCGAGGCGTTCTTCTCGGTCATCAGCTTCAGGAAATAGCCGATATCCATGGTGCGACGATCCCCACTACTCGTAGTTTTTGGCGTCCGCGGACGTGCCATTGCACGTTCGGCGCAGGCTTCAGACAATGGCCGTGCCACTAACGACACGACGTTCCCCAATGAACGAGCCTAGCTTCGCACACTTCCGCCGGCGCCTGTGCGCGCTGGTCGCCGCATCCGGGCTGGCGGTCACAGCCCATGCCCAGGTCGCCTCGCCGGATGTCCTGCGCGCCCAGCAGGCGGTGCAGCAGGCCCAGGACGCCGATGCCGACCACTACGCCCCCGACCTGATCGATTCGGCCCGCCAGGCCCTGGTGCGGGCGCAGGCCGGGACGCTGTCGCGCAGCCGCGGCCAGCGCCGCGAGGCCGACGAACTGGCCCGCCAGGCGGCGGCCGATGCCGACCTGGCCCGGGTGCGCAGCGACCGCGCCCAGGCCGAGGCGGCCGTCCAGCAACGGCGCGACGAGATCGCCGACTTGCGCCGCTCGCTGGGACTGGAGGCGACCCCATGAGCCGCTTGCTGACGATCCTGCTCGCCGCCTGCCTCGCACTCGCCTCGGTATCCGTGCGCGCGGCGGATGACGCGGACGTGGCGCGCCTGCAGGCGCGGATGGACACCCTGCAGGCCGATCCGGCCTTGGGCCGGATGGCCGCCTTCGAACAGATGGAGGCCCGCCAGGCCATCGCCCGCCTGGACGATGCCCGCCGCAGCGAGCGGGCGGGGATGCTGTACGTGGCCGAGCGCCGGGTCGAGATCGCCGAAACCGCCGCGGCCGCCGAGTCCGCCCGCCGTGAGCTGGCCGCCCTGGACCTGCAGCGCAGCGAGCTGCTGCTGCAGGCCAGCCGGCGTGACGCCGAGCGCGCGCGCCAGGAAGCCGAGCGCCTGCGCATCCAGTCGCAGATCCAGGCCGAGGAGGCCGAGCGCCTGCGGCTGGCCGCCGAGGCCGAGGCCGCGGCGCGCACCGACGTCGAGCAGGCACTGACGTCGGTCACCGGCAAGCAGACCGCCCAGCTCAGCGCGGCGCGGCGCAAGGAGGCGCAGCTGGCACGGCAGGAGGCCGAGCTGGTGGCCGGGGCCAAGCTGCCGCCCTCGACGTTCGAGTCGCGTGGGGAAGTGTTCACCCTGCCGGCCGCCGCCTTCGCCCAGAGCCGGCTGAGCGCCGACGGCCAGGCCGGCGCGAGCGCCCTGGCGGCCTACCTGCAGATCGGCAAGCGCGGGAAGGTCCGGGTGGAGGCGTACGACAAGGATGCCAAGGTCGCCCGCGCCCGTGCCGATGCGCTGAAGGCGGCCCTGGTCGCCGGAGGCGTGCCGGCCGGACAGGTGCAGGCGGCGGGGAAGACCGCCGGGGCCAGCGCCAAGAAGGCCGCCGAAGTGATCGTCGCCCCGTAGAGCGGGGCTTGCCCCGCTGCCACGACGTATGTCCCGATGCGAGCGCGGTAGCCGTAGAGCGGGGCTTGCCCCGCTGACCGGCGCCGCGGTCCGACAAGCACGCCAGGGCGACTCCCCGGCGCTGTGAAAAATCCAGTTACATCATTCGGTTACACGGTCTTTCGCGGCTTTCCATCGACTTGGTTAAAGCTTCGTTTGCGCCTGCTTTCCCCATGTATTCAAGGGTTTGCGGGCCGGGTTGCCACTGCTCCGGGGCAGGCGTAGGGTCGGATACCCAGGCGGCGTCCTCGCTGCCTGGCTGACCGGAGCACTCTGCCGATGCAGCCGTTGTCCGCTTCACTGGAGATCGCCGTCGGGCCGCAGCAGGCCCGGCCGGAGATGTCCGGTGGCGAACTGGCCATCGTGCTCCACGACTGCTCCGACAACGCGACGCCCCGGACCCTCCAGGCCCGGGGCGTTCGCTTTCATGGGCCGGCCAGGCAGGCCGGCATCTCCGGCACGGACGCGCGCAGACCCCCAGGAGGTGCAGACATGTTCGAAGGGCAACCACAGGCCGAGATCGATGCGCTGATGAAGCGCGACCCCGAATTCAAGCAGCTCTACCAGCGACACCGCACGCTGGACAAGAAAGTGATGGATGCCGAGCTCGGGGTCCTGCCGCTCGACGACGCCACCCTGTGGCAGATGAAGCGCGAGAAGCTCCACGCCAAGGAAAAGCTGCTGCGCATCTACGACCGGGCGCACTGACCCGGACTCCCGTCGACCACGCTTCATGCCGTGGGCGGTGGCGGCTTCCTCGTCGGTCCGCCACCGCCCACGCAATTGGCGTCCCCATGCCGGCACTGCAGGAGCCGGCTGTCGCCGCGATAACGACGCTCTGGGTCCGGGCAATGTCCCAGCCTGCGGCGGCGCTCCTTTGTAGGAGCCGATCTTCATCGGCGACGCGCAGCCCCCGACCGCGCGACCCTTGTGCCGTTCCCCGCCCGCGTCGCCCATGAGGATGGGCTCCTACACACAGCAGGGCGGCCCGAACGCTGACTTGGCTGCCACATTCGGCCGATAATCCCGGTTCCGCCGCGCCCCGCGGCCATGCAACCGGATCGATGATGGCCCCGCACGCCTCCGTGCTCGAACTGATCGGGCGCACGCCCATGGTCAAGGCCCGGCGCCTGGACACCGGCGTCTGCGAGCTCTACCTGAAGCTGGAGAACGCCAATCCCGGTGGCTCGATCAAGGACCGCATCGGCCTGTCGATGATCGAGGCGGCCGAACGCCGCGGCGACCTCAAGCCCGGCGCCACCCTGGTCGAGGGCACCGCGGGCAACACTGGCCTGGGCCTGGCGCTGGTGGCCCAGCAGAAGGGCTACAAGCTGGTGCTGGTCGTGCCCGACAAGATGAGCCGGGAGAAGATCTTCAACCTCAAGGCGATGGGCGCCGAGGTCGTGCTGACCCGGTCGGACGTGGCCAAGGACCACCCGGAGTACTACCAGGACCTGGCCGCGAAGATCGCCGCCGAGACGCCCGGCGCCTACTTCATCAACCAGTTCGGCAACCCCGACAACCCGGTGGCGCACGAGACCGGCACCGGCCCGGAGATCATCGCGCAGATGGCCGACGTCGGCGGCTTTGACGCGATCGTGTTCGGCTGCGGCAGCTCCGGGACCATGACTGGCCTGTCGCGCTGCTTCGCCGAGCACGCGCCACAGGTGGAGCTGGTGCTCGCCGACCCGGTCGGCTCGATCCTCACCCAGTACATCAACGAAGGCGTGCTCAGCGACAAGTCGGGCAGCTGGCTGGTCGAGGGCATCGGCGAGGACTTCCTGCCGCCGATCTCGGACTTCAGCCGGGTGAAGAAGGCCTATGCGATTTCCGATGCGGAGAGTTTCCACACCGCACGCGAGCTGCTGGCGAAGGAAGGCATCCTCGGCGGGTCGTCCACCGGCACCCTGCTGGCCGCGGCGCTGAGGTACTGCCGCGAGCAGACCGTGCCGAAGAAGGTGGTGGTGTTCGTCTGCGATACCGGCAACAAGTACCTGTCGAAGATGTACAACGACTACTGGATGCTGGACAACGGCTTCCTCGAGCGGCCGCAGCACGGCGACCTGCGCGACCTGATCCTGCGCCCGTACAGCCAGCGCGACACCGTGGTGGTCGGGCCCAAGGACCTGCTGACCACGGCCTACCAGCGGATGAAGCTGTACGACGTCTCGCAGCTGCCGGTGATGGACGGCGAGCGGCTGGTCGGCATCATCGACGAGAGCGACGTGCTGCTGCACGTCTACGGCGACGAGGCCCGCTTCCGCGACCCGGTGTCGGTGGCCATGGTCAGCAAGCTGGAGAAGCTGGACGTGAAGTCGCCGATCGAGGCGCTGCTGCCGGTGTTCGACCGCGGCCAGGTGGCGATCGTGACGGATGGGGACCGGTTCCTGGGCCTGATCACCCGGATCGACCTGCTGAACTACCTGCGACGGCGGGTGCAGTAGGCCGGCCCGGTCTCCACCAGTCCGGTTCTCGCTGCTTCCGGCTAGGGGGGCACGGGCGCATGTCCCGGGCGGCAACAGGCCTGCTGCCGCTGCGGGGGCCTTGACGCGCCCCGTGACGGTGGTCACGTTCCGGTCGGGCGTGGCGGCCCAGCGAAGGATCGCGGCCGGCCGGGTTTCGTCCCCGGGCTGCCGGCTGGCGCCCCGGAAAGCCGAAGCGTTAAGCCTTCACTGGTAGAATCCGCGGTCCTCTGACGAGACCGGTCATGTCGCAGCACCCTCCCCATACTTCGCCGGATGGCCGCAGGCTGGCCCTGGCCACCCTGGCGATACACGGCGGCCAGGCTCCCGACCCCAGCACCGGGGCGGTGATGCCGCCGATCTACGCCACCTCGACCTACGCCCAGAGCAGCCCCGGCGAGCACCAGGGCTTCGAATACTCGCGCACCCACAACCCGACCCGCTTCGCCTACGAGCGCTGCGTGGCGGTGCTGGAGGGCGGCCGCCGTGGCTTCGCGTTCGCCTCGGGCATGGCCGCCACCTCCACCGTGCTGGAGCTGCTGGACAGCGGCGACCACGTCGTGGCGATGGACGACCTCTACGGCGGCAGCTACCGCCTGTTCGAGCGCGTGCGCCGGCGCAGCGCCGGGCTGGATTTCAGCTTCGTCGACCTGTGCGACCTGGCCGCGTTCGAGGCCGCGATCACGCCGAAGACGCGCATGGTCTGGATCGAAACCCCGACCAACCCGATGCTGAAGATCGTCGACATCGCCGCCGTGGCGGAACTGGCGCGCAAGCGCGGCCTGCTGGTGGTGGTCGACAACACCTTCGCCTCGCCGATCGTGCAGCGACCGCTGGAGCTGGGCGCGCACCTGGTGATGCATTCGGCGACCAAGTACCTCAACGGGCACTCGGACATGGTCGGCGGGATGGTGGTGGCCGCCGACGACGAACTCGGCGAGCGGATGGCGTTCCTGCAGAATTCGATCGGCGCGGTGCAGGGGCCGTTCGACAGCTTCCTGGCCCTGCGCGGATTGAAGACCCTGCCGCTGCGCATGCGCGCGCACAACGAGAACGCGCTGGCGTTGGCGCAGTGGCTGGAGACGCAGCCGACCGTGGAGAAGGTGATCTATCCGGGCCTGGCCTCGCACCCGCAGCACGCGCTGGCCGCGCGGCAGATGCAGGGGTTCGGCGGCATCGTCTCGGTGGTGCTCAAGGGCGGCTTCGAAGCGGCCAGGCGCTTCTGCGAGCGCACCGAGCTGTTCACGCTGGCCGAATCGCTGGGAGGCGTGGAGAGCCTGGTCAACCATCCGGCGGTGATGACGCATGCGTCGGTGCCGGCGGAGCGGCGCGCGCGGCTGGGGATCAGTGATGCGCTGGTGCGGTTGAGCGTGGGGGTGGAGTCGCTGGTAGATCTCCAGCGGGATCTTGAAGTGGCGCTGTCTGCGTGAACGGAGAGTTGCCTTGAACTCGTCGATCGGTGCCCGTTACCGCTCGCTGCTGGTGGAGTTGACCAAGCGGGAAATCCTGGGCCGCTACCGGGGCGCCGCCATCGGCCTCCTGTGGTCCCTGATCAGTCCGTTCCTGATGCTGATGGTTTACACCTTGGCGTTCGGGTACATCCTCCGCAGCAAATGGCCGGGCACGTCGGGTGCAACCACCGATTTCGCGCTGATCCTGTTCGTCGGCCTCATCGTCCACGGATTCTTCGCCGAATGCCTCACGCGCGCGCCGCTGGCGGTGCTGTCCAATCCCTCCTACGTTAAGCGCGTCGTGTTTCCGCTGGAGCTGCTGGCTTGCAGCATGACGCTCACGGCCCTGTTCCACCTAGCGATGAACGTGGTCGTGCTCGTCGCGCTGAAGTGGTTCTGGCATGGCGAACTTTACTGGCAGATGCTTCTTTTGCCCTTGGTGATCGCCCCCCTGGTGATACTGTCGGTGGCGGTCGGCTGGTTCCTCTCCGCTCTGGGGGTGTTCGTCCGCGACATCAGCCAGATCGTGGGCGTGCTTGCGGCCGCCATGCTGTTCCTGTCCTCGGCGATCGTGCCGGTGGAGACGCTCCCCGAAAGCTATCGATGGGTGTTCTATGCGAACCCCCTGACGCTGATCATCGATCAGGCCCGCGAAGTGGTGATCTGGGGACGGTCGCCTGACTGGGCCGCGCTGGGCCTTTATGCCGCCTGCGTGACCGTGCTGGCCGGGCTCGCGCTGGCATTCTTCAGGAAGATGCGCGGGGGGTTCGCCGATGTCCTCTGACCTACGTGGCGCGGGCGCCGGCGGCGAACCGGTGATCCAGGTCGAAGCCGTGTGCAAGAGCTTCCGCATGTACGAGAAGCCGGTGCACAGGCTGTGGCAGGGATTGCTGGGCCGTGACGACAGCCACAAGGAGTTCCGCGCGCTCCAGGACGTATCCTTCGAGATTGCACGTGGCGAAACCGTCGGCATCATCGGTCGCAACGGCTCGGGCAAGTCTACGCTGCTGCAGATCATCGCGGGCACGCTCACGCCGACGAGCGGGAGCTGCATCGTACGTGGCAGGGTCGCCGCGCTCTTGGAGCTCGGAAGCGGATTCAATCCCGAGTTCACCGGGCGCGAGAACGTCTACCTCAACGGCACCATCCTCGGCCTCAGCCGCGCTCAGATCGACCAGCGCATGCCGCAGATCCTGGACTTCGCCGACATCGGCGAGTTCATCGACCAGCCGGTCCGAAGCTACTCGAGCGGTATGGCGGTTCGTCTCGCGTTCGCAGTCATTGCGCACGTCGACGCGGACATCCTGATCGTGGACGAGGCTCTGTCGGTGGGCGATGCCTTCTTCTCTCAGAAGTGCATGCGCTTCTTGCGCGCTTTCCAGAAGAACGGAACGCTGCTGTTCGTAAGCCACGACGCGGCCGCTGTGACCAACCTCTGTGCCAGGGCGCTGTGGCTGGACGGCGGACATGTCCGCATGGAAGGGGCCGCGGCTTCGGTCGTCGAGTCCTATATGGCCCAGCAGCACGCCAAGGATCGCGCCGAAAGCGCGGGCGACATCGTGCAGCTGGGCGTGCGCAGCGCCGCCGCGGCGCCGGCGGCAGCCGCATCTTCCCCCGACTTCCGCCGGGAACTCCTGGAATCGCTCGGGGTGTCGAACCGCATCGCGGTGTTCGAGTTCAACCCGGAATCAACGGGGGCCCAGTTCGGCACGGGTGGCGCAACGATCGTAGAAGTCTCGCTCCGTTCCGCGGACGGCAGGAGTGCCAGCCTGCTGGCGGGCGGAGAACTGGTGCAACTTACACTCACTGCGCGCGCCAACCAGGCGCTCGAGTCGGTCATTCTAGGCTTCTACGTCAAGGACAGACTGGGGCAGCGCCTGTTCGGGGACAATACCCATCTCGTCCACCGGGACGTAACCGCCTCGGTCGCCGAGGGCGACACAATAAGTGCGACGTTTTCCTTCCGCATGCCCGTGTTGCCCTCCGGCAGCTACATGATCGACGCGGCGGTGGCTTCGGGCGACCAGGATGATCATACGCAGCAACACTGGGTGCATGACGCGTTGGAATTCAGGGCCATAGACGAAACCATGCGTCATGGCCTGGTGGGCATTCCGATGGCCGCGATCGATGTGAAAAGGCAGAGCAGCCCATGACCATGGAGTTCACCGGCGAGCGTTTCGTGCCTACCGAGGCCGGCGAGATTCGCCAGGAGCATTTGCACCGGTACTCCTGGTGCCTGACGGCGCTGGCGGGCAAGGACGTCCTCGACATCGCGTCCGGCGAAGGCTACGGCAGCGCCGCCATGGCTGCGGTTGCGCGGTCCGTGGTCGGCGTCGACATCTCGCCGGAAGCGATCGCGCATGCTCGCGTGCAGTATGCCGGCCTTGGGAATCTTGACTTCCGGCAGGGCTCGGCTGTGTCGATGCCGCTGCCGGATTCATGCGTAGACGTCGTCGTCTCTTTCGAAACCGTCGAGCACCTGAGGGAGCAGGAACAGATGCTCGCCGAGATCCGGCGCGTCCTGCGTCCGGATGGCTTCCTCGTCATGTCCTCGCCCAATCGCTTGGTTTACTCGGAGAAGGCCGGGCACCACAACGAGTTCCATGTCCGGGAGCTCGACTTCGAGGAGCTCTCGGTCCTGCTTGCCACCCAGTTCCCGGCGGTACGTTTCGTGGGTCACCGGTTGACGGTGTGCTCGGCGATCGCGCCCCTGGCCCCGGAGGTCGGTTCGCAGGAATGGCACGCGCTGACCGACGTGGGCGGCGAGGTGGCGGCGCGCGTAGCGTCCATCGCCGACCCGGTCTATTTCATCGCCCTGGCCGCCGCGTCCGAGAGTTTCCTTCCGCCGCTCGGCCCGTCGATCATGATGTCCGAGAGCGAGGACCTGTACGAGCACCACCGCGAGGTGGCGCGGTGGGCGCAATCCCAGGACGCGGAGGTGCAGTCGTTGCGTGCGCTCAGCGACGAGCGCACGGCGTGGGCGCTGGGCCTCGATCGCGACGTGAAGGAACTGCGCGCTGCCAATGCCGCCAAGCAAGCCGAACTGGACGGCCGCGCCGAATGGGCCCAGCGCCTGGATTCCGAACTCGCTTCCCTGCGTGTGGCGTACGACCGTCTTAGGGTGGAAGGGGACGAGGCCCGGTCCCGCGCGGTCGAACTGCAGCTGGAACTCAAGGGCACGCGCGACACCATGCTGGAGCAGACCGCGTCACTACGGCTGCTGGAACGAGAGCTCGCAGGCGCGAAGGACGAGGTGCAGTCGATTTCCGGTTTGCTCCAGGCGCAGGCGTCGGATGCGGCCGCGCGGCTCGAGCTGGCGCGTGCGGACGCGGCGGCGGCGGACGAGGCCCGTCGGCGCGAAGTGGGCGAGCTTCGCCGAGAACTCGCTGCGGTCCTCGGGTCGCGCTCCTGGAAGCTGACCAAGCCGCTCCGGTTCGCCGGCAAGCTCGTGCGCGGGGACTGGCCCGCCGTGATCGATTCGCTGCGGGGTTCCCCGCTTGCGCGCAGCGCCGTTCTCTCGCCGCTGCGCGTGCCGGTGAAGAACTGGCTGATGCGTCGCGCTCGCGGCTCGGTGCAGGCGGTGGAAGGGCTGGCGCTGACGGAGGTCGAAGCCGACCAGCACGCGGTGATCGAGAATCTGTCCTTCCCGCACGTGGACTCGCCCGTGGTCACGATCATCGTGCCCACCTACGGCAACTTTCCCTACAGCCTCGCCTGCATCCGTTCCATCGCCAAGGCCCGGACCCTGGTTTCGTTCGAGGTTCTGGTGGTCGAGGACGCCTCGGGCGATCCGGACATCGGCAAGCTCGCCACGATCGATGGGCTCCGGTACCACGAGAATCCGCAGAACCTCGGCTTCCTCATGTCCTGCAATGGCGCCCTGGGAATGGCGCGCGGCGAGTTCGTCTGCTACCTGAACAACGACACCGAAGTCCGCGATGGCTGGCTTGATGCGCTGGTCGACGTGTTCCGCGGCCACGCAGATGCGGGCCTCGTGGGGGCAAAACTGGTCTATCCCGACGGCAGGCAGCAGGAGGCAGGCGGGATCGTCTGGGCCGATGCCAGTGCCTGGAATTTCGGGCGGCTGCAGGATCCCCAGGCGGCGCCGTTCAATTACCTGCACGAGTCTGACTACATTTCAGGCGCGGCGATCATGTCGCCGCGGGCGCTGTTGGACGAGCTGGAAGGGTTCGACCCGTTGTACCTCCCCGCGTATTGCGAGGACACGGACCTGGCCTTCCGGATCCGCGAGCGCGGGCTGAAGGTCTACTACCAGCCCGCGGCGGTGGTGGTCCACCACGAGGGGATCTCGCACGGGACCGACACCGGCTCGGGCATCAAGGCGTACCAGGTCGCCAACCAGGGCAAGTTCCGCGAGCGCTGGCGGGCCACGCTAGAGCGCGAGCATTTCGCCAACGGCGAATTGCCCTTCTTGGCGCGCGATCGGTCGCAGTTGCGCAAGACGGTGCTGGTGATCGACCACTACGTTCCGCAGCCTGATCGCGATGCCGGTTCGCGCACCATGTGGCAGTTCATGTCGCTGTTCCGCAAGAAGGGGCTGTCGGTCAAGTTCTGGCCGGAGAACCTCTGGTACGACCCGGTGTACACGCCCCGCCTGCAGCAGGCCGGAGTGGAGGTGTTCTACGGGCATGAGTACGGCGGCCGGTTCGAGGAATGGATCCGCGAGAATGGCGCGTGCATCGACTACGTGCTTCTCAGCCGGCCCCATATTTCGATGCACTTCGTGGAAGCGCTTCGTCGTCACACCGATGCGACCCTCCTCTACTATGGACACGACATCCACCATCACCGGCTTGCGGCCCAGTTGGCGCTCGGTGCCGAGGACGGAGAAGCGATCGCCGAGGAGATGCGCTCGATGCAGGCGCTCGAGGAGCGCGTATGGGAGAGCGTCGACACCGTCTACTATCCCTCGGTGACCGAGACCACATACGTGGAATCTTGGATGCAGGCGCGCAGCAGACCTGGCGGGAAGGCATTCACCATCCCGGTATACGCATTCGAAACCTTCCCGGAGGACCCGGGTGCAGGCCTAGAGGATCGGCGCGACCTGTTGTTCGTCGCCGGTTTCGGCCACAGTCCAAATGGCGACGCCGCCGTCTGGTTCGTCAACGAGGTCATGCCCCTGCTGTCCAGCAGGAAGCCCGGGCTGCGCGTCCACCTCGTGGGCTCGAACCCGACCCCGGCGGTGCGGAACCTCGCCAGCGACACGGTCAACGTGACCGGCTTCGTCAGCGACGAGGAACTCGTCGGCTACTACGAGCGCTGTCGCGTCGTGGTGGCCCCGCTGCGTTATGGCGGTGGCATGAAGGGCAAGGTGGTGGAGGCGATGCGTTTCGGCGTGCCGACGGTCACGTCGCCTGCGGGCGCGCAGGGCCTGGCCAGCGCCGCGGGTTTCCTCGCTGTCGCGGAATCCGCCGGGGAGTTTGCGGATGCGGTGCTCGGGCTGCTGGAGGACGATGCGCGGTGGCTGGGCGTGTCCTCCGAGGCACAGGCGTTCGCGAAGGCCCGATTCTCCGAGGACGCCCTCTGGAAGATCGTCGCCGAGGACGTCGATGCGAGTCCTTACCCGGATGTCGAGGCGCGCCGGGCGCGCGTGGCCAGCGTAATGAGAAACAGGAGCTGACAGTGAAGGTACTTGTGTTGGGAGCGACCGGATTCGTCGGAAGCTATTTGATGGAGCGCGCCATCGCCGCCGGGCACGAGGTGCTTGGTACCAGCTACAACCCCACGATCGAACCCCGGGACTGGTCTTCCTTCCAGGACAAGGTTGTCCGGTGCGACATCCGCTACCGGGAGCAGACCGACCAGGTGATCGCGGGGTTCCGGCCTGACGTGGTCTACCTCCTTTCGGCGCAGAGCTATCCGGCGCTTTCGTGGAAGGCGCCGATCGAGACGCTCGACACCAACGTGCTGGGGACGGCGAACGTCTACGAATCGATCCGCGCGTGCGGCATCGATCCCGTGGTGGTGGTCGCCTGCTCGAGCGCCCAGTACGGCGAGGTGGCGGCCGAGGACATTCCGGTCAAGGAATCCCATCCGTTGCGGCCGCTGCATCCGTATGGAATCAGCAAGGTGGCCACCGAGATGCTCGCCCTGCAGTACTGGTCGAACTGGGGTGTCAGGAGCGTATGCGCCCGGATCTTCAACACCACCGGCGCGCGCAAGAGCGGGGACGTGTGCGCGGACATGACCCAGCGCGTTGTGCGCATCGAGGCGGGCCAGTCAGCGCCGGTGCTCAAGATCGGCAACCAGGAGACCTGGCGTGCGATCACGGACGTGCGTGACCTCGCCAGCGCGCTGGAGCTCCTCGCCGAGAAGGGGGAAGCAGGCGAGGTCTACAACATCAGTGGCGCCCGCACGTACCAGATCCGCGAGCTGGTCCAGAAGGTCCTGGCCCGCGCACGCGTTCCGATCACGGTCGAAACCGATCCGGCGTTGCTGCGCCCCAGCGACGAGAAGGTCATCTTCGGCGACTCCGCCCGCCTGATCGCGCGTACCGGATGGCGCCAGGAAGTGGCGATCGAGGACACGCTGCAGGACATGCTGGACTACTGGCGCGGTTGCCTCGGCGTAGCCGGCGGAGGGCGGGCATGATCGTTCGAAGCCGCGCCCCGTTGCGCCTGGGCCTGGCCGGTGGTGGGACCGATGTGTCCCCGTTCTGCGACCAGCATGGTGGTTTCGTGATGAACGTGACCATCGACAAGTACGCCTACGCGACCATCGATGCGCCAGCCACGTCGGCCGGCATGGTGGAGTTCGCCGCCCAGGACGCCGGGGCCGCCGAGCAGCTGCGCCCTGAACTGGTCGACCTGGCACCGGGGCCGCTGCAGTTGATGAAGGGCGTCTACGCGCGCGTGGTCCGCGACTACCTCGGGGGCAGGGCGCCGGTCATCCGCATTCGCACGCATTCGGACGCGCCGCCCGGTTCCGGCCTGGGTTCCTCGTCGACCATGGTGGTGGCGCTGGTCACGGCGTTCGCCGAGTACTTCCGGCTCCCCTTGGGCGAGTACGAGATCGCCCATCTGGCTTACTCGATCGAGCGGGAGGACCTGGCCCTGGCAGGCGGGAAGCAGGACCAGTACGCGGCGGCATTCGGCGGCTTCAATTTCATGGAGTTCTACGATGCCGACCGGGTGATCGTGAATCCCCTGCGGATCAAGGACTGGATATGGAGCGAGCTGGAAGCCAGCCTTGTCCTTTACTTCACCGGCGTGTCGCGCTCTTCCGCCAAGATCATCGACGAGCAGTCGCGCAACATCCGCGAGGGGCGGACCGAGTCGCTCGACGCGATGCAACGCCTCAAGCAGGAGGCGGTGCAGATGAAGGAAGCGCTGCTGCGGGGCAATCTTGACCGGTTAGCCCAGGTCATGCAGTCGGGATGGCAGGCCAAGAAGCAGAGCGCCTCGAGCATCACCAACCCGATGATAGACGAGCTGGAGAAGCTGGCCTTTGCCAACGGCGCCCACGCGACCAAGGTCTCCGGGGCGGGAGGCGGTGGCTTCATGATGTTCATGTGCGACCCCGGCGAGCGGGTCCGCCTGGTCCGTGCCCTATCTGGCGCAGGGGGCACGGTTTACGATACGCATTTCACGCAGCACGGAGCTTCATCGTGGAAACTCGGATGAACCAGTTCATACAGTCGGAGTTCGACAAGACCCTCGCCAATTTCCAGGCGATGGCAGCCGACGCGGCGCTGCGCGAGCAGATCGCGGACGCCGTCGCTCTTTGCGTCGGGGCGCTCAAGTCGGGGCGCAAGCTGCTGTTCGCCGGCAACGGTGGCAGCGCGGCGGACGCGCAGCACTGGGCGGGAGAGCTGGTCAGCCGCTTCTACTACGACCGGCCGGGCCTGCCGGCCATCGCTTTGACCACCGATACCTCCATCCTGACCGCCATCGGCAACGACTACGGCTACGATTACACCTTCGCCCGACAGATCGAGGCGCTGGGGCAGGAAGGCGACGTGTTCATCGCCATTTCAACTTCGGGCAAGTCCAAGAACATCATGCGCGCGCTCGACGCGGCGGACGAGAAGAAGGTCAAGGTGATCGGCTTCACCGGCGCGGGCGGCGGCCACATGGCCGGGCGCTGCGAGATCTGCTTCCAGGTGCCCTCCAGCGAGACGCCGCGCATCCAGGAGGGCCATGAGTTCATTGGCCACCTGCTGTGCGCGCTGATCGAGAGCGAAATTTTCCCGCGCTGATGGCCGCCAGCGAAGCCATTGTCCTGGTCGGCGGGCTGGGCACCCGCCTGAGGCAGGTCGTGCCCGACCTGCCCAAGCCGCTTGCGCCCGTCGCCGGACGACCCTTCCTTGCCTGGTTGCTGGATGCGCTTGCAGCCAACGGGATGCGGCGCGTGATCCTTGCGACCGGCTATCGTGCTGAAGCGGTGCAGGCCGCGATAGGCACCCGCTGGCAGGGCATGGCGGTGGATTATTCGCGTGAGGAGGCACCGCTTGGAACAGGCGGCGCCATCCTGAAAGCCGCGACCCTTGTTGCCGGCCAGGGCGTGCACGTCGCCAATGGCGATACGTATCTTTCGTACAGCCCCCAGGCGCTGGAGCGCGTCACCCACGAGAACGGGTGCGTGCTCGGCGTGGGTCTGGCGGGGGTGCCGGACGTCGGGCGGTACGGGGCGGTCGAGGTGCTGGACGGAAAGCTGGCCGGCTTTCGCGAAAAGGGCGGGAGCGGGCCGGGCCTGATCAATGCCGGGAGCTACTTCCTCTCCGCCGAGGCCCTCGGCATGCTTCCGCGTGAGGCGGCGTGGTCGTTCGAGGAACGGGTGCTGCTCCCCTGGTGCCGCGAAGGCAGGGTCGCTGCATTCGATGCCACCCGCGACTTCATCGATATCGGCGTCCCTGAGGATTTCGCGCGCGCGCAGTCCCAGTTCGCGCAAGGCGTGGCATGACGCCGATACCGCGGCCCATCATCACGGGCGCCACGGATGCGTCCGGGGCTCCGCCGGCACGGCGAGCGCTCTTCCTCGACCGGGATGGAGTGATCAACGTCAATCACGGCTACGTCCATACACCGGACCGGACCGACTGGATGCCGGGCATCTTCGACCTCGCCCGCGCCGCGACGAGCGCGGGGTTCGTCCTGGTGGTGGTCACGAACCAGGCCGGGATCGCCAGGGGCTATTACACGCAGGCGCAGTTCGAGGCGTACACACGCTGGCTGCACGGGCGTTTCGCGGAAGAGGGTGCGCCGTTGCTTGCCACCTATTACTGCCCGCACCACCCGGATGCGGGCCAGGGGGAGCTGCGGGTCCAGTGCGATTGCCGCAAGCCGCGTCCGGGCATGCTTCTGGCGGCGATCAGCGATTGGAACCTGGAGCCTGCCGGTTCGATCCTGGTCGGGGACCAGGTTTCGGACATGGCGGCCGCCGCCAGCGCGGGCATCGGCCTGGCAATGATGGTGCGCGGCGGTGGTCTTGGAGCGGTTGCAGCGGGGGTCCTCGCTTCGGTCCCGCCGCCGTGGCAGGCACAGGCGGATCTGGAGCGGGTGCCGGAGTAGGGGTCCCGGCGGGATCCCCGGGGACGGGGCAAGCGTCGGTCCCGCCCGGATCGAAAGCACGGCCGCCTGCGCGTGCTTGGGGCGCGCAGGGTCGCATTGGACGGAAATCACTGAGGATGGATCGATGTTGTTGAGAGCGGGTGGACGAGGTCGTTACTGGGTGGCTTCGGCGGCGATGGCGCTCCTGCTTTCGGGTTGCTGCGACAAGGCGAGAATCGCCCAGTGCAAGGCCGAGGAGGCGGCACGCAGGGAACTGGCGGCGGTCGCTCCGGCGCCGGCGGCAGACACGCCCGAACCCATGCGGCTTGTGATCAGGGCAGGGGCGGACGCAAAGGTCCAGGCCCGTGTCGAAAGCGTGTCATGCGTCGACGGTCGCGGCGGTTCGGCTGTCGTCGCGCTCGACTGGAACATCTCCAGCCCCGGCGTCATGGCTGTGCGCATCCGCGTCGGGCCGGATGGTGGCGAACGCAAGGTGTGGATGGACGCCGGAGCGGTCGGGCAAGGCGTGACCGGGCCCTGGGTCAAGGACGGCACGGTCCTGACGATCGAGGACCTGGCCAGCGGCGCATCCCTGGTGGAGTTGCGCGCCGATGCGGGCCCTTGCGGCGGGGAGGCGGTGGAATGAGGCTGCCATCCTTCGGATTCGGTACCTGCCGCCTGTTGCTGGCTTCGCTCGTGGCTGCCTCGCACCTGTGGGCCGACATGACCCAAGGCTATGCGGCCTACGCCGTCTGGGCGTTCTTCGTGCTCAGCGGGTTCCTGATGACGCTGGTGCTGAGCACGCGCTACGGTTTCAGCGCGGCGGGATTGCGTTCCTACGGCTTCAACCGCTTCATGCGGATATTCCCGCTGTACTGGCTGGCGGTCATTGCAGGCCTGGCGACGCTGGCCTACGCCGGGCGGCACGGGATAGACCTGCGCGTGATCAATGGCGAGTTCTATACGCCCGAAGGGACGGTGCAGTGGCTGCATGTGGTGACGCTGTTCCCCGGTTTCCAGCGCGGGGGCTTGCCAGTCCCGGTATCCAACGCCCTGGCGATCGAGGTCGGGTTCTACCTGCTGATGCCGCTCCTCGCGCGTTCGCGCAGCACGGCATGGTTCGCGCTGGTGATCGGCGTCGTGCTGAACCTCCAGATCGGCGTGGTGGTGGAGACCTTCGGGGAGCGCTACGCAACGTTCCTCCCATGCATGCTGCCATTCGCCGCCGGGTCGCTCGCCTGCCACTATCGCGATGCCCTGCACCGCTTCAGCGCGCCCTGGATCAGCACCGCCGTCTGGTTGCTGCACGGGCTCGGCTGGTGGATCGTGCCGGAATGGCCGTGGGTGTGGGGACTGTACGTCTCGGTGCCGCTGTCCGTCTGGATGGTGGTGTCGCTGCACCGGCAGCGATCCGGGCAGGTGGACAGGATGCTGGGGGACATGAGCTATCCGGTGTACCTCATACACACCACGGTGGCGGCATGGTTCCTGTGCCCATGCGGCACCTCGCGTTCGCTCCAGTTCTTCTTCCAGGCCTTTGCGGTGACCCTGCTGCTGTCGTGGCTCATCGTCATCCTCATCGATCGGCCCCTGTCCCGCCTCAAGCGCAAGGCCCCGGGGGATGCGCTGGGTGGTGGCCGGAGCGGAGGCATCGCTTGACGGGCTGCGCCGCCGCCGATCGCCCCGTAGCATGCGGTCGCACCGGGCCGGCGGCGCCGGGCGGACGGTCGTACACGGCTGCCATTGCAGACCAGGAGTGCCCGTGAACAGTGGAAAGTCGATGGCCGTTCGCGGCCGGTCATGGATGAAGCCCGGCGCTGCGGCCTGTTTGCTGCTGCTGGCCGGCACCAGCGGCTGCAGCCGGGCGCCGGCGCCGCCTCCTGCCCCGGGCGACTACCAGGTCCTGACCCCTTCCGCCTATAGCGACTCGTGCCGGTTCTGCTCGGTGCCCGATGCGGTCCGCGAATGCGACGCCGGCAATGCCACCATCCGCCTGCACTGGCATCTGCAGGAAAGCGGCGCGCGCGTCGTCAACATCTTCGTTTCGGATCCCGGGGGCAGCGAAAAGCCCTTCGCGCAGTACGGACCCGAAGGTACGGTCGAGGTCGGCCCGTGGATACGCCCGGGCCAGAGTTTCCAACTGCGGGACGACGCCGATGGCCGCCTGTTGGCCGAGCTTGCCGTTGCCGGGGTCGGATGCTGAGCAGGGCTGCGCAGCCCATCCGCGCTCACTGGCTTTCCGGGCGCTCGACGACGCGATATCCGTGCGGGGCGCTGGCGACGGCTTCGAGGCGATAGCGGCGCAGAACCGATGGCGAGTAGGCATTGAGATGGTGGTCGCGCAGGAACTCGATTGCCTGGACGCGTTCCGCGACCGGGTACTCGCATACGCTCAGGTTCGGCACGCATGAGGCCAGCGGCGCTTCGGGATCCAGTCCCATCAGGTACATCTGGCGCGCCATTGTGTGGATGTAACCCTGGATGTAGCGGGCCTCGTCCCAGCTGTAGCGGGAGAGCATCACCTGCAGCGCCAGCGTGGCGCACAGCAAGGCCGCCGCCAGCGCACGGGTACCTGCAGAGCCGGGCGGACGGAGCGTTCCCAGCAGCATCAGGATCAGGGCTACCGGTCCCATCTGGTACGTGAGGACGTAGCGCGGCTGGTAGATGTACTCGGGGCCGAAAGTGGGGACTCGCCCGTAAAGGATGCCGGCGACCGATGCATACAGGGTAAGCATCATGGACACCGCGACGAACATGGTCCGGTTCCAGGGTTTCCGCAACGCCGCCCACCAGAACCACAGGTGGGCCAGGGCCAAGGCGACGCCAAGCACTCCCTCCACCTTGGACGCGCCGGTCGCATCCAGATAGAACTGCAACGGAAGCGGGTAGGCCACCGATGAGGCCAGCACGCCCGTCAGCATCTTCGGTGCATGGGACAGTAGTAGTGTCAGCGAGACCGGGGCGCCGCCAGGATCGACCGCCAGGCCCGCGTGCAGGTAGAACCGGCTCGCCATCGCATAGGCCACAAGCGGCGCTGCCACCAGCGCGGCGACCAGTGCCAGCCTGCGCGGCGGCAGTTTCTCCCTGCCGCAGGCCAGGGCGGCGCTGGCCAGAAGCGCGGCGCCGGTGATCATCGCCATGTTGTCCAGCGTGAACGCCATGAGCCCGAATGCCAGGGCGAACATGCCGCTGCCCCGGCCATGCAGGCTGCGCCAGCATGCCGCTGCCGCCAGCACCAGGAACAGGTGCGGCAGGTACCCGAGGGTCACCAGCGACCAGTTGAAGACCGAGCCCGCGTTGAGCGACACGAGGAAGCCGGCCATCGCACCGCACAAGGCTGCGTGCAGCCAGGGGTCCAGGCCCCTGGCGCGCGCATCGACGGACGTGATCCGCCACAGCGCGAGAAACGTCGCCAGGGCCATCGCCAGCCCCATGTACGACTCGACCACGAAATCGAGGCCGAACCACCGGGCATTGGCAAGCAGGAGCAGCTTCTGCAGGGGCTGGGCATGGTCGGCGCCGGGGCGCTTGACGTAGAGGTCGACGAGGTCGAACCCGCCGTCGTAAGCCTTGGCGAGAAACGCATTGATGAAGTACCAGGCGTCGGCCACGGCCAGGGGATTGGACGCATAGGCGATGTAGGCGGCCGCGTTGCCGAAGCTGAGCAGCATGGCGGCGAGCACGAGCAGACGCGCGCCCCTCCCACGCCATCCGGCGCCCGCGGCCGGAGCCGGGCCCACCACCTGGACGCTGTCCATCGCCGCCTTCAAAGTGATGCCAGTGCGCGGTCGGCCGAATCGAAGATCGTCTCGAAGTGCTCGTCCACGCCGACCCACAGGGGCAGGCGGACCAGCCGCTCGCTCAGTCCGTCGGTATTGGCCATGTCACCGTGCGCGCGCGCAAGGCGCTGCCCGGCGGGCGACGCATGCAGCGGCACGTAGTGGAAGACGGTCCCCACGCCATCGGCCTTCATCCTGGCGATGAACTCCGTGCGTGCCTCGAGGTCGGGCAACAGCAGGTAGTACATGTGCGCGTTGTGCTCGCAGTGCGAGGGAACCACGGGCCTCCGGAGCACTCCCTTGCGTTCGTACGGCTCGGCCCAGGCGTGGTAGCGGTCCCAGATGGCCAGCCTGCGCCGGGTGATCTCCTCGCCATGCTCGAGCTGGGCCTGGAGGAAGGCCGCCAGCAGTTCGCTGGGCAGATAGGAGGAGCCGACGTCGACCCAGGTGTACTTGTCCACCTGCCCGCGCAGGAATCGGCTGCGGTTGGTGCCCTTCTCCCGGATGATCTCCGCGCGCTCGGCATTGCCGGCGTCACGCACCAGCAGCGCACCGCCTTCGCCGGAGATCACGTTCTTGGTCTCGTGGAAGCTCAGCGCGCCGTAGTCTCCGAGCCCGCCGAGGGGCTTGCCGCGGTAGCTGGAGTAGATCCCCTGCGCGGCGTCCTCGACGACTTTCAGGCCATGCCGCGCCGCGATCGCCAGGATCGCATCCATCTCGCAGGACACGCCGGCGTAATGCACGACGCAGATGGCGCGGGTCCGGGGGGTGATCGCTGCCTCGATCCTGGTTTCGTCCAGGTTGAGGGTGTCGGCACGGATATCGACGAACACCGGCACAGCACCCCGGAGCACGAACGCGTTGGCGGTGGAAACGAAGGTGAACGAAGGCATGATCACCTCGTCGCCGGGCTGGAGGTCGAGCAGGATGGCCGCCATCTCCAGCGCCGCCGTGCACGAGTGCGTCAGCAGGGCCTTGGGGACCTCGCAGATCCGCTGGAGCTCCTGGTGGCAGCGACGGGTGAACGGGCCGTCGCCGGAAAGGTGGCCGACGCGATGGGCTTCCGTGATGTTGGCCAGCTCGCCGCCCGCCATGAACGGCTTGTTGAAAGGGATCAAGCGGATTTCTCCTGGGAAGTTACAGGCGCGTGCATTCGAGGATGCAGTGCGTGTATGGGATGCGCAGCAGGTCGCTACGTATGTGCGTATCGACCCGCTCGAATGCCTCGTGCGCCAGGCTGGTGTAGGCCCCGGGGGCGCGGATGTTCTGGCCGCGGTCGCGCAGCACCAGCGCGCGCGCGATCGCCGACTGGTCGTCCACCAGGGTGCCGTCAAGGGACACGAAGCGTCCTCCCGGCCTCAGCTGGTCGCGCGCCGTGCGGAGAAGCTTTGCCGCGAGGTCGTCGTCCAGGTGGTGCAGGACGCCGATCGCCAGCACGATGTCCGCGGCGGGCGCGCCGTCGGCCGGGTGGTAGTCGGCGATATCCATGCATTCGAACGTGCCCTGACCAGGGTGGCGAGCGCGCGCGGCATCGATGTAGCGCGGGGATAGATCGAAGCCGTGGTAGTCGATCCCCCGCGGGAGGAACTCAAGCAGTTCCCCGGTCCCGCAGCCGATGTCGAGTATCACGTCGCCCGGTTCGGCCCGGATATGGTCCAGCACCAGTCGCCGTCTCGATTTCCCCGCGCCAAACAGCGCCTGTACGAAGTCGTACACGGCCGGGTTCGAAAGGATCGCATGGAGGCCGTCGGTCTTCTGTGCCATTTCAAGGGGCGCCCGAGCGGGAAAGTACGATGACGCCGGCGATGATCAGCGACGTGCCGGCGATCTTATGCCAGTCCATGCCCTCCCGGAAGGCCCACACCGAGATCACCGCCACCAGGGGGAAACTCAGCGCGGTGAAGGGATACGCCTTGCTCAGCGGCATCCTGCCGATGGCGGCCATCCAGAACAGGGAGGCGCCGAATGCCGCGGCGAATGCGCTGATCACCCACGGGTTGAGCAGGAGGGTGACCAGGGCGCGGAGGTTGAGGTTCTCGATGGTCGCCCCGGGGTTCAGCCCCACCTGCCACTTGAGCACCACCTGTCCATAGACCGTGAACAGCACGGTCAGCGCGATGAATACATAGCTCATTGGATCAGTTCCTGGGCAAGGTGACTCGACGCATCAGCACGGCGAAAAGATCCGTGCCGTCCCAGATGTGGTGGAAATCGAGGGCGCGCCCGACCGGAACGATGCGGTCGAGGGCGCGATTGGGGAGGGAGGAGGCGAAGGCGGCCAGCTGGGCATGGTCGAGCCCGAATGCCACCATCGTCTGGTCGCGGTCGTCCAGCTGGTCCGCCAGCAGGTCCAGCCGCGGCAGGTCGACCTCGGTGACCAGGCCATAGCCGGACTGGATCTCCCGCAGGTCGCCGCCGGCACGGCCGACCGCCAGCCGGATCGGATAGGCAGCCAGGGAGTCCTCGAGGCGGGCGCCCTCGGCGACGGTGGCCAGCAGGCAGGCATCGGTGATCCGCGCCATCAGCGCCGCGGTCTCGTCCTCGAACTGCGTGGCCTGCTCGCGGACGGCCGGCCAGAACGCGGCCTTCGCCGATGCGATCGCGTCGGTGGCGCCGATCCAGTAAAGGCATCGTGGCGACGAGCACGCCTGCTGCGCGAACCACAGCATGTCGTTGCAGAAGCGCCTGGAAAGCTCACGCAGGTCCTGCGCCGGCAGTGAGGCGACGGACGAGGCGTCGAGTGCCGCGATGCCGAACCGGTCGGGGAACACCAGCTCGATGGCCTGGGGGGCCAGTGGCACCGCGCGGATCTTGGCGACGGTGGCGTCGCCTCCCCACACGATGCGCGCGTGGCAGCGCGCGGATATGGCGCGCGTAATGGCGTCGTCGTGCGGATAGGTGACCAGTACGGTGCGTTCCAGCACTTCCGGGAACAGGTCTTCGGCCCGCATCTGGTGCAGGATGCCGATCAGCGCATCGCGCTGCTGCCCCGGCTTCTGCGACAGCCTGGCCACGTTCCGGTTGCCGGCCAGCAACGACATCAGCCATGCATAGGCGAACAGCACGTCCACGTTGGCCGGGGCGAGGTGGAACACGGTGCCGCGCGGAAGCACGGTGCCCGATTCCAGTGCGGTGGCCTGTCGCGCGAGGTGATCGATCGCCGCCGGGCGGAACCAGTGCGAAAGCGTGGCCAGTTCCGGGAAGCCGCGCAGGCCCGGAAGCTTGAGGATGCGGCGAGTGAATTCGGCGACGAAGCCGCGCGCCTGTGGCGAAAACGGGGGCAGGTTCGGCAGCGATCCCAGGCGCTGGAGCTGGCCTTCCAGGACGCCGGTGGACTCGGTGGTGAACAGCAGCGTGGTCATGCGGGCACCGCCCGTGTGTCGCTGCAACCGCGGACCTCGACGTTCCTGACGCGGCCAAGCACGCCGAAGTGCTTGCCCAGGCGGCCGCAGGGGCAGTCATCTTCACCGTGGAGGATCCCCAGGTCTTCGGTCAGGAGGCTGTGCCCGGGATAGCTGCGCGGAAGCAGGCTCACGACCTGCACCAGGCCGGTTTCGCCTACCGCGGCCGGGGCCAGGCTGGCGGGATCGCGAATGATGACGTCCGCGTACGCCGGGGCGTGCAGATGCCCGTGCTCGCACTCGAAGAAGACCGAGCCGACCTGCTCCACCATGCCGTAGTAGTTGTGGACGTGCTCCAGGCCGAGTACTTCCTTCAGGCCGGCCTTGAACGTCGGGTTGTCCACCTTGTTCTCTTCCATCTTCTTCCAGCCTCCGCCGTGGACTAGCAGGCTTCCGGCTGGCAGCTTGAACCTGCGTCCGTCGCGCCGCGCCGCCATGACCAGCGACTGCCAGACGATGAAGGTGAAGCCGAACAGGAAAATCGGCTTGTCGGGATGGCGCGCCAGCCACGCATCCAGTGCGTCCCAGTCCGGACGCAGCTGTCCATCGAGCAGGTACAGGTGGTCCCTGCCGAAATTGGAAAAACCGAGGATGCCCGCTGCGCGCGCGTTGAATCGACTGCGGTCCTGCAGGAACCCGTTGTCGTCGACCACGAGCATGGGCATGCGCTGGTTGCCGGCGAACTGGGCGAAGATCCGGGTGAGCGCCTTGGCCTGCGCGCGCGCCGTATCCGCGTCCAGGTAGATTCGCGACACGGCCGCGCCCGAGGTGCCGCTGGAAACGAGCGTGCGCGCGACCTGGTCGGCCGGGATGCTCCGCAGATCCATCAGTTTGAACAGGCGCACCGGCAGCCACGGAACAGACTCCAGGTCGGGCGCTTCATCGGCGCCTGGCCACAGCGATGCCATCATCCGGCCATAGGGCTCGCAATGGCCGATATGGTGGCGGGTAAGCGCATTGAGCCCCTGCGTCAGCCAGATGCGCTTGGCCTCGCGGCCGAGGCCGAAGACCTCCGCGTCGAGCGGCGTGGTCGTGGAAGGTGGCTGCATCACGTGTCTTTGGTCTCGCACAGCGCCTTGAGCGCCTGGTAGTCGGTCTTGCCGGTGCCCAGCAGCGGCAGGGCAGGCAGGGATATGAGCCGGACGTGGCCCGGGAACAGTTTGTAGCGTTGCTGGATCAGCCGGCGGACCATGGCCTGGTCCACGCCGGCCTCGCCCGGGACGAAGACGACCAGGTCGTCATCGCTGCCGGCGCATGCGACCGCGCGGGCAAGCTCGCCGGCGAGCATGCCTTCCACTTCGTCCAGGTTCACCCGGTTGCCCGAGATCTTGACGAAGCGCTTGGCGCGCCCGGTGATGTAGAAATACCCGTCCGTGTCGCGCCGTGCCAGGTCGCCCGTGCGCAGGACCCCGCGGGTTTCGTCCGGGCCTGCCAGGTCCTCGCGCCGGGTGGCATAGCCGAGCATCACGTTCGGACCGCTGAAAACCAGTTCGCCGCTGGCCGCGTCCAGCTCGAGTTCGCCGCCGGGAACGGCGATGCCGATGCTGCCGATTTTCGAGCGCAGCTGGCCGGGGGGGACGTAGCTGATCCGGGGACCGGCTTCGGTCTGGCCGTACATGACGAAGAACTCCAATCCCAGGCGGTCGCTGGCGTCCAGGAACTCCTGGATCAGCGCGTCGCGCAGGCGGCCGCCGGCCTGGGTCAGCATGCGCAGCCTGTCCAGACGGAACCGCTCCAGGCCGATCCTGCGCAGCATCTCGAACGTGGCCGGCACGCCGGAAAGCGAAGTGATGCCTTGCGCCTGGGCCAGTTCCCAGAACCCCCGGCCGAGCAGGCTTTCGTCCGTCAGCACCATCGAGGCTCCCGCCTCCAGGTGGCTGTTGAGGATCGACATGCCGAACGAGTACGCCATCGGCAGGGTCGTGATCGCCCGGTCGTCCCGGCGCAGGCCGAGGTAAGCGACGATCGAGGCTGCATTGGCAGCCAGTCCGGCGTATGAAAGCCGGACCAGCTTCGAGGAGCCGGTGCTGCCGGAGGTGCTCAGCAGCAGCGCGAGGTCGGGGTGCGGCTCGGTGCCGGTGCAGGTTTCGATCGCGACATGGATGGCCAGGTCGCCATGGACGGCCTGCATGCGATAGCCGTCGGGGGGCACGACGCCGGTGGCAAGCGCCAGCCAGTCTGGCCGGTAATGCGATGCCAGCGACGACAACAAGGCGGGATCCATGTCCGCCTGCAGCAGCAGGGGGGCATGGCGCCCGGAGCGAAGGGCGCCTAGGTACAGGGCTACGGCTTCGACCGTGTTGGAGAACGCCAGGAAGCCCAGCGACCTCCCGCCCGGCGGGAGCGTGGCGGCGAGTCCGTCGGCCTGCGCGGCCAGCGCCCCGTAGCTGGTGGTGCGCTGCGCGTCGACCAGCGCGGGCGACTGCGGCGGGTGACGCTCGAGCTCCCAGAAAGCCATGGCTCAGACCACCATCTGGCCGTCGATGCCGATCACCTGCCCGCTCACGTAGGTCGAGTCCGGGCCGAGCAGGAAACCTGCCAGGCGCGCGACTTCCTCCGGGGTGCCGGCGCGGCCCATGCCGATCGATGCGACCCGCGCGGCGTGGGCGGCTTCGGGCATGTCCCGCGTCATGTCGGTGTCGATGAACCCGGGCGCGATTGCGTTGACGCGGATGCCGCGGGGCGCGAGTTCCTTGGCCGCCGAGAGCGTCGCTCCGACCATGGCCGCCTTGCTTGCCGAATACAGCGAGAGGCCGGCCGCGCCGCGCGTGCCCATGATCGACACCAGGTTCACGATGCTGCCGGCGCCACCCCGCGTCATCAGGCGCGCGGCGTACTGCATGGCCATCAGCGGTGCCTTGACGTTGACCGCCAGGACACGATCGATGTCCTCCGGCCGGATCATCCCGAGCAGTCCTTCATGGAGGACGCCGGCGTTGTTCACCAGCCCGTCGAGCCGGCCATGCCGTGCAAACACCTGCTGGAAGAAGGGGGCGATGCCGTCGCTGTTGGAAAGGTCCAGTGCGACGCCGTGCACGTCCGCCGCGCCGGCTCGCAGACACTCGCTGGCCACGTCGTCCAGGCTGGCCGAATCGCGTGCCGCCAGCACCAGGTGCGCGCCCCGCGCGGCACTGTCCAGTGCGATCGCGCGGCCGATGCCGCGCGAAGCCCCGGTCACGATGATGACAGTGCCGTCGGTGGCCATGTCAGGCCGATGCGCCGTGCTTGGCGAGGATCTCCCGCGCCTTGCCGACCGAGTTCATGTCGATGACGTCGTCCATGTCGATCATCACCCCGAAGGCGTCTTCCAGCCCTGCCACGACGGACATGTGCGCGATCGAATCCCATTCGGGGATGGATGCGTACCTGAGGTCGTCGGTCACGCGCTCCGGTGCAATGGCCAGGACCCTGGCGAACACTTCGATGACGCGGTCATTGGAGGCACTGTCGTTCATATGAATTTCCTGAAGCCGAAAAGGGTCGATTCGTAACGGAAGCCAAGCTTCGCGTACAGGTTGACGATGCCGGTGTTGGCCGCCGAGACGAGGGTGGAACACGAGGCAACGCCGCGATCGCGCAGAGACTCCAGCGCCACGGTCCACAGCGGCAGCGCGAGGACGGCATAGCGCGCGGTGGCGCCGGTGAGGATCAGGTCGGCATGGCGCCCGTCCGCGGCGACGCGCTCGGCATGGAATCCGACGACCCGGCCGCCGGACTCGGCGGTGCGCATCAGGCCCTGCTGCACGAGGTCGCCGACCCAGTTCGCCGTGCGGGCCGCGGCGAGGTCGCGACCGATTGCGGGATCCTCGAGGAAACGGCCATGGTGGAAGTCCTCGCGTGCAATGCGCTTGAGTTCCTCGATGTCGTCAGCGGCGACATCGCGCAACTGCGGGCGCATGCGCTCGGGGACGGCCGGCAGTCCGTCGAACCCGTTGCGCGCCAGCGTCAGGGAACACTCGACGATGGCGTAGCCGGTGGCGAGCACGCCTGCCTTGGCGGGCCCGCAGGCCGCGTCGAAGCGACCGAACAGGTAGCGAACGTCCTGCCCGGCGCACCACTGTTCGGCCTGCTCCAGCAGCTCGACGGCGGTCTCGGTCGTGTCGACCTGCAGGCGCACGATTTCCGCCGTGCGCATGCCGAGCGCGCGCTCGTCCCATGGGGTCAGCCGCACGTCGGCGCTGCCGCCCGGCAGCTCGAGGGAGATCGTGCCTGCACTCACGACGAGGTGTCCTCGGCGACGATGTAGTACGGCCGCCCCTGTACGTTGCGGAACACCTGTCCCACGTACAGCCCGACCACGCCAAGGCTGAAAAGCAGCATGCCGCCCACCAGCCAGACCGAGGCGATCATGGAGGTGTAACCGGCCACGGCGATGTCGCCCTCGAACCAGCGCGCGACCGCCAGCGCGACCATGACGAAGGCCAGCATCGAGCAGCCGATGCCCAGCATGGCCACCAGCTTGAGCGGCTTCTCGGAATAGCTCAGGGTGATGCCGGTCGCCAACCGCAGCAGCTTGCGCAGCGTGTACGAGCTGCGTCCTTCGGCGCGTTCGGAGTGTTCCACCTGCAGGTAGCCATGGCGGAAGCCGGCCCACTTGACCATCAGCGGGAAAGAACGGTCGCGCTCGGGCATCCTGCACACGGCATCGACCACGCGCCGGTGGAAGACTCCGAAATTGGCGGTGCTCGAGTCCTGGGCGTTGCCGGTCAGCCAGCTCAGCAGCCGGAAGAAGCCCCACGAGGACAGGCGCTTGGACCAGCTGTCCTTGCGGTTACGCCGCTGAGCGAACACCACATCGTAGCCCTCGTCGCAAGCCTTGCGGTAGAGGTCGGGGATGGCCGCGGGCGGATCCTGGAGGTCGCAGTCCATCACGACGACCCACTCCCCGCGCGCATGCTCGATGCCCGCGGAAATGGCCGAGTGCTGGCCGAAGTTGCGTGCAAGGCGCAGGCCCCGCAGCCATGGACGCGTCGCGGCCAGCTCCTGGATGCGCGGCCAGGCCTGGTCCGGACTGGCGTCGTCGACGAGGATCAGCTCGAACGCCTCCCCAAGCCCACCGACGTGGGCGGCGACGCTGTCGACCAGCTCCTCGAGGCAGCCGCGGCATCCGTAGACGGGGGAGACCACGGAAATCGGGATGCAATGGTCGTCGGGTGGGGCCTGGTTATACATGCGTGCAGTGCGTTCCGGCGAGTGCGGGGCGGCGGTCAGCCGAGCGCCTTTTCCAGTTCCGGCAGAAGCTGGAACAGGTCCCCCACCAGCCCGATGTCGGCCACCTCGAAGATCGCCGCCTCCGGGTCCTTGTTGATCGCCACGATCGTGCCGGCGTCCTTGATGCCGGTCAGGTGCTGGATCGCGCCGGAGATGCCGATCGCCACGTACAGTTCCGGGGCGATGATCTTGCCGGTCTGGCCGACCTGCATCTCGTTGGGGCAGTAGCCGGCGTCAACCGCGGCGCGCGAGGCACCCACCGCCGCGCCGAGCTTGTCCGCCAGGCTGTAGACGATGCGGAAGTTCTCCTCCGAGCCCACGCCGCGGCCGCCGGAGACCACCCGGCGCGCGCTCTGCAGGTCCGGACGGTCCGACCTGCCGGCCGCCAGGCCGATCCAGCGCGTGTGCGAGGGAAGGGGGGCCTCGGCGCTGGTCGCTTCGACCGCGGCATTGCCGCCGCCGGCTGCTTCGGGCCAGGACGCGGTGCGTACGGTGGCGACCACGGTCTTCCCGGCCGGCGCCTCGACCGTGGTGACTGCGTTACCTGCATAGATCGGCCGCTTGAATGTGTGGCTGCCCTCGACCGCCATCAGGTCGGAGACCTGGTTGACGCCCAGCAGCGCGGCCACGACCGGCATCAGGTCCTTGCCGAAGGTGGTGGAGGGGCCGAAGACGTGGCTGTATCCGGCTGCCAGCTGCGCGACCTGCGGGCCGAGGACCTGGGCCAGGGCGTGCGCGTTGGCCGGGTTGGCCACCGCCAGCACGCGCGCCACCCCGCCGATCTGCGCGGCCTGCGCGGCCACGGCCGACGGGTCGGCTGCCAGCACGACGATGTCGATGGCGTCCGGCGACAGCGCCTGCGCGGCGCTGACCGTGCGCGCGGTCGAGGCGTTGAGCTTGCCGTCCAGGTGTTCGGCGATGACCAGTACCTTGTTTGCCATCACAGCAACCCCTTCTGCTTCAGTGCGGCGACCAGCTCGGCCGCGTCCTTCACCATCACGCCCTTGCTGCGCTTCGCGGGCGGGGCATAGGTGGTGGTCTTCAGTTCCGCGCCCGCCTCGACGCCCAGCTCGGCCAGCTGCAGGGTCTCCAGCGGCTTGCTCTTGGCCTTCATGATGTCCGGCAGCTTGATGAAGCGCGGTTCGTTCAGGCGCAGGTCGGTGGTGACCACGGCGGGGAGGTCGACTTCCAGCGTTTCCAGGCCGGCGTCGACCTCGCGGGTGACGGTGGCCTTGCCGCTGGCGACCTCGACCTTCGAGGCGAAGGTGGCCTGCGGCCGGCCCCAGAGGGTGGCCAGCATCTGGCCGGTCTGGTTGGCGTCGTCGTCGATGGCCTGCTTGCCCAGGATCACCAGGTCCGGCTGTTCCTTCTCGACCAGCTTGAGCAGGGTGCGGGCGGCCGCCAGCGGCTGGACCGGCTGGTCGGTGACCACGTGGATGGCGCGGTTGGCGCCCATGGCCAGGCCGTTGCGCAGGTGGGCCTGGGCGTCGGCCGGGGCGATCGTGGCGACCACGACCTCGGTGGCGATGCCCTTGTCGCGCAGGCGCAGGGCTTCTTCCAGGGCGATCTCGTCGAACGGGTTGGGCGAGAGCTTGACGCCCTCGGTGACCACGCCGGAGCCGTCCGGCTTGACCTGGATGCGGACGTTGTAGTCCACCACGCGCTTGTAGGCGACCAGGATCTTCATCGTGCGGGGATTCCTTCGGATAACGGGGCGGCCCGGCCGCGGCGGCAGGCCCGGGGCGGACCGCCGATTGTACCGGGTGGAGGGGGTCCATGCGATCGGGTATGGTCTCCGTCTTCCGCGACCGGGCTCAAGGTTCCGCGCCCTCCGACCCGATCGGTTCCACCCGAAGACGCTATGCTATCTGCCCATGGATTTTCAGCTCCGCCCGCGGATTAGGAGTCTTGCTTGGCAACTTGGTTGGTCACCGGCGGAGCCGGCTTCATTGGCGGCAATTTCGTACTCGAGGCGGTTGCCAGGGGGGTGCGGGTCGTCAACCTCGACGCACTGACCTATGCCGGCAACCTGGACACGCTGTCCTCGCTCGAAGGCCATCCGGGTCACGTGTTTGTCCACGGCGACATCGGCGACCGGGAGCTGGTGGCCCGGCTGCTGGCCGAGCATCGCCCTGAGGCGGTCGTGAACTTCGCCGCCGAGAGCCACGTGGACCGCTCCATCGACGGTCCGGCCGCGTTCGTCCAGACAAACGTCGTTGGTACCCTCGGCCTGCTGGAGGCCGTGCGCGACTACTGGAAGGGCCTGGAGGGCGATGCCAGGGACGGTTTCCGTTTCCTGCATGTGTCCACCGACGAGGTCTACGGCACCCTGGGCGAGACCGGAAAATTCACCGAAACGACCCCGTACGCGCCCAACTCCCCCTATTCGGCATCGAAGGCCGCGTCCGACCACTTGGTCCGCGCCTTCCACCATACCTATGGGCTGCCGGTGCTCACCACCAACTGCTCGAACAACTACGGCCCCTACCACTTCCCGGAAAAGCTCATTCCGCTGGTGATCGCCAAGGCCCTGGCCGGCGAGCCGCTGCCGGTCTATGGCGATGGCAAGCAGGTGCGCGACTGGCTGTTCGTGGCCGACCATTGCGAGGCCATCCGCACCGTGCTGGCAAAGGGGCGGGTGGGCGAGACCTACAACGTCGGCGGCAATTCGGAGAAGCAGAACATCGAGGTGGTGTATGCGATCTGCGCCCTGCTCGACCAGCGCCGCCCGCGGCAGGACGGCCAGCCGCGCAGCAGCCAGATCACCTATGTCGCCGATCGCCCGGGCCATGATCGCCGCTACGCGATCGACGCCTCCAAGCTGAAGGACGAGCTTGGCTGGGAGCCGAAGTACACGTTCGAACAAGGCATCGCCACCACCGTGGACTGGTACCTGGAAAACCAGGACTGGGTGCAGCGGGTACTGGACGGCAGCTATCGTCTGGAGCGCATCGGAGTGACGGCATGAGCGCACGCAAAGGCATCATCCTGGCCGGCGGTTCCGGCACGCGGCTGTATCCGATCACCCGCGCGATCAGCAAGCAGCTGCTGCCGGTCTACGACAAGCCGATGATCTACTACCCCCTCAGCGTGCTGATGCTGGCGAGGATCCGCGAGGTGCTGATCATCAACACCCCGCACGAGCAGGCGCTGTTCCAGGCGCTGCTCGGCGACGGTTCGCAGTGGGGGATGCGCATCGAGTACGCGGTGCAGCCCAGTCCCGACGGATTGGCCCAGGCGTACCTGATCGGCCGCGACTTCGTCGCTGGCCAGCCAAGCTGCCTGGTGCTTGGCGACAACATCTTCCATGGCCATGGCCTGACCGCCCTGCTCAAGCGCGCTGATGCGCGGAAGGACGGAGCGACCGTGTTCGGCTACTGGGTGCGCGACCCGGAGCGTTACGGGGTGGCGGATTTCGATGCGCAGGGCCGGGTGGTCGGTATCGAGGAGAAACCGGTCCATCCTCGCTCCAACTATGCGGTGACCGGCCTGTATTTCTATGACGGCAAGGCCAGCGACTATGCCACCGAACTGAAGCCGTCGCCGCGCGGGGAGCTGGAGATCACCGACCTCAACAAGCGCTACCTCGAGGACGGCAAGCTCTACCTGGAGCAACTGGGCCGGGGCTATGCCTGGCTCGATACCGGCACGCACCAGTCGTTGCTGGAGGCTTCGACGTTCATTGAGACGATCGAGGCACGACAGGGCCTACGCGTGTGCTGTCCCGAGGAAATCGCGTTCGGCAATGGCTGGATCGACGTGGCTGCGCTGGAGAAGCTCGCCGCGCCTCTGGCCAAGAACGGCTACGGACACTACCTGCTCGAACTGGCCCGGCGTGGCACGGTGGCCCGGTGAAGCTGGTCGAGACCGGCCTGCCGGGCTGTCTGGTAATCGAACCGGCGGTATTCGGCGACGAACGGGGGGACTTCTTCGAGACCTGGAACGCGGAGCGTTTCGCCCAGCACGGCTTGCCGGCGAAGTTCGTGCAGAGCAACGTGTCCACGTCGGTCAAGGGCGTGCTGCGCGGCCTGCATTACCAGTGGCCGCGCCCACAGGGCAAGCTGGTCAGCGTGCTGGAAGGCGAGGTGTACGATGTGGCGGTCGACATCCGCCGCGGTTCGCCGGCGTTCGGTCGTTGGGAGGCGGTGATCCTCAGTGCGGAGAACCGTCGCCAGTTCTGGATCCCGGAAGGCTTCGCGCACGGCTTCGCGGTATTGTCCGAGCGCGCGGTTTTCAGCTACTTGTGCACCGATGTGTACGTGAAGGAAGCCGACGCCGGCGTGCGCTGGAACGATGGTGGCATCGGCATAGACTGGCCGGTCTCCGATCCGTTGTTGTCGGACAAGGACAAGGCCGCCCCGTTGTTGGCCGACATCCCGAAAGAGCGGCTGCCGCTCTACTCCGCATGACCCGGCTGCTGGTTGTCGGCGCCAATGGCCAGGTCGGGCGCGAGTTGCGTCGCAGCCTGGCACCCTTGGGCGAGGTGGTTGGCGCGACCCGCGATGGCGTCCTCGATTCAGGTGAGGCCTGCCAGGTCGCGGACCTGTCGGATCCGCAGGCTCTCGCCGCGCTGGTCGCCGATGTGGCACCGTCGGCCGTGGTCAATGCCGCCGCCTACACCGCGGTGGACAAGGCCGAGGGCGACCGGGAGTCGGCGTTCGCGGTCAATGGCGAGGCCCCCGGCGCGCTGGCGCGTGCGTGTGCTGTTGCGGGCGTTCCGTTCATCCACTACTCGACCGACTACGTGTTCGACGGCCAGGGCATGCGACCTTATCGCGAAGACGACCCGACCGCGCCACTGGGGGTCTACGGGGCGAGCAAGCTGGCCGGCGAGGAGGCCGTGCGCGGGAGCGGGGCGCGGCACTTCATATTCCGTACCGCCTGGGTCTACGGCGCGCATGGCCACAACTTCCTGAGGACAATGCTGCGCCTCGGTGCCGAACGCGACTTGCTGCGCGTGGTTGCCGACCAGGTTGGATCGCCAACGCCGGCGGCCCTGATCGCCGACAGCACCGCGGCGGTCGTGTCGCAAGCGCTGGCCGACACGGGACGCGGCGGCGGCACCTGGCACCTGGTCGCTTCAGGTGGAACCAGCTGGCATGGCTTTGCCGAAGCGATCTTCGACGAGGCGGTTGCCGCGGGCCTGCTTGCGCGCGCGCCGAAGGTGGAACCCATCGCCACGGCCGACTATCCCACGCCCGCGCGCAGGCCCGCCTATTCCAGGCTCGACACCTCACGCTTCCAGCACGACTTCGGCATCGACCTGCCGGACTGGCGCCAAGGCCTGCACGAAGTGATCGCAGCGCTGGCGCGTTCCACGTAGGGGCCGATTCATCGGCGACCCGACCCCGCTTAGGCCGCCAAGTTCCAGGCGCGCCGTAGGAAGCTGCAAGGCCCCGGCGGTCTCGAGGGCCTACTGTCGGTCACCACAACCAGCGTACGCCAGGGCAGGCGTTTCGCCGCGCTGCCTGTGCGGCCGCTACGCGCGTCCGTACGTGTCCTCGAAGCGGACGATGTCGTCCTCGCCCAGGTAGCTGCCGGACTGCACTTCGATCAGCTCCAGCGGCAGCTTGCCCGGGTTCTTCAGGCGGTGGGTGACGCCTAGCGGGATGTAGGTGCTCTGGTTTTCGGTGAGCAGGATGACCTCGTCGCCACGCGTAACTTCGGCGGTACCGGAAACCACGATCCAGTGTTCGGCGCGATGGTGGTGCATCTGCAGGCTCAGGCTCGCGCCGGGCTTGACCGTAATCCGTTTGACCTGGAAGCGCTCCCCGTTGTCGATCGAGTCGTAGGCACCCCACGGGCGGTACACCTTGCGGTGCCAGGTGGCCTCGGAACGCATCTCGCGCTTGATCCGGGCCACGACCTCCTTGACCTCCTGCATGCGCTGGCCGTTGCCCACCAGTACCGCATCGGGCGTCTCGACGACGATGACGTCGTCCAGGCCGACCAGGGCGATGAGGCGCTCGCCATAGGCATAGGTGTTGCGGCAGTCGACGGCGATGACATCGCCGTGGTGGGCATTGCCATCGGCATCCTGTGTGGAGACCTCGCGCAGCGCCGTCCAAGAGCCGACGTCGTTCCAGCCGGCATCCATCGGAACGAGCGCCGCGTCCGCGGTCTTCTCCATCACCGCATAATCGATCGAATCGGAGGGAACCGCGGCGAACGCTTCCTTGTCCAAGCGGACGAAATCCATGTCGCGCCGGGCCTGATTCCACGCGCTACGGGAGGCGTCAAGTATGGCGGGATTGAACTTCTGCAGCTCTTCCAGGTAGCGCGACGCCTTGAACAGGAACATGCCGCTGTTCCAGAAATATTCGCCGGACGCCACGTAGGCCTGCGCCGTGGCCAGGTCGGGCTTTTCCACGAAACGCTCGACGGCACGTACCTCGGTCCCGGATGCGGCCTTGATGTAGCCATACCCCGTCACCGGGCCGGTCGGCACGATACCGAACGTGACCAGCCTGCCGGCGGCGGCGGCCGGGAGCGCCAGCTGCACCGACCGCTGGAAGGCCGCTTCGTCGTCGATCACGTGGTCCGAGGGCAGGACCAGGAGGATCGCATCGTCGCCACCACGGGTGGCCTCGAGTGCGGCGACCGCGATCGCAGGAGCCGTGTTGCGGCCGATGGGTTCGAGCAGGATTGCCTGCGGTTCCGCGCCGACCTGCTGCAGTTGCTCGGCCGCGACGAATCGGTGCTCCTCGTTGGCGACCACCAGCGGGGCGCGGCCGGCGATCGGCGCGACCCGGCGCCAAGTGGCCTGCAGCATCGTCAGCTCGCCGGTCAGGGGCAGGAACTGCTTGGGGTACGACTCGCGTGAAAGCGGCCACAGGCGCGTACCGGAACCGCCTGACAGGATCACGGGAAGGAGCTCGTTCATCTCGTTACCGCCGTAGGGAGTGGGATCAGCCTGCGATCAGGCCGGACAGTTCTTCGGTGTGCCTCTTTAGCAGGTCGGCGTCGCCGCGGGTCTCCACGTTCAGGCGCAGCAGTGGTTCGGTATTGGAGCTGCGCAGGTTGAAGCGCCATTGGCCGAAATCGGCGCTGATGCCGTCTGTCTCGTCCAGCGATGGCGAAAGGTGCGCGTAATGGGCCAACACCCGGGCCACCGCGGCCTTCGCATCGGCCACGCGGAAGTTGATCTCGCCGCTGCAGGGAAACTTTTCCATGCGCGAGCCCACCAGCTGGCCCAGGCTCCGGCCGGTGCCGGAGACCAGGCTGGCGATCAGCAACCACGGAATCATGCCCGAATCGGCGTAAGCGAACTCGCGGAAATAATGGTGTGCACTCATCTCGCCGCCGTAGACGGCGTCTTCGGCGCGCATCTTCTCCTTGATGAACGCATGGCCGCTCTTGCACAGCACAGGAATGCCGCCAGCTTCCTCGACTTGCTCGACCGTGTTCCAGACCAGGCGCGGATCGTGGACCACCTTGCCACCCGGCTTCTTCGCCAGGATCGCCTGGGCGAGCAGGCCGACCAGGTAGTAGCCCTCGATGAAGCGGCCGGCTTCGTCGAAGAAGAAGCAGCGGTCGAAATCTCCGTCCCAGGCGATGCCGAAGTCCGCTCCATGCGCGCGGACGGCGTCGGCGGTGGCCTGGCGGTTGCCGGGCAGCAGCGGGTTGGGGATGCCGTTGGGGAAGCTGCCGTCCGGCTCGTGGAAGACGCGGACGAACTCGAACGGCAAGTGCTGCGCTAGCAGGTCCACGATCAGGCCGGCGCCGCCGTTGCCGGCGTTGACCACCAGCTTCAGCGGCTTGAGCGCGGGCAGGTCAACATAGGAGAGCAGATGGTCGATGTATGCGGACTTGTCCGCGTGCATCCGTTCGCCGGCGACCGGTGGTGCGGCGGGCGAGCGATCGGCCTGGACCGCATCAGAAATAGCGAACAGGCCTGTATCGGAGGAGATCGGACGGGCCTGCTCCTTGACCAGCTTCATCCCGTTGTAGTCCATCGGGTTGTGGCTGGCGGTCACCATCACGCCGCCGGCGGCGCCGAGGTGGTCGACCTGGAAATAGACCTCTTCGGTCCCGCACAGGCCGATGTCGAGTACTTCGCGCCCCTGGCTGCGCAATCCGGCCGATAACGCCGCCTTCAAATCCGGACTGCTGAGGCGGACGTCATGACCCAACACCACAGGGCCGTCGCCGAGCCGTGCGGCGAGCGCCACGCCGATCCGGCGTGCGAGGTCGGCGTCCAGTTCGTCCGGCACGCGGCCGCGGATGTCATAGGCTTTGAAGGCGGGCAGGGGCATCGGGCTACCTGGCGGAGCGGATCTACGATTCTAGCCGGTCCGGCGTCGCCTTCCCGGGGCCGTGCCGCAGTGGCCGACCCGGGCCCCATTGCCCGAAGGTACGTGTCGCGCCGCAGCATGCCCGGCTAGAATCCGGGTCTTGGGTTTCCAGACGAGGGCAGGCATGGCCGCTTCCAAACTCTATCCGGACGCGAAATCCGCGCTGGCCGACCTGGTCGCCGACGGCCAGACGCTGGCAGTGGGCGGTTTCGGCCTGTGCGGCATCCCCGAGGCGCTGATCGCCGCCCTGCGTGACTCCGGCGTGAAGGGATTGACGGCGATCTCCAACAACGCCGGTGTCGACGGATTCGGCCTCGGCCAGCTGCTGGCCACCCGCCAGATCCGCAAGATGATTTCGTCCTACGTGGGCGAGAACAGGGAGTTCGAGCGCCAGTTCCTGGCTGGCGAGCTGGAGCTGGAGTTCAACCCGCAGGGCACCCTGGCCGAGCGCCTGCGGGCAGGCGGCGCGGGCATCCCGGCGTTCTTCACCGCGACCGGCTATGGCACGGTGGTGGCGGAGGGCAAGGAAACACGCGAGTTCGGCGGCAAGCACTACGTGATGGAGACCGCGCTGGTCGCCGACGTCTCGCTGGTCAAGGCGTGGAAGGCCGACAGGGCCGGCAACCTGGTGTTCCGCAAGACCGCGCGCAACTTCAACCCGGCCTGCGCGATGGCCGGCAAGGTTTGCGTGGCCGAGGTCGAGGAAGTGGTCGAGGTCGGCGCGATCGATCCGGACCAGGTGCACCTGCCCGGGATCTACGTCGACCGCATCGTGCACAACCCGACGCCCGAGAAGCGCATCGAACAGCGCACCGTCCGCCAGCAGGAGAACAAGTGATGGCCTGGACCCGCGACGAGATGGCGCAGCGCGCCGCCCGCGAACTGACCGACGGCGCCTACGTGAACCTGGGCATCGGCCTGCCGACCCTGGTCGCCAACCACATACCCGATGGGGTGGACGTGTGGCTGCAGTCGGAGAACGGCCTGCTGGGCATCGGCCCGTTCCCGACCGAGGAGGAAGTGGACGCCGACCTGATCAATGCCGGCAAGCAGACCGTGACCGCCCGCCCCGGGGCCAGCTATTTCGGCAGCCACGATTCGTTCGCGATGATCCGCGGCGGCCACATCGACCTGGCGATCCTGGGCGCGATGCAGGTCACCGACAAGGGCGACCTGGCCAACTGGATGGTGCCCGGCAAGATGGTCAAGGGCATGGGCGGGGCGATGGACCTGGTCGCCGGGGTCAAGCGCGTGGTCGTGCTGATGGAGCACACCGCCAAGAACGGCGAGCACAAGATCCTGCCCGAATGCACCCTGCCGCTGACCGGCGTCGGGGTGGTTGACCGCATCATCACCGAACTGGCGGTGTTTGACGTGACTGAGAACGGGTTGAAGCTGGTCGAGGCGGCCCCGGGCGTGGCGCCGGACGAGCTCAAGGAGAAGACCGGGGTTCCGTTCGCTGCCTGACGCTACCCTCCGTCACCCGAGTGCGAAAAGAAGGCCCGGCGGGTCCGCTGACCCTTCGTGCTTGGACGCTCACAGATTCTGGTAGTTCGGTCCCGAACCACCCTCCGGCGTCACCCAGGTGATGATCTCGTACGGGTCCTTGATGTCGCAGGTCTTGCAGTGCACGCAGTTGGCGGCGTTGATCTGCAGGCGGCGCCCGGCCGCGTCCTCGACCATTTCATAGACGCCGGCGGGGCAGAAGCGGGTGCAGGGGTTGGCGTACTCGGCCGTGCAGCGATCCACGCAGATCGAGGTGTCGGCGACCTTGAGGTGCACCGGCTGGTCCTCGTCGTGCTCGGTGGCGGCGTAGTACACGCCCTGCAGGCGGTCCCGCGGGGCCAGGGTGCGGTCGACGTAATCGTGCCTGGGCTGCTCGTGTTCGCCGACCTTGTCCAGCGAGGACCAGTCCGGCGCGCCCTTCAGGGTCCACGGCGAGGCGCCGCCGACCGCCGTCTCCCAGGCGGCGTTGGCCAGGCCGAGCCACAGGCCCTTCTTGAAGCCGGGCTTGATGTTGCGCACCTGCTTCAGTTCGGCCATCGCGTCGGACGCCCTCAGCTTCGCGTCGAATCCGGCCGCCTGCAGGCCGTTGCCGGCCAGGTGCTCGGCCGCGAGCATGCCGCTGCGGATCGCCTGGTGGGTGCCCTTGATCTTGGGCACGTTGAGCAGGCCGGCGGTGTCGCCGACCAGCAGGGCGCCGGGCATCTCCACCCTCGGCAGCGCCTGCCAGCCACCGGTGACGATCGCGCGCGCGCCCGCCGACAGGATGCTGCCGCCCTCGAGCAGCGGCTTGATGAGCGGGTGGTTCTTCCACTGCTGGAACGCTTCCCACGGCTTGTAGTGCGGGTCGGCGTAGTCCAGGCCGCTGACATAGCCCAGTGCGACCTGGTTGTTGTCCAGGTGGTAGAGGAAGCTGCCGCCGTAGGTGCGGTTGTCGGCCGGCCAGCCCAGCGTATGCACGATCTTGCCGGGCACCACCCGGCCTTCCGGCACCTGCCACAGTTCCTTGATGCCGATCGAATAGCTCTGCGGGTCGCTGTCCGCGTCCAGGCCGAAGCGCTTGACCAGGCGCTTGGTCAGGTGGCCGCGCGCGCCCTCGGCCAGCACCGTCACCTTGGCCCTGATGTCGATGCCGGCGGTGTAGCCGGGCTTGTGCGAGCCATCGCGGGCCACGCCCATGTCGCCGATGCGCACGCCCAGCACGGTGCCATCGTCGGCGTGCAGCGTCTCGGCGGCGGCGAAGCCGGCGTAGATCTCCACGCCCAGGGCCTCGGCCTGCGGCGCCAGCCAGGCGCACATCGCGCCGAGGCTGACGATGAAGTTGCCGTGGTTGCGCATGCCCGGCGGCACGACCGGCGACTTGCGCCCGCCTTCCTTCGTCAGGAACCAGAACTCGTCTTCCCCGGCCGGCACGCAGACCGGCGGCGGATTGTCGCGCCAGCCGGGCAGCAGCGCGTCCAGCGGGCCAGGCTCGATCACCGCGCCGGACAGGATGTGCGCGCCGACGGTGCTGGCCTTCTCGATCACGCAGACCGAGATGTCCGGGGCGAGCTGCTTGAGGCGGATGGCGAAGGCCAGGCCGGCCGGGCCGGCGCCGACGGTGACGACGTCGTACTCCATCACGTCGCGCTCGACGGCGTCGGCGGCGATCGTGCTGGTGGGGTGCTCCGTCATTCCCGGCTCCGGCTGGCTGCTGTGGCTTGCCAGCCATTTTCGGGGTTCGGCGCGGATGGGGCAAATGCGCTGCGCGGCGCCCCTTCCGTAGGAGCCCATCCTCATGGGCGACCCGATCCCGCCGCCGGTCGCATCGGTCCCGGCGTCTACGTGAGGTGAACGTGTCAGCTATCGTCAGCCGGCTGGGGTCTCCCACGAGGATGGGTTCCTACACAATGGCGCATGGAATGGATCGATTTCGAGCTTCCCGATGCGCAGGTGCGGCTTGCCCGGGGCTGGCTGGATCCGGGCGCGGCTTCCGCGCTGATGGACCGCCTGCTGCGCGAAGTGCCCTGGGAGGTGCACCGGATCCGGATGTTCGGCCGCGAGGTGGCCTCGCCGCGGCTGAGCTGCTGGATCGGCGACGCCGATGCCGCGTACCGGTACTCAGGCAGCCGCTTCGAGCCACGACCGTGGCTGCCGGCGCTGGCCGCGCTGCGCGAACGCCTGGCATCGGAGCTGGAACATCCGTTCAACAGCGTGCTGGCCAACCGCTACCGCAGCGGCGCCGACGCGATGGGCTGGCACGCGGACGACGAGCCCGAGCTGGGCCCGGAGCCGCTGATCGCCTCGATCAGCCTGGGCGCGACCCGGCGCTTCCTGCTGCGTCACCGCCATGATCCAGCCCGGCGGCTCTCGCTGGACCTGGAGCCCGGCAGCCTGTTGCTGATGGCCGGGAGTACCCAGCGTCACTGGAAGCACGCCCTGCCGCGCACGGCGCGGCCGGCCGGCGAGCGGATCAACCTGACCTACCGGCACGTGCAGCCCTTGTAGGAGCCGATCTTTATCGGCGACGCGGGCGTCGGGATCACGAAGGCGTCGCCTGTGCCGACGGCGTCGTGTCGCCGATAAAGATCGGCTCCTACAACGGCGGGTGGCTGCGAGCGTCGCCCTGGCCCTGGGCCAGCGTCCAGCCGGCGATCTCGCTGGAGATCGACGCCAGCGCACGACCGAATGCGTCGGTGACCGTGGCCACGTCGGTGGTGGCCGCCGCTTCCTCGCGCAGGAAGGTGTGGCGCGCGACGATGCGCTGGTCGCGGTTGTTCAGCAGGGTCGCGCTGACCTCGATGGTGGCGACCGGCAAGGCGCCACCCTGGTAATCGGATTCGAACCGGCGCACGTCCATCGCCAGCCGGTAGTCCGAGCGCATGCCGGTGGCCAGGCGGCCGACCCCCGCGATCCTTCCGGAATCCTCCAGCACGCGCAGCACGCTGGCCTCGAGCATCTCGGTCGGAGGTTGTGCCCAGGACGCGCCGCGATAGACCTGCAGCTCGCCCGGGATCGGTCGCACCGCGATGCGCGGACTGTCGAGCAGGCGGGTGGCGGTGGGCTTGGCGATGGCCAGCTGCCATTCCACCTGCGGCCAGGCGGGATCGGCCGCGGCCCGGGCCTGCGGCGAGTAGATGGTGATCGGATCGCGCGGTTTGCCTCCCAGGATCGAACAGCCGGCGAGCATCGCCAGCAGCGGCAGCAACGCCAGGGCACGCAGCGGGACGGAGACAGGGGGCTTCATTGCGGTTCGTACTCCTTGGGCGCGTCGCGACCGAGCAGGTAGCGCGACGGGTTGTTCTCGAGGCGGTCGCTGATCTGGCGCAGGTCGCGGATCAGGCCGCGCAGTTCGGTCAGGGTCGGGCCGAGCTGGGCCAGGCCATCGTTGGCGAAGCTGTTGATGGCCGCGCGATTCTCGCTGAGGATGCCATCGGCGTTGCCGGCCGCCGAATCCAGCCGCGCCAGGGTGGAGTCCAGCTTCTCGATGAGGCCGGGAAGCTCGCGCACCAGGTTCTGGTCCACCCGCTGCACCGTCGCATTGGTGGTCTGCAGGGTCGCGTCCAGGCTGCGCGCGGCGTCGCGCGCGCTGACCAGCAGCGCTTCCATGCCCTGGTCCTGCGCGGCCAGCGAGCCGCTGATCTTCTCGATGTTTTCCAGGGTGGTGCCGACCCGGGCCACGTTCTCGTCGCTGAGCACCTGGTCCAGGCGCTCCACGATCCGGTTAGCCGTGTCGGTGATGTTCTGCAGCGCCGACGGCGAGGTCTGGATCACCGGTGGCTCGCGCTGGTCGACCGCGGTGAGCATCGGCGCGCCCGGGGTGCCGCCGGAGAGCTGGATGATGGCCGGGCCGGTCAGGCTGGTGATGGCCAGCTTGGCGCGGGTGTCGGTCTTGATCGGGGTGCTGGCGTCGGCGCGGATGATCGCCACCACCCGGCGCGGATCCTGCGGGTCGAGCGAAAGCTTCTCGATCGAGCCGACCGAGATGCCGTTGTACTGGACCGGGCTGCCGACCGACAGGCCGGTGACGGCCTCGTCGAACACGATCATGTAGCGCTGCCAGCTGCGCTCGGACGAATACTTGGCGGCCCACAGGCCGAACAGCAGCAGCGCGATCGACACCACCAGGGTGAAGGCGCCGATCAGCACGTAGTTGGCGCGGGTTTCCATGTTCAGTCCGCCTCCGTCGCGGTGGCCGCCTCGCGGCCGCTTCCAGCCTGGCGCGCAGCACGCGCGCGTGGGCCGTGGAAATACTCCTGCACCCAGGGGTGGTCGAAGCGCTCGACTTCCGCCAGCGGCGCGTTGACCACCACCTTGCGGTCGGCGAGCACGGCCACGCGGTCGCAGATAGCGTACAGGGTGTCGAGATCGTGCGTGATGAGGAACACCGTCAGGCCCAGCGCCTGCTGCAGCGTGGCCAGCAGGTGGTCGAAGGCGGCCGCGCCGATCGGATCCAGGCCGGCGGTGGGCTCGTCGAGGAACAGCAGCGGCGGGTCCAACGCCAGCGCACGCGCCAGTCCGGCGCGCTTGCGCATGCCGCCGGACAGCTGCGAGGGCAGCTTGTCGATCGCATCCGCGGGCAGGCCGGCCAGCTTCACCTTGAGCAGGGCCAACTCGTAGCGCCAGCTTTCCGGAAGCTCCGGATGGTGTTCCTTCAGCGGCACCTGCACGTTCTCGCCCACTGTCAGCGAGGAGAACAGGGCGCCGTCCTGGAAGAGCACGCCGGTGTTGCGCTCGATCTGCAGGCGATCGGCCGGGTCTTCGGACAACGCGTCGACGCCCAGCACCTCGATCCGGCCCTCGGCCGGCCGCTGCAGGCCCAGGATGCTGCGCATCAGCACCGACTTGCCGGTACCCGAGCCGCCGACCACGCCGAGGATCTCGCCCCGGCGCACGTCCAGGTCCAGGCCCTCGTGCACGGTCTGTTCGCCGAAGCGATTGGCCAGCCCGCGCACGGAGATGGCGATGTCGGCGTCGTTCACGGCCATCTCACAGGTCCATGTGCATGAACCACAACGCGGCCATCGCGTCGAGGATGATCACCAGCGAGATGGTCTGCACCACGCTGGAGGTGGTGCGCTCGCCCACCGACTGCGCCGTGCCTTCCACGCGCAGGCCCTCGAGGCAGCCGATCAGGCCGATCACCAGGGCGAACACCGGGGCCTTGGACATGCCGACCAGGAAATGCCGCACCTCCACCGTCTCGTGCATGCGGGACAGGTACATCTGCGGCGGGATGTCGAGGTCGAACGCGCCCACGGTCACGCCGCCGGCCAGGCCGGCCATCATCGCGATGAAGGTCAGCAGCGGCAGCATCACCAGCAAGGCCAGCAGGCGCGGGATCACCAGCAGGTCGACCGGATCCAGGCCGAGCGTGCGGATCGCGTCGATCTCCTCGCGGCTCTTCATCGCGCCGATCTGCGCGGTGAAGGCCGAGGCGGTGCGGCCGGCCAGCACGATCGCGGTCAGCAGCACGGCGAATTCGCGCAGGAAGGCGATCCCGACCAGTTCGACCACGTAGATCTCCGCGCCGAAGTCGCGCAGGATGGTCGAGCCGAGGAAGGCGATCACCGCGCCGACCAGGTAGGACAGCAGCGCCACCAGCGGCACCGCGTCCAGGCCGACCTGCTCCATGTGCGAGACGGTGGCGGTCAGGCGGAAGCGGCGCGGCTCGCGCGCCATGCGCAGCATCTTGCTGAGGTTCTCGCCGGTGAACCCGACCAGCCCGACCACCGAGCGGATGACCGTCTCCGTGGCCCGCCCCAGCCGTTCCAGCGCGGCGGCGAAGCCGTAGTCGCGCCGTCGCGGCGGCCGGTCGTCGGACACGTCCTCGATGACCTGCACCAGCGCGGCGTGCTCGGCGCTGAACTGCAGGTGCTCGCCGTCCAGGCCGCGGCGCTGGGCGAAGCGCATCAGCTGCATCACCCCCGCCGAGTCGAGCCGGCCGATCTTCGACGCATCGACCGCGGTGATGTCTTCCGGGATCGCCCGCAGCTGGTCGGAGATGGCCAGCGCATGGGCCAGCGTCCACTGACCGGTCAGGACGATCCTGCCGGGTTCGGTCTGTGCCTGCTGCCAGCGGGGAGGGGATCCGGTCTCTTCGGTCATGGGCGCTTCCGAGCCGGGAGCATACCCGGAAGCGATGTGCAGGTGCCGTCGTCCTCCGCCACGGCGCCCGCGCGGTGCCGTTGTCGCGGTCGCGTCTCGGGCGATACTAGGAAGATGGATGCCGCCACCCGCCCCTCCGCCAGCTACGCGCAGCGCATCGCCTTCGTGTCGGAGATGGCCGCGCGCCTGCACCGGTACGGGACGACCGCGCAGCGGCTGGAGGCGGCCGTGACCGCCCTGTCGCAGCGGCTCGACCTGGAGTGCGAGGCCTGGTCGAACCCCACCGGCCTCATCCTGAGCTTCAACGACCCCGGCAAGCCGCTTGGCAGCAGCGACACCACCCGGGTGATCCGGCTGGCACCTGGCGAGAACGACCTGCACAAGCTGGGCGAGGCCGACCGGATCGCCGAGGCGGTGGCCAACGGCCAGATGAGCATCGCCCAGGGCCACACCGCCCTGCGCACGCTGGACCGGGCGCCGACCCGGCGTGCCCGGATCATGCAGGTCCTCGCCTTTGGCCTGGCCGCGGCCGCGGTCGCCGGGCTGTGGCGGTTGCCATGGCTGGACATCGCCACCGCGGCGGCGACGGGCCTGCTGATCGGGCTGCTCGACCAGTACACCAGTCCGCGTCCGGCGATGAAGGAGGCTTCCGACGCGCTGGCGGCGCTGATCGCCGGTTCGGTGATCAGCTTCGTGGCGGTGGTGGTCGGCCCGCTCAACCTCAACACGGTGGTGATCGCTTCGCTGGTGGTGCTGCTCCCCGGCATGGCGATCACCAACGCGATGAACGAACTCAGCAGCCAGCACTGGGTCTCCGGCACTGTCCGCTTCGCCGGCGCGCTCACCACGGTGATGAAGCTCACGGTGGGCGCGATCATCGCCATCGAGATCTTCGGCGTCCTCGGGCTGGAGCCCCAGGTGCGCGCCGCCCGCCCGCAGCCGGAGTGGGTGGAATGGTCGGCGATGGTGCTGGCCGCGTTCGCCTTCGCGGTGCTGTTCAAGGCCAGTCGCCGCGACTACCCCTGGGTGATGGGGGCGGCCATCGCCGGCTACCTCATCGCCCGCTTCGCCGGCCAGGCCTGGGGGTCGCCCGCCGGCATCTTCCTCTCGGCGCTGGTACTCACCGCGGCGGGCAACGCCTTCGGCCGCTGGGTGCAGCGGCCCGGCGCGGTGATCCGGCTGCCGGGCATCATCATGCTGGTCCCGGGCAGCGCGAGCCTGCGCGGCCTGCTGACGCTCGTCCAGCAGCAGGACGTGGACGCGGGCCAGAGCGCGCTGCTGCTGGTCATGAACATCGTGATGGCGCTGGTGGCCGGCCTGCTGTTCGGCAACCTGCTGATCCCCGCCCGCAAGAACCTGTAGGAGCCGATTCGTCGGCGACATGGGCGTCAGGACTGCGAGGTCATCGCCTGTGCCGACGGCGTCGGGTCGCCGATGAATCGGCTCCTACAACGCCGCGGCGCTGCTTTTCTGCAAGAGCCCATTCATGGGCGCCACGGGCGCCAAGATCACGAAGACCTCGCCTGTGCCGGCGCGCTCGCGTCGCGGGCGCTTTCCCACGGACGCATGTCCGGTTCCCCGGGTCCCACGGAAACTGCCAAAAGAAAACGCCGGCATTGTGCCGGCGTTCCGTTGGCGGCCCCGATCCGGGCGGCTTTACTTCCTCGCTTTCTTGACCACGCGCTTCTTGCCTGCGGCCTGCGGCTTGGGCGTCAGCTTCGCAGTGCCCGGGATCAGGAATTCGCCCAGGTCGCGACCCTTGGCGGTATAGGCGGCCAGCCAGCGCGGCTGCTTGCCGCGACCGGTCCAGGTTTCCTTCGGGTTCTCCGGATTGCGGTACTTCGGCGCGACCTTGCCGAGCCTGCGCCCGGCGCGCGGCGCGGACTTGCCGCTGCCGGCCCCCGGCCTGGCGGCGCTGGCGGTGCCGAACAGTTCCTCGATGGTGTAGCCCTCGGCCTTGGCCAGACGGGTGAGCTTGCTGCGCACCTGCGCCAGCGGGGCACGCTTGGACAGCTGTGCCTGGCGCTTCTTCGCGGTGGTGATCAGGTTGCCGAGTTCGCGCGGCGAGAGGGTGCTGAGGTCGATCGACATCGAAATCTCCGGTTTCCATGGCGGGGGAATATGTCCGTCCGTGGACACGCGTGCGCCGCAGGATAATCCACGGGCATTAACTCCGCCAATCGAAGCGGCGTGAAAACAAGCGGCCCGGCCGCCTTGCGACGGCCGGGCCGCAGCTGCGACCTGCGCGGTCCAGGCCTCAGCCGCGCAGTTTCTCCAGCAGTTGCGCGCGGTCGAGCGATTCGGCCTCGGTCGAGGTGCGTGCGCGGTATTCGAACGTGCCGGCGGCCAGTCCGCGCTCGGAAACCACCACCCGGTGCGGGATGCCGATCAGTTCGATGTCGGCGAACATCGCGCCCGGGCGCAGGCCGCGGTCGTCGAGCACCGCATCCAGGCCCGCGGCCTGCAGGTCGGCCAGCAGCGCTTCGGCCGCCGCATCCACCGCCGCGTCCTTCTTCGGGTTGATCACGCACACCGCCACCGCCCACGGCGCCATCGGCACCGGCCAGACGATGCCGGCATCGTCGTGGTTCTGCTCGATCGCCGCGGCGACAATGCGCGACACGCCGATGCCATAGCAGCCCATCGCCGGTACGGCGGCCTTGCCGGTCTCGTCGAGCACGGTGAAGCCCATCGCCTCGGAATACTTGCGGCCGAGCTGGAACACGTGGCCGACCTCGATGCCGCGCGCCAGGCGGATTTCGCCGCCGTCCGCGGCGCGGTCGCCTTCCACCACGTTGCGGATGTCGGCGACCAGGTCCGGCTCGGGCAGGTCGCGGCCCCAGTTGACGCCGGCGAGGTGGAAGCCGCGCTCGTTCGCGCCGACGACGAAATCGGCCATGGCCGCCACCTCGCGGTCGGCGACCAAGCGGATCGGCGCCTTCGGGCCGACCGGCCCGAGGAAACCCGGCTCGCTGCCCAGGTGCTGGGCGATCTCCGCCTCGGTGGCCGGACGGTAGTCGGCCAGGCCGGCGACCTTGCCCAGCTTGATCTCGTTGACCGTGTGGTCGCCGCGCACCAGCGCCAGGACGAAACCGCCGGTGCCCATCACCGCCACCGACTTGACCGTGCGCTGCAGCGCGATGCCCATCAGCGCGGCCACGTCCTCGCAGGTCTTCTGCGTGGGCGTGTCGACCTTGCGCAGCGCCTCGGCCGCAACCGGGCGCGGCGGCGGCTCGGCGGCCTGCGCGGCCTCGACATTGGCCGCGTAGTCCGAACCGGTGGAGAAGGCCAGCGCGTCCTCGCCCGAATCGGCCAGCACGTGGAACTCCTGCGAGGCGTCGCCGCCGATGGCGCCCGAATCGGCCTGCACCGCGCGGAAGCGCAGCCCCAGGCGGGTGAACACCCGGGTGTAGGCCGCCTTCATGTTCTCGTACTCGCGCGCGAGGTCGGCGTCGGAGACGTGGAACGAGTAGGCGTCCTTCATCAGGAACTCGCGCGCGCGCATCACCCCGAAGCGCGGGCGGATCTCGTCGCGGAACTTGGTGTGGATCTGGTAGAAGTTCACCGGCAGCTGCTTGTAGCTCCCCAGTTCCTGCCGCGCGAAGTCGGTGACCGCTTCCTCGGCGGTGGGGCTGTAGCAGTACTCGGCCTCCTTGCGGTCGCGGATCTTCAGCAGCTGGCCGCCGAACTTCTCCCAGCGCCCGGTTTCCTCCCACAGCTCCTTCGGCTGGATGGTCGGCAGCTGCAGTTCGATGGCGCCGGCGCGGTCCATCTCCTCGCGCACCACCGCCTCGACCTTGCGCAGCACGCGCAGGCCCAGCGGCGACCACGTGTACAGGCCGGCGGCGAGCTTGCGGATCATGCCGGCGCGCAGCATCAGCCGGTGGCTGGCCAGTTCGGCGTCGGCCGGGGTTTCCTTGGTGGTGTGCAGGTGGAAGCGGGACAGGCGCATCGTGGGGATGTCAGGGAGGCGGGGAGCCGGACATTCTGCCAGCAAGGGACGGGGACCGCCTTGGGACGCGCGTCAGGGGGTGTTGCGGACCCGGATGCCCGGTTCCGGCTCGCGGGCGATGCGCTCGTACCGGCGCCCCTTGGGTGGGCTCTCGGTGATCTGGAGGTTGCCGGCGTCGTCGCGCCAGCGGTACAGGGGCCGCTGGGCATCCTCCGCGTTGGCCGCGGCGGCCTGTTCCGCGCGCAGGCGCGCTTCGGGCGAGCGTTGCGGCGCCTGGTCGCGGGCCAGCCACCAGGCCAGCCCGCCACCGAGGGCGAGACCGGCCAGGATCGCCCAGGTGGCGCGCATGGCTCAGCCGGCGGGCGGGCAGTAGGCCTTGGCGGCCGCTTCGGCCAGGCTCTTCTGCGAGGCGCGTTCGTCGTCGCTGAGCGCCTTGTCCGGCTTGCCGTCGTTGTCGGTGTCGCGCATCACCGGGGCGCCGCTGCCCAGCAGCGCCAGGTTCTGCCTGGCGGTGGCGCACTGCGGGTCTTCGGTGGGCGCGGGTGCGGCCGTGGACGCCGCTTCCGCCGCCTGGGCGCTCGCATCGATCCGGCGGGTGTCGTACTTCTGGCCCGGCGGCGGCTTGTCGGAGGAATGGGTGACGCCCTTGGCGTCCTTCCACTGGTAGACGTTGGTCGCCGCGACGGTGGCGCTGGCGCAGAGGCCGGCGGCCAGGAGCAGCAGGCAGGACCGGGTCGGGAAGCGCATCGGCGGGTCTCCAGCGGGGCGGCGGTGGGTGGAGGCCCGATTCCAGCACCCGGCCGCGGGGCTGGCAAGTCGCCAGGTCACGTTTCTCTGTCGGCCGGGCGCCCCGTACACTGGCGCCATGGACCCCCAACACCCGCCCGCGCGCTCGCGCGGCATCTACCTGCTGCCCAACCTGTTCACCACCTGCGGCCTGTTCGCGGGCTTCTACGCGATCATCGCCGCGGCCAACAGCCAGTTCACCGCGGCGGCCATCGCCGTGTTCGTGGCCGGGATCATGGACGGCATCGATGGCCGGGTCGCCCGGCTGACCGGCACCAGCAGCGCCTTTGGCGTCCAGTACGACTCGCTGGCCGACCTGGTCAGCTTCGGCCTGGCGCCGGCGCTGGTCATGTACCACTGGTCGCTGTCGGCGCTGAAGTTCGACGGTGGCACCCTGGGCCGGGTCGGTTGGGCGGTCGCCTTCCTGTACGCGGCGTGCGCGGCATTGCGCCTGGCCCGCTTCAACACCCAGGTCGGGGTGGTCGACAAGCGCTGGTTCGTCGGGCTGGCCAGCCCGGCGGCGGCGGGCCTGATGATGTCCTTCGTCTGGGCCTTCGCCGACGGCGAGCTGGGCTGGAGCGGCGAGGAACTCCGCTATGTCGCCCTCGGCGTGACCCTGGCGGCGGCGCTGTTGATGGTCAGCCAGATCCGCTACTGGAGCTTCAAGGGCAGTGGCGAGGGCGGTCCGCGCGCGGACCGTGTGCCGTTCGCGGTGCTGCTGGTGGTGCCGGTGGCGATCGCGGTGCTGGTGATCGACCTGCCGCGGGTGCTCTTCGCGGTGGGCGTGCTGTACGCGCTCTCCGGGCCGTTGATGGCGCTGTGGCTGCGCGCGAGGCGGCCGGCGGCGAAGGCATGAACCCCGGCGCCTCGCCCTGGAGTCCGCAGCAGCGACGCTGGCTGCAGGCGCTGGGCCACGCCGTGCTGCGCGTGGGCGGGGACGCGGTCGACGCCGCGCCGGAGATCGATGCGGCAGCGGCGCCCGTGGACCAGCGGCCAGGCATCGTGGCGGCGACGCGACCGGCGCCCGTGCCGGAGCGGCCTTCGACCGCCTCGCCGCCGTCGACGCCGGTGCGCCGCCCGCCACCGCCAGCGACGGTCGATACCGCCAGGCCGGATGCGGCCGCCGCGCGCGGTGCGATGCGCCGCCCGCAGCGGCTGCCCGACCGCCTGCAGCTGGCCTTGCTGCGCGCCTCCGCGCTGGACCCGTCCGATCCGGCGGCGCAGGAGACGATGGCGCAGTGGCCGGTGGACCGGTTGCGCGGCGACGGTGCGGCCAAGCGCGCGTTCTGGCCGCAGCTGCGCGCCTTGCGGAGGCGGCCGTGAGCGTGGCTGCGTACCGCGAACTGGCCCCCGCCTGGCGGCTGCGCGCGCTGCGCGAGGGCGACCTCGATGCGGTGATGGCGATCGAGAAGCGCGCCTATCCGTTTCCCTGGACCCGCGGCATCTTCCGCGACTGCCTGGCGGCCGGCTATCCGGCGCTGCTGGCCTTGGAGGACGACCGGCCGGCCGGCTATGGCGTGATGAGCATCGCCGCCGACGAGGCGCACCTGCTCAACCTGTGCACCGCGCCGGAACGGCAGTCGCGCGGACTCGGCCGGCACCTCCTGCGTGCGTTGCTGCGCACCGCGCGCGACCGGGGTGCGCAGCGGATCTTCCTGGAAGTCCGGCCGTCCAACCCGCAGGCCATCGCCCTGTACCACAGCGAGGGCTTCAACGAGATCGGCCGGCGCCCGCGCTACTACCCTGCGGTGCAGGGCCGCGAGGACGCGATCGTGATGGCGATGGAACTGGTCGCCGGCGACGTGGAGAAGATGCCGCCGTTGTGAGCGGTGGCTTGCCCGTGCTTCGCCTCCTGGCGCCCGCGTGGAGCGGGACTTGCCCCGCTGCTCCTGCGCCGACGGATCCAGAGCAGCGGGGCAAGCCCCGCTCTACGAGGGCGGACGCCGCCGACGCGGTGCGGACACCGGCGGCGGCGCGCGCATTCACAGCCGCGCGCGTTGCTCCCGCAGGCCGTCCAGCTGCGAACTCCAGTCGACCAGGCGCTGGCGCTCCTGCTCGACCACCGCGGCCGGCACCTTGTCGGTGAACTTCGCCAGCTTGGCCTCGCTCTTGTCCTTCTCGGCCGCCACGCGCGCGATCTCCTTGTCCAGGCGCGCGCGTTCGGCGTCGAGGTCGACCAGGCCTTCCAGCGGCACCAGCAGCTTGAGCTCGCCGACGATGGCCGCGGCGGCGGCCGGCGCGGACGCGCCCGCATCGAGCCACGCCACCGATTCCAGCCGCAGCAGGAAGCGCAGCTGCGAATCGAAGCGCCCGACCCGCGTACGGTCGTTGCCGCCGCCGCCCTGCAGCAGCAGGCGGACCTGCCTGCCGGGCGAGACGCCCAGCTCGCTGCGCACGCGGCGCAGCGCCGAAACCATCGACTTGAACCACTCGATGTCCGCCTCGGCGGAGGCGTAGTCCTGGCCGACGAAGTCGGTGGGCACCGGGTACGGCCGCAGCGAGATCGAATCGCCGGCGACGCCTACGCGCGGGGCGACCTGGCGCCACAGTTCCTCGGTCACGAAGGGCACCAGCGGGTGCAGCAGGCGCAGCAGGGATTCGAGCACGTACAGCAGGGTGTGGCGGGTGCTGGCGGCGGCGCCGGGATCTTCGCCATTGAGCGCCGGCTTGGCCAGCTCCACGAACCAGTCGCAGAACTCGTTCCAGGCGAACTCGTACAGGGCCTGCGCCAGCAGGTCGAAGCGGTAGGCGGCGAACTGCGCCTGGGCCTGCGCCGTCACCGCGGCCAGGCGGGCGAGGATCCACCTCTCCGCATCGGTCTGCGGCTGCGGCACGCCGGAGAAGCCGGCGCCCTCGGTGTTCATCAGCACGAAGCGGCTGGCATTCCACAGCTTGTTGCAGAAGTTCTTGTAGCCCTCGGCGCGGCCGAGGTCGAACTTGATGTCGCGGCCATGCCCGGCCAGCGCGGCGATGGTGAAGCGCAGCGCGTCGGCGCCGTGGGCGATGATGCCGTCCGGGAACTCCTTGCGGGTGGCGCGCTCGATCTTCTCGGCCAGCTTGGGCTGCATCAGCCCGCTGGTGCGCTTGGCCACCAGGTCTTCCAGGGCGATGCCGTCGATGATGTCCAGCGGGTCAAGGACATTGCCCTTGGACTTGGACATCTTCTGCCCTTGCGCGTCGCGGATCAGGCCGGTGATGTAGACGTCGCGGAATGGCACCTTGCCGGTGAAGCTGTCGGTGGCCATGATCATGCGCGCCACCCAGAAGAAGATGATGTCGAAGCCGGTGACCAGCACCGACGACGGCAGGTAGCGGTCGAAGCCGCGCTGCGCCATCGCCTGCGCGTCGGGCCAGCCCAGGGTCGAGAACGGCCACAGCTGCGAGGAGAACCAGGTTTCAAGGACGTCCTCGTCCCGTCGTAGAGCGGGGCTCGCCCCGCTGCCCGTGTCCTTGTCGCCAAGCGGGGCAAGTCCCGCTCTACGTGCAACGGCCTGCGCGTAGGCCTCTTCTTCGTTCCGCGCCACGTAGCAGTGACCATCCTGGTCGAACCACGCCGGAATCCGATGGCCCCACCACAGCTGGCGGCTGATGCACCAGTCCTGGATGTTCTCCATCCAGTGGCGGTAGGTGTTGATCCAGTTCGGCGGGACGAACTGGACGTCCCCGCGCTCGACCAGCTCCAGGCCGCGCTGCGCCAGCGCGTCCATCTTCACGAACCACTGGTCGGTCAGGTACGGCTCGATCACCTGGCCGGTGCGGTCGCCGCGCGGCACCTGCAGCTTGTGCGGTTTGGTCTCGACCAGCAGGCCCAGCTCTTCTAGGTCGGCGAGCACCGCCTTGCGGGCGTCGTAGCGGTCCAGGCCGCGGTACTTCTCCGGAGCGTTGTCGTTGAGCGCGGCCACCGGGGTGAACAGGTTGATCATCGGCAGGCCGTGGCGCTGGCCGACCTGGTAGTCGTTGAAGTCGTGCGCCGGGGTCACCTTGACCACGCCGGTGCCGAACGCGCGGTCGACGTAGTCGTCGGCGATCACCGGGATGCGGCGGCCGGCCAGCGGCAGCTGGACCTCCTTGCCGATTAGCGCGGTGTAGCGCGGATCCCCCGGATGCACCATCGCCGCGGTATCGCCAAGCATGGTCTCCGGGCGGGTCGTGGCGACCACCAGGTAGTCGCGGACCTCGCGCAGGGTCTCGTTGCCGTCGGCATCGACTTCCACGTGCTCGTAGGCCACGCCGTCGGCCAGCGGGTAGCGGATCGACCAGAGGAAGCCGTCCTCCTCCACGTTCTCCACTTCCAGGTCGGAGATCGCGGTCTTCAGCACCGGGTCCCAGTTGACCAGCCTTTGACCACGATAGATCAGGCCCTGCTCGTGCCAGCGCACGAACGCCTCGACCACCGCCGCCGACGGCTGCGGGTCCATGGTGAAGGTGCTGCGGGACCAGTCGCCCGACGCGCCGAGGCGGCGCATCTGCCGCTCGATGATGTCGCCGGACTGGCCCTTCCACTCCCACACCTTGGCGACGAAGCCGTCGCGGCCCAGCGAATCGCGGGTTTCGCCCTTGCCTTCCAGCGCCAGGTTGCGGCTGACCACCATCTCGGTGGCGATGCCGGCATGGTCGGTGCCCATCTGCCACAGCACGTCGAAGCCGCGCATGCGGTGGTAGCGGACCAGCGCGTCCATCAGCGTGTGCTGGAAGGCGTGGCCCATGTGCAGGGTGCCGGTGACGTTGGGCGGGGGCAGCAGGATCGAATACGGCTCGCCCTGGCCGCTGGGCTGGAAGCAGCCGCTGGCCTCCCACTCGGCATACAGGCGCGATTCGAAGGACTTGGGTTCGTAGCCGGAGGGCAGGGTGGTCATGGGGGCGGGGATGGGGTCAGAGTGGGTTTTCGTGCAGCGGCATTGGCAGGCGGGACGATCGTCGGGACGAAAACCCACTCTGACCCCTGCCTACATATCGTGCTTGTTGAGGTCGTAGCCCAGTGCCTGGTACTGCTTCCAGCGCTCGCGCAGCGGGCCGCGCGCGGCCGGGTCGGCCGGCACCACTTCCAGCACGCGCTCGCACGGCGCGGTCCAGGCGTCGTCGCGCAGGTTGATGGCCAGCGGGCGGGACGGTGCCTCGGTGCCCGGCGGCACGATCAGCACCGGTGCCAGCTCGTCTTCCTCGTCGCCGGCGATCTGGTGCGGGACATAGGCGTCCGGATCGAACGCCCACAGCAGGTCGTCCAGTTCCTCGGCCTGGGCCGCGTCGCGCGCCAGGACCACGGTGAACTGGTTGCTGTCGCAGGCGCGCCGGGCCAGTTCGCAGACCAGCAACAGCGGCTGCTCCGCGAAACGGGGCTTGGCGATCAGGTAGAAGTCGGCGCGGGGCATGGCGGGCCGCTTACGCGGCGCGTCCTTCCGCCACGCGATCGAGCAGCCACTGGCTCAGCAGGCCGACCGGGCGGCCGGTGGCCATGCCGCGCTTGCCTTCGTCGCTGGCCGAGCCGGCGATGTCCAGGTGCGCCCAGCGCTGGCCTTCGGCAAAGCGCGCCAGGAAGCAGCCGGCGGTGATCGCGCCGCCCCAGCGGCCGCCGATGTTGTAGACGTCGGCGAAGGTGGACTCCAGCAGGGTCTGGTACTCGTCCCACAGCGGCAGGCGCCAGGCGCGGTCGAACACGGTCTCGCCGGCCGCCAGCAGCTCGCCGGCCAGATCGTCGTGCTTGCTCATCAGGCCGGAGGCGAACTTGCCCAGCGCGACCATGCACGCGCCGGTCAGGGTGGCCACGTCGACCAGCGCGGCCGGCTCGAAGCGCTGGGCGTAGGTCAGCGCGTCGCACAGGATCAGGCGGCCCTCGGCGTCGGTGTTGCCGACCTCGATGGTCTTGCCGGACATGGAGGTGATCACGTCGGACGGGCGGTAGCTGTTGCCGTCGATCGCGTTCTCCACCGCCGGGGCGATCACCACCAGGTTCAGCGGCAGCTTCATCTTCACCGCGGCGACGAAGGTGCCCAGCACGCTTCCGGCGCCGAGCATGTCGTACTTCATCTCCTCGATGCCGCCCTGCGTCTTGAGGTTGACGCCGCCGGTGTCGAAGGTGATGCCCTTGCCGACCAGGACATACGGCTTGGCATCGCCGCCGCCCGACCACTTCAGCACCACCAGGTGCGGGCGGTTCACCGAGCCACGGGCCACGGCCAGCAGCGAGCCCATGCCCAGGGCCTCCATCTGCTGCTCGTCCAGGATCTCCGCCTCGGCGCCGTCGTGGGCGGCGGCGAACTCCCGCGCCTGCGCCGCCAGGTAGGCCGGCGTGCAGATGTTCGGCGGCAGGTTGCCCAGCTCGCGGGTGAAGGCCACGCCGGCGGCGATCGCCTCGCCCTGGGCCAGGGCGGTGGCGTCGTCACCCTGGATGGCGAGTTCGCGCAGGCCGGGCTCGTCCTTCTTCTTTCCCAGGGTGGCGGTGTAGCGGTAGGCGGCGTGGTCGGCGGCGATGGCCGCCTGCCGGATCGCCCAGGCGGCATCGCGGCCGGCCACGGCCAGCTCGCTGACGGTGAACAGCGCCTTGCCGACCGGTCCGGTCTTGAGCGCGCGGACCGCGTCGGCGACCGCCTTGAGGTACTGCGGCACGCCGAACTTGGCCGCCTCGCCCAGCCCGACCACCAGCACGCGCGGCGCGACCACGCCCGGCAGGTCGTGCAGGACCAGGCTGCGGCCGGTGCGCCCGCTGAGGTCGCCGCGCTCGAGCAGGGCGCGCAGGCGCCCGCCGCTGGCCTCGTCGATCGCCTGGCCCGCGGGCGTGAGCGTCTTGTCGGCAAAGGCGCCGACCACGACGCAATCGAAGGCGGCCGCGGGGGCGGCGTCGCGGTTCAGGGTGAATTGCAGGGCCATTGATCAGATTCCGGCGGCAGGTAACTACAATGTGGATCGAAATCGCGGAACGACCGCCGGGCGACTGCTTCACAGCCCGGCCGGCGACGCCCGCAAGCGAACCCGGGATTTTATAGGACTGCCCAGCCTGATGCCGAAGCTCGACCGATACCTGCTGGGCGATTTCATCCAGAGCTTCCTGGCGACCCTGATCGTCCTGCTGACGGTGAGCCTGGGCGGCGTGCTGGTCGACGTCCTCGGCGAGATCGCCGACGGCGGCCTGCCGGCCCGCCTGCTGCTGTCCCAGCTGGGGCTGCAGCTGCTGGTGTACCTGCCGCTGGTGCTGCCACTGGCGCTGATGCTGGGGCTGATGCTGTCGCTGGTGCGCCTGTACCGGGACTCGGAGATGGCGGTGATCAACGCCATCGGGGTCGGTCCGCGGCGCCTGCTGCGACCGCTGCTGATGGCCTCCCTGCCGGTGGTGCTGGCGGTGGCGCTGTGCTCGCTGTGGCTGGGTCCCTGGGCCCAGCGCACCGCCGCGCGGCTGGTCGAGCAGGCCAATCGCAGCCTGATCGTGGCCGGTCTGGAGCCGGGGCGCTTCACCTCGCTGCCCAATGGCGGCGGCATCGTCTACATCGACGGCATGACCGAGGACGGCGCCGGCCTGAGGAGCGTCTTCCTGCAGCGCGAGCGCGAGGGGCGGATCGACGTCATGACCGCCAGCGAGGGCGAGCTCCAGTTCGAAGGCGAGCGCGGGCGCTACCTGCAGCTGCGCGACGGACATCGGCTGGAGGGGCCGCTGGACGGCGCACTCGACTTCCGCCTCATGCGCTACGCGATCAACGAAGTGGCGTTGCCCGAGCGCGCCGAGGTGCGCGACAGCGACGACCCGCGGCTGCAGGCGACCAGCGAGCTGCTGGGCAAGGGCGACCGGGAGACGGTGGCCGAGCTGCATGCGCGCCTGGCGCCGCCGCTGCTGGCGCTCGCCTTCGCCCTGCTGACCCTGCCGCTGGCGCGCAGCTCGCCGCGCCAGCAGCGCTACGGCCGGCTGATGCTCGGCTTCCTCGCCTACCTGGTCAGCGTCAACCTGGTCTTCATCGGCACGCGCATGCTGGCCGAAGGCGAACTGCCGCCGATCCTCGGCCTGTGGTGGCTGACCCTGCCGCTGCTGGCGCTGGCGGTCTGGCTGTACCTGCGCGACGGACGCCTGCCCCGGGCGAGGAGGCTGGCGGCATGAACTTCCTCAAACCGCGCCTGCACGACCTCTACGTCGGCCGGGTGGTCCTGGTCACGGTCCTGCTGACCTGGATGGTGCTGCTGGGTTTCGACGTGGTGATGGCCTTGTCCGGCCAGGTCGGCGACCTGGGCAAGGGCAGTTTCGATTTCCCGACCGCGCTGGCGGTGGTGGCGTATACGGTGCCGCGGCGCGCGTACACGATATTCCCCTACGCGGCGGTGATCGGCTCGCTGATGGGCCTGGGCCAGCTGGCGGCGACCTCCGAGTTGACCGCCTTGCGCGCGCTGGGCCTGTCGCGGCGGCGGTTGAGCGCCTCGGTGGCCGCCGCGCTGGTCATCCTGACCACCCTGATGGTCGTCAACGGCGAGACCCTGGCGCCCTGGGGCCAGCGCCAGTCCGACCAGATCAAGCTCGCCGCCAAGACCAACAACGTCGCCATCGCCCGCTACCAGGGACTGTGGGCGCGCGAGGGCGACACCTTCCTCAACGCCATCGATGGCCAGGAGCGGCTCGTCGACGGGCAGCGGACGCTGGAGCTGCGCGACGTGCGCCTGTACAAGCTTGCCGACGATGGCAGCCTGGACTCGCTGACCCGTGCCGCGGTGGCCGAGCACGACGCCAGCGGCTGGCGCCTGCGCGACGTGCGCCGCATCCGCTTCGGCTTCACCCCCGGCGCGGCCACCGAGCAGCGCGTGGCCGAGGAGCGCTGGTCCTCGGAACTGGACCCGAACGCGCTGGCCGCGGGCGTGACCCGGGCCCGCAACCTGTCGGCGGCCGAACTGCGCGCGAGCATCGACTACCGCACCCGCAACAACCTGGACGCGCGCGAGTACCAGGACATCTACTGGAGCCGCTGGTTCTACCCGATCAACGTGCTGGCGCTGTGCCTGGCGGCCGTGCCGTTCGCGTTCGGCAGCCTGCGCAGCGGCGGCATGGGCAAGCGCCTGTTCCTGGGCATCGTGTTCGCACTGGCCTTCATGCTGCTGCAGATGCTGTTCGGGCGCCTCGCCGGGGCGACCCGCATCGACTACCGCTTCGCCTATACGCTGCCGCCGGTGCTGATGCTGGTCGTTTCCTGGTGGCTGTTCCGGCGCAAGTCGGGTTGATCCCGGCCCTGGCCGGGATCAACCCGACTGTGTAGGAGCCGATCTTTATCGGCGACCCGTGCGTCGGGCTCCGATGGTGGGTCGCCTGTGCCGATGGGGTCCGGTCGCCGATGAGGATCGGCTCCTACGGTTTCGGAACCCGCACCAGCCGCGTGCCGCTGGCGCGGTCGTGCCAGGCCCGCCCATCGCGGTCGATCCACGCCCACCAGAAGCCGAGTCCGCAGGCGAGCAGCGACAGCAGGCCCACCGCGTAGCGCAGCCACAGCGCCGTCCAGCCCGGGTTGCCGGAGGCGGCGACCAGCTTGAGCCGCCACGGGCGCATGCCCAGGGTCTGGCCGCCGCGGCGCCAGCTCAGCGTCGCGTAGAGGCCGGTGACCAGCAAGCAGGACAGGAACAGCAGGACGCTGGGCAGGCTGCCGGGCGGGATGTTCTCGCGCTGTGCGTGATGGCCCAGGTACGTATAGCCGAGGTTGAACAGCAGCCCGAGCAGCATCCACAGCGCCGCCACCGGCCAGAAATCGTAGAACAGCGCCAGCATCCGCCAGCCGACGAGCGCGCGCGGCCGGGTGGTCGGTGCCGGTGCCGGTGCCGGCGCTGCGGTCGGGGAGGGGTGTGCGGGGTCCATAGGGTGCACAGGATACCGGGGCCGGGCGGCTATCCTTGCGCCATGCCGCGCGACACTCCCGCCACCGCCACCGCCACCGCCACCGCCACCGCCACCGCCACCGCCACCGCCGCCGATCGCCGCCGCCTGGCGGGCCGCCTGCCGGCGTTGCGCGATGCCGACGCGCGCGCGATCGGGCGCTTCATCGATGCGGCCTGGGCCGAGCACGGCCTGGCCCGCCAGACCCAGGATGCCTACCGCCGCGACCTGGAGCAGCTGGCCCGCTGGCGCGACGGCGCCGGCGGCGGCATCGAGGGTGCCGACCGCGAGACCCTGTTCCGCTACATGGCCTGGCGCCACGCCGCCGGCTACCAGCCCCGCAGCAACGCGCGGCTGCGGGCCAGCCTGCGCGCGTTCTACGCCTACCTGGTGCGGGCGGGCCGGCGCAGCGACGATCCGGCCGCATTGCTCGATCCGCCGCGCCTGCCGCGGCCCCTGCCCAAGGCGCTGACCGAATCCCAGGTCGACGCGCTGCTGGCGGCGCCGCAGGTGGACGCGCCGGAAGGCCTGCGCGATCGCGCCATGCTCGAATTGATGTACGCGGCCGGACTGCGGGTCAGCGAACTGGTCGGCCTGCCGGCGAACGCGGTCAACCTGCGCCAGGGCGTGGTCCGGGTGCTCGGCAAGGGCGGCAAGGAGCGGCTGGTGCCGCTGGGCGAGGAATCCCAGCACTGGCTTGAACGCTACCTTGCCCAGGCCCGCCCGCAGCTGGCCGGCGGCAGGCCGGTGCCGGCCGATGCGCAGGGCCAGGTGCCGCTGTTCCTGGCCGCGCAGCGCCAGGCGCCCACGCGCCAGGCCTTCTGGCAGTGGTTGAAGCGCTACGCGGCCGTGGCCGGGATCGACCCGCGCAAGGTCACCCCGCATGGCGTGCGGCACAGCTTCGCCACCCACCTGCTCAACCGCGGCGCCGACCTGCGCGCGCTGCAGCTGCTGCTCGGCCATGCCAGCCTGTCGACCACCCAGATCTACACCCTGGTGGCGCGCGAGCACCTGCAGCGCCTCCACGCCCGCCACCACCCGCGGGGGTGAGGCAGGCCGCTTGCGCGGCACTGCCGCGCGGCCTGCCGAACGCCCGGCCATGGATGGCCGGGCCGGGCGATCCGGGGTCGACGCCGTCACGCCATGGATGGCAGGCGCGCCTTGTCGAGCGCGAGAGTGCGCGGCACTGCCGCGCGGCCTGCCGAACGCCCGGCCATGGATGGCCGGGCCGGGCGATCCGGGGTCGACGCCGTCACGCCATGGATGGCAGGCGCGCCTTGTCGATTGCGTGAGTGCGCGGCACTGCCGCGCGGCCTGCCGAACGCCCGGCCATGGATGGCCGGGCCGGGCGATCCGGGGTCGACGCCGTCACGCCATGGATGGCAGGCGCGCCTTGTCGATTGCGTGAGTGCGCGGCACTGCCGCGCGGCTGGTCCGCTCTCCCACCCCGGACCGGGGATGAACGCCGGGGCGGCGCATGCACCCTCGGCCACGGGGCGATGTCGTCACTGTGCGAACATTCCGCATCTACCCCCAGGACGGCCCATTCCATGTCCCGAATCCTCGTCGCCGCGCTGTTGGGCGCCATCAGCCTCAGCGCCTGTGCCCAGCAGGCCCCGTCCACGGCCACGGCGCCCGCCGCCAAGCCGGCTGGCAAGCCGGCCACGGCCATGGCGGCGGGCACCGGCACGCCCGAGTCGCGCGCCCGCGACGCCCTGCGCGCGATCGCGCCCGACCTGGCCCCCGAGTACGTCGGCGCCGCGCCGTTCCCCGGCTTCCGCGAAGTGCTCCTCGGCGGCCAGGTCCTGTACGTCTCCGACGATGGCCGCTACCTGATGCAGTCGCAGCCGTTCGACCTGCAGGCGCGCAAGCCGGCCGCCAGCCCCGGGCTGATGGCCCACCGGCGCGAGCTGATCGCCAGCATCCCCGCGCAGGACCGGATCATTTTCGCGCCGCCCAACACCAAGCACACCGTCACCGTCTTCACCGATGTCGAATGCGGCTATTGCCGGCGCATGCACCAGCAGATCGCCGACTACAACCGGCTCGGGATCGCGGTGGAGTACGTGGCCTTCCCGCGCATGGGCCCGGCCAGCAAGGACTTCGTCGACATGGAATCGGTCTGGTGCGCCAGCGACCGCAAGCGCGCGCTGTCCGAGGCCAAGGCCGGGCAGCCGGTCAAGCAGCAGCGATGCACCAGCCCGGTGGCGATGCAGTTCGACATCGGCCAGCGCGTCGGGGTCAACGGCACGCCGGCGGTGTTCGCCGCCGACGGCACCCAACTGGGCGGTTACCTGCCCCCGCAGCAGTTGCTGCAGGCCCTGGAAGGTGGCGGCGCGGAGGCGGCCGGAGGGTCGCGCTGAGGGTCTGCAATCCGGCCGGGCGGCACGCGCGCCGTGGATCGCTGCCTCGATGGCCTGCAGGAGCGCAGCTAGCCGGCGACACGGGCCCCGGTAGAACGAGGACGTTGGCTGTGCCAACGCCCTCGCGTCGCGGGCCAGCCCGGTTCCTGCAACAGCGGGGCGCCTGATCACCAAGGGGATCACGCGTGCCCGCGGTGCCGGGATGGGGGCAGCTCCGGCCCCGCCTGGCGCTCCTTCCCGTCCGTCCGGTCCCGGTGCGGCCGGCTCCGGTACAATGGCCAGCCTTTCCCCCTGCGACTTCACCGGACATGATCGTCCTCGAGGGCGCGCCCGCCCTTTCGCCGTTCCGCCGGCAGCGGCTCCAATCCCGCCTGCAGTCCCTGGTCCCCGGCCTTCGCATCGAAGGCGCCTGGCACGTCTACTTCGTCCAGCCCGGCGACGCCGCGCCCGATCCGGCCGCGCTGCACCGCATCCTCCAGGCCGGCGACGGCCAGTCCCCGCTGGCCGGGGGCGCGCGCTCGTACTTCGTGGTGCCCCGCCTGGGCACGCGTTCGCCCTGGTCGAGCAAGGCCACCGAGCTGCTGCAGGGTGCCGGACTGGCGGTGTCGCGGGTCGAGCGCGGCCTGCGGCTGGACGTCGCCGGCTGGCCGGCCGACGCGGCGACGCAGGCGGCGGTGGGTAAGCTGCTGCACGACCCGATGACCCAGTCGCTGCTGGAGTCGCGCGACGCGGCGCAGGCGCTGTTCGCCAGCCCGGCGCGCAAGCCGCTGGAGCGCATCGCGCTGGCCGACCTGGAAAGCGCCAACCGCCGCCTGGGCCTGGCCCTGGCCGACGACGAGATCGACTACCTGCGCGCGCGCTATTCGGAGCTGGGGCGCGACCCGTCGGACGTCGAGCTGATGATGTTCGCGCAGGCCAATTCCGAGCACTGCCGGCACAAGATCTTCAACGCCAGCTGGACCATCGACGGGCAGGAGCAGGAGCGCTCCCTGTTCCGGATGATCAAGAACACCCACCAGAAGACGCCTCAACATACCTTGAGCGCGTACAGCGACAACGCCGCGGTGATCGAGGGACACCTCGCCGCGCGCTACCGCCCGGATCCGGCGACCGGCCAGTACCGCACCGAAGCCGCGGTTCCCTCGGCGTTCCAGATCAAGGTCGAGACCCACAACCACCCGACCGCGATCGCGCCGTTCCCGGGTGCCTCCACCGGTGCCGGCGGCGAGATCCGCGACGAGGGCGCGACCGGCCGCGGCGGCAAGCCCAAGGCCGGCCTGACCGGTTTCACGGTGTCGCACCTGCGCATCCCCACCCTGCCGCAGCCGTGGGAGGCGCCACGCGCGCTCAACCCGCGCATGGCGCCGGCGCTGGAGATCATGCTCGACGGCCCGCTGGGCGGCGCCGCGTTCAACAACGAATTCGGCCGGCCGAACCTGCTGGGCTACTTCCGCAGCTTCGAGCTGGCGCAAGGCCACACGGCCGATGGAAGCCCCCTCAGCCGCGCCTACGACAAGCCGATCATGCTGGCCGGCGGCCTGGGCGCGATCGACCGCATCCAGGTCGACAAGATCCGCCTGCAGCCGGGCGACGCGGTGATCGTGCTGGGCGGGCCGGCGATGCTGATCGGCCTCGGCGGCGGCGCGGCCAGTTCGGTGGCCTCCGGCGAGAGTGCCGAGGACCTGGATTTCGCCAGCGTCCAGCGCGACAACCCGGAGATGGAGCGCCGCTGCCAGGAGGTCATCGACCGCTGCGTGGCGATGGGCGATCGCAACCCGATCCACTTCTTCCACGACGTCGGCGCCGGTGGCCTGTCCAACGCCATTCCCGAACTGCTGCACGATTCCGGCGTGGGCGGTGTGATCGACCTGGCCAAGGTGCCGACCGACGATCCGTCGCTGTCGCCGCTGGAGCTGTGGTGCAACGAATCCCAGGAGCGCTACGTGCTCGGCGTGCCGGCCGACCGGCTCGAGGAGTTCGCCGCGATCTGCGCGCGCGAGCGTTGCCCATTCGCAGCCGTCGGCGTGGCCACCGCCGAGGAGCGGCTGGTGGTGGGGTATGGCGCGACTGTCGAGAGCGTCTACGGTATCGCGGCGGAGCCCTCCGGCCCGGCGCAGCGCGCCGGGCGTTCGGATGCGCCGCGCGGCAGTGCCGCGCAAGCGGAAGCACCGGTGCCCGGCCCGCAGGCGCAGCCTGCGGGCGTTCGCGAAGGCGCGGACCAGTGGTCCGCAAGCGCCTCCGCTCACCCCATCGACCTGCCGATGGACGTGCTGTTCGGCAAGCCGCCGAAGATGCACCGCGACACGACGCACCCGGGCGCCGCACCCTGGCCGGCGCTGTCCACCACATCGCTGGACCTGCACCGGGCCGGGCTTCGCGTGCTCGCGCATCCGACCGTGGCGTCGAAGAACTTCCTGGTCACCATCGGCGACCGCAGCGTCGGCGGCCTGACCGCGCGCGACCAGATGATCGGTCCCTGGCAGCTGCCACTGGCGGACTGCGCGATCACGCTGGCCGATTTCGACGGCGTCGCCGGCGAGGCCATGAGCATCGGCGAGCGTACCCCGCTGGCGCTGCTCGATTCGGCGGCCGCCGCGCGCATGGCGGTGGGCGAGGCGATCACCAACCTGTGCGCCGCGCCGGTGGAGGCGCTCGACACGGTCAAGCTGTCGGCCAACTGGATGGCGGCCTGCGGGCATCCGGGCGAAGACGCGCTGCTGTACGACGCGGTGCGCGCGGTCGGCATGGAGCTGTGCCCGGACCTGGACATCTCGATCCCGGTCGGCAAGGACTCGCTGTCGATGCAGGCGCAATGGCACGCCGATGGCCAGGCGCACAAGTCGGTGTCGCCGGTCTCGCTGATCGTGTCGGCGTTCGCCCCGGTGGTGGACGTGCGTGGGCAGCTGACCCCGCTGCTGGCCGATGGCGACGACAGCGAGCTGTGGCTGATCGGCCTGGGTGGTGGCAAGCAACGCCTCGGCGGTTCGGTGCTGGCCCAGGTGCACGCCGGCGACGAGGCCGTGCCGGCGTTCGGCGGCGACGTGCCGGACCTGGACCATCCGTCCCGCCTGCGCAGCTTCTTCGAGCTCATCCGCGACGCGCGCGAGGCCGGCCTGCTGCTCGCCTACCACGACCGCGGCGACGGTGGTGCGTTCGCCACGCTGTGCGAGATGGCGTTCGCATCGCGCCGCGGCCTGGACATCACCCTGGATGCCTGGGGCGACGACCCGTTCCGCACCCTGTTCAACGAGGAGCTGGGCGCGGTGGTGCAGGTGGCCGACGAGGATCGCGCGGCCTTCGCCGACCTGGTCGAGCGCCACGCGCTGACCGAGTACACCCAGCGCATCGCCCGCCCCACCGCGGTGCCCCGGGTGCGCGTGCGGCGCGAGGGCGGGCTGCTGGCCGAGTGGCGCTGGGAGGAGCTGTTCGACGCCTGGTGGTCGGTCACCCACGCCATGCAGAAGCTGCGCGACAACCCCGACAGCGCCGACCAGGAGCGGGCGGTCGCGCGCGACTTCGCCGCGCCGGGGCTCAAGCCGGGCCTGACCTTCGATCCAGCCGATGACGTCGCTGCCCCGTTCGTCAACACCGGGGCGCGGCCGCGCGTGGCGATCCTGCGCGAGCAGGGCGTCAACAGCCACATCGAGATGGCCCGCGCGTTCGAGCGCGCCGGTTTCAGCGCGTTCGACGTGCACATGAGCGACCTGGTCGCCGGCCGCGCGTCGCTGGAGGGGTTCGCCGGCCTGGCGGCCTGCGGCGGCTTCAGCTACGGCGACGTGCTCGGCGCCGGCCGCGGCTGGGCCACCTCGATCCTGGAGCGGGCGACGCTGCGCGAGGCGTTCGCCGCGTTCTTCGCGCGGGCCGACACCTTCTCGCTGGGTGTGTGCAACGGCTGCCAGATGATGAGCCAGCTCAAGGACATCATCCCCGGCGCCACCCATTGGCCGAAGTTCCTGCGCAACGCCAGCGAGCAGTTCGAGGCCCGCACCAGCCTGCTCGAAGTGGTCGAGTCGCCCTCGATCCTGCTGCGCGGCATGGCCGGCTCGCGGATCCCGGTGGCGGTGGCCCATGGCGAAGGCCGCGCCGAGTTCGACAGCCCGGTCGACCAGGCCGCGGCGCGGGTGGCGCTGCGCTACGTCGACGGCGACGGCCGCGCGGCCGCGCAGTACCCGCTCAATCCCAACGGCTCGCCCGACGGCATCACCGGCCTGTCCAGCGAGGACGGGCGCGCGACGATCCTGATGCCGCACCCGGAGCGGGTGGCGCGCAGCGTCAACCTGAGCTGGCATCCGGCCGGCTGGGGCGAGGATTCGCCGTGGATGCGCATGTTCCGCAACGCGCGGGTGTGGGTCGGCTGACGGCCTGCACCGACGCCCGCCAGGCGCGCGCGTGCCGGCGCCGACGCAGCGGGGCTCGATCGACGAATCGCGCCCGCCGGCAGGCAGCCGGGCGGCATTGACGCGGACAGGCGCGCATGCGATGCGCGCGATCGCATGCAGGCGCCCGCGGGTGCTGCCCTGGGTTCGCGGGTAGAGGCGTCCGCGCCTTCCGCCGCCGCTGCCGCGCGTTCCGGGTCGCGCCCCTGCTAAAGTCACCGCCGTTACCGAAACGAGTCCGCGTCGAACCGTGAGCGACTTGCCCATCGTGCTGCTGCCGCTCGGCGCCGACGAGGATGCACTCGATGCCTGCCTGGCCGCGCTGGAGTCAGCGACCCCGGCCGGCACGCGGGTGTGGCTGGGCGACGGGGCCCAGGCCGGTCCACGCGGCATCGCCATCGTCGAGCGCTGGCTGCAGCGGACCCGCCTGCAGGCCGAGTACACGCGCCGCGGCCAACCGGTCGCCGAGTCGGCGCACCTGCAGGAGATGCTGCACGCCTGCGGCGATGCCGACGTGGTCGTGCTGTCGCCCGATGCGCAGCCCCTGCCGGGCTGGCTCCCGCAGCTGGCCGCCTGCCTCGCGCGCGACGCCGCGATCGCCACCGCGACGCCGTGGTGCAATGCCGGGGAGACCGCGGCCTGGCCGCGGCTCGGCGAGATCTCGCCTGCGCCGCCCGAGCCGGCGCTGACCGCACAGGCCTGTGCGGCGATGCCGCCCCGGCACCCCGAATTGCCGGCCGCCGTCGGCCACGCGGTGGCGTTGCGCGGCAGCGCCCGGCTGCGGGCAGGTGGCCTCGACACCGCCAGCTTCGGCTCCTGGTATGCCGCGCTGACCGACCTCTCGCTGCGCCTGTCCGGGCTGGGGTGGCGCAACGCGCTGTGCGAAACCGCATTCGTGGCCCGCCTGGGCGAAGGCGGGCCGGCCGACGGCGACCTCGACGCATTGGCCGCCCGCTGGCCGGCCTGGCATTCGCGCCTGGCCGCATTCCTGATGCACGATCCGCTGGCGGAAGCGCGCGCGAAGCTGCTGGCCCTGCACGGGCAGCTGCGCGACAGCCCCCAGCACGACCTGTTCGGCGCGCCGGCGGGGGAGGCGGGTCCATGAGCGGAAGCGAAGGCGAGGCGATAGCCGCCGTCGTGGTCAGCTACCAGAGCGCGTCGACGCTCGACGCTTGCCTGCTGCGCCTGCGCGCGGCGCGCGACGTGGCCCAGATCCGGGTGGTCGACAACGGTTCCGACGACGGCACGCTCGAGATCCTCCAGCGGCATGCCTTGGCCGATCCGCGCCTGCGCTTCGTCGCCAATCCCGACAACCCGGGGTTCTCGGTCGCCTGCAACCAGGGCGCGGCCGACAGCGATGCGCCCTGGCTGGCGTTCGTCAACCCCGACCTCCAGGTCCGGCCCGACTCGCTGGAGCGGCTGCGCCGGCACGTCCAGGCACTGGGGGGCGAAGCGGTGGTCGGCGCGGACCTGCACGGCGAGGACGGCCAGCGCGATGGCGCCGCGCGCCGGCGCGATCCGGATTTCGCGGCGATGCTGCGATCCCCGGCGGCCGCCGCGCGCCTGGACGTGGCGATGGACCCGGCGCAACCCCTGCAGGAGGTCGACGCGGTGTCGGGTGCGTTGATGATGGTTCCGCGGGCGTTGTTCACGCGCATCGCCGGGTTCGACGAAGGCTACCGCCTGCACGCCGAGGACCTGGACCTGTGCCGGCGCGCGCGGCAGGCGGGTGCCCGCGTCGCGGTGGCCAACGACGTGCCGGTCCTGCACGTGCGTGGCGTGTCCAGCCGCTCGCGGCCGCTGTTCGTCGAATGGCACAAGCATCGCGGCCTGTGGCGCTACTTCAGCAAGTTCGAGGCCCCGCGCCGCGGCGTCGCCACGCGCGCGGCGGTGCTGGCGGCGATCTGGGCGCATTTCTTCGTTCGCCTGCCGTCCGCGCTGCGCGCGCGCTGAACGCTGCGGGCGCAGGTTCCGCTGCTGCCTGGCCTCCGCCGCGGCGAGCCCGCGCCAATGAGGACGTTGCCGCGTCGGCTATGCTGCGGCCCATCCGGACGCGCGCGGCGAACCGGCGGAGGCATGCGATGGCCAGGATCCTCGGCATTTCCGGCAGCCTGCGGGCTGGCTCATTCAACACCGCCCTGCTGCGCGCCGCGCAGGAGCTGGCCGTTCCCGGCGTGGAGCTGGAGCTGGCGACGCTGCACGGGTTCCCGCTGTACGACGGCGATCTCGAGGCGCGCGAGGGGCTGCCGCCGGCGGTGCAGGCGCTGAAGGCGCGCGTGCTGGCCAGCGATGCGCTGCTGCTGGCGACGCCCGAATACAACAACGGCATCCCCGGCGTGTTCAAGAACGCGATCGACTGGCTGTCGCGACCGCCCGCGGAGATCCCGGCCGTCTTCGGTGGCCGGCCGGTCGCGCTGGTGGGCGCGTCGGCCGGCGGTTTCGGCACGATCCTGGCCCAGGACGCGTGGCTGCCGGTGCTGCGCACGCTGGGCAGCCGGTTCTGGGCCGGGGGCCGTCTGCTCGTGTCCCGTGCGGGCCAGGCATTCGACGCCGATGGCCGGCTGGTGGACGAGCGCACGCGCGCGCAGCTGGCGCAGTTCCTGGCCGCCTACCGGGACTCGCTCCGAAGGTAACCGGTATCAATCCGCGCCGCGTACGACGGACGGACAGCGCTGACAAATGGAGCTGTTGACGCCAACGGCGTCGGTAATACGACCAGAACGTCCCGACTGTGCTTCCCGGTGCGAGTAAACGCGTCCGTGTGGAATTCCGTTTCCATATGCCTGGCAGGAAACTTATTCCGGCTCCGCGTGGCCGTTGCCGGGGCAACGGGATTTCTGCTGCGGTGCACTGTGACAGCGTCGATACACGCGTGTTATGTCTTGCGCCACCAAAGAATGTTAGCGCTATCAGTTTGGGTGGTCCGCCAGGAGGGCGGCCGCCGCGGTGCGTGCCGGCGAACTCGTCGACCGCAGCGTTGCCAGAAGGTATGCCGATCCGATTTGTGCCGGGGGAAACCGCATCACCGGCAGGCGGGACGGGCCTGGTTCGTGTACGGCTGTACGGGTCGTCGACCGCGATCCGAGTACGCCCGAAGAGGGCGACATCCATAAATCGAAGCAACAAGAGGGGAGGGTAGGCAGATGAGCAGCAGGTCGCAGTGTCTCGCGCTGTCAAGGGCCGCGCCGGCGAAAGCCGTGCCGGGGATGGGGTACCGGGTGCCCCGGGCCAACCAACAACAGCGCAGCTGAGGACACGTCCATGAATTCCAAGTTGAAGCGTTTCAAGTCGCGGGCGATGTTCACCATCGTCGGCGGCGTCATCATCATCAATCCGGCGTTCGCCCAGACTCCGGCGCAGGACGACGCGACCACGCTGGACACCGTCGTGGTCACCGGCATGCGCAGCAGCCTCGACCAGTCGATGAACCTCAAGCGCGACACACCCGGCATCGTCGACGCGATCAGCGCCGAGGACATCGGCAAGTTCCCCGACACCAACCTGGCCGAATCCCTGCAGCGCATCACCGGCATCTCGATCGAGCGCCGCGACGGCGAGGGCGCCACGGTCACCGCGCGCGGCTTCGGCCCGCAGTACAACATGGTCACCCTCAACGGCCGCCAGGTGCCGGGCGCCGACGGCTTCGGCAGCGGCGGCCTCGAGATCGGCGGCGTCGGCTCCGGTACCCGCGCCTTCAACTTCGCCCAGCTGGCCTCCGAGGCGATCAGCGGCGTCACGGTCTTCAAGACCGGCCGCGCCGACGTGCCCAGCGGCGGCATCGGCGCCACCATCGACATCCTGACCGACCGTCCGTTCAACCACGCCGGCGGCGAGATCGTCGCCAGCGCCGGCGCCAAGGTCGTCTCCGACCAGTCGCAGGTGTTCGGCAGCGACGCCACCCCGGAAATCTCGGGCATCTTCAGCTACGCCAACGCGGACAAGACCTGGGGCGTGGGCGTCAACGCCAGCTACCAGAAGCGCCACGGCGGCTCGATCCAGGCCACCGAGAACACCTGGAACGTCGCCCGCTGGACGGGTACGGATTCGCGCCTGCGCCCGGGCGCGGTGGTCGAGAACGCGCCCGAGATCGGCCAGCTCTACAGCATGCCGAACGACCTGCGCTACGCCTTCCAGGACTTCGAGCGCGAGCGCATCAACGGCCAGGCGGTGCTGCAGTTCGCGCCGTCCGACGCGTTCACCTTCACCCTCGACTACACCTACTCGACCAACGAGATCGCCCAGAACCGCGGCGAGCAGACCATGTGGCTGCAGAACAGCCTCAGCCACGTGACGTTCGACGACAACGCCGACGTCGCCACCCCGGTCTACATCCGCGACATCGCCGGCGGCAGCAAGGACTTCGGCTTCGAGCAGCAGCGCGACGAGCAGAAGTACAAGCTCGGCTCGCTGGGCCTGAACGCGAAGTGGCAGGTCAACGACCGCTTCTCGCTGAACTTCGACGCGCACGACACCAAGGTCGAAAGCCTGCCCAACGACCCGATCACCGGCGGCAGCTCCACGGCCTTCAGCTTCGCCGGCCTGGCGCCTAATCCGGCGGTCAACAACTGGACCCAGGAGTACTGGTTCAACAGCGGCCTGCCGATCATGACGCGCACGCTGTTCCCGACCGTGGGCGATGCGATCGCCAACACCAACGGCGTCGTCAACCCCGATTTCGCGCCGGAGCAGCTGGGTTCGCAGATCCTGCGCATCTGGTCGACCCGGCAGGAAAGCCAGGTCAAGCAGGGCCGCATCGACGGCATCCTGGACTTCGACGCCGGCCGCTTCCAGTTCGGCGTCGACTCTTCCAAGGTGTCGATGCGCCGCCTGAACGTGGACGGCCACGCGCACCTGATGACCTTGGGCAACTGGGGCGTCAGCGACGTGGGCCAGGTGCCGGGCATGACCGCGCTGCTGGACCAGCTGAGCATCGTCGACCTGTTCAAGGACTACGGCACCGCCGGCGCGCCGCGTGGCGCATGGTGGGGCCAGGCCAGCCAGCTGGCGCAGTGGGCCGAACAGGCCTGCGCCGACGGCAGCGCCCCGGCCGTCTGGCCGGAGTGCGACACGGTCAGCTCGAAGGTGCGGACCACCTACGACAACGACAACATGGTCGAGGAGAAGACCAACGCGGTCTACGTGCAGTGGTCGATGGACGGCCAGCTGGGCAGCATGCCGACCTACACCGTCGTCGGCCTGCGCTACGAGGAGACCGAGCTGACCTCGACCTCCGTCATCCAGGTGCCGAATTCCATCCGCTGGATGTCGAACAACGACTTCACCGTCGTGCGTTCCGACGAGCAGCTGCCGTTCTCCGAGAAGAACGAGTACGACTACCTGCTGCCCAACCTGGACTTCAGCATCGATTTCATGGATGACCTGAAGGGCCGCTTCTCCGCCAGCAAGACCATCGCCCGTCCGCCGTACGGCAACCTGTACGCCGGTCCGAACCCGGGCGCCCCGAGCGGCTCGGTGCTGTTCGGCGAGCAGTTCCGCGCCACCGGCGACGCCCAGAACCCGTCGCTGATGCCGCTGGAGTCGGTCAACTTCGACATCGGCCTGGAATGGTACTTCGCCCCGTCCAGCTTCATCGGCATCACGTACTGGAACAAGAAGGTCGACAACTTCATCGGCAACACGGTCGTCCGCGAGAACCTGTACGGCATCACCGACCCGACCTCGGGCCCGGATGCGCAGGCGGCGCTGGCGTTCATCAACAGCGCGGCCTGCCAGGCCCAGGTTACCGGGGCTGGCAACGACCCGGCGGAAGGCTGCGTGGGCAACTACACCACGCTGTTCACCGCGCTGGCGCTGCTGCGCAACGCGTCGGCCACCGGCGGCCTGGCGGCCTACAACGGCAGCAACGCCCAGGTCATCGACATGGAGACCCGGTTCGACATCTTCGGCGAGGCGGACGACCCGCTGTACCAGTTCGACGTCAACCGCCCGATCAACCAGCAGTCGGCCAAGCTGGACGGCTGGGAAATCGGTGGCCAGTACTTCTTCGGCGACAGCGGCTTCGGCATCCTGGCCAACTACACCATCGTCGATGGCGACGTGGGCATCGACCGCGCCGCCGACCCGGGCTCGGACGTGTTCGCGCTGACCGGCCTGAGCGATACGGCCAACGCGGTGCTGATGTTCGAGAAGTACGGCTGGTCCACCCGCCTGGCCTGGAACTGGCGCGACGAGTACCTGCTGGCGGCCAACCAGAACGGCAACAACCGCAACCCGTACTTCGTGGAGGAGTACAAGCAGTTCGACTTCGCCGTCGCGTACAGCTTCAACCCGAACCTGACGGTGTCGCTGGAAGCGATCAACCTGACCGGCGAGGACGTACGCTGGAGCGCGCGCAGCTACAACCAGATGGTTCGCCTGGTCGACCAGTCGCCGCGCTACATGGTGGGCGTCCGCTACGAGTTCTAAGAGGCATACTCCCGGAGATGTACTTCCAGGCTTTGCTTTGATTGGCCGGGACCGCTGCTCGCGCAGCGGTCCCTTTTTTTGCAGCTGGCCGGGCGCGCGCCGACTTGCGGGCGCCCGGCGTTTCTGGAATCGTCGGTCCACGGCGCCCGGCGCGACCCGCGCCGGATCCGGACCCCCTTGGAGCCGAAATGGCCCGCTACGAACTGCTCAACAACATCACCCACAAGGACCTTCGCGTCTCCACCCGCTTCGGCACCGAATTCGGCGACAACCTCGGCATGGTCCAGGCCTTCCCGACCGAGTTCGCCGAGCTCCAGCGCGAGTACCCGATCTTCTTCCGCAAGGATTCCGGCGGCGAGTTCCAGGCGGCAGCGCTGCTGGGCTTCGACCACCACGAGAACCTGTTCCTGCAGGGTGGCGGCTGGAATGCCGCGTACCTGCCGGGCGCGGTCGCCCGCGGCCCCTTCCTGATCGGCTTCCAGGAGCAGCAGGTCGACGGCCAGGTGCGCAACGAGCCGGTGATCCACGTCGACCTGGACCACCCGCGCGTGATCACCGGGCAGGGCGAGCCGGTGTTCCTGGCGCAGGGCGGCAACAGTCCCTACCTCGAGCACATCATCACGGTGCTGCGCGGCATCAACGACGGCGTCCAGGCCGGCAAGGCCATGTTCGCCTCCTTCCAGGCGCTGGAGCTGATCCAGCCGATGACCCTCGACGTCCGCTTCGACGACAACCACGGCGTGAACCTGACCGGCCTGTACGGCATCGACCGCGAGCGCCTCGCCGGGCTGGATGCCGCCTCGCTGCACGAGCTGCACCGCGCCGGCTGGCTCGAGGGTGCCTACCTGGTGCTGGCCTCGCTGTACAACATGCGCAGGCTCATCGCCGAGAAGCAGCGCCGCCTGCGCGAGCAGGACGCCGGCGGACAGGGCAGGGCGGCCTGAGCGATGTTCGAGGGGCTCGCCAGCGTTCGCGTCCTCGAGGGCTGCACGCCCGATGCACTGCCGCTCGAATCGCTGCTGCAGGAAGCCGAACCCACCGTGCTCAGGGGCCTGGTCCGGGACTGGAGCCTGGTGCGGGCCGGCCTGGAGTCGCCACAGGTGGCGATGGCGCAGCTGCGCGAGCACTACAACGGCCGCCCCGTCCATTACTCCTGGGGCGAACCGGCCACCGCCGGGCGCCCGTTCTACAACGAAGGATTCACCGCGCTGAACTGCGAGGTGCGGCGGGGCGGGCTGGACCAGGTGCTCGACGAGCTGGCCTCGTACCTGGACGATCCGCACCCGCCCACCTACTACGTGGCCTCGCTGCTGGTGGACAGCTGCCTGCCCGGGCTGCGCGCCGGCAACGACCTGGACTTCGCCGCGCACGGGGTCGACGCGCCGCCGGCGATCTGGATCGGCAACCGGGTCACCGCCTCCTGCCACTACGACGCACCCAACAACATCGCCTGCTGCACGGTGGGGCGGCGGCGGTTCACGGTGTTCCCGCCGGACCAGATCGGCAACCTGTACCCGGGTCCGCTGGAGCCCACCCCGGGCGGGCAGGCGGTCAGCGTGGTCGACTTCACCGCGCCCGACTTCGAGCGCTACCCGCGCTTCCGCCAGGCCCTGGAGACGGCGCGCACGGTCGTGCTCGAACCGGGCGACGCGATCTTCATCCCGAGCATGTGGTGGCACCACGTGCAGGGGCTGGATCCGTTCACCGTGCTGGTCAACTACTGGTGGGCCAGCATGCCGGCCTGGATCCCCACGCCGATGCACGCGCTGTACCACGCGCTGTGGGCGATCCGCGACCGGCCCGAGCGGGAGAAACTGGCCTGGCGGGAGGTGTTCGACTACTACGTGTTCGGTCCGGCCGACCGCGCCGGCGCGCACCTGCCGGAGCAGGCGCGCGACATGCTCGGGCCGTTCGACGAGACCATGGCGCGCAGGATGCGCGCCTTGCTGATCGGCAAGCTCAATCGCTGAGGGTCGAGGCGCGGCGCGCCGGGGCCTTCGGATCACAGGGCGCGTGGATGTCGCACGCGCCGCCAGGTCCGCCGCGGCTGCCGCGGCGGGTTCGACAGAGAAAATGGGGAGTGCGTCTTGGAGAACAACCGGATTCGCAAGGTCGTGATCGCCGGCGGCGGCACCGCCGGCTGGGTGGCCGCGTGCGCGCTGACGCACCAGTTCCGCGACCTGCTCGACATCACCCTGGTGGAGTCCGAGCAGGTCGGCACCGTCGGCGTGGGCGAGTCCACGATCCCGACCATCCGCACGTTCCACCGGCTGCTGCAGATCGACGAGCGCGAGTTCCTCAGCTCGGTCGCCGGCAGTTTCAAGCTGGCGATCTCGTTCGAGAACTGGATCCGGCCGGGCACGCGCTACATCCATCCGTTCGGCACCACCGGCGTGAATACCTGGTCGTGCGATTTCCACCAGTTCTGGCTGGAAAGCCTGCGCCGCGGCATGAAGAGCGAACTGGGCGACTACTGCCTGGAGACCGTGGCCGCGCGCCATGACCGCTTCGCCCTGTTCGATACCGGCCAGAATGCCCAGCAGTGGTCGATGCGCTGGACCAAGGCGGCCACGGCGATGAACCGTGGCGACGTGAGCTACGCCTACCACTTCGACGCCGGGCTGTATGCGGCGTTCATGCGCGTCCAATGCGAGGGCCGCGGGCTCAAGCGCATCGAGGGCAAGATCGCCCAGGTACGCCAGCATCCGGACAGCGGCTTCGTGCAGGCACTGGTGCTGGAGGACGGGCAGGTCATCGAAGGCGACCTGTTCATCGACTGCACCGGCGCGCGCGCGTTGCTGAGCGAGCAGGCGCTGCACACCGGTTACGAAGACTGGAACCACTGGCTGCCGAGCAACCGCGCGGTGGCGCTGCAGACCGAAGCCGACGGACCGGCGGTGCCGTACACGCGCGCGATCGCGCACGAGGCCGGCTGGCACTGGAAGATCTCGCTCCAGCACCGGATCGGGTGCGGCATCGTGTTTTCCGATGCGCACATGTCCGACGATGAGGCGACGGCCAAACTGCTCGCCGAGAACCCGTCGAAGCCGCTGCGCGACCCGTGGATCATCCCGTTCCGCACCGGGCGACGGCGCAAGGCCTGGAACAAGAACGTGATCGCGCTCGGGCTGGCGAGCGGCTTCATCGAGCCTCTGGAGTCCACCAGCATCCACCTGACCCTGAGCGCGGTCACCCGCCTGGTGCAGTTCTTCCCCTCCGAGGGCATCAGCCAGGCGGCGGTGGACCGCTTCAACCAGGTCAGCCGCCAGGAGCTGGAGCACGTCCGCGACTTCGTCGTGATGCACTACCACCTCAACCAGCGCGACGAGCCGCTGTGGAAACAGTGCCGCGAAATGGAACTGCCACCGGGCCTGGCAGAGCGCATCCAGGTGTTCCGCGAGACCGGCTACGCGTGGCAGGGGGAGGACGAACTGTTCCGCCTCGACTCCTGGACCCACTGCATGCTCGGCCAGGGCGTGGTGCCCCGCACCCACCATCCGCTGACCCGCGCGCTGTCGGACGCCGATCTCAAGCGCCTGCTCGAGAGCGTGCGCAAGCCGATCGATGCCGCTGTGGCGGCCATGCCCAGCCAGGAGCAGTTCATCGACAGCTACTGCAAGGCGCCGCCCTCGGCCTGGGAGCAGATGTACGCGCGCGCCCGGCAGCATGAGCGGGTGACCGGCAAGATCGCGGGCCTCGACGGAGGTCTGGCCCGGTGATGCGCGGATGCTGATCCAGCCGCACCCCGAACTGCGCCTCCAGGTGCGGCGGATCGGCGCCGAGGGTGCGCCGCTGCTGGTGGTCGACCAGCTGGTGGCCGACCCCGATCGGCTGGTGCGCAAGGCCGCGCGCTCGCAGTTCGCGCCGCAGGGCGCGATGTTCCCCGGGATCCGGGTGCGTGCGCCGCTGTCGTACGAGGCGTTCCTGGAGCGGCTGATCCGGCCGCTGATGGCCGAGGTCTTCGGGCTGCCGCAACAGGCGCGGCTGTCGTTCCCGATGTGCCATTACTCGCTGGTGACCCAGCCGCCGCAGAAGCTGGCGTTCCTGCAGCGGATCCCGCACATCGATTCGGCCACCGGCCGTGGCCTGGCCACGGTCCACTACCTGTTCCGGCAGGGCTGGGGCGGAACCGCGTTCTACCGCCACCGAAGCACCGGCTACGAGTACGTGGACGAGGCGCGCGAGCTGCCGTACTTCACCCGCCTGCAGGAGGAGAGCGGCGGCGCCGACGCGCCGGGTCCCGGCTATATCGGGGAAGACACCCCGCTGTTCGAGCGCGTCGACAAGGTCGATGGCGTCTACAACCGCATGCTGGTGTACCGGCGCAACTCGCTGCACTCGGCCACGATCGACAACGCCAACGTGCCGCCGCCCGACCCGCTCACCGGGCGCCTGTCGATCAACACCTTCATCGACGTGCTGGCGTAGCCGCGCGGGTGCGGGGCGCCGGCGTCGCAACCTTGCCCGCGCGGAGCCGGCGGTATTGAGCGCCGCCGCGGCGTCGCCCTATGATGCCCTGCGCTGCGGTCAGGGGGACGGCGATGTCGGAAGCAAGGGAATGTGCCAACTGCGGGCGCGCCATCGACGGCGTGGAGCAGAAGTTCTGTCCGGCCTGCGGCCAGCCCACGCCGGCGCCCCGCATCGACTGGCATTACCTAATGCACGAGTTCGAGCACACCGTGCTGCACATGGATCGCGGCATCCTGTACTCGCTCAGGGAGCTGATGCTGCGGCCCGGCCGCCTGATGCGGGATTACCTCGAAGGCCGGCGGGCCCGCCAGGCCAAGCCCCTGTTCCTGTTGATGGTCATGGCCGCGGTGGTGGTATTCCTCAGCAGGTACATCCTGGGCGGCGGCGTGATCGATGCATCGTTGCCGCAGGTCGATTTCCAGGCCGCCGAAGCAGGCGGCGGGAGCTCGCTGGACCCTGCGGCGATGCAGGCAGCGTTCGCCGCGGTTGGAGATCTGATGGATCGGAACTTCGCGGCGTTTACCTTGTTGCTGCTGCCGGTCGAGGCGGCGGCGTTCCGGATGGCATTCGGTCGCGTCGGCAGGTTGAACTATCCGGAATGGCTGGTGATCACCGCATTCCTAACCGTGCAAGCGTTCGTCCTCTGGATCATCGCGCTTCCACTGCAACGCTGGTTCCCGTACGTGCAGAGCTTGGTCATGTGGGTGGGGATGGGGTACGGCGTCTTCTCGCTGGTCCAGTTCTTTAGCGGCTATCCGCGCTGGAAATCCGCATTGCGGGCGATGGTGGGTTTCGGGGCCTTCATGCTTGCCGGCGGTTTGGTCACCGTAGCCCTGGTAGTAGCGTTGCTGGTCAGGGTGATGGCCGGCTGAGGACAGGCGCCAATGGTGTGCTGATCGTTGCTGGCGCGACTGATCGCGAGAAAACGAAACGCCCGCCTTGCGGCGGGCGTCGTGCTGAACATTAAGGCGCTTGAAGCCTACTTCAGCGCCTTGAACCGCAGCCGGTGCGGGCCCGCGTCGTCGCCGAGGCGGCGCTTCTTGTCCTCCTCGTACTCGCGGTAGTTACCCTGGAAGAACTCCACGTGCGAGTCGCCCTCGAAGGCGAGGATGTGGGTGGCGATGCGGTCCAGGAACCAGCGGTCGTGCGAGATCACGAAGGTGTTGCCCGGGAACTCGAGCAACGCGTCCTCCAGCGCACGCAGGGTTTCGATGTCCAGGTCGTTGGACGGTTCGTCCAGCAGCAGCACGTTGCCGCCCTGCAGCAGGGTCTTGGCCATGTGCAGGCGGCCGCGCTCGCCGCCCGACAGCGTGCCGACCAGCTTCTGCTGGTCCTGGCCCTTGAAGTTGAAGCGTCCGATGTAGGCGCGCGACTGGATCTCGATGCCGTTGATGTTGAGGATGTCCAGGCCGCCCGAGACTTCCTGGAACACGTTGTGGTTGCCTTCGAGCTTGTCGCGGCTCTGGTCGACGTAGGCCAGGTTGACGGTCGGGCCGATGTCGATGCTGCCCGAATCGGGTTTCTCCTGGCCGGTGATCATCCGGAACAGGGTCGACTTGCCGGCGCCGTTGGGGCCGATGATGCCCACGATCGCGCCCGGCGGCACCGAGAAGCTCAGGTCGTCGATCAGCAGGCGGTCGCCGAACTTCTTGGAGACGTTCTTGAACTCGATGACCTTGTTGCCCAGGCGCTCGCCCGGCGGGATGAAGATCTCGTTGGTCTCGTTGCGCTTCTGGTAGTCGACCGACTGCAGCTCGTCCAGGCGCGCCAGGCGGGCCTTGCCCTTGGAACGGCCGCCCTTGGCGTTCTGGCGCGCCCACTCCAGTTCCTTGGCGATGGCCTTCTGCCGCGCCTTCTCCTGGTTCTCTTCCTGCTTGAGGCGCTCTTCCTTCTGCTGCAGCCACTCGGTGTAGTTGCCCTTCCACGGGATGCCGCGGCCGCGGTCCAGTTCCAGGATCCACTCGGCGGCGTTGTCGAGGAAGTAGCGGTCGTGGGTGACCGCGACCACGGTGCCGGTGTAGCGGGCCAGGAACTGCTCCAGCCACTCCACCGATTCGGCGTCCAGGTGGTTGGTCGGTTCGTCGAGCAGGAGCATGTCCGGCTTCTGCAGCAGCAGGCGGCACAGCGCGACGCGGCGCTTCTCGCCGCCGGACAGCTTGCCGACCACCGCATCCCACGGCGGCAGGCGCAGCGCGTCGGCGGCGATTTCCAGCTGCTGCTCCAGGGTGCTGGCGTCGCCGCTGGCCAGGATCGCCTCCAGGCGCTCCTGTTCCTTGGCCAGGGCGTCGAAGTCGGCGCCGTCCTCGGCATAAGCGGCGTAGACCTTCTCCAGCGCCGCCTGGGCCTGCAGCACCTCGCCCACGCCTTCCTCGACCGCTTCGCGCACGGTGTGCTCCGGGTTCAGGCGCGGCTCCTGCTCCAGGTAGCCGACCTTGATGCCGGGCTGCGGGCGGGCCTCGCCCTCGAAGTCGTTGTCCACGCCGGCCATGATCCTGAGCACGGTGGACTTGCCGGCGCCGTTCAGGCCCAGGAGTCCGATCTTGGCGCCCGGGAAGAAGCTCAGCGAGATGTCCTTGATGATCTGCCGCTTGGGCGGGACCACCTTGGACACGCGGTTCATGGTGTAGATGTATTGCGACATGGGGGTGCTGGCTCCGCAGACAGGCGGCGCGGCCGCCGGTATACGGGCCACGCGGGGAAGGACGGGAAGGAGGCGATTATCCCGGATATGGGGGCGGGGCGCCAAATCGCCAGGCCCGGGCGGGCCCTGGTCCGGCGGGCCCGGCGCGGCCCGAAGGGCTACAATTGGCGGCCCCACCCCCCGATTCCCATACCCTGGAGCCCCGATGTTCCCGCGCGATGCCCGTATCGAAGGTTACGACCCTGAACTGGCCGCGGCCATCGCCAGCGAGGCGCGCCGCCAGGAAGACCACGTCGAGCTGATCGCCAGCGAGAACTACGCCAGCCCGCGCGTGCTGGAGGCCCAGGGCAGCGTGCTGACCAACAAGTACGCCGAGGGCTACCCGCACAAGCGCTACTACGGCGGTTGCGAGTACGTGGACATCGCCGAGCAGCTGGCGATCGACCGCGTCAAGCAGCTGTTCGGCGCGGACTATGCCAACGTGCAGCCGCATTCGGGCTCGCAGGCCAACCAGGCCGTCTATTTCGCCCTGCTGCAGCCCGGCGACACCATCCTCGGCATGTCGCTGGCCCACGGCGGCCACCTCACCCACGGCGCCAAGGTGAACGCGTCGGGCAAGCTGTTCAACGCCGTCCAGTACGGGGTCAACGACCAGGGCCTGATCGACTACGACGAAGTCGAGCGCCTGGCCGTGGAGCACAAGCCGAAGATGGTGGTGGCCGGCTTCTCGGCCTACTCGCAGCAGATCGACTGGGCGCGTTTCCGCGCCATCGCCGACAAGGTCGGGGCGATCTTCTTCGTGGACATGGCCCACGTGGCCGGCCTGGTCGCCGCCGGCGTCTACCCGAATCCGCTGCCGCACGCGCACGTGGTCACCTCGACCACGCACAAGACCCTGCGCGGCCCGCGCGGCGGCATCATCCTGGCCCAGGGCGCCAGCGAGGACCTGGTCAAGAAGCTGCAGTCGATCGTGTTCCCCGGCATCCAGGGTGGCCCGCTGATGCACGTCATCGCGGCCAAGGCGGTGGCGTTCAAGGAGGCGTTGGAGCCGGAGTTCAAGGCCTACCAGCAGCAGGTGGTGAAGAACGCGCAGGCGATGGCGCAGACGCTGGTCGCGCGCGGCTACCGGATCGTCTCCGGCGGCACCCAGAACCACCTGATGCTGGTCGACATGATCGGCAAGGACGTGTCCGGCAAGGACGCGGAGGCCGCGCTGGGCAAGGCCCACATCACCGTCAACAAGAACTCGGTGCCCAACGACCCGCGCTCGCCGTTCGTGACCTCGGGCCTGCGCCTTGGCACCCCGGCGGTGACCACCCGCGGCTACACCGAGCAGGACTGCGTGGACCTGGCCCACTGGATCGCCGACGTGCTCGACGCGCCGGCCGACGAGTCGGTCATCGCGGCGGTGCGCGCGAAGGTCACCGCCCAGTGCGCCAAGTACCCGGTCTACGGCTGACCGCCTAGTCCATGCACTGCCCGTACTGCCAGCACACCGACACCCGCGTGATCGACTCGCGCGTGTCCGAGGACGGCGCCACCATCCGGCGGCGCCGCGAATGCGAGGCATGCGGCGAGCGCTTCAGCACCCTGGAGACGGTCGAGCTCAAGCTGCCGGCGATCATCAAGAACGACGGCCGGCGCGAGGCCTTCGACGCGCGCAAGCTGCGCGTGGGCTTCGACCGCGCGCTGCAGAAGCGGCCGGTGGCCGAGGAGCAGATCGAGGCGGCGGTGCGCGCGGTGGTGCATGCGGTTCGCATGAGCGGTGAGCGCGAGCTCAATTCGCGCCGGATCGGCGAGTTCGTCATGGACGAGCTGCGCAAGCTGGACCACGTCGGTTACGTGCGCTTCGCCTCGGTCTACCGCAGCTTCGAGGACGTGGCCGATTTCCGCGAGGAGATCGAGAAGCTCGAGCGCGACCTGCCGCCGGGCAGCGGCCAGCTGCCGCTATTGCAGGGCGGCGAGGTCGTGTCCATCGACAAGCACGCCGACCGGCAGAAGAAGCGCTGAGCGCAGCCATGCGCATCGCCTGGCTGCGCGACCACCCCTGGCACGTGGACGCCCTGGCCGCCGCCCACGTCGAGGCGTTCGGCGCGCTGCTGCCGGACTGGACGCTCGCCCAGGCGGCCGACGAACTGCGCAGCCACACCCGCGCCTGCGCGATTCCCTCGACCCTGCTGGCGCTGGACGGGCAGGGCGACTGGCTCGGCTCGGTGAGCCTGCTGCAGGAAGACCACGAACACATCCGCCAGTACTCGCCGTGGCTGGCCAGCCTGTACGTGCGGCCACAGGCGCGCGGGCAGGGCGTGGGCGCCGCGTTGGTCGCGCGCTGCGTGGCCGAGGCCGCCGCGCTCGGCGTGGCCCGGCTGTACCTGTACTGCACCGGGACCGTGGCGGACTGGTACCGCAGGCTGGGCTGGCGCGACCATGCCACGGTGGTGCTCGGTCCGCTGCAGGTGCAGGTGATGGCGGTGGACTGCGCAGGGCTGGAGCGGTGAGCCGGTTCGATCCTGCCGACCAGCAGGGGATGGCGCATGCGCTGGCGCTGGCCGCGCGCGGCCTGTACACCGCCCGCCCCAACCCGATGGTCGGCTGCGTGATCGTGCGCGACGGCGAAGTCGTCGGCGAGGGCTGGCATCCGCGCACCGGCCAGCCGCACGCGGAGGTGTTCGCGCTGCGCGCGGCCGGCGACCGTGCGCGCGGCGCAACCGCGTACGTGACCCTGGAGCCTTGCGCCCACCACGGCCGCACGCCGCCCTGCGCCGAAGCGCTGGTCGCCGCGGGCGTGTCGCGGGTCGTGGCGGCGATGCGCGACCCGTTCCCGCGCGTGGACGGCGCCGGCTTCGCCCGCCTGCAGGCCGCCGGAATCGAAGTGGCCGCCGGCCTGATGGAGACGCAGGCGCGCGAGCTCAACCGCGGCTTCCTCTCGCGCATCGAGCGCGGCCGGCCATGGCTGCGGATCAAGCTGGCCGCCAGCCTGGACGGACGCACGGCGTTGTCCAGCGGCGAATCGAAGTGGATCACCGGCGAGGCCGCGCGCGCCGACGTGCAGCGCTGGCGCGCGCGCAGCGCGGCCATCCTCACCGGCGCCGACACCGTGCTGGCCGACGATCCGGCGCTCACCGTGCGCCTGGGCGGTGACGGCGAGTTCGTGCCGCCGCTGCGGGTGGTGGTCGACACCCGGCTGCGCAGCCTGGGCCAGTCGAAGGTGCGCGATGGCGCCGCGCCGACCCTGTACCTGCACGGCCCCGATGTCGTGCCGGCGCAGGTGGAAGGCGCCGAGTACGCGCGGTTGCCGCTGCGCGATGGCCATGTCGACCTGGAGGCGGCGCTGCGCCTGCTCGGCGGACGCGGCGTCAACGAGGTCCAGGTCGAGGCCGGCCCTGCGTTGTGCGGCGCGCTGCTGCGTGCCGGCCTGGTCGACGAAGTGCTGCTGTACCAGGCGCCGCTGCTGCTGGGCGATACCGCGCGCCCGCTGTTCGCCGGGTTGGGCATCGAGGCGATGGCCCAGCGCCTGCCATTCACCCTGGTGGACGAGGCCCGCCTCGGCGACGACCGCCGCCTCCTGCTGCGGCCCGCCACCCCGTAGGAGCCCATCCTCATGGGCGACCCGATGCCGCCGGATCCGCGAGGACGCGGCCCGTCCCGGGTGCCTCGGGTCGCCGATAAATCGGCTGGCCCTCCAGACCAATCCCGCCCGTGTAGGAGCCCATCCTCATGGGCGACCCGATGCCGCCGGATCCGCGAGGACGCGGCCCGTCCCGGGTGCCTCGGGTCGCCGATAAATCGGCTCCTACAGTGGCCCTCCAGACCAATCCCGCCCGTGTAGGAGCCCATCCTCATGGGCGACCCGACCCCGCCGGTTCCGCGAGGGGGCGCCACCTCTCCGAGTGATAGCTCGCCGAAAAAGCGGCGCCTGCACACCCCGCATCCCGGACTAGACGGCCACCCGCCACCGGCAAGCCTGCGACGCCTCCGGACGCACCGTTCCAGCCAGCGCCGGGCCGCGGCCCGGAGTCGTTTCCCCGCCTGCGGTAGAATGCCCGCGCCGGCCTGCCGGCGATCCAATCAACAGAACGTCTTCAGGGCGGGGTGGAATTCCCCACCGGCGGTAGGCGCGGTTCCCCCGGCATCCAGCAGGGGCGCGGCGCGAGCCCGCGAGCGCTCCCGCGAGCACGGTGCCTTGCAGGCCGTCGCGACCGGGAGGTCAGCAGATCCGGTCCAATGCCGGAGCCGACGGTTGCGACGTGGCCCTGGCCGCGTCCTAGAGTCCGGATGAAAGAAGATGCCGCCGCCTGGCCCATGCCGGGCGTCGCGTGCGTGTCCCGGGACGTCTTCGCCCTTCAGCGGAAGACGCACATGCCAATGTCCTTACATGCCACCCGTCCCAGTCCCCTGTCCACCAGGGAGGGGCGCTGATGTTCACCGGAATCATCGAGGGCGTCGGCCGCCTGGCCGCGCGCGAGCCGCGCGGTGGCGACGTCCGCTTCACCTTCGCCACCGGCTCGCTGCCTTGGTTGGGCGGGCCCGGGGAAGACGTGCGCCTGGGCGAAAGCATCGCGGTGAACGGCGTCTGCCTGACCGTGGTCGCGTTCGACGCCGGCTCGTTCCAGGCCGACGCATCCACCGAGACCCTGGCCCTGACCACGCTCGGCACGCTGGCCGAAGGCGCCGCGCTGAACCTGGAACGGGCGATGCGACCGAGCGACCGGCTGGGCGGCCACCTGGTCAGCGGCCATGTCGACGGCATCGGCCGGGTGCTGTCGGTGCATGACGATGCGCGTGCGCAGCGCTGGCGCTTCGCCGCGCCGGCGCCGCTGCTGAAGTACGTCGCGAAGAAGGGCTCGATCTGCGTGGACGGGGTCAGCCTGACCGTCAACGCGGTCGATGGCGAAGGGTTCGAGGTCGCGCTGATCCCGCACACCGTGGCGCACACGCGCTTCGCCGAAACGGCGGTGGGCGATGCGGTGAACCTGGAGATCGACCTGGTCGCGCGCTACGTCGAGCGCCTGCTCGGCGCGCGCGCGGCCGTCGATGCCGCCGGCGGCGAGGGAGCGCAGGCATGAACTTCGCACCCGTTCCCGAGCTGCTGGAAGAGATCCGCGCCGGCCGCATGGTGGTGATCGTCGACGACGAGGACCGCGAGAACGAAGGCGACCTGATCATGGCCGCCGAGCTGGTGCGCCCGGCCGACATCAACTTCATGGTCACCCACGCCCGCGGCCTGGTCTGCCTGTCGCTGACCCGCGAGCGCTGCGCGCAGCTGGGCCTGGCGCCGATGGTGCAGACCAATACCGCGCAGTTCCAGACCAACTTCACCGTCAGCATCGAGGCGGCCGAGGGCGTGACCACCGGCATCTCCGCGTACGACCGGGCGCACACGATCCGCACCGCGGTGCGTCCGGATGCCAGGCCGTCCGACCTGAGCCAGCCTGGCCACATCTTTCCCCTGGCCGCCCAGCCCGGCGGGGTGCTGACCCGCGCCGGCCACACCGAGGCGGCCAGCGACCTGCCGATGCTGGCGGGGCTGGAGCCGGCCGGGGTGCTGGTGGAGGTGATGAACGCCGACGGCAGCATGGCCCGGCGCCCGGAGTTGGAAGTCTTCGCGCGCGAGCACGGCCTGAAGATGGGTTCGATCGCCGAGCTGATCGCCTGGCGGCTGGCCACCGAGCACACCGTGGAGCGCATCGACGAGCGCGAGATCGATACCGAGTTCGGCCCGTTCCGGCTGCTGACCTACCGCGACCGCATCGCCCACGAGCTGCACTTCGCCCTGGTCCGCGGCACCCCCGAGCGGGACGTGCCGACCCTGGTGCGGGTGCAGGTGGAGAACCCGCTCAGCGACCTGCTGCACTGGCGCCGCGACGACTTCGGCGTGCACGCCACCGATGCCCTGCGGGCGATCGCCGCCGAAGGGCAGGGGGTCATGGTCGTGCTGTCCGAGCCGCGCAATGCCGAAGCGCTGCTGGCGCGGCTGCGCAAGCAGCCGGAGCTGAAGACCAGTACCAAGGACGTCGGCCAGTGGCGGCGCAACGGCGCCGGCGCCCAGATCCTGGCCGACCTGGGCCTGGGCCGGCTGCGGGTGCTGGGCACCCCGCGCAGGCAGGTCGGGCTGGCCGGCTACGGCCTGGAGGTCGTCGAGTACGTCACCCTGTAGAGCGGGGCTCCGCCCCGCTGCTTTCCGCGACGTCGCTCTGCCACGCGTGGGCAGCCGGGCAGAGCCCGGCTCTACGACGTCGCTCCGCCGGATGGGCAGCCGGGCAGAGCCCGGCTCTACGAGGTCGCTCCGCCGCGCGTGGGCAGCCGGGCAGAGCCCGGCTCTACGGGTTCCGGCCGGCTCCGTTAAACTGTCCGACCCCCGAGGAATCCACGTCCCCATGACCCTGTACGAAGGCGACCTGCGCCTGCCGGCCGACGCCCGCTTCGCGATCCTGGCCAGCCGCTGGAACGCGCGCATCACCGACGCCCTGGTCGCCGGCGCCCGCCGCTGCCTGGCCGGGAACGGCGTGCCCGACGAGGCGGTGGACGTGGTCCGCCTGCCGGGGGCCTGGGAACTGCCGCTGGCCGCCCAGCGCCTGGCCACCGCTGGTGCCCACCGGGCGCTGATCGTGCTCGGGTGCGTGGTCCGCGGCGACACCCGCCATTACGAACACGTCGCCGACCTCTGCGCGCAGGGCCTGATGCGGGTGGCGCTGGACACCGGCGTGCCGGTGCTCAACGGGGTGCTGGCGGTGGAGAAGTTCGAGGATGCCGAGGCGCGCGCCGGCGGCAGCCACGGCAACAAGGGCGAGGAAGCGGCGCTGGCCGCGCTGGAAATGGTCAACCTGCTGGAGCACCTGCGATGAACCGTCCCTACCGCCCGCGCACGGGTGTCGATCCGGTGCTGCGCGGGCGCGCGCGCCGCCGCGCGTTGCAGGCCATCTATGCCTGGCAGATCTCCGGCGGCACGACCCAGCAGGTGATCGCCCAGTTCGCCCACGAGCAGGCGCACGAAGTGGCCGACCTGGAGTACTTCGAGGACCTGGTCCGCGGCGTGCTGGCCGAACGCGCGGGCCTGGACGCGGCGCTGGCGCCGCACCTGGACCGCACGGTCGAGGAGGTCGACGCGATCGAGCGCGCGGTGCTGCGGCTGGCGGCCTACGAGCTGCTGCACCGTCCCGACGTGCCTTATCGCGTGGTCCTCAACGAGGCCATCGAGATCGCCAAGCGCTTCGGTTCCGAACACGGCCATACCTACGTCAACGGCGTGCTGGACCGGGCCAGCGCCGACTGGCGCGCGGTCGAGGTGCAGGCCGGGCGCAACAGCCGCGGCTGAGACTGCCCGCGGCGGCCGCGGTCGTCGCTCCGGGGCGCGGGTTCGGCCCGCCGCCGACGGCGGCAGGCGACGCCCGCCACCCCGTCCGGTGAATGCGGGCAAGATGGCGCCATGGCCGAATTCGACCTCATCGCACTCATCCGCTCGCGCGCCGCCGCCAGCACGGGCTCCATGCCCGGAAGCGGCGAAGGCGTCGTCCTGGGCATCGGCGACGATGCCGCGCTGCTGCGCATGCCCGTCGGCCACGAACTGGTGGTCACCGCCGACACCCTGAACGAGGGCGTGCACTTCCCGGCCGGCACGGCACCGGCCGACATCGGCTGGAAGGCGCTGGCGGTGAACCTGTCCGACCTGGCGTCGATGGGCGCGCGGCCGGCCTGGTGCACGCTGTCGCTGTCGCTTCCACGGGAGGACGCCGGCTGGGTATCGGCCTTCGTCGACGGATTCCAGGAACTGGCCGCGATGCACGGCATCGCGCTGGTGGGTGGCGATACGACCCGGGGGCCGCTGTCGATCGCGGTCACCGCGATGGGTTGGGTGGAATGCGGCGCGGCGCTGCGGCGCGACCGCGCCCGTCCGGGCGACGACGTCTGGGTCAGCGGCACGCTGGGCGACGCGGCGGCGTCGCTGGCGCTCGACGGACATGTGCCGCCGGCCTCCGGCGAGCCGCTGCCGGCGGTCGATCCGGCCACCGCCGCCTGGCTGGGCGACCGCCTGCGGCGGCCGCGGCCACGGGTTGCCGCGGGCCGCGCGCTGATGGGCCTGGCGCATGCCTGCGTCGACGTGTCCGACGGGTTGCTGGCCGACCTGGGCCACGTCTGCGAGCGCAGCGGCGTCGGCGCCGAGGTATGGGTCGAGCGGCTGCCGGCGTCGTCGGCGCTGCAGCGCGCCTTAGGCGGGCGGCGGACATCGTTCCAGGCCACCGGCGGCGACGATTACGAGCTGTGCTTCACCGCACCGGCCAACCTGCGCGAACCGGTCAGCCTGGCGCTGGAACAGGCCGGCGTCGAGGCCACCCGGATCGGTCGCATCGTGGCCGGCGAAGGCGTGCGTGCGCTGGCGGCCGACGGCACGCAATGGCGCTCGCCGCAGTCCGGATACGTGCATTTCGGCTGACCTGCTCCTTCGCAGCGCCTCCCGCTTGTAGGAGCCGATTTCATCGGCGACCCGACCCGGTCGGCACGCGCGGCTCGCACGCACCCCGATGCCCGTGTCGCCGATGAAATCGGCTCCCGCCACCGTCGTGGCGGCTTGCCTGCAGGAGCCCATCCAGGGGCGGGCCGGGAGTCTGGAGAACCTGGGCGTCGCCTGTGCCGGCGGCGTCGGGTCGCCGATGAATCGGCTCCTACAACGCGGCGACGGCGGCCGCCATGCGTTCGACGGCCTCGACCAGCAGCGGCCGTGGCATCGCGAAGTTCAGGCGTACATGGCCTTCGCCGCCCTCGCCGCATTCGGCACCGTCGGTCAGCGCGACCCGGGCGTGCCGGCGGAAGAACAGGTGCGGCGCGCCGTCGAGCCGAAGTGCGCGACAGTCCAGCCAGGCCAGGTACGTGCCCTGCGCTTCGATGTAGCCGACCTGTGGCAGGCGCTGGCGCAGCAGCCTGCCGAGCAGGTCGCGGTTGCCCTGCAGGTAGCCCAGCACCGGTCCCAGCCACGCGTCGCCGTCGCGCCAGGCGGCGGTATGGGCCACGACCCCGAGGGTCGAGGTGCTGTTGCCGGCGAAATGGCCCACCTCGCGCCAGCGTTGCAGGTCGTCGGGCCGGGTGAATATCAACTGCGCGCATTTCAGGCCGGCCAGGTTCCAGGCCTTGGAAGCGGAGACGGCGGTGATCGCCTGCCGCGCGGCATCGGCCGAGACGGTGGCATAGGGCACGTGGCGATGCCCCGGGTAGACCAGCGGCGCGTGGATCTCGTCGGCGAACACCCGCGCGCCGTGGCGCGCGGCGATCGTAGCGATGCGTTGCAGTTCCGCGCGCGCGTAGACCTTGCCGATCGGGTTGTGCGGATTGCACAGCAGCAGCATGCGCGCGCCGGCGGCGAAGGCGGTGTCGAGCGCGGTTTCGTCGAGGCTCCAGTCGCCTTCACCGCGCAGCATCGGCACCTGCGCCACCGGATGGCCGAGTAGTGCCAGCAGGGGCAGGAAGGGCATGTAGCACGGGACCGGCACCGCGACCATCGCGCCGGCCGGCAGGTAATGGCGGCAGGCGACCTCCAGCGCCCCGAGCACGTCGGGAACCGCGCGGATCATGTCGGCCGGCACGTCCCATCCATGATGCCGCTGCTGCCAGCGTGCGCAGGCTTCGGCCATGACGCGCAAGGGCGCGGCGGAAAGGTAGCCGACCTGGCCGCGCTCCACCGCCTCGTGCAGCGCATCGCGGATCGGCGGCGCGATGCCGAAGTCCATCTCGGCGACGAAGGCGCCGATGCAGTCCGGGAAGGCGCGCCACTTCAGGCCGCCGCCGGCGCGCAGCTGGTCCAGCGTGATCGCGTCGAATGCCGAGGTGTCCAGCGCCGTTCTCCGTCCGTCTGCGCCCTCATTGTAGGAGCCGATCCTCATCGGCGACCCGATGCCCCGTCGGTGCCCGCCTCGTCTCGCGACCCGAGTCGCCCTGTCGCCCATGAGGATGGGCTCCTACAGCGGCGGCAGCACCTTGCCGGGGTTGAGGATCCCGTCCGGATCCAGGGCGGCCTTGATCGCCCGCATCGCCGCCAGGGTCGGCGCGTCGAAGGCGCGTTCCATCCAGTCGCGCTTGGCCACGCCGATGCCATGCTCCCCGGACAGGGTGCCGCCCAGCGACAGCACCAGTGCGAACACCCGGGGCAGCGCGGCCTGCGCGCGCGCGGTTTCGGACGCGTCGTCGGGGCGGTACATGATGTTGACGTGCAGGTTGCCATTGCCGGCATGGCCGAAGACCACGATCGGCAACGACGCCTCCGCCGACAGCGCCTCGACGCCCGCCACCAGGTCCGGGATGCGCGACACCGGCACCACCACGTCCTCGTTGATCTTGCCCGGCGCGATCGTGCGCAGCGCCGGCGAAAGCGCGCGCCGCGCCGCCCACAGCCGATCGCGTGCGCTGCCGTCGACGGCCACGTCCAGCGCGACCAGTCCGTCGCCTTCGGCCGCGTCGGCCAGGGCCTGCAGCGCCGGCAACAGGGTGTCGTCGTCGCCATCGGCCTCCACCAGCAGCATCGCGCCGGCGTCGGGGACGTCGCTGCCATTGCGCCGCAGCAGCGCGATCGCGCTGGCATCCATGAACTCGAGCATCGCCGGCACCTGCGGCTGCGCCATCAGCCGTGCGACCGCGGCCGCCGCGGCCGCCGCATCGCGGTAGAAGGCGCGCAGGCCCGCCTGCGCCTTCGGTCGCGGCGCCAGCTTCAGCGTCGCCTCCACGATCAGGGCGAGCGTGCCTTCGCTGCCGACCAGCAGGTGGGTGAGGTCGTAGCCGGTGGCATTCTTGGTCCACGGACCGCCGCAGCGGATGATCTCGCCTTCGCCGGTGACCGCGACCAGGCCGAGCACGTTGTCGCGGGTGGCGCCGTACTTCACCGCCCGCGGCCCGCCGGCGTTGCAGGCGAGGTTGCCGCCGATCGTGCAGCGGTCGGCGCTGGAGGGATCCGGGGGCCAGAACAAGCCGTGCGGTTGCAGCGCCTGCTGCAGGTCGCCGTTGAGCACGCCCGGTTCGACCACCGCGCAGCGGTCGCCGGGGCGGATCTCGATGATCCGGTCCATGCGCGCGAAGGACACCACCACGCCGCCGGCGAACGGCACCGCCGCGCCGGTCGTGGCGGTGCCCGCACCGCGTGCGACCACCGGAACGCGATGCGCGCGGCAGGCCCGCACGATCGCCGCGACCTGCTCGCGGTCGCGCGGCAACGCCACCGCATCGGGCATCGCCGACAGGCGCGAGTCGTCCTCGGCGTGCGCTCGGCGCATCTGCTCGCCGGTCAGCCAGCTGTCGGGGCCGAGCAGGGCGGCCAGTGCGGCATCGAGCGGGGCGGGCAGGGATGGGGGCATCGGAAGGTCGTGGGCGTGGCCGCGGCAGCCAGACCATGATGCCCGTTTTGCGGATGGGCGGATTCATCGCTCGCACGACGCCGGTCGGCGTGTCCGTGGCGCCTCGCGAGTCGATATGCCTGTGTCGCCCATGAAGATGGGCTCCTACAGGGCGCGCCGGGTTTTGTAGGAGCCGATTCATCGGCGACCCGGGGCCGTCGGCACGGGTGACGCCCTCGCAGGTCCGACGCCGGGTCGCCGATGAGGATTGGCCCCTACAGGTCGTCGAGCCGGAATGCGTCCTTCAGCCAGCGGATCGCCGGCGCGGCCGGATCGCCTTCCGACTCGACCACATCGAAGCGGCACGGCAGCTGCGCCAGTCGCGGGTGGCTGCCCAGGTACAGCTGCGCCGCCCGGACCAGGCGGCGGCGCTTGGCCGCGTCGACCGACGCGAATCCACCGCCGAACGAGCTGGCGCGGCGGTGGCGCACCTCGACGAACACCAGCGTGTCGCCGGTGCGCCCGGGCTCGAGCATCACCAGGTCCAGCTCGCCGCCGCGATATCCGACGTTCGTCGCCAGCGTGCGCAGGCCGGCGGCCTCGAGCTCGGCGCGCGCGGCCGCTTCGGCCCGTGCGCCGCGGATGCGCCGGTCGCTGCCGGTGTCAGCGGCCACTGCCGGCCAGCGGCACCGGCACGCCGCCGCTGAAGATCGACCACTGCGGTTGCCGCACCACGTTGCCGAAGCCGTCCAGGCGCAGCGTCCCGGTGGCGCCGGCCAGTTCGCCGTCGCTGCGCGTCACCAGCCGCTCGAGATAGGCGCTGATCAGCCAGGCGTCGTAGCCGAAAGCGAACAGGCGCGCCGCCGCGCCGCGTGCGGTCGGCAGCATCTCGGAAACCTGGCTGTAAGGCGGAAGCCCGGCCACGCCACGCGCCGGCCAGGCTTCGCCCGGGAACACGATGCCGTCCAGCACCACGTCCTCGCTGGCCTTTCCGGTGCCCGACAGCAGCTGCGATGCTGCCACCCGGGTCCGCGACGATAAGCCGGCCGTCGCCAGTTGCGGCGCCAGCGCGCGCGCCTGCGCGCCGCGCACGGCGAGGAACACAGAATCGGCGCCTGCGACGGCGGCCTGGACCAGCTGCGCCGACACGTCGCCGACATTTCCGCTGGCATCGGGCTCGCCGACGCTCACCACGCCTACGACGCTGCCGCCGCGCTCGCCCAGGCGCGCGCGGAAGGCATCCACCGCGCGGCGGCCGTTGTCGTCGCTGCCGCCGATCACGACCACCTTGCGGTGCTCGCGCGCCAGCAGGTAGTCGGCTGCGGCGATGCCGTCGTCCTCCGGCGCCAGCGAGAAGGCCAGGTGGCCTGGCGGGGGCGCGACGTTGCCGCGGTTCAATGCCAGGCTGGGCACGCGGGCATCGGCCTGGGCGAACACCGCGCCGACTTCGTCGCGGCCCAGTGGACCGACCACGTAATCGTTGCCTTCGGCCACGGCCCTGGCGTAGGCCGCCACCGCGCCGGCCGGCGTGCCGGTGGTGTCATAGAAGGTGACCGGCGGACGCGCCCGGCCCTCGGCGTGGTAGCCGGCGAGCAGGCCGTCGCGGACCGGACCGGACGCGGTCGCCATCGGCCCGGACAACGGCAGCAGGACCGCCAGCTTGCGCGGCGGGCGGTATCCGTCGGCCGCTGCCGGCGCGCGCTGCGAGAAATCCCAGCTCTCGCCGGTGTCGAACGGGCGCGGCAGCGGCAGGCCGCGGCGCACCAGCGCGCGGCCTGCGAAGTTGTACAACGGGTCGCCGGCGGGCAGGGCGGCGGCGCGCGCAGCCAGGGTGGCATCGTCCAGCGAGGACAGCAGGCGCTCGATCTCGCGCCGGTTGCCGTCGCGCGCCTCGCCCTGCAGTCCGGCATCGGCACGGGCACGGGCGCCGGCGGCAGCGGCGATATCGCCACCGGCCTCCAGGCCCTGGCCCTGCGCGAGGTGCCAGCGTGCCTGCAGCGCTGCCGGCAGGGTGGCCGGGTCGCTGCCCGCGAGCGCCGCGGTCGCCGCGGCAGGCTGCCTGGCGGCCACCGCCAGTTCGGCCTGCAGCAGGGCGAAGCGGGCCCGGCTGGCGCCACCGGTGCGGCGCACGTCGACCTGGGCGGCCAGGCTGCGCGCCTTCGCGTCGTCGCCGGCCTCGTGCCAGGCAAATGCGGCGTCGGCCAGCAGCGCGTTGCGCGCGTTGCCCCGGGCCGCGGCCGCGAGCGCTTCCAGCCGCTGCGCCGCGTCGCGGGCCTGGCCCTGCTCGAGCTGGGCCAGCGCGGCGGCGTGTTCGGGAGCGGTGGCGGGCGTGGTGGACACGCTGGCGCAGCCGGCGGCAAGCAGCACGGCCAATGCCGGCGCGAGCCAGCGCAGGCGGTGGAGGGGCGGGGCGGGCGATGCGGGGTTCGGCATGTCCATCCGTCGGGCCGGGCCTGTGGGGAATAGGGCTTAGGATTCTACCTTCCACGTGCTGCCTGGACCTGTGATGCCCGCCGCCACCCTGCATGTCGTCGCCACGCCCATCGGCAACCTCGGCGACCTGTCGCCGCGCGCCCAGCAGGTCCTGCGGGAGGTCGCCGCGGTCTGTGCCGAGGACACCCGGCGCAGCGGCCAGTTGCTGGCGCACTTCGGCATCGGCACGCCGTTGCTGGCCCTGCACGAACACAACGAGCAGCAGCTGGCCGAACGCCTGGTCGCGCGCCTGCTGGGTGGGGAGGCGCTGGCCCTGGTCAGCGATGCCGGGACCCCGCTGGTCAGCGATCCGGGTTATCGCCTGGTCCGCGCCGCGCGCGCGGCCGGGGTGAAGGTCAGCCCGGTGCCGGGGCCGTCGGCGCTGGTCGCGGCGCTGAGCGTGGCCGGCCTGCCGAGCGACCGCTTCACCTTCGAGGGCTTCCTGCCGGCGAAGGCGTCGGCCCGGCGCGAACGGCTGGCGGCGCTGGCCGGCGAACCGCGCACGCTGGTGTTCTACGAGTCTTCGCACCGGATCGAGGAGTCGCTGGCGGACCTGCGTGCCGCGTTCGGCGATGACCGGCCGGCGGTGCTGGCGCGGGAGCTCACCAAGCTGTTCGAAACGGTGCTCGACGGCACCCTGGCCGACCTGCATGCGCGGGTGGCGGCCGATGCCGACCAGCGCAAGGGCGAGTTCGTCCTGGTCGTGCAGGGCGTGGGCGAGGACGCCGACGCGAAGCTGGCCGAAGGCCGCCGCGTCCACGCGATCCTGGCCAGGCAGCTGCCGCCGTCGACCGCTGCCAAGCTCGCGGCCGAGATCACCGGCGCGCCGCGCAAGGCGCTCTATGGTGCGGGCTCGGACGATTGAGCCGCCGGCGGCGGTCGCGCTTCAGGAGCCGCAGCGCCGCAACCGCAACTGCGTACGTGTGGTTGGCTTCTGATGGAGCCGTGGCGACCCGAGGGGGATTGCGGCCGCCTCGACGGCACATCCCTGTGCCGACTCGCCGGCGTGGCCATCCATGGCCACTCCCGCAATCCCCCTCGGCCCGCCACGTCTTCGGGAGCTTCCAGGTCGCGGCTCCGATCGTGTCGCTTCATGCCGCGGCGCGACCCTGGTTCCCGGAGTGGAGAGAAGCAGCGCCCTTGACGCCTCCCGAGGACGCCATGCCCTGGGGGTGGGGCGCAAGTGGCACATGGATGTGCCACGACCCGAGTAAAGACAGGATGTCGTCCCGAGGGATGCGCCCCACCCCCAGGGCATGGCGGCCCCCGAAGGCCCGATGCTCCGCTTTCCCGCTTTCCCTGAGCGACGCTGACGATGGGTCGGGGCGACTCCCGGTCCTGCATCCCCGCGGTCGGATTCTGGGGTATTCATCGCCGAAGCCGTAGAATGCCCAAGGCGGAGTCGGCCAGACAGTCGCGTCACTTCTTCGGGAGTGCCGAGGAAAGTCCGGGCTCCACAGGGCACGGTGCCAGGTAACGCCTGGGCGGCGCGAGCCGACGGAAAGTGCAACAGAAAGATACCGCCGAACGGTTCTCCGGAATGCGTGGCAAGGGTGAAATGGTGCGGTAAGAGCGCACCGCGAGCCTGGCAACAGGCCGGCACGGCAAACCCCACCGGGAGCAAGGCCAAATAGGGACCCCATGACGTCGCCCGCGTCGGGTCCGGGTAGGCTGCTCGAGCGTAACGGTGACGTTGCGCCTAGAGGAATGACTGTCCACGACAGAACCCGGCTTACCGGCCGGCTCCGCCACCTCTGTTCGCGCTCCGCCCGCCCGGGCGGAGCGCCGCGGTCGCGCCACACGGCGCACCTTTCGATGAATACGCAGCGCCGGGTTGCCCGGGAAGGCGGCCCGGCGCGACGCGTTTTTCGCGCAACTCACAAGGCCTTCACAAGCGCCAAATCTCAAAATTTGAGACTAAACAGCGACTTGTGGAAAACCCTTGAACTTGTCTGTGAACATCGCTGCAACTCATTGACGCGACAGGCGATTTTTTCCTTCGAATCCTGTTGACAACCCTGTTGGTGACTCCTAAGGTGGACATTCGTGGGGAAACCGGGATTTCTGTGGTTTTCCGTGATTGAATGGCATCCCAGAACGGGGTCGGGCAGCAGCGAACGTGTTCCAGGGCGAGACCGCCATCACTGTGGACGACAAGGGGCGGGTGGCCATTCCCACGGCCTACCGCGATGCCGTCGCGCGTGAATGCGGCAACCGGCTGGTCATCGCCTACAACCCGTTCGAGGCCGGCTCGCTCTACCTGTACCCGTTCGAGGAGTGGGAGCGGGTGCGCGATGCGGTCAACGCGCTGCCCAGCACCCGCGCCGCCCACCGCAGCCTGCAGCTGAAGCTGGTGGGCGCGGCCACGCCGGTGGAGCTGGACGGCAACGGCCGGATCGGCATCCCGGCCAGCCATCGCAGCGCGGTGGGCATCGAGAAGAAGGCCGTCCTGCTGGGCATGGGCGACAAGTTCGAACTGTGGAGCGAGCAGGCGCATCACGCGCAGATCCGCCGGACCCTGTCCGACGACGATCTGAGCGAGCACATGCTCGACCTGAAGTTGTGATGGCGGGGGACCGGATGCGCACCACCGCGCAGCCCGGCCACCCCGCGGACCCGTCGGCGCCGGCGGCGCACCTGCCGGTGCTGTACGCGCAGGTCATGGACGGTTTGCGTGTGGTCGAGGACGGACGCTACCTGGACGGCACCTTCGGGCGCGGCGGGCATGCGCGCGGAGTGCTGGAACGACTCGGCCCGGGAGGCCGGCTGCTGCTGATGGACAAGGATCCCGAAGCGATCGCGGAGGCCGGACGGACGTTCGGCGGCGACGCGCGCGTGTCGATCCGCCGCGGCAGCTTCGCTTCGCTCGGCGGCTGGGAGCAGGCGCGCGGGCTCGACGGCGTGCTGTTCGACCTCGGGGTGTCCTCGCCGCAGCTGGACGTGGCCGAGCGTGGCTTCTCGTTCGGCAAGGACGGCCCGCTGGACATGCGCATGGACCCGGAGTCCGGCGAGAGCGCCGCGCAATGGCTGGCCCGCGCCGACGAGCGCGAGATCGCCGACGTACTGTGGACCTACGGCGAGGAGAAGCAGAGCCGCCGCATCGCCCGGGCGATCGTCGCCCGTCGCGCCCAACAGCCGCTGGCACGCACCGCCGAGCTGGCCGAGCTGATCAATTCGGTCGTGCCGCGCGGCAAGGACAAGAGCAACCCGGCCACGCGCAGCTTCCAGGCCATCCGCATCCACATCAACCGCGAACTGGCCGACCTGGAAGCCGGCCTGGACGCGGCGCTGGCGGCGCTGCGCCCGGGCGGCCGCCTGGCGGTGATCAGCTTCCATTCGCTGGAAGACCGCATCGTCAAGCAGTTCATCGCGCGCCACGCCAAGGCGCCGCCGGCCAACCGCCGGTTGCCGGTGGCGCAGGCCTTCGTGCCGGTGCTGGCCGACGTGGGCGGCGGCGCGATCCGCGCCGAGGCCGCCGAGCTGGCGGCCAACCCGCGCGCGCGCAGCGCGGTGCTGCGGGTGGCCGAGAAGCTGCCGCAGGCGGAGGGGCGCGCATGAGCCGCGTCCTGCTAGGCGTGCTGCTGGTCGCCATCGTCGGCAGCGGGATCACGGTGGCGTACGAGCGCTACCGCCACCGCCAACTGTTCGTCGAGCTGACCAAGCGCGAACGCGAGCGCGACGAGCTGAACATCGAATTCGGCCGCCTGCAGCTGGAGCAGGCGACCTGGGCGCAGGCCAACCGCATCGACCAGGTGGCGCGCGAACGGCTGGGGATGAAGTTCCCCGAAGCCGAAGACATCGTGGTGGTGCGGCAATGAACCGCCCCAGCCGCAACCGCAGCAGCTTCAACCTGCGAGGCCGCATGCTGCTGGTCGGCGCCACCTTGGGCCTGTGCTCGGTGGCGCTGGTCGGTCGCGCCGCCTACGTGCAGCTGGTCAACGCCGATTTCTACCAGCGCCAGGGCGAGGCGCGCTTCGTCCGCGAAATCCCGATCCCGACCTCGCGCGGCATGATCACCGACCGCAACGGCGAGCCGCTGGCGGTGTCCACCCCGGTGGAATCGGTGTGGGGCAATCCGCAGGAGCTGATGCGGCACCCGGAACGTCTGCCGGAACTGGCACGCGCGCTGGGCGTGGCCGAGGAAGAGCTGGCCCGCCGCCTGTCCCAGCGCGCGGACAAGGAGTTCGTCTACCTCAAGCGCCGGATCAACCCCGACGAGGCCAAGGCGATCCTCGCCCACAACGTGCCGGGCGTGTTCTCGCAGCGCGAGTTCCGCCGCTTCTACCCCCAGGGCGAGGCAATGGCGCACGTGCTGGGCTTCACCAACATCGACGACCGCGGCCAGGAGGGACTGGAGCTGGCGTTCGACGAGTGGCTGCGCGGCAAGCCCGGCAGCAAGCGCGTGATCCGCGACCGGCACGGCCGCATCGTCGAGAACATCGACCTGGTCCGCGCCGCCGAGCCGGGCAAGGACCTGACCCTGAGCATCGACCGCCGGATCCAGTTCCTGGCCTATCGCGAGCTGCGCAACGCGCTGACCGCGACCAAGGCCAGCAGCGGTTCGGCCGTGGTGCTGGACGTGGCCACCGGCGAGGTGCTGGCCATGGTCAACCTGCCCAGCTACAACCCCAACGCGGTCACCGGCGGCGGCCAGGACACCCATCGCAACCGTGCGGTCACGGACCTGATCGAACCGGGCTCGACGATGAAGCCGATCACGGTTGCCGCGGCGCTCAACGCCGGCCGGGTGACCGCCTCCACACGCTTCGACACCAATCCCGGTTACATGGCGCTCGGCCGCTACACCATCCGCGACCACCACAACTACGGTGTGCTCGACGTCACCGGCATCATCACCAAGAGCTCGAACCTGGGCGCGGTGAAACTGGCCGAGCCGCTGCCGAACCAGTACTTCTACGAATTCATCAAGGGCTTCGGCTACGGCAGCGCGCCCAACAGCGGCTTCCCGGGCGAGGCGGTCGGCTCGCTGCGCGAGCCGGCACGCTGGGATGGACTGACCAAGGCGACCATGGCCTACGGCTACGGCCTGTCGGCGACGCCGTTGCAGATCGCGCAGGCCTATGCCGCGCTGGGCAACCATGGCCGGCTGACCCAGCCGACCTTCGTCAAGGGCCAGATCAACGAGTCGCGCCAGGCGGTCAAGCCGGAAGTTGCCGATCAGGTGCTGCGGATGATGCAGACGGTCACCGAGCCGGGCGGCACCGCGACCCAGGCCGCGATCCTCGGCTACCACGTCGCCGGCAAGACCGGCACCGCCCGCCAGGCTTCGGCCGGCGGCTATGCGCGGCGCTACACCACCACCTTCGCCGGCCTGGTGCCGGCGACCAATCCGCGCTTCGCCACGGTGGTGGTGATCAACGATCCGCAGGCCGGCTCCTACTTCGCTGGCCTGGTGTCGGCGCCGGTGTTCCGCAGCGTGATGGAGGATGCCTTGCGGCTGATGGACGTGCCGCCGGACGACATCGAAACCTGGCTGGCCGCGCAGGCGCGCGGCGAGGCCAAGCGGCAGGCGGCGATCCCGCAGCTGCCGCAGGCGCTGGAGGAATCCGTCGAAGACGACCTGACCATCCCGCCGCCCATGGGCGAGGCGGGGGCCGGCGGCGGGGGCCATCGATGACGCGTTCGATGCCGCTGTCGCGCCTGCTGCCCGACGTCGCGCTGCCGCGCGACATCGACGTTTCCGGCCTGGTGATGGACAGCCGCGAGATCAGGCGCGGCGACGCCTTCGTGGCCATCGCCGGCTTCGGCACCCACGGTCTGGCATTCGCCGCCCAGGCGGCCGAGGCCGGCGCCGCGGCGATCCTGTTCGAGCCGCCGGCACCCGGCGAGTACCCGGCGCCGGCCGGCGCCATCGCCGTGCCCGGGCTGCGCTCGCGGCTGGGCACGATGGGCGACCTGTTCCACGGCCACCCGTCGCACGCGATGACGATGGTCGGCGTCACCGGCACCAACGGCAAGACCTCCACCGTGCAGCTGCTGGCCCAGGCCTGGCACCTGCGCGGCCTGGACAGCGGCAGCATCGGCACCCTGGGAGCCGGCCGCCATGGCCAGGTCCAGCCCACCGGTTTCACCACCCCGCTGGTGCTGCGCATGCATGCGCTGCTCGGCGAACTGCGCGACGCCGGGGTGCAGGCGGTGGCGATGGAAGTGAGCTCGCACGCGCTCGAGCAGGGCCGGGTGGACGGCGTGCACTACGACGTGGCGGTGTTCACCAACCTCACCCGCGACCACCTCGACTACCACGGCGACATGGACAGCTATGGCGCGGCGAAGGCGCGGCTGTTCGCGCGGCCGGGCCTGAAGGCGGCGGTGCTGAACCTGGACGACGCCTTCGGCCGCACCCTGATCCACAGCCTGCCGGCCGACGTGCGCGCCTTCGGGGTCAGTTCCCGGGGCCAGGCTGGCGCGGCGTTGCGCGCCGAGTCGCTGCGCTTCGACAACCGCGGCCTGGCCTTCGACCTGGTCTTCGATGGCGAGGCGCATCCGGTGAGGTCGCCGCTGCTGGGCCGCTTCAACGTCGACAACCTGATGGCCGTCGCCGGCGTGTTGTTCGCGCTGGGCGACGGCCCGGCCACGATCGCCGCGACCCTGTCGCAGCTGCAGCCGGTTGCCGGGCGCATGAACCGGCTCGGCGGCGACGGCGTGCGGCCGCTGGTGGTGGTCGACTACGCGCACACCCCCGACGCGCTGGCCCAGGCGCTGACCAGCCTGCGCCGGCACGCCGCCGCCCGGTTGTTCTGCGTGTTCGGCTGCGGCGGCGAGCGTGATCGCGGCAAGCGCCCGCAGATGGCGCAGATCGCCGAGGCCGAGGCCGACGTGGTGATCGTCACCGACGACAATCCGCGGGGGGAGGACGGCGACGCGATCGTCGCCGACATCGTCGCCGGCTTCACCGCGCCTGGCGCGGTCACCGTGCAGCGCGACCGCGCGCAGGCAATCGCCCTGGCCATCGCCTCGGCCGGCGCGGACGACATCGTCCTGGTCGCCGGCAAGGGCCATGAGCCCTACCAGGAGGTGGCCGGCGTGCGCCATCCGTTCGACGATACCGACGTGGCCCGCCAGGCTCTCGAGGCGCGCGGCTCGGCGCGCACGGATGCACGGTTGCGGCCGCAGGATGCGGAGGGACAGCCATGAACCGCCTTCCGCTCTCGCTGATCGCGCACTGGGCCGGCGGCGAACTGCACGGCGACGACGTCGCGATCGATGCGGTGAGCCATGACACCCGCCAGCTGCGTCCCGGCAGCCTGTACGTGGCCCTGCGCGGCGAACGTTTCGACGGGCACGACTTCGCCGCCGATGCCGCGATGCGCGGGGCGTCGGCGCTGCTCGTCGAGCGCCTGCTGGAACTGGAGCCGCCGTTGCCGCAGGTGCTGGTCGAGGACAGCGAGCGCGCGCTGGCGCGCATCGCCGCCGGCATGCAGCGCGGCCGTCGCGCGCGGGTCGTGGCGATCACGGGCAGCAACGGCAAGACCAGCGTCAAGACGCTGGTGCTGGCGATCCTGCAGCGGGCCGGCGAGGCCTACGCCAACCCGGGCAACCGCAACAACGAGATCGGCCTGCCGCTGGCTGTGATCGACGCGCCCGAGGACGCCGATTTCGCGATCTACGAAATGGGCGCGGGCAAGCCCGGCGACATCGCCTACCTGACCGCGGTTGCGCGTCCGGACGTCGCCCTGGTCAACAACATCGCCGCCGCGCACCTGGAGCGGATGGGCAGCCTGCTCGGCGTGGCCGAGACCAAGGGCGCCATCTACGCGGCGCTTGGCGGCGGCGGCGTGGCGGTGGTCAACGCCGACGACGCCTTCGGCAGCTGGTTCGAGCAACAGGTCATCAGAGCCGGCGACAGCGGCCGGCGGGTCCTGCGCTTTGGCCTGGAGGCCAGCGCCGAGGTCACCGCGCGCGACATCGTGGCCACCGGCCAGGGCAGCCGCTTCGTGCTGGCCACCCCGCAGGGACAGGTCGAAGTGTCGCTGGCGTTGCCGGGCCGCCACAACGTGCGCAACGCGCTGGCCGCCGCCGCGATCGCGTTGGCCTGCGAGGTTCCGCTCGAACACATCGCCGCGGGCCTCGCCGACGCGCAGCCGGTGCCGGGCCGTCAGGTGGCGCACGTGCTGCCTGGCGGGGCCCTGCTGATCGACGACAGCTACAACGCCAACCCCGGCTCGGTGGCGGCGGCCATCGACGCGCTGGCCGCCTCGGGCGATGAAGCCTGGCTGGTGCTGGGCGACATGCGCGAACTGGGGCCGGAGGCCGAGGCCCTGCACGCCGACGCCGGCGCGCGCGCGCGCGACTCCCGCCTGGCCCGGCTCTATGCACTGGGCACGCTTAGCGCCGCCGCCGCCCGCGCCTTCGGCGACGGAGGCCGCCATTTCGATACGCACGAGGCGCTGGCCGCGGCCCTGAACGCCGACCTGCGGGCGCGCATGCCGGTCTCGGCCGCCGGAAGCGCCGGCCATGGGTTGCGCGTGCTGGTGAAGGGGTCGCGCGGAAGCGCGATGGACAGGATCGTGACCGCGCTGCTGGCGCAAGGGGACGCTGCGAATGTTGCTTGAACTGGCGCGCTGGCTGCAGGGACTGGAGAACTTCTTCGGCCTGTTCGCGTACCTGACCTTCCGCGGCATCCTGGCCGCGTTGACCGCGCTGTTCCTCTCGCTGTGGTGGGGGCCGGCGGTGATCCGTCGCCTGGGCCAGCTCAAGGGCGGCCAGCCGATCCGCAAGGACGGGCCGCAGTCGCACTTCTCCAAGGCCGGCACCCCGACCATGGGCGGGGCGATGATCCTGATCACGGTGCTGGCCTCGGTGCTGCTGTGGGGCGACCTGCGCAACAAGTACGTGTGGACCGTGCTGCTGGTGATGCTGGCCTTCGGAGCGATCGGCTGGTACGACGACTGGATCAAGATCGTCAAGCGCGATCCCAACGGCCTGAAGTCGCGCTGGAAGTACCTGCTGCAGTCGATCTTCGGCCTGGCTGCCGGCCTGTACCTGTGGCTGTACGCCGACGTGCCGGCGGCCACCACCTTCTACGTGCCGTTCTTCAAGTCGATCGCGCTGCCGCTGGCCGGCATTGGCTTCGTGGCCATCGCCTACTTCTGGATCGTCGGCTTCTCCAACGCGGTCAACCTGACCGACGGCCTGGACGGGCTGGCGATCATGCCCACCGTGCTGGTGGCCTGCGCACTGGGCGTGTTCGCCTACGCCTCGGGTAATGCCGTCTTCTCCAACTACCTGCAGATCCCGCAGGTGCCGGGCGCAGGCGAGCTGACCATCATCTGCGCGGCCATCGCCGGCGCGGGGCTGGGCTTCCTGTGGTTCAACACCTACCCGGCGATGGTGTTCATGGGCGACATCGGCGCGCTGGCGCTGGGCGCGGTGCTGGGCACCATCGCGGTGATCGTGCGCCAGGAGCTGGTGCTGGTGATCATGGGCGGCATCTTCGTCATCGAGACCCTGTCGGTGATGATCCAGGTGGCCTCGTTCAAGCTCACCGGCAAGCGCGTGTTCCGGATGGCGCCGATCCACCACCACTTCGAACTGAAGGGCTGGCCCGAGCCGCGCGTGATCGTCCGCTTCTGGATCATCTCGGTGGTCCTGGTCCTCGTCGGCCTGGCCACGTTGAAGGTGCGCTGATGAACGACCTCTCGCGCCAGGCGACCCGGTTGGAGGCCATCGGCGGCCGCTTCGACCCGTGGCTGACCGGCGCGGCGCTGGCGCTCGCCTGCCTGGGCGTGGTCATGGTCGGCTCGGCCTCGGTGGCGATCGGCGAGAACCTGGGCGTGGGGCCGTTCCATTACCTGGTGCGGCACGTGCTGTTCCTCGGCGTCGGCATCGCGCTGGCGGCAGTGGCCATGCGCACCGAACTGAAGACGGTGGAAAAGTACAACCAGCTGCTGCTGCTGGGCTGCTTCGTCCTGCTGCTGCTGCCCTGGCTGCCGGGGCTGGGCGTGAGCGTCAATGGCGCGCGGCGCTGGATCGAGCTGGGCATCTCCCGCTTCCAGGTGGTCGAGGCGGTGAAGGTGATCTACATCGTCTGGCTGGCCAGCTACCTGGTCCGCTTCCGCGACGACGTCACCGCGACCTGGGCGGCGATGCTCAAGCCGTTGGGCGTGGCCGTGCTGCTGGTGGGCATGCTGCTGGCCCAGCCCGACTTCGGCTCGGCCACGCTGCTGCTGGCGATCACCGCCGGCATGCTGGTGCTGGGCGGGGTCAACCTGCCGCGGATGTCGCTGCCGATCGTGATCGGGTTGCCGGCGCTGGCGGCGCTGGCCATCTTCGAGCCGTACCGCATGCGCCGGATCACCTCGTTCCTGGACCCGTGGGCCGACCAGCTCGGCTCGGGCTACCAGCTCAGCAACGCACTGATGGCTGTCGGCCGCGGCGAATGGTTCGGCGTCGGCCTGGGTGCATCGGTGCAGAAGCTCAACTACCTGCCCGAGGCGCATACCGACTTCATCTTTTCGGTCATCGCCGAGGAGCTGGGCTTCGCCGGCGTTTGCGTGGTGGTCGCCCTGTACGCCCTGCTGGTCGGCCGCGCGCTGTACCTGGGGCTGAAGTGCGTGGAGATGCGGCGCCACTTCGCCGGCTACATCGCCTTCGGCATCGCGCTGTGGATCGGCATGCAGAGCTTCGTTTCCATCGGCGTGAACCTGGGCATGCTGCCGACCAAGGGCCTGACCCTGCCGCTGGTCTCGTCTGGCGGTTCGAGCGTGATGATGACCTGCGTGGCCATCGGCCTGCTGCTGCGCGTGTCCTACGAACTGGATCGTGCCGAGCGCCAGCGCGCGGTGCGCCAGGAAGGTTCGCCGCAGGCGACGGCCGGTGGCGACGCGCCGGCCGAAGCGCCGGCGCGCGCATTCCCGTCGCCCGGGCGCGCGGCATCGGCATCGTCCCCGGCGCCCGCGGCGGCCGCGCATCCGGCCGCCGCTGCGCTGCGCGGACGCGGCACTTCGCGCGTCGAGCCGACCCTCGGGGGGTTCGCATGAGCGGCATTCATGCGAGTCCCTTGCAGAAGCCCGCACATCCGTGTGCGGGCAATCAACAGGATCGGCCGGTCGTGGTGATGGCCGGCGGCACCGGTGGCCACATCTTCCCGGCGCTGGCGGTGGCGCAGGTGCTGCGCGAGCGCGGCGTGCCGGTGGTATGGCTGGGGGCGACCGGCGCGATGGAAACGCGGCTGGTGCCGCAGCACGGGATCGAGATCGACACGCTGCCGGTGGCCGGCGTGCGCGGCAAGGGCAAGCTGACCCTGCTGGCCGCGCCGTTCCGCCTGCTCAAGGCGGTCAACGCCGCGCGCGCGGTGCTGCGCCGGCGCCGTCCGCGCGCGGTGATCGGGTTCGGCGGCTTCGCCTCCGGTCCCGGCGGGCTGGCCGCCTGGATGTCGGGGTTGCCGTTGCTCGTGCATGAGCAGAACCGCGCGCCGGGCATGACCAACCGGGTACTGTACCGGCTGGCGCGGCGCACGCTCAGCGGGTTCCCCGGCAGCTTCGCCAGGGAAGAAGTCGCCGGCAACCCGGTGCGCGCCCAGATCGCGGCCATCGCGCCGCCCGAGCAGCGCCTGGCCGGCCGCGAAGGCGCGTTGCGCCTGCTCGTGCTGGGCGGCAGCCAGGGCGCCCGCGCCCTCAACGAGGCTGTGCCGGTGGCGCTGGCCAAGCTGGGTGGGGCGGCCGTCGAGGTGCGCCACCAGTGCGGCGAGAAGCTGCGCGCCGAGGCCGAGCGCGCCTACGCCGACGCCGGCGTGCAGGCGCGCGTGGAAGCCTTCATCGACGACATGGCCGCCGCCTACGCATGGGCCGACCTGGTGGTGTGCCGCGCCGGCGCTTCGACCCTGGCGGAACTGTGCGCCGTGGGGATCGGCAGCGTGCTGGTGCCGTTCGCCGCCGCGGTCGACGACCACCAGACCCGAAACGCCGAGTACCTGGTCGACAACGGCGCCGCGCTGCTGCTCAGGCAGGACGCGCAGCTGGCCGCCAACCTGCAGCCGCTGCTGCGCGACCTGCTCGCCGATCCGGCCCGGCGCCTGGCGATGGCGCGCGCGGCGCGCGCGCTGGCCCGGCCCGATGCCGCCGCGCGCATCGCCGACGTGGTCCTCGAAGAATCGCTTCCGTCCGACAAGTCTCCTGGAGTTTCCGCATGATCCGCCGCCTGCACGACACCGACGACCTGGTGCGCGCCTTCCCTCGCGTGCATTTCGTCGGCATCGGCGGCACCGGCATGAGCGGCATCGCCGAGGTGATGCTGACGCTCGGCTACGAGGTGTCCGGCTCCGACACCGCCGACAACGCCGCCACCCGCCGCCTGGCGCGGCTGGGGGCGCGTGTGATCCGCGGCCATTCGGCGGCCAACGTCCTCGGTACCGACTGTGTGGTGGTCTCCAGCGCGATCCGCGAGGACAACCCGGAGCTGATGGAGGCGCGCAGCCAGCGCATCCCGATCGTGCCGCGCGCGGCGATGCTGGCCGAGCTGATGCGCTTCCGCCGCGGCATCGCCGTCGCCGGCACGCACGGCAAGACCACCACCACCAGCCTGACCGCGGCGGTGCTCAGCGAAGGCGGGCTGGATCCGACGTTCGTGATCGGCGGCCAGCTGCTGGCCGCCGGCGCCAACGCCAAGCTCGGCGGCGGGCAATGGCTGGTCGCCGAGGCCGACGAGAGCGATGGCAGCTTCCTACGCCTGAACCCGCTGATCGCGGTCATCACCAACATCGACGCCGACCACCTGGAGAACTACGGCGGCGACTTCGCCCGCCTGCAGTCGGCGTTCGCCGAGTTCCTGCAGCGACTGCCGTTCTACGGCCTGGCCGTGCTGTGCATCGACGACCCGGAAGTCGCCGCCCTGGCCGCGCACACGCCGCGCCACGTGATGACCTACGGCACCGCCGAGAACGCCGACGTGCGCGCGGACGACATCCTCCAGGACGGCCCGCGCATGCGCTTCACCCTGCGCCTGCCGGAAGGCGCGACCGTGCCGGTGACCCTGGCCCTGCCGGGCCGGCACAACGTGCTCAACGCACTGGCCGCCGCCGCCGTGGCCTGGCAGCTGGGCGTGTCGCCGGCCAACATCGCCGCGGCGCTGGAGAAGTTCGCCGGCATCGGCCGGCGCTTCAACGACCTGGGCGAGGTCGCCACCGCCACCGGCGCCAAGGTGCGCGTGGTCGACGACTACGGCCACCATCCCAAGGAGCTGGCAGCGGTCTTCGCGGCCGCGCGCGGCGGCTGGCCCGAGCGGCGCCTGGTGGTGGCGTTCCAGCCGCACCGCTACTCGCGCACCCGCGACCAGTTCGATGCGTTCGCGGCGGTGCTGTCCGAGGCCGATGCGCTGGTCCTGAGCGAGGTCTACCCCGCGGGCGAGGCGCCGATCCCGGGCGCCGATGCGCGCGCCCTGGCGCGCGCCATCCGCGCGCGCGGGCGCAGCGAGCCGGTCGTGGTGGGGCAGGTCGCCGACCTGGTCCACGTGCTGCCCGACGTGCTGCACGACGGCGACCTGCTGCTGATGATGGGCGCCGGCGACATCGGCTACATCGCCCACCGGATCGCCACCGACGGCTTCGCCGGCAGCGGGGAGCAGGCATGAGCATGGCTGCGTTCCCGCCGCCGCGATTCACCGATCCGACCGTGTTCGGCCGGGTGGCCGTGCTCATGGGCGGCACCAGCTCCGAGCGCGAGGTCTCGCTGGATTCGGGCCGCAACGTGCTCGAGGCGCTGCGCGCGCACGGCGTCGACGCGCATGCGGTCGATGGCATCCCGGCACTGGCGGAGGCCCTGCTGGCGAAGAAGTTCGACCGGGTCTTCAATATCCTCCACGGCCAGCGCGGCGGCGGCGAGGATGGCGTCGTGCAGGGCCTGATGGAGGCCCTGGGCGTGCCCTACACCGGCTCGGGCGTGCTCGGCTCGGCGCTGGCGATGGACAAGATCCGGACCAAGCAGGTGTGGCTGTCGCTGGGACTGCCGACGCCACGCTACGCGCGCCTGGCGCGCGGCGGTGGCGTGCAGGCAGCCGCCCGCGAGCTGGGGCTGCCGGTGATCGTCAAGCCATCGTCGGAAGGATCGAGCGTCGGCGTGTCGCGCGTGCTGGCCGATCCGGACCTGGGCGCCGCGGTCGAACTGGCCGCGCGCTATCCCGGCGAACTGCTGATGGAACAGATGGTGATCGGCGACGAGCTCACCGTCGGCATCCTCGGCGACAAGGCGCTGCCGTCGATCCGGATCGTGCCCAAGGGCCAGTGGTACGACTACCACGCCAAGTACGTGGCCGAGGACACCCAGTACCTGTGCCCGGGCCTGGACGAGGCCGGCGAAGCGGAGATCGGCGCGCTCGCGCTGGCCGCGTTCCGCGCCGCCGGCTGCAGCGGCTGGGGCCGGGTGGACGTCATGCGCGATCGCGACAGCGGCGCGCTGTACCTGCTCGAGGTGAACACCGCGCCGGGCATGACCAGCCATTCGCTGGTCCCCAAGGCCGCGCAACAGGTCGGCATCGGCTTCGAAGAACTTTGCTGGCGGATCCTGGAACAGGCCGTGGCCGACGATCCGGCCGGAGGTGCAGCCGGGTGAACGCGTTGCTGCGCATCCTGGCCTGGCTCCTGGCAGTGGCGCTGGTCGCGCTGCCGGTGGTGGCCGTGCTCAACGGCTGGGTCGGCGCCGAGCGCTGGCCGCTGTCGCGCCTGCGCGTGACCGGCCAGTTCGAGCGGGTCCAGGCCGAACAGCTGCGCGCGGCAGTGGCGCCGTATGCCAGCCGCGGCTACTTCGCCGCCGACCTCGACGCGGCGCAGAAGGCGGTCGAGCGGCTGCCGTGGGTCGAGCGTGCGCAGGTACGCAAGGCCTGGCCGGACGTGCTGGAAATCCAGGTAGTCGAACACGTGCCCTTCGCGTTCTGGGGCGAGGACCGGCTCCTGTCCGAGCGCGGGCAGCTGTTCCCGCTGCCGAAGGACCTGGCCGCCGGCCGCATGCCGCACCTCGCGGGCCCGGATGCCCGCGCCGCCGAGGTGGTCGGCCTCTACAACGAGGCGGGGGCGCTGTTCGCACCGCTCGGCTACGGCATCGCGCGGTTGGGCGTGGATGCGCGTGGAAGCTGGTCGTTGACCCTGGACAACGGCATCGAGGTGGTGGTCGGGCGCGACGATGCGCGCGCGCGCCTGCAACGCTTCGCCCGCGTGCTGCCGCAGCTGCTGGCGCAGCAGGCGCGCACCATCGAGCGCGCGGACCTGCGCTACACCAACGGCTTCACCCTGGCCTGGGGCACGCCCGCCAAGGCCGCGACTTCCCCTTCCCCGGCGCTGAACCGCGCCGCGTATACGCAATCACAGCAGGCGAGCAGTACATGAACCGCAAAGGCGACAAGTCCCTCATCGTTGGGCTCGACATCGGCACCTCCAAGGTCGTGGCGCTGGTGGGCGAGTACTCGCCGGGCAACCCGATCGAGGTGATCGGGATCGGCTCGCACGAGTCGCGCGGGCTCAAGCGCGGCGTGGTGGTGGACATCGAGTCGACCGTGCAGTCGATCCAGCGCGCGGTGGAGGAGGCCGAACTGATGGCCGGCTGCGAGATCCGTTCGGTCTACGCTTCCATCTCCGGCAACCACGTCCAGTGCAAGAACTCGCCGGGCATCGTCCCGATCCGCGACGGCGAGGTGACCTGGGCCGACCTGGACCGGGTGCTGGACGCGGCCAAGGCGGTGGCGATCCCGGCCGACCAGCGCATCCTGCACGCGATCCCGCGCGAGTACGTGCTCGACGACTCGCAGGAAGGCATCCGCAACCCGGTCGGCATGACCGGCGTGCGCCTGGAGGTGCACGCCCACCTCGTCACCTGCGCGCAGTCGGCGGCGCAGAACATCACCAAGTGCGTGCAGCGCTGCGGCCTGCAGGTCGACGACCTGATCCTGTCCTCGCTGGCCTCGAGCGTCGCGGTGCTCACCGCCGACGAGCGCGAGCTGGGCGTGGTCCTGGTCGACATGGGCGCGGGCACCACCGACATCGCGGTGTTCATCCAGGGCGCGATCTGCCACACGGCATCGCTGCCGATCGCCGGCGACCACGTCACCAACGACATCGCGCACATGCTGCGCACCCCCACGCCCGAGGCCGAGCAGATCAAGGTGCGCTACGCCTGCGCGCTGGCGCAGCTGGCCACCGCCGAGGAGAGCATCCAGGTGCCGTCGGTCGGCGACCGGCCGCCGCGTCGGATGCCGCGCGCCTCGCTGGCGCAGGCGGTGCAGGGCCGCTACGAGGAGATCTTCGAGATGGTCCAGGCCGAGTTGCGCCGCTCCGGGTTCGAGGAGCTGGTGCGCGCGGGCATGGTCCTGACCGGCGGCGCCTCGAAGATGGAAGGGGTGATCGAGCTGGCCGAGGAAATGCTGCACATGCCGGTGCGCATCGGCATCCCGCAGCACGTCAGCGGCCTGGGCGAGGTGGTCGGCAACCCGGTGCACGCCACCGGCGTCGGCCTGCTGCTGATGGGCAGCCAGATCGAGCATCCGCGCCGGCCTTCGCTGCCCAGCGGCCGCGCCGGCAACTTTTTCAAGAAGCTGCGCAACTGGTACCGGGGCGAGTTCTGAGCGCGCCCCACTGAACAGGACGGTCGTCGACGGCGGGGCCGGCGGCGGCAGGCGGGAAAGGCGGACGAGGCGGCGGACGAGTGTTGGAGGCGGCACAGAGGCGGGCGAACCCGCGGGACGAAAGGCGACAAGGCAGTACCCGACAAGAACGCCGGAGCACAGAAAGCCGGCACTTAATAACGAGGACAACGGACATGGCACATTTCGAACTGATCGAGAAGATGGCTCCGAACGCGGTGATCAAGGTCATCGGCGTGGGCGGCGGCGGCGGCAATGCCGTGGCGCACATGGTCAACAGCAGCGTCGACGGCGTGGAATTCATCACCGCCAACACCGACTCGCAGGCGATCAAGAACTGCGGCGCGAAGATGCAGCTGCAGCTCGGCGGCAACGTCACCAAGGGCCTGGGCGCGGGCGCCAACCCGGAAGTCGGCCGCCAGGCCGCGCTGGAGGACCGCGAGCAGATCATCGCCGCGCTCGATGGCGCGGACATGGTGTTCATCACTGCCGGCATGGGCGGCGGCACCGGCACCGGCGCCGCGCCGGTGGTGGCCCAGCTGGCCAAGGAGATGGGCATCCTGACCGTGGCCGTGGTCACCAAGCCGTTCCCGTTCGAGGGCCGCCGCCGCATGCAGGTCGCGCTCAAGGGCATCGAGGAACTGTCGACCCATTGCGACTCGCTGATCACGATCCCCAACGAGAAGCTGATTACGGTCCTGGGCCGGAACGCGACCATGGTGCAGGCGTTCCGCGCCGCCAACGACGTGCTGCAGGGCGCGGTGCAGGGCATCGCCGACCTGATCGTGCGCCCGGGCCTGATCAACGTCGACTTCGCCGACGTACGCACCGTCATGTCCGAGATGGGCCTGGCGATGATGGGCACCGGCACCGCGCGCGGCGACGACCGTGCCCAGGCCGCGGCCGAGTCGGCGATCCAGAACCCGCTGCTGGACGACGTCAACCTGGCCGGCGCCAACGGCATCCTGGTCAACATCACCGCCGGCCCCGACTTCACCATGGCCGAGTTCGACGAGATCGGCCGCACCGTCGAGGGCTTCGCCTCCGAGGACGCGACCGTGGTGGTCGGCACCGTGCTCGACCCGGACATGCAGGACGAGGTGCGCGTGACCGTCGTGGCCACCGGCCTCAACCGCGCAGTGGCCCGCCAGCCGGTGCGCGGCAGCGAGCGCGAGTTCGGCGGCGGCCGCGCCGACTTCAGCGCGCGCGAGCCGATGCGCGCGCCGGTGCGGCTGGTCCGCGACGCCACCACCGGCCTGCCGATCGACGACGGCTTCGCCGCCGATCCGATCGCCACGGCGACCGGTGGCCTCGGCCTGCGCCGCGGCGGTCCGGCGAATGCGCCGGCCGCGCCGTCGTCGCCGGCCCCGGCGGCGGCCGACCTGCCGAGCGACTACCTGGATATCCCGGCGTTCCTGCGCCGCCAGGCGGACTGACCGGACGCCGGCCGCGAGGCCGGCCCGTGGACATTGACGTGATGTGTCGCCGCCGGCGCTCGCCGGCCTGCGGCGAAGCAAGACCCGGAGCGCGCCCGCCATGGCGCGCTGCAGTCCCGGTGTCCGTGGTCCCTTGCTGCCGGGCCGGCCAGGCCCGGCAGGTTTTCATGCCCGATCCGCGCGTGCCGTCTTGGGTAGGAGCCCATCTTCATGGGCGACCCGAGGCGCCTGGATTACCGGTGCCATCGCCCGGCCCGTGCCCACGGGTCGCCGATGAATCGGCTCCTACGGGAAGCGCGTCATGCGGTCCCGGGCGTGCCTGGCAGTCCGTTAAGATTCAGCTAAACGCGTGATATTCTCAGGCACTTCACGCGACACCCCATACGGATATCCCGTCGCAGGTGACCCCATGACCCGGCAGCGCACCCTCAAGAACACGATCCGCGCCACCGGCGTGGGCCTGCACAGCGGCAACAAGGTCTACATGACCCTGCGCCCGGCCCCGGTCGACCACGGCATCGTGTTCCGGCGCACCGACCTGGAGCCGGTGGTGGAAGTGCCCGCGGCCGCCGGCCTGGTCACCGAGACCACCCTGTGCACCGGGCTGACCTGCGGCGAAGCCAAGATCCAGACCGTCGAGCACCTGATGTCCGCCGCCGCCGGCCTGGGCGTGGACAACATGATCGTGGAGCTGTCCTCGGCCGAGCTGCCGATCATGGACGGCTCGTCCGGTCCGTTCGTGTTCCTGCTGCAGTCGGCCGGCATCGCCGAGCAGGACGCGCCCAAGCGCTTCATCCGCATCCTCAAGGACGTGGAAGTGCGCGACGGCGACAAGGTCGCCCGCTTCAGCCCGTTCGACGGTTACCGGCTGGATTTCACCATCCAGTTCGACCATCCGATGATCCCGGCCAGGCAATCGCGCCACACCCTGGAGTTCTCCACCGCGTCCTACATCCAGGAGATCTCGCGCGCGCGCACCTTCGGCTTCATGCGCGACCTGGAGTACATGCGCGAGCTCAACCTCGGCCTCGGCGGCTCGATGGACAACGCGATCGTGCTGGACGAATTCCGCGTGCTCAACGAGGACGGCCTGCGCTACGCCGACGAGTTCGTGCGCCACAAGATCCTCGATGCGATCGGCGACCTGTACCTGGTCGGCGGTCCGATCCTGGGCGCCTACGAGGGCTACAAGTCCGGCCACGCGCTCAACAACAAGCTCGCCCGCGCCCTGCTGGCCGACGCCAGCGCGTGGGAAAAGGTGAGCTTCGAAGACGTCGCCGCCCCGGCGCCGCTCGCCTACGGCATGCCCGCGCTGGCCTGACCGCTCCCGGCGCGCGCCAACCCGCCGTTGTAGGAGCCGATCCTCATCGGCGACCCGATGCCGCGTCGACACAGGCGACGCCCTCACTTCTCCGACGCCCGTGTCGCCCATGAAGATGGGCTCCTACAAGGGTCTACGCCGCTGCCTGTAGGAGCCGATCCTCATCGGCGACCCGATGCCGCGTCGACACAGGCGACGCCCTTACTCCTCCGACGCCCGTGTCGCCCATGAAGATGGGCTCCTACAAGGGTCTACGCCGCTGCCTGTAGGAGCCGATCCTCATCGGCGACCCGATGCCGCGTCGACACAGGCGACGCCCTTACTCCTCCGACGCCCGTGTCGCCCATGAAGATGGGCTCCTACAGGGGAGCATTGTCGGCTGCCGATTCACCATGGACCGGCTTCACTGGATCGTCCAGGCGATGCCTCCAAACCTGAACAGGGCATTCAGTCCGGAGAACGTTTTCAGCGCTTCAGGGACTTTCATGAAGCGTGAACCCCATCCGCGATCCGTATTCCGCGTAACGAATCTTTAATGATTCGCTAACGACGTGAGGGGGATGTGACGATAGGATGCCCCGCGGGTTGTCCTCCAACGGCGAAACACTACGTTGCAGGACCGGTTCAAGACCCCGGGGCTGGAGTCCCGGAATCCGGGGAGTCCGATGGATCGGATTCCCGCAGGGATGCCAATGCGTCGCCGACGGCTTGCCGGGCGGTCGCTGAAACCAGGGGGGGCGTTGCACTGGCCGGTCGCGGCGGATGCAACGGGCCGGTAGTCGTTTTACAGATGACTGCGGTGGGGTTCAGCCCGACGGAGCGGGCCGCATCGAGGAGTTCGGCCTCTGCCAGGCGCACCCGCGCCCGCCAGACCGGGGAATCGGTGACAAAAACGAGTTGTCCGCCGGAAACGTTGGCCAGCCTGCAATGGCCGGCCAGCCCGGGGGGCAGCAGGGGACGCAACTGCTGGTCCAGCGCATCGAGCCAGAGGGCTCGGCGCAAGGTGGCGCCAGTTTCATCCGCCAACGCCGCTTCGGCTGCGGGACGCGGGACGGCCGCCGTGCGGGCGTTGGGCTTCAAATCAGGCATACCCGAAAGCATGAGCTATAAATTCATCGTAAGAAACCCGCGTGGTAACCACGCCAATGGACTGGTCGAGCGCCTGCAGGCGCTGGCCACCCGGCGACCCGCCGCCGCCCTGGCCGCGGTGCTCGGTACCGGCGTCGTCCTGGGCACCGGCGTCGGCGTGGCGATCGGCGTCGCCAGCGCCCAGCACACCGAAGCGCGCCTGGCCGACCAGCAGCGCGAGCTCGAGCAGGTCAAGCGCCAGTCGCAGCAGGAAATCAACGCACTGGCCGCGCGCCTGGGCGAATTGCAGGCCCAGGCCAACCGCCTCAACGCGCTCGGTGAGCGCCTGACCGAAGCGGGCCAGCTCGAAGACGGCGAGTTCGACTTCCAGGGCACGCCCGGCCAGGGTGGCGCCGGCATCGCCCGCGACATGCCGCGCGACGAACTGGTCGCCGGCCTGGACGAGGTGCAGCAGCAGTTCGAGACCTCCGGCCGCCAGCTGGGCGTGATGGAGTCGCTGCTGTTCGACCGCCAGCTCGAGAACAACACCCTGCCGGTGCGTTCGCCGGTCCGCCGCAGCTACATCACCTCCAGTTTCGGCAACCGCGCCGACCCGTTCGGTCGCGGCCGCCAGTTCCACAAGGGCATCGACTTCGACGCCAATGTCGGCGACGCGGTCATGTCGGTGGCCGACGGCGTGGTCAGCTTCGCCGGGTCGCGCAGCGGCTACGGCATGACGATCGAGGTCGACCACGGCAACGGCTACGTCACCCGCTACGCGCACAACTCGCGCCTGACCGTGAAGGCCGGCGACCTGGTCCGCGCCGGCGAACAGGTGGCCAAGGCCGGCTCGACCGGACGCTCCACCGGCGCCCACGTCCACTTCGAGGTGTGGGAGAACGGCCGCGTGGTCAATCCGCGCAAGTTCCTCGGCGACGGCCGCGCGCCGGTCGCCAAGCGCGGACGCGGCTGAGCCACGCTGGCCCACGCTGCCGGGATTCGCAGGCCCGCCCCCGCAAAGGGGCGGGCCTGCGCGCTTCTGTAGGAGCCGATCCTTGTCGGGACCCGAGGTGGTCGGCACAGGCGACGGCTCTATGACTCCCGACGCCCCCGTCGCCCATGAGGATGGGCTCCTACAAGGGCGTGGTCGCGCCCATCCCCGGGGCGGGGCGTGGCCGATGGCAGGCGTCTTGAGATCGTCGCCACGCGCCCCAAGCTACAATGGCATGTTGCCCCGGACAGGGCCGGTTGCGCGCTGTCCGCAGGATCCGACGCACCGCGCCGGACCCGGGCGTTCATTCCCAACCGGCCTCATCGATGATCAACAAACTGCTCACCCGTGTCTTCGGCAGCCGCAACGAACGGCTCCTGCGCCAGCTGGACCGCATCGTCGCCAAAATCAACGCGCTCGAGCCGGAGATGAAGAAGCTCTCCGACGACGCGCTCAAGGCCAAGACCCCGGAGTTCCAGCAGCGTATCGCCGCCGGTGAGGCGCTCGACACCGTCCTGCCCGAAGCGTTCGCGGTCTGCCGCGAGGCCAGCCACCGCGTGCTGGGCATGCGCCACTACGACGTACAGCTGATCGGCGGCATGGTCCTGCACCTGGGCAAGATCGCGGAGATGCGCACGGGCGAGGGCAAGACCCTGGTCGGTACCCTTCCGGTGTACCTCAACGCCCTGGAAGGCAAGGGCGTGCACGTGGTCACGGTCAACGACTACCTGGCCCGCCGCGACGCGGCCTGGATGGGCAAGCTCTACAACTGGCTCGGCCTGAGCGTGGGCGTGGTCTACCCGGGCATGCCGCATTCGGACAAGAAGGCCGCCTACGCCGCCGACATCACCTACGGCACCAACAACGAATTCGGCTTCGACTACCTGCGCGACAACATGGCGCTGTCGAAGGCCGACCGCTTCCAGCGCGGCCTGCACTACGCCATCGTCGACGAGGTGGACTCGATCCTGATCGACGAGGCGCGCACCCCGCTGATCATCTCAGGCCCGGCCGACGAATCGCCCGAGCTGTACATCCGGGTCAACCGCATCGTGCCGCAGCTCAAGCGCCAGGAGGCCGAGGAAGGCGAGGGCGACTACTGGGTCGACGAGAAGGGCAAGCAGGTGCACCTGTCCGAGGCCGGCATGGAGCACGCCGAGCTGCTGCTGCGCCGCGCCGGCATCCTCGGCGAGGACGACGGCCTGTACGGGGCCAACAACCTGTCGGTGGTCCACCACCTCAACGCCGCGCTGCGCGCGCACGCCATCTACCAGCGCGACGTGGACTACATCGTGCGCGACGGCGAAGTGGTGATCGTCGACGAGTTCACCGGCCGCACCCTGGCCGGGCGCCGCTGGTCCGACGGCCTGCACCAGGCGGTGGAGGCGAAGGAGGGCGTGCCGGTCCAGCGCGAGAACCAGACCCTGGCCAGCATCACCTTCCAGAACCTGTTCCGCATGTACAAGAAGCTGTCCGGCATGACCGGCACGGCCGACACCGAGGCGTACGAGTTCCAGAGCATCTACGGCCTGGAAGTGATCGTGATCCCGACCCACAAGCCGGTGCAGCGCAAGGACCATCCCGACCAGGTGTTCCTCAACCGCGAGGGCAAGTTCCGCGCGGTGCTGGCCGACATCGAGGATTGCTTCAAGCGCGGCCAGCCGGTGCTGGTGGGCACGACCTCGATCGAGACCTCGGAGATGCTCTCCGACTACCTGCGCAAGGCCGGGGTCGTGCACGAAGTGCTCAACGCCAAGCAGCACGAGCGCGAGGCGCAGATCGTCGCCAACGCCGGCCGCCCGGGCGCGGTGACCATCGCCACCAACATGGCCGGCCGCGGCACCGACATCGTGCTCGGTGGTTCGCTGGAAGCCGAGTTGCACGAACTGGGCGAGGAAGCCAGCGCGCTGGACAAGGCCAAGGTCCGCCGGGAGTGGCAGAAGCGCCACGACCAGGTCAAGGAGGCCGGCGGCCTGCACATCGTCGGCACCGAGCGGCACGAGTCGCGCCGCATCGACAACCAGCTGCGCGGCCGCTCCGGCCGCCAGGGCGACCCGGGCTCGTCCCGCTTCTACCTGTCGCTGGAAGACAACCTGATGCGCATCTTCGCCTCCGACTGGGTGCAGAAGGCGATGCGGATGATGGGCATGAAGGAAGACGACGTCATCGAGGACAAGCTGGTCAGCCGCCAGATCGAGAAGGCCCAGCGCAAGGTCGAGGCGCACAACTTCGACATCCGCAAGAACCTGCTGGACTTCGACGACGTCAACAACGACCAGCGCAAGGTGATATACGCCCAGCGCGACGAACTGCTGGATGCCGATTCGGTCAAGGACAACATCGACGGCATCCGCGGCGACGTGGTCGCCGAGCTGGTGTCCCGCTACGTGCCGGCCGACTCGGTCGACGAGCAATGGGACCTGCCCGGCCTCGAGGCGGCGCTGGAAGGCGAGATCGGCCTGCGCCTGGACCTGCAGGGCCTGGTGAAGGGCGCCGAGGAGCTGGACGCCGAGGGCATCGAGCGCCACGTGCAGGATGCGGTGGCGGCGATGTTCGAGCAGAAGGAAGCGCAGCTCGGCGCCGAGACCGCGCGCGCGCTGGAGAAGCACATCATGCTGACCGTGCTCGACCAGGGCTGGAAGGAGCACCTGGCGCGCATGGACTACCTGCGCCAGGGCATCCACCTGCGCGGCTACGCGCAGAAGCAGCCCAAGCAGGAATACAAGAAGGAAGCCTTCGAGCTGTTCTCGGAGATGCTGGAGAACGTCAAGCGCCAGGTGGTGACCCTGCTGGCGCGGGTGCGCGTGCGCACCGAAGAGGAGATCGCCGAGCTGGAGGCGCAGGAGCGCGCCCAGGCCGAGGCCCGGCTGCGCCAGGCCCAGTTCCAGCACGCCGCCGCGGCCGGCTACGACACCGAGGACGAGGTCGCCGCGATCGAGCGCGAGCGCCACGCCAGCGTGATGGGCACCGCCGCCGCCGGCACCGTCGTGCGCGAGGCGCCGAAGGTCGGCCGCAACGACCCGTGCCCGTGCGGCAGCGGCAAGAAGTACAAGCACTGCCACGGCCAGCTGGCCTGACCGAATGCCCATCGGCGACCCGGGACCCGGGTCGCCGCCGATGAAAAGGCCGTCGCGCTCCCTGTAGGAGCCGATCCTCATCGGCGACCCGACGCACGCTGGCCGACCGAGTCGACCCGCGATCCGATGCGTCCCCGGTGTCGCCCATGAAGATGGGCTCCTACACAAGGCGCGCGCTCCTGTAGGAGCCGATCCTCATCGGCGACCCGGCGCACGCTGGCCCGACCGAGTCGTCCCGCGATCCGGTGCGTCCCGGCGTCGCCCATGAGGATGGGCTCCTACACAAGGTGCGTGCTCCTGTAGGAGCCGATCCTCATCGGCGACCCGACGCACGCCGCCCGACCGAGTCGTCCCACGATCCGATGCGTCCCGGCGTCGCCCATGAGGATGGGCTCCTACACGAGGGGTGTAATTCCGGGAGGGCCGCCTTCCCGGGTAAGCTGATCCCATGGAAAGCCCGCTCCGCTCGATCCACGTCGTCGCCGGCGTCCTCACCGACGTGCGCGGGCGCGTGCTGCTCGCCCGCCGCGGCGAGGACAGCGACCTGTCCGGCCTCTGGGAATTCCCCGGCGGCAAGCGCGAGCCCGGCGAGAGTTCGGAAGCGGCGCTGGCGCGCGAGCTGCACGAGGAGCTGGGCATCGAGGCCGAAGTCGGCGACGCGCTGATCGAGGTGCCGCAGGAGTACCCCGGCAAGCGCCTGCGCCTAGAAGTGCGCGTGATCCCGCGCTGGAAAGGCACACCGCGCGGACGCGAGGGCCAGGCCCTGACCTGGGTCGCCCCCGAACGGCTGGCGCGGTACTCGATGCCCTCGGCCGACGTGCCCGTGGTGGGCGCGCTGCGCCAGCCGGACCGCTACCTGGTCACCCCCGAGCCCGGCGACGAACCGGCCGCCTGGCGCGACTCGCTCGCGCGCGCGCTGGCCGACGGCATCGAGCGGGTGCAGCTGCGCGCGCGCAGCCTGGCGCCGGCGGCGTATACCGCCCTGGCCCGCGCGGTGGCCGAGGACTGCCGCAAGGCCGGCGCCGGGCTGCTGCTCAACCGCGACATCGCGCTGGCCGCCGAGCTCGGCGTGGGCGTGCAGCTGGGCAGCGAGCAGCTGGCCGGCCTGGCCGCGCGGCCGCTGCCCGCCGGCGTGCCGGTCGGCGCGTCCTGCCACGACCTGGATGACCTGCGCCAGGCGCAGGCGCTGGGTTGCGACTTCGCCGTCCTCGGGCCGGTGAAGGACACCGCGACCCATCCGGGCGCGAGGACACTGGGCTGGGACGGCTTCGTCGCCCTGCGCGAACAGGTCGCGCTGCCGATCTACGCCATTGGCGGGCTGACCGTCGACGACCTGCCCGTGGCCCGCGGCCACGGCGCACAGGGCATTGCCGCCATACGCAGCCTGTGGCCATAACGGCTTCCGGGCTTCATCCTTGTTTTGTAGGAGCCCATCTTCATGGGCGACACCGTGGACGCTCGGATGGCGGGGGCCGCAGGTGATCCGGCCCGCGCCGGGTCGCCCATGAAGATGGGCTCCTACAGACGGGACGCCAGCGCGCGGTAGCGGGCGTCGAGGTCGCGCACGGGTGTCTCCAGGTGATCCGGATGCCCGTCGTTGACCAGCACGTCGTCGGCGATGGCCAGTCGCGCCTCGCGCGATACCTGCGCGGCGATCATGCGCCCGGCCAGCGCCTCGTCGACGCCATCCCGCCGCATCAGGCGCGCGCGCTGCAGCTCCACCGGCGCATCCACCACCAGGATGCGGCCCAGCCACGGATACGCGGCGCGCCCCCCGGCCTCGGCCAGCAGCGGGATCGCGGCGATCGCATACGGGCCGGCCGCCACGCGGCACTCGTGCTCCAGCGCGAGGCGGATCGCCGGATGGGTGATCGCTTCCAGGTCGGCGCGCGCCTGCGGGTCGCTGAAGATCTGTTCGCGCAGCCGGCGCCGGTCCAGGCGGCCGTCGGCGAGCAGGATGCCGGCGCCGAACCGCTCGGCGATCCGCGCCAGCGCCGGCTGGCCCGGCTCGACCACCGCCCGCGCCACCACGTCGGCATCGGCCACGTGTACGCCCAGCGCCTCGAACCGCCGCGTGACCTCGCTCTTGCCCGAGGCCACCCCGCCGGTGAGGCCGATGATGAAATCGCTCATGCCCGCATTGTAGGAGCCCATCCTCATGGGCGACACGGGCGGGTCGGACCGCGAGGTGCCGCGGGCGGTGCCGGCGAGCGTGGGGTCGCCGATGAGGATCGGCTCCTACAGGAGCACGCGCCTTGCGTAGGAGCCCATCTTCATGGGCGACACGGGCGGGTCGGACCGCGAGGTGCCGCGGGCGGTGGCGGCGAGCGTGGGGTTGCCGATGAGGATCGGCTCCTACCCCAGGCCCGATACCCGCATGTACGCGCCGATCATCTGCTCGCCCCAGAAGAACACGATCCACCCGGCGATCGCCAGATACGGACCGAACGGGATCGGCGTGGCGCGGTCGCGGCCCTTGTAGGCCAGCCAGACCGAGCCGATCACCGCGCCCACCACCGACGACAGCAGGATGATCGGCAGGATCCCCTTCAGCCCCACCCACGCGCCGAGCGCGGCCAGCAGCTTGAAGTCGCCGTGGCCCATGCCTTCCTTGCCGGTGAGCTGCTTGAACAGCCACCACACGCTCCACAGCGACACGTAGCCGACGATCGCGCCGAGCAGGGCCGGCTTGGCCGGGATGAACAGGTTGTCCAGGCTGGCGACCAGGCCCAGCCACATCAGCGGCAGGGTCAGGCTGTCAGGCAGCAGGCGGGTGCGCAGGTCGATGCCCGACAAGGCGATCAGGTACCAGGTCAGCACCATCGCGCCGAAGCCCTGCCAGCCGAAGCCGAAACGCCAGGCGCACAGCACCGTCAGCAGGCCGGTCAGCAGTTCCACCAGCGGGTATTGCGCGGAGATCTTCTGGCCGCTGTAGCGCGAGCGGCCGCGCAGCGCCAGCCAGCTGAAGACCGGGATGTTCTCCCACCACTTCAGCCGGTCGCCGGTGACCGGGTCGTGCGAAGGCTCGACCACGATCCCGGGTGGCGGCGGATCATAGATTTCCGGCAGCTCCAGGATCTCGCGCGCGTCGCGCTTCCACTCCCACTCCAGCCGCCTGGGCAGGCGCAGGATGACCACGTTGAGGAAGCTGCCGACGGCCAGGCCGACGGCGGCAACGAGCGGGTAGCCCAGCAAAGGCTGCTGGTCGAGGAATGCCATGCGGGGTGGTTCTTCTTGTTATTAGATCGCTGCGCCGAGCTTGAAGATGGGCAGGTACATGCCGATCACCATGCCGCCGATCAAGACGCCCAGCACTACCATGATCATCGGTTCGATGAGGCTGGCCAGCGCGTCGACGGAGTTGTTCACTTCCTGCTCGTAGTACTCCGCCACTTTGAACAGCATGGCATCGAGGGCGCCTGCTTCTTCACCGATCGCGGTCATTTGTATGACCATGTGTGGAAACAGGTTGGTCTGCTTCATCGCGAGGTTGACCGGGTAGCCCACGGCCACGTCGTCGCGGATCCGAAGCACCGCCTTCTCGTAGACCGTATTGCCGGTGGCGCCGGCTACCGATTCCAAGGCCTCGACCAGCGGGACGCCGGCCTTGAAGGTCACCGCCGTGGTACGCGCGAACCGGGCGATCGCACTATTGTGGATGATCGGGCCGATGACCGGCACCCTGAGGATCGCGCGGTCCAGGAAATGCTGGAAGGCGGGAGACCGCTTGTAGAAGAAGAAGAAGGTGAAGAAGCCGCCGACTATCAGCCCAAGGATCAGGTACCAGTAAGACACCAGGAAATCGGACGCTGCCACGATCAGCTTGGTGAAGGCCGGGAGGTCGGCGCCGAAGTCGCGGAACACCGCTTCGAACTGCGGCACGACGAAGATCAGCAGGATGGCACTGACGATAATCGCTACCGCGACGGTCATCGCCGGGTAGAAGAGCGCCTTCTTGATCTTGCCCTTGAGCGCCTCGATGTTCTCCTTGTAACTGGCGATGGTGTCCAGCACCGTCTCGAGTACGCCGGCGCCTTCGCCCGCGCGCACGAGGTTGCGGAAAAGCTCGTCGAACTGCACCGGGTGCTTGGAGATCGCCTCGTACATTGAGGAACCGCCTTCGATGTCGCTGCGTATCTGGCCGATCATGGCCTTCATGCGCGGATTCTTGTGGCCGCCGCCGATGATCTCCAGCGCCTGGACGATGGGCACGCCGGATTTCATCATGGTGGCCATCTGCCGGCTGAAGAAGGCGATGTCCTTGGGGGTGATCACGGACCCGGCGGAGCCGAACAGCGGCTTCGGCTTGGCCTTGACCGCCGTCGGGGTGATCCCCTGGCGGCGCAGTTCGGCCTTCAGGATGTTGGCGCTCTTGGCCGGCGCCTCGCCCTTCATCTTCACGCCGCGCTTGTCGGTGCCCTCCCAGAGGAAAGGCATCAGCCGGTTAGTGTCCCGTTCGACGGGCACGGTCTTCTTCACGGCACTGCGGGTCGCGGACATTCTGGTCTCCCCGCCGGCATTCCCCACGCCGGCATGTCGCCGCATGGTAGCCGCTAAAGCGGCCCCTGACAGCCACCCCCATCACGCTTCCTCCAAGGCGCCGGACCGCTCCCCGCCACTTGTATGTGCAGAAGCCCGTTCTCGCGGGCGGCCCTATCCCTTCGTAAGAGGCCGCGACGCTCTGTGGCCCGGTTCCAGGGCGACCGCCAGGTCCTTCCCGCGAACGGGGCTCCCGCCAAGGCCGTTGCCCCAAACCTGCGACGGTCCGGCATCCCATCTGGCCAGCCTCGGCTCCGAGCATGACCTACATGGTCACTTTATGACGTTTTCGGTCACAACCGCCCCTGTGCCCACGGTCACTCCCCGAACGTGGCCCATGACCGGTCGTTAGCGGCAAACGGCTGGTAGACTGAACACGCTCGTTCGGGGAGCCCGAAGTTGGCACGACATGTGCGTGAATCATCGTACGTGGCTACCCGCCGCGCATTGCCCGCGCTCCGGAAAGGACACGGGTCCGGAAGGCAAAGTGTCCTAACCACCAACCGCTCTAGGGGATTTGAACCATGAAGAAGAACATGCAGGGCTTCACCCTGATCGAACTGATGATCGTGGTCGCGATCGTCGCCATCCTGGCCGCCATCGCACTGCCGGCGTACCAGGACTACGTGGTCCGCTCGCGCGTTTCCGAGGCCATGACCGCCGCGTCGGCGGCCAAGATCCTGGTCGCCGAGAATGCCGCCAACGGCCGTCCGCTGGCCCAGGGCTTCACCCCCCCGGCTGCGACCAAGAACCTCACCACCGTCGCCATCTCGGCCACGGGCGTGATCACCGCCACCACCACCGCTGCGGCGGGCGGCGGCACCATCGTCTTCACCCCGGCTCCGGCGCTCGTTGCCGGCACCCCGCCGGCCGACCGCATCGACTGGAACTGCACCGGCGGCACGCTGCAGCAGAAGTACCGTCCGGCCGAATGCCGTAGCTAATTCGTTGCACGAGCCCCGGCCATTGGCCGGGGCTCTTTTTTTGGTGCCTGCGAGATCGCGTCGAAGGGGAAAACGATGCGCCATGCCAAGGGATTCACCCTCATCGAGCTGATGATCGTGGTAGCGATCATCGCCATCCTGGCCGCCGTGGCTTTTCCGGCCTATCAGGACTACGTCATACGCTCCCGCGTGGTGGAGGGCTTGAGCCTCCTGGCGGATGCCAAGACCACCGTGGTCGAGAATGCCGCGTCAGGCCGGCCCTTCGCGCAGGGATTCGTGTTCCCGACGGGGACAAAGAGCGTCACCAGCATTGCCATAGACGCCGCCACGGCGCAGATCACCGTCACCATGCGGGCCAATGCCGGCAATGGGACCATCATCTTTCTGCCTTCACCCGCCTTGGTCGCAGGAACGCCGCCCACGGACCGGGTGGAATGGACCTGCACCGGGGGTTCGCTCGAAAACAGGTATCGTCCAAGCGAGTGCCGATCCTGAGTTGTTCCGGCTTTGAGGTCGCTTGCGCCCCACCTGCGCGCGACAAGCCCAGCGCCATCCCAGCCTCCGCGCTGTCGTGATTCAGCAGTGCGCGCTGCTGGCGTCCGCAAGTGGCACGGGGATTGCGGTATCTTCCTTCGGTGCAACTGGAAGGAAACCCCATGAACGCCGCGGTCAACGCCAATCTGGTAGGTATCACAGGCATCGCCCGCCGCCTCGTGCAGGACGGCGTACTCGAGGAGGGCGCCGCACGGACCGCGATGGCGCAGGCGGCCGCTGCCAAGGTGCCGCTGGCGCAATGGATATCCGATAAGAAGCTAGTGGCTCCCGCCCACATGGCGGCCGCGAACGCGGTCGAGTTCGGCATGCCGCTGTTGGACGTTTCCTCCTTCGACGTTGCGCAGAATGCGCTGAAACTCGTCAGCGAGGAGCTTATCCAGAAGCATCACGTGCTGCCGCTGTTCAAGCGTGGCAACAAGCTGTTCGTGGGAATTAGTAATCCGACTCAGACGGCATCACTGGCCGAGCTGCAGTTCCATACCAACCTGGTGGTGGAAGCGATCCTCGTGGACGAGGACCAGATCCGGCGCACGCTTGAGCAGTGGCAGAACGCCGGTGGTCAGATCAGCGGGGACCTCGCTGGCGGCGACGACGAGGGACTAGACAACCTCGACGTCGGCGGTGGTGATGATGAAGCCGGCTCGGAGTCCGGCGTCGACGCCAAGGGCGACGACACCCCGGTGGTCAAGTTCGTCAACAAGGTGCTGATCGACGCGATCCGCCGCGGGGCGTCGGACATCCACTTCGAGCCCTACGAGAGCGAGTACCGCGTGCGCCTGCGCATCGACGGCCTGCTCAAGTCGGTGGCCAAGGCCCCGGTCAAGCTGAGTCCGCGCATCGCCGCGCGCCTGAAGGTGATGGCGCAACTGGACATCGCCGAGAAGCGCGTCCCCCAGGACGGCCGCATCAAGCTCAACCTGTCCAAGACCAAGCAGATCGACTTCCGCGTCAGTACCCTGCCGACCCTGTTCGGCGAGAAGGTGGTGCTGCGTATCCTCGACGGCAGCGCCGCCAAGCTGGGCATCGACAAGCTGGGTTACGAGGAGGACCAGCAGAAGCTGTTCCTCGATGCCATCCAGAAGCCCTACGGCATGGTGCTGGTGACCGGCCCGACCGGTTCGGGCAAGACGGTGTCGCTGTACACCGCGCTGGGCATCCTCAACGACGACGTGCGCAACATCTCCACGGTCGAGGACCCGGTCGAAATCCGCCTGCCGGGCGTGAACCAGGTGCAGCAGAACACCAAGCGCGGCATGACCTTCGCCGCGGCGCTGCGCAGCTTCCTGCGCCAGGACCCGGACATCATCATGGTCGGCGAAATCCGCGACCTGGAGACGGCCGAGATCGCGATCAAGGCGGCGCAGACCGGCCACATGGTGCTGTCGACCCTGCACACCAACGACGCGCCGCAGACCATCGCGCGCCTGATGAACATGGGCATCGCCCCGTACAACATCACCTCCTCGGTGACCCTGGTGATCGCCCAGCGCCTGGCGCGGCGGCTGTGCTCCAAATGCAAGAAGCCGGTGGAACTGCCGGAACATGCGCTGCTGGCCGAGGGGTTCACCGAGGCCGAGATCAAGGCCGGCGTGACCCTGTTCGAAGCGGTCGGTTGCGACGAGTGCACCGAGGGCTACAAGGGCCGCACCGGCATCTACCAGGTCATGCCGATGAGTGATGCGATCCAGGAGATCGTGCTCGAGGGCGGAAACGCCATGCAGATCGCCGAGGTCGCGCAGAAGTCCGGCATCCGCGACCTGCGCCAATCCGCATTGATGAAATGCCGCAATGGCATCACCAGCCTGGCCGAGATCAATCGCGTCACCAAGGATTGAGCGGTGGGCGGGATGGTCCCGTGCGTGCCGGGCGGCATCGCGGAGCGGGCGTCATCGGTGATGCGGCGCCGTCGGCATGCCGGTGGCGTCGCCTTCCATGCATCGACGATCCCGTGCGTCGTCGGGTCGCCCATGAGGATGGGCTCCTACAGGGGCGGGGGCGCTGGCCGTTAAGGGAAGTGTGAGCAGTGCGTGACCGGTCGCCACGCGTGCTGGGGTAAGCTCGCAGCACAGTGTCGGCCCGGCGAAGGATTCCGCCGCGAGGGGGGAAGGCATGAGTGGAAACGCCCGTCCGGGCGATGAGGCGATGTTGGCGTTCGAGCCCGAACGCGGCAGTGACCATGACCCGTCCGGGGTCGTGCCCTTCACCATACTCAGCGTCGACGACGATCCCGCCTTCCAGCAGTCGCTGCGGCTGGCGCTGCGCGACTTCCGTTTCCAGGGCAGCCCGCTGCAGCTGCTCACCGCCTCCAGTGCCGCCGAGGCCGAGGTGCTGCTGGCGCGTACGCCCGGCGTGTCGGCGATCCTGCTCGACGTGGTCATGGAGACCGACGACGCCGGCCTGCGCCTGGTGCGCGCCGTGCGCGAGGAGCTGGGCGACCGCGAGGTCCGGATCATCCTGGTCACCGGCCAGCCCGGCGTGGCGCCGATGCAGCAGGCGCTGGACCAGCTCGACATCAGTGACTACTGGCTCAAGACCGACCTGCACCGCGAGCGCCTGCAGGGCGTGCTCACCGGCAACCTGCGCACCTGGCGCGAGATCCACGCGCTGGGCCGGGCCAAGCGCGGCCTGCAGCGGATCGTGCACGCCGGACGCCAGCTGGCCGGGTTGCGCGACCTGGGCGATTTCTCGCAGCGGATGCTGCACGAGCTGGCCGAACTGCTGCAGGTGCCACCCGAAGGCCTGGTCTGCGTGCGCGCCGAGCACCCCGAGGCGCCGGCGCCGCAGGCGCGCGTGGTCGGCGCGGCCGGCCGCTTCGCCGCGCTGAACATGCGCCGCCTGCACGAGGTCGACGAGGCCGGCGTGCGCGACCTGCTGCTGCGCGCGCTGGGCGGGCGCACCTCGATCGGAACGCCTGCCAGCCAGGTGCTGTTCTTCGACGGCGACGCGTCCTCGCCGGACGCGGCGGTGTACCTGGCCACCGGCCGCCAGGTCGACGCTGAAGAGCGCGAGCTGCTGCGCGTGTTCGCCACCCATGCCAACGCCGGCATGGTCAATGTCGACCTGGCCGCGCGCCTGGACCAGGTGGCCTACCAGGACGGGCTGCTCGGCATCGCCAACGGCAACCTGCTGCAGCGCGAACTGCAGCGCCACCTGGACGCGCCAGGACCCAGCGGGCAGGCGATGCTGATGGTGGACCTGGGCCAGTACACCCATGGCAGCCTGGCGCTCGGGCCGGAGCAGGGCGACCTGCTGCTGGGCCGCATGGCCGAGCGGCTGCGCGAGCTGTACCCGCCGCCGTGCCTCGTCGCGCGCCTGCACGAGGGCACCTTCGCCGTGCTCGGCCCCGCGGACATGCTGGCCACCGATCCGGTGGCGGCGCTGGAGAGCGTGGACAACGACCACGCACTGCCGTTCCTGGGCGTGGACGCGGCGCGGATCGCGCTGGACGGCTACCACGGCTCCGCGCGCGAGGCCACCTCGGCCGGCCTGCTGCTGCTGCGCGGCCTGCGCGCCAGCGGCGGGCACGGGGTGGTCGACTACAGCCCGGAGACCGAGCGCGACAACCGGCGCCGGTTCCTGGAATCGCGCGCGTTGTACCGCGCCGTCGGCGAGCGCGCGATCCGGATCGAGCTGCAGGCGCAGGTGTCGCTGGCCGACGGCCGCGTGGTCGGCGCCGAGGCGTTGGCGCGCTGGACCGGCGAGGACGGGGTGGAGGTGCCGCCGGGACGCTTCATCCCCATCGCCGAGGCCACCGGCCTGATCGTGCCGCTGGGCACGCAGGTGATCGAGCAGGCCTGCCAGGCGCTGCGGGCGATGACCGCTGCCGGCTTCGGCGAGCAGACCGTGGCGGTGAACGTTTCGCCCCTGCAGCTGCGGCGCGGCGAATTCGTCGAGGAACTGCTGGCGATCGTCGAGCGCCACGGGCTGTCGCCGCGGCGGCTGGAGGTGGAGATCACCGAAGGCGCGGTGATGACCGACTACCAGGCCGGCCGCGAGGTGCTGGCGCGGCTGCGGCGGCTCGGCTTCCCGGTGGCGGTGGACGATTTCGGCACCGGCTATTCCTCGCTGCGCTACGTGCACTCGCTGCCGGTCAGCCGGCTCAAGCTCGACCGCGGCTTCACCGCGGAGATCGGCAGTGGCGCGGGCGAGCGCAGCGTGGCCGACATGATCATCGCCCTGGGCCGGCGGCTGGGCGTGGACGTGCTGGCCGAAGGCGTGGAGACGCCGCTGCAGGCGCAGTGGCTGCAGGCCCATGGCTGCCATTGCGCGCAGGGCTGGTTGTTCGCGCGGCCGGAACCGCCGGAAGCGTTCCTGCAGCGCCTGCGCGCGCAGGCGGGCCGGGCTTGAGGCTCCGCGCGCGCTGGCGGGCGTTCCGGCGCGACTGGCGCGCCGCCTGGGTGGCGGTGCGGGCCCAGCCGCGGCGGATGGCGCTGATCGCCGCGCCCTGGGCGCTCATCCTGCTGGTGGGCTTCCCGCTGCTGTGGACCGAGGTCGAGCGCGCGGTCGCGCTGCAGGCCCAGCAGGCCGGTCGCGACGCGGTCGCCACTGCCGCACAGACGACCCTGCGCTGGATGGCGCGCCTGCGCGAGGACACCGGCTTCCTGGCCCGGCTGACCCCGCGCCTGCTCGACGCCGGCGATGCCGCCGGGTCGCCGCTGGTGCAGACCTATTCGGCATTCCTGCAGGCCGGCCCGCGCTACCACAAGGTGCGCTGGATCGACGAAGGCGGCCGCGAACGCCTGCGCCTGGACTACGACGGTGGCGCGGTCGTCCAGTTGGAACCGGACGCCTTGCAGGACAAGCGCGACCGTCCCTTCTTCCTGCAAGGACTGGCCCTGCTTCCCGGGCAGGTGCACCTGTCGCCGCTGGACCTCAACGTCGAGGGCGGACGCATCGAGCGGCCGCTGCGTCCGACGCTGCGCGCCTCGTCGCCGTTCCGGAGCCATGACGGCGGGACCGGCGTGGTCGTGGTGAACATCCACGGCCAGATGCTGCTGGACCGCCTGAAGGAGCAGGCGCAACGGTCCGGGTTCGTGCTCTACCTGGTGCATCCGCAGGGCTACTGGTTGCAGGGACCCACGGCGGACGACGCCTGGGGCTGGCAGGTCGGGCGCCCGCAGCGCACGGTCGGCCACTTCGATCCTGCGTTGTGGCAGGCGATGCAGGCGCAGCCGGCCGGGCACTGGCGGCAGTGGAGTTTTTCGACCCTGCAGGCCGCCTGGGGCGGCGCCGAGGGCGACCTGCTGGCCCATGCCGATCCCACCCTCGGCCAGTTGCGGGTGCTGGTGCGGCCGCAGGCGCCGGCGGCCAAGCGCTGGAAGGCGCTGCTCGCCGCCTTGACCGTGCTGGCCGCGGCCCTGGGCGCGGCGGTGGTGCTGGTGATCGCGCGCGGCCTGGCGCGCGAGGCCGCATACCTGGCGCGGCTGCGCGAGGCCAATGCCGCGCTCGCCTCGGCCAATGCGGCGCTGGCCGAAGCCAACGACCGGCTGCACACCGTGCAGGAAGGCCTGGCGCGCGCCGAGCGCCTGTCCTCGCTCGGGCTGATGGTCGCCGGCGTGGCGCACGAGATGAACACCCCGCTGGGCAGCATCCGGCTGTCGCTGGGCACGCTGCGCGCCGGCGTGGCCAGGCTGTCGCGGCAGCTGCAGGACGGTTTGCGCCGCTCGGACCTGGAGGCGTTCCTGGCCGATGGCGGGCAGGCCGGCGAGCTGGCCGAGGCCGAACTGCGCCGCGTCACCGCGCTGATCCAGCGCTTCAAGCAGGTGGCGGTGGACCGGGCGACGCTGGAGCGGCGCCGGTTCGACCTGGCCGAGGCGGTGCTGGATTCGGATCCGCGCCTGCACCGCAGCGAATCGATCGACGGCGTCACCGTGCAGCTGGACCTGGAGCCGGACGTGGTCATGGACAGCTATCCGGGACCGCTGGAACAGGTGGTGGCCAACCTGCTCGGCAATGCGCTGGCCCATGGCTATCCGGCCGGCGGGCCCGGTCGCATCCGCCTGGCCGCGCGCGCCGACGGACCGGCGTACGCGGTGATCGAGGTGGCCGATGAGGGTGCCGGCATCGCGCCAGAGGCCCTGGCGCAGGTGTTCGAGCCGTTCTTCACCACCGCCCGCCACCGCGGCGGCACCGGCCTGGGCCTGCACATCGTCCACCAGGTGGTGACCGACGTGCTGGGGGGCGAGGTGCGCGTGCGCAGCCGCCGGCGCGGGGACGACGGAAGCGCGGATGCGCCCTCCGGCACGGTGTTCACCGTGCGCATCCCGCGCACCGGGCCGGCGCGGCCGGGGCCGTAGCGGCGCGGCTCGAACGCCTTTCCGCGCGGCTCGGGCAACGCGCCAAGTCGTCCTGCGGCTCAGCGCGCGGGTGGCGACCGCCGCACGGAACCGGGCGACTCGTCGTTATGTCGGCCGCTTGGCCCTTCCGTGGCTTGCCCGGGTGTGGAGACGTCGGCTCCGCGGCCGCAGGCGGTTCCAGGGGCGGCTCGAGTTAGGTGCCGGGTGAGGCTCCGTGTCCCTGGCCCGGGTTCTGGCGTCGTCCCGGCGAAAGATGCCGACGCGGGCGTCGCCCGTCGCCCGTCGCCCGGTCCGCGGGCGGCCCACGCCAAGGGTTAGCGGGGCCCACCGTGACGCGCGGGACATTCCTACCCGCCGGCGTGTGGTGCTCCGCTGGGCCGGCCTGCGTGGCGCCGGCACGCTGGCCGCATGGACATGCATGTCGACGACCGCTTCCGGGGACACCGCGCACTGCGGCGCGGGCGGGTGTCGTTGCCGGGGCAGGTCTACCACGTCACCGCGAGCACGCTCGGGCGTCGCCCATGGTTCGCCGATTTCCACGTCGGATGCGAGGCGGTGCGGGCGTTCCACCATCAGGTCGCGCTGGCCGATGCGCGGCTGCTGGCCTGGGTGCTGATGCCGGATCACGGGCACTGGCTGCTGCAGATGGGCGAATGCATGCCGCTGGAGCGGGTGGTGTCGCGACTCAAGGCCGCCTCCGGGGTCCGGGCCAACCGGATGCTGGCCCGCGCCGGCCCCCTCTGGGAGCCCGCCTTCCATGACCGCGCACTCCGCTGCGAGGACGACCTGTTCGCCGTGGCGCGCTACATCGTTGCCAATCCGCTGCGTGCAGGACTGGTGGAGCGCATTGGCGACTACCCCTTCTGGGACAGCGCGTTCCTGTAGGGGGCCGGTTCACCGGCGAGGGGCGGGGAGGGCGGGCCATTGAATCCGCCGGCCACGGGGTCGCCCATGAAGATGGGCTCCTACAGAATCGGCGCTGCTCTTTGTAGGAGCCGATTCATCGGCGACCCGAGGCGGGGAGAAGGCAGGCGAGCCATCCAGTCCGCTGGCCGCGCGGGTCGCCCATGAAGATGGGCTCCTACAGGATAGGCGCTGCTCTTCGTAGGAGCCGATTCATCGGCGACCCGAGGCGGGGAGAAGGCGGGCGAGCGATCGAATCTGCCGGCCGCGGGGGTCGCCCATGAAGATGGGCTCCTACAGGGATGGGCGCCGCTCTTTGTAGGAGCCGATTCATCGGCGACCCGAGGCGGGGAGAAGGCGAGCGAGCGATCGAATCTGCCGGCCGCGCGGGGTCGCCCATGAAGATGGGCTCTTACAGGAATCGGCGCCGCTCTTTGTAGGAGCCGATTCATCGGCGACCCGAGGCGGGGAGAAGGCGGGCGAGCCATCGAATTCGCCGGCCGCGCGGGGTCGCCCATGAGGATGGGCTCCTACGACAAGCGATGCGGTTGCCGATACGGAAGCCCCAGGGCTGGCCGCGAAAGCGGGCAGCGGTCATGCTTTGCGGGTCGATCCGATGCGGCCCGCCGATGTTCAGCATTCCGATACGCGTTTACTGGGAAGATACCGACGCCGGTGGCGTGGTCTACCACGCCCGTTACGTCGCGTTCCTGGAACGGGCCCGCAGCGATGCGTTGCGGGCCATGGGCCGGGGCCAGCAGGCGCTGCAGCAGGCCGGGCTGGTGTTCGCGGTGCATTCGATGCGGCTGGACTTCCTCCGCCCGGCGCGGCTGGACGACCTGCTCGAGGTCACCGCGGAGGTGGCCCGCGTCGGCCGCGCCAGCGTGGTCTTCACCCAGCGCATCCTGCGCGGGGAGGAACTGCTGCTGGCGGCCGAGGTCAAGGTCGCGGCGCTGCGGGCGGAGGACTTCCGCCCCTGCCCAGTGGAGGAGTCGCTGTACCAGGAACTGAAATCGCTGCAGGACGGTCGCAAGGAGTGACCCCTCGCCAGGGCCACCCGGCACCGGCCTGCAACCCGCCCCGGGCGGTCCACCGCAACAGACAATAGAACCGAGAGAGGAAACGGAAGGATGACCGGATCGATCCTGGCCCTGGTGGCCACCGTGGTGGAGGCGCTGCCTGAAGAGGCGGCCGCCGCCGCGGCAGGCGCCGCGGCCACCGCCGCGCATGGTGGCATCAACTACCTGGACCTGATGTTGCGCGCCAGCCTGCCGGTCAAGCTGATCGTGCTGCTGCTGCTGGCCGGCTCGTTGATCAGCTGGGTGATCATTTTCCGCAAGCTGCGCAGCTTCAAGGCCGCCGACCAGGAGGCCGACGAGTTCGAGAACCGGTTCTGGTCCGGTGCCGAGCTGGGCAAGCTGTACGCCTCGGCGACCGACCGCAACCGCGTGGTCGGCGGCCTGGAGGCGATCTTCGAGGCCGGCTTCCGCGAGTTCACCCGCCTGCGCGACAAGCGCCGGCACGATCCGCGCGCGCAGCTGGAAGGCGCGCAACGGGCGATGCGGGTGGCCTACACCCGCGAGGTCGGCGCGCTGGAGCGCAACCTCGAGCTGCTGGCCAACATCGGCTCGACCGCCCCCTACGTGGGCCTGGTCGGCACCGTGTTCGGGATCATGGTGACCATGCACGACATGGTCAGCCAGGGAGCCCAGGTCGGCATCGCCTCGGTGGCGCCGGGCATTTCCGAGGCGCTGTTCGCCACCGCGATCGGCCTGTTCGTGGCCATTCCGGCGGTGTGGGCCTACAACCGCTACACCACCCGCGTGGACCGGCTGTCGCAGCGCTACGAGAGCTTCTCCGACGAGTTCAGCTCGATCCTGCAGCGCCAGGCCGGCGCCGAAGAATGATCCGCCGCCCGCACCGCCCGGACGGAAGGAGCATGCAATGACGATGATGACCCGCCACAAGCGCCGCAAGCTCAAGTCCGAGATCAACGTCGTGCCGTACATCGACGTGATGCTCGTGCTGCTGATCATCTTCATGGTCACCGCGCCGCTGCTGAGCCTGAGCGTGGACGTGGACCTGCCGCAGTCGCAGGCGCGAGCGGTCGACAGCAAGAAGGACCCGGTGATCGTCACCGTCGACGCCGAGGGGCGCTATTTCCTGACCCTTCAGGGCGGCAAGCCCGAGGGCATCGACGCCACCGAGCTGACCGCGCGCCTGGCCGCCTTCGTCGCCCAGAACAAGGACGTGCCGGTGTTCGTCGCTGCGCCGGGCGTGACCGAGTACCAGAAGGTCATGGACACCATGGTCCTGGTCCAGCAGGCCGGCGTGCCGCGGGTGAGCCTGATGAGCCAGCCGGGTGGCAATGCACGCTGACGCCTTCTACCGCCATCCCGGCGACCGCGAGGGCGGGCTGGCCGGCCCGTTCGCGCTGGCGGTCGCCCTGCACCTGCTGGTCGCGCTGCTGTTTTGGGTGGCCTGGTGGTGGTCGCCGCAGCGGCAGGTGGAGCCGGCGGCCGGCTCGCCGGTGATCGAGGCCTCGCTGGTGATGTCGGCGTCCGACATCGCCGCCGCGCAGCAGCGCGCCGAGGATGCGCCCAAGCCCAAGCCGGAACCGTTGCCGCAGCCGATGACCGAGCTGGCGCCGGAGGAAACCGTGCCGCCGCCGCAGCCGCTGCCCGAACCGCGGCCGCAGGATGCGGTGGTGGCGCCGCAGCAGCAGGCCCAGGAGTTCATTCCCGAGCCGGACACCGTCGACCAGGACGCCGCGCGCCGCGATGCGATCGCCCAGGAGAAGGCCGAGCGCGAACAGGAAGAGCGCCGCCGCCAGGAGCAGGTCGACCTGACCGAGGAGCGCGAGAAGCAGAAGGCGGCCGAGAACCAGCGCCGGCTGGCGGCGCAGGCCGAGGAAGCCGAACGGCAGAAGAAGCTGGCCGAGATCCGCAGGCAACGCGAGCAGGCCGCCCGCCAGGCCGAGCTGGCCGAGCAGAAGCTGCGCCAGTTGCAGCAGGTGCAGCAGCGGCAGACCGCCGCGGCCACGCCCAGCCAGGGCACGCCGGGGCAGGGCGGGACCAGCGAGGACCTCACCGCCAAGTACGCCGCGGCGATCCAGCAGGCGGTGACCGCGCAGTGGATCCGGCCCGACACGGTGCCGCTGGGACAGCGTTGCCGGGTTTCGATCCGTCAGCTGCCCGGTGGCGAGGTGATCGACGTCCAGGTGCAGGCGGGCTGCCCGTTCGACGACGCGGGCCGCCGCTCGCTCGAGGCCGCCGTCCTTCGCGCCCAGCCCTTGCCCTATCGCGGGTTCGAGAACGTGTTCCAGCGCAACCTGACGCTCAACTTCGAGGCCCAGGACCGCTGAGCCGGCCGGTGCATGTGTGTGTGCGTAGGAGCCCATCCTCATGGGCGACCCGGGTGCCACGGGTCACGATGATCCGTCGGCATCCCAGCCGCCTCGGGTCGCCGATGAATCGGCTCCTACAGGAGCATCGTGCCGGTGCAGGCTGGCGCAACTCCGAGGCCCAGGACCGCTGAGCCCGGCCGGTGCATGTGTGTATGTAGGAGCCCATCCTCATGGGCGACCGCGGTGCCATGGGTCGCGATGATCCGTCGGCATCCCAGCCGCCTCGGGTCGCCGATGAATCGGCTCCTACAGGAGCATCGCGCCGGTGCAGGCTGGCGCTGCTCCGAGGCCCAGGACCGCTGAGCCCGGCCGGTGCATGTGTGTATGTAGGAGCCCATCCTCATGGGCGACCGCGGTGCCACGGGTCGCGATGATCCGTCGGCATCCCAGCCGCCTCGGGTCGCCGATGAATCGGCTCCTACAGGAGCATCGTGCCGGTGCAGGCTGGCGCAACTCCGAGGCCCAGGACCGCTGAGCCCGGCCGGTGCATG